>CAVSCQ010000001.1:0-41438 GCA_963726465.1 uncultured Solirubrobacterales bacterium
ATCGGGCCAGCGGGGCCGTAGAGCCGAAGGAAGATAACCCCGAGGAGGGGGAGGACGACGACGATCCAGAAGGAGGTGCGGCGTGGGCCGGACGCACTACCTGATGGTCGAACGGCGGCAGGACCGCGTCTTCTCGATCGAGGCGGAGCCGCTCGTCGTCGACACGGATCGCCCTGGCGAGATCGTCCTCGAGCTCGACTCCGGCGAGTGCCTGATCGTCGACGCCGTCGAGCTGCGCGCCGCGATCCGGCCGGTGAGGGCCGCGGCGTGAGCTCGGCCGGCCAGACGTCGATCAACCCTTGCTGGTGGTGCGGCGAGCCCGCCGAGCACAAGGTGCTCGTCACTCCTGCGCGCTACCGGATGGTGAAAGGCGCTAAGGAGCTGGCCGAGCGTGAGGTTCAGGCCTGGGCTTGCGGTACGCATTCCCACGCCCGCCAGGCCCCCCCCCTGCACAAGGCTCTCCAGACCAAGGCGACCGACGTCGAGCAGCTGGGGCTACTGGGATGAGCGACACGGTTCTCCTTGCTCCGTTCCGCGCCTGGTGTGCCGAGCATGTCGGCGTCGACAAAACCGCCTTCGCCGCTCGGCTCGGCATCGACGACAGCTACCTCCGGCGGCTCGTGATGGGCGTCCAGCCCATCGACAAGCGAGACCGCGGGCAGATCGGCACCGGCTCCTACGTGCCGATGGTGCGCATCTCCCTCGCGGCGGTCGACCGGATGCTCACCAGCTACGGCGACCCGGGGCTGCTCTGGGAGCTGTGGCCGGAGCTCGACGGTGACCTCGAGGTAGACACGGTCTTCTGTGTGAAGTGCAGCGAGGACGTCATGCCGGTCGACGGCGTCTGTCCCTGGTGCGAGACGCCGACCGGTCTCACGCTCGTTCACGGCGAGTTGCCGGAACGGCGCGAGCGACCGGCCTATCGCCCTCGCGAGCCCCGCCGGAGGAAGCTGGGGACCGTGCGTCGTCCTCGGGTTGGAGGCGGCTGGCGGCCATGCCCGAAGCCTGACGGGCAGGCATCGTTGAAGCGCACTCGACCGCGCCGCGGGCCCGGCTCCGGCAAGCCGTCGAGGATGCCCGCCGAGGTGCTGCGCTGCGCGTTCGAGGCGTTCGTCGCCGTGCCGACGATCATCTACGCTCGCGACCAGGTCCTCGCCGCCGAGCTCGAGCACCCCTACTCGTCACCAGACAGCCTCTACCAAGGCGTTGCAGCGGGTGTTCAAGCAGCAGGGGATCCGCACACCCGACGCCGCGGAGCGAGCCCTTGCCGACGGGGTGCCCGAGCGAGCCAACCGTCGCCGGCGGAAGAAGCAGGGCGGTCATTCTCGCCGTCCGACGCCTTGCTGCATGAGGCGGCGTGGCGCTACTACTACGACGAGTGGGGCTTTGAACGGATCGCCCGGCTCTACCACCCGCTGACCAGCTACAAGACGTCCAAGACGCTCGGGCGCGCGCTCTACGCGGCGTTTCGCTTCCACGGCTGGCCTCGGAGGGACCGGATCGAGGCCACCCGGATCGCCAGCTATCGGCACGGCCTTGCGCCACGCAAACGCAAGCAGGTGCTGGGCCCGCGAGCTGAGGGCGACTACCGCAAATGGCTCAAGCATCAACGCGGTGAGGTGCGGCCTCGTTGCCGGGGGCGTGTGGCTTCGGGCCCTCGTGCCGGCGAGCGGTGCCTGCGTCCGGCGTGCCACGGTTCGACGTTCTGCCAGTTTCACGGCGCGCGGCAGGCGACCGTTGTGGCCGCCCGCACGGAAGCGATGAGAGCGGAGCGAGACGCAAGGCTGGTGCCGATTGCGCCCTTCACGCTCTGGCTCCAAGGCCGACTGACCGAGACAAGGACTCAGCGGGAGCTCGCGCGGCGCATCGGCTTCGACAACAGCATCGTGAGTCTCTGGCTGCGCGGTAGGGGTCGGAACGGCACGGCCGCTGATCCTCGTCCTCGACTGCTGCGCGACACCGTCGACCGCGCGCTCGACGCGTGGGGTGACGGGACCACGTTCGAGCAGCTCTACGCGATGGCGGCTGCAGCGTGAGCGAGCACGTCCAGAGCCCCCCCAGGTACGTCGGAGGCCGCGGCCGACCTGATCTTCGGCATCGCGAAGGTGCTCCAGGCCGAGTCGGAGCTGATGCCGAGGGGCACCCGGCACCGCCACCACGTCGTTCGCCTGACGGCTTGCGCGCTGGACACGCTGGAAGCGATCGAGGGAACGGACTCGACATGACCGTCGAGCTTCGCACCTGCACGGAATGTGGCGAGGAGAAGCCGGTCGGTGAGTTCCCGCTAACGGGTGTCGCGAAGGCGTCCGGCAAGCGCTACCGGGCGCGCTCCTGCAAGGACTGCCGGAAGGCCTACAAACGCGAGCACCACAAAATGAACGATGGCTCGACCCGTCTCGCGACAAGCGGCGCGAGCGCATGGCTGGCAACACGAGGGAGTGGCGCAAGGCCAATCCCAGACCGGCCGAAGCGACACCAGGCGCGAGATGCTCGCGTGAAAGGTGACCGGGCGCGTCATCGCAGAGCTGGAAACCGGTGGATCCAGACGGCTCCGGCGCCAACGAAGGTCGCACGGTGTCGAATACACCGACCGCGAGGCGGTAGTCGTACCGGATCAGGCGCTTCGGCTGTTCCGTTGGCCGACTTCCTCGCTGCGCTTCTGCACGCCGCGCGGCGTGACGATCGAGGTGCTGCGGTCGAAGTCGCTTCCAGTTGCGCTGGTCGCGCGCGGTCGAGCCGGTGAGGAGCACCTGCCGTTGAGTTCGACGTCGCGACCGGATCATCACGGCGGCCTGGGTCTTCGATGTGGAACGTCTGGAGCTGCTGGGTGAGGACGAGGCGATCGGTGGCTGGTCGCCGCATGAAGGTGCTCCTGCCACGGTGTCGTGCGCCTGATGCTGGCGGAACTTCGCACCCGCTCCACGGTGTCGATCGTCGCCGACGTACTTCCGCCTCGAGGAAGCGTCGTGAAGCGTGAATGGTCCGCGAGCGGCGCTCGATGCTGAAACGCTGCGTCGCTCACCGTGAACCGAAACATCCTCGTCTCGCACCACCGCGGTGCCGCTACCTCTGGTCGGCACAAGGCCGAGGAAGCCGCGAGCCGGCGATGTATCGGCGCCTTCGGCCAGGCTGAGCAGAACGGCGGCGGCGGCGTGAGCGTAGATCCTGCTCTCCGGGCGACATCCAGCTTGCCCGCATGCCCTTGGCATCAGCACGAAGTGGAGCGTCGGCATCGAGGACGAAGAAGAACTGCTGGAGCGCGCCGCGATGGAGCTGGTCGGCCACATGAGTTCGACGACGCCGCGAACCACCACCCGATCAAGCAGCGGTTCCGCGCCCGCGCCATCGACCTGCTGCGATCATGGTCCGGCGGAGTGCTCAACGCCTTCCATCGAGGATCAGCACGTCGTACAGAGATGCCGGAGGTGGTGATGCGAGAGTACCGAGGCGAATCGTGGCTGCCGCGATCAGCTATGCTGAGCGCGCCTCGGTTTCTACGCCGCACGAGAACTTGATGTCTTCGACATGAACGCGGCGACGAGGCCATGCGCAAGCGCCGTCAGCGGGCCGCGCGCGGTCAGAGCGGAGCGCTGGGTGCTACTCCAATCCGACCGGCACTAATCGCTCCGAGAAGACGGGCCGAGACTCTTCCTCGATCACGGTCCGACTGAACATCCTACTTCGAGGGTTGAAAGCTCCGCGTCACCGAGGTCGACGAGGGGGCCTGCGTATGGTACGTAGGAGGTGATCGGGCAGTTGCCAACCGCGACTACGCCAATCCCTTCGCCGGCTTCGGCGGCGCGCGCTGGCACTGAACGTGAGCCTGCTGAACGGTGATCGACAGGACGCGCGGCGTGATCGGCGAGCTGCGCCAGGTCCTCGCCGAACGTCTTGCAGCCATGTTGCGCAGTCAACCTGATCGTCTACCGTGAAACCGCCGGCGTAGTTGATCGGCGAACTACTCGGCGGCGTTGATCGACGCGAAGATCGGCACCGGGAACCCGGAGCCCGTACGTCGGACGAGCGGGCTCTGCGCTCTGCAGCCCACTCCGCGGCAGCAGCTGGCACGTGGACGACCTGGAACGGTTCGTGCTCAGGAGGCGGGGGCAAGCCTGCGCGCGAGGCGACGTCAGCCCGCTCCCAGGGATTCGAGTATGGCTTTCCGCAGTGGAAGCGCTGGGTCGCCGAATCACGGCTGACCGCGTCGGAGATCGCCCGCAAATACCACGTCAGCAAGCGCTACATCAACAAGATCCTCGAGCAGTACCGAGACGCCGCCTGATCCATGGCTATAGTCCAGCGGGAACCTACGGTTAGCGTTGCACGACCTGCCAGTAGGGACCCTCTTCGCCCCGCGACCCTCGGCGAGGCCACATGCGAGTCAAGCTCCTCTCTGCCGAGTTGGGCGTTGTCGCCGTCGACGGCAACCTTCGTCCGCTCGGCCGCCGCGAGATCTGTCACGGCTACCAGAACGGCTGCGTTTGCGGTGCGTGTCGAGCGCGCGCGAAACTGGCCGCGAAGAAAAGACGGCAGTCCGGCCGGCCGCACAACGACAGCCATGGGAGCCGAAGGCCGCATGACGGAACCGGTTCGCCACATCGATCCCGACTTCGGCAAGCGCACCGAGCCCAAAGCACTCGAACCCTTTTGATCCGGCCGTGCACCACTCACCCGTGGACTCGTCTGACTGGGCAACCGGACCGAGGATGATGACCCGCCTCGGCAGCGGCACCGACCTCGCCAACTACGAAAGCTCCACCAGCTGGCTGCTGCAGCGGTACAAGCCGGTCGGCCCACGCGCCGCGATCCTCGGACCAGAGGATCTGCGCCAGGAGGCCCGCATCGCCGCTTGGCAGGCGCTGAAGTCCTACGACCCGACCAAGAGCCCGACCGCAGCAGCTACGTTTGGTCGAAGATCCGCTCCGGGTGATCGAGCTGGTCGCATCCGCGCTCGTGGCGAGCGCGCTGAACAGCGGAAGACACTGGAACTTCAGGACCACCTCGAGCTAGATCCGATGCGCGTTGGCGGCACAGCTCCAAGCGCGGCCGAGACGGTGATCGCACGCGAGGAGGTCCACCGTCTCGCGACTGCGATCCACGGCCGCCCCACAAGCAGAGACTCTGCGTCCTCGCCTCGGTCAACGGATGGTCGCTCCGCCAGTGAGAGCAGCCTGGTATCGCCCGGGAGCGTCTCGCCAGGCGCTCGCCGCCTGACCCCCCATGGCCAAGCTACCCCCCAAGGCAGCCGACGGCACTGCAACGGCAGGAACAAGACTCACACGAGCTACTCGGTCAGACCGCCGGCTGGGGAACGGCTCACGTCGTGTCGCCGTTGCCGCATTCATGGTGGCGCTGAGCAGCACGCCGAACTACAGGCGTCGTCGAGCTCGCACGGCGCGAGGCTGTGGTCATGGGTCAGCCGATCCCGGTCGACCCGGCCGAGGCGATCATCGAGTGCATCTGCATCGCCGCCGGCGAGGTGCGTTACGCCTCCGAACGGATCGCGGCGCTCGGCGACGATGACGCGGTCGGTCCGGTCGTGACGACACACGAGCGGCCGCGCAAGTTTGAAAAGGGCGAAGACGCAGCTGACGAGACGGTCACCGAGACCAAGCATGAGGCGCCGGCGGTCCACATCTGGATCGACGTCCGCCACAAAGCGATGGATCGGCTCGTGAACTACAGCGCGATCGCTCTCAAGGCCGGTGTCGAAGACCGCCGTGTGAAACTCGCCGAACAACAGGGCCAGCTGTTCGCCGACGCGATCCGCCGGATCCTCGAGGCACTCGGTGTCGCGGACCGGCCGGAGGTGCCCGCCATTGTTCGACGTGAGCTCACCCTCATCGCCGGCGGGGCCGCGTAACCCGTTCCTAATCGCGGCGGATCTCTACGATCCGCCAGAGCCGTCGAGCCGCTGGTACTGCGACCGACCCGACTGTGACGGCGAACCGCACGACGGCTGGCACTGGTGTGCTCATCCGCTCGACGGTGGACACGACTGGACGTCTCGTCACGCTCGCGCATCGGCAGGTCCGCCCGTCATCTTCCGCGGGGCGACGCTCTCTACTGGTTCATCATGGCCGGCCGCGGGTCGGGCAAGACGCGCTCGGCCGCCGAGTGGCTGCGATGAAGCCCGGCGGTCCCCCGCTCGAACTGGGCGGTGATCGCGCCGACCGGCGACGACATCGCGACACCTGCTCGAGGGCGAGTCCGGCCTACTGTACGCGCTCGACATGGCGCGCGAGGACGACGCGTACAACAAGACCGGCTCGCGCTCCGCCTGCCGAACGGCTCGGCGATCCGCTCCTACAGTGCCGAGGTGCCGAGGAAAGCCCGAGGCCGAACCTGTGGGGCGCGTGGCTGGAGGAGATCGCGCAATGGAAGTCCGCGACATGTGGGAAAACCTCTTCCCGCGATCCGCCGCGGCCAGCGAAGGTCGCGATCACCTCGACGCCGCGCGTGTGCCGATCGTCAGGAGTTCGCCAAGCGCACCGACGGCAGCGTGGTCGTCTGCCGCGGCTCGACGTTCGACAACGAGCAGACCTCGCACCCGAGGCCGTGGCCGAGCTCGGTGTCCGCTGGCAGGAACACGCAAGGAGCGCCAGGAGCTCTACGGCGAGCTCCTCGACGACGTCGCCGGTGCACTGTGGTCCGCCAAGACGATCGAGGGCTCGAGGGCGGTGCTGATCGACTGATGCAAGTCAAACGCTCAGACCTCGAAAGGATCGTCATCGCAGTCGACCCGGCTGCGACCGCCGAGGAGGACGACGACCTCACCGGCATCGTGGCTGTCGCCGCGGCCGCATCACCGGAGACGTGCCGTATTCCGTTCTGCCCGGGTCAGGCTGACGTGCTCGAGGGTCACCACTCCCAGAAGAAGCTGCTCCCGAACGAGTGGGCGGAACTGGCGATAACAAGACGTTTGACACCTGGGAAGCCGATCGGATCGTCGCCGGACGAACAACGGCGGCGACATGGTCGGGGCGGTCATCGACGCGGTCCGCTCCGGCGTGCCCTGACAAGAAGGTGACCGCCAGCCGCGGCAAGCAGGTTCGCGCCGAGCCCGCTTCGGCGATGTCGAACAGGGCCGCATCCACTTCCTCGGCACGTTCCACGAGCTCGAGGACGAGCTGACCCATGGACCCGGACTTCAACTGGTCACCGAACCGGCTGGACGCCTGGTGTGGGGGCTGACGAGCTGTCCGGCTGATCAACTCCGCCGGCGGCTGCTCGTGGCGAAAGGCGAGGCGGGCCGAGGCACACGGTGAGCGCGCCGGAACGGGAACGTGAGCAGCGCGCGGTCGGGAACCTGCCGCCGCACCTTCGAAAGCTCACCAGCGCTCAGCGCGCTGAACCATCTTGCCAGTCTCGATCGGACGGGCTGGCATTTCCCGCTGGGCTCTCCCCCTCCAGTTCGGCGCGGGCACCCTACTTCGCCGGGCCTCGGCGCGACCAACCATCACGACCAGGAGGTCGGGACCATGAGTGCAGGATCGGGAACGAAGGAGACCAGGAGAAGGTGCTCGCTCTGCTCGGCGCCGGCTCGGCCACGACGGAACCGGCGAAGTTCAAGAATCCGGCAAACCGAGAAAGTCACCAGCGCAGCACGCTCGCATCGGTGCCCTTGAAAGGCAAAGCCGGCCGGGAAAGATCAAGGTCGGCCGACCGAAAAAGTCGAAGGCTCGACCACCCGGTCGAAATCCGGCGTCGACCAGCAGGTCGTCACGCTGACCTTGCCGGAAGGCTGGTGGGCGGAAACGACCGGACGGAAGGCACGATCGCCGAGGCGGTCGGTGACGCCCTGCTGAGATGACGCGGCGAGGGTCCTGCTGGCTGTGCTCCTGGTGGTCCTGCTCACCGCGGGACTTCCGGTGCACGCCTTCTGGCCCTCGCGCTGGTCGTCGCCAGATCGTCCTGTTGGTGCTGGCCCATGGAGCGGCTCGTCGCGATGTCCACCCCGCCGAGGTCGCCTGCCCGACGGCAGCGTACTCCGCGGCCGGGTGTTCGTCACGACGGAGCGCCTCATCGTCTGAACGAACCTGGAGCGCGGCCAGGTCGAGCAGGCCCGCGATCGACCTGACGACACCGAGCTCGTGCCGGCGTCCCGTGGCTCGCTCCGGTTGGTGCGCGCTCGAGTGCATCACCGCCGACGGCACCTACTGGGTCAACCGCGGCCGAGGGTGTGGCTGTGGCAGACGGCTCTGAAGGCGCTTGTCCGCCCGTTCGTGGACGCGGCGCGCGTGCCGTGACATGAGCGGTCTCGTCTCACGACCTGCTCGGCTTCGCTTCGACCCAGCTCGACGTTCGAGGAGTACATGCACGACGGGCCGCGGCTCTGGCAGGAGTGTGGCGGCTGCAGCGTGATCGCAACCATCGGGGCGAGCTCTGCGGCGTATCGCCAGGCGGCCAGCGACTCCGAACTGGACTTCCCGGGCTGGATCGCGTACCGCTGGGCCTGGATGTGAGCGGATCGCTAACACGATCGTCGATCGTGCCGTATCCGCTTCGTTGCGATTCGTGGCGCCGCTCCGTCGTGCGGCCGAGGTCTCGACGGCTACCCGGTCGAGGTGATCGCCTCATCCAGCACCGCTGACGGTGAGGAAATGTTCGTTCGTCGAAGCACATCCCGATCAAGCGAGGCCGACTGATTCGCCCCACCGGACGACGTCGGTCACGTTCGCGAGCCAAGCCTACGCTGAGGCTGGCGGGATCTGGTGTACCTCCGGACATCGCTGTACGTTATCAGCCAGGGCGTCCTCGAGTGGGTCGTGCTTCGGCCTACGACTGGGAGATCGACGCCTGTGAGCCGACGCTCATCACGGTCACCGGCACGTTCAACGGTGTCCGACGGCACGCCCTCGAACGGTGTGCGGTCGACGGCGACGCTTACCGAGACGCTGAAGACGGGACGACGAGATCGATCGACACCCGTCGCGGCGAAGCTCATCGCCGGCCTGCTGGTCGCGAAGGGCGGCGCCGCGTTCAGCGTACGACGACCAACGATGTCGGCACCGAACCGACCGGGGCGCACTGCCGGTTCACGGTCGAGCTCGACAACGCGCCCTCCCGCGCGTTCTACGCAGCGGTTCCCGCACACTGGCGGTCACCCCGGTCGACCTGACCGCCCTCGAACCGTAAGCACAGGAGGAGGGCGGATGCCCCGAGACTTCTTTGGTGGCTCGTTCGTCGACGCGCTCGCCCACGTACCGCCTCGCCATCCTGGTCACCCGGGGACACCATCACCGCCCCCGCGCGCGAGCTGATCCGCCGTTGCCGGCTATCGGGCGGTGCGGTACGTGTCGCCGGCGGCGTGCAGCAGTCCGTCGAGAAACCCGGCAGGCGGTGGGCGAGCCGTCGCGAGGTGGCTGTACGAGCTCGTCACCTGCCCTTGGTGCGTGGAGCGTCTGGGCGGGCGATCGTGGCCGATCATCCTCACGGCGACAGCCCCCCGAGGTGTGGGCTGTACCCCGCCATGGTGCTCGCCGTCTCCGGTGCCGCCGGGTTCCTGGCCGACAGGACCGGCGCGTAGATGGCCCGCGGCAAGAAGATCGCACGGGCGCTCCGGGTGCTCACGGCCTCCGCGTCGCAGATCGACATGGAGGACAAGAGCGAAGCGCGGCGCCTCCGCGCGGTGCGTCAGGGCTGGCAGGCCGACGCGTGGAACTACCGCGACTCGATCACTGAGCTCCGCTACGCGATCCAGTTCAAGGCGAACGCGCTCTCGAGGATGGGGCTGTACGTCGCGATCGAACCGGAAGGCACTCGAGCACAACGTGCCGATCCCGCTCGACGAGTTCGACGGCGTGCTTCCCGAACAGTTCAAGGCGCTCGCCACCCAGGCGCTGCGCGATCTTGCTCCCGACCGAACAGCGCCGCCCGCGACCTGCTGAAGAACCTGTCCACGAACGTCGACGTCGCCGGCGAGTTGCCGCATCCTCGGCCAGACCGACCCCACAGACGGCCGAGGAAGAATGGTCGATCCGCTCGCTCGGACGAGATCGGGTCGAGCAAAGACGACGGCGTACGAGCTCCGGCAGATCCCCGACGGACCGCAAGGCGTGATCCCGTGGGTGAAGCTCGACCCCGGAGCTGACGACGATCTCCCGCGTGTGGGTGCCGCACCCGCGGTTCTTCGATGCTCGCCGACAGCCCGCTGCTGCTCGATGCTTGCAGGAGTGCGAGGCGCTGCTGATCATGCGCCGGATGATCCGCGCCGAGGGACGCTCCCCGTCTGAACCGGGGGATCCTGAAGGTGCCGGACGAGCTGTCGATCAAGGTGCCCGAGGACGACAACGCCGACCCGCAGGCTGACCCGTTCATCGGCGCCCTGACCCTGGCGCTGACCGAGCCGATCGGCGACGAGGGTGTCGCCTCCGCCTACACGCCGATCGTTGTTCCGCGGCCCGGCGGAGATGTTGAAAGAGATGGACCGGCTCTTCGTCCTCGACGAACCCATTCGAAGAGGCCGCCGCGAAGTGCCCGTGAAGAGCTCCTCGGCAACATCGCGGTCAGGTTCGACCTGCCCAAGGAGGTCATCTCATGGGCATGGCCGAACTGAACCACTGGACCGGCTGGCAGGTCTCCGACGACACGTTCCGCCACCACCTGGAGCCGCACACCGTTCACCTGCTTGCGACGTTCTGACGGCCGGCTACTTCCAGCCGCGCCTGGAAGCGCTCGAGGTGCCGAAGGAGTACGCGCAGCCGCCTGGTGATCTGGTTCGACCCGACCGAGTTGGTCACCCACCCGGATCAGACGAAGGACGCGCTCGACCTCTTACGACCGTCACGCAATCAGCGCTGCATGCGCTCGCCCAAACTGCCGGCTTCAGCGAGGAGGATGCGCCGTCACCGGAGGAGACGCTGCTGCGGGATGTTTCTCGCAGATGCGCTCGCCGCCGGCGAACCTGGTGATGGCGGCCGTGCACGAGATGTTCCCGTTCGCTGACGATCCCGCCGATCGAGACGTCGGGCACGGTGCCGGGTGTGACCCCTGCCGGGTGTGGACGCGGGCGAGCAGGAGGAAGCGGAAGCACCGCTGCAGCTGCGAGCGCCGACCGATGAAGCGACGGTGCCACCTGCCACCGCGCCGCAACAGCCAGAACACGGTCCACCGCCGGTGCTCGCGTCCGGCAACGGCGTCATCCATTCGCACCGCCTGTCGCGCAAGCTGGTCCACATCGACCGTGACCTCCGCGCCCGGCTGCAGACCGCCGCGAACGCCGCGATGCTCAAACAGCTCGAACGGATCGGCGGCCGGCTCCGCTCGAAGGTCGCGAAGGACGAGACCCTGAGGGCGAGGATCGCCCACCGCCGCAACGAGCGTGTCTCCGCCCTGCTCGGGCCCGACGTCGTGAAGGCGTCCGGTGTGGATGCGGAACGCCTGATCGGCGAAGACTGGGGCACCCTACGCGGCCAGTTCCACGACTGGACGGCGGCAGCCCAGCAGCACGCTCTCCAACACGGCTCAGCAGCTCGGCGGCCTCGAAGCAAACCGACCCGCGTGTCGAACGGGCCAAGCAGCAGATGGCAGACCGACCGTGACCGGTGCGTGGGAGCTGCTGTCGACGGCGCTCGCCGCGCTCGGCTCCCAGCTGCTCTTCAACCCCGATCCGAACGTCGGGCCCGGCGACTGGGCCGAGCTGAACCCCGACACGCTCGTCTCGACCGGCCTGATCCGTGCTGCGCTCGCTGTCGCCGGCGGCCAAGACACCGACAGTCGAAGCCGGGCCAGGCGGGCCACGCTCGAGCTGATCGGTCTTCAGGTGGGGACCGGCACCGACGATCTCCGAAGGCTTGCTCCAGTCGGCGCAGGATGACGGTCGAGTCCTACGAGTGGGAGCACGGCCCCAGCCTCAAGCCCTTCGAGCCGCACCTGGCGCTCGACGGTGTGGACTTCAACAGCTTCGAAGACGAACGCCTTGCGAACACCGAAGGCTGGCCTGACAACAGCTTCTACATGCCCGGCGACCACTCCGGATGCACCTGCGACTTCACCCCCCTATGGGTGGGCACGACGGAAGGAGGCGAAAGCGAGTGAGCCGCTACACGGCCGACTATCAGCTGTGCCTCCGTGTTCGTGACGGCGACGAGTGGGCGTTCGAAGAGCTCCTGCGGCGCCACCGTGACGTCCTGCACTTCCAGACCGCCGGCCTCTACGCCCCGGAGAGGATGCCGAGGATCTGTGGCAGGCCGCCCAGCTCGCCCTGCACTGTGCTGCCTCGATTACCGTCCCGACCGTGGTAGCTCATTCCGCGGGTTCGCGAGCCTCGTGATCCAGCGGCGGGTGCACTCGTTCATCATCACCGCCGGCCGCCACTACAACCGCCCGCTCAACGAGTCGGCTCGCCTCGAGGCGACCACGACGAACGATCACGAGAACCCGAAGACGCTCGGCGACACGATCCCGGCCCCCGACGGTGATCTGTGCGAGGTGATCGAAGCGCGCAACTTTTCCGCCGCCAGGTCGGGGTGCTCGTGGATCCAGCATCCTCGAGCGCGCGGCCATCACACACCGACTCGACGGCAAGCCCTACGCGAAGGGCACGCCGGGCTACAAGCAGATCGACAACGCGCTACAGCGGGTCAGGCGCAAGCTGGCCGCCGTCGCCTGAGTAGGAGGAGCACCGTGGAACCGAAGACCCGTGCAGAGCTGATCGCCGACCTTGCCTACGGCCAGGTCGCCGCGAGCCCGCCTCCGCCGCCCGCGCCCGACGCCGCACCGGTCGAGAAGGCACCCCGGAGAAGGCACCCGAGAAGTCGGCCGCTGGCGACGACGTCGACGGCGACGTGACTCAGGGGATCGACGCCGCGAAAAAGGCGATCGCCTCCGTCATCGGCCGCCAGTCCGAGGACACCGACAAGGACGCCGACGACTCGGCCGTCAGCAAAGCGCTGGCGAAGGCCGCCGATGCGCTGACCGAAGCCGCGGAAGCGCAGGCCAACAACGGCGAGACCGCGAAGACCGAGCCAGGCCAAACCGGAGGCCGAAAAGCCCACCGCCGAGCCCGACAAGGCGCCTCCCGCGAAGCCCGAAGAGAAGCTCGCCGCACCGGGCGTCGCCGAGGTCACGGACGCCGCCGACACGACCAGAACCCGCCGCCCGAGTGCGAGAGCCCGGTGAGAACCTCGGGCCGGAGTTCTCCGGTGTGCTCGTCATCGAGGGACAGCCAACCGGTGACGGCCGCGAAATCGCGGCGGACGCGCTCACATGGCGCGACCCGCCGCTGCCGCTGATGCTGCTCGCGACCGAAACGCACGACCCCGAGGGGTTCGACATGAACGACCCGGCGGTCATGGCCGGGCGCATCGTCGAGCTCACCCGTGACCCGGGCGAGTCCGACACGCAGCTCATCCGGTTCGGCGGGAACTTCCTCGCCACCGACGACGGCATGTACGCCGCGGAACTCACCGAGCAGATGGGGCGCATGGGCGTGTCTGCGGACATCGCGGTCCAGGCATCCGAGGTCACGATCACCGAGGTCGACGAATAGGCTTCCCGCTCGATGGGACAGACACGCTGACCGAGGGCACGTCATGGGCGGCACCGCCTGCCCGTTCCCGGCGTTCGCCGGGCTGCTACATCGTGCTCGGTGACGGCACCGATGCGGCGGACGCGAAAGCGATCCCGCAGGCAGCAGAGAACCCCGAAACGCCTGCGGAGCCTCCGGCGATCGTGTCCGCCGGCGGGCAGCTCGTCCACCTGATGAGCTACGAGGAGTGCGAAGCGTGCGACCAGGGGCATCGAAGTCATTGTCGCCTCCGGTGCCGGGCCGTCACGGCCACCGGCGGCATGGTTCGCTGACCCCAGCTTCGAGGAGGGCGACGGCCGGCTCGTCGAGATCCTCGGCCGTGACGGGCAGCGCGAAGGGCAAATACGCCTGCCCGATCACCGTCACCGCTGACGGCCGAGTGCTACGGCCACATCGCCCCTGGGGCGTCTGCCATTCGGGGAAACCAGGGTGCGTCACCGCACCGCCGTCGGCCGCTGGGTACGCGCACTTCCTCGCGGGCCAGCACATCGTCACGGCCGAGGGCGAGAAGGTCCGGGTCGGCGCGCTCACCGCCGACGCCGGCGCACGCCCCACCCGGCCTGCACGCGGTCGCTGCGATGGCCCACTACGACGACATCGCCTCCGACGGTCGCCGACGTCTCCGTGGCGATGACGACGCCTACGGGATCTGGGTCGCCGGCGCGATCCGCCCGGACGCGACAGCGAGGCTCAGATCCGCGAGACTCACCGCCGCCTCGCTCTCCGGCGACTGGCGGCTGATCGGCGGCCAGCTCGAGCTCGTCGCTGCCTCTGGCCGTCCCGGTGCCGGGCTTCCCGATCGCCGTCGTGGCGTCCGGCCAGCGTGGCGCGCTCGTCGCGTACGGCGCACAGGTGATGGAGAAGCTGAAGCACGCGCCCGAGCACGACATCATCGCCGAGATCGCGCGACCCGCGTTGAAGCGGCTCGCTCAGCGCGATGCGCGAGAGCGGATGGCCGCGCTCGGCTAGCTCGTGGGGATGGCCGTCGAGGGACGGGCCCGAGAGGGTACGGGTCGCACCCGTCCCGACCGTTAGCGGATTTTCCGCGCCCGCAGTGAAAAGAGGGATAGCTGCCGGTCACGGACCGGCTCCTAGAGGCCACATCACGGATGCGGCTATCGCCCCGACAACGTAAACCCCCGCCTTTAGGAGCAGGTTCTGATGGACGAGATTCGTGAGCTACTGCAGCGGCTTTCGGCAGCTGACCGACGAGGAGCTGGCGGATCTCGCGGCAGCAAAGTCACCACCACCTTCGACGAGCTGGACGTCGAGACCCGTCGGACGAGACAGACCGCCGTGCTGGTCGAGCTCGCCGACATCGGCGACCAGGTACTCGCCGAGAGCGCGACCCGTGAGCAGAAGGCCACGGAGGCAGCGCGAGCAGCGTGACGCAGCTCGCGAGCGCATCAAGGCCATCGGTGGCGAGGACCGAGGCCGACGAGGAGGAGTCCGGCGAGGAGCCGGAGGAGCCCGAGGCTGAGGCCGACGCCGAGGAACCGGAGGCCGAGGATGGCCGTCGAGGACGACGGAGGAGACCGCCCGCCGAGCCCGTCGCGGCCACCGGCGCCGTCCAGAAGATGGCCCGCAAGCACCGAAGACCGGCACCCTCACCCGAGACGGAGCCCGAGCGCCCGAACGGCGTGCTCGTCGCCGCCGGCGGCTACCAGGCCGGCCAGCCGGTCACCGACCGCCTCGAGCTCGGCGAGATGATGGGCGAGCAGGCCGACGCACAGGTCCGCCAGAACTCGCTCGAACAGAAGGTCGTCGTGGCCTCCGCGCGGTTCGAGTACCCCGAGGACCGGAAGCTCGGCGCGAACGCCGAGGAGAACACGCGCAAGATCGACGCGGTCTGCGGGCCGCAGGCGATGGCCTACAATCCGATCACCGGGGAGCCCCTCGGCACGTCGCTCGTCGCGACCGGCGGGATCTGCGCGCCGGTGAACGTCGACTACAGCGTGCCGACGTGGGCGACCGCTGAGCGGCCGATCCGCGACGGTCTCGCCTCCTTCGAGGCGACCCGAGGCGGGATCGTGTTCGTGCAGCCGCCGGACATCGCCGAATGGGAAGCCGCCACGGCGGTCTGGACCGAGGCGACGGACGCCGAACCGGCCGGCCAGACGAAGCCGGTGAAGGTGCTCGCCTGCGGCACGGAAGAAAAAGTGTTCGTCGAAGCGGTCTCCACCCGGATCGGGTTCGGCAACATGCAGGCCCGCTTCGCGCCGGAGCAGGTCGCGGCCAACACGGACCTCGCGATCGCCGGTGGCGGCTCGTGTCGCCGAGGAAAACCTGCTGAACAAAATCGAAGCGGCGTCGACGAAGAAACTCGAAACGGCGAAGCACGCTCGGCGCCACCCGTGACCTCGTCAGCGCGATCGCGTTCGGGATCGCGGCCTACCGGAACATCCACCGCATCCCGGAGACCCAGTCGTTCACCGCGATCCTGCCGGTGATGGCCAAGGAACTGATCCGGGCCGACCTCGCACGCGAGCAGGCACACGACAACTCGCGGCAGCTTCAACGTCTGGGCTGTCACCGACGAGATGATCAACGCCTTCTTCGGCCAGTTCCGGATCAACGTGATCTGGCACCTGGACGGCCAGAAGGAACCGGCGTCGAAAAACTACGAATCGCAGTACGCGATCGCGGCGAACGTCACCTCCGGGAAAAAGCTCGACGAAATCTTCCCCGCCAAAGCGTGGGAAACGAAAGGTCTCGTCTGGTACCTGTTCCCCGAGGGGGCGATCCAGTTCCTCGACGCCGGCCGCTTGGACCTCGGTGTCGTGAGGGACTCGACGCTCGACGCGACGAACGACTACGAGACCTTCGTCGAGACGTTCGAGGGGATCGCGAACCGGTCCTTCTCGAAAGGCGTCTGGTGCGTCCAGTCGATCGTCGCGGCGACCGGCGCGTCGGCGCTGCCCGAAAAAGCGATCGCACCGTAGGGCACGAGGATTAGAACGGACCGAGGAGGGATCGCACGATGACGAACACGCGCACGCCGCTGGTCGTACCCGCGATCCCTCCGAAGCCGCCGACTCTCAACCTGCTGAACAGCTCACTCCGGCCGGACCTCAACACGGACCCGTCCGGCGCGGCGCTGTTCGACATTACGCCGGAGCAGCTCGCGCAGCTGCCCGACGACCTCCGCGAGGAACTCGAGGACCTGCGCGGCGATGGCTGGACCCGCGGATTCTGGTACGCGCCCGAGAACCACTGGGAAGCGGAGATCCGCGACCCGTGCGACAGCACGAGCATCGACCAGCCCGCGCTCCCCGCGCCGCAGAAACCGACCGGGGAAGCGAAAGCGGGCGGTGGCACCGTGCCGGCCGAAGCACTCGAATACTCGGTCACCGCGCTGAACGCGAACGGCGAGACGACCGCGTCGCCCATCCTGAAAATCACGCCCGGCGCCGAAGGGTCGGTGCTGCTGACGTGGCCGAAGGTCTCCGACGCCGCGACCTACATCGTGCGCCGCGCGAAAGGCGCCACGAAAAAACCGCTGCGGATCAAAACGAAAGCGGGCGGCAAATCGGTCAACCCGGTGCCCGCGCCGATCGAGGAGTCGACGCAGACGATCGAATTCCTCGACATCGGCGAAGCCGAAGAAGCCGGAAAGAAGCCCCCGTCTCCAACACGACCGGCGGCCCTGCGAAATACGGCAACCTGCCGATCGTCACGGTGCTGGCCGTTCCTGCTGCGCGCCGCCGACTCCTGCTCGACGTTCGGCTTCGAGAGGCGCGACTTCAAAGGCCGCGCGGAACGGCTGCTCGAGAATGCTCAGTACAAGGCGATCGAGAAGGAGTGCTGGTCCGGCGCCCTCGCGAAAGCGAAGGGATTCCCGAACCAGTGGCTCGACGAAGAAAGCCGAAGCGGGCTGGGCTCCCGAAAACCTCACCCCCGGACGGCGGACGCTCCGTCGATCAGCCGAGGCCTGCAGATCCTCCAGGACGCGCTCGCGGAATGCGGCTTCGGCGGCCAGGGGATGATTCACCTGCAGCGCCAGACCGCCACGAACCTGCTGACGGTCATCGAGTCCGACCCCCACTTCACCGCCAACAACGGCGTGATGTACGACCTGTTCGGGAACATCATCGTCCCGGGTGTCGGCTACAACGGCGCGGTCGGCTTCGAAGAAACGGCTGCCGGCGCGGGCAAGGCGTGGATGTGCGCCACCGACCTCGTCTCCTGCCGCGTGGAGCCCACACCGACCGCCGTGGCCCGGACGTTCAGCGAAATGACCGACTGGGGCCAGGGCGGCGAACCGAACACCGTCCGCTTCTGGGCTCAGAAGCTCGCCGCCGTATCCCTCGACGCAGCCTGCGGCCCGTTCTGGGTCGAAGTGAAACTAGCCGAATGAGACCCACGATCCAAGGAGCAAGTAGATGACCGTCCTCACCCCCGCAGCGTCGATCTGGTCGGTCGCTACCCGGATCACCGCTCTCGACGCCGAAGGCTTCCCCGACCCCGGGAACGCCATGTACGTCACCGACCAGAAGCTGAAGATGACCCCGGCCCCCGCGGTCGAGACCGGTGACGAAATCAAGATCAAGAACGCGTCCGGCAACCTGTCGGTGTACGCCAAGCACGGCGACATGGTCACGTGGGGCAAGGTCACGCTCGACCTGGCGATCCCCGACCCCGCCCTCGAGGCTCTGCTGACGGGCGGCGTGCTGCTCGGGAGCGCGGCCGTGGCGCTCGGCGAACCCGGCGCGCCGACCGTGGAAGCGTACACCGCCGTCAAAGGCCCGGTCGGGACGCTCGCCGAAGCGACCTACGGCTACCGTGTCGCGAACTTCAACAGCTTCGGCCAGTCGCTGGCGACCGCCGAAGTCACGCGAAAAAAACGACCGGCGCGGAAGGTGCCGAGGTGATCATCTCGGCCGCGATGACCGCCGGCACGATCGGCCAGCAGGTGTTCGGCCGCGTCGGCGGGATCCAGCAGTACCTCGGCTACATCCCGAACGTCGGCAAACAGAAACTCGCGACGGCGATCGCCATCAAAGAAGCGAAACAGTCGACGGCGATCACGATCAAAGTGACGGCCCTGACCGAATCGGTGCCGAAGGGCACGATCTTCCAGGTCAAAGGCGACACGTCCGCGCCGAAGGCGCTGCTGAAGACCACGATCTTCGGCGTCAAGGGCGCGACCACCCTCGAAGTCGAAAACCTCGCCCCGGAAAACACGGCGAAAATCGAACCGGAAGAACTCATCCCGGTGTTCGTCGACACGGGCGCGGTCACCCCGGAAGGCAACCTGCCGCAGTCCGACACGACCGCGGGTCCCGGCGAAAACGTCGGGGTGAACGCCTCCGAACTCGGTCCGGTCGGCAACGAAAACGGCGTCTCGATCGAGGTGTTCCAGAAGGCGATCGTCAAAGGCGTGCAGCGGACGACCCAGCCGTTCATCCACTGGATCTTCCCGCGGTGCCAGAACTTCCACATCGCGACCCGTGACCTGACGAACGCGAACACGGCGACCACGCTCGAAGGCGAGGCGTTCCAGAACCTCAACTGGGGTTCTGGGCCGGTCGGCGATTGGCCGTTCGCGTCCACCCGGTGGTATGGGCGGGCAGGGTGTGGCCGTGTGATCGTGCCGACGCCGTCGGTCGAAAAGCAGTCCGCGACCCTGTAAGGGGGCGACATGCCCGAAACGCCGCGCTCCGGCGCGTGCGCGCCCTGGGCCTCGGCCGAGGACATCGAACAGCTGCCCTGGGTGCAGGAGGCTGTCGAGAAACGCACCGCGAAAGGGCAGCTCGAGGAGGGCCAGGTCGCAGCGATCTGCGCGCAGGCGGCGTCCGCGGCGTCCGACGTGCTCTACGAGCTCTCGGGGAAAATGTTCCCCGGCATCTGCGGACCGGTGACGGTACGGCCGGTCTCGCGCCCCACGGACGTCGACACGCGCTCCTGGGGGGCGACCCTCTCCACCGTGGGGTGGGTGGCCTCGCAGGGCTTTGCTTCCGCCTACGGCTCGTTCAACCCGAACGTTCTCGCTCACTTCGGGTCGATGGAGCCGCCGACGATCGACCTGCCGTATCCGGTCCGCGAGATCACGCTGATCAAGATCGACGGCGAAGTCATCCCCGCCGACGAATACGAGCTGCGGGACTTCAGGAGCCTCGTCAGGATCCGCCCGTCCGCATCGACGGTGCCTGTGGCGAGGTGGGGCTGGCCGACGTCGCAGATCATGGATCTGCCCGACACCGAACCGGGCACCTTCAGCGTCACCTACACGTTCGGCAACGACGCGCCGCAGATGGGCCTCCTGGCGGCCAAGAAGCTCGCCGAGAGCCTCGTCCTGCCGCAGTTGGGCGACGACACCCACTACCCGAAGCGGATCACGCAGATGGCCCGCCAGGGCGTCACCGCGCAGGTGCGCGACGTGACCGACCTGCTGAACAAGGGCCTGTCGGGGATCTACGAGGTCGACCTGTTCGTCACGACCTACAACCCGCACAAACTGCAGCGCCAGTCGGCCGTGTGGTCTCCGGATCTCGGGAGGCCGGGTCGTAGGCAGGCGCACGTGAGCACCTCGTGAACGCCCCCGAAGCTGCTCCGGCGCTGCTCGCCGCGTTCAAGACCCAGCTCGAGGAACTCGACGTCACGGTCCCGGAGCGCGCGTACATCGCGCCGGGGCAGGTTGCGGTGTGGGACGGCGAACAGCTCACGGTGACCCTCACCGGGATCGGGCAGGGCTCACCCGGCAAACCCGACCCGGGGACATTCGTCCCGGGCGCCGAGATCCTGCAGGCCGGCTACGCGGTCTACCTGATCCGCGAGGTGCCCGGCCTGTCCGGTGAGGGCGCGATCCAGGGCCAGCTGCCGTCCGCCGAGGAACTCGACGAATCCGGCCAGCAGACCGTGGCTGACGCGCAGGCGATGTTTGACGCGGCGATGGCGATCCACGCCGACCACACGATCACCGAAGCGGCGCTGCAGGGCTTCTCGGTCGGCGAGCTCTCGACGCTCGGCCCGGAGGGCGGCCTCGCCGGCGTCCGGCTGCCGATCGGCATCAACCTCGGCTAGGAGGCCACCGTGGGCAAGCTCGTCATCGACGGGGCTCGCATGAATGAGCTTCTCCGTTCCCCTGCCGGGCCGGTCGGCCGCTACATGATCGGGCGGGCTGAGGTTGTCAAGCAGGGCGCACGCGCGAAAGCGCCACGCCTCACCGGCTGTCTGCAGGACAGCATCGTCAAGCGCGTGGAAGAGGACCCGCTCTTCGGGTTCAAAATCACGATCGTCTCCGACACGACGCCGTGCTCGCCGACCAGGACGTCGTACTCGCTCTACGTCCACGAGGGCACGGTCCAGCACGTGATCGCCGCGAAAGGCAAGGCGCTCGCGTTCCACTGGTCGGGCGGCCCCGAGGGCGCCGGCACCTACTTCTTCCAGCAGGTCAACCACCCGGGTACCTGGGCCCAGCCGTTTCTTCGCGATGCGCTGCCTCTAGCGCTCGCGTAACAGGCCGCCGCGTGAGCGGCCACAGCAGCAAAGGACACACCCATGCCGTCAGCAAAGGTGTTCGGCCGCGTCGAGAACCCCGAGCAGATCAACCTCGATCCGTTCGACTTCACCCTCATCGGCTACCGGGACGGACCGGCCGGCCGTGAGGAGGTGCCCTACAAATTCACCGCCGGCGGCGTCAGGCCGTTCGCGATCCAGCTCGACATCGTCCGCGCAGCCGCCGAGGGCAACGGCGTCCTGCAGTCCGACAAGGTCGTCCAGTTCGTCGAACAGTCACTCGTCGACGACGCCGAGCGCGCCAAGTTTCGTGAGGCGATCGAGCAGCCCGACGTCTACTTCGAAGCCGGGGTGATCGCCGAGATCTCCGACTGGCTGTCGGAGACCTACACGGGCCGCCCTACGCCGCCGCGTACCGCACGACGCTCTGGGCGATCGTCCGGTGGGCGGAGGTCAACGGCCGCTGCTGGCGCGAGGGCCTAGGCGACCTTCGTCGCCACCCGGCCTGGGTTGCCCTCGACGTGATCTACACGATGATGCTCGACGAGACCGCCGGTCTCGAGCCGGACGTGCGCTCCAAGCACCGGCCGACCTCGAGTTCGAGCTCGACGCGTCCCTCGACCCGATCGAGCGCGAGGAGTACGAGGACGAGCACTGGGGGCTGTGAACCTGACGCGATCGCCGACCAGGAGCAGCTCGACGCGATGTTCGGGATGGAGGGCGAGGAGTGATCACCGGCGACGCCACGGTCGTCGGTGCGGCCGCGATCGAGATCTACCCGGTCACGACCGGCTTCCAGGAGCGCGTCAAGGAGCAGACCGACCCGCGTTCGGCGGTCTCGCGAAGGACGCCGAGAAGGCCGGCGAGGAGTCGGGCTCGAAGCTCGAAGCGGGTTCTAGAAAGGGACCGCGCGGGATCGCGTCGACCCTCGCCGGCCTCGGGCTGCCGCTCGGGAACCTCGGCGGTCACCTGTCGAAGACCGCGGACGGTATCGCCAAGCGTCGACTCGAAGGGCAAGGGCCTCGTCGGCACGCTCTCGACGGTCGGCGGCGGGACGCTCGCCGCTGCCACGGTCGGCGTGGTCGGGTTCGGGATCGCCGGCGTGAAAGCCGCGACCAGCTTCGAAGCGGCGACGACGTCGATCGCCGCGAACGCGAACATCAGCGTCGCGGCCGCCAAGAAGATCTCCGACGCGTTCCTGAACACGGCCGGCCACACGATCTACAGCGCCCAGCAGATCGCGACCGCTTACGCCGGTGTGGCGGGCGTGCTCGGCGCGCTGAACGGCAAAGCGCTCACCGCGGCGCAGTCCCAGAAGTTCATGGCCGCCGCGATGGACCTCGCGGAGGCGTCCGGCGTGCAGCTCGGCGCGGCCACCGAAGCCATCGCGAAGACCATGCAGGCCTACCACCTGCAGGTCGCCCAGGCGCCCGGCGACGGACATCCTGTTCAACGCGTCTCGCGTGACCGGGATGGGCCTGGAACAGGTCACTGCGGCGCTCTCGCGGACGAAGAGCAAACTCGGCGACCTCGCGCCGTCGCTCTCCGAATCGGCTGGGCTGCTCGACGCGCTCGCGAAGGCCGGTGTGGTCGGGCGCACCTGCGATCTCGGTGATGAGCACGGCGTTCACGACGCTCGTGGGCCAGGGCAAGCCGACGACCGAAATGGCGAAGGCGCTCGGCCTGCAGATCTTCAACTCGAGCGGCAAGTTCGTCGGGATGAGCTCGGTCATCCGCAGCTCCAGCCGAAGCTCGCGGGGCTCAGCCAGGAACAGCAGCTCGCGGCGACGAAGGCGCTGTTCGGCGCCTCCGCGAACAAGCAGCTGCTCGACATCGTCCTGAAGGGACCCGGGGCGTTCCAGGCGCAGACCGCCGCTGTCAGCCGGGCCGGCGCGGCACACGAGGCCGCCGAGAAGCAGGCGCAAGACCCTCAGCCACCAGATCGAGCTGCTGAAGGCGACCGCCGTCGACCTGGCGATCAAGTTCGGGAACTTCCTGATCCCGAAGCTGAAAGAACTGGCCGGGACCCTGAGCGAAGGCATCTCGTGGCTGGGGAAGCACAAGGACGCCGCGAAACGCCCTCGCTGGTCGTGATCGTCACGATCCTCGGCGTCGCGGTCGGGTCGTACGTCGCGTCAACAAGATGAAGGCGTTCTCCGACTCGTTCGTGAAAGCGGGTCGGACGCTCGGGGTCTTCGGCACGGAGAACGCCGCGACGGCGGGAACGTGAGACCGAGGGGCCGCGATCGTCGGCTCGGCCGACACGACGCGCCGCCGGTGTGGACACTGCCCTGGGTGCGACGGGCGTGGGTCTCATCCTGGTCGGGCTGGGTCTCGCTGCCGTCGAGCTCGCCTCCCACTGGAGCGAAGTGATGTCCGCGCTAGAAGAAGCCGCTAAGGCCGCCGCCAACGTAGTGATAGAAGCCGTCAACGAAATCATCAAGGCCGTCAACGCGGCCCTGGCACCGATCAACCTGCTCTCGGAAGGGCTCAGAAGCGGTCACGGGCATCAGTCCGGTAAGGCGCACGTAGGCGAAATCAGCAAGTTCGGTTCGGAAGGAAGCAGCAAGGGTCTTACGGGCGGGTCAGGATGACCGAAGCGCGTTGTCTGGTGGTAACGGTCCTGCGGTCGGTACGGCCGGTGCCCAAAAAACCTTCGGGGCTGATCTGGCTGTCGACACAGGCCAATCGTCCCGCCGTGATCGGGAAAGGGCTGCAAGCTGAGCAGCCAGAAGGGAGGCCTAATCCGTCCCAGCCTGACGACTGGCTAAATGTCATGTCAGGTGGCGCGGCGATAGGGAAAATGGGTCCAGCGCGAGCTGCTCAAGCCACCGCAGAATTCATTACGGAAAAATACGCCTGGGATTCTCGCTGCCAAGGGGCACGGTGTAGCGGCGGAAGCGGAGGCGATTAGAAGTCTGGGTGGGACTCACACGACTACTCGCAATATCCGGGTGGTATTGCCGGGGTCGGTAAGGGGTATAGCCTGCCAGACGCGAAGCACACAAAGGCAGTAAGCGGCGATACGGAAGCTCTCGAAAAGCATATAAAGGCCGTCGGCGAACATACGAAGGCTGCATCGAAAAAAGCCGGGATTGGCACAAAAGCCAAAGCCGAAGGTTACGTCGACCCATTTGAACATGCCTCCGGCCTCGTCCGTGGTCGCGAAGACGAGGGGATCGACTTCACCGCCCGTCCCGGCTCGAAGATCGGTGCGATCGGCGCCGGAGTCATCGACAAGATCGTGCAGGGCTGGACCAACTATGGGCGTTCGGGCGGCCAGCCCCTATCGAAGAGCGCCTGACTTCGGGGCCGGAGAAGGGGAAGTTCGTCTACTACGCCGAGCAGATGACCAGCGGTCAGCGAGGGGCAGCACGTCAAGGCCGGCCAGCTGATCGGCACCGTCGCATCGCACGGCACCGGCCTGGAGCTCGGCTTCGGCGCCGGCGGCGGACGTACGCTGGCGCAGGCGACGACCGGCTACACGGAGGGGCAGAAAACACCGGCCGCGGCGGAGTTCTCCAAGTTCCTCGCCTCTGTGGGCAAGGGCGGCTCGATGCTCCAGACCGCGAGCAAGGTCTTCGAAACGGAAGCCAAGGCGGAGCTGAAGAAACAGACCTCCGACAAAAAATCCGGTGAAACGACGCTGCAGAAGATCAGCTCAGGCGATCCAGTCCGGGGGCCTGAAACAACTCACGAAGGTCGTGGGCAAGCACGCACGACGCGGCACTGAAGAAGCTCGAGAACACCCTCGACCAGATCACGCTGCGGCGCTGACGAAGCTCTCCGAACAGCTCGTGGCGACCCACAAGAAAGCGCTCGAAGCGTGGGCGAAGGCGTCGCTGAAGGCTCGAGGAAGAACAGGCCGTCCAAAAAGAAGGCCGACACGACAACGGACTGCACACCGAATGGGCCGAAACACCACGCCGCGATCGCGGATGCGACGAAGGTCACGCTCGACCACGCTGCGGAATCGGGAAGGCCGGCGCGGCGCTGCTCGCCGCCCAGGCGCAGACGAACCTCGACGCGCCCAAAGCGGCGGACGACGAGGCGATCGGTGCCGCGAAACAGGCGGTCAAGCATGCGGCCGAAGGTCACGGTGAAGCGGCTGAAGAGGTCGCCGAACACGGGCTGATCGAACGCGGAAAACGCGGCCAAAGTCGCGGAGGCAAACGCCCAGGCCGCGCTCGATGTGGCGAACAACGCGGCCACGGAAGCCCAGACCAAAGCGACCGAAGAAAACACGAAAGCGACGGAAGAAAACACCAAAGCGACCGAAACGCGACGACCGGCACGGGCGGCGTGAGCATCGGGCTCTCGCGATCAACGCTGCCGGCATGTCGACGGGCCAGATCCTCGCCGAGTTCGGCTGGCAGGTGAAGACGGGCGGCCTGCCGGTCGCGCCTCGGCCGCACCCGCGGTGGCGGCGTGAGCTTCCCGAGCCCGTCGGTCGCGACCCCGGCGCTGACCACGTGGCAGATGAGCTACGGCGGCCTCGCGTTCGGCGGTGTCACGACCGGCGCCACCTACCAGCTGCAGGAACTCCCCGAAGGTCTCGATATCCCGGACTACCTGTCCGGGGACGCGCAGCGCGCGATGGAACAGGGCGAGTTCGCCGGGCTCGACCTCGCGCCTGGCCGGAACATCACGATCAAACAGGTCGTGACCGGCCCCCACGGCGGTCGCGCTCGACGAAGCCCGGCAGGCCCTCGCCGGTGTGCTCGGCGTAAAGGGCACGACCGAGGAACCGCTCTTCATCCGCATGCCCTCCGGGGTGTTCGCGTGCATGGCGCGACCCCGCAAACACAAGCACGTCGTCGACGTCACGACGGTGTTCGGGAAGGGCACGATCGTCGCCACCCAGTTCCACGCGACCGACCCGCGCTGGTATGTCGCCCCGTCGAGCTCGGCGACGGTGGGTCTTCCTGCCCCGATCCGGCGGTTGCAATGTCCGGCCAAATGGCCTGCAATTTGGCCCGGCAAATCGGGCGGCGGCCAGGTCACCTGCGTGAACGAAGGCAAGTTCGACGTGCTGCCGGTGTTCGTCGTGACCGGACCATGCGTCGGTCCGAAGATCACGAACCTGTCGCTGCCGGGCGCGCCGAGCATCGGCTTCAACGTGACGTTGAGCGCCGGCGACGTGCTCACGATCGGCACGGACGTCGAGTCGGCGGTGTTGGTCACGTCCGGCTCGAGCGAAGGCGCCTCACGGCGTGGCCGTGAAATGGCGGGGAGCAGATGGTTTGACATGCCGCCAGGCGAAAACGTCATCGAGTTCACCAGCGAAGACATCTCGGCGGTCGCCGGCACCTTGACGGTGCAGTGGGCGGACGCATTCCTCGGCCTGTAATCACCCCTCAAGAAGGAGCTGGTCCGTGTTGATCCTGTTCGTCCTCTGGGCGCTGCTGCTGCCCGCCGTCGCAACCGCGTATGGCCGGAACGCCTCGGTCAAAGGCTATTCCGAAAAGGCGAAATTCATGGGGCTGTGCACGTCAGTGACGAAAGCGCCGACTTCGAACACGGCGATCGCTGCCAGCCTCATCAACATGACCGGCTCGGAAGCGGCCGGATGGACGAACGGCAAGGTCGTCTACATCCGCAAACTGACCGGCTCCGTCACGGGCCTCGTCGAAGCCCGCGCCTACTTCATCGTCGGCGCCGTCACGAACGGCTTCGAACTCGCGGAGGAAGAAGGCGGCGCGGCGATCAAAGTTGCCGGCCACACGCTGGAAACCGGCTCGACCGAATTCGACCTGATCACGGAGGTCAGCGGCGGTAGCTATGTCCGGATCGCGACCTCTTGGGGCGCCGCGGCCGAAGGCATCATCAGCGACACCGCCAAACAGAAATTCAAAGTGCCCGCGGCCACGACGGTCAGCTACGCGATCCACCACGAAAAATCGTCGGCTGGGACGAACAAAGAAATCCCTGGCGTGATGAAAGCGACGACGCCTGAGACGTTCGGCGCCGAAGGTGAATACGAAGCGACCGAAGACAAGTTCGAAGCTCCGTACTCGCTCGCGTAGCGCCCGCTTTCGGGTCAAGACGGAGACGACTAAAGCCCCGGTGACGGATGCCCTCCGCTAACGCGTTCGCGAACAAAGTCAGCGGAGGCATCCTCTCCGGCGGTTCCGAAGCGAACTTCCTCGCCAAGGAAACGCTGCAGCCGAGCGTCCCGTCGATCACGGGCGAGTACGAAACGGGCGGCAAAGGCACCACCGTCAGCATCACCGCCTGGCGCGGCATCCCGAAAATCAAAAAGGCGCTCGCGGTCACCTGCTGGTCGTATTGGAGCAACGGCACCAAACGCAAATACGTCTTGCGGCTCGGGAGCGTCGCGAACTCGGAAAAAGAAACGCCGGGGCCGGGCTGGCTGAGCATCGCGCTGACGAAAGCCGAAGCCGAAGCGCTCACCCAGAAACAACTCGAAGAACTCAAATTCACCGCCGAACAGAACGCGGCGGCCTCCGGGCGACTGGACGAGGTTTACCTCGTCGTCGAATACGAAGAAGAAAGCGGCGAAAAAAAGACGGAAGCGTTTGCGCAGCAGGCCGCGCTCACGAGCTCGTTCACCGGCCGGAAGCTCGCCGCCGCACCGTTCGCGCAGCAGACCGCGCCGCGGTCCGTGCTCACGGACCAGAAGATCGCGGCTGGAGGATTCCCGCAGACGACCGCGCTGACCCAGGGCCTCTCCGACCAGAAGATCGCGCAGGCACCGTTCGCGCAGGTCAGCGCACTGCGCCCAGGCTTCGCCGATCAGAAGATCGCGCAGGCCGGATTCTCGCAGTCCACCGCAGGCGCCCAGTCGTTCTCAGGACGAAAGCGCGCGCTCGCCGCGTTCACGCAGGCCACCGCCGCGGTGGGCGGCACGGCGGCCCGGAAGCTCGCCACCGCCGCGTTCGCGCAGGTCGTCGGACTGGGGCAGGCAGTCGCGGAGACGACTCGGCGAGCTGCGAGCCTGATCGGCCAGTTCGCCGGTCGCAGCCAGTTCGCCGGCGAAGAAGTCGCCGGGATCAAGGAAGCGTTCTCTCAAGCGCTCGGCCTGGTGCAGCGGTTCGCGGGGCGGAAGATCGCCACAACCCCGATCACGCAGGCAACGGCCGTCACGAACACCGAGACGGCGCAGAAGCGCGCGACGGGCGCCTTCGCCCAGCAAGCCGCGGCAACCAACACCGCCAGGGACCAGAAGATCGCCCAAGCCGTCTACTCGCAGCAGGCGGCGACGGTCGCGACCGTGAAAGGCCGGAAGACCGCGCTCGCGTCCTTCGTGCAGGCGACGGGTGTCGCAAACGGTCTGGCCGCCCTGACACGACGCGCGGGAAGCTTCCTGAGCCGAATCGGGCTCGTCAACAGGTTCGGGGAAGAGGGACCACCGCCCGAACCGACCCCGGTCCTCTACACCTACATGGCCAGCGCGCCGCTCTACTCGAGCTACTCGACGAGCGGACCGGCGGTCCACGGATACACCTACACGACCAGCGCGCCGCTCCACTGCAGCTACACAACGAGCGAAGCCGCGGTCCACGGCTACGCCGAATCGAGTCCGATCACCCACGGCTACGGGAGCGAGTCTTGAGCGAAATCACTCCGGTCGGAGCGGTCGAGAAGTGCCGGTTCGCGTTCGTCGAACGTCGGCTCACAGCGGCCGAGCGGGAACGCTACGAGGACGGCGGCGCGCTGCCCTCCGGTGTCGGCTACGACCCGTCGACGGTCAAGGCGGAAACGCAGGAGCCGCAGGAACCGATCGAGACCGTCGAAGGTGCTGCGGTCGTCAGGGAGGGGAAGGGCGAATACCACGTCCTGGTGCCGGTCGCGCGCGGCGGCGTGTGGCGCTACCGGGGGCGTGGCTACAACGGCAGCGGCGAAGGGGTCGTCGCGACGCTCTGGCAGACGTTCCGAGGGGGGTGAGCCGCGATGAAATGGCCGAGCATCACCGAAGGCGTCACCAAAGCCACCAAGAAATTCTTCGAAGAAATCTTCGCGGGCACCGAAGAAGGCGTCTCCGAAGATAAGACGCTCGCCGAAGAAGGCAAGACGAAAGCTGTAGCCGCCCAGTCGACCGCGAACACCGCGAAAACCGAAGCGGGCGAAGGCAAGACCAAAGCCGAAACGGCGCAGACGACGGCCAACGAAGGGAAGTCCAAAGCCGAAGAAGCGCTCGCCGCGGGCGGCACCGGTGGCGCGACGAAAGCGCAGATCCTCGACAGCCTCAACGTGGTCGCCGCCGGTGAGGCCAATCGGTCTGTCGCGCGAGCTCGGAACGGCGCGGAAGAAGCCCAGTTCGCTGCCCTGTGGGCTGCTGTCGAAGAACAGTCCTTCACGCTCGCGGAAGCGACCGGCATGGTTGCGAGCGGTGGCGAACTCTTCGGCAGCGCGAAAGCGAAACCGTACCTCACCCGCGCGTTCGTGGCCAACAACGGCAACTTCCGCATCGCCACAAAGATTCACTACCGCAAAGGCGTCGAAACCGAAAAGTACATCGACGTCGGTATCACCTCAAGCGTCACCCTGACGGATACGACCAAATGGACGTCGATCGGGATCAAGGCCACCGGAGAAGCGTTCTACTGGGTCAAAGGCTCTGCACCGACGATCCTCGCCAGCGGTCTCGCCGAAGGCGTCTACCTGCTCACAATCGCCGGCGACGAGAACGGGATCAGCATGACGCTGATCAAAGAAAACCGCGAAGGCACCGAAGGCAAAGTCGAGATGCGGGCATTCGCGACCCGCGCGGAAGTCGGCGAAGTCAAGGGCATCGTCCTGTCCAACTCAGACTCGCGCGGTGCGAGTACCGGCGTGTCGATCGGTGCGCTGGGTGCACGCCTCGGCGGCCTCGCTCCGCTCAGCGGCGCCTCCGCCGTCGGGATCGAGGACCAGGGCGTCAGCCGGCCGATCTGGACGCACGACAAGAACGGTGAACGCATCCGGCTCGAGCTCCCCAAAAGCTTCGACAGCCGCACCCCGCCGGTCGCGTGGATCATCCACTGCCACTGCCTGTTGACCGTCGCGGGCGAATCCGAAAAGGCTGAGACCCAGCCCCTCGAAACCGCCGGCGGTTTCGCCGCGCCCACGTACAAGGCGCTCCTCGAAGCCGGGTTCGCCGTGGCGTCGAGCCGGATGCATCAGAACACGTTCGGCAACACGCAGGCGCTGACTGACCTGGGCGCGCTCTACGAGTACATCCGCGACCACTACCCCCTGGCGCCGATCGTGCTGCTCGGCTACAGCGCCGGCGGGACCGCGGCCGCGATGGCGATGGTGCAGCGGAAGATCCCGGTTGCCGCGACCGTGTTCGTCTCCGCCGCACTCAATCTCCTCTGGCTCAGCGAACACCACGGCGAAGCGAACCAGAAAGAAGTCGTCGAAGCGTTCCGCACCGCCTACGGCGTCAACGAATCGTTCTCGAACTTTGCCGCGGAAGTGACAAACAAGGGTCTCGACCCTCAAGCTCACGAAGCGGTCGACTACCGCGGCGTCCCCGTGATGCTTCTCGCCTCCCCGGAAGACCTGTTGGTCCCCAAGGCCGAAGAGGCCGACAAACTCGCAGCGAAGCTCGAAGCGAACGGCGGCAGCCAGCGGCTCCTGAAACGCTTCACGACCTCCGGCGAACACGGCACCTCGGGGAACTGGAGCTCCGCCGAAATCAAGAAATTCATCGAAGAAGCCGTCTCGCTCTAATGGGCGGCATCGGCGAAGGGCTACTCATCCCTTTCCTGATCGGGGAAGGCGAAGGGGGAGGAGGCGGAGAAGGCGAAGGCGGTGGCCACCTGGTGCCCGGCAACCAGCGGGTGGCCCGCAACCCGTTCACCTACCGGGCGTTCGACCTGCTCACCTGGGAACCGCTCGACCCGCTCCCCTACTACGGCGTCAAGTTCGGCCGCACGCTCAACCAGCCCGGCGCGTTCAACGGGGACCTGGCCCTCACCGACCCGGGCGTCCAGAAGCTCGACTGGCGGAATGCCTGCCGCGAAAGCAAAGCCGCGCTGTTCGTCGACCTCGTTGGCACCCTTGTGTGGGGCGGGATCGTCGGCACCGGCAAATACACGAGCTCCAAGAAGGTTCGCGAAGTTGCCGCGGTCGAGTTCGGCTCCTACTTCCAGCGCCGCCTCCAGGCGCGCGACTACAAAGAAACCTGGGAAGCGGGCGCCGACCCGATGACGATCGCCAAGACGGTGATCGAAGACGCGAAGACCGTCGAAGCGGAAGGCCCCGGCCACATCGCCGGCGGCATCAACATCGTGCTCAACCCTGCCAGCGGGTCGGGCCAGTCGGTGAAAGTGTCCTACCCCGGGTCGAGCCTGCAGACGGTCGACTCGATCGTCTCGACGCTCTCGCAGATGGGCTTCGGCGTGGGCTTCGACTACTCGTACGACTGCAACTACCGCTCAGCGTCGACGACGCCCGAAGTGACCTGCAACATCTGGTACCCGCTGAAGGGCCGCACCGCCGAAGAAACCGGCCTGGTGATCCTCGCGCGCGACTGCATCGACTGGGAATACTCCGGCGACGGCACCTCGCAGGCGACCGAAGTGACCGAGACCGGCACAACCGGCCTCGAAGCCGAGATCGCCGTCTCGAACGTGCCCGGGTTCCCGCTCTACCAGAAGGCGACCTCCCGCACCCAGGTGACGACGGCGCAGCAGCTCACTGAGATCGCGCTCGGCGAGATCGCGCTGCTCGAGTACCCCGTCCCATCCCTCACGGCGTGGCTGAAGCTGTCCCTCCCCAACGCCGAAGGCCAGTACACGCCAGGCGAGCTGCGCCTCGGCGAATTCGACGTCGGCGACCGGGCCCGGTTCAAGGTCTCGCCCGTCGGTGGCGGCCTGAACACCGACCCCCGTTTCCCCGAAGGCATGGACTACGAATTCCGAATCACCTCCTGGACAGCGATGCCCGAAGACAGCGGCACACCGAAGGTGCAGATCGACATGGGCGCACCGCCCCTCGGCTTCGTGCCGGCGCCCGTGCCGCCCTGGTAGATGCCTCAGCAAGCCCCCGCACCGCACGCAGCGTTTGAAGCGCAGCTCAGGGCGCTCGAACAGCGTCTGACGAACCTCGAGACGCTGATCCGCCTGCTGCCGTCGTTCACGGATTCGGGCTGGGTCGCGGTCGGCTTCGAAAACTCGTGGAAAAACACGGGGGGAGCGTTCTTCGCCGCCGCCTTCCGCAAAGAAGGCAACGTGATCCGCCTGCGTGCGGGCCGGATCGAAGGTGGCCTATCGGGCAAATCGGCCCTTCACGTTGCCCGGAAGGGTTCGACCGGGCGCGAACAGGCACGTACGCCTATGCCGGCGGGCCGGCGCAAGCGGTCCGGTCGCAGCTCTCGGGGATCTGAACGTTTCGGGTACGGTCGGCCGGTGTTCTTGACCGCGGCATCGGACGGCGATAGCACGATTGGGCTCGACGGCGTGGCCTTACTTCGAAGGACGTTAGGAGAGCTCTGTGGCGATCGAAACCTGCGTGATTGACGGCACGGAAGACGGACGCCTCGATTTTCCGCAACGCGATCGGGAGCCTGATCGGTTCGGCGGGTGGGATCGTCGCGGTGACCGGCGCTCGAAGTGACACAGAAGGGCACGCCGGATATGCACGTCATCATCAACGGCGGCACCCCTGCCGAAGGGGTAGCTGGATCCCGGGCTTCACGACGAGCTCGGGTCCGTACTACTTCTACAACAAGGCCGACTTCGAACTCGCGGTCCCGGCGTCGAACGAAACGAACCCGCGGATCGAAACGATCGTCGCGCGGATCAAGGACGAAAAGGTCGAAGGCGCGGGCGACGAAGGTCTCTTCGGAGCGTTGAAAGGTACCGCGGAAGCGGGTGCGACGCTCGGGAACCTCAAAGGCGCGGCGGTGGTGCCGAAAGGCTGCTTACGTGCTTGCGTACTGCCTCGTCCCTGCCAAAGCGACGTCGATCGTGACGGCGGACATTCTCGATGCGCGCTTGCAATTCATTATGGGAGGCTCATCGGGGGCGTGGACCAACCTGACCCTCGGGGCAAAGTGCGAACTACAGGGTGGCGCTCAGGCCGCGCAATACCGCGTCGAAGGGTCGATCGTGAGGTTGAGGGGAGCCATAAAGGTCACCGTCGGGCAGACACTTACGGCTGAAGTTGATCCGCTCTGCACGCTAGCGGCGGGAGCGCGACCTCATTGGAAGACCGCAGGGCCATCGCTGATATCAGCGTTACTACCCCGGTCTTTCACGTGTGGCACACGTTTACGACTGGCGGCTCCATGATTCCAGCGAACAATGTGGCAGCGGCGTCATTGATCTCGCTGGACGGGCAGACCTTCGCTATAGCGTAGGCCCCGCACAAACGGCCAGTGTGTCGTTATCGCTGGTGATCCACTCGTAGTTGATTGAGGTGGGGTCGGTGGTTGTATCCCAACTGCCCTCGAAGTGGCCGAACTCGTGGACCACCAGGGCGCAAAAGTAGGGCCATTCGGCATACTCGACCGGAAGCGTTGGTCCAGTGCGCCGCGTTGAGCGTAATCGCGCAGTGGCGATAAGTCGACGGCGGCTGCGACAGGGGTGGCGCTGAGCCTTCTACCGATGCTGTGGCATCCCATTGCGGCGGGGTGGGACGATACGTGGACCACCGCACTGGGTTCACCACCACAGGCTGTTGGATCGTTCCAGTACGAGTGGGCCGCCGCATGGCACGAGGCAATTGGCACCTCGGGGGGTTGAGCTTCTTCTGTGACTACCGCGTGCGTGGGGCCGTGGCGGTAGTTCCTGCCGCCAGCCCAGCGACGCCGAACCCGGCCATGTTCCCGCACTCGATGGGATCGCGAGGCCGACGAGACGCTGCGATCAGGGCGATACGCTTGGGCATGGTGACCTCCTAGTTAGGTTGCCCGGCCCCCGGATGTTGATCGCATCGCGGGGGCGCCTTCGTTCAGTATCGGGTCTGGCCGGCCGGACGCGAGGTTCGCCCTTCGTGCTACACGAACGGTTGATTGCCTGCGGGCGCACCGCGAAGTTCTTCGCCCGACACCGCCGACGCGCCCCACGTTTCGACGACTTCCGCCCGGCCGTGGAGGTCGTCGGCGTCTTGCAGCCGTTCTCGAACGACGAACGTCGTTCGCCGCTCTCCGAGCTGCCGCACCCTGCCAGCGCCAAGCACCCCAGCAGCACCAGCCCCCACTTCCGCATGCCCGAATCGTACCCGACCCGGGAGGCCGCATTGCGCCAGCTGCTGAGAGATCTACGGACGGGAACCCCAGCGCACGAAAGCTTCCGCAGCTGGTGGGGCAGGGAGAGCCGCGGTGTCGTCGTCGGCGTGGCGGTCGTCCTGCTTGGCTGGCTCGGCTGGCAGCAGGTGCAGCTCGGCAGCGTCAACCACCGCCAGTGCCAGGACATCAGCGTCGTCGCGGGGGATCTCGAGCGCCAGCTGCGGGACCCAGATCCGCAACAGCAAGGCGCTCCTCCCGAAAATCAACTTCGAGGGTCTGACCCACGCCGAACTCGTCGCGCTCAGCGAAGCCAAAGAACGACAGGAACGCCGCCACCAGCACGAACTGGAACGTGTCGCCCGGAGTCGTGCGGCCGATGACCGAGCCGCCGCTCCCCAACTGGTTCTCGGTATTCGGCGAGGGCCTGCAACGTCAGCTGAAGGCCATCGAAGACGGCCAGATCCGGCTCGAAACGAAGGCCGACGCGATCCACCAAGAAACCCAGCGCACCAACGGCCGGGTCACCAACCACGACGGACGCATCGCCGTGCTCGAGAACGACCAGAACAACGCGACCCAGGAGCGCCGCTACAAAGGCCAGGGTGGGGCGGCCCGCTCGTCGGCGGAGCGTTCACATTGATCCTGGTGGTCGTGGTCGAACTGATGAAGGGTTTCCAGGTAGCTATGCCGCCCCTTGGCCGTGGCTCGAGCTGGTACCGCCACGAACGCGGGAAACATCCTCGCGATCCTCCCATGCGCCGTCGTCGCGTGGCTGGTCGCGGGCGAAGCACAGGGCGCTCCTCGACGCGCACGAGGCACTGAAACGGGCGCACCGCGACGCAGCGGTCAAGCTCGACTCGCTCCTGGACGTACTCGACCGAGCACACCGACGGCGGATCGCAGAGATCCGTGACCTGCTCGACCCGGACACCCCGGTCGCGGCCTGCGAGCCGCAATCGACCGGATCGACGAGCTCGAAGTGAAGCTGATCCACAACGGCCACCAGGCCGAGCCGCCGCGCGAACCACCCGCCGCCGGCTGACCAGACCCGAAAGGGGTTCTCTCGATGCGACGTCTCGCCGGCTCTGGCCGCCGCGGCGCTCTGCGCCGTCCTCATCTGCGCGTGCGGCAGTAGCGCTTCCCCCCGGCGCAAGTCGGCCCCTTCCCCGGCGCCGCCGCACGCGCAGCCCCTTCCTGCTCGAATCGGCCCGTACACCGGACGGCGCCGTCTACGCCGCACCGCCGAAGACGTACGCGCTCTCGCCGGGCGAGAAGACCGTCGACGGGACCGGCCTTGCGTTGATCGAGTCCTTCGAGGGGTACTCCCGCTGCGCCTACTGGGATCCGTTCGGGCACGTGTGGACGGCGGGCTTCGGACAGACGCACGGCGTGTTCGGCGGCTTCTGCTTCGCGAGCCGTCGGGCCGCCGAGAACAACCTCGCAAGCTCCGTCCGCCGTGAATACGAGTGGGCCGTCCACTCGGTGAGCCGCACGTTCGGCCAGCACGCCGTCGACGCGCTCGACAGCTTCGCCTACAACCTCGGCGCCGGCATCTTCACCGGCGCGCTCCGCGCCGACCTGGCCCGCCACGACTACCGGGCCGCCGGGAACATCATGCTCGGCTACGACCACGCCGGCGGCCAGGTGCTCGAGGGCCTCCGGGTGCGCCGTGAGCGCGAGGTCGCGCTGCTCCGCACCCCGGACCCGCATCCGATCTCGCTCGGCGCGCTGTACACGCGACGCCGCGTTCTGCGCCGCGTCCTTCTCACGCACGGCTGTGACCGCCGGCGTGCGCATCACCAGAAGCTCGGCCCTACCTGCACCAGGTGGTTCAGGGAAGGCGCCGCTGTCAACCGGGCCATCGCGCCCGCACTCACTAACCGAAAGGGGCACAGTGCCTACCGCTGAAGCCGTCAAGCAGTTCCTGATCGGGGTCGTGCTCCCGGTCGTCGCCGCGACCGTCGCCGCGTGGGTCGTCGGGTCGGTGCATCTCCTCAATGCGTTCGGGATCACCGAAGGCCAGGTCGCCGCCGAGCTCACGCAGCTCGCGACCTGGGGATCACCGCCCTGATCACGGCGCTGCACACCCACCACGTGCTGCTCGGCCGTTACGCGCCGGCTGCCAAAGCGACTGTGGGGCGCAAGTAGATGGGGCGCCCTCAAGCTCGGCAAGCGTCCCGCGAGCTACGACCCGCGGGACCTCCACTACGCCCTACCTTCGCCCGACGTCGCTGCCGGTGATCCCGAAAGCGTTCGGGCACGGCAACGACTTCCTCGGGGGGGAAGCGCGCCGACGTCGGGAACGGCTCGACGACACCGTCAGCCCAGGCTTCGAAGGGTGCGGTGACTGCGCATGGGCGGGCCCGGCACACGAGACGATGGGAGTCTGCAAGGACGCGGGGCGTCCGGTCCCCGACTTCACCGGCGACGCGGTGGTAGCCGAATACGAAGCGTACTCGGGCTACAACCGGCAGACCGGTGCGAACGACAACGGGTCGACGTGCGTGACGTCCTGAACTGGCGACGCACGAGAGGGATCGAGGACGCGTCGGGCATGGCCACAAGATCGGCGCGTTCGTGGCGCTCGAGCCCGGCAACCTCGCCCATGTCGAGGAGGCCGCGTGGCTCTTCGACTGCGTCGGGATCGGGTTCGAAGTTCCCGGATCCGCGATGGACCAGTTCAACGAAGGCAAGCCCTGGGCGGGTCGTGCCGGGCTCCCCGATCGAGGGCGGCCACTATGTGCCTGTGGTCGGGAAACCCCGTGCGGGCGACCTGGCCTGTCGTGACGTGGGCGCGCCGTCAGGAGATGACGGAGGCCTTCTTCTCGAAGTTCTGCGACTGAGGCTTGGGCCGACGTCTCGGCCGAGCGGCTGAACGCCGTGACGGGCAAGGACTACGACGGCAACACCGCGGCGCAGGTCGAAGCGTACCTGCAGCAGGTCGTGGCGTGAGCAGCCTTCAGGGCTTCTCGCTCGCGGACCTCGCGCAGTTCACGCGCGAGGGGTCCTTCGCTGCCGACGACAGCCCCGACTTCCGGGCGCTGGCTACGTCGGCCGCGACGACGTCCACAACGCGTTGCTCGGTCACATGGTCGAGCGCTGCAACTCGTCTCGCTGAAGCTGAACATGTTCGGCTACGACGATGACGAGCTCGACCAGGCGATCCGCGCCAAGGTCGACGACGAACATGTCTACGTCCAGGGCACGCTCGACAAGAGCCAGTCCGGCGGCGTGCACGAGAAGAAGATCCTCGAAGGCCTGGGACCAGGCGGTGCGCGCGAGCTTCGCCGTCGGTCAGTCCGCGACGCACCAGATCAGCCATACGAAGGGCGGCGTTCTGGACGGCGTGGTCGCGTTCGAGGGGTCAACCAACTGGTCGGGCTCCGGCGAGGGCGCCGGGATCAAGCTCGGCCAGGGCGCCGAGAACAGCCGCCCGGCTTCAAGGCCCAGAACAACACGCTCTGCCGTCTACACGACCCGGTCGAGATCACGAAGTTCTTGGCCGAGCTCGACGACGAGCACACGACCGCGCTGCACAGCAGGACGCGGCGCGTCTCCGAGCCCGCGATCACACGGCTGGCAATCGTCGTCGTCCACCGCCGGTGCGCTCGACTGGGCGTACCGGCGGTACGGGACGCCGGCGGCTGCGCGTATGGCTCGGCTGAGCATCTACAAGGGAGGGGGGCAGAATGGGGAAGCGCTGACCTGTCGGAGTTCGAGGAGCTGGGAAAGCCGCCGGCGAAACCCTGCCGGGTCGCGATGGCCTTCGAGCAGGTTGAGGGCGAGGAGCAAGAGCAGCTTCGAGCTGCGATCGCCTCCACGCACATTCGGCCGAAGGCGGTCGAGGACTGGTGCGCGAAGCGCCAGATCGTGGTTGGGATCCGGTCTGTGACCGACCACCGATCAGGGAAATGCTCCTGTGCCTGATCCAGACCTCAGCGAGTTCCACGCCATCGACGACGCCGCCGAGCTCCGTCGGATCATCGGCGACCTCGAGCGGCGGCTTCGTCTCGCGAAGGCGAAGACCGACGATCTCGTAGACGCGACATTCAGCGGCGCGAAAGATGCGATGACCGCGCTCGGGCCCGTGCCGCCCGTACCGGAGCCCAAGGCCTCTCGATCGAAGGGGAAGCCCGAGGTTGCCCTGTGGCACCTCACGGACTGGCAGGGCTCGAAGGTCACCACCACCTACAACAGCGACGTGATGCGCGAGCGGATCATGCGCTACTGCGACATCGCCGAGAAGATCACCGGGATCCAGCGGGCCGACCATCGCGTCGACGAGGGCGTGATCCTGTTCGGCGGTGACCTGATCGAAGGGCTGTTCCAATACCCCGCACAGCCCGTTCGAGATCGACGCGACGATCTCGATCAGTACACCCGCGCCGCCCGCTTGGTCGTGGACGTCGTGCGCCGGGCCCTCGCGGTCTATGCCCGCGTGCGGGTGATCGGCGAGTGGGGCAACCACGGGCGCATCGGGTCGCGACGGATGGCCGTCCCCGCCTCCGACAACTTCGACCGGATGATCTACCACCTCGCGCGGGAGCTGCTCGCCGACGAGAAACGGCTCTCCTGGCAGGACGGGCCCGAGGACATGCAGCGCGTCGAGATCGGCGAGTACCGGGCGCTCCTGTTCCACGGCGACGAGGTCGGCCGCCACGGCTACGCCTCGCCGGCGACGATCGTCAAACACGTCGCACAGTGGAAGTCCGGCGCCTACCCGTGGAGCTTCACCGACGCCTACTACGGCCACCTCCACAACCACCAGGAATGGGCGCTGCCGGACGGCGAGGGCGCGGTCTATGCGACCGGTGCCGCCGAGTCCGACAACCGCTACGCCAGGACGATGATGGCCGCGGCCGCGAAGCCGACGCAGCGACTGCACTTCATCGTGCCGGACAAGGGCCGCGTCGGTGCTCAGTACAAGATCCGTCTCTCGGAGGACGGCTCGTGAGGATCTACGTCTGCGGTCCGATGACGGGCCACGCGCAGTTCAACCTCCCGACGTTCGACGCCGCGACAGCTGACCTCCGCGAGCGTGGCCACGATGTCGTCTCCCCCGCGGAGCTCGACGACCCCGAGACGCGGAAGGTCGCGCTGGCGTCGCCCGACGGTGCGCCCGGGTCGGGCTCGAGCAACGGAGAGACGTGGGGCGACTTCCTCGCCCGTGACGTGAAGCTGCTCGCCGACGACGGGATCGAGGCGATCGCCGTGCTGCCCGGCTGGGAGAAGTCGAAGGGCGCTCGCCTGGAGACATTCGTCGGACGGCTGTGCGGGTTGAGCATTCTGCGTTACCCGGACCTCGAGCCCGTGTCAGGGACCCACATCAACGAGGCTCACGCCGCCGACAGCATGGCCGACCTGGCGCGCAGGATGCGAGAGAATCGCGCCGAGAAGGTGTCGCGACCGGACGGCGAGGTTCGTGTGGTCGACCCGGTGACGGGTGGCGCGAAGGGGATGAAGCTCGCACAGCTCGGCGCGCTCGACCCCGCCGCGCTCATGGTTGTTGCCGAGGTCGCCGGGTTCGGCGGAGCGAAGTACGCCCGATACAACTTCCTCAACGGCTTCGACTGGTCGCTCGCCTACGACGCGCTCCAGCGCCACATGCACGCGTTCTGGGGCGGCGAGGAGATCGACCCCGAGTCCGGCCTTCCACACCCTGCGCATGCGGCGTGGCAGGCGCTCTGCCTCACAGCCTTCTGGCTCCGAGGCCTCGGCACGGATGACCGCCCGCCTGCGACGGAACTCCGGGGTTACCCGGGCCCGTCGGCCTGATCTCTGCCCACCTGTCAATCCCAACCGGGAGGACTACATGGTCTCCAACCTGAAAGTCGCGCGCACCGAAACCGGCGTCACCGTCTCGTTCACCACCACCGCGTTGCCGCAGGTCGTGGCGATCACGAAGCAGGTCGGCGGCGCGGGGCCCTATGTGCCCCTGAAGCTGCTGGCGAACCCGGCGAACGAAACGCACTCGGTCACGTTCACGACCGAGGTCGCCTCCGGTGATCTGATCCAGGTCGGATCGGGCAGCCCCACCGACTGGGAGCAGGGCACGGTCCCTGCCAAGCCTTCGCCGACGCCAGAACCGCCCGCGCCGGAACCCACACCGCCCCCTCCGCCCGCGAGCGCCTTCAGGCGCGGCATGTGCGCGGGCGGCTGGACGCAGTCCCAGGAAGTCGCGGACGCGAAAAAGCTCGGCTCGAGCCCGACCGTCCGGCTCGAGAACCCCGGTAGTACGTCGCCGTTCACGTCGGCCGGAGTGGACGTGATCTACCTCAACTCGGGCGGCACCAGCGTCAACTCGCACTTCACGCCCGAGGCAAGGATGCACCGCTCGGCGGTCCTCGCGGGCCGTCTTTACGAAGCGGCCGACATCCGTGAGCGCTTCAAACCGCATCGATACGGCTACAGCTCGGGCGGCATCAGGTCGCTGAACGCCGCGACGGTCGCTGCAGATGCCGTCGCTGTCCTGAAGAAGCACCCGGATGTGTGGGCGTACGAGCTTCTCAACGAGCCGGGAGGCAACTGGTTCTGGGGCCCCGGCGCCGAATCGCAGGAAAACGCCACCGCCTACTGCAAGCTGATCCGCGAAGTGCACGCGGCGCTCGTCGCGAACAACCTGGCCCGGCCCCTGATCGTGTCGTTCGACGGCGGCCATGCGGGCGACAACACCTGGGGGAGGCGGATGCTCGCCGCCGACCCGACGCTGTTCCAGATCCCCGAGGTGATCCCGAGCAACCATCCGTACGACGGCGGCGGTTCGACGAACCCGGCCTCGACGCTGGTGCACTGGGGCTCCTGCGAAGAAACGCACAGGCTGACCGGGAAGTGGCCGGCGATCACCGAGTACGGGCGCCCGCTCGAATCGGGACGGGCGACTCGCCGAAGTCGACCGAAGCTCAGCAGGCTGCGGCGGACGGCGCGATGGTCAAGAAGGCTCGTGAAGCGGGCTGCCCGGTCGTGACGATCTTCGGGTACCGCGCCGGCAACTACGGGATCTTCGCCTCGAGCGACACGCCGCATCCCGCGGTCGCGGCGATCGCCGCCGCCTGAGACGTAGTCCGCCCGGACGGTCATTTCGTATTCATCGCGGTAGCGCGACGATTGTGAAATGGCTTCGGGCGAAGGCTCGCGTGTCGATCTAGCGGGAGCGTCCGGCGTGGGGCGGCGCCCTTCGCTCAACGAATAGGAGGTCCGCTTGACCGATTCTGGCAACGGCCATGACAACGCTCGCGCTCGCCGCGAGCCACACCGCACCCCTACCGATCT
>CAVSCQ010000002.1:0-138962 GCA_963726465.1 uncultured Solirubrobacterales bacterium
CCACGACCCGCAGAGTCGCTAAGGAGCTTCTGCGAACCGGTCGCGAGCCGGCTGATCGCAGCGAGCGAATGATCCTCAACAACTTTCGTGCCCTGGAGTTCATGCGTGAGGAGATGGGCGAGTTACTGACGCCTGCGGCTGTGCTCGAGCTGCATCGCATACTAACGGCGGGTACGCTTGACGATCCGACGGCGGCAGGTAGGTTGCAAAGACCAGACGAGGAGCGGATTGCAGTCGTAGACGCAACCGACGGGAGTGTCATTCATATGCCTCCGGTGGCTGTGGAGCTCCCTGCCCGGCTGCAATCGCTCTGCGATTTCGCCAACCAAGGAGAAGACGAATCGGAGGGCTTTGTCCACCCTGTGGTGCGGGCGATCCTCCTGCATTTCTTGTTGGCCTACGATCACCCGTTCGAAGACGGCAACGGGCGTACCGCTCGCGCACTCTTCTACTGGGCCATGCGGACCAACGGCTATTGGCTCGCAGAGTACCTGTCGATCTCACGCATCCTGCGCGAGGCGCCGGCGCAATACAGCCGCGCATTCCTCTTTACGGAGACCGATGAAGGAGACACTACTTATTTCTTGCTGCACCAACTGAAGACGATCAGGCGCGCGATCGAGGAGCTGCATGTCTATCTGAACCGCAAGGCAAGCGAAATCCGCGATGTCGAGCGGCTGATCGACGGCTCGGATGGCCTCAATCACAGGCAGCTCGCGCTACTCGGAGAGGCGATTCGTCATCCAGAGAGCGTATTCGCCTATCAAACGCACGCCACCGAGCACCGGGTCACACACGAGACGGCCCGAACCGATCTTCTCCAACTCCAGGAGCGCGGGCTTTTGACGCGACGTCGGGAGGGACATCGATTCGTTTTCAGTCCAGTACGTGACTTGTCGGAGTCGCTTCGACAGGGAGCGACAACTAACTCCAAATAACTCCAAATTTCTCCAGAAATTTGGAGTTATGCCTTGGCGGGCCGCCGGCGCTCAGGTGCGCTTGTCGATCGGGACGTAGTCCCGATCACGCTCGCCGGTGTAGATCTGGCGCGGGCGGGCGATCTTCTGCTCTGAGTCTTGCACCATCTCCAGCCACTGCGCGATCCAGCCGGAGGTGCGTCCGATCGCGAACATGACCGGGAACATCGCCACCGGCAAGCCCAAGGCCTCGTAGATCAGCCCCGAGTAGAAGTCCACGTTGGGATAGAGCTTGCGCGAGGTGAAGTAGTCGTCGTCGAGCGCCCTCTTCTCCAGCTCGGTCGCGATGTCGAGCAGCGGGCTGGTACCGCGCACCTCGAACACCGCGTCCAGGTGCTTTCTGATGATGCGAGCCCGCGGGTCGTAGTTCTTGTAGACCCGGTGGCCGAAGCCCATCAGGCGCTCGTTGCCGGCCTTCACGCTCTCCAAGAAGTCGGGAATGTTGCGCGGCGACTCGATCCTTCGCAGCATCCTCAGGGCCTGCTCGTTGGCGCCGCCATGCAGGGGCCCGTACAGGGCCGCCACGCCCCCGGCCACGGCTGAGTAGGGATCCACCTGGGTGGAGCCGATCGAGCGGACTGCGCTCGTCGAAGCGTTCTGTTCGTGGTCGGCGTGCAAGATGAACAGCACGTCGAGTGCACGCTCCAAGCGAGGATCGGGCTGGTACTTCAGCTCGGTCATCTTGTACATCATCCCCAGGAAGTTGCCCGCGTAGGCGAGGTCGTTGTCGGGGTAGACATAGGGCTGGCCCATGTTGTGCCTGAAAGCGAACGCGGCCAAGGTGGGCATCTTCGCGAGCAGTCTGATGATCTGGATCGCGCGAACCTGCTCGTCGTGGATCTTGTTGGCGTCCGGGTAGAAGGTGGAGAGCGCGCCTACCGAAGCTACGAGCATCCCCATCGGGTTGGCGTCGTAGCGGAATCCCTGCATGAAGTCCTTGACGTTCTCGTGCACGAACGTGTGGATCGTGATCTCATAGATCCAGTCGTCGAGCTGCTTCTGGGTGGGCAGCGAGCCGTTGATCAAGAGGTAGGCGACCTCCAGGTAGGTGGAGTGCTCGCACAGCTGCTCGATCGGATAGCCCCTGTGTTGCAGGATGCCGGCCTCGCCGTCGATGTAGGTGATGGAGCTGCGGCAGGAGGCGGTGTTCGTGAAGGCCGGGTCATAGGCCATCAGGCCGAAATCATCCTCGCCCGTCTTGATCTGGCGCAGGTCCATCGCCCTGACGGTGCCGTCTGTGACCGGTAGCTCATAGGTCTTGCCGGTGCGGTTGTCGGTGACGCTCAGCGTTTGCGCCCCCTGGGCACCGTCGTTCGTTCCATCCTGAATCTGCGCTTCGGTGCCCATCTTTCCTCCAGTCGACCGTTGCTGTCTATCCGATTATGCCCACCCCGGGTCGAGGACCGGTGTGCAAGCCGTGAAGCTGGGCGCGTAAGCCATCGGCGGCAGTGTGCAAGCCACCGATCGACACTCAACGCTTGCTGAGCCGGCTGTGCGCGACAACGGTCCGCACACGCGCGGGCGGCACGAGCGGCGGGTCTCCGTGTGGTCCCCGGCGCGGGGAGCGCGGCAGGCGAGTGCGTGGATGGATCGGGTGCACGGGGCTTGGGGGTCCGTTTCTCGGCCCGATGCCGCCATCCTGACCAGGAGTCTCATCGGTTGCCCGCACAGCCCAGCGCACGATCAGGAAGAGCGCCACGATCGGGATCTTCAAGATCACCATCAGCCAGATGAAAGTCCAAGCATCCACTCCTGTTTGATCGTATACCCGCCAGGTGGTAGGCACAAGCTTTGAGCAGGTGTGCCGTCTGGCGGGCAAGCACAGGAAGTGGACGGTGACCTGTGGCATGGCACAAGCTGCTGATCCGGTGGGGAAGTCCTTGCGAAGAACCCCCAGCGACGCACCAAGCCGGTCCGGTGTCATCGCAAATTCGGTCACTTCGAGAATGTGAGGACACATGAATCCCCAAACAAGCACCCCCGATCAAACAGAGAGCGTTCTGGATCGCGCACAGTCCGCGGCTGGGTTGAGCCGCTCGCAATTCCTGCGCAACGGCGCCAAGGGTGGCATCGCCCTGGTGGCTGGAGGCGCCATGCTCGGCCAGGTCACCGGGATCTCTTTCGCGGCCTCGGGCGGCGTGAGCGACAACTCGACCCTACAGGCCGCTTATGGGGCCGAGAGTCTCGCGGTGTTCGTGTACTCCGCGATCATCAAGAACTTCCACTCCTTCAAGCACCCCAAGCTCGAAGACCTCGATTACTTCAAGGCGGCGCTTAAGAACGAGCAGGATCACAAGGCTCTGCTCGAAAAAGCACTCGGCTCGAAGACGCCCACTGGCCTGCAGTCTGAAGATCCCCTCGAGTGCCCTCACAAGCGGACACGCGCTGCTGAAGACCGGCGTGGCTTTGGAGACCGCCTTCGTCCAGACCTATCTGGGCGCCGTGGAAACGCTCAGCTCCGCCGAACTGAAGGTGATCGCGGCGAAGATAGCGACCAACGAGGCGAGCCACCTCAGCTTCATCCAGGATCAATTCAACGACAACGCCGTGTTGCCGTCGCTGCCTGCCACAGGCACGGTGACCGAAGCCGCCAAAGCGCTCTCGCCGGCGTTCATCCCCAACCTGGTACCGCGTCTGGAAGCGGCCGGATTCCCGAACGCGTAAAGCGGCATGGATGCCGTGCGGAGGCGCTCCCGGCCGGAGCGTCTCCGCATTTAGTCACTTGACGCCTCGTGACTCGGGGATGGATGCCCCGTGACCCGCGGGCCGGGTTCTCGAAGTCGGCCGCTTGCGGACGCTCAGCCGCGCAGCGTCAACGGCGCGCCACTGAACTGAGTGATCGCGTGTAGCTCCTCCACCCGGGTGTGGATCTCCTCGCCTGTAAGGCGCTCCACCCGCTCGGTGCCGAACTCCTCCACGTTGAAGGAGGCGAGCGCCGTGCCGTGGGCCATCGCGCGGCGCAGTAGCTCGTCTGAGAGCGGCTCGTCGGCTTGCGCCCCAGAGGGTGGATGCGCGGCGATATAGCCCACGAAACCCCCGGCAAAGGTGTCGCCAGCGCCGGTCGGGTCGATCACGCTCTCCATCGGGTAGGCAGGTAGCGCGAAGAAACTCTCCTTGGTGATGAGTGCCGCGCCATACTCGCCCTGCTTGGCCACGACCACGTTCGGACCGCCCCAACCAAGGATGTCGCGTGCAGCTGAGAGGAGGTTCGGCTTGCCCGTCAATTGACGCAACTCGGCATCGTTAAGAATCAGGCAGTCCACGCCTTGGATCGCCTCGACCAGAGAGTCACGGGCGATGTCGATCCAAAGGTTCATCGAGTCGAGCGCCACAAACCGCGCCTCGGGTAGCTGGGCGCTAACCTGGCTCTGCAGATCGGGCTGGATGTTGGCCAGGAACAGGACATCGCTCTCGCGCGAGCCGACCGATAGCTTCGGCTGGAAGCCCTCGAACACACCCAGCTCGGTGGCGAGCGTCTCACGCGAGTTCAAGTCCCAGCCATACTCGCCCTTCCAAAAGAACGTCTTGCCGCCGGGGACGAGCTCGATATCTGACACGTCCACGCCGCGCCCGCGCAGCACCTCGAGCTCGGCCTCGCCGAAATCGTCGCCCACTGGCCCGACCACCCGCACCTCATCGAAGAAGGAGGCGGCCAACGCGAAGTGCACAGCGGCACCGCCGAGCATCCGCTCGCGCTCCCCGAACGGCGTCTTGACGGCGTCATAAGCGATCGATCCGACAACAGTGATTGGCATGGGTGGACCCTATAGCCTGAGGGCCCATGCGCGCCATCCAGATCACCGAGTTCGGGGGACCCGAGGTCCTCGAACCTGTCGAGCTGCCCACGCCCGAGCCGGGGCCGGAGGAGGTCCTGATCGAGGTGAGCCGTGCCGGTGTGAACTTCGCTGACACCCACACTCGCGACAATTCCTATGTGCGCAAGGCCACCTTGCCACTTGTGCCCGGCGGTGAGGTGGCGGGCGTCGTCGTCTCAGCGCCCGCCGACAGCGAGCTGAGCGCGGGTGAGCGCGTGGTCGCGCTCACCGGCCTGGGCGGCTATGCCCAATACGCGATTGCCCCGAGCGCCCACACGTTCGCGGTTCCCGAGGGCGTCGACGACGGTACCGCTCTCGCCCTGATCATCCAAGGCACGACTGCGTGGCACCTCTATCGCACGGCCGCCCGCGTGGCCGAGGGCGAGAGCGTGGTCGTGCACTCCGCCGCCGGGGGCGTCGGTTCGCTGGCGGTCCAGCTCGGGCGTGCGTTTGGAGCCCACCCTGTGATCGCGGTCGCCTCCAGTGCTGAGAAGCGCGAGTTGGCGCTCGAACTTGGTGCCGACGTGGCGATTGATGCGGATGTCGAGGGCTTGACTGAGCGTCTGCTCGAGGCCAATGGGGGGCGTGAGGTCGATGCCGTGTTCGATATGACCGGCGGGGAGACTTTCGAGCGTTCCTATCGAGCATTGGCTCACTTCGGGCGTATCGTCGTCTGCGGCATCTCTTCACGCGAACCGAACCACATCTCAAGCGGCTCGCTTCTGCGCCACTCGCGTTCGCTCGTGGGCTTCTATCTGTTCCATTGCCTGGAGCGTCCCGGCATGTTCGATGAGGCTTTGAGTGACCTGTTCACTCGCGTGGCGGACGGTGAGGTGAAAGCCCGCGTAGGTGCCACCTACCCTTTGGAGCGCGCCGCCGAGGCGCATGTGGAGATCGCAGAGCGGCGAACGACCGGAAAGGTCTTGCTCGATCCTACGATTTGAAGATGTCTGCTCGACCCTGGGAGTCAAAGACACTTGCGATGCCGCGAGGACCCCATGCGCGGCTGAGGAGCCAAGCACGTAAGCTCCTCCCGCGATGACCAAGACGTTTGCCGAGCTCGGCCTAACCGAGCAAACCCAGCAAGCCCTGCGCGATGTGGGCTACGAGTCGCCCTCGCCGATCCAAGAACAGGCGATCCCGCCTTTGCTTGAAGGGCGCGATGTGATCGGTCAAGCCCAGACCGGCACCGGCAAGACGGCCGCCTTTGGCTTGCCGATCGTGCAATACATCGATCCCTCAGAGCTTGAGGTCCAGGCGCTCGTGCTGACCCCAACTCGCGAGCTCTGTATCCAGGTCACCCAGGCCCTGCGCGCTTATGGCGCCCAGGCCGGTGTCGACGTGGTGGCGGTTTTCGGTGGCGCCCCGATCCGCACCCAGCAGGCACAGTTGCGCGCGGGCGGACACATAGTGGTGGGCACCGTTGGTCGCGTGCTTGATCTGATTTCGCGCAATTCGATTGTGTTGCACGATTGTCGTTTCGTGGTGCTCGACGAGGCGGACGAGATGCTCGACCTTGGCTTCTTGGAGGACGTCGAGAAGATCCTCTCTCTGACCCCTTCGGGGCGTCAGACTGCGTTGTTCAGCGCGACGATGCCCCCACCGATCCGCAAGCTGGCGGACAAGTACATGTATCACCCGGAGGTGATCCAGGTCAAGGCCACCACGCTCACCATCGACACCGTGGCCCAGTTCCAGCTCCCCGTGGAGACGCGCGATAAGGCCGCCAAGCTGGTCGAGGTCCTGCGTGCGGAGAAGCCGGAGCAGGCGATCGTGTTCGTGCGCACCAAGATCCGCTGCGACCAGCTGTTCAGGACCTTGCGCGACGGCGGCATGAACGTGAGGGCTTTGCACGGAGACATGTCCCAAGGCTCGCGCGACGGCGTCATGCTCGCTTTCAAGGGTGGGCGCGTGCCGATTCTCGTCGCCACCGATGTGGCTGCCCGCGGCCTTGACATCTCGACAGTCACGCACGTCGTCAACTACGACGTCCCCACTTCGCCTGACACTTACGTGCACCGCATCGGACGCACCGGGCGAGTTGGGCGCTCAGGTCGCGCAATCACGTTCGTCGAGTCGCGCCAGAAGCGCGAGCTAGAGGCGATCGAGCGCCATATTGGCACCAAGATCGTGGCCTGGTCCAAGGATGCTCAAGCGGCTCCGACGCCGGTCTCGGAGCGTCCGCGCAGGCATTCCAAGCCACGGATCTCGCGCGAGCCCTCCGAGCCATCAGTCAAGCTGGTTCTAGGCGGCGGACGCTCGGCCGGCCTAAAGGTGGCGGACATCGTCGGAGCCGTCACCTCAGCGGCCGGCCTGGACGGCGAGGCGGTCAGCGACGTGAACGTGCTCGAGCGCTTCTCCTTCCTTTCGGTCCCCGCCTCTGCGGCCGACCGCGTGATCGAGGCCCTGGACGGACGCGAGCTAGGTGGACGCGAGCTGCGCTTGGAGCGCGTCAAGGTCTAGCGCCCCGCTATCGTGGCTCGCGAATTCGGCCGACGACGATTACAGGAGACCCGCGATGTCAACAGCAACGATGCAAACCACAGAGGGCACGATCGTCTTCGAGCTGTTCGACGAGGACGCGCCCAAGACAGTCGATAACTTCCGCAAACTTGCGGCCGACGGCTTCTACGACGGGCTGAACTTCCACCGCATCATCAGCGACTTCATGATCCAAGGCGGCTGCCCCCAGGGCACCGGCACCGGTGGTCCCGGCTACACCTTCGAGGACGAGATCAACTCCCACAAGATCGTGCGCGGTGCGCTCGCGATGGCCAACGCGGGTCCCAACACCAACGGCTCCCAGTTCTTCATCGTCACCGCCAAGTCGTGTCCTTGGCTGGACGGCAAGCACACCGTCTTCGGCGAGGTGCAGAGCGGCATGGACGTCGTCGACAAGCTCGAGGGCGTGCCGACCGACGGCGGCGACAAACCGGTCGAGCCGGTGGGCATCGCCACCGTGGAGTTGTCCTCGACGGAGTCCTAGCCTTCGGACAATCTTCCGAGGAAGACCAGGCCGCATACGGCCTGGTCCCGGAGGGTGCATGCACCCTCCGGCCAGTCGGTGCATGCACCGACTGGGACAAAAGATGAAGTTCTGCCTGGCCGGACGGCCAATCGGGTGTAGCCTTGTTCGCTAAGGGCGAAGTCAAGAGCGAAACGAGGCAGGGAGACAGCGATATGGCGACCGTCGAGCAGCACACACCCCACGCGCACAACGGATCGAATGGAGCGCCCATCTCCGGCGCGGACATCTCCGTCGAGAACCCGGCCACGGGTGGGATCGCGGGCAGCGTCCCCGATCTCGACGCGGCCGCGGTCGCCAAGATGGCCGAGCGCGCCCGTGCCGCACAGCCGCAGTGGGAGGCGTTTGGCTTCGAGGGGCGCGCACGCGTCCTCTTGCGCGCCCAGAAGTGGCTGATGGAGAACGCCGAGCGCGTGATCGCCACGATCGTCTCTGAGACCGGCAAGACCTACGAGGACGCCGAGTTTGCGGAGATCGCCTACGCCGGTAACGCGTTCGGCTTCTGGGCCAAGAACGCTCCCGACTACCTCGCCGACGAGCGCGTCAAATCGGCCTCGGTGATGCTTAAGGGCAAGAAGCTGATCCTGCGCTACCGCCCGCTCGGGCTGATCGGCGTGATCGGCCCTTGGAACTATCCCTTGACGAACTCCTTCGGAGACTGCATCCCCGCTTTGGCGGCCGGCAACAGCGTGATCCTCAAGCCTTCCGAGGTCACGCCCCTGACTTCGCTCCTGCTTGCCGAAGGTCTGCGCGAGTGCGGCCTGCCCGACGGCGTCTTTCAGGTCGCAACCGGGCGCGGCGCCACCGGCGCCGCCCTGATCGATCAGGTCGACATGATCATGTTCACCGGCTCGACCCGCACCGGGCGCAAGGTGGCCGGGGCCGCCGCCGAGCGCTTGATCCCGTGCTCCTTGGAGCTCGGCGGCAAGGACCCGATGATCGTGCTCTCCGACGCCGATCTCGAGCGGGCCGCCAACATCGCCGTCTATTACTCGATGCAGAACGCGGGCCAAACGTGCATCTCGATCGAGCGCGTCTACGTCGAGGCTCCGGTCTACGACGAGTTCGTGGGCAAGGTCACCGAGAAGATGGGCAAGCTGCGTGTGGGTGCCCCGAAAGGCCCCGGCTCGGTGGATGTAGGCGCGATCACCTTCCCGCCCCAGCTCGACACGATCTCAGAGCATGTGGCCGATGCCGTGGACAAGGGCGCCCGCGTGCTTGTCGGCGGCAAGGCCGTCGAGAACGTTGGCGGACGCTTCTATGAGCCCACTTTGCTCGTGGACGTGGACCACACGATGAAGATCATGACCGAGGAGACCTTCGGCCCGACATTGCCGGTCATGAAGATCGCCGACGCCGACGAGGGCGTGCGCCTGGCCAACGAGTCCCCATACGGTCTCGGCGCCTCGGTCTTTACGCGCGACACCGAGCGCGGCGAGCAGATCGCTCGGCGCCTGGAAGCGGGTGCCGCCAATGTCAACGACGCGCTTGTCAACTACACGGCCCTGGAGCTGCCGATGGGTGGTGCCAAGGCCTCAGGTCTCGGCTCACGCCACGGGGCAGGCGGTATTCGCAAGTACTGCTCCCAGCAGGCGATAGTGATCACGCCGAAGCTGGCGCTCAAGCGCGAGGTTCACATGTTCCCGTACAAGCCCCGCACCACGCGCATGATCTCGCGCCTGTTCAAGGTCTTGTATGGGCGTGGCAAACGGGATTAGCCGCTGAGCGCCACCCCGAGCAGGGCTTCAAGCTCGGGGATCGTGGTCTCTGCACTGGTGTGATGCACCGTGGCCATGCCCAGCTCTTGGGCTGGTGTGAGGTTGAAGGGCAGGTCGTCCACGAACACGCACAGCTCGGCTGCCAGCCCCGCGCGCTCGGCTCCTAGTTCATACATGCGCTTGGCCGGCTTGCGCGTTTTCTCGACCCCCGAGATCACGACCCCGTCGAACAGTTCATCGAACAGGTCGTGCGGGTAGCGGTGTACGCCCCACGAGTTGGACACAAGCGCCGTGCGGATGCCCGCTTTGCGCGCGGTCCGCACGGCGTCCACCATCGCCGTATCCGGCTGTACGCCGGCGAACAGGCCGTCGATCAGCCCGTCTGAGTCCACGCCGAGCAGCTCGGCGAAGCTCTCCTCGAATTCGCCCTCCTCGATCGCGCCCTTCTCCAAAGAGATCAACAGCTCCCTGAACTGGGGGTCGGCACTGAAGCGCTTACCCAGCTCCGCTGGGTCGATCTCCATGCGGATGCAGTACTCGTGGAAGGACGTGAACAGGTTGGTCGTGAGCACCCCGCCCCAGTCGATCAACAGGCCGGTGCGGCCGTTGCCGGTCGCGGTGTTGTTTGCTCCAGGGGGTGACTCGCGCGCGTGCGCGTGGGCGCGCGCAGGGTCCTCTCTAGTGGAGTCATCCATCGAAAGCCACCGCCTCCGCCTGGCGGGCCAGTTCGAGCACGCCCTCACCGAACTGCTTGAGATACGGATCGTCGGTCGTGCCGGCCACCGCGCGCTTGTAGTTGCCCTCCATGAACACGATCGACTTCCAGATCGCGAGCGTCGTGTACCAGCGCAGGTCCTTCATCGAGCGCCCCGAGGCTTCCTCGTAGCGCTCGATCAGCTCGGCCCTGGTCGAGAAGCCCTCCGCACGCGTGACCTTCCCCAGATGCTCGCGCAGCCCGCCTTCGGGGTCGTACGCCTCGGTCCAGAACATGCACAGGTAGCCGAGATCGGCGAGCGGGTCGCCGATCGTGGCCATCTCCCAGTCGAACACCGATACCAGCTTGGCCGGGGCCTCCGTCGCGAACATCGTGTTGCCCAGGCGATAGTCACCGTGCACGATCGTGGCAGGGCCCGACTCCGGCTTGTGCTCGGCCAACCAAGCGCCGACACGCTCGACAGCGGGAATCTCGCGGGTCTTGTTGAGGTCCCACAGCCCGCCGAAGCGGCGTAGCTGGCGGTCTAGGTAGCCGCTCGGCTTGCCGAAGCCTTCCAGGCCGGCGGCGCGCCAGTCCACGGCATGGATCTCCACGAGCGCGTCGATCAACTCCTCGCCGATCCGTTTGCGCTGCTCGGGCGCGTCCAAGGCGGCAGGGGTCTCCCACACGATCACCTCGCCCGGGACCCGCTCCATCACATAGAAGGGACAGCCGATCAACTCTTCGTCATCGCACACGGCAAGCACCTTGGGCACCCGAGCGGCGGTGCTCTCCAGGGCCCGCAACAGGCGCGCCTCGCGCAACACGTCATGGGCACTCGGCGGCAAGGGGGGACGCGGGGGGCGGCGCAACACCAGTTCGGGGCCTCGATCACGCTCGATCAGATAGGTGACGTTGGAATGCCCGTCGCCGATCGGCTGCGCCCGGATCTCGCCGGCGCCCAGACCGTGCTCGTCTAGGAAGCCCCGCAGTGGCTCCAGGACAAGCAGGGGAGGCCGTGCGTCGGGGCTGACGTCCGCGTGGCGCTCGACAATGTCATCCGGTGCGACTGCTGCACTCATCGGTTCGCACGGTACACCGACCGCAACCTTCTCCGCTTCGTCGTGTCTCAACGATCCATGTTCAGAATCCGAATGCTCCTACTTCCAACGCTCGCCTGCCTCGTCCTTGGGGCAGTTGTGGCGCCCCCTGGCATGGCGTCGCACACGCAAACCTTGTTCTTCGAGGCCCCACGCGACCTAGTTGCGGTCAGCCCGGCCACCCAGGCCAAAACGCTTGCCCAATTGCAGACGCTTGGCGTCAAAGCGCTACGCGTGGAGCTTGCCTGGGGCAATGTTGCGCCCGGCGAGCACAGCACCCATAAGCCCAACTTCGACGCCACCAACCCGGCGAGCTACAACTGGAGCGCCTACGACGAACTGCTGTTCGCGGCCAAGCGCCTGAACTGGCCGGTGCTCCTGACCGTCACCTCACCGGTCCCCGAGTGGGCCACAGCGGGACACGACGACAAGAACCTGGTCACCCGACCAGACGACAAAGACTTCAAGGAATTCATGACGGCCGTGGCCCTGCACTACGCTGGCGCAGTGTCCCTGTATGCGATCTGGAACGAGCCCAACCACCCCCAGTTCTTGCAACCCCAGTTCAACTCCAAAGGCACACCCGAATCGCCGCGCATTTATCGCGGCCTGTTCCAGGCCGGCTACGAAGGCTTGCGCGCGGCGGGAATCGCCAAACCGAAGATGCTCATGGGGGAAACGGCACCTGTGGGCTATGACACGGTGAGCAAAACCGAAATACGCAAAGAAGGCGCTAAGGCCTTGCTGCACGACGTGGCGCCACTGGCCTTCCTGCGCGAAGCGCTGTGCCTGAACTCGAAATATCGCAAGGCCGGGACCTGCGGGATGTTGCCGGTGTACGGCTATTCCCACCACGCCTATACGGTCGGCTCGCCCTCCTATCGTCCGCCGAAAGCCGACGACGTGACGATCGGGGTGCTCTCGCGGCTCTCACAAGCGCTCGACAAGGCCGAAAGCGCGCACGCGATCCCGCGGCACGTGCCGATCTATCTGACCGAGTTCGGGATCCAAAGCAAGCCGAGCATCCTCGGCGTATCGACCACCAAGCAGGCCGAATACGACGCGATCGCCGAGAAGATCGCATGGTCGAACTCGCGTGTGGCGGCCTTCTCGCAATACCTCTTGCGCGACGATCCGCTCGGTGGCCTGCCTGGCTCAGGCGTGCACGGCGGCGTAATCGGCTTCCAGACGGGCTTGGAGACGGTCAACGGCGCGCGCAAGCCGCTCTACTATGGCTTCCCGGTGCCGCTTGTCGTCGCTAAGCAAGGACACAGCTTCTCGTTGTGGGGCTTGGTGCGGCCAAGCTCGGGCGCCACCAAGCTGACGGTCATGGTTGAGCCGAAGGGCTCGAAAAGCTATCGGACCTTGAAGGTGGTGCAGACCGATTCAAACGGCTACTGGTCCTTCAAATCCTCGGTCCAAGGCTCGCGCTGGCGCGTGAGCTGGCGTAGCCCCTCCGGCGCGGCATACAACGGTCCGCCGATAGGGGCCAATTGATTCTGTGAGGCACCCGGCGTCGCCCTACGATTGAGCGATGCCAGAGTTGCCAGAGGTTGAGATAACGGCTCGTAGGCTGGACGCAGCGCTGCGCGGCGCCGAGATCGTCTCGGTGCTCGCGCCGGGGGTCAAGGTGATGCGCACATTCGACCCGCCCCTGTCGGCGCTGGAGGGGCAACGGATCGAAGCGGTGGGCCGGCGCGGCAAGCACTTCGTAGTCGAGACTGATGGACCCGCCCACCCGCTGGTGCTCTTGATCCACCTGATGTCGGCCGGTCGCCTGCAGCTGTACGACCGTCGTGCCGGGCCCAAGGACAGAACCTCGCGCCTGCTCGTGAGGGTGCTCCTCGGGGAGGGGGGAGGAGAGGGTCGTGCCCTGGAGGACACCGAGGCCGATAGCGCTGGGCGAGAGGGCGAGTTGAGGCTGCGCGAGTTCGGCTCAAAGCAGGCTGCTTGGGTGAAGCTGTTGCGTCGCGAGGACCTGGAGGCAGACGAGCAGATCGTAAAGCTCGGGCCGGAGGCTTGGCCGCAGCCGCCATCGCTTGGCGAGGTGCTGGACGCCCCCCGTCCTTTGCACGCCGCGCTGCGCGACCAACACGTGTTGGCGGGCATCGGGCGCTCGTGGGTGGATGAGATTTTGTGGCGGGCCCAACTGTCGCCGTTCAAGCGTGCCAACGATCTGAGCGAGCCGGAGACGGTCGCTTTGGAGCGCTCAATCGTGGAGACATTGGGCGGCGCGATCGACCACTACGAGCAGGTCGTGAGCCTGCCGATTCCCGACAAGCTGCCGATGCCTCTCCAAGTGCACCGACACGAGGGCGAGCCCTGTCCGCGCTGTGCCACCAAGCTCGAGGCGGTGCACTTCGAGGATTACACGATCGCCTACTGCCCCTCCTGTCAGACGGGCGGACGCACGCTCAAGGACAGGCGCATGTCACGCCTGTTGAAGTGAGGAGCGTCGCTCCCGACGCTCGACCACACGGGCCAGCAGCACGCTGCCCTCGAACAGCAAATACAGAGGCACCGTCTCCAACAGAAGGGTGATGGCGTCGCCCGGGATGAACGCGGCCACCACCGCACAGGCGAGGATCGCATAGCGGCGATTGTGGGCGAGTTGGGCCGGCGTGACGATTCCCGCTCGCGTGGTGGCCAAAATGGCGACCGGCACCTGGAACACCAAGCCCATCGCCAGCAGGATGACCGCCACGAAGTGGTAGTACTGGCTGGCCTGCACGAGCACATTGAACTGACCGCTGTTGAAGTTCTGAAAGAAGCGCACCGCGGCTGGCAGAACCACGAAATAGCCGAACAGCACCCCGATCGTGAACAGCACCGGGATCGCAAGGACCAGAGGCGTGGTGACCCGTCGCTGTTCGGGACTGAATGCGGGCAAGAGAAAGCCGTACAGCTCGTACAGCAACACCGGCAGAGCCAGGATGGAGGCGAACATCAAGGCGACCCCGATTGTGGTGTTGAAGGGCTCGCCGATACCGAGCGTCACCGGCTTGTCTCCGCTGGGAGGCGCCGAGAGTCGCGCGATATCGCCGCGCAGGTGTGGGGTCACGCCCTGAAGCGAGGCGCGCGTTGCCGGGCTGGCGCCGCTGCCGGGACGCTCCAAGGCGGCCACCACGATGGCCAGTTGGCCGGCCACGTCGCGAGCGTTCCTCTGCACGGTATAGGTCGCTCCGAGTGGCCCGTTGCCGGCCTTGACCTGCTTCTGGGTCTGGTGGGCGAGCGGGGCGTTGATGACTTCGAGCAGCGCGTGGTTCTGCCACATGCACAAGCCGAAGGCCAACGCGAGCGCCACGATCGAGACGATCAAGCGGGTGCGCAGCTCGGTCAAGTGCTCGACCAAGCTGAGCCGCTCCTCGTAGCCGACGCTACCGACCGCGACGGCCACGGTGGCCTCCTCTGCTCATGGTCGCGGCTAGCATCTGAGCTCGCCCATTGTTGACGTTGCACATGGCGTTGACTGCTTCACGCGATGCGATCGTCCTGGACGCTGGCCAGGGGTGCGGCGGGCGTCTGCGCCGCGGGGTGAACGGCCACGGGTGCCGGCGCCTGTACGTGCTCGGTGGTAGCCAATTGCGTGTGCGTGCTCTCGCCGCCGATTGCGTCCTTGAAGCCACGCAGGCCGGTGCCCAGCGAGTGGCCCATCTCAGGCAGCCGCTTGGCGCCGAACACGAGCAGCAGGACGATCAGGAGAAAGGCGATGTGGATTGGGTTGTCGAGACCTAGCATGTTGGCTCCTCTGGTTGGCGTGGTAGGTCCTCTTCGCGTAGCTGTCCTCGGTGGATCACGGCCCGGTGTGATCGAGCGCCATCTCGGCGGTCTCGGGAGCGTGGCCACGCGCTGCGAGACTGACTACCCATGTCGCTGATCCAGCCGGCGCGTCGCCGCGAATAGCCCGTACATGAGCAAGCCCGAGCTTCGATAGATGTCCAGGTCCAAACGCGAGATCGACCTGTCGCCCGCGAAGCTGCGCAAGCTCGCCGACGAGGAGCTGATGGAGTTCGTGTGCCGCGATGAGGCCGTCGCCTTCGAGATCGTGCTCGAGCGACATGCGGATGCCGCGTTCTCGCTTGCCTACCGCATGATCGGCCGGCGCGCGCTTGCCGAGGATGTTGTGCAAGAGGCGCTGCTGTCCCTATGGCGCACGGGCGCTCGCTACGACCGTTCGCGCGGCAGCGTGCGCAACTGGATTCTGGGGATAACCCACCATCGCGCGGTCGACGCCCTTCGCCGCGATGGGCTGCGCACCGGCAAGAACGTCAGCGACGACGATCTACACGAGCGCCTGGAGGCCCCCGAGCGAACCGATGTCGAGGTGGTTCGTCGCGACGAGGCCCGGGAGATTCGCACTGCGATCGACGAGTTGCCGGCAGAGCAGGTCCGCGTGATCGAGCTGGCGTATTTCGGTGGCTTCACCCATACTGAGATCGCCACGATGCTTCATCTTCCAATTGGAACCGTCAAGGGTCGAATGCGTCTCGGTCTGGAGAAGATGCGAAGTCGGCTTTCCGCCTCGGAGGCGCTCGCATGAGTGGCTCTGGCTCGTCGGGCCCCGACTGCGAGGAGCGCGCACAGGCCGCCGCCTACGTGTTGCGAGCGCTTGGGCGCGAGGAGGCCGAGCGCTATAGAGAGCATCTCAGCGACTGTGCCGTGTGCAGCACTGACGTCTCGAGCTTGCAGCCGGTCGTCGACTCGCTGCCGGCCGCCGTCCCCCGAGTGGTCGCCTCGCAGGAGCTTCGCGAGCGGATCATGAGCACCGTTCGCTCCGAGGCCGAGCTGTTGCACGCGGCCGGTGCGGACGCCGACCGTCCACCACAGCCTGCCCGTCCACGCCGGCGCTCTCGCCGCCTGCAGCTGCTCACGGTCGCCGGCGCCATGGCTCTCGGCGTGCTGGTGGGAGCGGTGGTGCTGGATACCGGCTCGCAAACGCCAACCACCCGGGTGAGCACAGCGCAGCTGGCCTCGATGCCGCCGGGCGCCAAAGCAGTCCTGCGCCAGGTTGGGGGGCACGCCGAACTCGTGGTCTCGGGCGTGTCACAGCCGCCGCACGGCAAGATCTACGAGCTGTGGCTCGCCCGCGAAGGCAAGGCGCCTCAGGCGACCGACGCCCTGTTCGGCGTAACCCATGCTGGCAATGCCTCCGTCAACGTGCCCGGCAATCTCGCCGATGTGCACCAGGTGATGGTCACAGCCGAGCCTTTGGGGGGCAGTCCCCATCCGACCAGCCTGCCTGTGGTTGTAGCGACGTTGCCCGGATAGGATTCGAGCATGATCGATGCTGGAGCGAAGGCGCCCGACTTCGAACTTGCTCGACCAAGACGGGCGCACGGTAAAGCTCTCGGACTTCGGAGGTCAGAGTGTCGTGGTCTATTTCTACCCAAAAGCCTCGACGCCCGGGTGCACGACGCAGGCGTGCGGCGTGCGCGACCATCGAGCCGAATATGAGCAGGCGGATGCGGTTGTGCTCGGGATCTCCCCCGATCCGGTCGCCAAGGTCAAGAAGTTCCATGACAAAGAGGGACTGAACTTCGCGCTGTTGGCCGACGAGGGCCATCACGTAGCCGATGCTTACGGAGTATGGGTCGAGAAGTCGATGTATGGGCGCACCTACTGGGGCAACGAACGCACCACCTTCATAATCGATCCTGATGGGAAGGTGGCCGACGTCCTGCGCAAGGTGAAGCCGGCTGAGCACGATGCCCTCGTCTTGAAGGCTTTGCTGACCGCGGGTCCATCGGTTGCGTAGACGGCAAGGCGAGTAACTGGACCGCGGCGGTGAGGATCGAGAAGTCGCCGCATCGCCTGACCGCGTAAAGGCTTTGGAGGCGCCTGCTCGGTCAAGCGCCCAGGGGTACACCGTGCTCGGCTGTGTACAGTCGCCGACCCGAGACTTCTCCCGGCCGTTGCTGTCCTGGTTGCCGCTGTCCTGGCTGCTTATCTGGGCCCGGACGGGAAGGGGGAAGCGCGGCGCGTGGCTTGGCTCGCAACTCGTCGATGGTTACGTTGCGCTTGCAGTGTGGGCAATCCACCTCCACTCGCACCTCGTGGTCGCACTCCTCGTGCACCACGCGCACAGGACCAGTTCCGTCCGGCCAGGTCCAGCGATCGCCCCATTGCATGAGTGCGAGCAGGGCGGGAATTAGCTCCGCGCCCTTCTCGGTCAGGTGATACTCGTGGCGTTGCGGGCGCTCTTGGTAGACGCGAGCCTCCAGCAATCCATGACGTGAGAGCGCTTCGAGCCGGTCAGTGAGTACGTTCGCTGAGATTCCCAGGTCCTCTTGGATCTCGCCGAAGCGGCGTATCCCGTAGGCGACGTCGCGCAAGATCAAGGGGGTCCACCACTCGCCGACGATGTCAAGGGTGCGGGCTATTGAGCATGGGTGGTGACTGAGGCTGGTGCGCTTCATCTTCCGCCCACTCTATCGCTTGCATAAGAAGAGTCACTTGTGTAGGGTCGCTTGCATGAAGCAAGCGACACCTCGACCTGTAAGGAGAACCGACTCATGCCAATGCTTGATGCCTATATCCCAGAGGGAGCGCTTTCGGCTGCCGCCGAGGAGAAGCTGCTCGCCGACCTGACAGACATCCTCCTGATCAACGAGGGCGCCGATCCCTCCAACCCGCAGGTACGCTCGATCGCCTGGCTGTTCCTTCATCGGCCCGAGGCCGTGTTCGTCGCCGGCACGCGTGCCAGTGTGCCTCGATACCGCTTCGTGGCCTCGGTGCCCGAGGGTCAGTACGACGCTGAGCGACGCCAGGCGATGATCCACGACATTACCGAGGCTGTTCTCGATGCTGAGCAGGGGGCACATGAGCGCGATCCCATGCGCGTATGGGTCTTCACGCCCGAGATCCCAGATGGAACGTGGGGCGCCATCGGGCGTACCATCACGCTCGCAGACATCGCCACCTTCGCGACGGGCGACCCAGAGCACGGGCAGCGCTATGCCGAACAACGGCTCGCTCAGCGCCGAATGTCCGCGGCGGCAGTGTGAGGAGAGCGTCGGCGGCAGTGTGAGTGCAGACCCGCGGCAGAGTGGGGAGGCGGACCGGCGGCAATGTGACGAGCGGGACCAGACGGCGAGTCGCGTAAATCTTGGGGGCGCTGTGACTATCATGCGCGCGCCCGCAGGGTATATATGGGAGACGGCCACTCGCGAAGGCCGTCTATTCCGAAACGTCCATGCTCGCTGAGAAGGGAGAGCGCCAATGCTTGCAAGCCCGCAGCTTGAGGTCCAAGAACACAAATTCGACGGCGACGACTGGGATGACGCCGAAGATCTGGACAGCGACGAGCTCGATGTCGATCCCGACGAGGAAGAGCTCGAGCCCGAAGACGACGACGACTTCTGAGCGCCACCGGCGTTGTCCAGGCAGGCCGCTCCGGTTGACCGGTTCGCGGCCGTGGGACCGTAGGCTTGGTATGTGCCCATAGCCTCCGCCTCGGTCGCCCAGAGCTTCGACTCCTTCGTCGAAGCAGCCGAACAGTTCTTCTCCGACCTGGCCGCGGTCCATTGGGGAGCGCTCCTGCTCGGCCTGGTCTTCTTCGGGCTAAACCTGACGTTGCGCTCGCGCGCTTTCTTCAACAGCCTGCGCGCGGCCTACCCTGCGGTCAGCTTTCAGTGGCGTCGCATCTGGGGCGCCTATGTGGCGGCCGTAGGCTTCAACAACATTGTGCCCGCTCGCGGTGGGGACATCATCAAGCTGTTCCTCACGCGTAGCTCGATTCCCGGCTCCTCCTATCCGACCGTCGCCTCGGCCTTTTTCGTGGAGGCGATCTTCGACGTGAGTGTGGGCGTGTTCGTGCTGATCTTCGCTTTCAGCCAAGGCGTCTTCCCCAAGCCGCCCGACTTCTCCAAACTCGATTCCTTCGACATCTCCTACCTGGCCTCGCACTTTCGCTTCACGCTCTTCCTGATCACTCTGCTCGGCGTCCTGGGTCTGCTCGCCTTCGCCCTGCTCTCGGTGCGAGCCAAGGCCTTCTGGGCGCGCATCCGCCAGGGTCTTACGATCCTGACCGACCGCAGGCGTTACCTGCGCGAAGTCGCCGCCTTCCAAGCAGGCGCCTGGGTATGTCGCTTCATCGCCATCTGGTTCCTACTGGATGCCTTCCGCGTCGGCGGCTCGATCGAGAACGTGTTGCTCGTGTTCGGCTGCGGCCAGGTCGCCGGTGCCGTGCCCTTCACGCCCGGTGGTGCCGGCGTCCAGCAGGCTCTGCTGGTCAAGGTCTTCGCGGCGAGCGCGCCGACGGCGGTTGTGGCCGCCTATTCGGTAGGCCAGCAGATCGCGATCGCCATGTTCACCGCGCTGGTCGGACTCGGCGCAGTGTTCTTCATCTTCCGCTTCCGCTCTTTCAAAGAAGTGATCGCGGCGGGACGCGCTTCTCGCGACGAGGAGCGCGAGTCCGAACGCGCCGGAGGTGGACCCAGCGGAGGGGACGGCCCTACTGCAGCCCCTCGCGCGCCTCGCGCACGAGTGTGACTGCCTCGGGGAAGACCAGCGCGATCACCTGCCTGATCTGCTCGGCCTGGGCTTCGGCGTTGCCTTGGAGGTTGACCCTGTTCACCGCCGCAACCGTCATGTCCACAGCGAGCTTGATCGCATTGTCGGCCCAAGCCAAGGCCTGCTGGCCTTGCATCTGTTCGGCGAACTGGGCGAGCCGACGTTGGAGCTCCTCGGGATCGCCGAACAGGTCACCGAAGCTTCCACCCTCCATGCGCCCATCCTAGCGCCAACCCATAGACTGCCGAGCCGATGGCGTCTGTCGCAGAGATAAAGGAGCGCGTGACCTTCGAGTCGGCTCGCCGAGCGCGACTTGCCGTGCCCGCGCTCGCCGGGGGTGTGCTCTATCTCCTCAGCGGGATCATCCTGAGCGCCGCCCTCAAAGAACTACCGGCCGTGGGCATCGTGCAGGGACTTGAACCGGCCTTGCGAGGGCGGGCAGCGCCGGTGGTGAGCCCAAGGGCACCCGAGGTCTCCTACATCAACCACCACGCCTTCTATCTGATCGCCGGCACCTTGCTCACGGCGATTGCCGTGAGCGCGCTCACCGTGGTACTCCTGTTCCTGATCGACGCCACCGCTTTTCGTCGGCCCTCCTGGCCGGCCGCGCGACCTTTGGTGCTCGTCGGTGGCTTCGGCGTTGCCCTGCTCAACCTGGTCCATGAGGTGGCACTCGTGATCCAAGCCCACAAATTCGTGAGCGATGGAGACTTCAGCAACAAGGCTGTGGAAAAAGCCCTGCTCACAAGTGGATCGGTAGGGGTCGTGTTGGGCTTGTTGGGTCTGCTCGCCGCGCTCGCTCTTGCGGTCGGGATGATCGCGACGATGATGGGCACGATGCGCGCCGGCTTGCTCCCGCGCTGGCTGAGTGTCCTCGGCATCCTCTCCGGCCTGCTGTTCCTGCCTTTCTTCGGCACGCCCACTTTGCAGTTGATCCCGACGTTCTGGCTGGTTGCGACGGGCATCCTGTTGATGGAGCGCTATCCGAACGGCGACCCGCCGGCCTGGGCCGCCGGTGAGGCGCGTCCTTGGCCCACTCAAGCCGAGCAGCGCGCCAAGCGAGAAGAAGAGAAGGGCGGCAGTGGGGGCACTTCCCGGGGCAAAGGCTCTAGCAACGGAGCTGCGCTGGGGGACGTGGCGCCCGAGCCGACGCCTGTTTTTGGCGGCTCGCGCCGCAAGCGCCGCAAGCGCTGACGGTTGAGCGTCCCTCAGAACGGGAATAAATAGGAATGACCGGGTTGGCTCAGGTCAACCTCGATCGGCAGCTTTGACAAGCATCGAAGCCGCTCGGTCAGTCGGGCGGCGTGAAGGGAGGTCCCATGGAGGCCGCTTCGATCCATCATCACCCCGCGCAGGGCTCAAGCCCACCCGCGGCGGAGGAGCGCCCGGTTGCAAGCTCGTGGTCGCCCGCCAATCCAGCGCCGCTCGGTCTTGCAGCGTTCGCGATGACGACGTTCGTGCTCTCGATGTTCAACGCCAACCTCGTCAACGAAAAGGGCACACCGGTGGTGCTCGGTCTGGCACTTGCTTACGGAGGCATAGTGCAGTTGCTTGCGGGCATGTGGGAGTTTCGTACCGGCAACACTTTCGGGGCGGTCGCATTCTGCTCTTTTGGTGCCTTCTGGATCTCCTTCTGGGCCTTGCAGGTGTTCTATGCGAAGGACATCGGCGGAAACGCCGGCCACGCGGTCGGCGTCTACCTATGGGCGTGGGCGATTTTCACGGCCTACATGACAGTCGCCGCATTGCGCGTTAGCGGGGAGGTCTTGCTCGTGTTCGTACTGCTGACGGCGACGTTCATCCTGTTGGCGATCGGCGCGGTAGGGCCCCATACGACAGTCACCCACTGGGGCGGCTATGTTGGCCTTGCGACCGCTGCTGCTGCTTGGTATGCATCGTTCGCGGTCGTGGTCAACTCCACATTTAGACGCACCATCATGCCGGTGATGCCGCTCGGCGACCGGTAAAGTCAAAACCATGGGAGGAGAGGGGAGGCTCAGACAATGACCACCAATGGCGCAGGGCTCGATTCAGAGCTTGCTCGTATGCTCGAGGTGGAGCGCTTTGAGCCTCCTCCGTCCTTTCAAGAGAACGCGCTCTTGAACGATCCGGCCGTCTACGAGCAGGCGGCCGGAGACCCCCAGGCTTGGTGGGTCAAGCAGGCTGAGGAGCTAGCTTGGTTCAAGCCTTGGGAGGAAGTCCTCGACGATTCCAACCCCCCTTTCTACAAGTGGTTCGTGGGGGGCAAGATCAATGCTTGCTACAACTGCCTCGACCGACACGTAGAGGCTGGGCGCGGCGAGCGCGTGGCCTTGCATTGGCGCGGCGAGCAAGGTGAGGAGCGCGACATCACCTATGCCGAGCTCTTGGCCGAGGTCAAGCGCTTCGCAAGTGCGCTCAAGGACCAAGGTGTAGGCAAGGGCGACGTTGTCGGCATCTACCTGCCAATGATCCCCGAGGTAATCGTCGCGATGCTCGCCTGCGCGCGCATCGGCGCCCCCCACAATGTCGTCTTCGGTGGCTTCTCCGCCGAGGCGGTGCGCGAGCGCATGGAGTTTTCCGAGGCCAAGGCTTTGATCACGGTGGATGGCGCCGCCCGCAAGGGCAAGACCGCGCCGGTCAAGGATCGCGTCGATGAGGTCATGGGCGACTTGGCCACGCTTGAGACGATCGTGGTCGTGCGCTCCAAGGGCACTCCCTGCCAGATGAAGCAGGGAAGAGACGTTTTTTACGACGAGATCCTCGCCGCCGCCGATCCGGAGTGTCCGGCTGAGGAGCTTGACGCCGAGCATCCGCTCTACATCCTCTACACCTCCGGCTCGACCGCCAAGCCGAAGGGGATCCTGCATACGACCGGCGGTTACCTCACGGGCGCCAGTGCAACCCATCGCTACGTGTTCGACCTCAAAGCCGAGTCAGACGTGTACTGGTGTGCTGCCGATGTGGGTTGGGTCACCGGCCACTCCTACATCGTCTATGGGCCGCTCACCAACGGTGCCACCTCGGTGATGTGGGAGGGGGCGCCCGACTACCCCAACAAGGGCATCTGGTGGGAGCTGATCGAGCGCTACAAAGTCTCGATCCTCTACTGCGCCCCGACTGCGATCAGGGCGTGCATCAAGTGGGGCGCGGAGTGGCCGAACAAGCATGACCTTTCCTCCCTGCGCCTATTGGGCACGGTGGGGGAGCCGATCAACCCGAAGGCGTGGCTCTGGTACCACAAGGTGATCGGAGGCGAACGCTGCCCGATCGTGGACACCTGGTGGCAGACCGAGACCGGGGCGATCATGATCACGCCCTTGCCCGGAATCACCGCCACCAAGCCGGGCTCGGCCACACAACCCTTCCCGGGGGTCGAGGCCCAGGTGCTGGCTGAGTCGAGCGGCGAGCCGATCGTCGAAGGCCAAGGATTGCTCGTGCTCACCAAACCGTGGCCTTCGATGCTGCGCACCCTCTACAAGGAGGAGGAGCGCTTCATCGAGACCTATTTCAGCCGTTTCGGCAAGGAGACTTACCTGGTCGGCGACGCCGCGCGCGTAGATTCCGACGGCTACATCTGGGTGATCGGGCGCATCGACGATGTCGTCAACGTGTCTGGGCACAGGCTCTCCACAGCCGAGGTCGAGTCGGCAATCGTGGCACACCCCGATGTGGCCGAGGCCGCGGTGATCGGCCAGCACGATGAGCAGTCCGGCCAAGCGATCGTCGCCTTCGTCACCCTCCAAGGTGATCTCCAAGGCGACGAGGCGGAGGTCGAGAGCATCCGTGAGACCGTGGCTGAGAGGATCGGAAAGTTCGCGCGCCCCAAGCGCATCATCTGGTCGGACGACCTGCCCAAGACCCGCTCGGGCAAGATCATGCGTCGTCTTTTGCGCGACATCGCCGAGGGCCGCGCCTTGGGCGACGTGACGACTTTGCGCGACCCCACCGTGACTGCCCAGTTGCAGGAGCGCGTCAAGGAGCTGCAGGCAAGCGAAGCGTAGTACCGGCGTGCTCCGCGATGTGAGCAGGTACGCTCATCGCGATGTCGAGCTCTATTGACGGTCTGAGTCCCGCGGTCGAAACAGCCGGCCTGACCAAGTGCTTCGGCTCGAGGACTGCGATCGACAATGTCGACCTGCAAGTGCCCCGCGGCAGCGCTTTCGGTTTCCTGGGTCCCAACGGAGCCGGCAAGACCACCATGATCCGCATGTTGCTGGGCTTGACTCACGCAAGTGCCGGCACCATGAGCGTGCTCGGCCGTCCCGTTCCCGCCGAGCGCTCCGAGGCCTTGGCGCGGGTGGGCGCGATCGTCGAGGAGCCCCGCTTTCATCCTCAGCTCACTGGTCGTGAGAACCTGCGCATCGTCGCCGCCGTGCGTGGCCCCGAGACGCACGAGCGCATCGTGCCGGCCTTGCGCCGGGTCGGTCTCTCCGAGCGCGCCGACGAGAAGGTCAAGAAGTACTCGCTCGGCATGCGCCAGCGTCTGGGTGTCGCGCGCTGCCTGTTGGCTGATCCTTTGCTCTTGATCCTCGACGAGCCCACCAACGGACTCGACCCGGGTGGTATTCAGGAGTTCCGCGAAATGATCAGGGCGATGGTTGAGCAGGAGGGCCGCACCGTGTTCATCTCCTCGCACCTGCTCGACGAGGTCGAGAAGATCTGCGACCACGCGGCGATCGTGGACCGCGGCAAGATCCTGATGCAGGGCGCCATCGCCGAGCTGGCCGAAGGAGGCGCGCGGCACGAGCTGATAGTCGGCGTGGATGATCCAGTGCGTGCCTTGGGTGTGCTTGAAGGGAGCGACTCGGTGCTCCAGGCGCAACGCTCCGACGAGGGCCTGCGCGTGGTGCTCGGCGAAGTCCCCGACATGTCCGACACAGAAAGCGCGGCGGCCATCAACGCCGCCCTGGTGGGGGCCGGGCTCGCCGTGTCGCGCTTGGAGCCGGTCCGCCAGAGCTTGGAGAAGCGGTTCCTGGAGGTTACCTCCAGGCTAAGCGATTCGAGCACCGACGAGGTGATGTCATGAACGCCACGATCGCTGCCCAGATGACGGGCGCCGACATCCTCAAGCTGCGCAAGAAACGGGGGATCCTGACGTGGTCCTTGGTCCTGGCCTTGGGCCCGGTCTTGATCTACTTCGTGGCGGCCGTGATCGAGCACGCCACCAACCCGGGGAAATACGGCCCGGCCGGAGGCGCCCAGAACTTCTCTGACGGCTTGCGCGTGATCGCGCTCTTCTTTGGACCGCTTGCCGCGCTCCTAATCGGTGTCGAGGCCGGCACGGGCGATGCTTCCGCCGGAGTCTTCCGCGACCTCGTTGTGACGGGTCGCTCCCGTGTTGCCTTGTTCGCCACGCGTGTGCCCGCGGCGTTGGCTGTCACCGTCGCGATGATGCTCGGTGCATACGCTCTCTTGCTCATCGGTACATTCGCGTTTGCCTCCAACTTGGCGACTCCCAGCGGCTCCTTGATCCTCAATGGCTTGGGTTTCACGCTCTTGGCGACCTGCATTCTGTGCGTGGTCGCGGTTGGGTTCGCCTCGCTTACCACCTCCAAGCCGGCTGCGATCATCGCCCTGATCGCATGGCAGATCGTGGCCAGCCCCCTGCTTGCCAGCATTAAAGGTCTCGGTAGCACCCGCGAGGGTCTCCTGAGTCAGGCGACCGCCCATTTCAGCCCTGTCCACGTCGGCGAAGGCGGCCACGGGGCGACCGTGATCTTGTCGGGTGGCACGGCCGTGGCGGTGCTTGTGGTCTGGGTCGCCGTGTTCCTCGCGCTCGGTGCCTGGCGCACCAGCACGATGGATGCGTGAGGACGTAGTGCTGTTCCGGCCGGCACATGTGCCAGCCGGACCGTACATGTACGGTCCGGCCCAGGGCCGCATGCGGCAGGGTCGCCACAAAGCCTTCTAGGGCGTTCGCTGAGCAAGCGAGGCAAGGACGCAGAGAGTGCAGTGTGCTTTGCACATAAACGAACGAGGACGCAGCATCGCGCCGCTCAGCCAACGCCCTAGACCTTGCGGTGCTCAGGCACCCACGTGCCGTCGTCCTGGCGCGTGAAGTCCTGGAACAGCCCGGGCGCCTCGGCCTGCATGATGCGCGCGATCTCGTCGAACACGAGACGTAGCTCCTCCTCTGCGCCTTCGGCCGTGCGCATCTCAATCACATGGCGCAAGGTGCGAGCGTTGGCCGTCCACAGGATGTCGGTCGAGAGGCCGATCGGGGCGAGCCTGCGCAGCGCCGAGGTGACCTCCTTCTTGACGTGAAACGGGACACCCTCCTTGTCGATGCCAAGCTCCTCGGCGGCACTCACCTGGAACTCCTCGAGCTGCTCGACGATGCTCAAGACCTGCTCACGTACGGGCTCCAAGGCGGGCGGCACACGGAAGCCGATGTCCGTGAGGCGCACGTAGCGCAGGCTCTCCTGGCTGAAGGCCGAGCCGGCCCTGTGTCGAACAAGCTCGTGGGTGAAAACCCTGCTCACGTTGCGTAGCGCGAACGACCAGTTGGCGTGCTCCATCACGCTCCCATGTGCGCTGCGCAGGATGTTGGCGAAGTACTCGCGCTGATCGGTGCGCACCTTCGTCACGTTCGGGTTCAGCCCTGGCTCCCAGCTGCGGTAGCACGCCCGGCCGCCGAACTCCACGATCAGCTCCCCGCCGTTCGGTGTACCGTCGGCCTCTCCCAGGCGGCGCTCCAGCCATGACTCGCCGCCGACGTCCCGCAGGTAGCCGCGCATCCCCTCGACGTCGATCGAGGGCCGGGCGATCAGAAAGACGCTGGGATCGGTCTCGTGCATGAGGCGGGCGATGCTACAACCCCGGCCGGGCGTCCCCGCGGCGAGCGAAATCGGGTCCGTGTGGAGTCCTTACTAGACTCGCAAACAATGAGTGTCCTAGACACCGGATCCGGCTCGTCGAATATCGTTGAAGCCCGGGATCTCTACCGCCGCTATGGCGAGGGTGAGGTGGCGGTCGATGCCCTTGCCGGCGTCGACGTGAGCTTCCCCAGCGGACGATTCGCCGCGATCATGGGACCGTCGGGCTCGGGCAAGTCGACCTTGATGCACATTCTCGCCGGCTTGGATCGGCCGACCTCGGGCTCGGTCAAGCTCGACGGGGTCGAGCTCAGCGACCTCGAGGACCGCAAGCTCACGCAGCTGCGCCGCGATGAGATCGGCTTCATCTTCCAGACCTTCAACCTGTTGCCCGTGCTCAGCGCCGAAGAGAACATCCTGCTGCCGCTGTCGATCGCCGGGCGCAAGCCCGATCGTGAGTGGCTGGATCGGCTGATCGACACGGTCGGCATTCGCGACCGCCTGCACCACCGCCCTGCTGAGCTGTCCGGTGGCCAGCAGCAGCGCGTGGCCGTGGCGCGTGCCTTGGTCTCGCGTCCCTCGGTCGTATTCGCCGACGAGCCCTCCGGCAACCTCGACTCCAAGGCCTCTGACGACGTGCTCGGCCTGTTGCGCCATGCCGTCGACGATTTCTCCCAGACGGTCGTAATGGTCACCCACGACGCCCACGCCGCGTCGTTCGCCGACCGTCTGCTGGTGCTTGTCGACGGGCGCATCGCCCACGACGGGGAGGCGACGAGCGCCGAGCAGGCCTTGGACCTGATGAAGTCCGTCGGCTGATGTTCATCGGTCACGCGAGCTCGCCGGCACGGGGGCGCGGCTGATGCTCGCGCTGGTGCTCCGAGGCTTCATGCAGCGCAAGCTGCGGGTCTTGCTCACCGGGATCGCGGTCGCGCTCGGCGTGGCCCTGATGGCGGGCACCTACGTGCTCACCGACACGATCAACCAATCTTTCGCCGGCATCTTCCAGACCGCCAACCGTGGCCACGACGTCGTGATCACGCCCACGCAGGTGCTTGGAAACAACAGCGGCTCGGAAACCACGCCGATCACCGACGCGATGCTCGCGCGGGTGCGCGCCACCGCGGGCGTGAGTCAGGCCTCCGGCTCGATCTTCTCGCCGGGCACGTTCCTCGATGTAAACCGCAAGCGGCTCACCAAGGGCGGGGCGCCCGCGTTCGTGGCCTCCGAGGTGCCCGCACGCTTCAACTCCTTCTCCCCAGTCCAAGGCCGTTTCCCCTCGGGCCCCGATGAACTCGCGATCGACGAAGCCACCGCCGAACGAGCCAAACTGAAGGTAGGCCAGCAGATGCTCGTCGCGGGGGGCTCCGCGCCCGCCAAGCGCTACACGATTGTCGGTGTCGTCAAGTTCGGTGGTGGCGCGTCCTTCGGCGGCGCGGGTATCGCGGTCCTCACGCTTCCCGAGGCCCAGCGCGTGGTCGGTGAGAGGGGCGCCTTCGACCAGATCGACGTCGCCGGCAAGCCAGGCGTCACGCCCGGCGATCTGCGCGACCGGCTGCGGGTCGTCCTGCCGCGCACGGTGGACGTGCGCACGGGCACGGAACAAGCCAGCCACGACACCTCCGAACTGGAAAGCAACCTGAGCTTCCTGCGCACGTTCCTGCTCGTGTTCGCCTATGTGTCGCTCGTGGTGGGCGCCTTCATCATTTTCAACACCTTCTCGATCACCGTCGCCCAGCGCACGCGCGAGTTTGGACTGCTGCGCACGCTCGGCGGCTCGCGCTCTCAGATCATGCGCTCGGTTGTCTACGAAGGCTTCCTCTTGGGGACAGTGGGGGCGGTGCTCGGGCTGTTCGGGGGGCTCCTGCTCGCACCCGCGCTCGACCAGCTGTTCAAGGCCTTCGGCGCCGACCTGCCCGACAGCGGCACGGTGCTCGAGACGCGCACGATCGTCGTCTCCTTGGCGGTGGGTATCGGCGTGACCGTGCTCGCAGGCCTCGCGCCCGCGATCCGCGCCACACGCGTGCCGCCACTCGCTGCGATGCGCGAGGGCATCGGCATACCGCCAAGACCGTTGCCCACCAAGCGCCAGCTGATCGCCCGCTTCCTGATCGGGATCGTCGTGGTCCTCGCCCTGGCGGCCATCACGGGAGGGCGTGCTCTGGGGCTCGTGCTGTTGATCGCCTGGTGTCTGCGAGCCGTCAGGCTGGGTGTGCGGCTGCGTCGCGGGGGTGAGCGCCCGGCGCGTCACTACCGCATTGTCCCGGCCCTGGCTAGAGCGATCGGATCGCTGATCGCCTGGCGTGGCATCACCGCCCGTCTGGCCCGCGAGAACTCGATCCGCCAACCCGGCCGCACACTCACTACGGCCGCCGCGCTCACAGTGGGGTTGGCTCTGGTCACCTTGGTGGCGGTGCTCGCCGACGGCACCAAGGCCACGATCGACCAAGCCGTCAGTCGCTCGTTCGCGGGCAACCTGATCGTCGAGAACTCTCAAGCGGGCAACGAAGCGGGGATCCCCGCCTTGGTGGCGCCCGCGCTACGGCGTGTCCCGGGAGTGGCGACTGTGACACCGATCGGTTTCACCATCGGGCGCTTGCACGGCAGCAGCAGCAACGCTTCGATCACCGCGATCGAACCCGCGACCTTCGGCCGCGTGTATCGCGTGGAATGGAAGCAGGGCTCAAACGCCACATTGCTGGCGCTCGACGACAGCGGCACGATCGTCGCCAAGGAATACGCAAAATCGCACAAATTGAAGGTGGGCCAGACGGTCTCCTTGCTAACTCCCACCGGCCGGCACGTGCCCTTGAGGGTGCTCGGCATCGCCTCCGACAACGCCCGCCTGCTCGGCAACATGACTGTGTCTCTCTCGCTCGCACGCGCGGCTTTCGGACTGCGCGAAGACGCCCTGAACTTCGTCGCCTACCAGAAGGGCTACAGCGACGCCCAGGTGCAGCCCGCCGTCGACAGGCTGTTGGCGAGCCAGTTCCCCCAGGCGCGTTCGCGCACCGCCGCCCAGTTCAAGCAAGACCAGGCCAACCAGATCAACACGCTGCTCGCGCTCATCTACGTGCTCTTGGCGCTGTCGGTGATCGTCTCGCTGTTCGGGATCGTCAACACCTTGATCCTTTCGATCTACGAGCGCACGCGTGAGCTGGGGATGATGCGCGCGATCGGCACCTCCCGCCGCCAGGTGCGCCAGATGATCCGCTACGAGTCGGTCATCACTGCCTTGATCGGGGGTGTGTTCGGGCTCGTGATCGGCGTCGTGGGGGCCGTCTTGATCACCACTTTCACGCTGTCGGGCTCGGGCTACGTGCAGGCGTTCCCGATCGGCACGCTCCTCATCCTGCTCGTCATCGCCGCCTTGGCGGGCTTGCTCGCAGCGCAGTTGCCGGCTCGGCGTGCGGCGCGCCTGGACATGCTGCAGGCGCTCGCCTCCGAGTAGGACGTCGGGGTGGCAGCTTGCGCATCCTGCCGATACGTACGCCCTACCGCTGAACGCCGTAGGCGAGTCCCATGCGGATAAGCTCACGAACACCGTGACGCACGCCACATCCTCCTTCCCCTCCCCAGACACCGAGCTCGAGCAGACCGCCTGGGACCTCGACCCGCTGGTCGACGGAGCCGGCCCCGACGGCGCGCGCGCGCAGTTGACAGAGTCGCTCGAGCGCGCCCAAGCGTTCGCGGCAAGCTACGCCGGCAAGTTGAGCGAGCTCGACGGCGTCGGTTTGGAGCAGGCAATGCGCGAGCTGGGCGAGATCCAGGACTTGGTTGGGCGCGCCGGCACCTACGCCGGGCTGCGCTTCTCGGTGGACACCGCCGATCCTGCGGCCGGTGCCCTAATGCAAGAGGTCCAAGAACGGGGCACCGAGATCGAGACGACATTGCTGTTCTTCGAGCTCGAATGGGCCGCTTTGGGCGACGAGCAGGCCGAGCGCCTGCTCGAAGACGAGCGTCTCGCTTTCTGTGCCCACTACCTGCGCACCACCCGCCGCTACCGCTCCCACCTGCTCTCAGAACCGGAGGAGAAGATCCTCGCCGAGAAGGCCGTCACCGGCGCAAGCGCATGGTCGCGTCTGTTCGACGAGCTCACCTCCGCGATCGAGGTTCGCTTGCCGCAAGGTCTTGGTGAGCGCGATGGCGAGGAGCTCGAAGGAGGGGACGTGCGGGACATCGCGGGAGGTGCTTCGGCGGCTGCCGCGGGCAAGACTGCGACCGTCGCCCTCGATGTAGCCCTCAGCAGCCTCGTGCTGCCGGACCGCGAGGTGCGGCGCGCCACCGCCGAGGCGGTCACCGAGGCGCTCGCACCCGGCCTGCGAACCCGCGCTTTCCTGTTCAACACGCTGCTGGCCGACAAGGCGATCGACGATCGTCTGCGCAGCTATCCCTCCTGGCTGGCTGCCCGCAATTTGTCAAACGAGGCCTCCGACGAGTCGGTCGTCGCGTTGATCGATGCGGTCCGCGCAAGGTACGAGTTGCCCAGGCGCTGGTATCGCCTCAAGGCGCGTCTCCTGGGCGTCGAGCGTCTCGCCGACTACGACCGTATGGCAGCTGTCACCGAGGACGAGGTCACCTACCCGTTCGCCGCGGCCCGCGAGATCGTGCTCGATTGCTACTCCTCCTTCTCGCCCAAGCTGGGGGCGGTCGCCAAGCGCTTCTTCGATGAGCACTACATCGACGCCCCAGTGCGTCCCGCCAAGCGTGGTGGAGCGTTCTGCGCCTCGGCCGTGCCCTCGGTGCACCCCTACGTGATGCTCAACTACACCTCGCGCCGACGCGACGTCTTGACGCTCGCGCACGAGCTCGGTCACGGCGTCCACTTCGCCTTGGCCGCTGATCAAGGCATCTTCCATCAAGGCACTCCTCTGACTTTGGCCGAGACCGCCTCGGTGTTCGGCGAGACGATCGTTTTTGGACGGCTTCTGGAGGAGGACTCCTCGCCCTCATCGCGCCTGGCCCTGTTGGCCGAGAACATCGAGGGGGCTTTGGCCACTGTGTTCCGTCAAGTTGCCATGAATCGCTTCGAGGATGCCGTCCACACGGCTCGCCGCGCCGAGGGCGAGCTGTCCGTCGAGCGCTTCGGCGAGCTCTGGTTCGACAGTCAGATCGAGATGTTCGGCGACTCGGTCGAGATAACCGAGGGCTATCGCTCATGGTGGTCCTACATCCCGCACTTCGTCGGCTCGCCCGGCTATGTCTACGCTTACGCCTATGGGCAGTTGCTCGCCCTGTCGGTCTACCAGCGCTACGAGGAATCGGGCGAGGAGCTGGTGCCGCGCTACCTCGAGCTGTTGGCGGCCGGCGGTTCGCGCTCGCCCGAGGATCTAGGCCAGATCGTGGGCATCGACCTGGCCGACCCCGGCTTCTGGGATGCAGGTCTTGACCTGGTCGAGCGCCAGCTCTCCGCGGCCGAAGGCGCCGCCCGCGACGCCGGCCGCGCCTAGGGCGCGGAGGCTACCTGCGTCGCGGTAGAACGATCGCGGACACTTCTTCAGCGCCCAGGCCGCTGCAAGGTCGGAAGGAGCGGGCTTGACGCGTGGGCCGAAACGAGCGCACCTGGGGTGCTTTGACGTCGTTTCTGAAGGTTGTGCCCATGACGGCCTTGCGCGCCAAGGCCCGCACGAGGATCGCCTCGGCCACGGCCTCGGCGTCGACCGCGTATTGCGCTTCGTCCACAAGCGCTCGGATTAGCTGGATCTGACGCTCCATAAGCTCCAGAGGCTGTATCGGCCATCCGATTCCTGGTGTTGTACGTCGCTGGCTCGATCAGACGAGTGTTCGAGTGCGACGACGAAAACGCAGCTACAGCAGGCCCGCGCGTTGCCTGGGACGCGCAAGGTTTGAGATGAAGCGCTTTGCCTGGCGGTGGCGCTACAGCAGCCCCAGCGCGCTGCCGACCCCGTGCACGAGGTTGAACAGCGGCTGCGGCACGATTCCGAGCACGATCGTCGCGGTGCCGGCGAGCACTGCCAAGAAGGTGAGCTCTGGCTGGCGATGGCTTGGCGATGGCTCGATCGGCTCGAGGTCCTGAGAGCCCCCTGCGATCGCCGGAACTGAGCCGGCGGGCGGCGCCGGGGGGGTGGCGGCTGCTGGAGCTGGGCCCATCCACATTGTGGCGATGACAGGCAGGTAGTAGCCGAGAGAGATCATCGAGCCGATCACGATTACTACGCCCAGCCAGGCATAGCCGCCCGAGACGGCCGCGTCGATCAGGTAGAACTTGCCGATGAAGCCGGCTGTTGCGGGGATGCCGGCGAGGCCGAGCATCGAGATCGTCATCGGCCACGCCAGCCACGGGCGCTCACGGCCGAGGCCCGCCATCGCCTGAACGTTGTCGCCGAGATCCGTTTCGCGCTCTCTTGCCACGATCACGGCGAAGGCAGCCATGTTCATCGCCAGGTACACAGCTAGATAGAAGACCAAAGCCTGCGCTCCGAGCGCGCTGGCCACGACGACGCCCGCCAGCATGTAGCCGGCCTGTGCCACCGAGGAGTAGGCAAGCATCCGCTTCAGCGAGGACTGGCCCAGCGCGCCCACGTTGCCCACCAAGATCGTGATGGTGGCGAGCGTCGCCAACGCCGGACCCCAGCTTGCGTGGACTTCGATTAGGGCCACGTCGAACAAGCGCAAAAGCACGCCCAGAGCGGCAACCTTGGTGGCTACGGCCATGAAGGCTGTGATCGGCGTCGGCGCGCCCTCGTATACGTCCGGTGTCCACTGATGGAAAGGCGCCACTGATGCCTTGAAGGCAAGCCCCGCCACGCACAGGGCGATCCCGGTTAGCAGCATCGCGTTGGAGGCGAGATTGTGTGTCGTGATCGCGCTCGCGATCGCGCCGAAATCGGTGGCGCCGGTCGCTCCATAGAGCAGCGCGATCCCATACAGCAGAGTGGCCGAGCCGACCGAACCCACGATCAAGTACTTCAGTCCCGCCTCCAACGAGTGCTCGTTGCGCATTTCGGTGGCGCACAGCACATACAGCGGGATCGACAAAAGCTCCAAGCCCAAGAACAGGGCCACCGTGTTCTGGGCGGCGACCAGCAGCGCCATGCCGCCGATCGTGGTTAGCAGCATCGCATGCAGCTCCCCGTGCGCAGCTTCCTTGGCGGCCTTCGAGCGCCAGGCGAGCAGCACCGTCGCCATGCCGCCGACGGCCAAGATCAGGTTCAACGTGAGCGACAGCCGGTCGATCCGCAGGGCGCCCGAGACCACCGACTCCGGCTTATTCCAACGCCAGATCGTCAAGCCCAAGGCCGCGCCGAGGGCGAGCATAGCGAGCGCTGGCACCACTTGCTCGCGGGCCTTGCGCGAACCGAGCAACCCCACGAGCAAAACCACAATCGCGCCCCCGAACAGGGCGATCAGGGGCGAGAGCGCCGCGAAGTCAACGTGCGGGCCTTTGAGGTGGGCGGTGGCAAGCAGTGCGATCATTGGCCTCCTCCGGCGCTCGCTGCTTCTGTGCTGGCCTGTGAGGTGCCCGTTTCCTGGGTGACCGCTTCGCCGGACGCGACCGGGGTTGCTGCGGCGAGGGACGGGCTGAGCGCCGCGTGGGCGGCCGCAACCGAAGTCATCGCCGACTTTTCAGAGCGCTTCAGGGCCCCTTGCGGATAGAGCGCCAAGAACACGATCACCGCCAACAGCGGCACCAGCACCACCGCGTCCATGCCGGTCAGCTCGCGCGATTTCACGCTCGGGCCGACCCTGTTGTGCATTGCACGGATGAACAGCCTGAGCGCGTACACGCTGGCCATCACGACGCCCGCGAAGGCGATCACGGCGATCGCGAGCTTGGCTTTGAAGACGCCCAGCAGGATCAGGAACTCGCCCACGAAGTTGGCCGAGCCCGGGATCGCCAGCGTGGCAAGGGCGACGACCAAGAACACGGTGGCAAGCAGGGGGGCCCTGAAGGCGATGCCGCCCATCTCCCTGATGTCCTGCGAGCCCCCGGCACGCGCGGCCAATAGTGCGATGATGAAGAACACGGGCGCCACGACCAGGCCATGGTTAACCATCTGCAGGATCGCCCCTTGGGCGCCTTGAGGGTTCAGCGCGAAGATCCCGAGCGTGATGAAGCCCAGCTGGGCCACGGAGGAATAACCGGCGATCAGGCGGGCATGAGTCTGCGTGAAGGCCATGGCCGACCCATACAAGATCGAGAGCAACGCGATCACCAACATCAGGACTTGGAAGTGGGCCGAGGCCTGTGGGAACAGGGGCAGCACGATCGCCAGGAAGCCGTAAGCACCGACCTTGGAGAGCACGCCGCTAAACACCATCAACACCTCGACCGGCATCGCCCTGTAGCCGTCGGGCATCCAGCCGTGCAGCGGGAAGGCGGGCATCTTCACGAGGAATGCGGCCGCGAAGAACAGGAAGATCCACTCTTGGGAGCCCCTGCTCAAGGGCAAGCCCTGCAGTTGGGAGAGTACGAAGGTGATGTGCGTCCCGTTCTGCTCGCCCGCCAACACGCCGGTTGCGATCGCGGCGGCCAGCATCAACAGCGAGCCCACGAGCGTGTAAATAACGAGCTTGATCGTCGCTTTCACTCGATCCGGTCCTTCGCCCCACGAGCCGATCAGGAAGTAGAAGGGGATCAGCATCAAGTCGAAGAAGGCCACGAACAGGGCCAGGTCTTGCGCCAGAAATGCGCCAAGCACGGCCGACTCAGCCAGCATCATTTGGAAATAGAAAAGTCTCGGCCTGTCCCAAGAGCGCATGTTGGCGGCCAGGATCGCCGCGAAGAAGAGCAGCGTCGTGAGCCCCACGAGCAGCACGTTCAGGCCGCTCACGCCGAGCTTGTAGTGGATGCCCAGTTCGGAGATCCATACGATGTCGGTCACGTCCTTGAGGCCGTGCGAACCGGGGCCGTACTGGACGATGTAGGCGGTCGCCAGGCCTAGCGCTCCGAACGAGCCGGCGAGCGCCAGTAGGCCGGGCAGAACCGGTTCGGGGGCGGCGGAGGCCGGAGCTGCCTCTGTGTTGTGTGTGTTCCCTTGAGGGGTGACTTGCGCGCGTGTGTGCGCGCGCGCGTAGGGCACCACTTTTGCGAGTAGTGCCCCGAGCAGCCCGCAGGCGGCCGGCAGCCAGATCAAGATGGAAAGAGCGGGCATCAGCGGCTCATGTCTGCAATAGGAAGTAGAGGCCAAGCGCGGCCACGCCAAGCACGACCAGGGCCGCGTAATAGCGCAGCAGGCCGGTCTGGATCGCTCTAACCGAGGCCGAGCCGGCGCGCACGAGCGAAGTGACGCCGCCGATCAGGGCGTCGTCCACGAACACCCGCTCGAAAGTCGTGTTGGCGAAGCGCCCAGCCGCAGCGGCCGGTTTGACGACGAGCGCATCGATCAGCTCGTCGAAATACCACTTGTTCACGAACAGGGTGTACAGCGGCTTGAAGCGAGTGCGAGCGGTCACAGCGATAGAAGGCTGCTTGACCCAGATCCGCCAGGCAATGGCGATGCCGCTGAGGCCAAGCACGGTGCCCAAGATCAGGCCAAACACAAGCAGGCCGTCGCGTGTGTGCACCGTGTACAGCGTCGAGCCGGCGAAGGTCGGTTCGAGGAATTTGGTGACCACGTCGTCCACTTCCGGGATCTGTACAAGTCCGGCACCGACCGCTCCGACCGCGAGGATGCTCATGGCGACCTTCATCGGCATTGCCCGCTCGGCGATTGCGTGATGGGGTCCCGGGAAACCAACGTCTGTGTCCTCGACCTCCCCGTTCGCCGGGTTGGTGGGCTCCGGTGCGTGGTAGAGGTGGCCCCCTTCGAGCTCCTTGGCCTGCTCGACCGGGTCGCCATAGAAGGCTCTGAAGATCATCCTGAACGTGTAGATCGCCGTCATAAACGCGCCCACGTAGCCGAAGACATAGAGAGCCCAGTGCCACCCGCCGCGCTCACCGGTCACGAGCAGGATCTCGTCCTTGGAGAAGAAGCCTGAGAAGGGAGGGATGCCGGACAACGCCAAGCCGCCGATCACAAAGCAGGCAAACGTGAAGGGCATCGCTTTCTTGAAGCCTTTCATCTTGTCCAGCGACTGCTCGCCGCCCATCGCACCGATGATCGAGCCGGCGCCCATGAACAGCAGCGCCTTGAAGAAGGCGTGCGTCATCAGGTGGAACATGCCCGCCGCATAAGCGCCGACGGACACACCCATGATCATGTAGCCGATCTGAGACATCGTGGAATAGGCGATCACGCGCTTGATATCGGTCTGGGTGATCGCGATCGTGGCGGCGATTACGAGCGTCGCACAGCCGATGATGGCGCCCACGTCCTGCGCGGCTGGGGACAGTTCAAAGAAGGGGTGCATCCTCGCGATCAGATACACGCCAGCCGTCACCATCGTGGCGGCGTGGATCAAGGCCGAGACTGGAGTGGGGCCCTCCATCGCGTCGGGGAGCCAGGTGTGGAGGGGGATCTGGGCTGACTTGGCGAACGCTCCCACGAGCAGCAGCAGGCAGCCCGCGGTCACGTCCGCTTCGCCACTCGTGAACACGTTGGGAGCGGCCTTGAAAGCCGCCAAGAAGTCAAGCGTGCCGGTGTGCTTAAACAGGAAGTACGTGCCCAGGACCAGGCCCACATCGCCGACCACGTTGATCACGAACGCCTTGATCCCCGCGGTCGTGGCGGTGGTACGCCGGTACCAGAAGGAGATCAGCAGATAGGAGGCGGCACCCACAAAAGCCCAGCCCACGATCAGCAGCAGGAAGTTGCCGGCCAAGACCAGCAACAGCATCGAGAAGACAAAGAAGTTGAGGTAGGCGAAGTACCGCGCAAAGCCTTTGTCTTCATCGAGGTAGGAGACCGAATACAGATGGATCGTGGTCGAGATCCCGGTGACGATCAGGATCATGAAGACAGACAGAGGATCGACCAGAATCGACATCTGTGCGTCGATGCCGACTGTGCTCGCGTAGTTCCAAAGCGATGAGGTCAGCTGGCGATGATCACTCGCATGGCCCTGCAATGAGATCAACGTCGCCAGCGCCGCCACGAACGCCAACCCGATCGCGGCCGTGCCGATCCAGCCGGCGCTGCGGCCGGGCAGCTTCTTGAAACCGGCGCCGATGATCAGCGTGCCCAGCAAGGGAAAGGCCAGGACCAGCCAGCCATAAGTAGTGGTCATCCCTGTAGCTCCCGCAACTCATCAACATCGATGGGCAGCCGACGGCGATGAATCGCGACGATCATGCCCAGTCCGATACAAACCTCACAGGCCGCAACTGTCATCACGATGATCGCCAGGATTTGGCCGTCGCCATTGCCCCACATGCGCGAGAAAGCGATCAACGAGAGATTGGCGCCGTTGAGCATCAGCTCCAGGCACAACAGGACCACGAGCGGATTACGGCGCGTCATCACACCGAATGCGCCCGTGCAGAAGACGATCGCCGAGACGGCGAGGTACCAGGCGATGCTCACCAGCCGCCTCCGCCTGCCTGCCCCGCGTGCGGGGTTTGTCCGCCCGAGGGGCCCGTTTGCGCGACGCCGCGAGGGTTCTCTGAATGCTCGCCCTCGAAGTCGCCCGCCCCACGCGCATGAGCGAGGGCGAGCCCTTCGACGCCCTCGACCATCGTGCCGGTTCCGCGTGGGCGCAGGATGTCAAGCGGTGTGAGCCGGTCGCGATCGTCCTCGTCCTCGTCCAAGCCCTTGCGCCGCCGAGCCAGTACGACACCGCCCACGGCGGCGATCAGGAGCAGCAACGAGGCCGCCTCGAACACGAGCAAGAAGCGTGTGAGCAGCAGGTTGCCGATGTAGGCGGGGGTCCCAAATGTCCGCGGCCCGGGCGCATAAGGAGCGCCGTTTCCTTCGACCGCCTTCAGGCCGCTGCCAAGCAAGGCGATCAGCAACTCGACGAGCAATGCGCCCGCAAACAGGGCCCCGCTTAGCTTGCGCCCATCGGCCCCTCGCGCGCGCGGGCGACGCGTGAGTCCACCGTCGAGGGCCTGCTCTTCGTCGCCCACGTAGGCCACGACGAACACGTACAAGACCATCACCGCGCCGGCATACACAACGACCTGTGCGGCCGCCACGAATTCGGCTCTGAGCAGCAGGAACAGCACCGCCAGCGAAAGCAGATGCGCGACGAGCGCCAGCACGCTGTAGAAGGGATTGCTCAGCGTCACAACGCCGACGGCTCCAGCGATCACCCCGATCGCGGCGATGAAGAAGAGGACTGCGCTCACTCGCCCTCCCGTCTCAGGGGCGTCCTCTCCAAAGGCTCCGCGAGCAGCATCTCCTTGGTGAAGATCAAGTCCGAGCGCGTGTAGTCGGACATCTCGTAGTCATGGCCCATCGTGATCGCGTCGAACGGACAGGCCACCTCGCAATAGCCGCAGAAGATGCACCGCGACAGGTTGATCTCATACACCGCCGCATAGCGCTCGCCGGCGCTGACCCTGTGCTCGGGAGTGTTCTCGGCGGCGACCACCCTGATGCAGTCCGCCGGACAGGCCGCCGCGCATAGTGAGCAGCCCACGCACTTCTCGAGGCCGGCCTGTGCCTGATCCGGTCCCCCCCCGCCCGTGTCCTCGAACTTGTGCAGCTTGTGCCTGCCCCTGAAGCGCGGGTAGACGGGCGTCTTCTCCTCGGGATACTCGAGCGTCACCGGTTTTTCGAGCATCCGCCCAAACGTTGTCTTCATGCCTCTCAGCGTTTCGCCGAAGGTGCGATAGGTGCTGCGCGCGGCACCTGGCGCGGGGGCGCGGGTCACCTCGAGCATGTCGTCGCCTGGATTCCAGGTCATGGCCGCCTCCGACGGGAGAGGGAGCTCGCTCTCCACATTGTGGCCGCCTCCGGTAGGAGACGGATAGTTGGGTGTGGCATCAGGGTCATCAGTGCGTCACCACCACGAGGATCGCCGTCACGAGTGCGTTCAGCGTGGCCAGCGGCAGGAGGATCTTCCAGCCGAAGCTCATCAACTGGTCGTAGCGCAGGCGCGGCAAGGTGGCCCTGACCCAGATGAACAGGAACGTCATCAGACCCATCTTGAACAGCACCACGAATGGGTCCACCCAGCCGGGGGGATGGATCCCGAAAGGCAACAGCCATCCACCCAGGAACACGGTCGTCACGATGCCCGAGACGACGAGCACGTTGAGATACTCGGCGAAGTAGTAGGAGGCGAAGCGCCCACCGCCGTACTCGGTGTTGTAGCCGCCGACCAGCTCCGCGTCGGCCTCGGTCAGGTCAAATGGCGCCCTGTTGGTCTCGGCGAAGCCCGCCACCAGGAAGACGAGGAAGCCGAAGAACTGGGGCACCACGTACCACATGCCTCGCTGCGCTTCCACGATCCCGGTCAAGGAGAGGGTGCCCGCCGTGAAGATCACGCCCACCAGAGCCAAGCCTTGGGAGACCTCGTAGGAGATCAACTGCGCGGCGCCTCGCATCGCCCCGAGGAAGGAGTACTTGGAGCCCGAGGACCAGCCGCCGAGCATGATCCCGTAGAAGGCGACCGCGCCGAAAGCGAACACGTACAGCGGTCCGATCGACACATCCACGCCGTACAGCCCCACGGGCGTGCCAAAAATGTTCTGGACGTTGCCGAACGGGATGATCGCGAACGCCGCCACGGCCGTCACGATCGAGATTACGGGCGCCAACGCGAACAGGAAGCCGGTAGAGGTGGAAGGCCTGAACTGCTCCTTGGTCAAGAGCTTGACGATGTCCGCCAACGGCTGCAGGGCTCCGAAGGGCCCGACCCGGTTGGGCCCGTAGCGGGCCTGCATGCGGCCCAACAGCTTGCGCTCGGCCAACAGCACGATCGGCACCAATTGCAGGCCAACGGCGAAGATCACGATCGCCTTGATGATCTGGATCCACCACGCTTCGTAGTAGCCGACAACCGCGATCACGCGCTCACCATCGCTTCGCGTTCGTGCGGGCGAACGCCCTTGCCACCGATCAGCTCCAACGTGAGGCCCTCGTAGAGGGGCAGCGCATCGAATAGTTGATGAGAGGCCATCGCCCCGCTGAGCACCTCGAGGTCCAGGCCGATGCGCCCGGCCAGCTCGGCGATCACGCTCCACTCGGCACGGTTCTGGCCCAACTGGCGGGCCGCCGGTCGCAGGCGCTGGATGCGTCCGTCGGGGTGCACGATCGTGCCCTCCTTCTCCGGGTAGGCGCCGGCCGGGAAGACGATGTCGGCGTGCTCGGAGAGGGCGTCGGTCAAGAAGCTCGCGTGCGCGATCACGGTGGTAGCGCTCTCCAAGGCTTGGTGCCACAGCACGTTGTCCCACTCGCCGGCGCCGGCCGGGTTGGTGGTGCCCACGGCGGACACCCCGGTCAAGGGCTCTGCGTCGAGTAGGTATAGGCAGCTCAGCTCCCCCGCTATCAGCCCTTGCGCGATCCCCCGCGAGTCGCGACCTTCCTCCTCAGACTCGCTCAGCCCGGGGCCGGCGTTGGGCAAAAAGCCCGCTTCACGCAATCCGCGACCGTTGGCGTGAGCCGGGATTTCCAGCAGGCCCGCGCCCTCGGTCTCAGCGATGCCCAGCTTCGCGGCCATCTCGAGCAGAGCCTCGACCGCGCGGGCGCCGTCGGTGCCGCTCGCAAGGCGCTCGCCCCAGAGAATCACGATCTCGCCTGGTCCCTCCTCGGGGCAGGCCTGCTCGAGCTGTCGTGTCAGCTCGTGGGCCTGGGTTTGATCGAGGAGCTGGCTCGCGTTTGCGTGTACAAGTGCCATTCCGTTGCGACGCACGCCCTTGCGTAGGCGCAAGTCCAAGATCGGGGCGTCCTCGATCGGGTTTGCCTCGAGCACCAGCACGGCGTGGGCGAACTCGAGGTCTGAGACCTTGGCCTGCAGCGCCGGCTCGGCGAGCGCGCGGTGCAGCTCCAGCGGTAGGGCACCGGCAGCACGAGAGTCTAGGTGTGGCGAGCCAAGGCCCTCCCTCATCAAGCGCGCCAACAGGAAGCCCTCCTCGTTGGTGCTTCCACCGCCCGCCAGCGCACCGGTCTGCGCCCCTGCCCGCCGCAGACGGGTGCCGGCCTCCTCCAAGGCACGCTCCCAGGAGACGGGCCGCAGCTCGCCGCCGTCGCGCAACAGCGGCTCGACGATCCGTCCTTCGGCAAGCTTCGGGTAGGCGAAGCGTCCGCGGTCGCACAGCCAACCGTCATCCACCTCGTGGTTGTCGCGAGCCAAGACCCTGAGCACGCGCTCGTCGCGCACGGTCAACGTCACGTTGCACTGGGCCGGGCACAGCGTGCACACCGAGCCTGCGTCCTCCACATCCCAAGGCCTGGCCCTGAAGCGGTAATTACGTGAGGTCAAAGCCCCGACCGGGCATAGCTCCACGATGTTTCCGCTGAACGGCGCGATGTATGGTCGCCCGTCGAAAGTCGATACGTAGGAGTGGGCGCCCCGCTCGAGCAGGACAAGCTGGTAGTCCTCGGATATCTCCTGGCTGAAGCGCACGCAGCGGTAGCACAAAATGCAGCGCTCTCTGTCGATCGCAATCGTCGGTGAGAGCTCAAGCGGCTTGACGAAGTGGCGCTTGGGATCCGCGAAGCGAGACTTGCCGCTACCCCAGCCGAAGGCGATGTCCTGCAGGGGACACTCTCCGCCCTTGTCGCACACGGGGCAGTCCAAGGGATGGTTGACGAGCAGGAACTCGACCACCGCCTGCTGGGCGACCCTGGCGCGCTCGGACCGGGTGTGCACGACCATGCCGTCCTTGACCGGGGTCGAGCAGCCTGTCTGCAGCTTGGGGATGCCCTCGATTTCGACCAAGCACATCCGGCAGGCGCCAACCGGGTGGCCCAACTTTGGTTCGTAGCAGAACACCGGAATCTCGACGTCGCCCAGCTCGGCGGCGTCGACCAGCATCATGTTTTCGGGAGCTTCGACTTCGCGCCCATCGATCGTAAATTTGATGGGGCGTTGCTCTGGTCTAGGCACGGGCCACCTCGCCGGCGAGGGCTGGTTGCGCCACCAGGGCGGGCTCGGATGCGCCGAGGCCGGCGCGTGCACGGGCCGTCTCGATGTGTTCTTCGAACTCGTCTCTGAACTTGGCTATCAGCGAGCCGATCGGCATCGCCATCGCGTCGCCCAATACACACAGGCAGTTGCCGATGATGTGCTCCTGGACCGAGGCCATGATCTCGATGTCCATCGGCGTCGCCGTGCCCTCGTCGATGCGTTCGAGCATCTTCACGGTCCAGTTCGTGCCCTCCCTGCAAGGGGTGCACTTGCCGCAGGACTCATGCCGGTAGAACTTGGCCACCTTCAAGGCCACGTCCAAGATCGGCGTGGAATCGTCGACCACGATGATCGCCCCGGAGCCGAGCATCGAGCCGGCCTTGGCCATCGAGTCGAAATCGTAGGGAAGGTCGAGGTCCTCCTTCTTCAGGACGGGCGAAGAGGAGCCGCCCGGGAACCAACACTTGACATCGCGTCCCTGCGACGGGCCTCCCGCTAGGCCATAGATGATCTCCCGCGAGGGGATCCCCAACTCGATCTCGTAGTTGCCGGGCTTTTGTACATGTCCGGAAACCGACACGAGCTTTGTGCCTTTGGAAGTCTCGGTGCCGAGCTTTGCGTACTCCTCGCCGCCCATCTTCACGATCGTCGGCACGGTTGAGAGCGTCTCCACGTTGTTGATCAAGGTCGGACCTTGATACAAGCCTTGGTTGGCCGGAAACGGAGGCTTCAAGCGGGGGTTGCCTCGCTTGCCTTCGAGTGAATCGAGCAGCCCCGTCTCCTCGCCGCAGATATAGGCGCCCGCGCCGCGATGCACCACCAAGGAGAGCGAGTGGCCCGATCCCAAGATGTTCTCGCCGACGTAGCCAGCCTCGCGCGCTTGCGCCAAAGCCGCGTCGAGCACGTCGGCCTGGTGAACGTACTCGCCTCTGATGTAGATAAACGAGCGGTTGGCCCCCGCCGCATAGGATGCGATCACGATCCCCTCGATCAGCATGTGCGGGGACTTTTGCATCAGTTCCCGGTCCTTGAAGGTGCCCGGCTCGGACTCGTCGGCGTTGCAGACCAGGTACTTGTCGATCGAGCCTTTAGGTAGGAACGAGACCTTCTTGCCCATCGCAAAGCCGGCCCCGCCGCGCCCCCTCAGACCGGAAGCTTCGAGCTGGGCGAGCAGCTCTTCGGGGCTCATCGCCAAGGCCTTGCGCAACGACTGGTAACCGCCACGCTTGGCGTAGACATCGAGCGTGTCCAAGCCGGGCTCGTCGATGTCCTTGAACAGCAGCGCTTCGCTCATGCCGAATCTCCTAGGCCATGTTGGCGTCTGCTCATGACGCTGCCATGGACCTCGACGGGGTGCGCCGGGAACTCCTGCGAGTTGGCGTGCGGGTCGGCGACCTTGCGCGTGGAGAGCTGCTTGTCGGGCAGCACCGGCCCGCCCGCGCGCACGTCGTCGAGCAGTCGGGGCACGTCCTCGAGCGTGAGCGGCCCCACAAACACACCGTCGACAGAAGCCATCGGCGCGATGTCGCAAGCGCCGAGGCACTCGAACGAGCGCACATTGAATTCCGGGTCATCTCCGGCTGCCTCACAAACCGCGGCGTGAAGAGCGTCTGCGCCGCGCAGCGAGCAGGAGATGTTGGTGCACACGTAGATCGAGTGGCGCCCGACCGGCTCGGTCTCGAGCATGTCATAGAAGGTGGCTACCGCGGCAAGGTAGGCAGGCGTGACGCCCATCACCGAGGCTGTCTGCTCGATCGCCTCCGGCGAGCACCAACCGTGCACTCGCTGAGCGGCCTCCAGGGCGGGCAGGGCAGCGGAGCGGCTGTCGGGATAGAGGGCCATGTGAGATTCGATTTCCGTGCGCAGCTCCTCTGGGACCTGGATCTCCTCCGCCTGGCTCACCGGTCGATGCCCCCCAAGATCGGGTCGAGCATCGCCAAGGTGGCGATCATGTCGGCGATGTAGGAGCCCTCGGCCATGTGCGACAGTGCCTGCAGGTTCACGAACGAAGGGTCCCTCATGTGCACGCGGGCAGGCTTGGAGGAGCCATCGGAGCGCACGAAGCAAGCCAGCTCGCCGCGGGGCGACTCGATCGGGTTGTAGATCTCGCCCGGCGGCACCCTGAAGCCCTCGGTGACCAACTTGAAGTGGTGGATCAAGGCCTCCATCGAAGTCGCCAGCTCGTGGCGCGGGGGCAACGCCACCTTGCGGTCGGGAGTGATGTGGGGTCCCTCCGGGAGGCCGTCGAGCGCCTGGTCGATGATCTTGACCGACTCGTAGATCTCGGCCACGCGCACGGCGAAGCGGTCGTAGTTGTCGCCGACGGTGCCCACCGGGATCTTGAAGGCGAAGTCCTCATAAGAGCTGTAGGGAGCGGCCTTGCGCAGATCCCAAGGGTTCCCGGCGGCGCGCAGCAAGGGCCCGGTGACGCCGAGGCCGAGCAGCGTCTCGGCATCCAGCGGGCAGGTGCCGCGCAGGCGCTCCAAAACGATCTGGTTGGCATTGAGGATCGCCCCGTACTGGTCGGCTCGCTTCGGCATGATCTTGGTGAACTCGCGCGCCTTCTTCACGAAGCCAGGCGGGATGTCCTCCATCACGCCACCCACTTGGAAATAGCGCGTGTGCATGCGCTGACCCGAGGACATCTCGAACAGGTCGAGGATCAGCTCGCGCTCGCGCAGGCAATACAAGAAGATCGAGACGGCGCCCAGATCCAGAGCGCTCGTGCCCAGCCAGATGAGATGGGAGGCGATGCGGTTGAGCTCCAGATGGATCACCCGCAGGTATTGCGCCCGCTTGGGCACCTCCACCTCCAGGAGCGTCTCCACGGCGCCCACGTAGGCCATCGCGTTGAAGTAGTAGGACAGATAGTCCATCCGCTCGACGACCGGGATTGCCTTCCAGTAGGCCTTGTCCTCGGCGGTCTTTTCGATCCCCGTGTGCACGTAGCCGATGACCGGCTTGATCGAGCGCACGACCTCGCCTTGCAGCGTGACAAGCAAACGCAGGACCCCATGCGTGGCCGGGTGGTGGGGGCCGAAGTTGAGCGTCAACAGCTCGTCGTGTGTGTCCTCGTCGGACTGCCTGCCGTGTGCCCCTTGGGTATGCCCTTCAGGGTGCTCCACCTGCGAGAGCGTGATGCTCTGCTCGCGGCGGCGGTACTCGGACATGTGCTCGTCGGCGACCGTCATTGCAGCGTCTCCTTGGGCGTGCCGCCGCCGACCGTGCCGATGCCCTCCGAGGCGTGTTCGTTGTAAGTGAAGATCACCGGTTCGCCGCCGACCGGGAAGTCGCGTCGCTGCGGGTGGCCCTCGTAGTCCTCGGGCATCAGAATGCGACGTAGGTCTGGATGGCCGGCGAAGACGACGCCGAACATGTCGTAGATCTCGCGCTCCTGATGGTCGGCCGTCGGCCAGCCCGCGCCGTCCTCGCCGGCGGGAGTGACCGAGTCGACTGCGGCAGCGTCGGTTGGCACGCGCAAGGTGACGGTGATGCGGTCGACCTCTACCATGTCGAGCAGCTCGTAGTGCACACCCAGGCGTGGCTCATGCGGGTAGTAGTCGACGCCGTGCACACTCATCATCGAGCTGTAGCCGCGCTTGCGCAGGCTCGCCAGCACCGCGCGGATCTTTGCCGGCGCGACTTCGAGCGTCGCCCGACCACGGAAGTGCAACGTCCCGAGGACGGCCTCCGGGCCCTCGCTCTCGCGCAGTTCCTTGGCGATCAGCTCAAGCCCGGTGGCGTCAGGCACCGGGGTCGACCTGCGTCTCGCTTGAGATCTCCTCGGTGCCCTGCGCGCCGTAGCGCTCGCGCCAGCCCGCCTCAGGGTCGTCCTGAACGAGCTTGCGCAGCTTGAGGATGCCGTGCATCAGGCCCTCTGGGCGTGGCGGGCAGCCGGGCACGTGCACGTCGATCGGCATGAACTTGTCGGCCGGGACGAGCGCGTAGTTGTTAAAGACACCCATCGAGCTGCAGCAGGCGCCCATCGATATCGCCCACTTGGGCTCAAGCATCTGGTCGTAGAGGCGCCGGATGATCGGCGCCATCTTGATCGAGACCCTGCCCGCCAGGATGATCAGGTCAGCTTGGCGTGGGGAGGCTCTGAAGGCCTCGAAGCCGAAGCGCGCGATGTCCATGCGGGGGCCGGCGGTCTGGAACTGCTCCATCGCACAGCAGGCCAGTCCGAACGCGAGCGGGAAGAATGAGTTGGAGCGTCCCCACGCCACGGCCTTCTCCAGCGTGGTCGTGAGCACGCGTTCGTGGACATACCGTTCGAGCTCCTTGCCCTCCAAAGTGGCTGGCGCCGTCGGGCCGTGCAGCTCGGCTCCGCGCAGCAGCTCCTGAGAGTCGTGCGTGCTGACCCGCAGAGCCCCCGCCCCCAGCACCTCCCGCTTTATCTCCACTCGAGCGCTCCCCTGCGCCATACATATACGAAAGCCACGGCCAACAGCATGATGAAGGTGATCGTCTCGGCCAGGGCATAGCTGCCGTATGCCTTCAACTCGACCGCGATCGGGTACAAGAAGACGACCTCGATGTCGAACAGGATGAACAGCATCGCGATCAGGTAGAAACTGATCCCGAAGCGCATTCCCTGCTTGACCTCTGAGGGCAGTCCGCACTCGTAGGGGTCGAGCTTGTGCTCGGTGCGCCGGCGTGGGCCGACCATCGTGTTGAGCACGGCGAACAGACCGCCCACGGCACCGCCAAGGATCAGGAATACGATCGCCGGGAAGTAGCTGCGCAGCACGCGCGCTGTTATATCACCCTTGTGACAAACTGTTACATAGTGACGATTGCCTCTATGCCGGTGGGCGAAGCCGCGCGCCCATGAACGAAGCGGTCGTGTGGGGGGCGCTCGCGCTCGTATTGCTCAACGCTGTGCCTGGATTGCTCGGTGCATGGCGTTGGTACAGGTTCCAGCCGAGCCGGGCGTTCTGGCTCTTGCTGCGGATAGGACAGGTTGGCGCGCTCGTGTACGCGGTCGCGATCGGGGTCCTGGCGGTGGCCGGGCACTACTCGAGCGAACACCTCTTCTATCTGTATGCCTTGCTGCCTCTCGCTATCGGCTTCGTGGCCGAGCAACTGCGACTCGCATCTGCGCAGACGATCCTCGATCAGCACGATCTCGCAGACGCTCGGGCGGTGGGTGAGCTGCCTGAGGAGGAACAGCATGCGATCGTGGCCTCGATCGTGCGCCGCGAGATGGGCGTGATGACGCTGTCCTCGTTGGTCGTGGTGTTCTTGGCGCTGCGTGCCGCCGAAACCGCGCACGGGTTTTGAGGCGGGCCGAGGCGCGCTGCGCCACCCCCGATGCTCGACGTACAACCAGTACGCCTGCGCTCGGGTGCGGCGCATCGCATCCACGGACCGGCCCAAACGGGCCGCCGTGCGTCTGTAGTGCAGGCCAACCGATATATTCCGGCGCGCATGAGGCCGCCTGTGAAGATCCTCGCCGTCGCAACCGCCTTGCTCGCCCTAGCCGGCGGGATCTCGGCGTGCGGCTCGCAGGGGATCTCGGTGCCAAAGACGAGTCCCTACTACCGCGGGGCTGTCCTGTTCCGTGACCACTGCTCCGGTTGCCACACATTGGCTGTCGTGGGCGCGGAGGGCTCGGCCACCTCGATCAAGGATCGCGTCAAGACCAACGGGCCCAACTTCAATATCCGCAAGGAGAACGAGGAACAGGTCCTCTACGCAATCCGCAATGGTGGTTTCTCCGGCGCGATCATGCCCGAGAATCTGGTCGTAGGCGACGACGCCAAGGACATCGCCAAGTTCTTGGCGCAGTACTCGGGGCTGCAGGCCCAGCATGTGCCGTCGGTCAACATCACGCTGTCGACCAAATAGCCCCCTTCACTCTGTCGTGAAGGTAGTGGGGGACGCTGAGTCGATGGGCGCGACGGCCGGCGGGTAGGCTCCCAAGTCGGTGCTCGACCTCAAGCTGATCCGAGAAGACCCCGACCGCGTGCGTGCCGCTCTGGCGCGGCGGGGGGATGATGCCGGCGTAGCTCTGCAGCCTGTGCTGGAACTCGACGCCCGTAGGCGAGAGCTGATCCCGGAAGTGGAGGACTTGCGCGCCGAGCGCAACGCCGCCGCCGAGGCCATCGCCCAAGCCAAGCGCGCGGGCGAGGACGCAAGCGAGGCGATCGCGCGCCAGCGCGAGGTCGGCGCCCGCGAGAAGGACCTCAGCCGCGAGCTGGCCGAGATCGAGGAGCGCCTACAGGCGGCACTGGCCCCGCTTCCCAACCTGCCCGACCCCACCGCGGCTCCCGGTCCTGAGGACGAACTCGTCAAGGTCGTGGGCGAGCCGCGCCTCGGAAGGCGCCAATCCGCGGACGCTCAGCCCGAAGACTCGGGCGCCGGGGAGCGTGCGCCGGGCGCGCGCGACCATCTTGAACTGGCGGGCGCCATGATCGACATGGACCACGCCGCCAAACTCTCGGGAGCCCGCTTTGCCTACCTGAAGGGCGATCTGGTGATGGTGGAGCTGGCCCTGGTGCGTTTTGCTTTGGAGAAGCTGAGGGGTCACGGCTTCGAGCCTGTCATCCCACCTGTGCTCGTACGCGAGCGCGCTTTGTATGGGACAGGGTTCCTGCCCGACACTGAGCAGCAGATCTATCGACTCGCCGAGGACGAGCTGTACCTGGTCGGCACCTCCGAGGTGGCCCTGGCCTCCCTGCACGACGAAGAGATCCTGCCGGTCGAGCGCTTGCCATTGCGCTATGCCGGCTTCTCGCCCTGCTTCCGCCGCGAGGCGGGCGCCGCCGGCAAGGACACACGCGGCATCTTCAGGGTGCACCAGTTCGACAAGGTGGAGATGTTCAGCTTCGTCGAGCCCGACGTCTCGACCGAAGAGCACGAGCGAATCCTCGCGATCGAGGAGGAGATCCTCTCTGAGCTGGGCCTGCCCTACAGGGTCGTCAACATCGCCGTCGGCGATCTCGGCAACTCGGCCGCCAAGAAGTACGACTGCGAGGCGTGGCTGCCGAGCCAAGGCCGCTACCGCGAGCTGACTTCGTGCTCGAACACGACCGACTACCAGGCGCGGCGCCTAAATATCCGCTTGCGCCGCGACAAGCGCGTGCAGGCGCTGCACACACTCAACGGAACCGCGGTCGCGGTCGGTCGCACGATCATCGCACTGTTGGAGAACGGCCAGCGCGAGGATGGCACCGTGGGGTTGCCGGACATTTTGGCCGCATACGGCGCGCCCGCCGTGCTTGGGGCCTAGGCGCTCACGGGTGCATTAGGCGACCCGAGCGCTCTCAGCCCAAGTCTTTGCGGCCCGAGTCCCGCTCGGGACGCTCCTGCGGCGGAGCGCCCCGGAGCGTGAGCTACTTGCCCTCGGTGATCTTCAGGGCGACTTCTGAGAGCGACTGTGCCGCGTTGCCCACCTGTTGGGCGATCCGCTTCTTGTCCGCCTGACTGAGCGCGCTGTAGAGGGCAAACCCGAGCGGCGTGTTGCGCCGGTAGGCGTTTAGCTCAACCTGGACCGCCGCCAGTTCGCGGGCGATCGTGTCCGCCAGGGTGGTGCTGCCCGTACGTTCCAAGGTTGGGCGCACATATTCAAAGGCCTTGCGCGCTCCCAAGAGGTTGGCCTGGAAGTCGGACAGGTCGGTGTGCGAGTAGCGGTCCTCTTCGCCTGAGATCTTGACGTTGACGATCTCGTTGAGCAATTCGACCGAACCGTTGATCAGCTGCTCGGGCGCCAGCGGCAGGCTGGGCACCTGCTGGTTGAGTCTCTCCGCGTCGCTCAGCAGCCGATTGGCAAGAGGAGTGGCCCCGTGCAAAGTGTGCCCGACCCACATCAGTTGCTCGATGTGATGGAAGCCGAACCACTTGGCGGTGTCGCCGTTGACCGTGGGAGCGTCGATGCGCGCGTCGATGTCGGCGTCCAGGCCCGGGAAGCTGGAGGCGACCGGCTCGATTGCCTCGTAGTGGCTGCGCACGGGACCGAACAGCCGCTTCGCTTCGGCGATGTTGCCCTGCTCGATCGCCGTGGCAAACCGGCGCACGCCCGCAAGTAGAGCTTCGGTCTGTCCCTCCACGTAGGTGCGGTACTGGAGCACCGCCGTCTTCAGCAGGACCTCAGAGGGGCCCGTCTCGGGGTGGGGCTTGCCGGTCACTGTCAGCTTGCCCAAAGTCAGATTGGCCGTGGACGGGCACGCCAAGACATAAGTCCCGGGCTGCAAGTCGAGCGAGAACGAGCCAGACAGGCCGGCCACGAGGTTCTCGCGCTCTCCCAAGACGTAGCCGCTCGAGCTACGTAGCTCGAGCTCGGTCGTGTGCGAGGTGCCGCCATTGGTGACGAAGAAGGTCACCGGACCCGCGGCCACCGAGGCATGTTCTGGGCTGCAGCCCTGGTCGGTGAGGGTGAACTTGAGCTGCTTGGCGCCGCCTTCGCTGCTGCCACATGCCGCCAGTCCGAGTGCCGCGATTGCGGCTGAGCTCCACACCAGGACTTGAGTTGCGCCCAGGCGTTTGAGCGAGGTCGCGATTCGGTCGAACCTTGTGTGGTGTGTCTCGCGCCGAAGCGTGCCGCGGTCGATACGAGCAAAGCGCAAGACGAAGACCCCCAGAATCGTTAGATAAGAGTGCTCATGAGCGCGAGTGCGCCAAGAAGCGATACAGTCGCATTAGGGTACCCTAAGTCCGACCTTGTCGGCGGGCCCACGATATCTCCTGAGCGACATGCGATGCGGCTGCGTCTGACCGGTAATCGGGGAGTTGCGCTCGTGGCGTGGATCATCTGCGTTTGCGCCTTCGTGTCGCTCGCGAGCCTGCCGGCGGCCTGCGAGGCCCACGCCTCGGATCTCCATCGGGCGGCGGGAACCACGTCGTCCGGGATGGCGCACGAAGGGCAAGGCTTGTCTCTGCTGCTTGGAGCGTTGCCGGTCCGCTACGCCGCCGCCCAGCCCGGCCACGACACCGAACTTGCCGCCGTCGTCCGTGCGCTCGCCGCTGAAGTGGATAAGCGAGTGCTCGAACTGCAACGCGGACTGAGTGCCGGCGAGCGAAGCTCGCTGACACATGTCACGGGGGAACTTGCGCGCCTGCGGGCGATGCTCAGACCGACCGACGAACGCTTCCAACCCTGGCCGTTGTCCTTCGAAGTGAGCGCCCTCAGCGCCCGCATCCAAAATCAGCTCGGAGCGATCCTGCCGGCGCCGAAGGCGCCCACTCGAGGCTACAAGGAGATCGAATCGGTGCTCGGGGAAGCCCAGAGCGATGCCGCAACAGGCCACGAACGCGAAGCTCGCTTTGCGCTGCTGCGTGCGTGGGCTCTGTACGCAAGCGGCCCTGGCGCTCGCTTGCAGATTGCCGATCCCACGCTCGACAGCGAGATCACCGGCGATCTGGTGTTTGGCGAAGCGACTCTCCCGTCGCCGGCCGGTCGTCCACCGGGTAGGTCCGGCACGGCCACCCGGACGCTCAGCCTCACACAGGCCGTCGGCGTCGCGCGCACACACCTGGCGCTCGCCGCGCAGACCCTCGACGAAGTGCACGTCAGCCGCACTACGATCATCGTCAACGGAGCGATCATCGTCTTTCGTGAGGGCTTGGAGGCCATCCTGATCCTGGCCGCGATCAGCGCCTCATTCGTCGGCGCCAAGCGTCATCTGCGTCGGCCCGTCCTGATCGGAGCATTTGCCGGGCTCGGCGCGACTTTGCTGACCTGGCTCATAGCCCAGGTGATGCTGCACATGCTCGGCGACGGCGGTCTCGAGCTGCAGGCGGTGACCGGGCTGATTGCGATCGGGGTGCTGCTGCTGGTGACTAACTGGTTCTTCCATCGCGTCTACTGGAGCGAGTGGATTGCCCGCTTCAATCGCCGGCGTCGAGCACTGGAGCGTTGGGAGGGGATCGGCTTCCTCTCCGGTCAGATGCTCGGCTTGATTCTTTTGGGACTTTCGAGCGTCTATCGGGAGGGCCTGGAGACCGTCTTGTTCCTGCAGGCGCTCCAGACCAGTGCCGGAACTGGCGCGACCGCCTTGGGGGCCGGTATCGGCTTGGCCGCCACCTTGATCGTGGGGACCGTCACCTTCAAGTTGCAGCGCAAGTTGCCGTTCAAGCGAATGCTAGTCCTGACTGGCGTCCTGATCGCGCTCGTCCTGGCGGTAATGGTGGGCACCACCGTGCACAACCTGCAGGGCATCGGCTGGGTGCCCACGACCCCGACCACCTTTGCGGTTCCGATCGCATGGAGCACCTGGCTCGGCGTCTTCCCGACTTGGGAGGGGATCTTCGCCCAAGCGGGCTCGCTCGTGTTCGTGCTCGGCTCCTACTTCGCGGCGCGCGAGATCCAGGTCAAGCGCCCGCGCCGTCGCGCGATGGCCGAGGCAAGCGCCGCGGCGACCTTGCCCGGGGCCTGACTCAGGCCACGCTGGCGAGGGCCTAACGAGAGGCGCGCCGGCTAGGACTTTGTTTAGGGCGCGTCGGCGACGCCTTGACTCAGGGCGCGCTGCCGGCTAGCTGGATGTGGTCGGCCTCGGCCGGTCCCGGGAACGGCCGCGTGAGGCCGAATTTCTCAAGGATCGACTCGGGCACGCCTTCGACACCGGGAGTGTCGGAGGCTTCGCCGCGTGTGTGCGGGTCGTTGGCAAAGCCGCCCACCTCGACGGAATGTTGGGGACTGCGGTAGCCGGAGATCCCGATCAGGTGCAGGTGCAAAGCCTTGCCCAGGATGTTCAGACGCTGTACCAAGATCGGCTCGACGCCCACGCTGTAATTAGTGCCAGGCGCCTGGAAGAAGCCAAATTCGCCGGAGGCGCCGCCGCCAACGCCTGCGAAGCCGCTCGAGAACGATTCGTTCTGCGAGGTGTACTCCTTGATCTGGATGGCGGACAGTTCTTTTTCGAGGGTCGTTCTATGCGAGCGCAATTCGCCAAGCTCTGAGCTCTTGCGATCGCGGGCGTGGATGTACTGGAGCTGGTGATTGACGAGCGCCAGGTGCAGGCGCGCGACCTCGTCGCGCTGCACCAAGACGGCGGTGGTCTCGCGTTGGTGCGAGGAGGTGAGCACCGTCAAGCGCTTGGTTTCCTTGGCCACCGCGGCGCGAGTGTTGATGACCTGGGTAGTTGCGCTGGCGTTCTCTTGGCCAACCGCCTTGAGATCGTCCAAGCGCTCGATCAGATCGCCGAAGCCGTGCGCGTCCAGGATCACGGTCACGATGCTCGGCGGCGGCGACTCGTAGGCGGCGACCACCTGTGCCACCAAGACCTTGCGGTCGTGGGCAAGCTGCACCACTAGGGAGGCCAAGTGAGTGCGCGCCGTCCCCAGCTGCGACCGCAGCCGATCGAGCACTTCACGCTCGATCGCGAGGCTCGATTCGAGCGCCGACAGGCGACCCTGGAGGTCGTCGATGCTGCCTTGGAAGCCGTCGATCTGGTGCGAGTCCGCCTTGATCGCTTCGCTCAGGCTGCCCTCCTTGGAGGCGGATGAGGAGATACCGCTTTCGAGCGACCCTTGGGATTGGCCGGCAAGCGCCGGCGCGGCGGCCAAGGCGGCCGGCAGCGCGAGCAGCGCCGCTGCGAGGCGGAGGCCGAGGCGCGGGCGTACACGGGGGCGCGGGCGTACACGCTGACGGAGGCGCAGACGGATGGGCGAGCTTTGCATGACTTGGGCAAGCTAGCCACGCACGGTCCCAATCACAAGCACTTGAAGGTCCCTGCAAACGGACTTGCACGGCACCGGCCCGCCGTTTTGGGCGCTCAGCAAAGCCGATCGGGTCTTACACGCTGTTGCGTAAGAGGCTCTTTGGCTCAGTGGACAGTAGGCAGATGCTCGCCACGGGTAATATCAAGCTCACGCGGAGCATCTGAAGTCTTCTCGAGCGTATCGAGGGGTCTGTCGATCGATGCGGTCAAACGTGGAGGAGATTCAGCGATCCAGGATCCTGGGGGCGATGGCCGAAGAGACGGCCATGCGCGGCGCGGCATCGGTCACGGTGGCGCGCGTAATCGCGCGCGCCGGTGTTTCCAGGCGACTGTTCTACGAGCTGTTCGCGGATATCGAGGACTGTTTCCTGGCGACCTTCGCGTGGTCTATCGAACAAGCCCGAGCCGTCGCAGCCGAGGCCTACGAGGCGCAGGGCACATGGCGAGAGTCCGTCAGGAGTGCGCTCGCGGAGCTGCTGCGCTTCTTTGACGAGCAGCCTCTGCTTGCGCAGCTGTGCATCGTGCACGCCGCGGGAGGTGGGCCGCGCGTACTGGAGCTTCGCTCGCAGACGATCGCCCAGCTGTGCGAAGTGGTGGATCGCGGCCGCGCCGAGGTTTCCGGCAGTCGCGTTCCTGGGCCGGTCGTGGCCGAGGGCGTCGTGGGGGCGGTGATCGCCGTTCTCTACACGCGCTTACTCGGGGAGCGCGTCACTAGGGAGGAGAACTCTACTGGGGTGCAGAGCGCCACTGGGGAGGACCCGCGCTCCGCCGGCGAGAGGCTGCGACTGGTCGATCTACACGGCGAGTTGATGAGCCTGATCGTGCTTCCCTATCTCGGGGCAAGCACGGCGCGCAAGGAACTGGACCGCCCCCCGCCGCCGGCTCGGGACATGAAGAAACCATTGGCACCCCTGCCAGCGATCCGTCCGGAGCCCGAACAGCGAGGAGCCCGGCTGACCTATCGCACCGTCCGTGTACTCAGGGCGATTGCCGAGTTGCCCGCCGGCAGCAACCGTGAAGTGGCCGAACGCGCCGGCATCGTCGATCAAGGTCAGATCTCGAAGATCCTCACCCGCCTGGAGTACCAGGGCCTAGTGGTCAATCGCGGAGGTAGCGGAGCGGCGCGCGGAACCCCCAACGCGTGGTGGCTGACAGAGCGCGGCGAGGAGCTCGAGCAGGAGTTGAACGAGCATCCGGGGGGGGATCGCGACGAATCCGAGCGACGCTCTGGCAGGGGCACTAAGCCTCGTCTGCAGTGAGCCCGACGGCACTCAAAGCACGCGGAACACAAGCGACCGCGCCGATCCCCCGACGGGCGTGAAAGTCAGGCGATACAACCCCGGTGCGAGTGTCCCGCCACCGTGCAGACGGCGACGGTTGAGGCCCTTCTTGGCCGCGAAGGCAAACGAGTAGCCCAACTTCCGCCAGCGTGCTCGTCTGCCGCTGGCTCTGATCGAGAGGGTGACGTTCACAACGCTCGCGCGAGTCGCACGCAGCGAAAACGCCAGCCGAGAGATGTGCAGCGCACCGAGACGCACCGCGGCTCGCGCGGTGGCGGTGAGCGCCAGGGCGAGGATCCGTGCGGGTGAGCCAGCCACTGAGCCCGAAGTCGTGTTGCTCTTGCCAGACGCGCTCCCCGACGTTTTGCTCCCGGAGCCCGAGGAAGCGCCGCCAAGTGGCTGTGCGCTCGGGCCTTCGCCGGCTTTGGCGCCGCCCGCTCCCGAGCCCCCTCCCTGCGTCTGGCCCGTTTCTTCTGGCGGGGTTGTCTGCGGTTCGCCTTCGCCCCCTTTCGAGACCGAGCCGGCATTTGGCTTGAAGACAGCGAGTCCGTCCGGTGTGCCAACCCCGGTCGGGCCGTCATAGCCGACGGCGGCATTACAGATCCAAGCGCCAGCGCCACAGTCAAGCGGCGAGGTGAGCGAGCCTTCGCAGCTCGCGTAGTTGTCGCCACACGCCCCGTCGCCGCCGCTGCTCACGTCGTGCAGCTCAGATCCACCCAGGTGCGTATAGAGAGTTTCGGCCGGATAGGTGACGCCATGGGCCCCGCCCGCGAGTGCGAACATTGCACTCACCATCGGTGTCGCCACGCTGGTGCCGCCGATCGGCACCCAGTTGGGAACGACGGTTTTGCCTCCTTCGGGATATGGGGTCGAGTCGTACACGTTCACGCCCGTGGAGGGGTCCGCGTCGGCTGAGACGTCGGCGTTGGCTCGGTAGGTGCCGCAGCCCACTTCTGCCCAGTCGGCAACCTCGCGTTGCCAACTCGGCGCTTGCAGCGAGCCGCTGCAACCCGATCCCCCCGCGCCTTCGTTGCTGCTTGCCGCATTCCATGGCGACTCGCTGGCCCAGGCGCCTTCGGCGGTCAGCTCGAGCGAGGTGCCGCCCACGCTGACCACGTGCGGCGAGGCCGCGGGATAGTCGGCGCCCTGGAAATAGGAGGAGCCCGATTCGTTGCGAGTGGCGTACTGGTCCCAGTTGAGATAGCCGTCGTCGCCGGAGGCGGCGGCTATCACGATGCCGGGATGGTTGAAGGCCGAGCTGTCGCCCGTGCTTTCGGGGCCACCCCACGAGTTGGATATCTCGCTTGCGTGCAGCGCCACGGCAGTGTTCTCGGCCGTTTCCAGTTCGCTGTATTCCGGCCCTGAGGCCTCCATGAGCAGGATGTGGCAGTTCTGGCAGATGGCGTGCGCGACCTCTATGTCGGTGTCTGTCTCAAGCGACCAGCCCTCGGCTTCTTCGGCCTTTTCTCGCCGTCGTTTGCTCGTCCCTCCCGCGAATGCTTCGAGTTCGCTTTTGCTGGCGGGGAACGGCAGGGCGCTTTCGCTACCGCTTGCACCTACCTTGGTGAAGCAGCCGTTTTCCTTGGTGCAAGCAGGTAGGCCGAATTCGTTGGAGTAGGTATCGAGGTCGGCTTCTGCGTTCAGGTCGTTGTAGGCGTCCACCAAGGCGATCGTCTGCGGTTCGGAGGCGGGCGCTTCGGGCGCTTCGCCCGGGAAGTAGGCCTGCTGCAGGTTCTCTGGCGTAAGACAGCTCGAGGCATACAACGCAGCGCATTGCGAAGCTTTGGCAAGGGGAGCTTGCGGACCCGGGCGTGCCGCCAGAGCTTGGATCCGGGCGCGCAGGGGCGCTGTCTTAGCTTCCAAACGCACGGCCAAGCATCCAGCTCTCCCCGGCGCAGGTGAATGGCACACCGGGCGCGCCGCATAGTCGGAGGCAGGTAGCAGTGCCGCCTGAGCGCTTGTGGTCAGGCCGAGCATGAGCATGCCCAACACGACAAGCACGGACAGCGTCGGCTGTGCGCGAGCCAAGGAAGGGCGGGCCATGTCGATCAATCGCTGCTTCAAGCTCGTTCAAGCCTAACGGCGGATCGACGGCTCACGCACGGGTAGGTGGGCGGCGATAGCTCGGATCGATGGTAAGCCGTTGCGTAGATCGCAGAGCAGCCATGGCTCAGGTGGAAGGGCAGTCATCTTTGATGAGTCGACGCGGGTCGGGTCCTGCTTGAGGAGCTTCTTCGGAACTCCGCTCTCAGGCGAACAGCTTCGATCCGACCCAATCCCCCGGCTGGCGGGCGCCTGGGGGCGCGAAGAAGTAGCCACCCCCCACAGGCGTGATGTAGTCCACCATCGGCTCTTCGGCCAGACGTTGCTGGATTTTCGCGAACTGACGCTCCACGTTCTGGTTGAAAGCCACGAACAGGAGACCTTGATCGAGGTTGCCCGCCTCGTCGAGGCCGCGGTCGTAGTTGTAGCCGCGGCGCAATATGCGTTGATCGGCGGTGGGGGGAGTACGAGGGTTTGCCAGACGTATGTGGGCGTCGAGCGGGATCCGCTTGCCCAGCGGGTCAAGGTCGTAGCGGGGATCTTGGAACTCTTCTTCCCCGCTCAAAGGGGCGCCGGTCACGCGGTCGCGCCCGATCATGTTCTGCTGCTCGAACATGCCCACCCGGTCCCAGAACTCCACGTGCATGCGAATGGTGCGCACCACTTGATACGTGCCGCCCGCTGTCCACGATGGCTCGTCTGATCCCTGTTGCACCCAGATCAGCGAGTTCATCAGGCGCGCGTCGGCGACGTCTGGATTGGCTGTGCCGTCGCGGAACGCAAACAGGTTGCGCGGACTGCTGTGGGGGCTCGGTCCACGCGGTGCGCTCTGAAATCCGTCCATGCGCCAGCGGGGGGTGAGGCGCCCGACAACGGCCCGCATCAGCTCACGCACGGTATGGACCACGGTGTCGCGATGCTCGGCGCACACCTGCACGAGCACGTCGCCATGGCTGCGCTGTGGCTCCAACTCGTCGTTGGGGAAGTTGGGCATGCTCTGAAGCCGGCTCGGCCTGCTCCGCGAAAGGCCGTAGCGGTCGTCGAACAGGGATGCCCCGAACGCGATCGTCACGGTCAATCCGTCGGGCGCGTTGACGGGCCCGAGGATCCCGGAGTCCGGTGGCGGGTCGTCGATCTCCTGTGCGCCCACCGTTTCGCCTTGAGTCAATCCCCGGGCCCGCGCCGAGAGTGTCTGCAAGGCCTCGGCGAGCAGCTCCCTGTTGGGTGCGATCGAGTCGAGCGCGATTGTCGTCGCCTGCGCCTGCGCTTTCGTGAGGATGCCGGCTTGGTGGGGCCCGTCGAAAGGCACCCGCCCCAGCAGTTCGCGTTGCACAGTCGCCCGTGCTTCGCCTGCCGGGCTCGGTGGCGCGGGAGCTGGGTTGAGCGCCGCCTCTCCCAGCGCGCCACCTATCGCCCCGACCCCACCCGCGCCCACGACTACGAGCGAGCGCTTCATGAACTGGCGTCTGTCGAGCGGGCTCATCAGCCGTTGCTGTTGGTGGTGGCAGGTGCCGGAAGCTTGGGGATTGGCGTGGGCGCGGTGGTCTCCAATGTGCCCGGCAGCAGCTCGAGTGCCCCAAGCGCTCCGGCCAGCGTCCCGTCGAGCAACTCGTGCTCGCGTGTCGTCAATTGGGCCAGCGCCGGCCAACGGCTGTGGTCGCGGCGCACGTTTGCGATCGCCGAGTCCAGCAACCCCAGCTCGCTGCGAACCTCCGCCTCGGCGTTTTCGCGCCCCGAGAGCAGCGGCTCGAGCGTGTGAAAGACCTCCGTTGTGGCTGCCACTCCCGCCGCTGTGCCGAGGAGCCCTTGTCCGCTCCAAGGCACCTGAGTGCCGCTCAACAGGTCGCGCTGAGCATCCTCGAGGATCTCGTGGGCTCGGGTCGCGTATTCCAGCGGTGAGATCTTCACCCCAGGCAGAAGGATGCGCAGCCGGCGCAGATCGTGCAAAAGCGTGTCCGTGGAGGCGAGGAGCGAGTGGGGAGAAGCCGCCCCCCACAGTCCCATTTCGATCCTGTGAAAGCCGCTGAAGGCAGGATCGGAGCCTCCCTGGGGCAAGCCGCCGGGGGTGCCATCGATCTTTTGGTTGAGATCCCCGAACAAGCCATATACGGCGCCGAGGTGAAGGTATGCGCTCCATGCGGTCTCCCAGGCTGAGCGCGCATTAGTGCGAGTGCCCGTGGAAAGCGTGCGAAGCAGCGTGCCAGTGTCTTGTTCAGTCTTGACGGTCCACTGCTCGGCGTAGGCCTTGTAGATGGCGACCGGCCGAACAAAGGCCTTGACGGGCAGCGGTGAGAGCTCGGACACCATTTCCCCACGCGTGTTCTCGCCCTTGTCCTCCAGGTCGGCGATTTCGGTGCCATACACGCTGGCGGGCACATTGGATCCGTAAACCTTGCTCAAGCGTACGCCCAATGGATTTGCCGAACTGGCTCGCGCCGATACCGCCGCGACGCCGAAATGGCCCGGTCGACTGGGACGGCTGGGCGTCAGCGCCGCGCCGAGCAGCAACAGGATGGTTGCAATCGCCGCCAGCCCCGCCGCGCGTCGTGCTCCACGCGAGCGTGCAATGTCTCTGAGCATGGTCGCCACCGTACGTCGCGGCGTACGCGTGCTTGTTACCAAAACGTGGACGACTCGCTTTCACTTTGTGAAGGATCGGACTTTGCTTCGGTGCCACGAAACGCGGACGCTCCGCGTGGATTACACAATCGCAACGGGTCTGTGACGGATTATTGACATGGCCGCGCTCGGGGACTTACACGATGCAGTCGCGCTTCCACGTGGGTGGCCGGGGGGCGCGGTCCGCGGATTCGCCACCAAACAGCACGAAAAGGAGAAACTCCGTTGCGCACTGGGAAGAAGCTCATCGCGGGCGGCATGGGGGTAGTTGCCGCCGGGGCGACCGTGCTCGGCATATCGATGTCGAGCGCATCTCCGCCGCCCACACCTGCAGCCACCACGCCGATTAAGCACGTCGTGGTCATCTTCGACGAGAACATCTCGTTCGACCATTATTTCGGCACCTATCCTCACGCCACCAATCCAGCCGGAGAGCCTTCGTTCACCGCGCTACCCGGCACGCCTGCAGTGAACGGTCTGAACAATGGGTTGCTCACGAACAACCCGAACCTCGACCAGCCACAGCGTCTAGACCCAAGCCAGGCGCTCACGTGCGATCAAAACCACGGCTATGCGGCCGAGCAGGAAGCCGATGACGGGGGCTTGATGGACAAGTTCGTCCAGAAGACGACGGGCTCCGGCTGCACGCAGAGCACCACCCTCGATTCGAGTAGCTATGGGCCGAACGGGATCGTGATGGATTACTACGACGGCAACACGGTCACCGGCCTGTGGAACATGGCGCAGCACTTCGCGCTGAACGACAACTCCTACAGCACCCAGTTCGGACCGTCGAGCCCCGGCGCGATCAACCTGATCTCAGGGCAGACGAACGGCGCCGAAGCGCATGGCGGTACATCCACCAACATCGCCAACGGCACGCTGTTCGGTGACGGCGAGCCCTATTACGACCAGTGCAGCAACGCAAGCACCCCGCTCAACGCGGACGGCACTCCCGGTGGCGTGACGGTGTCTATGAGCGGCCAGAACGTTGGCGATCTCATGAACTCCAAGGGAGTCACCTGGGGCTGGTTCCAAGGTGGTTTCGCGCCCTCGGAAATCAAGGCGGGCAGGGCCGTATGCGGGCAGGCGCACAAGAACATCGGCGGCGCCACCGTTACCGACTACGTCGAGCATCACGAGCCTTTCGAGTACTACGCCAGCACGGCAAATCCAGACCATGTCGCGCCGAGCTCAGTCTCGCAGGTGGGTCTCAGCGATCCGTCTGGCACGCCGCTCGACGATTCGGTCAACCACCAGTACGACATCTCGCTGTTCTCCGAGGCGCTCAAAGAAGGCTACCTGCCGCAGGTCTCATACCTGAAGCCGCCGGCCTATGAGAATGGTCACGCGGGCAACTCCGATCCGCTTGACGAACAGCGTTTCCTCGCCGACACGATCGATGAAATCGAGCAGTCCAGCTATTGGCCGAACACGGCGATCGTAATTGCCTACGACGACTCCGACGGCTGGTATGACCACCAGATCGGACCGATCGTGCGTCCCTCGCAGGACACGATCGACTCGCTCAACGGTCCGGGCAAGTGTGGGACCTCAGCCGGCCCGCCCGTGCAGAACGATCATTGCGGCGTCGGTCCGCGCATGCCCTTGATGGTGATCTCACCGTGGGCGCGCAGCAATTTCGTCGACGGCACGTTCACGGAGCAGGCCTCGATCACGCAGTTCATCGAGGACAACTGGAACCTGGGACGTGTTGGCGGCGGATCGGCCGATGCAACCGCAGGGACGCTCGACAACATGTTCGATTTCGAACAGAGCGCTCCACGTTCGCCGGCGGTGATCCTGAACGACAGCACCGGTGAGGTACAGAGCATCGTTCCCTCCTCGGAAGCGTCCTCGCCCGGGCAGGGTCCGGCAGGACCTCCCGGGCCACAGGGACCGGCCGGGCCGCAGGGCGCGACAGGCGCTGAAGGTTCGACGGGGCCAGCGGGCGCAACTGGACCGGCGGGAGCGACCGGACCACAGGGTCCGGCTGGCGCGAAAGGGCCCGCCGGACCGACTGGTCCTCAGGGACCTCCCGGCAAGACGCCGAAGATCGTGTGCAAAGTGAGCGGCAAAGGCGACAACATCAGAATCGACTGCACGCAAGAGGGGTATGCCTCTCGGGCGCTCGCAGTCGCGTCGCTTGTGCACAAGCACAAAACGATTGCCAGCGGCAAGGGTCGTTTGGGGTCGGTCATGGTGTTGCGTCACACCAAGCGCCTACACGGCACCTACACGTTGTTTGTGAACGTGCCGGGCGACACGAGCATCTCCAAGACCGTGCGCTTCTAGCGCGGTCGCGTTAGCCGGATTCACGAGCGGGGGCGCCCATGTGCGCCCCCGCTCGTCGGCTTGCTCGAATCTCGGGCGCGGGCTTACTCCCGTCGATCCTTGTCGCGGTAACTCTCCTCCGGACGGGTGACCGCAGATCCATCCTGGCTGGCGTTACGCTGAAAAGATGTCCCGCTGGTTCGGCTTCCTGCTGACCCCCGAGCCTCCTCCGCGACGCGTCGGTGTGATTGTCGTCGCAGCTCTCGTCGCGCTGTGCACACTTTTGATCTTTCCGCTCAAGCAGGCCGCGCCGGTGGTCTCGCTTGGCGTCGTGTACATGCTCGCGGTGGTGGTCGTCTCGGTCACCTGGGGGCTGTGGTTCGGGTTTGCCGCCTCACTCTTGAGCGCGCTCGCCTTCAACTACTTCCACCTGCCGCCGGTCGGGCACTTCACGATCAGCAACAGCGAGAACTGGGTGGCCCTGATCGCGTTTCTCGTCGTCGCCTTGCTCGCAAGCTCGGTTGCCGAGGTCACGCGGGCACGCTCGCGCGAGGCGGCCGAGCGCCGGCGTGAGGCCGACCTGGCCGCGGAGTTGGCGCGCCTGCTGCTCGGAGGCAGGCGACTGTCCGAGGACTTGCCGACGGCGGCCGCGCGTCTCTCCCAGGTGCTCGACCTGTCCTCGGCGGCGATCGAGCTGGAGGCCGTGGAGGGCGACGAGCGGCGCGTCGCCTTTCCCCTGCGTGAGGGTCCCAGGCGGCTGGGCACTTTGCTCGTGCCGGCCGACACCTCGGAGACGACCTTGCGTCGCCTGCAGGAGCGCGTGGTGCCTTCGCTGGAGTCGCTGCTGAACGCCGCTTTGGAGCGTGACGCGCTCCTAGCCGACGTGGTCGAGACGGCGGCCCTGCGTCGCACCGACGTGATCAAGACCGCCTTGCTGCGGGCTGTCTCGCACGACCTGCGCTCGCCCTTGACGGCGATCTCGGCGGCAGCGGACGCGCTGTCCTCGACTTCGCTCTCAGATTTGGAGCGCGGGGAGATGACCACGATCATCCAGCAGGAGACTCAGCGCCTCTCGCGCCTGGTCGACAACCTGCTCGACCTCTCGCGCCTTGAAGCGGGGGCGGCCGAGCCGCGCGCGGTGTGGACATCGGTCGAGGAGGTGCTGCGCGCGGCGCTGGCCGACCTCAGTCCAGCCGAGCAGGACTTCAGTCTCTCGATCGATCGCGACATGCCGCTCGTGCAGGTCGATCCGGTGCAGATGGAGCGCGCGTTCGCGAATGTCCTTGAGAACGCGCGCCGTCACAGTGGTGGTCACCCGGTCTCGGTTAGGGCCCGCGCCGTTCGTACCATGACTGCGGAGGGGGTGGGGGATCGTCTCGTCGTACGTATCGTCGATCGTGGCCCTGGGATACCTCCGGCGCAGTTGGAGCGGGTATTCGAGCCCTTCTATAGAGCCGGTACCGCCCACAGCGGTCATCGTGGCTCGGGGCTCGGCCTGGCGATCGCGCGCGGTTTCACCGAGTCCAACGGTGGGCGCCTGCACGTGGAGTCTCTGCCCGGGCAGGGAGCGACCTTCGTGTTCGAACTACCTTTGACTCGTCAACAGCCCTCCTCCGAGGACGAGCCGGTCGTCGAGATGGCGGCGGGCACCGAGCACGCGCGTTGACCGGGCCTGTGGCGACTCAGCGGATCCTGGTCGTCGACGACGAGGCCCAGATCCTGCGCGCGCTGCGTGTCGTGTTGCGCGACGCCGGCTTTGATGTCGTGCCCGCCGAAACCGGCGCCGAGGCGCTCGACCGGGCGGCGGTGCGCCCGCCCGAGGCGGCGATCGTCGATTTGATGTTGCCGGACATGGACGGCATCGAAGTGACGCGACGCTTGCGCGAGTGGAGCGAGATGCCGATCCTCGTCCTCTCCGCAATGGGCGAGGAGGAGCAGAAGGTACTGGCCCTGCAGGCCGGGGCTGACGATTACATCACCAAGCCGTTCGGCTCGCGCGAGCTGGTGGCGCGCTTGCAAGCGGCGCTGCGTCGTGGCGGGCGCTTGGAGGAGCAGCCGCTGATCGTGGCCGGTGAGTTGGAGATCGACCTCGGCGCGCGCGCGGTCAAGCGCTCGGACGAGCAGATACGTCTGACGCCGATCGAGTTCGACCTGTTGCGGGTGCTTGCGCGCAACAGGGGGCGTTTGATGACACACCGGGCTCTCTTGACCGAGGTGTGGGGACCGCAATACGTCGAGGACGTGCAGACCTTGCGCACCCACATAGCGCGCCTGCGGGCCAAGGTCGAGCCGGCCGAGGGAGAGCCGCGTTTGATCGTCACCGACCCCGGCGTCGGTTACCGCTTCTCGGCCTAGCCAACCCGGAACGCGCGCGAGCTTTCGGCGCGGCGTCTCGCACGAACAACGATCCTCACCAAAATCGCTCCGCCTCGCGGGCGCCGCGTTACACGTGCCGGGCGTCGTCACGAAATCGTTATACGCCTCCCGGGAATCGTCACGCCGATGTGACGCTCTGTGTCCAATAGTGGTGGTCATGGACGTTGTCTCTGTAGCCATGGCCCTCGCGGCCTTCGCGCTCCTGCTGTTGCTCGTCGCGGGAATCGATCGCATATGAGCCCCGATTTGCTCGTCGGGGCATTGATCGCCCATATGAGCGGGGCTGACGTTTTCGGCCTCGTGGTGACGCTCTTGATCATCGCGTATCTCTTTTATGCGCTCATCCGCGGAGAGAAGCTGTGACCGTCTCGGGCTGGCTGACCATCGTCCTATTCGCGGTCATTCTGACCGCGGTAGCGTTCCCGCTCGGGGGCTACATGGCGAAGGTGTACACCGGCAAGCGGGTCTTCCTCTCGCCGATCCTGGCTGGTCCCGAGCGGCTTCTCTACAGCATCCTGCGCGTCGATCCCAAGCGCGAGCAGGACTGGAAGGCGTACGCCAAGAGCCTTTTGATCTTTTCGCTGGCCGGCTGGTTGTTGCTGTATCTGATTTTGCGTACCCAAAACGCTTTCTACGTACCCCATGCACTGAACCCGCTCGGGTACCACTCGGCGCCGTGGAACGTCACCTTCAACACCGTCTCCTCGTTCCTGACAAACACCAACTGGCAGTACTACAGCGGCGAGACCACGATGTCTTACCTCAGCCAGATGATCGGACTCACCGTCCAGAACTGGCTCTCGGCGGGCGTCGGCATCGCCGTTGCCGTCGCCTTGATACGGGGGATCATCGGGCGCAGCGGCAAGGGGATCGGCAATTTCTGGACGGACTTGGTTCGCACGATCCTGTACGTGCTCGCGCCGATCTCCGTGATCGGGGCGATCGTGCTCGTCTCCCAAGGCGTCATCCAAAACTTCAGCACCTACCTGACGGCCCACACGATCACGGGTCTTACGCAATCAATCGCGATGGGTCCGGTCGCCTCCCAGGAGGTCATCAAGGAGCTGGGCACCAACGGTGGCGGCTTCTTCAACGTCAACTCGGCCCACCCGTTCGAGAACCCCACGGCGTTCACCAACTTCTTCGAGATGCTCCTGGTCTTGATCATCCCGGCGGCGCTCGTGTTCACCTATGGGCGCATGACCGGCAACCGCCGTCAGGGTTACGCCATTTTTGGCGCCATGATGTTCATGTTCCTCGGCGCGGTCGTCGTCGCCTACATTGCCGAGGCGCACGGCTCACCCGCCCAACACGCCGTCGGCCTTCACACCGGCGCCATCTCCGGTTCGGGCGGGGGCAACATGGAAGGTAAGGAGCAGCGCTTCGGTATCGCCGGCTCGGCCTTGTTCGATGTCATCACGACTGTCACCTCCTGTGGTGCGGTCAACAGCGCCCTCGAGTCCTTCACCGGCATCGGCGGAGCCGTGCCGTTCGCCAACCTGTCGGCCTCCGAGGTCATTTTCGGCGGCGTCGGTACCGGGCTCTACTCGATCCTCTTGTATGTGCTCTTGGCCGTGTTTATCGGCGGCTTGATGGTGGGGCGCACGCCGGAGTGGCTCGGCAAGAAGATCGAGGCGCGCGAGATCAAGCTCGCCGGCCTCGGCATCTTGATCACGCCCTTGGCCGCCCTGTTCTGCACGGCGATGGCGACCGCAAGCAGCGCCGGGCGCAAATCGATCTCCGAAGGCGCCCTCTCGAAGCTGGGCGGCAACACCCCGCAAGGCTTCTCGGAGAGCTTCTACGCATACCTCTCCCAGGCCAACAACAACGGCTCCGCCTTCGCCGGCTACACCGGCTTCATCCAGCCCAACGCCGGCAACCTCGGCTCGCACGGCATCAGCTTCGCCACCATCCTCGGCGGCTTCGACATGCTCGTCGCGCGCTACGCCCCGATCCTGTTCGCCCTGGCGGTAGCCGGTGCCCTCGCCGGCAAGCGAGTAAGCCCCGCCGGCTTGGGCACGATGCGCACCGACAACACCACCTTCGTGGTGCTCCTGATCGGCGTGATCGTCCTGGTCGGCGCGCTCACCTTCTTCCCCGCCCTGCTGCTCGGACCGATCGTGCAGGGCCTGACAGGACACCTCTACTGACATGCGCCGCGACATCGTCACATCCGCAATCGCGATCGTCGTCTTCACGATCCTGCTCGGCCTGGTTTATCCATTGTTCATCACGGGTGTCGGCCAGGTTGCTTTTCCCGGCGACTCAGGCGGCCAGAAGATCTATGTGAACGGCAAGCTGGTCGGCTCGAAGATCATCGGCCAAAGCTTCGCCTCGCCGGTGATCGGCAAGAACGGCAAGCCCGAGGAAAAGGAAGAAGAACTCCTCACCGAACCCGACCTCAAGTACTTCCAGTCGCGTCCCTCCGCCACCGAAGGCGGCGCCTACAACGCTGCGGCCTCCACGTTTTCCAACCGCGGGCCCAACTCCAAGGCGACCGCCGACGCCGACGCCGAAAACATCAAGGCCTATCTCGAAATGAACAAGCCTTATGACCCGGGCCTGAGAGTGGCGCATATCCCAGTCGACGCGATCAACACCTCGGCCTCGAACCTGGACCCCGAAATCTCACAGGCCAACGCCTGGATTCAAGCGCACCGCGTCGCGGTCAAGCGTGGACTCTCTCTGAGTGTGGTCGACGGCTTGATCGCCAAATACACAGATTCGCGCGGGCTCGGGTTTTCAGGCGAACCGGGAGTGAATGTCCTGGAGCTGAACCTCGCGCTCGACCGCCTGACCGGAGGTAAGTGATGTCGGCAGTCAACGCAACCCACGAGCGTCAGGCGATCTCCCTGTTTCAGCGCGACATCGCCAAGCGCGCCTTGATCGACAGTCTCGTCAAGCTCGACCCCCGTGTGCAGGTCCGCAACCCGGTCATGTTCGTAGTGGAGATCGGCTCTGTGATCACGACGGTCACCTGGCTGATTCAGGCCTTCGGCGGCAAACCGCTCGGTGGCGGCCACGAGCCCGCGTGGTACACATTCACGATCGCCTTCTGGCTGTGGCTGACAGTGATCTTCGCCAACATGGCCGAGGCTTTCGCTGAGGGGCGCGGACGCGCCCAGGCCGACACCCTGCGCAACATGCGCAAGGAGACCGTCGCCACGATGCGCGACGGTTCGATGAAGGCGGCCTCGGCATTGACGCGCGGCGACATCGTGGTGGTCCTCGCCGGCGAGCTGATCCCTGGCGACGGGTCGGTGATCGAGGGCATCGCCACCGTCGACGAGTCCGCGATCACCGGCGAGTCGGCGCCCGTGATCCGCGAGTCCGGCGGTGACCGTTCCGCCGTCACCGGCGGCACGCGCGTCACCTCAGACCGGATCGTCGTCGAAATCACGCAAGAGCCCGGCAAGTCGTTCCTCGACCGCATGATCGCCTTGGTCGAGGGCGCTGAGCGGCGCAAGACGCCAAACGAGATCGCGCTCAACATCCTCTTGGCCGCGCTCACTTTGATCTTCATGATCGTGGTCGCGACCCTACGTCCGTTCGGCCTGTTCGCCGGGACTTCGATCTCCGAGACCACCTTGATCGCTCTGCTGGTGGCGTTGATTCCCACCACGATCGGGGCCTTGCTCTCGGCGATCGGGATCGCCGGCATGGACCGTCTCGTACGCCGCAACGTGCTCGCCCTGTCCGGTCGCGCGGTGGAGGCCTCCGGCGACGTGGATGTGTTGCTGCTCGACAAGACCGGCACGATCACCTTGGGTAACCGTCAGGCCTCCGAGTTCATCCCGATGCCCGGTGTGCCTGAGTCCGAGCTGGCCGAGGTCGCCCAACTGTCCTCTCTGGCGGATGAGACGCCCGAGGGTCGCTCGATCGTCGTCCTGGCCAAGACCTATGGAATCCGCGAGCACGACATGAACACGCTTGGGGCCGAGTTCGTTCCGTTCACCGCCCAGACCCGCATGTCCGGGGTAGACGTCGACGGTCGGCGCCTGCGCAAGGGCGCGGGCGACGCGATCATCCAGTTCGTGCAGGACGAGGGGGGCCAGGCGCCGCCGGAGCTGCGCGAGCACCTGGACCGCATCGGCCGCGAGGGCGGCACCCCCCTGGCGGTCGCCCGCGACAGCCAGGTGCTCGGCGTCGTCTACCTCAAGGACACGATCAAGGAAGGCATGAAGGAGCGCTTCGACCAGTTGCGCGCGATGGGCATCAAGACCGTGATGGTGACCGGCGACAACCGCCTCACCGCGGCCAAGATCGCCGAGGAGTCAGGCGTCGATGACTTCCTCGCCGAAGCCACGCCCGAGGCCAAGCTCGAGCTGATCCGCGAGCAACAACAGGACGGGCGGCTAGTGGCGATGACCGGAGACGGCACCAACGACGCCCCCGCGCTTGCCCAGGCCGACGTGGGCGTGGCGATGAACACAGGCACCCAGGCTGCGCGCGAGGCCGGCAACATGGTCGACCTCGACTCCAACCCCACGAAGCTGATCGAGATCGTCGAGGTCGGCAAGCAGCTCTTGATCACGCGGGGAGCCTTGACCACGTTCTCGATCGCCAACGACGTGGCCAAGTACTTCGCGATCCTGCCCGCCATCTTCATCACCACGTATGCGACCAGTGCCGGAGGCAAGGGACCCCTGCATGTCCTCAACATCATGAATCTCGGCACACCTCAGTCGGCGATCGTCTCCGCGATCATCTTCAACGCGCTCGTGATCCCGCTCCTGATCCCGCTCTCCCTGCGCGGGGTGCGCTACCGGCCGATCGGCGCGTCCGGGCTGTTGCGACGCAATCTCCTGATCTACGGCCTGGGTGGGATCATCGCGCCGTTCATCGGGATCAAGCTGATCGACCTGATCGTGCACAACCTATTGGGGGGCTGAGCCCCTCGGGGTTGCGCGCCGGGGCTGAATGCCCCCGACGCGTAGGTGGGAGAGAATGCGACTCCCATGTCAGCTGACGGACCAACCGCCCCTGAGCGGGGCCACCTGAAGGTCTTCATCGGCATGGCCGCGGGGGTCGGCAAGACCTACCGCATGTTGCAAGAGGGGCGCGCCGAAGCGGAGAGCGGGCGCGACGTGGCGATCGGCTACCTGGAGCCGCACGGGCGTGAGGAGACCACGGCGCAGGCCGAGGGCTTGGAGGAGATCCCGCCGCGCATGGTCGACTACCGGGGCACGCCTCTGGCCGAGATGGACCTCCCGGCAGTCCTGGCTCGCCGGCCCGAGCTGTGCCTGATCGACGAGCTGGCCCACACCAACGCGCCCGGCACAGAGCACGAGAAGCGCTACGAAGACGTCCAAGACGTGCTCGCCGCCGGCATCGACGTGTACTCCACGGTGAACGTCCAGCACCTGGAGAGCCTCAACGACCAGATCGTCCAGCTCACCGGCACCAGGGTTCGCGAGACGATCCCCGACGAAGTGCTCGCCTCCGCCGACGAGGTCGTCCTGATCGATCTCACGCCCGAGGCTTTGATCGAGCGCCTGCGCGCCGGCAAGGTCTACAAGCGAGAGCGCGTTCCAGCCGCGCTCAACAACTTCTTCAAGGTCGAGAACCTCGCGGCCCTGCGCGAGACGGCTCTGCGCCACGTGGCCGAGGGCGTCGAGATCAAGCGCTTGGCGCCCGGCGCCCGCACCGCACAGCCGGTGCGTCGCGAGGAAGGCTTCGAGGAGCCCTCGGTCTCTGGGGCCGGGACTCAGGCGATCGCCGAGCGCCTCTTGGCCCTGGTCGCGCTGGCCCCGCATTCCCAGCGGATCGTCAGGCGCGCCGCACGCTCGGCCGAACGCCTCGGGGCGCGCCTCGATGTGCTCGTCGTGCGCCCGCCGGAGCGGACGCCGCGCGCCGAGGACCGCGACCAGCTCGAGGCCTTGCGGCGCTTGACTGCCATGCTCGGTGCGCGCTTGATCGTGGAGGAAGGCGAGGACGTCGCGGCCGTGGCGATCGAGGCGGCGAGGCGGCTCGCCAGCACATATGTCCTGATGGGGGCGCCTTCGCCGCGCCGTGGCCTCAAGCGCTTCTCCGAGCCGCTCGTCATACGCCTGTTGGAGGGCTTGCCCGGAGTCGACGTGCGGATCGTCGCCGACCCGACTCAGCGCGAGGAGGGGCATCCAGCGGCTGACACAGGCGACTAGCGCTTCGTCGCGTCGGCCTGGGTGGGCCGGCGAGCAGGTCCTCGGATAAGAATCGCGAAAGATTGCTTGCGCGGCGCAACGTCGCACCACATAGGCTGTTGCAATGAACATGCTTCCACGAATCCGTCCCTTCACACTTATGCTTGCCGCGCTCCTCAGCGCCGCCCTGCTCGCCGGCGCCGCAAGCGCGCTCGCCGGCTCCTCCCATTCTGCCCCGCCGGCTTCCTCCGCGTCCGCGAGCGCGTCGTCCACGCCCCGCGCTCACACCTCCGCGTCTTTTCTGACCGGGATCGGCGATCAGCAGACCGAGATGTTCACCAATCCTTTGTGGTTGCAGCTGCACACCAAGATCGCGCGCTACATCGCCCCCTACGACGCAGCCGTACGGCCTTACTCGTTGCAGTTGGCGCGCGAATGGATCGGCGAGGCCGAAGCCGACCACCAGCAAGTCCTGGTCGCCTTCTACCACTCCGAGTACACACCCACGAAGATGCCCAGCGTCGCGGTCTACCAGAGCGACGTCAAGAAGTTCCTGGCCCTGTTCCCCAAAGTGAAGCAGTACCAGGCCTGGAACGAGGCAAACCGGGGAACCGTGGTCGAAATCGTCAAAGGCAAACGCCACATCGGCCTCGTCTCGCCCTCGGCGAGCCAGTCGGCCCAGTACTACAAGGCCCTGCGAGCCGTCTGCCGCGGCTGCACGCTAACCGGCCTGGACATCCTCGACGGTCCCTCCGTCAGCCCCAGCCTGCGCTACATCGCTGAATACAAGCACGAGGTCGCGCGCCTGAAACTGCCGATGCCCAAGCTGTGGGGCCTGCACAACTACTCCGACACCAATCGCTTCCAGACAACCCGCACCCGCGCGATCCTGGCCGCGGTGCCCGGTCAGGTGTGGCTCACCGAGACAGGCGGGATCGTCCAGTTCGGCAGCACCTTCCCGAACAAGAAAGGCTCCGGTCTGACGCGTGCGTCGAAGGCGCTGTCCTTCATGTTCAAAATCGCCTCCTCCAACTCGCGCATCAAGCGCCTCTACATCTTCCAGTGGTCCGGTGCCAGCGGCTCAGCTCGCTTCGACGCGGGGCTGATGGACCCCAAATACAACCCGCGGCCCGGCTACGTCATTGTGTGTAAGCAGCTTCACGCCGCGAATTGCCGCGTGAAAACCAGTAAAAGCTGAGCAAGACGCACAATCCCACGACGGTCGCGATAGGGGCGAGGGCGCGTAGGGGGTAGCGGCTGCCGTTGTGCAGGGTCAGGTTCAGTGCGGTGTTATCGCCCGCGCCGACGATTGAGAGCAGTCCGCGGTGATCAATGCCGAGCAGGGTCGGCGCGAGCGCCGCGAAGATGCACCAACCGGCGAGTGCCGCGACCCCCCACAGCAGCGAGCGAGTCGAGATGCGGGTACGCGCCGTGGCCAGGATCGCGCACAGCACCCCGCCACCGGCGGCAAGCAGGAACGGCCAGATCCCACCCCAGCCGCGCCCCATGCCAAAGGCAGAGGCGATCGTCGGCTGGAAGTAGCCTTTGCCCAGGTAGCGCACGAACACGACCGCCTCGTTCTCGTAGCCGATCAGCGGATGGGTGATCGTGGCGATCACCATGGTCGTGAGCGACACGGCCGCGAGCGCGATCGTTGGTCCGGGGAAGCGCTTCAGCGCAAGCGCGATCGGGAGCGCCAAGAACGGGATCGCTGTCATCAGAAAGCGCGGGCCCATGAACCCACCACCGAACGGTAGGTAGTAGCCGGCGTTGTAGCCGAAGTACAGCACGCATATACCCACGATCGCCAGCGCCTCCGCGCGCAGCCCGCGGCGGTACAGCAGCCAGAGGCCGGGTGGGCCCATCAATAGGACCGGCGAGAGCGTCAACAGCCCGCGCGAGTCGAGCAGTAGCGTAGCCAGCACCGGCAGGCTCGGCGCGCTGATGCCGAAGAAGCCCTGCTGTTGGCGCGGAATGCTCGAGTAGGCCAGATGCGTCCACGAGTGGAAGGCATAGTGGTTGTAGAGCAGCAGCGGCACGATCCCGATCAGTCCGCCCACCACGAACGGCACCACGCGAAGGGCAAGGCCGCGTGGGTTGAAAGTGTCGCGGCGGGAGACCAGGTACAGCCCGAGCACAAGCGCGCAAAAGAACAGCGGGTACTCCGAGACCCCGGCATAGCCAAGCAGCAGCCCCGCCACACCGATGTACCAAGGATTGGGCGGTCCCGCGCGCTCGCGCATCAATAGGACGAACGCGGCGAACCCCAGGCATGCACTGAAGACGTGGCTGAACAGCAGCGTCGACAGCGGCAGTGTCAAAGTGCCAAGCCCAAGGATCACCGCGGTGGCCGCGCCGTAGCCAGGCTCAAGCCCCTCCGCGACCCAGCCGACCAGCAGCAACAGCACCAAGCCCGGCAACACGCTGCCCCACAGTCCAACCAGGTAGATCATCTCGTCGCCCGGATGGTTGGGCGGTGCCACGTGCCGGTCTGTGAAGCCTTCGGCGCCCAATCCTTTCAGAGCGTCGTAGAAGGGCAGCGAGAACAAGGCCAAGCCGGGGGCTCTCGCCGAGTACCAGTGTCCCTTGTAGAAGGCCTTGTCGCCCGTGTTTTCCTGGTAGGCGTCGATCGTCGTCTTGTCGTTGTCGAGCGCCCTGATCAGGTCGTAGTGGGAGGTCTGGTTCCAAGAGAAGCTCTGGATCAAGGTGGCGTAGCTGAGGCCCACCAGCAAGATCGCGGCGAGTGCGATGTTGCGCTTTGCGGGGTGCCCTGTGCGTGCGCGCGCGTAAAAGGGCTTCCTTGGCGCGCGCGCGCGTGGGGCACCTGCCGTGGAGATACCGGAGCCCTCCATCAATCTGTTCCGTGCAGCGCGTTCGGGCCCGGCCCGATTTCATAGATCACGATCGAGCCGACCGCCCGCTTGGTGATGCCCAGTCCCGTCACCGGCTTGGCGGCGGCCGCGGCCAGATTGGGCGGCTCGGGGATCTCCGGCAACTTGATCCCCGGCAGCACCGGCATCACGGTGTGCAACACGACCGTCTTCACGCCGTAGTAGCGCAGCTTCTCCACGCTCGCCTTGTCCGGGAAGCCACTCATCCCGCCCCTCAGGTCGTCCACCGCGGGAATGTCAAACGTGCTGTTGCCGATCGGGATCTTGTAGAAGCCGTTGGTCGAGAAGTACTGCCACAAGCGGTCCGCCGCGCCATCGGTAGGCAAGTCCATCACCGGCCCTTTCAGACCGATCTCGGCCTTGGCCGGCTGCGGCACGACTGGGTGGCCCAGGTGCCCCGCGCCTTCGCCCACGACTGCCACGACCAATAGCGCCCCCACGACTCCCACCAAGCGCCCCGCGCCGCGCTTGCCATAGCCGGCGCCCCACGTTCTGGTCATCTCGGCGATACGCCAAGCTCCCGCTCCCGCCAGCAGCGCCAAGAACAGGGTCCCCAGCGTGAACACCCTCCCCGGCACCCTCACCCCGTCCCAGCCGGGCGCATAGTCGAACAGCAGTCGGTAGGGGTAGCCCGCTCCCGTAAGCCCCATACCCATCGCGAGGACCCAACACAACGCCAACCCGCACGCCAAACCCAGGCGCATCCGACGGGTATAGATCGAGGCAAAGCACCCAATCAAGGCGAGCACGCCAATAACCCCCCCCGGGAAGAACACGTCCTCGTTCTTGGAGTGCACATGAGCTCTGGCCCCCGAGGTAACGCCACCCCAAACACGGTTCTCCGAGGAGGCCGACAGCAACGCCCAAGGGCCCGAAGAGTAGTTCTTGACTTCCTTGATCGTGCGCCTCGCGGTCGGGTACTCGTCCGCCACCTTCAGGTAAGGGCGCGCCTCATACACCGTGATCACGCCGCACAGGGCCACGCCCAAACAGGTGATCACGACCAACTCGCGGGGTAGTGTTGGGCGCTTGGCCCGCCACCACCACACTGCCGCGATCAGGGTCAATAGCGCCAGCATGTAGGCGAACTGCAGCCCCAGCGTGAAGCCCAAGCTGATCTGCCAGGCGGCCACCAGCCAGCCCGCGATCAGCAAGCCCCTGGAGGAGCGCCTGTAGCCGCGCAGCAGCAAGAACAGCGACAGCGCGATGCCGCCGCTTGAGATCACGTGCAGATGGCCCGCCTCGGTGACTCTGTAGGGGGCGTACGCGAAAGCGGCTCCCGCCACCGCCGCGCCGACCTTGCCCACGCCCAGCTCCCTCGCCAGCAGCCAAGCGCCTACGAAGCAAAGGGACCAGGCGCCCAGGAACAGCAGGTTGTAGCGGACCAATGCGGCCACCGTGCCCGAGCCGAAGAACGCCGCGGGGCCGTATCCCAGCAGCGAATCGGAGAAGGCCAGGCTAAGCGAGTGCGGGTAGAACGCGTTCGAGTTGAACACGTCCAGCGGATCGCTCAGCAGCGCATGGCCGTCCCAAGCGATCTCCCAAGCTGTTCTCACCGGGTCGCCCAGGTCCGGCGCGATCGTGCTGCCCATGTGCAGCACCAGCGGCCAGGTTGTGAGGATCGCCAGCGCGATCCCGCCCAGAATCACCCACACCAGCTCGGCCCTGCTTATCTCGGGGGAGGGTGCCCAGCGGGCCGGGGACCTTTCGACACCGGCAGTCGAAGGCCTGTCAATGAGCGTGCTCGCCATCGTCCGGTTGGAGCATACGTGAGATGTGCGCAACAATAGGCAGATGCACGTGCTCGTTGTCGGAGCCGGCGGTGTAGGGGCGGCGTTTGCGGCGATCGCCCAGCGTCGGCCCGCGTTCAAGCACGTGTCCTTGGCCGACGTCTCGCCCGCGCGTGCCCACGATGTGGTCGCCAAGCTGGGAGAAGCCGATCGCTTTTCTGCCGAGCGGGTCGACGCATCCGAGCGTGCCGCCTTGGTCGCCTTGATTGAGCGGCTACGTCCTGACGCGGTCCTGAACGCGTGCGACCCGCGTTTCAACGAGCCGATCTTCGACGCGTGCTTCGACACGCGCACCACCTACTTGGACATGGCCATGACCCTGTCCCATCCCCACCCCGAGCGTCCCCATGAAGTGCCAGGAGTGATGCTTGGCGATGTCCAGCTGGCGCGCGCCGAGGCTTGGGAGCAGGCTGGCGTCTTGGCCTTGGTGGGCATCGGGGTCGAGCCGGGGCTGTCCGACGTGTTCGCGCGCTACGCCGCCGACGAGCTGTTCGCGATGGTCGACCAGGTTGGAGTTCGCGACGGAGCGGACCTAGTTGTCGAAGGCTATGACTTCGCGCCCACCTTCTCGATCTGGACCACGATCGAGGAGTGCCTCAACCCGCCCCTGATCTGGGAGCGCGAAAGAGGCTTCTACACGACCGCCCCCTTCTCCGAGCCCGAGACGTTCGTCTTTCCCGAGGGCATCGGGCCGGTCGAGTGCGTCAACGTGGAGCACGAGGAGGTCGTCCTGATTCCGCGCTGGGTCACCTGCGAGCGCGTTACTTTCAAGTACGGCTTGGGCCAAGAGTTCATCGATGTCCTGAGCACCTTGCACAAGCTGGGCCTTGACTCGACCGAGACCGTCTCCGTGAGAGGCGTCGAGGTCGCCCCCCGCGACGTGGTCGCCGCCGCCCTGCCCGACCCGGCGACCCTGGGGGAGCGCATGACCGGGCGAACTTGCGCCGGGACTTTGGTCACCGGCACCGGAGTCGACGGCAAGCCCCGCTCGACCTACCTCTACCACATCGTCGACAACGAGCACACGATGCGCGAATACGGGTCCCAGGCGGTTGTCTGGCAGACCGCGATTAACCCGGTTGTGGCCTTGGAGTTGCTGGATGAGGGTGCTTGGAAGGGTGTTGGCGTGCTCGGGCCTGAGGCCTTCCCGCCGGAGCCGTTCTTGCAGAAGCTGGCAGAGCTCGGCTCGCCGCACGGGCAGGTCGAGGTGCCGCGCACCCCAGCTCGATAGGCAGGAATGCGCTGCGCGACCATCAATGTTGTTAACTGCAATTCCCCTGTGCACAAATAGCCCATGTCTGTGCGCCACAGGGTGTGTAGGTAAGACATAAGGTCGGGTTTGGACCCTGGTTGAGTGGCGGCGCCAGCCGGTTGTGCGTCACTCTGGAGGAAAGCCAACCTCGAGGTACTGCGCACAACAACCAGAAACGGCAACGATTTCTCTTGACATGATCGATGGTTGTGTATACGCTGTTTCCCATTCGGCATGTGACTGTAGGGAGACATAAGGTCGGGTACCGGTCGATCCTCGTGGTCGACGAGCGCAGATCGATCCAAGAGGTAAAATGACTATGCCGTAACGGCGTGGGTATCACTGTGCCACGCCATGTCGGGTCAGATAGTTTTGGAAGAGGTAACGCCGTCAACCGCCTGCAGGACAGTCTCGCCTTCGGTGTCTTCTGACAGGGCACGTCAAGTCGATCCTCTGCTTGTCCTCTTGGGTGATGACGGCGAACGTGCATCCGAGTTCGTTCATTGCGAGCTTGGACCCGTTATCGACACCCTGGGGCCTCGCGCCGAGCGATTGCTCGACACACTGCAAGCCTTCCTCGAGAACGGCCAGCGGATCGCCAACGCGAGCGCTGTCACGGGACGCCACCGCGACACGGTGCACCGACACCTGCGCGAAATGGAGGTCCTGCTGGGCTGCAGAGTCGAACAACGCAGCGCCGAGCTGCAGTGGGCGCTGCGTCTACGCCTCGGTCTACAAGATCGTGACGACTCTGACGGCTAACGGCTGGCGGCGATCATCGCCGACATCGACAACGCCGTTTAGCGGGTTAATCCTAAATCCGACACTTTGCAGGTTTACTCCAACCCATCGGCGATATAGCTTTAGGCCTGCGAGCACGGCGGCTTGCGTTCGGCTTGCGAGCACAGCGGCTTGCGTCGAGCTAAAGAGAATCTGAGGAGGGCAAATGCGTGACACCAGGGGTTGGATTCGCTACATCTGCTTGACCGCGACTGTCTCTATGGTCGCTTCGTTCGCGCTTACGACTGCCTCCGCGTCTGGACTGCCTTCGGCCGCGAGCACTTTGCTCGGTAGCTCGCTGATCGTGCCCGATGCAGGCCTGTTGATGGCGGGCCAGCAGCAGGCCGCCGAAGCCGCACGGCGCGCCAACCCGGAAATCAGAGCGCTCGCCGTTTCCAGTTCGACAGCATATGAGGGCTTGTCCTCGCGGTCGGCGGAGAAATTGACCGATCGGTTTTTCCCAAGGCTCGTGGGTGAACCGGCGACTGGAGCGCCAAAGCTGCCGCCCGGTGTCAGGATCAAGCAGTTCCTAAGCGACAATGTTGCTTCACTCACGTTGCCGGGTGGCAAACACGGCGCGATCGAAAGTCTTGCGCCGATAGCCGTCGACACCCGCTCGGGTCGCGTCCCGATCGATCTCAGTCTTTCCGCGGCCGGCGACTCGTTTGCTCCCAAGCGACCGGCGAGGAAGGCGAACGTGCGTATCCCGGCACGCTTGAGTCAAGGCGTGACGCTGTCGGACCTCGGAGTCTCCTTGACCCCGCTGTCGGGAGAGCGCGGCGCCGCTCTGAATGGCGCCAAGGGCGTCCTCGACGGGAGTAGCGTCTTCTACGGCGGAACCGAAGACGCCAAAGCGGGGGTAAGGGACCTCAGCATGCTCGCCAAGCCCGCCGGCAGCGGGGTCGAGCTTTTCTCGACCTTGCTCTCGCAGCGATCGCCGCAGAGGCTCTATTTCGCCGTCGGCCTGCCAACCGGTGCGAAGTTGGTTCAAGACAGGGACGAAACGATCCGGGTGATCGAGGCCGGACGCTCGATCGCCACGATCGCGGCACCCACTGCCAGCGACGCCGAAGGTACCGCGGTACCCATATCGCTGCATCTCTCGGGTCGCACCGTCGTGCTCGACGTCCCTCATCGGGTCGGCCAGTACAGAATGCCCGTGGTAGTCGATCCCTGGCTGGTATGGGATGAAAACCTGACGGGCTCGAGCACCCCCACCAACTGGCATTACTGCACGAGTCATTCCGGGGGCTGCGCCCACGAAGAAGGTCAATTCCGATCCACTGGCTGGGGCGGCACGTCGGGCTTGACCTCTGAAGCGACCGGGTCGTACAACACTGGTGAATTCGCCGAGTTCATCTACAAAACACAGGGCGAATCGCGGATCGAGGAAGCGATAACGACGACCGAAGCGACGAACAACGAAAACCCTGAAGCGAACATCGAAACCATTGTAGGGACCATGAACGAAAATGGCACAGATAGAGAACCGACGCTCCTCTCCGCTTCCAAAAACTACGGGCCGCTCGCCGTACCGCTTAGCACGTGCGTCTCTTGTGGGGCGGAATACCACAACACGTTGTGGTACATGCAAGCAGCCACGGGACCCGGCCGGCACTTCCACAACACGATGTCCTCGGCGAGAGTGCGGATCGAACAAGAAGGCAACCCTTCAGTGACGTTCGACACCACCGACCACTATCTGCTTGGCGGAGGATGGCTGAACGTGTTCTACGGCAGTGGTGCCTGGATGAGCGAACACCAAGGCGCGCTTTCCTTCACAGTCCACGATCCAGGGATCGGCGTGTCCAGAGTTTCGACGACCGAAAGCTGGCTTGAAGAAAATCTAATGGCCAAAGGCAAGTGTTCTGGCTTGCAGTGTCCTGAGACCGTCGTGGAGGAATTGACTTACAACAAAGCCATGACAGACGGCGAACATACCATGAGCGTCCAGGGTTCGAATGCTGCTCTTAACGGCGAATATCATACGGCTCCGCTTATTGTCAAGATCGACACCGTGGCTCCGTCCGGCTTGCAGGTCGTGGGCTTGCCCTCCAACGGTGTCATCGACGGTTCTATCAAGCTGACAGGGCAGGCGACGGATACCAACGGAAGCTTGCGGACGGCCGGCGTCAGGTCATTGGAACTCGGCGTTGACGGCATCAGCCTGCCTGGCAAATCGGGATCCTGCGAACCCGGTCCGTGTGCGGCGAGTGGGGAATGGACCCTGGAAGGCGAAAAATTCGGCGTCGGCAAACACAAACTCGAATTGGTGGCTACGGACAGCGCCGGCAACAAGGAAACGAGATCGTATGAAATAACCGTACGTAGAGCCAACCCTGTAAAAGTCGGGCCGGCGACAGTAGACCCGATATCGGGGTCCGCCGCGCTGCAGGCAAGCGATGTCTCGATCGGCGGAGGCTATGGCGCGCTCGGCGTCGCGCGTACTTTCAGACTCGCGGCAGACGAAGGCCGGTGAAGAAGGTCCCTTGGGCCCGCAGTGGAGCATGTCGCTGAGCGGCGAGCAAGGTGTTGAAACTGAGCCAACGGGTGACGTGACGCTTGTGGCCGAAGACGGTTCGCGGGTCACCTTCGCCAGTGACGGCAAAGGGGGCTTTGTCTCGCCAAAGGGCGACGGCGACCTCGTCTTGAGCGCGGAATGGGAAGGCAGCACGGTAAAGGCGTACTTGCTTGCCAATCCCAGCAAGGGCACGACGTTGCGGTTCATTCATCCCGCCGGAGCAAGCTCCAGCAGCCTGTGGGTGATTGAAAAGGCAGAAGGGGCTCTCTCCAGCGAAAACAACGAAAAGCTGGCCTATAAATGGGAAGCCATCGAAGGAGTCGAGCGTCCCAAGGAGGCGCTTGCGCCGGCGCCGCCCGGTGTCTCATGCGAACCGGAACCGCCTGTACTGACCGAACTCAAAAAGGGTTGTCGCGCGCTCAGCTTCACGTATGCGACAGGAACTAGCGCGACCGGTGAAGGGCCCAGTGAATGGGGCGGATACAAAGGCCGTCTGAGCAAGGTGTCATTCACCGCGTACGACCCAGTCGGCAAAGCGATGAAAACGACGGTCGTCGCCGAATACGCCTATGACACGCACGGCCGGCTACGCGCAGAGTGGGATCCGCGGATCAGTCCCGCGCTGAAGACAACGTACGGCTACGACGCCGAAAATCGCGTAGTCGCAGTTGATCCTCCCGGTCACGAGCCTTGGCTGCTTCACTATGGGACGATAGCCACGGACCCGAATCCCGGCCGACTGCTGTCAGCCGTAATGCCGCCGGCATCGGCAAAAATAGAATCCATCCCCGCGCCGGTCAACACCGCCAAACCGACACTGTCCAGCACCACGCCGGTGATCGGCACCACACTGAAAGTGTCGGCAAACGGCTCCTGGTCAAATGCTCCTCTGACGTATACGTATCAGTGGGAAGACTGCAACTCCACAGGGGAAAAATGCGCGCCCATCGTTGGAGCGTGCAACGAAAGCTACACCCCGCAGGCCAGCGATGCAGGTTACACGCTCGAGGTTGTCGTGGCAGCCATCAACGGCGCGGGCTCCGGCACAAGCTCGACGGCCGCCACCAGTACCGTGGGCATGTCGAGCCCTAGCTTTTCGCTGAAATTCGGCACTCTAGGGGAAGCGTCGGGCCAAATAAAGAGTGCAGGGGGCGTGGCGGTGGATGGGGAAGGAAACACCTGGGTTGCCGATCGCAACAATAATCGACTGGACGAGTTCTCCTCGAGCGGAACGTTTGTAAAGGCGGTTGGTTGGGGCGTCGTTGACGGTCTCGCGAAACTCGAGACCTGTACCACGAGTTGCCGTACGGGATTCGCCGCCTTTGGTATGGGAGCGTTCAAACAGCCTAGCGGTATCGCTATCAGCGGATCGAATATCTACGTTGCCGACAGCGGCGGTAACCGTGTAGAGGTGATGACGACCTCCGGTGCGTTTGTGCGATATATCGGCTCGGAAGGCTCTGGGCCCGGTCAGGTACTGGATCCGGTGGCGGTTACATTGGCCGCTGGGAGCAACAACGTGTGGGTCGCCGATAGGTCCAACAATCGGATAGATGAGTTCACAGAAACCGGGTCCTACCTTGGCTCCTTCGGGGTCGCGGGCTCCGGGGCGGGTCAGATGAAAGAACCATCGGGCATTGCGTTCTCGCGCAACTATGTGTATGTCGTCGATGCAGGCAACAGTCGTGTCGAGCGGTTCACCATGTCAGGTGGCTATGTCGAAGCGTTTGGCTCGTCGGGTACAGGTAACGGGCAGTTCAAAGCGCCAGCCCAGATTGCGACCGAACCGGTGTCCGGCGACCTATATGTGGCGGACAGCGGTAACAATCGCATTGAGCAGTTCAATCCGGCGGGTGGATTTGTCCTCAGCTATGGAGCTGCCGGTGAAGGCGGCGGGCAGTTCAAAGGTGTGGAAGGGCTGTCGGTCACCTCAGCCGGTGGACTATATGTCGCCGATAGCGGCAACAACCGCGTGCAGGTGTTCACGCAGGGTTACTCAACGAACAATCCAGCCCCTGCCCCGCCGAGCGTTGGCTCGAACGCTGTCTCGACGGTTGACTATCAGATACCGGTATCGGGCTCCACCGCGCCCTACCAGCTCAGTAGCGCACAGGTTTCGGGTTGGGCCCAGGAAGACGATCCAGTCATCGGGACCGCGGTGTTCCCGCCCGACGAACCCAAGGGATGGCCGGCGAATGGATACACGAAAGCTACGATCTCTTACTATGACAATTTTGGTCGCACAGTCAATGTCGCAAACCCTTCGGGCGGCATCTCGACAGCCGAGTACAACGAAACGGGCGACATAACTCGCAGTCTCAGTCCGGCCGATCGCGCCAAGGCGCTTGCGGAAGGAGCAAAATCCGCCGAAGTCGCAAAACTACTCGATACGCGCATGGTCTACAACGCCTCGGGAACGGAGCTGCTTGAAAATCTCGGTCCCCGGCATTTGGTCAGGCTGGCCAACGGAGAAGAAAAGCAGGCGCGCGTGCATGTCCACAACTATTACGACGAAGGCGCTCCGGGCGGTCAAGTTTTCGGCCTTCTGACAAAGAAGACAGAAGGGGCTCAATATGAAGAACACGAAGCCGACATCCGAACGACCGTAAATTCCTACCGTGGCCAGGAAGGATTGGGTTGGACGCTGCGTAAACCTACGTCTGTTACGACCGATCCCGGCGGATTGAATCTCACTAAGACGGAGATATACGATCCGGCGAGCGGCGACGTGACCGAGACGCGCACACCGGCGGCTGGTCCGGCGAATGGGCCAACCAACGCCTACGCTTATTTTTCTCAGGTCACATCCGCGGGAACCGAAGGGATTCCGTTGGTGGTTCCCTACGGCGTGGCGCTCGATTCCGGCGGTCATCTTTGGATTACCGAATCCGGCGCTAACTCCCAGGTGTACGAGATGACCTCCACCGGTGAAGTGCTCAACCAATTTGGTACGCAAGGGACGGGCAGCGGCCAGTTCAAAGTACCGCACGGGATCGCCGTGGACGCGAAAGGCAACGTGTGGGTGGCGGACTGGGGCAACGGGCGTATCCAAGAGTTCTCTTCGAGCGGGACGCTCATCCGTATGGTGGGCAAAGAAGGAACGGGCAACGGCGAATTCAAAGATCCAAATGGCGTCGCGCTCGACGCAAGTGGGAATGTTTGGGTTGGAGACGCCGGTAACAACAGGGTGCAGGAGTTCACCTCCGAAGGTGTATTCGTGCGAAAGTTTGGCTCCAGTGGTACCGGCGAAGGTCAGTTCGCTACGAGTGGGATTGCGCCCGAAGACGGAATGTGGTTGGCGTTTGACGCCTCGGGACATCTATGGGTCACCGACTCCGGCAACAACAGGGTGCAAGAGTTCTCCTCGACCGGCACGTTCATGACGAAGTTTGGCACGGTGGGCACCAGCGGCGGTCAGTTCAAATACCCGCAGGGCATAGGTATCGATCCCAGTGGCCATATCTGGGTCGTCGACTATGGCAACCGCCGCGTTCAGGAGTTCTCGTCGTCCGGGACGTTCATGGCGACGTTCGGCTCTTACGGTGCAGGTAATGGTCAATACAATCGACCGCAGGGCCTGGCGGTCGATGCCTCTAATCACGTTTGGGTCGCCGATATCACCAACAAACGCGTTCAGGAGTTGGGTGGATCAGGTGAATACCTTGGCGAAATCACGCAGGCTCAGACGCCGCCTATCGCGTTGCAATTTCCCTATGGTGTCACGACCGATTCGAGTGGCCACATGTGGGCTACGAACTTCGGCGGCGGCCACGATAAAGTGTACGAGTTTTCCTCAAGCGGTTCGGTGATAGCCCATTTTGGCACTGAAGGGACAGGCAACGGCCAGCTTAAAGTGCCCCACGACGTGGCGGTTGACGCGAAAGGCAATGTGTGGGTGACCGATTTTGGGAATAGTCGAGTTGAGGAGTTCTCGTCAACTGGTGCGTTCGTCAGAACGATTGGCAGCGTTGGCTCCGAAAACGGGCAGTTCAAAACGCCGTCGGGGATCGCAGTCGACTCGGCCGGGAACATTTGGGTTGGAGACGCGGGTAACAACAGGGTGCAGGAGTTCACCTCCGAAGGTGTATTCGTGAGAAAGGTTGGTTACGGTGGGACCGGCGAAGGCCAGTTCGCTACGAGTGGGATTGCGCCTGAAGACGGAATGTGGTTGGCGTTTGACTCCGCGGGGCATCTCTGGGTCACTGACTCCGGCAACAATAGGGTGCAGGAGTTCTCCTCGACCGGCACGTTCATGGCGACGTTCGGCACGGCCGGCACGGGCAACGGGCAGTTCAAATATCCGCAAGGTATCGCGTTCGACTCCGCAGGTCACATGTTCGTGGTCGATTTCGGAAACAGCAGGATTCAGGAGTTCACGTCAACAGGAACGTTCATCGCGAAGTTTGCGACCAGAGGCAGCGGCGAAGGTCAGCTCAGCAAGCCACAGGGCATTGGGGCCGGCCCGAACGGTGACATATGGGTAGGTGACATGAACAATGCGAGAGTGGAGGAGTATCAGCTGACGGCACCCAATCCGCGGGTCAGCCAGGCTGTCTATTACAGCGCCGCGGCCAACAGCGCATACCCGTCGTGCGGAGAACACGCCGAATGGGCGAACCTGCCCTGTACCTCACAACCGGTGGTGCAGCCCGTGAGCGGAAATCAGTTGCCGGTGGTGACCGATACGTACAACGTGTGGGACGAGCCGGAAGTCGTCGTAGAAACAGTGGGCACCACCACGCGAACGAAGAAGAGCGTGTATGACGCTGCCGGCCGGCTTACAGGCAGCGAAGAGACGACGAATGCCGGCTCGCTGGCGTCGTTGCCGACGGTCACTGATGTATATAACGCTAGCACGGGCGCAATGGTCAAACAATCGACCACTGTTGCCGAAAAAACGCAGACGATCACGAGCGTTTACAACTCGCTCGGTCAGTTGACCGAATACATCGATGCCAACGGAAACAAATCGACCTACGCCTACGATGTCGATGGGCGGGTATCGGAAATGAACGATGGGAAGGGAACTCAGGTCTACGCCTATGACCCGACGACCGGGTCGATGACCAAACTGCTCGACACGGGAGCGGGCACCTTCACCGCAGGCTATGACGTCGAAGGCAAGCTCACCAGCGAGAAATATCCCAACGGCATGACGGCCAAGTACGTGTACGACGAAACCGATCAAGTGACGCACGAGGAATACGTGAAGGAAACTCACTGCACCGAAGCATGTGTATGGTTTAGCGAAGGCGTAGGCTATTCAGTTCATGGGGAAGCGCTGTCGCGGACAAATGGGCTTGCGAGCACGAGCTATACTTACGACGCTGCCGGCCGACTCACCCAGGTTCAAGAAACGCCGGCCGGGAAAGGTTGCGTTACGCGTCTCTACAGCTATGACGCGGATGCCAACCGACTGGGTCTTACCAAGCGCGAACCGGCAACGGGAGGGGAATGCGCCAGCACAGGTGGGACGGTAGAAAGCCACACGTATGACGAAGTTGACAGATTGTCGGATACGGGCGTCGCTTATGACGCGTTCGGCAATATAACGACGCTCCCGGCGACAGATGCGGGAGGCCATGAAATAAAAAGCACGTATTATGTGAGCGGCCAGACTCACAGCGCAATACAAAATGGCAAGACAAACACGTATAACCTCGATCCCGATGCGCGTGTTGGGGAAGCCGTAAGTGAAGAAGGGGCGACCAAAACTACGGCAGTAAATCACTATCCGGGACCAGGCGAAGCGGTGGCGTGGTCAAACGAAGGTGGTGAAAAATATACGCGCAACATTCCCGGTATAGACGGTGCGCTCAGTGCTGTCGAACAGAATGGGTCGACACCCGTTTTGCAGCTGCACGATCTGGTCGGCGACATCGTCGCTACCGCAGCATTGTCAGAATCGGAAGCCAAACTACTTTCGACCTACGCAAGCACCGAGTTCGGAGTGCCGAGTACTTCGAATCCACCGAAGTACTCGTGGCTGGGTGCTGCAGGAGTGGCGACCGAATTTGCCTCGGGCGCGAACGCTTCAGCGGGCGTAGGCTATGTACCTCAGCTCGGTCGGGCGCTACAGACCCAGCCGATCACTCCGCCTGGAGCTTCGCCGGACGGCAGCTATATCAGTCCTTATATCAGCTCGATTTCGGCTGCTGACTGGCAGGCTTCGGCCGCATACGCCGCGGAAGCACCGATGCGGCAGGCTGCGAGGGAACAGGCTGCATATGAAGCGGCACTCGCCGCCGGGGGCGAAGACATAGATCCATATTTCGGTCAGAAAAAAGCGGTTGAAGTAGGCGAGAGGCTGAAGGCTGTGGACGTTTGGAGTGAGGTGTGGGGGGGCGCGGACGCGTTGCTCGGTATAGCTGATCCTGTGGGGTCGTTGATCGGTTTTGTGGTGGCGGGGGTGAGCCTCGAAGGAATGCAAGCGTGGATGCACGATGCTGGTGAAAAGCTCGAACGATGCGGATTGGACCGCGAACAATGGGTATCGGGATGCGATATCAAATACAAAACGGTTTATGGATTCATCGATTTTTACAGTCCGGCCGAAGTTGAAAAGTGTGGCGTCTGGGTTTGGTCTGAAGAATTCGTACCCAGGGAGGCTTGGGAGTGTCGCCGGCTCAACCAAAAACCCGGGCCTGTGTGAGGGTCCGTCGTCCGATAAGTCTGAGCGAATAGCCAGCGCGAGCCCGGCGCAGTCGGCCGCCACATGCCGAGCCGTGCGGTCGAGCGTGCCACACGCACGTCCCTGTGATGCGATCCACGCCGCGATCCACACCAAGGTTGCGGCCGGCTGAGCCTGCCGAGTGGGGCCACCGGTCCCGGGACCGTTTGAGAGGCGCCCCCAGCGGGAAAAACCCCAGGTGGATTAAGCCAGCCTAAAGGGGTAGAGGCGCGTGAGCGTGCTTGCGAAGAAGCTGTTGGGCGTCGTGGTCGGGGTCGTGATCGTGGGGGTCCTGATCGGCCTCTACATCGCGACCTGGGCGACCAGCTTCCCCCAGTCCGTGGCCGCGATCTCCACGCGCAAAGTGGCCGGCTTCAGCGGCACCCAGCTCACCCTCCAGACGGTCGCCTCGATCGGCCCAAAGTACAGCCCCTCGCATCCCGACTGGGTCTCCTACCTGGTGCTCGACCATGGCAAGTGGGTGCACTCGACGATCTTCTCGGTGCCCGCCAACTCCTTGGTGCACGTGACCGTCTACCAGTTCGACGGCGACTCCGGTCTGCGCAACCCCTTCCTCTCCCAAGTCCAAGGCACGACCACAGGCACGGTCACGATCGACGGCAAGCCAACGCGCGGAATCAACCCCGAAGAAGCCTCCCACACCTTCGCCGTGCCCCAGCTAGGACTGTTCGTCCCCCTGCCGGGCGTGCCCGAAGAAGCCAAGAACCAATGCGAATTCGCGCCCTGCACGACATCGGAGGCGCACCGCACGATCACCTTCACTTTCAGGACCGGCAAGAAGGGCCGCTACCGCTGGCAGTGCTTCGTGCCCTGTGCGGCCGGCTGGATCTTCGGGCAGGGCGGGCCGATGCAGACGCTCGGCTACATGGACGGGTTCCTGGACGTGGTGTAGCCGTGGCATGGACGAGGACACCGACGGAGGTTTCCCGGCGATGGGCCAAGTGCCGATGACCGGAGGCGCTTAGCGATGGCTGTCGAGCCAGGTCCCCAGCCGCCGGAACCGAACCACGCACGCCGCTTCGGCGCGATCTGGATCGTCGCCTCTCTGATTGCAACTCCCCTGGTGGTCCTCTTGGTCGGGCCGATCATGCCGCCTGGCAACGGCTCTGAACAGGCTTCCGGTCACGTCACCGACAACACGGTTCTGATCGGCATGGCCACGCCGGTCCTGTTGCTCGTCCTGATCTACCTGATCTACTCGACCATCTACTTCCGCCAACCCAAGGGAGGCGTGCTCGAAGGCCCCGCGATTCGCGGCAACGCGCGCATCCAGACGACCTGGATCGTCGTCACGACTCTGCTGGTGCTGGCTCTCGCCGCCTACGGCACGGTGCGCCTGCTCGAAGACGGGGCCGGCTCGGGCGCCGGGCCGAACCCGGTCGCGGTGCCCAGCGGAGCCAAGCTGCCGGTTCAGGTGATCGCCCAAGAGTGGGCTTTCACCTATCGCTATCCGACCTACGGCGGCGTCGAGACCACGCACCTGGTGCTGCCCGTCAACCAGATGATCGAACTGCACGTCACCTCGCTCGACGTGATCCACTCCTTCTGGGCCTACCAGCTCGGTGTCAAGGCCGACGCCAACCCCAACACCGACAACATCGTGTTCGTTCGTCCCACCAAGCGCGAGAACATCTCGATCCGCTGCGCCGAGCTGTGCGGCCTGTGGCACGGCTACATGTTCGACACCGGCCACGTCGTGTCGCCGGCCGCTTTTGTCGCCTGGGTCAAAGAACAGCGGCGGCGCTTCGCGCCCGTCCAGAAATACCTGCCCAAATACGCGACCAAATACATACCTGAACCGTTGAGGAGGGGAGAATGAGCACCGTCGCCGAGCCCGCTTTCACCCCGGCGCGCCGGCCGTTGTGGCGGCGCTTGATCGGCTTCAACTTGCTCACCGCCGTGATTCTCGGCGTCGCCGGCTACTACATCGGCTGGTTCATCGGCCACCAGATCAAAGGCGCCAGCTTCGAATTCCAGTCCGCCATCGACGAGAACGACGTCGCCCTGATGCTCGGCTATCTCGGCGGCGTGGTCGGTTTTCTCATCGGCCTCGGCTTCGCCAATTATCCCGTCTCGCGCATGTTCGGCCGGCCCGCCTCGCTGCGCGAGAAGGAGCACGAGGGCATCGGCCGCTACTTCGGCCTTTGCACCGACCACAAGGTGGTCGGCATCCAGTACCTGGTCGGGATCGGCGTGTTCTTCTTCATCGCCGGGCTCAACGCGATGCTGATTCGCACCGAGCTGCTCAACCCGACCCCCACGACGGTCGGACCCAATCAGTACCTCTCCCTGGTGGGAATGCACGGCACGATGATGATGGGAATGATGACCTCGGGCATCCTCGGCCCGTTCGGCAATTATTTCGTGCCGATCATGATCGGGGCTCGCCGTATGGCCTTCCCAAGGATCGAGGCGCTCACCTTCTGGCTCTTGATGGCGGCCGGCTTCATTCTCACCTCCACGATCTTCTTCGGCGGCTTCCCGACCGGCTGGACCGGCTATGAGCCGCTCAACGAACAGGCCGTGATGGGGATGGACTCCTACATCTGCTTCTTCGCGCTGGTCGGCGTCTCCATGTGCCTGCTCGGCCTGAACATGATTGCCACGATCGTCGCCCACCGCGCGCCCGGGATGACCTGGTCGCGCCTGCCGATCTTCGTGTGGTCGGTGTTCGCGACTTCGATCCTGATGGTCCTGGCCGCGCCGATGCTGATCGGCGCCCTGTTGATGGCCGCCTTCGACCGCACGATCAATACCTCCTTTTTCACCGTTGCCGCCGGCGGCACGCCCTACCTGTTCGAGAACCTGTTCTGGTTCTTCGGGCACCCCGAGGTCTACATCCTCGCCCTGCCCGGTTTCGGGATCGTGTTGGAGCTGCTGCCCGTGTTCACGCGCAAGCCCCTGTGGGGCTATCGCCTGGCCGTGGCCGGGATGCTCGGCGTGACTTTGCTGAGCTTCTTTGTGTGGCAACACCACCTGTTCGTCAGTGGCATCAACGCCGACCTGCGCCCGTTCTACATGCTCTCGACCGAGGTCATCTCGATCCCCACCGGCTTCATCTTCCTGTGTGTCATGGGGACCCTCTGGAAGGCCAGAACCAGATTCTCCGTGCCGATGCTGTTCTGCCTCGGTTGGACTTTCAACTTCCTGATCGGCGGCCTCTCCGGTGTGTTCCTGTCGGATACGCCGTCCGACACTGACACGCATGGCAGCTTCTTTGTAATGGCCCACTTCCACTACACGATCATGGGCGGGCTCATCTTCACCTTCTTCGCGGCGATCTACTACTGGGTGCCCAAGATGTTCGGTCTGCAACTGCGCGAGGGCCTAGCCAAGCTCCACTTCTGGTCGCTGTTCATCGCCTTCAACGCGACCTTCATGCCCCTGTTCGTGCTCGGGATGAAGGGAATGCCGCGGCGCGTGTCCACCTACGCGCCCAACCTGCAGGGCCTCAATATCTGGGTCTCGGTCTCGGCGTTCGTGATCGGCCTGTCGATGCTCGTGTTTCTCTACAACGTGATCTATTCCCTGATCATCGCGCCCAAGCGGGCCGAGGCGAATCCGTGGCAGTCCAAGTCCTTGGAGTGGCAACTGCCCACGCCTGTACCCGTCAACAACTTCGAGACGATCCCCGTGATCGACTCCGATCCCTACGAATATGGCACGCCCCTGGCGCCGCCTGGCGCCGAGCCCCTGCCGGCGGGAGGCTGAGATGGTACGCGCGGAGATCTACAGATGGGAGCGAGCGTGATGGAGAGCGCGGGTGCAGGCATACCTCTGAACCCGGGCGTTCCCGGAGTCAGCAAGGACGTGGCGATCCCGCCCGAGGCGCCCGACATCGGCGCGCGCTCGCTTTACATCGCCGGGCGCCTTCTGGCCGGAGCGGCCACGTTCTTCTTTTTGGCCTACCTGTTCGCCTACTTCTACTTGCGCTCGCTCAACGAGAACGGCATGTGGAAGCCGGCGCACGTCAAACCGGACGCCACGCTCGGCGCAGTCATCGTCGTGTGTCTGGTTGCCAGTGCGCTTGCGGCGATCTCGGCGCGGGTGCAACTCAAGCGCGACGCGCGCCCCTGGATTTGGGGCGCCGTCCTGGCTCTGGTGCTTGGACTGGCGGCCGTGATCGTCCAGTGCCTCCAGTACTCGAGCGCCCACTTCGGTCCCACCAACGGCGGCTACGCCAGCGTTTTCTACGCTTGGACGGGGGTATACGCGGTCGCGGTCCTGGCCACGATGTACTGGTTGGAGACTCAAGTTGCGACCGAGTTGCGGGCCCGGCGCAACCCGGCGTCTCGGCAGGGAGACATCGCCGAAGCGGATCGTCTGATCGAACCGGGCCTCGATGCGGCCGTCTTCTTCTGGTCCTATCTGGTCGGGATCGGTGTGATCACATGGGTCACGCTCTACTTGGTCTAGCGGCCTCTGCCACGCCGGTGACACCGGGCTTCTGGGACTGGTCGTTCGACCCGCCGCTTGTGCTCGTCGTGGATCTCGCGATCCTCTACTGGTACGGCAACCGACGCACTCCCGCCCCCGCCCGCACGCGCCGGCAGAGACGATTGCGCCATGCCTGCTTCTACCTGGGCCTGGCGGTGCTCCTGATCGCCCTGGCCTCGCCCTTGGAGCGCCTCAGCGAGCAGCTGTTCTGGGCGCACATGCTGCAACATATCCTGCTGCTCGTCGTGGCTCCGCCTCTGATCGTGGCGGCGCGCCCGTGGGTGCGCCTGTGGCGCGCCCTCGGCGTGGAGGCAAGGCGAACCTTGGCGCACAGCCTCACGCAGGGACGCCTGAGCTGGCTACGGCTACTGGGCGCGACGCTGGGGGCACCACTGCCGAGCTTCGTCCTGTTCAGCGGCGTGGTCTTGGCCTGGCACGTACCGGTCCTGTTCGACGCGACCTTGCACTCCGAAGCCCTGCACGCGCTCGAGCACACGCTGTTCTTCTGCACCGCCTTGATGTTCTGGAAGCAGGTGATCGACTCCCCGCCTCTGCGCGCGCCTCTGAGTGAGCTGTGGCGGGTCGCCTACCTGGTAGGCGCGATGGTCATGATGTGGGCCTTGGCGGTCGTGCTCGCCTTCGCCCCCCACCCCTTGTATGGGGCCTACGCCCAGATGGCCTCACGTCCCGGTGGGATCTCGGCGATCGCCGACCAGCAGATCGCGGCGGGGATCATGTGGGTGCCCGGATCGCTTCCGCTATTGATCGCGTTGTTCGTCTACTGCAACCGCTGGCTCTCCCCGGCGATCGCTCCCGCGCCCGGCGCGGCCAAGGTCGCCGGCGCCGCGACCCCCACGCTTGCTAGCAACCATTGATGAGGAGGAACGCTCGATGCTCTGTGCAGTGATAACGGTCATGGCCTCTTTCCACGCGGGCTCGATCCTCACGCTCGTCTTGCCGCTAGCGGTCTTGATCGCGGTGGTCGTCTGGTACGTGTGGCTTTGGTCGCGCGGCGCCGGCGAGCGCTGAGGAGCCTTCGCTCCGCTCAGCGCGAACTCAGCTCTGCCGTTGCTTCGCGTAGCTTGCCGTCGATGAACTCGTTCGCGGTCTCCGGACCGAGGAACGGGGCGAGCATCAGATAAATGCCGTTGGGTGTCAGCCGAGCCATCGTCTCGCTCGCACCCCGACGCGCTTGCCTATAGAAGATCTCGAAGATCGCACCCAGGGTCGCTTCCATCGTGGTGCGCGGAGCCGGAGCGCTCAGGTACTGGTTGCCTTCCTGGAAGAAGATCGTGAAGACGGTGCGGCTGTCATCCACACGCTGTACGGCGGGAGCGCCGACGGCGTGGGACTCGATCAGGGCGATGTGGGTGACGATGTAGTGGGTCGCCTGGAACTGGGTGCAGGCATGCATCGAGGTCCAAGCCCGCTCGGGCCACTCCTTGGCGCTGAAGAAGGCGGTGGCTGTGACGGCCATGATCTGCTGGATGCACAGCTCGTGCACCGCCAGGAACGCCTGTTGCTTGTCGCGGAAATGCTTGTAGAAGACGCGCCGGTCCACGCTTGCGGTCTCGGTGATGTCGGCGATCGTGGTGACCGTGTAGCCCTTGGCCGCGGCGACCTTGGCCGTCGCGTACATGATCCGTTCGCGCTGGTTGCGGGCGATCTCCGCTTTGGAGAGCGAGGAGCGCCCCGAGGGGATCGGTGGCGGGGGACGCAGCGATATGTGCGACTCGTGTGGGGACGGTGGCAGCTCTGGTCCCGGCTCCAAGGTGCGCCAGCGATGCTGCTCGTGTGGGCGACTGTAGCTCTCGACCCAATTGGTGAGACCATCGGCCAACTCCGAGAGCCCTGCATCGCCGCTACGAAGCAGCGGAGCCAACAGCCAGCGCACCGCGCCCAAGACGACCGGCATCGGCACGTCTGGTGTGAGCGCGTCGGGCGGCGCCTGGGCGAGCGCTTGCTCGATGATGCGCGCGACCTTGTCGATCATGCGGTCGCGCGCGTCGAGCGCACCCCAACCGCCTGCCATCGTCGAGTCGCACAGGAAGCTGGCCCCATTGGGGTGCTCTTCGGCCAGCTCGATGAACCTGCGGATCCCCACCTGCACCGCCTGCTCGGGGCTCGCGGCCTCCACGGTCTGGCGGATTTGCTCAATGAACAGGGCAGCCAGTTCACGGTGGGTGGCGATGAAGCAGGCGTCGCGATCCTCGAAGTACTCATAGAAGGTGGGTCGCGAGACGCCGGCGCGCTCGATCACCTCCGATACAGTCGCTCCGGCATAGCCATGGCGGCGGGCCGCCATCACCATGCCGGCGATCAGTCGTTCACGTTGGGTGCTCCTGCGATCGGTTCGCGTCGACCCCACCGACTCGCTGCTCACGCCAATTCCTCGCGCAGCTTCTCGTCGATGAAGGCGCTCGCCGTGGCCGGACCCATGAAGGGCGCCAACACGATGAAGGCGCCGCTGCGGGTCAGACGCGTCATTTGGGCGCTTTCGCCGCGACGCGCGACGCGGTAGCAGATCTCGAAGGTCGACCCCGCGATCGCTTCCATGATCGTGCTCGACGCCGGCTGGCCGGCCTGGAGGTTGCCTTCCTGCAGGAAGATCGTGAACGCGGCACGATGGTCGTCGATGCGCTGGATCGCCGAGGCGCCCACAGCGTGGGACTCGACCAGGGAGATGTGGGTGACGATCGGGTGGGTGGCCTGGAATTGCGTGCCTGCTCGCATCGCCGCCCAGATGCGCTCCGGCCACTCGCTCTGGCTGAAGAAGGCGCTGGCGGACAGTGTCATCAGCTGCTGCACGCCAAGCTCGTGTACCGCCAGGAACGCCTGTTGCTTGTCGCGGAAGTGCTTGTAGAAGACACGCCGGTCCACCTTGGCGCTCGCCGTGATATCGGCCACGGTCGTCACGTTGTAGCCCTTGGCCGCGGCCTGCTCGGCGGTCGCGTAGAGGATTCGTTCGTGCTGGTTGCGCGCGATCTCACTCTTTGAGAGCTTGGAGCGGCCCGGCGGGATGGCCGGTGGGGGCTGTAGAGAGATCTCCGAGACGAAGGGGGAGGGCGCCAGCTCGGGGCCCCGCTCCAGTTTGTGCCAGCGATGCTCGATAGTCGGCAGCTCGTACATCTCCACCCAGCGCACGAAGTCATCGGCAAGCGCGTTCAGATCGTGCACGCCCTGGCGCAGTGGAGGGGCGAGCAGCCAGCGTCCCGCGCCGAACACCACCTGTATCGGCAGGTCCGGCGTTGAGATGTGTGGTGGCGTCTGCCTGCGAGCTTCGTCGACGACCTGACCGAGCTTGTCGATCAGGCGGTCGTGCTCGTCCAGGCCCCGTCGTCCGGCCGCCATCGCCTCGTTGCACAGAAAGCCCGCGCGGTCCGGGAATTCTTCGGAGAGCCTGATCAGCGCCCGGATCGCCGTCTGGACAGCCTGCTCGGGCGTTCCGGCTTGCACCGCCCGGCGGATCTCCCACACCAGCAGCCGGCTGACTTCGCGGTGGGTGGCGACGAAGCAGTCGTCCTTGTCCTTGAAGTACTCGTAGAAGGTCGGTCTCGAGACGCCGGCCTCAGCGATCACCTGGGACACGTTCGCGCCGCCATAACCGCAGCGATGCGCGGCCGCGATCATCCCCGCGATCAGCCGCTCGCGCTGGGTGCTTTTGCGGTCGGCTTGAAGACTTGTCTCTACGTGGATGCTCACGATCCGGCGCGGCTCGTTTGCCGTCTTGGCTTGGTCGAACGGTATCCGAATCCGGCGCCCGGATGTACAAGGTTTGGTCTTGGGGTCAGACGGGGGTGGTCGAGCTGCTCGGGTCTCGCGGCCAGGTGTGACGGCTGGGTCGTGCTCTGCCCAGCTCGACTTGACCCTGGCGGCACTCTTGAACGGGAATGGGTTGACAACAACCACCCTGGCGTGTATAAGTAGCCTATGTCTGTACGCCACGGGGGTGTGTAGGCAAGACATAAGGTCGGGTTTTGGGTCGGTCTTCGTGGTCGACACCAACATAGTTTTGACGGGGACCTTGGGAGAGGGACCGGGTCGTTTTTTGAGAGGGAGTTCTGTTTCGCGTGGTTTCTTTTGAGGATAACGTGTTTGAGGGTCCTTGCGCCTTTGATAGGGGCGTAATAGGACGCGTCAGCGACGCTGACGCGTCTCTCTCTCTCTCTCTCTCTCTCTGGGCCTGCCGCCGTCTAGGCGCTAGACCCTCTCACCGCGGGTGTGCTCCGCGGTTTGCCGGCTTTAAAGGTCGGCATGACTTCTCACGCGTATCAAGCGCGTCTATTGCTTCTTGTTCTCCAGGCTTCGCAGATCGTTCGTCTGCGCGAGAGCATCGCCCGGGCACGGGCTTGTCCAGGTTTTGTGTCTTTGACGAGGGGGTTCTTCGATGAGTGCTCGCCGGTTCGTGTCATGCATATCTGTTGCTGTGGGACTAATGATGGTGTGTTGGGGCGCTCCGGCGCTTGCGGCCTTTACGCACCCCTTTGTGTCTTCTTTCGGGTCGTTCGCGAGCGTAGGAGGTGTCGCGATCGACCAGTCAAATGGTGACGTCTATGTCCTCGACACGGGCGCGAGCGGGGGCTCACTGTTGAAGTTCGATGCAGCGGGCACCCCGTTGAAGTTCACGGGGCTACCCGGGGAACCGACCGCGATCACCGGACTGAGGGGTGACGGAGACGGTGAAAACGAGATTGCGGTCGATAGCTCAAACGGTCCCGCAAAAGGGGACGTCTATGTAGCAGTCAGCAGCTCGAACGGCAATAGGGTCGACGTGATCGGCCCTGGCGGAGAAGCGCTCGGAACGCTCAGTGCGGCAACCGCGCCGTGGGGAGAATCGTGCGGCGTTGCGGTCGATCAGTCCGGAAGCGTGTATGTCGGAGTCTTCGGCGTCGTAGACAAGTTTGTACCCAAAGCCAACCCGGTCACGAACTCGGATTACGTATCCTCGATCCTCGACGCAACTGAAGTATGCAACCTTGCCGTCGACTCGGCGGGGAACGTGTTTGGCGTGACGTGGCCAACGGGTCCTGTGTCGAGGTACGAAGCATCTCAATTCGGCTCGCTCAGCGCTTTCGGCTCGACAGTTGACCCCAAGGGCAGCTCGTTGGCGGTGAATCCAGGCGACGATCACGTTTATGTAAATCAGCATACAGACGTGGCTGAGCTTGGTGCACACGGTGAACCATTCGAAGTGCCTCTGAGCACATTCGCGGAAACTGGCGAGGGTGCGATCGCTGCATCCGAAGGCATAGCGGTCGACTCCACCAGTGGCGATATCTATGTACCGGATGGCAAAGGAAAATTGAGCATCTTCGGCCCCGGCAGTTTCACCCCGACCGTCACCACGGGACAGGCTTCGGCCGTGACGGGTCACAGCGCCGGTCTGAGTGGGAGCGTGAATCCAGAAGGGGGAGTAATCCTCAAATGCGAATTCGAATATGGGACCGGCAATTCTTATGGACACGGCGTGCCATGCTCGACGAATCCAGCGACCGGGAATTCCTCTGTCATGGTAAATGCCGCAATATCGGGCTTGAAATCTGGAGCCACATACCATTTCCGCCTGATCGCCTCGAACGCCGCCGGCGAAAGTGTCGGTGAAGATCGAGTACTCACGACAGCACAAGCAGTCATAACCGGCGGGGCATCGAACGTGAGGCTGAGCGTGGCGACTGTGGGCGGGAGCATCGATCCGGAAGATTTGACTGTAACCGGCTGCAAGTTCGAGTACGGTCCAACCAGCGCCTACGGGCAGAGCGCGCCATGTGCCACCATTCCGGGTTCGGGCGATATGCCGGTCGACGTGACGGGCTCGATCTTCGAATTGATACCCAAAACCAGATATCACTACCGTCTCGTCGCCACCGATGAAACCGGTGAAAATTTCGGCGACGATCGGACCCTCACGACAGAAGGGCCGCTCTCGGATGGGATCGCTGGATCGCCAGACGGACGGGTCTACGAAATGGTCTCGCCATTGGATAACGGAGATGCGGAAGTATATGAACCGTATTCCCCCGGCAGCAGTTATTCGAGCATACAGACGGAGCGACCCTTCCAGGCTGCTCTCGACGGTAACGGGATCGCGTACGCGGGCTCCCCCAGCGTGGGCGGTAATGAAGCGGCTGGGGAAGGCTCAGGCAACGAGTATTTGGCCAGACGCTCGGCGGACGGTGGCTGGAGTAGCGTGAACCTCTCACCGGTTGGATTCCCCTCGGCAGTGTTCCAGGGATTCTCGAGCGACCTATCGGCGGCATTTCTGGATTCGTTGGAAGGGATGTCGCCCAGTGCCCCCAACTTTGGCGAGCCAGTACCGCTGGGTGGCAATTACGATGTCCTATATTCGACGGGCACGACGGGCAGCGAATACGTTCCTGTCCTTACCGCCACTCCTCCGTATCGGTCGAGACTCGAATTCAGGGCGTCCAGGATGTATCACCCTGATCTTGGCTCAGGCACGCGGAGTTATAACGGTCGGGTGCTTCCTTATGCAGGTGCATCGGCAGATTCGAGTCACGTCCTGTTCGAGGCGAACGATGCGCTGACGCCCGACGCGGAAGGCGGTAGTGCCGGGCATTACGCTGAAGAAAACAATTTGTACGAGTCGGTCGGCGGTCAGCTGCGATTGGTGAACGTCCTTCCGGACGGAAGTACAAAAGCAAACACCACGTTTGGTGCGCCGGACTTCGAAAACAACAACGGCAAATATGGGTCTCCGGATTTCAGTCACGTGATCTCCGCGGACGGATCGCGGATCTTTTGGACGGATCTGAACACGGGTCATATCTATGTGCGCGAGAACGGCACGAGGACTGTCGAAATAAGTCCGGCCGGCAAGTATTGGACTGCGACCGCGGACGGGTCGAAGGTGTTTTACACCGACGGCGATCTGTACGAGTATGACGTCGAAAGCCGTCGTACGACGGATCTAACACCGGGCGTCACGGTCCAGGGAGTCGTCGGCGCAAGCGAAAACGGCGAATACATCTATTACGTCACAGCCGGCTTCGATCTGGACGGTGTGGCACAACGGCGCGATGAACACGATCAGGACCCTGACGGCCGCAAGACAACGAACCTTCGACGGTGATTGGCAGCCCGGGCTTCGGCAATCGTACGGCGGAGGTGACTCCGGACGGCATGGCTTGGCCTTCATGTCAAGGTGGGCGGGTGGAAGTCTATGATGCCGACAATGGTCAGTGTGTACTGCGCGTCATGTGGCTCCATGGGTCGGAAGGATCCGTGCCACTCACGTACAGCAGCACATATCTGAAGCGCTGGATATCCAGAAGGCGGCAATCGCGTGTTCTTCGACAGCCAAGAAGCTTGGTGCCGCAGGACACGAACGGCAGGCTAGACGCGTACGAGTGGGAGCGCCCCGGGGCTGGGACGTGTAAGTCGAGCACGCGGTTGCATCTACCTGCTCTCCGGTGGAACGAGCGTCGACGAATCGTATTTCGCGGATGCGAGCGCGAGCGGAGACGACGTGTTCATCGTCACGCGCGCAAAACTGCCTGCCGAAGGACGTCAACGAATATCTACGATCTGTACGACGCGCGGGTGGACGGATTCACGCCGCTCTACGCCGCCTGCGTGCACCGGTACCGGCTGTCAGGGTTTGCCCGGCGCGGCGCCGATCTTCGCGACGCCGTCGAGCGTGACCTTCGAAGGGGTGGGCAACTTCCGCCGCGGGCCCCGCCGGTCAAGGCAAAGCAAAAGCCAAAGAAGAAGCCGAAGAAGACAAAGGGAGCGAAGCAAGGGAAGAGGCGACGAAGGCACGGTAAGGCGCACAAGAACGCGAAGGCGCGCAAGGGACGCACGAGCCGCAAAGGGGGGACGGTCATGAGTATGCGCTCTGTCAGAAGGGGAGGGCTGCTGCGGCGGCGTCATGCGCTTCGGGGCGGGAGTGACGGTCGCGGTTGCGTTGGCGTTGCTTGGGCTCGTGGCGTCGGCGTCGGCGTTTACGACTGCTCCCGGTCCAGGGTGGGCGGTCACCTCGCAGCGCATATCCGACGAACCTGCGCCCGGACACAAAGGCATCGTGGAGGTCGAATTGTTCAACACCGGAGCTGGGCCGAGCCAAGGTCCGTCACGCTGACGGACACGCTGCCTCCGGCTTGACCGCTACAGCGACAGGTGGAGTAAGAACACCTCGGGATGGTATCAATGAAAAGGAAGCTGAAGAAGCGAACGAAGGCGAAGAAGAAAAAGAACAAAGCCGGGGGGTGCACCACTTCGCCGTCCGGATCTTGGGCAGCGGACCTGGAGTTGCACGGCGACGACTGTCGTGACAGTGCACACACGCAGCCGCATCAGATCGAAAGGGTGTCCTGCGTCCGATCTCGCCTTGGCCCGATCTAGGCTTGGCGATCAAGGTCAGTGTCGATCCGGGCACGCCGTTGGGCATCGTCGACCAACGAAGTCACGGCGACCGGCGGTGGCGCCGCGGGTCCGGGGCACGTCTCGAGTCCGTTGACGATCGGGCCGGGAGCGTCGAGCTTCGGTCTCACCGGCTTCGACGCGTGGTTCAGCAACGCGGATGGCACGACGGACACGCAGGCAGGTTCGCATCCGTTCGCGGCGACGTTCAGCTTCGATCTCAACCAGGTCGGAGCACAGGCGTCGGGCGGGTCGTTGCGCGACCTCTCGGTGACGCTGCCGCCGGGTCTCGTCGGAGATACGAATGCGGTGCCGCAGTGCACGCGCCAACAGATTCGTCTCCTCTCTGACAGGTGGGCTGTCCCGCTCCGACGCAGGTCGGCATCGACAGGCCGTAGATTGGCCGCCCCGAGAAGGGAAGCACCCTTCTCGCCCGACGTGCGCGGTGTACAACCTTGTGCCGCCGCCGGGCGTTCCCGTTGCAGTTCGGCTTCACCGCTGAGGGAGTGAACATCCTGTTGGATGCTCGAAGTGCGCAGCGGCAGCGACTACGGGATCACCGAGAACGTCGAGCAACCTCGGCTTCCGCCCGGTCGGCAACACGCTCACGATCTGGGGAGTGCCGGGCGAAGAAATCACATAACCCGCAAAGATGCGGAGTCATGCGGAGCACGGAAATGCAATGTCCAGTCTGCAGCGGCGCGCGTGACGAAGCCGTTTTTGACGTTGCCCACGTCGTGTGAAGGGCCGCAGAGCTATGGCATGAGCGTGGATTCGTGGCAGGATCAGGCGCGTGAAGTCCACGGCGAGCTTCTGTCTCGCACGATTTGACGGGTGCTCCGGTCGGGTTCACCGGTTGTGAACATCTGGGTTTCGGACCGACGATGAGCGTCGCGCCCGATACGACCTTCGCGGATACGCCTGCTGGGCTGACGGTGGATTTGAAAGTCCCTCAGGAAGGCTTGACCGAGCGCTGAAGGACTCTCGATGTCGAATATCAAGGACACGACGGTGACGTTGCCCGAAGGCGTGGTGATCAATCCGGGGCAGGCCGCCGGGTTGGCTGCGTGTCAGATGGATGAAAGCGGGATCGGGACCAATGGTCCGTCTTCGTGTCCGAACGCGTCGAAGGTGGGGACGGATGAAATCACCTCGACGTTGTTGAAGGAACAAGCTCGAAGGCAGCGTGTATGTGTTGCAGTCCAACCCACCGGATCGTGAAGCTGTTGGTGACCGCTTCGGGCGAGGGTGTCTTCTTGAAGCTCGTCGGCGACGTCCACTTGAACGAAAAGACGGGTCGTTTGACGACGACGTTCGAGAAGACGCCGGAGTTGCCGTTCACCGACTTCAAACTGTCCTTCAGCGGCGGCGCACAGGCGGCCTTGACTACGCCGACACGGTGTGGGACGTATACGACGACGAGCGATTTCGCGCCGTGGAGCAGCCCGTTCGTGGAAGACGTGTTCCCCTCCAGCAGTTTCGCGATCAGCCGTGGGACGGGCGGTGGTGCGTGTCCGCCGAGCCCGTTGCCGTTCACGCCGATCATGATCGCTGGTTCGACGACCGATCAGGCTGGTGGGTTCACGGACTTCTCGTTGTTGTTGACGCGTGCTGATGATCAGCAGCGGATATCCTCGTTGCAGTTCAAGACGCCTGAGGGGTTGTTGGGGATGATCAGCAAGATCCCGCTCTGTCCCGAAGCGCAGGCGAACGCGGGGACGTGTTCCAGTGCGTCGCAGATCGGGCATACGGTGGTCGAGGCCGGTCCTGGCCCGTATCCGTTGGTTGTGCCGCAGCCTGGGCAACCGCCGGCGCCGATCTATTTGACGGCTGGCTATAAGGGCGCACCGTACGGTCTTTCGATCGTGGTGCCGTTGCATGTCGGTCCGTTCACGCTGCAGACGCAGGTCGTGCGTGCACGGATCGATGTTGATCCGATCACGACCCAGTTGACGGTCACGACTGACCCGTTGCCGACGATCATCGACGGTGTCCCGGCTGATTTGCGGACGATCAATGCTGTGATCGATAGGCCTGGGTTCATGTTCAACCCGACAGGGTGCGAACCCGGAAGCTTCTCCGGCACGGCGACCAGCGAACAGGGCGCCACAGCACCAATCAGCAGTCATTTCCAGATGGGTTCGTGTCGGAGCTTGACGTTCAAACCGGACTTCAAAGTCTCGACATCGGGGAAGACGTCGAGGAAGAACGGGGCGAGCCTGGACGCGAAGATCCTGTATCCGACGGGCGCTTTGGGTAACAATCAGGCGTCTTCGCAGTCGAATGTGAAGATGGTCAAGGTCGATCTGCCAAAGCAACTACCGTCTCGGTTGACGACGTTGCAGAAGGCGTGTCCCTCAGCGACGTTTGAAGCGAACCCGGCTGGTTGTCCTGAAGACTCCAAGGTCGGGACCGCGACTGCGATAACACCGGTCCTGCCGGTCACGTTGACCGGTCCTGCGTATTTCGTGTCCTACGGTGGCGCGAAGTTCCCAGAACTCGTGATCGTGCTGCAGGGTTATGGCGTGACGGTGTATCTGCATGGCGAAACGTTCATCAACAAAGCTGGGATCACGAGCAGCACGTTCCGTCAGGTCCCTGATGTTCCGATCACGAGCTTCGAGTTGAAGCTGCCCGAGGGACCGTTCTCCGCGCTCGCCGCGAACGGGAACCTCTGCACGACGAAGCTGAAGATGCCGACCGCGTTCACCGGCCAGAACGGCGCCGTGGTCAAGCAGAACACTCCGATCAGCGTGACTGGGTGCGCGAAGCACAAGACGAAGAAGACCAAGAAGAAGAGCTAATGGTCACAGCCACACCAAGAAGAAGTGACGGTCGCGCTCACCCGGACGGGGATGCCGGTTAGGTGACGGGCACACCCGGTCGGGCGCAAGCAAGCAGGTAGCCGAGCTGCAACGCGCTCGGCTACTGACCGCGATGGTCCAAGAGGTCTCAGAGCGTGGCGCGGCGAACGTCAGCGTCGGGCACGTCGTCGGACGCTCAGGTGTTTCAAGGCGCACGTTCTATGAGATCTTCAACGACCGCGAAGACTGCTTCCTAGCTGCGTTCGACGACGCTTTGAACCATCTGGCGAGCGGTGGTGGTCCCCGCGTATGAGACCGGCGGTACTTGGCAGACCAGGATCAGGGCCGGGCTGACCGCACTGTTGGCGTTCTTGGACAACGACAGGCGCTGCGGCCGCTTGCTGATCGTGGAGAGCCTGGCCGCGGGACCGAGCGCGCTGGAGCGGCGCCGCCAGCGTGATCGCACAGGTCGCTGCCGTCCTGTGACCTGGCCGCACGAAGGGCAGGGCGAAGCTCGAGCCGCCCGCGTTGACGGCCGAGGGCATCGTCGGCGGTCTGCTCGTTCTCGGTCGTCCACAGCCGTCGGCTCGAGACGCACAGAGGACTGCGCCGCGCGGGCCTCTGCTCGAGTTGGCGGGTCCCTTGATGGGCATGATCGTCCTCCCCTATCTGGGACCCGTCGCCGCACGCAGAGAGATCGAGCGACCCGCGCCCCGCGCCCAGCACACGGCGACCGCCGCAGGAGCGATCCCCTCCAGGACCTGCCGATGCGCCTCACCTATCGCACGATGCGCGTGCTCGTCGCCGTCGCCGAGAACCCGGGCTCCTCCAACCGTCACGTCGGCCGAGCGTGCCGGCATCGCAGACCAAGGCCAGAGCATCCAAGCTTCTGGCGTCGTCTACACAAGACTCGGCCTGATCGAGAACCGGGGAGGCGACCCCGCCAGGGGCGAGCCCAACGCCTGGGTACTCACCAACACGGCCAACAGGTCCACGACTCGATCGCGGACTGCGGAGCGACACCTCCACGCCCACATCGCAAGGCGTCGCGGCGCCTCGGCAAGCACCGGCTCGCGTGTCAGCTGACTCCGGTCAGGGGACTTGACAGGAGGGATCGCTGATGGTATGTTGCCGCCAGCGCCTGTCATCCATTGGTTTGTCCATGTCTGGTACGCCGGAGTGGTGTCGGTTGGCGGAACATATGGTCGGGTCTGGGTCGGTCTTCGTGGTCGACACCAACATTGTTTTGACGGGGACCTTGGGAGAGGGACCTGCTCGTTTTTTGAGAGGGAGTTGTTTTTTCGCGTGGTTTCTTTTGGGGATAACGTGTTTGGGAGTCCTTGCGTCCTTGATAGGGGCGTAATAGGACGCGTCAGCGTCGCTGACGCGTCTCTCTCTCTCTCTCTCTCTCCCTCTCTGGCCGAGCCGGCGTCTAGCCGCTAGGCCCTCTCGCCGCGGCTTTGCCCGCGGCAAGCCGAGCGTCAGGGCTCGGCTTGGTCACTCGCGGGTTGTCAGCGGGAGTCCGTGTTCGCCGTGCTTGGTTACTCGCGCGTAGTGGGCTGCAGTCTTCTGTTTGTTGTGTCGATCGTCTCGCGGGCGTTGGAGTCCGCGGGCGTTTTGTGCTGCCCGGGTTCGGGCGTGTCCGGGTTTGGTTTCTCTGAGGAGGGGGTCGTTCTATGAGTGCTCGCCGTTTCGTCTCGAGCTTGGTCTTGGCTGTCGGCCTGGGCGCCTTGTGTTGGTCTGCCCCGGCGTTGGGAGCGCTTGGGCATCCGTATGTCTCCTCGTTCGGTTCGTTCACGCACGTGAGCGGCGTCGCGGTGGAGCAGTCCACGGGCGATGTGTACGTGTTCGACACCGCCGAAGAGGTGTTGAAGTACACCGCCACAGGCGAACCAGACTGAATTCACGTCGACTAAAACGAACGCGATCACCGGTGTCGGTGGCGGGGGACAGGCCGAAGCTGAGATAGCTGTGGACAGCTCGGCCGGACCGGCGAAAGGCGATATCTATGTCGTCGGCGGCGCGGGGGTCGCGATCTACAGCGAAGCCGGTATGAAGATCGGACACTGACCGAAGAAGCGGGCAAGCCGTGGGGCTACCCATGTGGTGTCGCCGTGGATCCCTCCGGGAACGTGTACCTCGGGCTCTACGGCCATCTGGTCAACCGATATTCGCCGTCGGCCAGTCCTGTGAGCGACGCGGATTACAGCGCGTCGCTGTTCGACGTGAATGAAGTGTGCAACGTCGCCGCCGATTCGGCCGGGGATGTGTATGTCGACAGTTGGTCGAAAGGTCCGATCATTCGCTACACCGCGTCGCAGTTCAGCACAGCCGAAATACCGGCGATCGGGAGCGTAGTGGAAAGCACCGGGAGCACTCTGAGTGTCGATCCTGCAGACGATCATGTGTATTTGGACGGCGGCGGTCATGTCGCCGAGCTCGGAGCGCATGGCGAACCTTTCAGGGAACCGGTCAGCACATTCGGCGCAAGCGGCGCGGGCGCGATCGACGAATCGGAAGGGATAGCTGTCAACCAGACTAGCGGTGAGATCTATGTCTCAGACGGCAAAGGCAAGATCAGTATCTTTGGGGCGGCGGCCTTCACACCGACGGTCGTGACTGGTGAAGCATCCGGTCTCACGGGTCATACCGCGACCCTGAGCGGGAGCGTCAACCCCGAAGGCTCGGCTGTGACCGAATGCGAGTTCGAATACGGCGTCACCGGGTCCTACGGTCATAGTGTTCCCTGCTCGACGAATCCCGGGAGCGGTGGTGCTCCGGTCGCGGTCACGGCTTCGATCGCAGGGCTCAAATCCGGTGCGGTCTATCACTATCGTCTCGTCGCAACCAATACGGCGGGACAGGGTCTCGGCGAAGACGTGGTACTGACGACGGTGAGCGCGGTCCTCACAGGCGCAGCCTCAGATGTCGCTCTGGAAGGCGCCACGGTCACGGGGAGCGTGAACCCTGAAGGCTTGAACGTCAGCGAATGCAAGTTCGAGTACGGGACGACCATGCAATACGAACACAGCGTGCCTTGTGTTAACAATCCCGGAGCAGGTCATGCTCCCGTGAGCGTCTCCGCCACGGTCACAGGCCTGGTACCCAATACCACATACCATTATCGTCTCGTCGCTGCAGACGAAACCGGAGAAAACTTCGGTTCAGGTCAAAGCTTCACGACAGAAGGGCCTCAAGTAAGGGGGGGTGGAAGGCCTGCCGGATGGGCGAGTCTACGAACTGGTAAGCCCGCCAAACAACGGCCACGCCGAGGTATACATCCCGCTGGACTCTGGAAATTTTTCGAATGACGAACTAACCTCCCATTCCAGGTATCCGCCGACGGGAACGGCGTTGTCTATGCGGGCTCTCCTAGCGTGGGCGGCAACGAAAACAACGGCTATGAGGGGGGCAATCAGTATTTGGCACGGCGAGTCACTGGAGGGGTATGGACCAGTTCGAATATCAGTCCACCGGGAGCTCCTTCGGCGATCTTCCAGTGCTTCTCCAGCGATCTTTCGGTCGGATTCTTCGATTCGCTGGAAAGCGTGTCCCCGCAAGCTCCCGGCTTTGGTGAAGAAACGGGGCTTGGCGGAAATTATGATGTGCTCTATTCGACAAGCACAGTCGAAATTGGCAAGTACGTTCCCGCCTTTACGGTCACCCCGCCCTACCGCACGAGAACCGGGTTTCGGTCGGCTGGTTTCGGATATCAGGGAGGTCCGGTGTAAGCGGACGCAACTACAATGGTCGAACGCTTGCGTACGCCGGTGCGTCGGCCGATTCCAGTCATATCTTGTTCGAGGCCAACGACGCATTGACCAGTGAAGCCGAAGGAGGCTCGGCCAGCCATTACGAAAACGAAAACAACCTGTACGAGTCTGTGGACGGGCAACTGCGCTTGGTGAACGTGCTACCGGACGGCACCAGCAAAGCAAACGCCGCTCGTCGATCTCACCAATTCCCTGATGGCGATGATCGTGCACCCCTACCTTGGCCCCGCGGCCGCCCGGAAGGAGTTCGAGCGTCAAGCGCCGTCGGCGGCGCGCATCTCGCCCCGCGCCGGCGCGGACCCTTTCAAGGGGCTGCCGATCCGCTTCACATATCGCACGGCGCGTGTGCTGGACACGATCGCCTCAGAGCCCGGCGCCTCGAACCGCTACATCGCCGACAGCTCGGGCGTCCTCGACGAGGGCCAGATGTCTCGTCTCTTGCGACGCCTCGACAGCTGCGGTCTGATCCAAAACCGGGGTCAAGGTCACACTAAGGGCGAGCCGAACGCCTGGACGCTCACCGAGCGCGGGCAGGCGATTCATGCGGCGATCGCTATCCAAGAGCCGGCGGCCTGAGGGCGATTCACCAAACGTGACAGAGCGACCCTCGGTCTGCACCGGGAGATGGCTGGGGCCGACTCTCCGACTTCAGGCGACGATGCCGCCGAGCCGCGCGATCAGATCCCGCAGGGACACGAAGTCGACCTGAATGCCGGAATGGGTGTGCGTGTAGGAGCGCTCGATATCGGCCGCGACCACAAAGTTGCTGCCCTGCGGGTACACGCGCCGAAAAGCGAGCAGGGCTGAGGGATCGAACGATCCTGCCTGCCACTTGCACTCGATCGCAGTCGGCCCTTGGCTTCCACGGTGTGGCAGCACGAAGTCGACCTCGGCGCCGCGCTTGTTGCGCCAGTAGCGGAGCGCTCCGTGCTGGAGCCGGCCGTGGATCTCGTTCAAGACGAAGTGCTCCCACAGCAGCCCCATGTCTTCCGGGCGCAGCGTCGTCACGCCGCGCTGGTAGCAGACGAAGCCCGTGTCGAAGCCGTACACCTTGGGCGACGCCACGATCTCGGTGGCGCGATGGGTGCTGTACGGCCGCACGACGTGAGCGACGAATGTGGCCTCCAGCGCCGTCAGGTAGTTGGCGATCGTCTGGCGCGAGACCTCGCACGGCGCCGCGAAGCTGGTCGCCTCGAACATGCCGCCACTTTGGGCAAACAGAAGCTCTGTGAAGCGCTGGAAGGAGTACCGGCGCTCGAGCCGGAAGAGCTCCTGGACGTCCTTGGCCCAGTAGGCGTCGATCCAGTCTTGGAACTCAGGCTCCGGCAGCTCGTCGGCGAGATAGAAGGGGGGCAGGCCGCCGTGTAGGAACCGGTGTGCCAGCCCCCTGTCCCCGAAGTCCTCCATGTCGGCCAGCGACATCGGGGTCAGCCACACGGTCTCCCGACGCCCGGCCAGGGTGTCGGCGAACTTGGCGGTGGCCTCTAGCGTGGAGGAGCCGGTGGCGATGACCTTGACGTCGGGGAAGTGGTCCGCCGCGATCTTGAGCAACTCGGAGGGGTTGCCGAGGCGGTGCACCTCGTCGAGAACGATCCTTCTGCCTCTGAGGCCACCCAGGAATCCCTCGGGGTCATCCATTTGTCGTCGTGTTCGAGGCAGCTCGCAGTCGAAGTACTCGATTGCATCGAGGCTCTGGCAGAGAAAGGTCTTGCCTGCTCTGCGGACGCCGGCCAACCAGATCACCGAGCGCGCGTTCCAGGCCCGTTCGATGCGGTCAAGCCATATGCGCCGCGTAACCATATGTCGTCAGGATAGCGGATGGTACTACTAAACGCAATTTCACCGGCATATAGTCGCGCATAACTTTGCGCCGCCGTGCCCACTTCTCGCCATTTATGCGCTGGCGCCATCCCTTCGAGCAAGGCGCTTTGAAGGATCGGGGGTTGCAGCCGTATAGTGGGTCGGCCTAGTGGTAAACTAGTGGGTATGGCTTACGTGGTCGCCCGTCGTAATGGGCGGTTCGAGATACGGGAGTCGTTGCATACCGACCGAGGGCCGCGCTCGCGCACTCTTGCCGGGTTCTCCCTCCTCACCGACGATGTCCTGGCGGCGGCGGCGCGGCGTGCGCAGCGCCCGTTCGATCCCGATGCGGTGCTGCGCTCCGGACGGAGGGCCGGGGCGCGTGTCCAGGTAGCGAGCAGCGGGGCCAGTCGCGTGCGAGACCGTTTTCTGGCCGGCTCGAAGAACATGGCCGATTCCGTCTCGCGAACGGCGGCGGATGCTGCGAGAGGTGACGCGGGCGCCGCGTTGCTGGAGTTGCTGGGCTTTGCAGACATGGTCAGAGCGGGTCAGCCCCCGCGGTCGCGCGAGCCTCTGGGGTTCCCGGTCATGGCTCGGCTCGCCGAGCGGCCTCCGGTGCTCGCAGGTGACCACCGAACGTGAGCGGGTCGCGCCGGCTCGACGGACTCGGCTCGAGGATCGTCGCGGTCCACGAGATGCTCGATTCGCTGAGCGTCCCTCACCAGTTCGGCGGAGCGATCGCTCTGGCGTGGTATCGCAGCCCGCGTGCCACGACCGACATCGACCTGAACATCACGCTTGCTCCGGCAGAGGCAGAGCCCGTACTTGGGGCGCTCGGGCATCTTGGTGTCACGGTCTCCGAGGGCGATCGCGCTACGATCGCGCGTGACGGCCAGGCGCGATTGGACTGGGACGGCTCATATCTCGACCTGTTTTGACGCTGTCTGGGAATTGCGTGACCGGCTCACCACCTATGACGCGTCCTACCTCGCGCTGGCTCGCTGGCTCGACTGCAAGCTGCTCAGCGTCGATGGCGGGCTCGCCACGGCCGCCCGCGCCGAGGGGAGGCTGGTCGAGTTCGACATCTGAGGATCGTCGCTGTGCGCCGGTGATCGAAACGCCCAAGGATCGACCCACCGCTGGGGCGAGCTGACGGGATGGGTTGACAACAGCGGCATGCTCGTGTATAAGTGGCGTATGTCTGTATGCCACAGTGGTGTGTAGGCAAGACATAAGGTCGGGTTTGGGTCGGTCTTCGTGGTCGACACCAACATTGTTTTGACGGGGACCTTGGGAGAGGGACCGGGTTGTTTCTGAGAGGGAGTTGTATTCGCGTGCATTCATTTGGGGATAACGTGCTTGAGAGTCCGTGTGCTTCCGGCGGGTCCGTAATAGGACGCGTCAGCGTCGCTGACGCGTCTCTCTCTCTCTCTCTCTCTCGCGGGCCGAGCCGGCGTCTAGCCGCTAGGTCTCTCTGCCGCGGCTTTGCCGCCAGCATCGCCGACGTTAGGAGTCGGCTTGATCTTTCGCGCGCGGTAAGACGCGTTGTTTCTATTTTTGTTGCTCTGCCGTCGGGGGTCGTGTGCCTGCGACGGTCTTGTGCTGCCCGCACGCGGGCAGGATTCGTGGGCTGCTCTAGGAGGGGATGGTCTTGATGCGTGTTCTTTGTTTGCGGTTGGCTGGGTCTGTCGCGCTGGCGTTGTGTGTGATGCCCGGGATGGGGCTTGCGACGTCATCCGCCGGGGCAGTTTCTCTCCCGGACGGGCGTGTGTACGAACTGGTGAGTCCCGCCGCGTCGGGTGAGGAAGCAAACGTTTATGTCAGCTCGGCTGGAGAGGATGCTCTGGGTCCTTTCTACGAACATGGCGTGACGACGTCCAAACCGATGCAGGTCGCAGCCGATGGCAACAGGGTGATCTATGAGGGTGAACCGGGTTCCGTGGGCGGAGACGGCGTTTTTGGAGTGGGAGCCGGTAATGCTTTCTTGGCGACGCGCTCTCCAGGAGGAGGTTGGACCTCGACGAACATCCAGGTGCCTGATCAACGAATAGAATATCGAGCTTTTTCGAGTGATCTCTCTGTGGGAATCCTCGAATCGAGTTACCCATTGGCGGCAAGTGTGACGTCACCGTCGCTCAATCTTTCGTATTCACATTTGATGAGCTCTGGGGTTGGGGGCGAATACGATCCATTTTTTCCGGGAGCACCACCGAATCGTAGTGTGGAAGAATATGGACAGGTTTATGCTGGTGGGAACAAGGGTTCAAGCGATGTTCCTGTCTTTAGTCACGTTCTGTTCGAGGCCAACGATGCATTGACCTCAAATGGAGTGGACGGGGATAGCAAAGAGAACAACTTGTATGACTCGGTCGGGGGACAGCCATATGCGGTGAACGTGCTGCCGGACGGGAAGCAAGCTCCCGATGCCACATTCGGTAGCAGGGCGGTGCATCAAGAAGGGAATGATTTTAGCAACGTGATCTCGGCAGACGGGTCACGGATATTCTGGACTGCTCTGGAAACGGTCGAAACTGTAAGAGGGACAGAATTCCTTCCGAAGGGGGATCTATGTCCGGGAGAATGACACGTCGTCTGGAGCTGCGACTGTTCAGGTCGACTCTGCTGTGGGCGGCGGTGGCGATTTTTGGACGGCGAGCACGGATGGCTCAAAGGCCTTCTTTACAAAGGGTGATCTCTATGTCTATGACGTAACCAGTGGACAGGCGACGGACCTCACCCCGGGCGTCGACGTGCTGGGTGTAGTAGGCACGAGCGATGACGGTGAATACGTCTATTACGTCGACTCGGCCTACAATCTAAAGCTCTGGCACGACGGTGGCACAACGCTCATCGCTACCCTCTCAGAAGAAGATGACCACCATGTGGCCCCCTTTGTTGAAGGTGGTCCCAATGGAGACTGGCAGCCAGAGATCGATGAACACACTGCTCAGGTTACGCCAGATGGTCATAGCCTCGTGTTCATGTCGAATCGGAGCCTAACCGGCTATGACAACGAATACATGGGCAAACGTCTGGATGAGGTATTCGACTACGAAACGGAACCGGGGGAACTGAGGTGCGTGTCCTGCGATCCGGCCGGCAAAGCTCCAGTACCGACGGAATTCGATACTTATAGAGAAGACGGTGGGCTGGGAGGATTTATTCCGATTAGCATAAGGTCTCAAACTTATACGCCTCAGGTGGTTTCGGCAGATGGAAGTCGCGTGTTCTTCGACAGTGGTCAGCCACTCGTTCCGCAGGACAGCAATGGTTGGTTGGACGTGTATGAGTGGGAGCGTGAAGGCTCCGGTACATGTCGGGAACGCCAAGGATGTGTATATCTGCTGTCAGGGGGAGCCGATCCTGAAGACTCATATCTGCTCGGCATCGGAGCGAGCGGTGATGACGCGTTCATCATCAGCCGCGCGCAGCTCGCTTGCGCAGGATCGCGGTGATGATGATGTGATCTATGACGCGCGTGTAGGTGGTGTTGAACCACCGAGTGTTCCTGCGTGCTCTGGCACGGGCTGTCAGGGGGTACCACCAGCTGCACCGATCTTCGCGACACCCTCAAGCGTCACCTTCAACGGTGTCGGTAACTTCCCGCCACCATCAACCAGTCCGGTAAACCTGAAGGCAAAGCCGTTGACTAAGGCTCAGAAGCTCTCGCAGGCACTGAAGATCTGCCGTACGAGACGGAACATGCGCAAGCGAGCTCTCTGCAGTGCGAGCGCAAGAAGGCGCTTTGGTCCGACATCGAAAGCGAAGACGAGCAGGAGGGGGAAATAATGATCGTGCGCCAACAGAACTCGCTGGTGCGGGTCCTCAGTGTTACATTCCTGCTCCTTTGCGCTATGGCACTTTGGAGTGCTTGCGCCCAGGCAAGCCCGTCAGGAACAGGCTGGGAGGCGACGTCGACTGTCTCTCCGACGAACCTGCCCCCTGGTGGCACAGGGCAGATTCAGATTGACATCATGAACACGGGCGCGCTATTGAGCAGCGGCAGCATCACGGTAACCGACACGCTGCCCTCCGGGTTGATCGCGACCTCGGTAGGAGGGATGCCAGAATCTGGAACTAGCGTATTTAGTCAACAGGAAGAAGAAATGCAATTTGGTGGCGCCCGATGGGTTTGCACTGGGACTACGACCATCACCTGCATGAGTAACCCCATTTATCTGCAACCACTACCGAGAGGCAGAGGCAGCGAAGCGGAACTTCCCGAACGAATTGGGATCCAGGTCAAGGTCGCGCCGGATGCGTCCGGGACCTTGCCGAACCTGATCACCGTGGCTGGGGGTGGAGCCACGAGCGAAGCTCGGGTCTCAGATCCCCTGACGGTCAGTCTTCTCTGCCCGGGTTTGGGATTCCTGAGTGGGATGTTTGGTTCACAAACGCGGATGGGACTCCCGATACGCAAGCGGGATCGCATCCGTACGAGGCGACGTTTGTGACCAATTTCAACGAACTCGTGAACGGCGAAATGGCGGGGGGTGAAGCTCGAAACGTGGATGTGGACTTGCCGCCAGGGATGTTTGGCGATCCCAACGCAGTACCGCAATGCACACGCGCACAATTGGACGGGGAACGCTGCCCCGCGCAGACCCAAATCGGCATCGACGCCGTAGGGTTTGCGCAGGAAGGGGGTGGTGGCCTGCGAGCTCACACTCCCCTGCCCGTGTACAACATGGTTCCCCCGCCGGGAGTCCCAAACGAGTTTGCACTCTCTGTAGGCGGCTTCCATACATTTTTCGAGGCAGGCGTACGTGGCCACGACGGGTATGGGATCGTTGAGCACATTGATAATATTCCACAGCTCAAAATCACCCAGAACATCCTCACATTGTGGGGAGTGCCAGCGGAAGCAAGCCATGACTTCCAGCGCAACGCCTATGAATGTCCACTTGAAGAAGAGCGCCTCGGGTGCGCATCGGGGATCATACCGAAGCCGTTCTTGACATTGCCGACCTCGTGCGCGGGACCGCAGGCATTTACAGTTCATGGGCTGGCGACCTGGAGACAGCCGAGTACGGCCGTAGAAGCCACCAGTCTTACGCACGACAGCAGCGACACGCCCACCGGCTTCACGGGTTGTGAACACCTGTCTGTGCAGCCGTCGCTCTCCGCGGTCCCTGATACGAGCTTTGCGGATACCCCCGCCGGATTTACGGTAGATGTGAAAGTCCCGCAGGAAACGCTTACCGACCCGAACGGTGTGGTTGCTGCCACGATCAAGAACACGACCGTCACACTCCCGGCGGGTGTCGTGATCAATCCAGGTCAGGCTGCCGGATTGGTTGCCTGCCAGCAAGCGGAAGCCAACATTCACGGTGAAGGACCCCAGTCGTGTCCCGCGGCGTCAAAGGTCGGCACGGTGCGCATCCAAACACCGTTGCTCGAGGGGGAGCTTGAAAGCGAATTGGAAGGCAACGTGTACGTGCTGCAATCCAACCCGCCGAACCTACAGTTGTTGGTGGCTGCTTCCGGTGACGGCATCTTCTTGAAGCTCGTGGGGGACGTGCATTTGAACGAAGCCACGGGTCAGTTGACGACAACGTTCGCAGAAACTCCGGAGCTGCCGTTCACGGACTTGAAACTGTCGTTCAGCGGTGGTGCGTCAGGCAGCGCTGGCTACCCCGACGCGGATGTGGTTCGTATACGACGACATCGGACTTCACGCCGTGGAGCGAGCCCATTCTCTGGAAGACCTGTTCCCGTCGAGTAGTTTCCCGATCGTTGCGGGCCCGGGCGGCTCACCGTGCACCTCACCGTTGCCGTTCACACCGTCGATGATCGCTGGATCGACGACCGATCAGGCAGGTGGGTTCACGGACTTCTCGTTGTTGTTGACGCGCGCTGATGCTCAGCAGCGGGTTCAGAACCTGCAGTTCAAGACACCTGAGGGCCTGCTCGGCATGATCAGCAAGGTCCCGTTGTGTGGGGAACCGCAGGCCGCTGCAGGCACGTGCCCTGCCGCGTCGCAGATCGGGCACACGGTTGTCGAGGCCGGACCAGGACCATACCCACTGGTCGTGCCCCAATCAGGAGAGCCGCCGGCACCGATCTATTTGACCGGTGGTTACAAGGGCGCTCCGTACGGGTTGAGCATCGCTGTGCCGTGGCACGGGCCCATTCAACCTGCGGACACACATTGTGCAGGGCGAAGATCGAAGTGGACCCATTGACGACGCAGTTGACGGTCACGACCGATCCGTTACCGACGATCATGGATGGTGATCCCGACCGATCTGCGCACGATCAACGCGGTGATCGACAGGCCTGGGTTCATGTTCAACCCGACGGGTTGCGAACCGCAAGCGTTCTCGGGTACCGCGACGAGCATCGAAGGGAGCCAGCAGCGCCGATCTCCAGTCATTTCCAAATGGGTTCGTGTCGCGCGCTTGACGTTCAAGCCGAACTTCAAGGTCTCAACCTCCGGGAAGACCTCGAGGAAGAACGGGGCGAGTCTGGACGCGAAGATCCTGTATCCGACAGGCGCTCTGGGCAACAATCAAGCCTCGAGTCAGTCGAACGTGAAGATGCGTCAAGGTCGACCTGCCAAAGCAACTACCCTCACGGCTGACGACGCTGCAGAAGGCTTGTCCGTCAGCCACATTTGAAGCGAACCCGGCTGGTTGTCCCGAAGACTCGAAGGTCGGGACCGCGACAGCGATCACACCGGTACTGCCGGTCACGTTGACCGGTCCGGCGTATTTCGTGTCCTATGGAGGCGCGAAGTTCCCCGAACTGGTCATTGTCCTCCAAGGCTACGGCGTAACGGTCTATCTGCACGGTGAAACGTTCATCAACAAAGCAGGCATCACGAGCAGCACGTTCCGCCAAGTACCGGACGTGCCGATCACAAGCTTCGAGCTGAAGCTACCCGAGGGACCATTCTCGGCACTCGCGGCGAACGGGAACCTGTGCACCACCAAGCTGAAGATGCCGACCGCGTTCACCGGCCAAAACGGAGCTGTGATCAAGCAAACCACTCCCGTCGGCGTCACCGGCTGTGCAAAGCACAAGCCAACGAAGACCAAGAAGAAGCACGCCGCTAAACACAAGAGCGGGAAAGGCAAATAGGACGTGTGGCGATGTCTGTGATCGGGGTGGAGCGTGCGCTCGAATAAGCAGGCAGGCTCCGCGGAGGTCGCCCGCCAAGGAGGCCACGTTGCCGAGATGCAACGCCGCCGGTTGCTGTTGGCGTTCGGCGAAGTGGCTTCCGCCAGCGGGCTGGAGGCCGCCACGGTAGGACGCGTGTGCGGGCAGGCGGCGGTCTCACGACGCACGTTCTACGAGCTGTTCTCCGATCGTGAAGACTGCCTGCTGGAGGCCTTCGACCGGGCGACGGAGCGTTTCGCGCGCCGCGTTCGACCCGGGTTCGAGGCGAAGGGACCGTGGCGGGAGCGCGTGCGTGGAGCGCTCTCGGTGTTGCTCGAGCAACTGGACGCCGAACCGGACCTCGCGCGCCTGTGCATTGTGGAGGCGCCGCGCGCCGGACATGAGCTGTTGGAGCGCCGTCGCCAAGTACTGGAGGCGCTCGCCGCCGCGGTGGACAAGGGGCGCGAGCAGACGCGCTCGGGAACGGGACCCCCGCCGTTGACGGCGCAAGGCGTCGTCGGCGGAGTCCTCGCGGTCATCCACGCGCGTCTGCTCGGCAGCTTGCCGTCTTCCACGCCCGCATCCCAAGGCAACGGGCGCGCCAAGCCGGATGGAGGAACCGGGGCGCTTGTCGACCTGACCAACCCACTGATGGCGATGATCGTGCACCCCTACCTCGGACCCGCCGCCGCGCAGAAGGAGCTGGAGCGTCCCCCGCCCAACCCACCCGTAGCGGCGTCGCGCAACGGCCCAGACCCCTTCAGGGGCCTGCCGATCCGCTTCACCTATCGCACCGCACGCGTACTTGACACGATCGCCTCAGAACCTGGCGCGTCCAACCGCCACATCGCGGACACCTCGGGCATCGCCGACGAGGGCCAGATGTCGCGTCTGCTACGCCGCCTGGAGGGCTGCGAGCTGATCGAGAACCGCGGCGAAGGACACGCCAAGGGTGAGCCCAACGCCTGGGCGCTCACCGAACGCGGACAGGCGATCCAAGCGGCGATCGCGGTACAAACGACGTAGGGAAGTGGCGCGCGGGCCTCCCAAGTCCGCGCGCCCAGCTCCCCCTTTTCGCCTCCACGGCCGGCAGTTGGTCAGGGGTCCGCGGACCCCGCAAGTCAGAACCGCGCTGGCGCATGCTCCACCGGCTCCTCGAACAAACCGGGCTGCACAGTTTCCAGTTTGCGCGAGAAGTAGTCCTTGAAGAACGGTCGCGACACGATCATCAGGATCACACCGACCAGCATCCCGCCAATCCCCATCCACAGTGGCAAGGTGATGCCGAGGATTGGTTTAGAAGACACGTTTTCGGCGTGGCCGTAGAAGATCACCGCCTTGACGAACACCCCAAACAGGATCAAGCCTCCGATCAGGGGTGCAATGCCAAGCAGGATGAAGTCGCGCACGCTGTTGGTGAGCTCGTGGCGGTAGTACACGATGCACGCGATCCCGGTAAAGCCGTAGTAGAAGCAGATCGGGAAGCCGATCGCCACGATCGAGTCTTCAAGCGCGTTGGCCGAGAGCAGCAGGATCACAATCGTCCACAGGATCGACACGCCGCCCATCATCAATGTGGAGAAACTGGGCGTCAGATAGCGCGGGTGCACGCGCCCAAACGCCTTCGGGATCGATTTCCACCAAGCCATCGACAGCGTGGTGCGCGCCGTTGGCAGGATCGTAGTCTGTGTGGATGCGGACGCGGAGGTGAGCACCGCGATGATCAACAGCTTGTCCAGGCCCGACCCAAGTACAGGTTTGCCGAGCGCGTTGAGCACGTCTTCACTGTTGTTGCTCAAGAAGCCCGGCCCATGGAAGGACTGGCCCGCGGCGCTCACGATCACGTAGATCAGGACAAGCAGGATCGTCGACATGACGGCTGCCCTGCCCGGCCCCTCGTTGGGGTCTTCGGACTCCTCGTTAACCGCCACACCGGAGTCCCAGCCCCAATAGATGAACACCCCCAGAAGGATCCCGTCGAGCAGCGCCCCGAATTTCAAGGCGAACGGGTTGAACCAGGCGAAGCGTGGGCTCGATCGAGCCGGCCGGATGGCTGCTGTAGACCTTCACCAGCGCCACCACCGCGAACAGACCCAGGATCAGGATCTCGGCGCTCAGCAGGATCTGCTGGATGCGCGCCGACAGCTCGATCCCGCGGTAGCAGATCCAGGTCATCACGGCGATCCAAACGACCGCGGCCGCCATCACCGCGCCGGTCGATTCGGCCGCTGCTTCCCAGCCGAACAACTTGAATGTGTAGATGCCGGCGATGTCGGCCAGCGAGGCCATCACGAGCACGTCGGCCAGGAAGATCGCCCAGCCGTTGACCCAGCCCATACCCGGTCCCAAGGCGCGTGTGGTCCAGGCGAACGTCGTGCCGGCGTCGGGATCGGCCCTGTTCAGGCCCCAATAGGCGCCCGCGATCAGGAGCATCGGCACGAACGCCACGAGCAAGACCGCGGGCGCGTGCACACCCACCCCGGTGACGGCCACGATGAAGCCAAGCGTGGCGGCCAACGAGTATGCGGGCGCCGTCGAGGCGACACCGATCACGAGGTTAGAGAGGTAGCCGATCGCGTCTTTCTTGAGCCCCTTGTCCACCACCTCGCCCGTCGCTTTGAGGTGTGGTTCCCCGGGGGAGCTGATACTGGCCATGGCGCCAACCCTCTCTGTCGCCGGCCCCCTAGGCGGTCGCCCGCGACGGTCAAGTTATGATCGTTACAAGCAGTCTGAGGCTAGGCTAGGACGGTTTCGTCGCATCCGCAAGGGGCGCAACCGCCAAGAAGTCGTACGCCGTTTGTACATTCAGTACAACGGGTAGACAATCTGTTGAACGAGTAGTGCATTGATACGCACAAGTGTGGGCGATACCGTTGTCCCAGGTGTCTATGTCAAGTCGAGCATCCTCACATCCAATGACGGTTACTGAGGACGGTGTGCCGGCCGGCGGGGTAGAGCTGTCCGGGGAGGGTGCACAAGCCCATCTGCAAGCGCAGGCCAAGCGCCACCTGTGGATGCACTTCACGCGGATGGGCGTCTACGAGGAGGGTGGCGAGGTCCCCATCATCGAGCGGGGCGAGGGCTGCTACGTGTACGACACGCACGGCAAGCGCTACCTCGACGGGCTATCGGCCTTGTACTGCGTGAACATCGGCCACGGACGGGCCGAGCTCGGCGAAGCGGCGGCCGAGCAAGCCAAGCAACTCGGCTTCTACACCAACTGGAGCTACGCCCACCCCTCTTCGATCGAACTGGCCGCGCGCATCGCTCAGCTCACACCCGGCGAGCTGAACCGTGTGTTCTTCGTGTCCGGCGGCTCGGAGGCGGTCGAGTCCGCTTGGAAGCTCGCCAAGGCATATCACGCCGCCTGTGGAGAGCCGCGCAAGCACAAGATTGTGTCCCGCAACCTCGCCTACCACGGGACCTCGATGGGGGCGCTCACAGCCACGGGCCTGCCGCCTTTGCGCGAGCCATTTGAGCCGCTCACGCCAGGCGGCAGGCACGTGCCCAACACTAACTCCTACCGTTGGACCGAAGAGCGCGATCCTTTGTGGGCGGCCGACGCGATCGAGGAGGCGATCCTGTTCGAGGGGCCCCACACCGTGGCCGCCGTGATCCTCGAGCCCGTCCAGAACGGGGGCGGTTGCTTCGTGCCCCAAGACGGCTACTTCCAGAGGGTCAGGGAAATCTGCGACCGCCACAAAGTGCTGCTCATATCCGACGAGGTGATCTGCGCTTGGGGACGCCTCGGGCACTGGTTCGGATGCGAGCGCTTTGACTGCAAGCCCGACATCATCACGACCGCCAAGGGCATGACCTCGGCCTATGCGCCGATGGGCGCCGTGATCGCCTCCGACCGTGTCGCCGAGCCGTTTCTGCACGGGCACGCGATCTTCAACCACGGTTTCACCTTCGGCGGGCACCCGATGGCCTGCGCGGTCGCGATGGCCAACATCGACGTAATGGAGCGCGAGCACATCAACGAGCACGTGCTCACCCACGAGGGTGAATTCCGGGCGATGCTCGAGGGTTTGCGCGACCTGCCGATCGTGGGCGACGTACGCGGCGCCGGTTACTTCCACGCGATCGAGCTCGTCAAGAATAAGGACACCAAGGCCACCTTCGACGCCCACGAGTCCGAGGATCTCTTGCGCGGCTTCCTCTCCGGCGCCCTGTTCGAAGAAGGCCTGATCTGCCGCACCGACGACCGCGGCGACCCCGTCATCCAGCTTTCGCCGCCCCTGATCGCCGGCCCAGAGCAGTTCGCCGAGATCGAGGGCATCCTGCGCTCCGTATTGACCGAGGCGTGGGAGCGGATCGTGAAGAGGAAGGCATCGGGCGATGTTGACCGTCGAGAGCCTCGTATCCGAGCTTGACCTGACGCTCGCCACCGGCGAGGAGCACGCCAAGTCCAACGTGCGCTGGGTCCACTCGACCGAGCTGCTCGACCCCACGCCCTGGCTGCGCGGAGGCGAGTTGCTGTTGACGACCGGTTTGCAGCTCGCGGGCGCCAAGCCCCAGCGCGAATTCGTCGAGCGCTTGGCAGAGCGCGAGATCGCCGGTCTCGGCTTCGGCACCGGCTTCGTCCACAAGAAGGTGCCCGCCGCCGTGCTCAACACCGCGCGCAAGCTCAGCTTCCCCCTGTTCGAGGTGCCTTACGAGCTGCCCTTCATCGCCGTCACCGAGCGGGTGTTCGCGCAACTGCTCAACGAGCGCTACGAACTACTGCAACGCAACATGGCCGGCGACATCCTGGCCGAGGCTCTGACCGGCAGGCTGTATCCCGACGAGTTGCAATCGCGTCTGCGTCCATTCGGGATCGGCGAGAGCGCGGCCGTGCTGGCATTCGCCTTGAGTGAGCCCGCGACGGCCGCCTCCACGCTCGAAGCGATCCTGGAGCGCACCGGGACCCACTCGCTCGTGGCCCTGCGCAACGGGTTGCTGTGCGCCGTCGTCGATTGCGACGGCCAGCTCAGCTCAGGTGCACCCGTCGTTGCCCGCGAAGCATCGACCGCCGTCAGCCCTCCGCCCAGTGACGGCGGAGAACCGATCGAGCTGGCGCGACGTATTCGCGCGGAGCTGCGCACGCGTTTCGGCGAGGTACGTGCCGCGGCCTCCCGCCCCGCGCCTACACACAACCTAAGGCGCAGCTTCCACGAGGCGCGTTGTGCCTTGGAAGCGGTGCGCCTCGCCAACGGCAGTGCGCCAGACGTCGCCTCCTACAAGGATCTCGGCGCCTTTCAACTGTTGCTCTCTCTACAGGACGACGATGCGCTCGCCTCCTATTGTCAGAGCGTGCTCGGGCCGGTCGAAGGCGACGAGGGTGAGTACGGCGACGAGCTATTGCGCTCCCTGGACGTGTTCATCGAACAGAACGGCCATTGGGAGCGCGCCGCCCAGACGCTTTACTGCCATCGTCACACCCTGCGCTACCGGATCAAGCGCGTCGAGCAGCTGACCGGGCGCGACTTCACCCAGGCGCGCGACCGGATCGAGTTTTGGCTCGCGCTGCGAGGACGAGAGTTGGCGCGATGAGGGAGCGGGTATTTATTGGGATAGTCGTTCGTACCCACAGCGACAGGAGGGCGTGTCGATGCGAGTAGGCGTTCCCACCGAGATAAAGCCCGACGAGTACCGCGTCGCCGTCACCCCAGCCGGCGTCCGCGAGCTGTGCTCGCGCGGAAACGAGGTCTTTATCCAGGCCGGGGCGGGCTTGGGCAGCGCGATTACAGATGAGCAGTTCGCGGCCCAGGGGGCCACCATCGTGGACGATGCCGAGGCGCTGTTCGCTGGCGCTGAGCTGATCCTCAAGGTGAAGGAGCCGCAGGCCTCCGAGGTAGAGCTTCTGGACGAGAGCCACACCCTGTTCACCTACCTACACCTCGCCGCCGAGCCCGACCTGGCCGAGGGGCTACGGCAATCTGGCGCGACCTGCATCGCCTATGAGACGGTCGAAGACGCCGACGGGCGCCTCCCTTTGCTCGCGCCGATGAGCGAGGTTGCGGGCAAGATCGCCACGCAGGCGGGCGCCTTCATGCTTGAGAAGCCTTTGGGTGGGCGCGGCATTCTGCTGGGCGGGGTGCCCGGCGTGGCGGCTGCCACCGTGCTCGTGATCGGCGGCGGCGTGGTCGGCATGAACGCCGCCTTCATCGCGATCGGGATGCAAGCCGACGTGTTCGTGTTCGACCGCTCGATCGACCGCCTGCGCGACCTCGAAGTGGCCTTCGGCGGGCGCGCCTCCACCGTCTACTCCTCGACTCTCGCGATCGAGGAGATGTTGCCCCAAGCCGATCTGGTGATCGGCGCCGTTCTGATCCACGGCGGGCGCGCCCCCCACGTCATCTCCCGCGCCCAGCTGGCCACGATGAAGCGCCACGCGGTCCTCGTCGACGTCTCGATCGACCAGGGCGGCTGCTTTGAGACCTCGCGCCCCACGACCCACTCGCACCCCACCTTCGAAGTTGACGGAATCACCCATTACTGCGTCACAAACATGCCCGGCGCTGTGCCGATCACCTCGACCTACGCGCTCACCAACGCGACCTTGCCCTATGTCATCGATCTGGCCGGCGGAGTCGAGCGGGCTCTTGCCGGCAGTGAGGCTCTGCGCTCCGGGGTCAACGTCCAAGCCGGGGAGATCGTCCATCCCGTCGTAGCCGCCGCGCTTGCTCAGCCGCCCGGCATGGATGGGGCGCGGTCAGGGCGAGACGTACGAACAACAATCCCCAACAACTAACCCCCACCAATCACCTCGACCTGCGGGAGTCAGCATGGCCACCACCACCGACACGCTCGAGAACTTCATCGCCGGCGAGTCGCTGGCCGGCACGGGGGACACGATGGCGGTCTTCAACCCGGCCACCGGCGGCGAGCTGTGGCGTGCGCCCGTCTCCACCGCCGCCGAGGTCGATCGTGCGGTCAAGGCCGCGCGAGCCGCGTTCCCCGGCTGGTCGCAAGCGACGCCCGCCGAGCGCGCCACCGCCCTGCTGGCCTTGGCCGATCTGATCGAGGCAAACGCCGAGGAGATCGCGCGCCTGGAGGCACTCAACGCCGGCAAGCCCTTGGCCGCCGTCGCCGGCGACGAGCTGCCCGTGATGGCGGACAACTTGCGCTTCTTCGCCGGCGCGGCGCGCTGCTTGGAGGGGAGGGCCGCCGGCGAGTACATGCAGGGCTACACCTCCTTTACGCGGCGCGAAGCGATCGGCGTGATCGGCCAGGTCACGCCTTGGAACTACCCCCTGATGATGGCCATCTGGAAGATCGCCCCCGCCCTGGCCGCCGGCAACACGGTCGTGCTCAAGCCGGCCGAGACCACGCCGGTCACCACCGTGCGCTTCGCCCAGCTGGCCGCCGACGTATTGCCCGCCGGTGTCCTCAACGTCGTCATGGGTCCCGGCGAGCCGACCGGCCAAGCCCTCTTGGAGCACCCCGACGTCGACATGCTCGCCCTCACCGGCTCGGTCGCCACCGGCAAGCACGTGGCGCGCACCGCGGCTGACACGCTCAAGCGAGTGCACCTCGAGCTGGGCGGCAAGGCCCCTGTCGTCGTATTCGACGACGTCGACATGTCCACCGCGATGGCCACGATCGCCGGCACCGGCTACTACAACGCCGGCCAGGACTGCACCGCCGCCACGCGCGTTCTGGCGGGTCCCCGCGTCTACGACGACGTGGTCGCCGGCTTGGCCGAGCAGGCCCGGGGACTCGTGATCGGCGACACGCTTTCGCCGGACACGACGCTCGGACCGGTCAACTCCGAGCGCCAGCTCGGGCGCGTCTCAGGCTTCTTGGAGCGCCGTCCCGCCCACGCCGAGGTCGTCACCGGGGGCGCCGCTGCGGCGCGCGAGGGCTTCTTCTACGAGCCGACCGTCGTCGCCGGCCTGGAGCAGTCCGACGAGCTGGTCCGTGATGAGATCTTCGGCCCGGTCATCACTGTCCAGCGCTTTTCAGATGAGGCCCAGGCGATCGAGTGGGCCAACTCCACGCGCTATGGCCTGGCCTCTTCGGTATGGACGCGCGACGTGGGCCGCGCCCTACGTGTGTCCAAGGCACTCAGGTTCGGTTGCGTTTGGATCAACGACCACATCCCGCTCGTCTCCGAGATGCCCCATGGCGGCTTCAAGGAGTCCGGGTACGGCAAGGACCTGAGCGTGTACTCGCTCGAGGATTACACGGTCGTGAAGCACGTCATGGCTTCGCTCGAATGACTGCCCCTGGGGGAGGCTGTGTTGTTCGAAAAGGGGTGACTCGCGCGCGCGTAGGGGGCTTTAGAGCTCAGTCGCGGCGTGGCCGTGCCAGCGTCTGGTAGATCGAGACGAACTCCGTCTTGAAGATGTTGCGCGCCGAGCGAAGGTACAGGCGCCACACGCGCAACCGCTCCTTGCCGGCGATCTGCTCGGCTTGCTCCAGGTTCTCGTCGAGGCGCTTGATCCACTCGCTCAGGGTGTCGTAGTAGTCCTTGCCGAACTCCTCCACGTGCTCGGTAACGAAGCCCGGCCCGCTCCAAGGCTAGCTGCACGCGTGAAAGCTGCACCGGATCCCCGTCCGGGAACACGTAGCGCTGAGTGAAGTCCCCGTGGTAGCCCACGTCTGTATATAGGTGCGCGATGCCGTGGTTGAGCAGGCGCCCCTCGGCTCCGAGCAGGTTTCTCAGTTTCTGGGCGTACACGTCGATATTGCTTTCACCCACATGCTCCACCATGCCGATGCTCGCGATCGCGTCGTAGCGCTCGCCGTGCACGTCCCTGTAGTCGGCCACCCTCACTTCAACCTTGTCGCTCAACCCCGCTTCGGCGATCCTCCGGCGCGCGAGCTCGGCTTGGGGAGGGCTCAATGTGATGCCCACGGCGTTCACCCCGTAGTGCTTAGCGGCGTGAATCACGAATGCGCCCCAGCCGCAGCCTACGTCGAGCACGCGCTCGCCCTCTTTGAGTGTTAGCTTCGTGCAGACCAGGTCGAGCTTGGCGTACTGGGCCTCCTCCAAGGTTTTGGCCCCGCGCGAGAAGATCGCGCAGCTGTAAGTCATCGACTGGTCGAGAAACAGTTCGAAGAACTCGTTCGACACGTCGTAGTGGTGGCGTACAGCCTTGGCGTCGCGTTCCTTGCTGTGGCTGCGCCCCTTCAACCTCAGCTCGCCTTTGGGTGCGCGGGGTGGGATCGTCAGTCCGCACGCTCTCAGCGCCGCGACTGCGAGTCGCGCACGGGTCGCCCGGTCGATCTCGGGCTCCTCGAACGTGTCGATCAGGTCGATCGCGCGGTCCAAATCGTCGACCTCCAGATCGCCCGCCACGTAGGCCCTGCCGAGCCCCAGCTCGCCCGGGGCACGCACCACGTGTGCCACCGCCTTCGGCGAGTGCACGGTGAAGGTCGGCCCATCGCCGTTCCCATGGGTAGACGGCAGCTCTGTGCCGTCCCAGAAGCGCACAGTGAAGCCGCGCTCGGGCAGCGCCTCGGCAAGCTCGTGTCGCAGCGGCTCCGTCTTGGCAAATGGCATTGGTCCTCCAGCCAGTGTTCGCGAGGATAATTAAGCGGGTTGGTACTTACAGGTGTAGCGGCTCGTCACGTCATACTGGCGTGCTAGCTTCCAGGGGCGAGCACACCGATGAGCACCGATTCTATCCAGCGCCCCGCAGCCGCCCGGCAGGATTCTGACGACGCCCACAGCCGGATCTCCGTCCCTGTCGAGTCCACTATTGATGGCCATCTCAGCGAAGGCCCTCGAGCCGATGGGCCGACCGCCGCGGATGTCCAGCCGCCCGTCTTCGAGAACCTCGACCGCTTCCTCACGGGTCTGATCACGGTCGGTCCGATTCTCGCGCTCGGCCTCGTCGGCTGGCAGCTGTGGGACGGCCTGCTTAACGGTTCTGACCTGGTCGTGTTCGCGATCATGTACATCTCCACGGCGCTAGGTGTCACAGTCGGTTTTCACCGTCTCTTTACCCACCGTTCGTTCAAGACATCCCCCGTCTTCCGCTTCGTCTTCGCCGTGCTCGGATCGGCCGCGATCGAGGGCCCGGTCATCTCCTGGGTGGCCGACCACCGCAAGCACCATGCCTTCTCCGACCGCGACGGCGACCCACACAGTCCTCATGTCGATCACGGCAGCGGCTTGCGCGGCGCCTTGAAGGGCTTGGCTCACGCCCACGTCGGCTGGTTGTTCATCCACACTGCTCGCGGCCATCGCGAACGCTACGCCCCCGACCTTTTCGCCGACCCCGTCGTCTCCTTCGTCGACAAGACCTTCTTCGTGTGGGCGATCGGTGGGCTCGGCGCGGCCTTCGGCTTGGGTTACTTGATCGGCGGCACGCTCACGGCCGCGCTCACCGGGCTGTTGTGGGGCGGGGCGGTGCGCATGCTCCTACTCCACCATGTGACCTACTCGATCAACTCGCTCTGTCACTTCTTCGGGCGCCGCAGCTATGAGACCGGCGACCATTCGCGCAACCTGGCCTGGCTCGCTCCATTCTCGCTGGGCGAGGCCTGGCACAACAACCACCACGCCTTTCCCACCTCAGCCTTTCACGGCTTCTCCTGGCGTCAGATCGACGTCTCGGCGATGGTGATCCGCGGGATGGAGAGTCTCGGGCTCGCCTGGGACGTGGTCAGGATTACCCCCGAGCGCAAGGCAACAAAGAGCTTCGCAGCCTAAGGGCTGCTAACGTGCGGCGCACGGACGACATTTGTCATCCGCGAGGTTCTTGTCTTTGTTGGTGCTCTCGAAGGGCGCGGATGGGGCCAGTACGAATCTCCCTTCCGTAGCGCGGCCACAGGGTCGCAAAAAGGAGCATCACAACATGAAGTCCGATTCATTTGCCGACCTCGGCGTGTCCGAGGCCGTCTCCAGCGAGCTTGCCAAGCGTGGCATAGCCGCACCATTTGCCGTGCAGAGCATGGTCATCCCCGACGTGCTCGCCGGCCACGACGTGCTCGCCCAGTCGCCCACCGGCTCGGGCAAGACGCTCGCCTTCGGTGTGCCGCTCGTGGAGCGCTTGCGCGACACCTCGCCCCGGCCCTCCGCGCTTGTCCTAGCGCCCACACGCGAGCTGGCCTGCCAGATCGTCGAGGAACTGCGCTCTTTGGCTCACGCCCGCGCGCTTTCGATCGCCGCTGTCTACGGTGGCGCCGGCATCGTCAAGCAGGCCCGACTCGCTTCGCGCGCCCACATTCTGGTGGCCACGCCGGGTCGTCTGCTCGACTTGATCGACCGCCGTGACGTGTCTTTGAAACAGGTGTCCCTGCTCGTGCTAGATGAGGCAGACCGGATGCTCGACATGGGGTTCAAGCCGGTCGTCGACCGCATCGTGAAGATGACCTTGCCCAAGCGCCAAACTTTGCTCTTCTCCGCCACTTTGCAAGGCGAAGTGGGCAAGATCGCCGCCGCCTACACGACCGACCCCCGTCGCCACGAGCACGCCCATCCGGCGGAGCGCAAGGGCTCGGTTGAGCATCGTTTCGTGTCGGTCTCCCACGAGGGCAAGGTCGATCGCTTGGTGGCCGAGCTGTCCGAGCCCGAGCGCGGCCTCACGCTCGTGTTCGTGCGTACCAAGCGCGGCGCTGACCGGCTCGTCAAGCGGCTTGCCGCAAGCAGCGTCCCGGCTGTGGCGATGCACGGCGACAAGTCCCAGTCCCAGCGGGAGAAGGCCTTGTCCCGCTTCGAGGCCGGACACGTCAACACGCTCGTGGCCACCGACGTGGCCGCGCGTGGCATCGACGTGTCGGGTATCACCCACGTGATCAACTACGACATGCCCGCCACTCGTGAGGACTACGTCCATCGCGTCGGACGTACCGCGCGTGCCGGCGCGTGCGGTGTGGGCGTCACATTCGTGCTCGGCGAGCAGGCCCGCGAGTTCGCAGGCATGGTCGGCGGGCTCGGCCTGCACCGCGAGCTCGAGCTGGGAGGCTTTCCCAGCGACGCCACGCGAGGCAGGCCCGAGTCAAAGCACCGCCCCCAAGGCCGCTCCTCGCGTAACCGCAACTCGCGCCGTTCTCGCGCGCGGGTCAACTCGTAGCCACTCATCGTCGCCTAGCCGCTCCTACCGCGCGAGTCGCCAACCCGCGCGGTGGCTTTGGCCCTGGTCGGCGTACCCTCTCAGGTATGGCCGATGTCCTCCCGCCCGTCCGCGAGATTCTCGCGGGCAGGGCCGGCGAGGAGATGGCGCTCAACGACGCCCACCTCAATCCCGCAGCTGGGGCGAATCGTGCGCACGCTCGGCCTCGACAAGCCATGGGTGGCAGGCGAAGGGGCTCATCTGATCGACGCCGAAGGCAACCGCTACCTCGACCTGCTCTGCGGCTACGGTGTGTTCGCGATCGGGCGCAACCATCCCGAAGCGATCGCCGCGGTGCGCGACACGATGGAGGCCCACACCGCCAACCTGCCCCAGCTCGGGGTCACGTTGTTGAGTGGCGTGCTGGCCGAGCAACTGCTGGCACGCGCTCCAGGCTCGGTCGCGGCGATGGTGCCCGCCAACAGCGGCACCGAGGCGGTCGAGGCGGCGCTCAAGATCGCGCGTGCCGCCACCGGCCGCTCACGGGTCCTGTTCGCCGAGCACGCCTTCCACGGCCTGACGCTCGGATCGCTTTCGCTCAACGGCAACGACGAGTTCAGCGCCGGCTTCGGACCCCTGTTGCCCGGATGCGAGGCCGTGCCCTTCGGCGACATCGATGCCTTGGAGCGCGCGCTCGCCAGGAGGGCTGGCGGCATAGCGCCCGGCACCGGGCTCTCGGCCGAGGAGGCCGGTGGGGAGGTGGCCGCCTTCGTGGTCGAGCCGGTCCAGGGCAAGGGCGTCAACCTGCCCCCGGACGGCTATCTCCAGGCCGCGCAACGGCTCTGCCGCGAAGCGGGCGCCTTGCTGGTGTGCGACGAGGTCCAGACCGGCTTGGGGCGCACCGGTCGCTTCCTGGCCCTGGAGCATTGGGGCCTTGAGCCGGACTTGATCTGTCTCTCAAAGGCGCTGTCCGGCGGCCTGGTCCCAATCGGGGCAGTGCTCGTCTCGCGCGCGGCCTTCGACAGCGTGTTCGATGGCATGGAGCGGGCGGTGCGCCACGGCTCCACCTTCGGCGGCAACGACCTGGCCGCCGCGGCCGCCCTGGCGACGCTGAAGGTGATCGACGACGAAGGCTTGGTGCAGCGCGCGGAGCGCCTCGGTGGCCTGCTGCTGGAGCTGACGGCGCCCCTGGTGGATCGCTACGAGGTTGTCTCTGAGGTGCGCGGCCTCGGCCTGATGTGGGCGATCGAGTTCGGCGCCCCTGAGGGCGGCGCGCGTCGCTCCGTCTGGAATGCCGCCGAGCGCGCTCAACCGGGCATCTTCTCCCAGCTGATCGTAGGGCCCCTGTTTCACGATCACCGCATCCTCTGCCAAGTCGCGGGGCATCGCATGAATGTGGTCAAGGCCTTGCCTTCATTGGTCGTCGAGGAGGCCGAGATCCGGCGCTTTGCAGCTTCTTTGGAGGATGTCGTGGCCAACGCAGAGCGGGTCCCCAGAGCCTTTCTACGCTTCTCGATGAGCATGAGCCGGCGGGCGTTCGCCGCGCGCCGCTAGCCTGTCCCGCCGGTGCTCGTTCCCAGAGATGACATCCGTAACGTGGCGATCGTCGCTCACGTCGACCATGGCAAGACCACTTTGGTGGACGCGATGCTGTGGCAGTCCGGCGCGTTTCGCGAGGGCCAGGACGTGGCCGACCGCGTGATGGACTCGATGGACCTGGAGCGCGAGAAGGGCATCACGATCCTTGCCAAGAACACATCCCTGCGCCACAACGGGGTCAAGCTCAACATCGTGGACACCCCTGGCCACGCCGACTTCGGCGGCGAGGTGGAGCGCGGTTTGACGATGGTCGATGGGGTGCTCCTACTCGTGGACGCCTCCGAGGGCCCGTTGCCGCAGACGAGGTTCGTGTTGCGCAAGGCTTTGGAGTCGCGCCTGCCGGTGATCCTGGTCGTCAACAAGGTCGACCGTCCCGACGCGCGTGTGGCCGAGGTCGTGGACGAGGTGTACGAGCTGTTCCTCGACCTCGACGCCGACGAGGAGCAGATCGAGTTTCCGATCGTCTACTGCAACGCCCGTGCAGGCATCGCCACGCTCGACTACGACGCCAGCACAGCGGTCCCCACGGAGGGTACGCTCGCACCGCTGCTCGATCTACTGGTGCAGCGAATCCCGGCGCCCATGTACGACCCCGAGCATCCTTTGCAGGCCTTGGTGACGAATCTCGATGCCTCCCCCTATGTGGGCCGTCTGGCGATCTGCCGGGTGCGCAACGGTTCCATCAAGCGCGGTCAGCAGGTCGCTTGGTGTCGCGCCGACGGCTCGATCGAGCGGGTGCAGGTCTCAGAGCTGTACGTCACCGACGCGCTCGACCGCGTCGACGCACCTGAGGCCGGGCCCGGGGAGATCATCGCGGTGGCCGGTATCGCCGAGATCACGATCGGCGAGACGCTCGCCGATCTGGAGGACCCACGGCCCTTGCCCGTCATCACCGTCGACGAGCCTTCGCTGTCGATCACGATCGGCATCAACACCTCGCCCTGGCCGGCAAGGAGGGCTCCAAGCTGACCGCGCGTCAGGTACGCGAGCGCCTCGAACGCGAGCTGGTCGGCAACGTGTCCCTGCGCGTGCTCGACACAGACAGGCCCGAAGCGTGGGAGGTGCAAGGGCGCGGCGAGCTGCAACTGGCGGTGCTGGTGGAGATGATGCGTCGTGAAGGTTTCGAGCTGACGGTCGGCCAGCCCCACGTCTTGATCCGTGAGATCGACGGCAAGCGCAACGAGCCCTTCGAGCGGCTCTCAATCGACGTGCCCGAGGACTACGTTGGCGTCGTCACCCAAATGCTGGCCTTGCGCAAGGGTCGCATGGAGCACATGACCAACCACGGGACCGGCTGGGTGAGGATGGAGTACATCGTGCCTGCCCGTGGTCTGATCGGCTTTCGCACAGAGTTCCTGACCGAGACCCGGGGAACGGGCCTCATGCACCACGTGTTCGAGCGCTGGGAGCCATGGGCCGGGGAGCTGCGAACCCGCACCACCGGTGTCCTGGTCGCCGACCGGGGCGGCAACACGGCCACTTACTCACTGATGAGCCTCTCCGAGCGCGGAACCATGTTCGTGGGGCCGGGCGAGGAGGTGTACGAGGGCATGATCGTCGGCGAGAACTCGCGCGCAGACGACCTCGACGTGAACCCGGTCAAGGAGAAGCACCTCACCAACATCCGCTCCTCCACCTCCGACGTATACGTGCGCCTGCAGCCCCACCGCAAGCTGACCTGGACCAGGCCTTGGAGTTCGTGCGCGACGACGAGTGCGTCGAGGTCACGCCCGAGACGGTTCGCCTGCGCAAGGTCGCACTGGGCAAGACCGACCGGTTGAAGGCGGCGCGGGCGCGACGTTGAGGCGCAGGCGATCGAGCTCCCGAAATCGCCGATTCAAGCGAGACGGCCGATTTCGTCGAGTTTCGGTTTTGGCGCGCGGGACGCGGGATAGGGTGAGCTGGAAGTGACGAGCGCGATCCACGCAGAGTGCCTATGCAAGAGCTACGGCTCGATCGAAGCGGTGCGCGGCATCGACCTCTCGATCGACGACGGGCGAGACGGTCGCCCTGCTGGGCCCGAACGGCGCCGGCAAGTCGACCACGATCGACATGATCCTCGGCCTGGCCGAGCCCGACGGCGGCAGCGTGTCGGTCTTGGGCGGCTCGCCGACGCGCGGCGATCGACGCCGGGATCGGTCGGCGCGATGCTGCAGACCGGCGCCTTGATCCGCGACCTCTCGGTGCGCGAGCTGGTCGCGATGGTGGCCTCGCTGTACCCGCGCCGCTCGACGTCGACGAGACGCTCGAGCTGACCGGGCTCGCGGAGATCGCCGCGCAGCGCACGCAGAAGCTCTCCGGCGGGCAGACCCAGCGCGTGCGCTTCGCGGTCGCGCTCGTCAGCAACCCGAAGCTGCTCGTGCTCGACGAGCCGACCGTCGCGATGGACGTCGAGGGACGGCACTCCTTCTGGACGACGATGCGCGCCGCAGGCCGCGCGGGGCAAGACGATCCTGTTCGCCACGCACTACCTGGAGGAGGCCGACGCCTACGCCGACCGCGCGGTGCTGATGGCGCACGGGCAAGGTCGTCGCCGACGGGCCGACCGACCGAGATCAAGGCGATGGTCGGCTCGCGCACGATCCGCGCGACGCTGCCCGGACGCGGAGCTCGACGCGCTCGAGCGCTTGCCGGGCGTCAGCGGCGCCGAGCGCCGCGGCGAGGCGGTCGTGCTGAGCTGCGCCGACTCCGACGCGGCGATCCGGGCGCTGCTCGCGGCCTATCCCGCGGCGCGCGACATCGAGATCGCGGCGGCCGGCCTGGAGGAGGCGTTCCTGCAGCTGACCGGCGATGCAGCGCCCGAGCCGAGGCGGCGAGCGGTGCGCTGATGAGCGCGCCTCACCTACACCCGCTACGAGCTGCTGCGCACGTTGCGCAACCGGCGCTTCTTCATCCTCTCGCTCGGCTTCCCGCTGGTCCTGTACTTCCTGATCGCCGGGCCCAACCGCAACGTGCACAACCTCGGCGGCACCGGCATCTCGGCGCCGCTCTACTACATGGTCGGCATGGTCGCGTTCGGGACGATGAGCGCGATGCTCTCGTGCGGCGCGCGCATCGCCGCCGAGCGCGCGGTCGGCTGGAACCGCCAGCTGCGGATCAGCCCGCTCTCGACGCGCGCCTACTTCCGGGCGAAGGTGCTGACCGCCTACCTGATGGCGCTGCTGAGCATGGTCGTGCTGTACGTGTCGCGGCGTCTCGCTCGGCGTCAGCCTGCCGGCCGGGCGACTGGCTGAAGATGACCGTGCTGATCCTCGTCGGCCTGCTGCCGTTCGCGGCGCTCGGGATCGCGCTCGGCCACCTGCTCACCCCCGACTCGATCGGCCCGGCGATGGGCGGCGGCGTCGCGCTGCTGGCGTTCCTCGGCGGCACCTGGTTCCCGATCCCCAGCCACGGCTTCCTGCACGACGTCGCGTCAGCTGCTGCCCTCCTACTGGTTGGTTCCGCCACCACATCAGCAATACGTTTTTTTTTTTTTTTTTTTTTTTTTTTTTTTTTTTTGTTGTTGTTGTTTTTGTTTCTAGTTCCTGTTTTTGGTTGAGAATTACGTATTGCTACAATCCATCTGGAACTTCCGGTAATCCTCGGACAGCGGCTGCGAGTAGATATGCGCAACCTCGAGGGGGAAGGGCATGGCCTTCATCCGATCGAGGGGCTTCGCCACTTCCGATAGGCCTTCTCGATCTCGCGGCAGGCCCGCATCCACATCTCGCCGTTGAACCACGCCATTTCGTTGCGGATGTGATTGATCACGTCGGCATTGTCGGTCGCCTCAACCCATTCGTCGAAGAAGCTCTGCCGGCCGATCTTGTAACGCGCAGGATCCTGTCCATCGTTGAGCTGCTGATAGAAGCCGTCGTGGGGCTGCATCAACCAGTCGATGACGACGGTACGGTTGATTTTCAGGCGTTCGCAAAGGTCGATATTCACCCAGCAGCCGTGCGACGTTGAAACGAAATGGACGTCCTTCAGGCCCTTGACCTTGATGAACGCCTCGACGTCATCGACCAGATCGGCCGCGGTGAAGTCGCCGTGCAAAGTCTGGTTGGAATCGTGGCCGCGATAGTTCGGGCAAACGACGTGAAAATCCTTCGCCAGAAAGGGAGCAAGATTCTTGAAAAGACGATCGTCCTGTGCCCAGCCCGAAAGCAGCACCAGCGTGCGCGGATTTGATTGGCCGCTCTCGACATACGTCATCGGATGATTGTTGATGGTCACGCTTTCCATGAATGTACTTCCCTCTCGTTCGGGCAGGAGTGTCGGCTCACGCATGAGGGAAGGACAGGTCGCCCCCCTGCGCGGCTGGAGAAAGAGAAAGCCGCCCGCCCCTCAGGCCCGTAATACTTTATATATAAAGCATCCGCGTGGCAATTGCAGATACCGTCGGATAGCGCGAAGAGCTTGCCGGAGCCGCGACTTTGGGGCGTCAAGCCCTTTCGCCTGCATCTCAGGGTGCTTCCTCGACACAGCGTGTTAGGCCCAGCGCTACACGGCCGCGCGGATTGTGTATGCTTCAGGGCTTAAGTATCTTGCTATTTTCCGTCGACGGAGATCATCATTACAGCCGCAGATTGTTCTGTCTCCCTCGCGCCACGTCTGACGGCGCTTTGAACTTCTTGCGTGACGCCATGAGGAAACCGCGGCCAACGTTCGGCCGCCGCGAGGATGGCAGATGACGGACGACGATCACAAGCAGGAACTGCGCATCTGGCTGCGACTGTTCGCGTCCACAACGCTGATCGAGAATGAGATCCGCAGCCGTTTGCGGGAGCGCTTTGCTTTCACCCTGCCCCGTTTCGACCTGTTGGCCCAACTCGACCGCGCCGAAGACGGAATTTCGCTTGGTGAGGTGTCGAGGCGCCTCATGGTCTCTGCCGCGAACGTGACCTCGATTGTCGAAAAACTGGTCGAGGATGGTTACATCACCAGATCGCAGTCGCACACTGATCGGCGTACGCAGATCATTCGCATGACGCACGCGGGACGGTCGGCCTTCCGCTCCATGGCGCACGCGCATTCCGAATGGATTACGGAGTTCCTCTCCGACCTGTCGGCCGATGATATGGCGCTGCTGAACACCACGCTGACGCGGCTAAAGCAGGCGCTCCAAATGCGCTTGTTAAAAAGCGATCCAGAGCTGGACGAAATGGAAAATTTGCAGGCCGAGAATAACTAAAATTAGACATACCGAACCTGTCTCTAAGCTCGGGAACCGATTTTCTGCCAAGAAATTTTCGGACATTGAAAATTCGCGAATGGAGATTCCGCACTCAAAACGCTCGACAAGCGAAATCCTCTCGCCGCGGATTACACGCGATTGCCGATTTGCTCGGGAGCGCCCGACCCTATCCAGCCGCCATAGGAATGGACGACCAGACAAATGTCATTGAGATCCTCCCATCTGATGACGTTGACGACGTCGGCGATGCGCGTGTCGAGATTGAATATCCTTTGCTCAACAGAAGCGAACGCTCGCCGAGCCCCATCAGGGTGGGTGAAAATACCTTGTGACCCTTCTTTTCCAGAAGGTCCGATAGCCGCCGCCAGCACCATCCGGCGACCAAAGTGCCGTGGACGAGCACGAAAGTCCTCGGCGCCGATTGCGCGCGCGCAGCGCCCACAATATCGCCGGACGCGGCCGCCATCGCCAAGCCGACACTCGCCGCTACGCCGCCAACTATCGCCCGGCGGGTGATGTTTGAGTGGGTCATGATAAATCCTCCTTGCGCGACAGTAGCATAAGGGCGGATTAGCGCAGCGCATCCGCCATCCATCAACGGAAAGACCGCGGGTTACGCCTTCGGCTGATCCGCCCTGCGGGCCGCTAAAAAGGCACCTCACGCAGAGGCGGATATCAGTTGCCGCTCGCAGCACCTCGACGCAGCCGGCGCCCTCTGGTCGACGGGTTTACGGCTGCGTCGCCTGCCCTTGCGGGCAGGACGCGATGGCCGCTTCGGGCCAAAAACATGCATCTTGCCGTGAATTTGTGACGCCTGTTCTCGCCCAGCAAGGCGACATCGATAAATGTTTTTCTGATGCCGGCCCTCGGGCCATCGTAGAATTCGGCTAGCCTTATTCGATCGCACCATCGGCGGCACGCCAATCCCCAACAATGCCCGTCACTCTCCAAGATGCGACCGCGGATCGTACGCTCATGAGCTGGGACAAGCGCAGCTGCGGCCGCGAGATTTCAAGCGATCGCGCATGCTGATTGGAGTTGATCGTTCATGATCGGATGCCGTTCAGATCGAAACGTCCAAATTCCGGGCCGCCCCATCGCCACCCTCTTTCGTTGTCTGCTGAACGCATTCTGCGTCGGCATTTGCTTGGCGGCGGGGACGGCGGGCGCTTGCCGCGCGGAGCAACGTGACACTGAGACCCTGCGCGTGGCCGTCTATGACGTGCCGCCTTACGGTTATGTGGAGGCCGACGGCTCGATGGCCGGTGTCAGCGTCGACCTGTGGCGCCGGGTCGCGGAGCAGATGGAGTGGCCGTTCAAGCTGATACCGGTCTCCGATATGGAAACGATACTCGGCGGTTTGGAGCACGGTCGTTTCGACGCGGCGATCGGCGCCATCACGATTACGCCGGAACGGGCGGCGCGCGTCGATTTTTCGTATCCGGCCCATAGGTCGGGCGTTGCCGTCGCCATACGAAAGGAAACGGGTCCGATTTTCGCAATCATGTCCTATGGGACGGCGCTTGCCGAACTGAGCCCCTTGATCATCATCATTCTGACAATGCTCATTCTGATCGGCCTCGCCATGTGGTTTATCGAACGGCACGTCCATGCGGTCGAGAAGACGTCAGAGTTCGACAGTCAGCACGCTGCGGGACGGTCTTTATTGGGCGGTCGTAACGATGACTACTGTGGGCTATGGCGACAAGACGCCGAAAACGACGGGTGGCCGCGTCGTTGCCATCGCATGGATGCTCAGCAGCCTGGTATTGGTTTCACTGTTGTCGACCAGTCTGGTGTCCCGGTTGACGGCCGACCGCGTCGAATCCCGCGATGGTGCTGCATCGATCGATCTGCGGGCAAAAAAGCTTGCAGCCGTCGCCCGGTCCTCGGGCGCGGAATATCTTGACAAACTGCATCTGAGCTACACAAGTTAAAAGGACTTGCCGGCAGCGCTCAACTCGCTGGTCAACGGTCAATCGGGCGCCGTCGTCAATAGCGTGGGGGCGTTGCAGTATTCCGTTTCCAAACGCTACGCCAGAGCGCTTGAGATCCGCAAGGCCTTCTTGCGCCCGCCTATATGGCCATCGCGCTGCCGGAGCATAGTCCGCTCAAAAAGCCGATCGACCGGGCCTTGATCAAAATTACCAACAGCGCCGAATGGAGGTTGCTGGAAGACCGGTTCTTTGTCCGGTAACGGATTTCCGAACAACACGTGGGATAGCGAAGCCCACGCGGACTTTCGAAGCGATGACGACACGTGGGCACGGCGCTTCGCCCCTTTGCCCACACCCTACGTTTGCTGCGAGGCTTGCCAAAGTTCGCGGATCATTGCTTCACGCTCCGGTCCGAGTGCTTCGTCGCGTAGCTGTAAATATTGATCGACCTCTTCACCAAAACGTCCAGCCTGTCAATTGTGAGTGGGCTCAATGGTGCTGATGAGAATAGCCTCGATGTGATCAAGCACCGCGCCGGCCTTCGTGTGTGTCCCTTCTGCGCCGCTCGCTAATTTGTTGGTTTTGGTAACCCATCGGATTCCGAACCAGGAGAATTTCGTCCATCGATCAACGAGAGCGTCTCTTGTGTGATCCTTTAGCCTATCAAATAGATGCCGATTGTCATTTGCGCCGGCTTGACCAACGTACACAGGCCGAAAGCTGTCGTCATACAGAACATAGACTCCTCGTTGCTCTCGGAAGTCCACTTCCGCATAGGCCTTACGGGCAGGAAAGCCTTTGAGGTGACCGGAAACTTTCGGCCGGCCCAAAATATGTTTTCTCTTCGCCAGAACAGAGCGTAATTGTGTATTAGCATAAGACTATCCTCAGTTGTGCTGGATGTAGCACACGCACAGTCCATACCGCTAGTACGAAGTAGTGGTCTCCGACGTCGCTTTGCTCATCCCGGCTACGATGCCACCGGCAAACTCAAAAGCGCCTAAGTCAGGGCACACCGCATGAAAAAGCCAACTACCCTTACGGATGAAGAAAAGCGCGTAATCAAGGCGCTCCTCGCGGAAGGCATGCGCAACCAAGACATACACGCATTCATCAACTACGGGCGAACTCCCACCGTAAATTTTGGGCGCATAGCCGGCGTGAAAAAGAACGACAAGATTGCGCCCGCCTCTGGGGAAGAGGTTGCTTTCTTTCGGAGAAAAAAGAACAGCTTCGATCCGGTTACAGGTCTAAATCTATACGGGCAGGAGCGCCTAATACGTTCGCGCGAGGCGATGATCCTCGCCGTCACTATCTTCAACAGCGGCAGCTATCGCTTTAAGACTGAAGTCTTCGCAGTTCTAGCGAACATTGCTTGGACATATCTGCTCCACGAACACTACGAGCGGCATGGCACCTCGCCATATAATGTCCACGGTACTACTTTTGCACTTAGCTACATGCTCTCTCGCACAGACTGTCCCGTCACAAAAGGAATTAAGAACAATTTGCTCGCGTTAAAAATGATCAGGGACGATGTCGAGCATAAGACCCTGGGCAGAAGCGACGTGAAGTGGCTTCCACTCTTTCAGGCGTGTTGCTTGAACTTTGACAAGACCCTGGTCAGTTGGTTCGGGCCGCGCATCTCTTTGCAGAGCGACCTTTCGGTCGCCCTACAATTCGGAAAGCTAGAGTTAGAGCAAGCTGCACAGCTTAATGCCTACGACGTGCCGCCAAACATTACCGCGCTGGATGCACTATTAAAAAAGGATAAGAGCGAAGCAGAATTGGATGACTTGGAATACCAGTTCAGGGTCGTATACACATTCGACAACGCATCAAAGGGCAAAGCACATATCCAATTTGTGATCCGGACTTCCGAAGAAGGCAAAAGCATTCAGCATGTGCTGCAAAAATTTAAAATCGCTGACGAGTTGTACCGATACAAGCCGGGGAACGTTTCGAAGATCGTACGAAAGGCCACCGGAAAGCGTTTCTCAATGAGTGATCACACCTTAGCTTGGCAGAAACATAAGGTTAGACCGCCCGCGACATCGAAATCACCCGAAAAGACAAATCGCGACTATTGCATCTATCACGCCGCCCACCGTGACTACACTTACAATGACAAATGGATTGAACTGCTGGTAGCGGAGCATGGAGGTCCAACCGTGGTGGCCGACGATGGCGGCGACAAAAATCATAGGGAATGGGTATCGCGTCCATTCGCAAGGTTGAGTAATTCGGTGCGCGTTGCCGATGGATCGACCACTTCTGAACACGACTGCGCGCGAAGCCCACTCTCGTCCCCTTCCCATCTAGATTAACGCCGCCTTGGCGCCCTTCTCCGCGATGCCGACGAGCGAGCGTAGGATGCCGGTGGCGCCTTTGAGGCGCTCGGGCGCAGTTTCCCATTCGTCGAAGAACACGACCCTCATGTCCGGGCGCACGCGCGCGCCTTCGGGGTGCTTGGCGATGTAGGCGATCAGACCCTCGGGATTGGAGAAGATATTGTCGCGGAAGGCGAGCGACGCGCCCTTGGGGCCGACCTCGATGCGCTCGACATTGGCGCGGCGGCAGAGCGCCTTGATGGCGACGATCTGGAGGAGATATTTCACTTCGTCGGGCAGCGGGCCGAAGCGGTCGACGAGCTCGGCGCCGAACGCCTAGCAATTGGCGATGTTGTTATGCCCTCTACTTCGTTCAGCGTCTTGTAGGCGTTCGGCGCCGAGCTCGTCGACCGCTTCGGCCCGCTGCCCGACGAAGTGAAATATCTCCTCCAGACCGTCGCCATCAAGGCGCTCTGCCGCCGCGCCAATGTCGAGCGCATCGAGGTCGGCCCCGAGGGCGCCGTCGCTCGCCTTCCGCGACAATATCTTCTCCAATCCCGAGGGTCTGATCGCCTACATCGCCAAGCACCCCGAAGGCGCGCGCGTGCGCCCGGACATGAGGGTCGTGTTCTTCGACGAATGGGAAACTGCGCCCGAGCGCCTCAAAGGCGCCACCGGCATCCTACGCTCGCTCGTCGGCATCGCGGAGAAGGGCGCCAAGGCAGCGTGAGTTCCTAGATGGGAAGGGGACAGATCTGGGCTTCGCGCGCAGTGTCGAAGTA
>CAVSCQ010000003.1:0-18813 GCA_963726465.1 uncultured Solirubrobacterales bacterium
CCGTTGGCACAATAAAGGGACTCACAGGGTGTATCGCTGTGGGTAATCTGATAAGCCGATTCGCTAGGTTTGTGGCCTCGAACGCGACCAGCTCGAAAGTGCGGCGGTCGATTTGCCATAAGATGCCGTCAGAGCTCCGGTTCGACGAAATGACAGGCGTGGATCCTCCTTCTCCGCCAAACAAATCCGCCGATTTGCGCGGGGACCCCGTCTGAGGCGCAACGAGCTTGGCTGAAGTCGCGTCGAGTTGGAATGCCTTGAGATGATTCGGTCGGAAATCGGCGGCGGAGGATCGAGTGGGTACGAGCCGCAGTAGAAACAGAGACGCGTGCCGGTCTGATCCTCGAAGTATGTGGTTCCACCGAACAACGCATCGCGCGCGACAGTGCTCCGCGGCGCCCCCCCGACGCTCCGCACCTGTCGGTCTACGAGGGGGGGTATTGGGTCGTCACATATGCTATTCGGATTGGCGTCTGTTGTGCACTTTTGCCCCTGCCCATATTGTTGCGGTCAATAACGTAGATTGCGCCTTCTTTACCGCATTGGATCAGCAGCTTCGCATGGCGGCCGTACTGATACGGGACGAGCATTACGCCACCGGAGCCCAGGTCGGCATCAACATCCGTGCCGTCAAGCTCTTTCCCGTTCAGATTTGCCTGGTTGCAAGGCGTGAAGTAGTCGCTTACCCTTAGATCCTGCCGCAGCTTCACGACCGAATCTCCATAGCTACGCCCGTTCGGTGTGTCGGCGTTGAACGCACCGTTGCCAGTGGCGAAATAGATGTAGCCGTCGCTGTCCGCAGCCAAACCCATCCCGGATTGCCAAATCCCGCCCTGGCCCGAGTCCGCAGTATCGGGTGTTGTACAGAACGCGCCAACCTGTCTTAAGCTCTTTGCATCATATGCGAGCACCCAACCGTGGTAAGGCCCCTCATCTGCGTATGAGCCAAAGGCGGCATAAAGTATCCCATTGTGTAGCAATAACCCCGGCCGATTCATGTGATGACTGGCTTGCAAAGGTTACACCTTCAAAGCTTGCCTCGATTTCAATCGGACTTTCGGGACGGTCGGCGCCAGTTGTGGCATCGAGTGCGTGGAGGCGGATGTGATATTCAATGGGTTCGGCCTCCGTTTGGGTCGAGCAAACCGTGAACAATGTGTGGGCAGAGGGACTGAGCACGGGAGTCGCAACTAATCCATAATTGCGCTTCGGGTCGCCGAATTGTCGAGGGATCTCCCCGACGGGAACCAAACCTCTCTCCCACAGGTTCGCTCTTTTAGTATCGGCATCAAAGGCCTGTACCGAGCAATTCAACGCGGCGACAAATACAACATTACGTGCCTTCCCGCTCGGCGTGACAAGGTTACGCCAATACAGTGGTTGGGCGAGGACCACATCGCCGGCATCTAGCGAGAAGAGCAACTTGAACGCGCGCGGACAGCCGCGACCGTGAGCTCTTCTTCAAACGGCGTCCAGCCGACGCGGCCATTATCATAATGCTGCGTCACGTAGAATGATTGGCCAACCGTTTTCAGTAGGTCGCGCAGTGAGAGCGTCGGCGGCGGCGGCCACTTCAACCCCACCGATTTCGCCAGATCACTTACACGATTTGAGCCGACGGTTTGTGCAAATTGGTAGAGACTGAGATCGCTTATGATTGCCTCCCTCTGACTGGGGAGTCCCATCTTGACAGCGGCTGATTCCAGCGGGCGAGGTAGCCGCGGGTTGGAGGGCGGAGACAAGAGTCGTCTTCTCACTGCAATGCAATCAGTATCGAGATGAGGCTGCGCCCGTGGGAAAGTGGTTGGAGGGCCTTTCCGATTACGGCTCCGAAGGCCCGTTTTGGATCTGTCACCTTCATGCCGTGCCCGGGGGTAGGAGAGGTCGTAAGGAGATCTCCTACGGCGACGGCTGCATAAGTTGCGTCAACCTTGCAGTACACCTTCCCTAGCAAGGCGACCGGTACGGAAGCCATCACGTCGCGTTCTTCTTGAGCGAGAAGTAGGGCGGGTCGGTAACCCCCCGCACCCGACATCACGCCGACGACCGCGGTGTCATATGGTCGATCGCTGACTCGCAAAGTCCCCGCTTCGCTGATCACCATAACGCTCCCCGACTCGATCATCACACCAGCCGACGTTTCAAAGGTCTCGGCGCAATCTTGGCCGCCGATGAGGCGGACGTCCCCTGTCACCTCGACGTCGCCAACAAACCGCCCAGCTACCGACGGTCCCTCGCCGTACACTCCGGGTTGACCAGGTTTCTGCCTTCGTCCCCACACCCCGACAAAGTTCTCGCTGATCCCGATAACGCCGACCTGGTCGGAGTACTTTCACCGTGGACGCCCTGCCAATTCGGGCTCTTGCCGAACACCCCGGGTTGGCCAGCGTTCGCCGGGGCTCTGGCTTTCTCCCCACACCCCGACAAAAGTTCTCGCTGATCCCGATAACGCCGACCTGGTCAGTACTTTCACCGTGGACGCCCTGCCAATTCGGGCTCTCGCCGAACACCCCGGGTTGGCCAGCGTTCGCCGGGGTCGGCTTTCTCCCCCCACACCCCGACAAAGTTCTCGCTGATCCCGATAACGCCGACCTGGTCAGTACTTTCACCGTGGACGCCCTGCCAATTCGGGCTCTTGCCGAACACCCCGGGTTGGCCAGCGTTCGCCGGGCTCTGGCTTTCTCCCCACACCCCGACAAAGTTCTCGCTGATCCCGATAACGCCGACCTGGTCAGTACTTTCACCGTGGACACACGACCGCTGCGCTTGTTCCCGTGACGCCGTCCTGCGCGCCTGTTTGTCCGAAAGAGTGCGGCATGCAACCCTCCAGTCGAGATCGAGCAAAGTATCGGCTTTAGAGTATGAAATGATCGTGTAGGGCGCTAAGTACGACGTGAGACCCCGTGCGGGGAGGATGCGTGCGGCCGCGCGTAATCGGAATGCCGCGAAACGACGACTCGACGGAGGCCCGGCCTGGGTAGGTGGCCCCGCCGCCGGCCGCGAACATGCGTGATCGCCGCGCCCATCTTCGCGGCCTGATTTGGCGCTGGAACAGCGATTGCGGCCGCGCCCCGAGATCAACGTGCTTTGGGCTCGAAGATGAGCTCGGCTGCCGGGTGCCAGCGCGCGCAAGTACTGCCACAACGGGCGGCCTGGCCCGCCTGTCAGCCGAGGCCGCTCGGGGATGTCCACACCGGCCGCGATCATCGCGCCCATCCTCGCGCCCGCACACGGCCGAAATGGCATCAGCAGGCGGTTTCGGCCGGGAGGGGGCACGATCATCGCGCCCGTCCTCGCGCCACCGCGGGACGCCAAAGTGGCTTCAACAGACGGTTTCGGCCAGAGCAGGAACCATCTTCGCGCCCCATTGCGCCCCGCTGTAAGCCCTGAAATGGCTCAACCATGCGGTTTCTGCAGGGGGCGCGAACATCGCGTGCTTTGGGCGCGACGATCAGCTGCGTTGGCTGCCTGGCAGCGCCCAAGTACTGGCGCGACGGGGGCGAGGCCCGCCTTTCAGCACAGCCCGCCACGCGGAGGACGCTGATCTCGGCCGCATCAGCGCGCCCCATCCTCGCGCCCTACAGGCCACCAAAACGGCTCTAACAGACGGTTTCGGCCCAAAGGGCACGATCATCGCGCCCCACCGCGCCCCTTCCGCCCGATGAAATGGCTCAATCAAGCGGTTTTTGCGGGGCACGGTGGCGGAAGCTCTTTGGGCACGGAGATGCGCTGCGTTGCCTAGACGTCTTCCGATTCGACGGGGCCGATCGCCGGCCGGTTTCCGCGTGGGATCACGGAAACCGTCACCCACACACCCGGAGAAGAACCAGATAGGAGAAGGGTGGCACGGGGCCGCCCTTCTCTCACGTTGGAAGCACAACGCCACTTCAGTTTAAACGGGACCCGGGACGCCCTTATTTCGGCCAGCGCGGGATGCCTGACCGTCCTGGTTTTGCAATGTGGGAGCTCGACACATTTGCTCGCGGCCTAGAATCGGGCTGGTCGTCCATGAACGTCAGCTCTGAGTCCGAGATGCTCGCTCAGCAGATGGAACTGCTCATCGTTCGCCTTGAGGCGCTCGAACTACGGCTGGCCGACATCGACCGGGTGATCAGCAGGTTGGAAGGCGCCGCGCTCACGACCGCACGGTCGCTGCAGGAGATCACTGGTCACTGGGACCACGTCTACGAGGCGATGCGGCGCGCCGAGGATGATCCAGACGTAGGCCAGCTAGACGACAAGCAATAGAGAAAGGCCGTTCTCGCAGCCTGGTAGTCGGGCGGGTCGTCGGATCGCCCTACGAGGTTCCGTAACTGCAGGTCAGTTGGGAACGCGTATTGATCCAGCCCGTCGACATCACGGTGCCATCGGCCTCGACCATGTTGATGGGCGAAGCCGACATTAGGTCCCCTCTCCTGCGACTTCGAGCCGGCAATGCAGTCGTGGAAGATGACGTTGCCGTAGTTCGCGAAGTGCTTCGGGTCGGGATGGGTTGGATCGGGTTGGACTCCTGGATTCTCAACGATCCACTCAGCCATTGCTCCTGACAGCGTCGTCGTCCCCGGGGCGTCAAAGCCGATCGTAATCACCTGGTTGGTCGACTTGTTTCCGATCATCGCGACCGCGTGTGTCGTGGTGAACGGCGCGCAGACATTGACCGCCAAAATGTCTCCCGGCGAGACCGGGAAGTTCTGCACCTTAAGCCACAAGGCCGGCGCGAATTCATAGAAGGCGTAGTAGGTGTAGCTCAACGACCCCTTGACCACCGCCACTTGGCTGAACGCGCCCGCCTGCATCACGTCAGGGCCGTGCCAGCCGTCGACCCCGACCCAGGTGAGGCACTGGTAGGTGCCGTCGTTGTAGCCCTTCCCGTTCCAGGCGCTCGGCGGCGGTGAGACCGCGGGCACCTCGAAGCTCGCATAGACGCTGTTGTACGGCTCGCCGGGCGGCTGGGGCGCCATCGCTCCGGACCAAGTCGGATTTGTCAGTGGCGATAGGTTGACGAGCCAGAACGCAGCCGGGTTTATCTCATTCGGCCGAGTGAAATAACGCTTGTCCGCCGGATCCAAGAGCGGATGGCTTTGCGGCGGAAAGCCTCCACCGCGCGGATCGTCGCCCCGATAGCCCCCAAACGGGACGAAGTCGCCGCCACCGACCGCCAGCTCCGGGGCGACCCACTCGGGCCGGTCAGTCATCTGCATCCGCCACAACTTGGCTTGGCGAGGATGCGTTCCCGGGTCAGGTGGATGCGGCAACCCGTACAGGGTCAACTCCCGCTTGGACGCCTTCAAAGGATTGAACTTCGGCGGCGGCGAACGAAACACCCGCAGCCGCTTAAGCGACTCCTCAGGCGAAAGTCGGCGCGGAAGAGAACGTGGTCTCATGGCCTGCCTCCCAGAACAAGTGGGGGAACGTAAAACACTCGCCCGCCCGGCGTCGACCTGGCCTAGAACATCGCCGATGTCACATCCATCAGTCGTTCGCGAGTTCCCAGGCCAATGTTGCTTGAGACCACACCGTCAGCGCATTCAGCGGCAGGCTCGACCCTAGCGGAGGTCGCGTCCCCCTGGCGGGCAACATCAAGGCGCGGCGGCGAGCCAGGGGCAGAGGCCTCAGATCGGTTCGACCTCCCACACGCCCGCGTAGACGTCGCTGTCGAGTGTGTCGGCCGGGATGACTGCGGTGATGCGCCACTTCGGCAGGCCGGCGTCGTAGAGCACGTCGCCGGGGTGCCAGTCGGGGCGCGCGGCCTGGTAGTCGTCGAGGTCGTCGCCGGTCGCGTCGTGCATCCTGAACAGGAACATTCGTCCGCCTCCTTCGGTTGTGGTCTCCGTTGGGGCTGGACTGCAGCGTCGACCCTACGTTGGCGGCGCCAATCGGCCGGAAGGCGTTATCGGGCAGGTCGGCGCTTAGGTGGTGTTCGAGAATTGCCGGCGAACGGCGACACCTGCGGCCGCGACAGCCCCGAGCGCGATACCGATCAGGTTCGTCTGCACGCACGTCCGGCAGGCGTTGCAGCAGGCCGACGCAAGCGGTGCGTTCTCGCCGTACTTCGCGGCGGCCTGAGTAACCCGGACGGTCGCGAACTGCTTCACAGCCTGGATTGTAGTTTCGAGGCGCCGCGGACAGCCCGGCCGTTGGCTGAGAGCCGTGCGGCGCCGAACAGCAGCGACGTCAGCGACTTACTCATCGTCGTCCCGGATGAGCTCGAGGTGGCGACGCTCCTGCACAGCCTGCTCGTGCTCGTAGCGGCGGTCCCACTCGTCGGCCTCGACACGGAGCTCACGGATCTGCTGCGCGAGCCTGTCCCAGCGTTCCGCATCAGTGGTGAGTTGCACAACTGCACTGTATGGCGGTGCTGGGTGTCGCCGCTGGCCGCGTTTCGGCTAGCAGTTTGACTAGCCGGCGTTTGCGTACCTTCCTCTTTAGCCGCCTGGCGGACAACATCAAGGCGCGGCGACCAGGGCGCAGAGCTGGGGAGGAACAGGCCGTGGCCGCCGCGGCGGACGCAATCCTGTCCGCCGGCCGCGGAAGCATCAAGTTGAGGCGTTCGGTGGTGTTCGGCGGCCGGTGTGGTGATCGGCGCGCCACTCGAGTTAGGCCGCACTGAACTTCTAAAGCGCGTGTCAGGCCGCGACTCTACGATCCCGAACCATGTAGGCCACGATCAGAGCGGCGGGGAAGAAGATCAGGCTGAAGATGAAGTACAAGAAGAAGCTGTGCCCTTTGCGGGCGGCTACGCGGGCCGGCCAGAAGGCAATCAAGACCCAGACGATGACGAAGATGATCCCGCCGAACCACCAGCCGGACATTGAAGCGACGAGCATGTCGACCTCCTATCGAGGGTCGGCCGAAGCGCCTGTGACCTGGCCGGTTAGCGCACTCTGTCACTTTCTAACCGGTGCTTGATTACTGCCGGGCCCGAACGGAACGGGTGCGAGGGTCAGCTGGGCATCCAGGCGCTCGATGTGACCAACTCGTCCAGCATCCGGCGGTAAATCCCGATGTCCTCGGCGCGCAGCAGGCGGGCGACCTCCTCCGGCTCGACGCCCTCCTTCAGCATGTACTTCGTTAGGTCGCGGCGCGCTGCCGCCGTCGCCGGTGAAGGCAGACCCTTAGTGATCATTGAATAGCCTCCCGTGCCGCAGGACGGAACAGGCCGAGTATCGATCACGGCTCCGACCAAACGCAAGAGCGCCCTTGAGCCGCCGCCGCCAGGCTTCGTCGAGTTGGCTGCCTGAAACAGTGAGGAGAGTCGCCCGCCCGGGGGCCGCCGCTGGGCGACTCTCCTGCTAGCCGGGACACGCGCCAGGCCTCCCCGTGGCCGCGTGTGCGTCTCCCCCTGACGTCAAATCTAAGCCGCCTGAATACCATTTGTGCGCGATACGCCCGGGTAGGTTTTGTCGGGTGAGTGGCTATCGCGACGGGCGACGCGCGTGCGCCAGCGCCGATCGGCTCGACCTCCCAGATCCCGTGGTAGACCTCGTTGTCGAGGTCGTGCATCGGAATGACCGCCGTTATCCGGTAGGCCGGCTTCCCGTCCCGGTAGAGGACGTCACCGACGTCCCAGTTCGGGACGCTCGCGATGTAGTCCTCGAGGTCGTCGCGGTCGGCGCTGAACACACGGAACTTGAAAGACACTTCGGCCTCCTGAGGGGCCGGAGGATCCGAGACGAACCAATTGACGGCAATCAGCCCGAAGGCGTATCCGCACGCTTCGCGCTACCTGCCACCGGGGCATGTCAGCTCGAGATCGACCCGAACCGCCTTCGGCGCCTTCCCGCACCCGACGTATTGAGAGCTCCCGAAGTCCGTAACGCGCCACGTCCCGTACAGCTTGTGCAGCAGGGCAAGCGCGTCGTCGTAACCTCGGACGGAGAGGGTGGCGCTGGCGTAACGGGTGTTCGCGAGCGAGACCCTGATGTGCGAGATGTGCGGATGGCAGGTGCGGATGCTGTGGCAGTCGTTCCGCCGTGCTTTTGCCAGCGCGCGCAAGTACTGCCACAACGGGGCCCAGCCCGCCTTTCAGCACGGGCACGCTGCGCGGAGGACGCAAGCAGAGGGTTCGATCACCGCGCCCATCCTCGCGCCCCACACACAACGGAAACTGGCTCCAACAAACGGATTCGACCGGACGGGGCACCATCATCGCGCCCCTTCGCGCCCCCTTGCGAGCGCTGAAACGGCTCAACCAAGCCGTTTCGGCCAGGGACGCAAAGATCCCGCGATATGGGCACATCAAGTTCGGTCTGCCGTCTGCCGATGACACGGCCGGCGCACCACTGCGGCTCTGCGTGAACCCGCCTGGGCGATTTCGGTGCGCGCTTACGACGACAAAGGAGTTGGCGGCATGATGGATGTGTTCTCGATCCTCCTCGCGAACAGGACGCGACTGGCTGTCGCGCTGGCGTTGGTTGCGGTGGTGATCGCAGGTGGTGTGACGCTCGGGAGTTGGGCGGTTGGCTCGGATCCCGGCAACGGGTACGCGAAGGCGACGTCGTCGCAGAACCTGACGCTCTCCGACGCATCGGCCTCGACCGTGGCGCAGCTCTATCCCGGCGGCACCGGTGACGTCAAGGTCAAGGTCACCAATCCGAACCCGTTCGCGGTGACGGTCACGTCGGTCAGCGGGGCGGGGACGATCACTTCCGACAAGGGTGCGGCCTGCAACGCGTCGACCGGGGTCACTTACACCGACCAGACCGGGCTGACCCAGGCCGTCGGTGCGGGCGCGACGGTCACGTTCACGCTCACCGGGGCGGCCGCGATGAGCAACGCAGCCAGCTCGAGCTGCCAGGGCGCCGTGTTCACGATCCCCGTCACCCTCGTGGCGACGAGCTAGGGACGTTCGGATGACTCTCCGTACCGCACTCACGATCATTGTCGCGGACAAGGCCAGGCTCGTCCTGGCCCTATCCGCCGTGGCGATTCTGGCGACGGCCGCCGTGACGCTCGGCTCGTGGACCGTTGGCTCGTCGGCGGGCAACGGCTACGCGAAGGCGGTCACGGCTCAGAACGTCACGCTGTCCGACGCTTCGGCGTCGACGACGGCGCAGCTCTATCCCGGCGGCACCGGTGATCTCGTGGTCAAGGTGACGAATCCGAACGCGTTCGCCGTGACGGTCACCGCGGTGACCGGGGCGGGGACGATCACCTCGGACAAGGGTGCCGCCTGCAACGCGTCGACGGGTGTGACCTTCACGAACACGAGCGGCCTCAGCCAGGCAGTCGGGGCCGGAGCAACGGTGACGTTCTCGCTGGTCGGCAAGGTCGCGATGTCGAATGCCTCGGACAACTCGTGCCAAGGAGCGGTCTTCACCGTCCCGGTCTCGCTGACGGCAACCAGTTAGTCAAGGTGCGGCGTCGGCTCCTCGTTCTGGGAGGCTTCGTTGCGGCGCTCGCGGTCAGCGGCGTCGCCGAGGCCTCCTGGGCGATGGGCGGCAGCGGTAGCGGCTTCTCGAAGGCGTCGGCGATCCCGGCTGCGGTCGCGCCGTCGCACTCGATTGTCAGCTACCCGAACGTCGCGCTCAACTGGACGGCCGTGACCGTCGGCGGAGCCCCCGTTTCCTACACGGTCCGCCGGTACTCGGAGAGCGGGACTGTGCAGACGATCGGGACGAGCTGCAGCGGGACGCTGGCGACGAACACCTGCACCGAGAACGGTGTGCCCGTCGGTCGCTGGCAGTACACGACCCAGGCGACGAAGGGGAACTGGACGGGCTCGGAGAGCGGCAAGTCGACCACCGTCGAGATCGCGGCGGCACCGACGAGCCTCACGTGCTCGAACTGCCACAGCTACGGCGCGACGACCTACGTCAACTCGGCGAACCAGGCGGCGGTTCAGTTGCGGGCGGCGGTTCCGTCGACGTCGCTGGCGACGGACACCGCGAACCTCTCGCTCACCGATAGCGCGAGCCACAACGTGGCGACGAGCAGCGCGGCGCCGGCGGGAGCAGGCACCATCACCTTCCCGACGGTCAGCACGAGCGCATTCGTGGACGGGCTGGTCACCGCCGGCGTCCACGTCACGGCGAACACGGGCGACCTCTCGCCGACCACCTCACTCGCACTCGTTCGCGACACGGTCGCTCCGCTCGCGAGCAACATCGCGGGGTCGAACGGCGCCAGCTCGACGGCCAAGAAGGCCGACAACGGCGACCAGTTGACTTATACGTTCTCCGAGCCGGTCGACCCCGTCACCGTGATGAGCGGCTGGAGCGGCGCCTCGACGACCGTCTCGCTCGTCTTCACGAACTCCGGCGCCAACGACACGATCGCCGTCACCGGGACCAACCTCGGCTCCGTCAACACACAGACCAACTACGTCAGCGCCACGCTGACGTGCGGCTCATCGACGATGCTGATGAGCGGCAGCACCGTCAGCGTCACGCTCGGCGGATGCACGCCGACGTCGTCCCAGCGCACGAACGTCGCGAACACGACGTTCAAGTGGACACCGTCAGCAAGCGTCACCGACCTGGCGGGCAACGCGATGTCGACAACCGTCGTGACGCAGAGCGGCGGAAACCAGGTCAACTTCTGATGGCGGCGACGATCAGGCTCGTGAGAGCGATCGGAGCGGGCCTCGTACTCCTTCTCGCGACGGGATACGTCTTGTTGCTGATGCTCGGACTGCAGCCGATGGCGATGAGCACCGGATCGATGACGAAGACGATTCCGGTCGGATCGCTGATCGTCGATCGCACAGTTCCGCCGTCGTCGCTGCGAGTGGGCGACGTGATCTCTTTCCGGAAGCCGCTCGGTGCGGCTGGCATCGCGACCCATCGCATCATCGAGATCCAGCGTTCGAACGGCCATGTCGCGTACCGGACGAAAGGCGACTCGAATCCGGTCGCCGATCCCTGGGCGATCGTCTACCGCCAGCACATGCAGGCGCACCGGATGATCTGGCACGTCCCATACCTCGGCTACCTCCTGCTCTTCGCCCGCTCCCGCCTCGGAATCATCGTCCTGATCGGCTACATCTGCTTCTCGCTGGCGGCAACCGCGCTCAAGGTGATCGCACAGTGGTCAGCCCCCAAAACCGCCCACGAACGGCTCTCACCGTGACTTGACCGGGTTGCGCCAGACCACCTCGGCCGCTGCGGCCAGGACCCAGACTGAGGCATCGGCGACCGCGATCTGCTCGCCGCCTCCCCCGGCGGGTTCGAGAGCGCCGCGCAACCCGCAGGACGCCAAAGTGGCTTCAACAGACGGTTTCGACCGGGCAGGGCGCGATCATCGCGCCCCTTCACGCCCCCTTCCAGGCTCTGAAACGGCTCAACTAAGCCGTTTCCGCGGGGGCGCGGAAATGGCTCCTTTTGGGCGCGAAGATGCGCTGCGTGCCATTACTTTCCCGATGCGACCAAGTACTGCCGCAACGGGGGCCTGGCCGACCTTTCAGCGCAGAGCAGGCAGAGGGTCGCCTCGGTCGAGGCGCGATCATCGCGCCCCTTCGCCCCATCTTGAGGCCCTAAAACGGCTCAACCAAACGGTTTCGGCGGGCGCAAAGATGAATTCCTTGGGGCTCGAGGATGAGCTCGGCTGCCTTCGCGAGACGCCGATAAGTCCCGGCAGGGGGGTCGGGTATCGGCCCCATGCTCACAGCGGGCACGAAGGTCGCCCTTTTTGGCTCCAAAGCCACGGAAACCGCCTAAGCATCGGCGGCGAGGGCGACGTCGTCGATCGTCGCGTCGTCGAAGAGCACGCCCCGCGGAGGTTCTAGGCTTGGTGGCCGTGGCGTTCAGGCCTGCAGGCAAGTCGACCGTCGCATTCGCGGCCGGCCCTGTGCTGGTCGTCGTCGCGCTGAAGTGCGCGCTGGAGCTTGCCGTCGCCGGACGGTACGGCTGGCACCGTGACGAGCTGTACTACGCCGTCGCCGGCCTGCATCTGCAGGGCGGCTACGTCGAGTTCCCGCCGGTGACGGCGCTGCTCGCGGCGCTGGCCCGGAGCTGTTCGGCTGGTCGCTTGTCGGCTTGCGCGCGTTCACGATCCTCGCCAGCGCGGGGACGGTGCTGGTTGGTGCCCTGGTCGCCCGTGAGCTCGGGGCGACGCGCCGTGCGCAGACGCTCGCTGCGGTGGTGATCGGGTTCTCGCCAGGGATGTTGGGAACGAACCTGCTCTTCCAGCCGGTCGCGCTCGACCAGCTGACGACGATGGTCGTCCTCTGGCTCGCGCTGCGGCTCGCGCTCGGGCGCGGCTCGTGGCCGCTGCTCGGAGTCGCGGCCGGCATCGGACTCGAGACGAAGTACACGATCGCCGTCGTCCTCGTCCTGCTGATCGCGACGTTCTTCGTCTGGCGCCGCGACATCCTGCGCGCGTGGGGCTTCCCGCTGGCCGTGGTGATCGCGGCCGTGCTGCTCGTCCCGAACCTCGTCTGGGAGGCGGGCCACAGCTGGACGAGCGTGCACTGGTTCCTCAACCCGCCGCCGAGCGGGAGCGACGAGACGCGGCCGCAGTTCATCGTCAACGTGATCCTGCTCACGGCGGTGGCGTTTCCGGTCGCCGTCGCCGGAGTCGTGTCGCTCGTCCGCGATCGCGCGCTGCGTCCGCTCGGCTGGACGGTCGTCGGCACCGTCGTCGCGTACTTCGTGCTCGGCGGAAAGTCGTACTACGCGCTGCCGGTGCTGGTGTTCGCGCTCGCCGCCGGTGCGATCCCGCTCGATCGCTGGGCGACACGTCGCCGTCTCCTGGTGGCGGGCACCCTGTTCGCGGCGGTCGGCCTGCTCGTCCTGCCGCTCACGCTGCCGGTGCTGCCGCTGCACACGGCCGTCCGGCGCGGGATCGTCAAGGCGCGCAGCGACTATCAGTCGGAGGTCGGCTGGCCCGCGTACGTGCGCCTGGTCGAGCGGCACGCGGCGGGCGCGGACGTGATCGTGGCGGACAACTACGGCGAGGCGGGAGCGCTCGAGCTGTTCGGCCGCGGCCTCCCGCCGGTCGCGTCGGCGGACGTGACGATGCGCTACTGGCGCCCGCAGGTGGCGGGACGGCGGGCGCTCGTGATCGGCTACTCCCGCCGCGCCGCCGGCTTCTGCAGCGGCTATCGCGTCGTCGCGCGCATCTCCGCGGCCGACGACAGCGACGAGGGCGGCGAGCCGATCGCGCGCTGCACGCTGCGCGGCACGCTCGCTCGCGTCTGGCCGAGCATCGTCGCGAGGCACGACAAGCCGAGCTGACAGGCCCTCGAAGCGTCGAGAGCACCACGTCGACTAAGGAGAAGCCGATTGGCGTTGCGACGTCGGGATCAGCGGCTCGACCTCCCAGATCCCGGCGTAGACCTCGTTGTCGAGGCTGTTCACCGGTATCACCGCGCTGATCCGATACTTGGGCCGCCCGTCGACGTAGACGGTGTCGCCCGGCTTCCAGTTCGGGACCACAGACACGTAGTCGTCGAGGTCCTCGCCGCCTGCGAGGTACACCGGAGCGGGTTTATCCACCGGCAGACGTATTCGCCGGGGCGCGATTTAACGCAGTAACCCCTGACGGCTGTCAGCGATCGTCGTCCGGCTGGACGAGCGTCAGATGCCGGCGGGCAGCGACGAGCCCCTCGTGCCCGCGACGCCGGCGCCAGTCGTCGGTCTCGCGGCGATGTTCGTCGATGCGATCGGCGAGCATACTCCAACGTTCAACGTTCGTGAGTTTCGACTCGTCGACGGGTGACATCGACCCACCGTAGCCGACGCACCTGGCCTGGCCGACGAGCCGCAAGTCCGAATCACGTCCAACGACGTCACGGGCGACGTTCGGCTCGCTCCTCGATAGAAAACGCTGCTACGGGCAAACCAACTCGCGCACGCGATCGAGAATCTGTGAGGCGCCACCCGTGGCGAGCTCACGGAGCCTCTCGTCACATCACTGTCGGCGTCGGGTCTCAGCACCACCGATTACGTACGCCCAGCGCGACACGGCCAAACAAACGGCAATCCGGCCTCCTACGAGTTTCGCACCAGCACCGCTGATGAGTAGCGGCCCGACCGGCCAGAACACAAGCCGGTCGGAAGAATTGTCATGCGTGAACGTGTGCGTATGACAGTTCGTGATTCGCCGCACGGCCGGCTCCCCCATCCAGGAAGCATCCTGCCCCACACACGCTGCGGTCAAGCTCACCGCGTCGAGTCGGTGAAGACGAACGGGCAAGGCGCAACAGTCGACGACCAAACCGAAGCTTCGCAGTTGGTATCAGCGCCTGCTCGCCCTCGGCTGCCACTGGCAGGGCGGTGGTGTAGCGTCGACTCGTGGCTTCGGTGGTGTTCGCGTTCGCCTCCCGTCCGGGTTTGTCGGAAGTGGAGGCGTTGGCCCTGGCGGAGGTTCTGTCACGGCGTCGTTCGCTCGCTGCGGACGGGGCAGCAGCGAAGATCAGTGCGCAGGCTAGGCCGAACGTTGACCAGGGCGAGACGAGCCGCGACGTCGTGCTCGACAACGACGAGCTGGCCGCCCTGCTTGGTGTTCTGCGGGAGCCCGGCGACGAAAGCGATGCGGGTCGGCACTTGCGGCTGGAGCTGTTGAAGGAGCTCGGGGTGCCGGTGGCGACGTCTCGGACGCAGACGTGGTTAGTGCAGGAGCAGTTCGTGGAGTTGGCGGGTCGGCTCCGCGCTGCGGGCCTCGAGGAGGTCGCGGTGAGCCTGGAGACGTCGAACCGCTTCCCTGGCGGATCGGAGGCGGCGGTGCTAGGAGTGCTGTCGTCCTGGCTCGACGACGTGAACGTCGATGCCTTTGGTCGCGAGCTAATCGACCTTCGCCACGAGCTCGACTTCGATCTGGTCACCGCCGAGTACGCCTCCGAGTGACGAGCAACGAGCACCGGGCCGACCTGATCGAGGCTCGGCCGACCGCGGCGCGCGAGGACACAACGCTAGCGACTGATGACGTACCGCGTCTCGAGCCGCACGGGTCGGCGGCGACGTGAACGGCACCGGGTGGGTTTAGCGTCCTTCTTCGGGCTCGCTGTTCTCGGCCCGCTTGTCGTCCTTCTCGAGCGCTTCACGGCGAACCTCCTCGGAAGGAGGTACCGGCGGAAACTCCGAAGGCGGCGGGGACTGCTGGCCGGTAGGCGCCGGCGGCTGTTCGCTCCCTCCGCGCAACCGGTCCCACGATTCGCGAAGCCCTGTCATGGAGCGAGCCTACTCCCGTACGCCAGTTTGCGCCAGCCGCTACCCGCGCGAGGCGGTCTATGGGGCTCTCTTCGGTCAAGCTGCTGGCTGCCGAGCTGATCTTCCGCCCTAAGCACGCGATGTTCGTGCCTCGGGGCGAACGGGTTGGAGCCAGTTTCGGTGGTGTGCGGGCGCAGGATGCGTGCGGTGATGCGGCCGAGATCGGCGTCCCCGCGGCTGCGGCCCTGAGCTGAAAGGCGGCCTTGGGCCCTCTTGTGGCGGAACTTGCGGGCGTTGGCAGCAGGCGTTCGGCGTCAGCGTGAAGACACGTGGCTCAGGCGACTGGCGCCGTCGCAGTGCCGACGATCAGCGGGCGGACGAACGGCGGCGCTTTCGGCAGCTCCGTCTGCACGAGCCCCGTCACGTCGAAGCCCGCCGAGCGGATCGTGTTGAGCGTTGGACGGTTGCAGTCGCAGCACATGACGAACCGGTTGACCGGGTTCATCCGGTCCTGCGTCTTCGCCACGCGCGGGTCGTCCGACCGAACGTGCTCCATGAAGATGAGCCGGCCGCCGGGCCGAAGCACACGGCGGAGCTCACGCAGCACGCGCGGCTGGTCGTCGACGCCGCAGAGCACGAGCATCGAGACGACCGTGTCGAAGCTCGCGTCCTCAAACGGAAGATCCTCGGCCGAAGCGCGCAGGACCCTCGCCTGCGAGTTCTGCTCGCGCGCTTTCCGCTCCAGCCGCTTCAGCATCGGCGGCTCAGGCTCGGTGACCGTCAGCGACCCCACGCCCGCGCCGTAGTAGCCGAGGTTGGCGCCCGTGCCGCCGCCGATCTCGAGCACGTCGCCGCTCGTGCCGGCGATCAGGCTCCTCCTCATCTCGGCGAGACCGGCCTCCTCGCTCCCTTTGCTGAAGCGGTCATACGTGAACGCGAAGAACCTGCCGCGAAGACCCATCCTTCCCTCCTCGATCGACGCCCCGAATCTACGCCGCGCGGAACGCGGTCGCTTGGAGCATCTGCCCCATCTTTCGGCGAAGGCAGTGTCCTCGGAGATCAGCCCGTGCCGGCCCCCCGGCGTGGCAGTACTTCTGCGCGCTGAGAATTGGCAAGCGAGCTCATCTTCGCCCTATGCGCGCGAGCTTCGCGCCCCGTCGCGCCCCATCTTGAACCACCGAAACGGCTCAACCGTGCGGTTTCCGCGGGGCGCGAACATCGCACGCTTTGGGCGCGAAGATGAGCTGCAGTTGCCCTTGCCTCCAGACGCGCGCAAGTACTGCCGCAAACGGGGGCCCGGCCCGCCTTTCAGCACCGGGGCCGCCGCGCGGGGACGCCGACAATCGGCTGCCATCACCGCGCCCCATCCTCGCGCCCCACACATCGCGGAAACGGGCTCCAACAAACGGGTTCGGCCGGACCGGGCACCATCATCGCACCCCATTGCGACCCTCTTGAGCCCCTTTAACGGCTCAACCAAGCGGTTTCCGCGGGGCGCAAGGATGAGTTCCTTTGGGCGCGAAGATCAGCTGCTTTGGGTTTTTGCAGCAGCGGGCAAGTAGTCCCGAAACGGAGGCCGGTCGGCCTCTCAGCTCAGGGCTGCTGCCGGGGTCGCCGACATCGGCCGCCATCACCGCGCCCCATCCTCGGGAGACGCCTCGGCCGACCCCTTTCCTGCAGACCGTTGGGAAACGTGATCAGCTCAGGTGCGACGAGTGAGTGGCCGACTTCGAGCTGGATTCCCCCGGACCGATACTGCGGCAACCGTGGTCACGAAGTTGTTCGGCTGGTTGGGTGTATATACCCTTGGGCAAGGTGAAGGGCGAGGCTCGGCGGCGGGCGTCGAGTGCTGCACTCGTCCTCTGTGCGACTGCCACGCTGACGGGACAGGTGCCGCGCGTCGGAACCAATGACGCTGCCGCTGTAGGTGGGACGCAGACGTTCGAATCATCGGTCGTAGCCTCATCTTCCTGCGGAACTCGCCGCAAGCCGCCGAAGGTCTACAGGCACGTCGTCTGGATCGTGATGGAGAACAAGAGCTATTCGCAGATCATCGATTCCGCGAATGCGCCCTACATCAACGCACTCGCGCACCAGTGCGGTCTCGCCACCGGTTTCGCCGCCGAGTCGCATCCGAGCCTTCCGAACTACATCGCGATGACCACGGGTTCGCTTCAAGGAATCAATGACGACGGCGACCCATCCGAGCACCCGTTGGCCGTGCAGAGCATCTTTTCCCAGCTCGGGACGAGCTGGCGTGCGCTTGCCGACTCGATGCCATCCAATTGCTACCGCACCAACGCAGGCTTGTACGCCGTCCGCCACAATCCTGCCGTTTACTTCACGAACATCAGAACCCGGGAATGCATGTTGCGGGACGTGCCCCTAGGCCGGAGGCTCAACCTGACAGGCCGGTTCACATTTGTCACACCGAACATCTGCCATGACATGCACTCGTGCCCGACGACGGGCGACGACGAAGCGGCGCAGACTCGTGCCGGCGACGACTGGCTCGCGATCTTCGTCCCGAAGGTCTTGTCGAGCCCGCAGTACCGATCGGGTTCGACGGCCGTGTTCGTCACCTGGGACGAGGGCTCATCCGACAACCACATACCCACTCTTGTGCTCTCTCCGTATACCCGTCCCGGCACGATCTCGCCCGCGCTCTTCAACCACTACTCGCTGCTCCGGACCACCGAAGACATGCTCGGCCTTCAGACCCACATTGCAAACGCGGCCACAGCAGCAAGCATGCGCACGGCGTTTCACCTCTGATCGACGGTCACCGGTTCAGGCCAACGGTGACGCAGTCCGCAGCCGCTTCTTGAGCGTTCCTGAGACGCCTGCCCGCTCAAGCGCTTTCTGGGCGACCTCGTCCCCGGCCGCGATCGCCGTGCTTACCACGTTCAGCCGGATGCCTCTGAACGTCGGTGCGAAGACCATTGGATGTGCCTCCTCCGAGCCGCAGGTCGAGAAGCGCCGCTTGTATTCCGCTTCACCGCATCCGAAGTCGACGACCCGAGCTGTGTCGTCCTGGCATAGATCCTCAATCAACCTCACGAGGAGATACGTCCCGACCCGGTCGCTCCGGAACGCCGGATCGTAACCGGTTTGCGCGCCTGAGAAGGTCCCGCGGTAGAGGAATCCACTCTGGTACGCGACCGGGGCCCCGTCGATGTACAGCACGTACGCCCGGAACCAGCCACGGCTCAACGCGAGGGCCGTGGTTTCCCGGCGCTCCTCCGTATCGATGAAGGCGGCGTCGAGCGCACGTTGATAGGTCTTCTCCGCGACCCGCTCCAGGTCGGCGAAGAGTTGATCCAGCTCACTTAGCGACCGGAAGACCCGCGTCGACATTCGTGCGCCGTACTTCCGACCGAGTCTGTTGCCGACGCCTCGGGTCTCGCACGCGCATGCCGTGACCGCGAGGCAAGAAACGCTGGAATGACTCGGGTAGCTCAAGCTTCCAGTGAGGTTCGCGTACAACGAACCACCCGCGAGAGATCGCTGACGGCGATTCGGTCGGCCCGGGACGGATTCGAGTCGGACTTGGGTCGTCCAACGACACGGCGTTCACCTCTCCGCGGCGGTAGTGAGGCGAGAGTCTCGGCGACCAACTGCGGCCCGACGTATTTCGATCCCGTTCGCGCAGAAGCCCGGTCGCATGACAGCGGCGCATCGTCGGCGATACCTGGTCCGGTCGCCGAACTTGCAGGCAAGTGTG
>CAVSCQ010000004.1:0-56329 GCA_963726465.1 uncultured Solirubrobacterales bacterium
GGGAGTGATCCGGTTCGTGTGGACGTTGGCCGGGAGTCAGCCGTCGCATGCGCGGGCGTGATCTGGTGCGATCCGGGAGTTGTCCGGGAGTGTCTCCGGGACCTGTCGGCGCTCGCCGGGAGTTGTCCGTAGTGCACACGGGAGCTATCGGCGCGTCGCTGGGATTCATCGGGCGCGATCCTGTAGTGATCCCGCCTGTGTGGACGGTCGGCGGGGGCGATTCGTGGGGACGGGCGGGAGTGATCGGGCGGAATCCGAGTGGTCATGAAGAGGGGCCTCCCCGGTGAGAACGTGGGTTCTCGTGGGAACCAGCTCGACCAAGGAGGCCCTTGACCATGTTGCACGCTGGATTGGATCTGAGTCGTAAGCGTTTGGATGTGCGGGTCCTCGACGAAGCGGGCGACACCGCGCTGGAGACCGGGACGCCGGCGGATCGGGACGGGCTGCACGCACTGGTGCAGCGCGTCGGACGGTTCGGGGAGCCGGTGGAGGCGGTGATCGAGGCGATGAACGGTGCCCGCTTCGTGCACGATCATCTCGAGCTCCTCGGCTGGGACGTCGAGATCGCCGACGCGGCGAAGGTCAAAGGCCTCGCCCCGTTGGCGTGCAAGACGGACCGCATCGACGCGTGGGTGCTCGCCGAGCTCTCACGCCGCGATCTGGTGCCGGCGATCTGGCTGCCCACACCAGAGGTCCGCGGTGGAGCGGGAGCGGGCCCGCTGGCGGCTCCACCTGGTCAAGCGTCGCACCGCGTTGAAGAACCGGGTGCATTCGATCCTGATCGCGTTCGGCTACCCGCGCCTCGCGTCGACCTCTTTGGCGTCGCGGGACGAGAACAGCTCGAGGCGCTCGAGTTCCCCGAACCGTGGCACTCGAACCTGCTCGGCGCGTTGCGGCTCATCGACGAGCTCGACGTCGACATCATCGCCTGTGAACGCGACCTGCGGACCCTCGGCGCGGAGCATCAGTACGTGTCGTTGTTGATGACCGCACCCGGCATCGGCTGGGTGCTCGGCTACACCATCGCCGCGGAGATCGGCGACATCACCCGCTTCGCCACCCCGAAGAAGCTCACCGGCTACACCGGCCTGTGCCCACGCGTCGACCAGTCCGGCGAGTCCGACTGGCGCGGCCCCCTCGCGAAGAACGGGCCTCGGTATCTGCGTTGGGCACTCATCGAAGCCGCGGTCCACGCCGCGCACCACCCGGCGTACCGGGCGCACTACGAACGCACCAAGCGTCGCTGCGGCAAACAACGTGGCGCCAAGATCGCCCGGGTCGAGATCGCCCGCAAACTCGCCACCGCGATCTGGCACATGCTCACCCGCGGCGAACCCTTCGCTCCGACAAGCCCCAATCACTCCCTGGCCGCATAGACGGCCCTCATCCGAGTTGGGCTGCGGAGCGTCCCACTAACCAGATCCTCGCCGCGAGCAGGCAATAGAGAGATGACAGCCACGAGCCATCAACGCGCCCGTTCGCCACCGCCCCGTCGACGAGACTGATCGCGAACGCGACGGACGACATCGACACCCACAGACACCCGGGAGTCATCGCGGGAGTTATCACCGGCTGATCCGGGAGTCACGAACCCACTTGACACCCAGCCCCTCTTCATAGAGGGAGTGATCGCGGTTCCGACGACGATCCGCGGGAGTCATCCGTGCTCGATCCGGGAGTGATCGCGGTCCGCGACGACGATCCGCGGGAGTCGTCGGACGCGTGGCAGGCAGTGATCATGGCCGTGCCATCACTCCCGGCCCTGGAGGCGGGAGTGATCGGTCGAGCCGCCCGGGGAGTGATCTTGGCCGTGAGCATCACTCCCAGCCGCCAGCAGACGACTCCCTGAACCGCCCCGGGAGTTGTGCAGGCTCTGGGCTGCCCTGGGTTCGGTGGAGTCGGCTGACTGGGGTTCATGCCGCCGTTGTCGGTTGATGTCGGGTCTCGAACTCGATGGGTGTCAGCATGCCAAGCGCGGAGTGACGGCGCTGGCGGTTGTGGAAGATCTCGAGGTACTCGAAGATCGCGTTCGCGAGTTCGACGCGGGTGCGCCAGCGTTGTCGGTCGAGCAGCTCGACCTGCATGCGGCTCCAGAACGACTCGATGACGGCGTTGTCGAAGCAGTCGCCGACGGAGCCCATCGAGGGCAGGAGGCCGGAGTCGATGGCGCGCGCGCGTGAACGCCCATGACGTGAACTGCGTGCCCTGGTCGGAGTGAATGACCGTCCCGCGTCGGTTGGCGTTGCGTCGATCGCCATGCCGAGCGCGTTGGTGACCAGCGCGGCGGTCTGGTCGAGGCGTCGATCGACCAGCCGACGACGCGGCGGCTGAAGACGTCGAGCACGACCGCGCAGTAGACCTTGCCTTCGCGGGTCGGGTGCTCGGTGATGTCGGTGACCCAGAGCCGGTCAGGCTCGCTGCGGGCGAAACTGTCGATCGACGAGGTCGCCGGCGGTCGGCTGGTTCGGGATCCGCCGGTACCTCGGTCGGCCCGGACAGGCCCTGCGAGGCCGGCTCGGCGCATCAGCAACGACACCGGCTTCGGCACCGACCGAGATGCCGTGCCCGAGGGTGAGCTCGGCGTGCACGCGCCGCGCGCCGTAGATGCCGCGGCAGTCGAGGTGGACCTGGCTGGATGAGATCGGTCAGCCACGCGTGGCGAATCGCCCGTGGCGAGGGCGGGCGCGATCCGCCAGCGCGTAGTAGCCGGACTCCGAGACCTCGAGGACTCGGCACGCGAGCTGCGCGGGGAGACCCTCGGCGACCATCACGTCGATGGCCGCGAACCGCCTTTTGGGTCGCGACTGCTCCTTCAGCAGCTCGGTCGCCCGGCGATGCACCGCGAGCTCGGCCTCGAGCTCGCGGATGCGCTTGCGTGCCGCGACCAGCTCCGCCTTCTCCGCCGACGACAGACCCGGCCTCCAGCCCGCGGTCGATCGCGGTCCTGTCGTCGCCACGTGTAGATCGTCTGCTCGCTGATCCCGAGATCGTCGCGCGACCTCGCGCGACCTTGCGGCCCGCCGCGATCAGATCGAGTACTCGACGACGGAACTCCTCCGGGTAGCCGCGTCTTCCCATGCTGTCCTCCTGTCAGGACAGCAGCATCACATTCCAGTTATCCGACTCCACGAAACCCCGGGCGGACCACTCTGATCCTTGAGAGGATGGAGCCCATGGCAGGGCGTAGGTATCCCCGGAGTTGCGTGACTGCTCTCGCGGACCGAAGTCCTCATCCCAAAGCGGCTTAGCTGCAATGAGTCACACGGAGTCGCACCAACCGACGCGGGCACACGACCGAGCACGACGCCTAGCCGCGCACGATCCCGCGATCTGTACCGCTGCGCCACTACCTCCTCGCCACGAGTCGAGCACGCCGACGTAAGACCATGGCGTCGTACTCACGCAGCCAGTTGACCTCCGTACGATCACCGGGTGCGCACTATCGCGTTGGTTGACCACACGCACGACCATCCTCCAGCTCCTCGCGTCCTCAACGCGATCGCCGAGGCCTTAACCATCCAGGTCGAAGGCGACTTCGCGCCCGCGTGGGGTGTCCTTACGGCGCGATTCACGGTCGGTGGGTGCGGCCACAAGATCCACGTCGTCAACAGCGCCCATCAAGCTGGCGACTACGGCTGGCACATCTGTCGACGGTCACGGCCTGCCCTACGCGCACGTGTTCACAGACCCGCCGATCTCAGCCGGCAACGATTGGATCACCCGACCTGACGCGATCCCCGTCACCCCGTCGCATGAAGCACTTGAAATGCTCGCCGACCCGGCAGCGAATCAGTACCCATTCAACGGCTTCCGGTTGATGTGGGCCCGCGAAGTGTGCGGCGCGGTACAGGCAAGCACGTACAGGATCGTTGCGAATGGTCGGAGGGTCCAGGTGAGCAACTTCGTGCTGCCCGCGTTCGTTCAACCCGTGGGCGGATGGACCGTATGACCACCTCGGCGTGTTGAAGGCGCCGTTCTCGCTCGCGAAAGTGGGTACGCGATTCTCTAGCGGGCTACCCGCAGCCCGAATGCGACGCGCGCGCCGGTTCCGTGTCGAGTTCGAGGCGCAGTGCCGGCGTGGCAGCGTCGTTAGAACTTTGAGGGCTGGGGTCGAGCATATTGGCGGCTCGCCCTCCAACCCGTAGGTTTGCGTGGCTGCTACGTGCCGCTCGTCGAATCCAAGATCCGTACGCTTGTGGTCGAAGAATGACGGCTTCAACGCTCCGGACGCAGTCTCGCGTAAATCAGAAGTTCGGGGCTAGTTCGCGGGCCCGACGCGATTGGCATTGCGGGGTAGCCCGCACAACGCCGGAACGCTCGGGGCGAGGTGATGTCGCCGGCCCCTCCCCCTCGAGCGCAGATGCTCGACTAACCCGTCGCGTGCGTGTTCGTGTTGATGTTGTCGTCGTCCAGGACTTCTGTAGTGGTCTCGGTCGGCCGGACCGCGCCCGTACGCGCGGGCTGCGCGCTCTCGTTAGTCGCATCGGAGGCGGGCGCATGGTCGGGTTCGGCCGGGACCGGGTCGTGTTCCATCGGCGCTGCTTCGCGGGGCTGCGCTCTGCGCGTCGAAGGTAGCAAGGGGAGAACTGCGGCGAGGACAAGCAGGACACCGACGCCGATGAACACCCAGCCGCTGTCGTGATCGGCAGCGGTCCAGCGGTGCACCCTTCCCGACCACGAGTCGCTCAAGACGATCACCCCGAACGCAAACGATGCCGCGCCCGCTAGCGCGATCAGGAAGGTCCCGAATCTCCCGAGCGCGGGCGCAACGAGTAATAGGACCCCGAACGCGATTTCACCGAGGGCCAGCGCCGGAGTATGTGGCAAACCGATCACATCCTTGGTGGGCGTGAAGATGTGATCGGTGTTGATGCCAGTCTTGACCAACGCCCACACGCCCAACGCAATCGCGCAGACGCCGACGACCACGGCAATGACGTTCGCGGGCCGCTTCGATCGGCGGCGCCGACGCGTCGTGACAGTGGTGTCGTGTCGTTTCTGACCCAGCAACATGAGCCCTCCTTTTCCGATTTCTCTGTCGGCTTCCGTCCGACTTGGGTTCCTGTACCCGGAGGGAGGATTGTTCAGACCCTTGTGTCTTCGAGTTGCTGCTGCTGCTTGCCGAGCTCCCGGCGCCCGGTCGGTGATGTATGTGATCGACGGCGACGATCGCCTGTGCTGCGAAGACTGCAAATGGCTGAGTCCAGTTCGAGGTCGGGACCCCGGCCGGCCTGGGCGCGGACGTGGTGGTCGAAGCGACCCATCACTCATATATAGGGGCTGGATCTGGCCCCGACCCCGTCGCGCGGCGACATCGAGATTGCCGCCGTCATTGCATGGCGGGTATCAGTAGCTCCCGTTCCCAGAACCGCAGGTCGCGGCACCGCTCGAGTAGCTGTGCAGCGCCGTCGGTGTCGATGGGCACGAACCCGTCATCGATGCGGGCGGCGACGCCCGCCGCCTCCAGCAACGGGGTTGCCGCGGCGACGTAGCCGATGAACTTGCTGTGCGCGAACGCGTCGGCGACGAAGTCGCGGGCGGCCGGTTGGTCGGCCAGGAAGCGCGCGCCTTCGTCCGAAACCACGACCGCCACTGCGTCGTACAACACCGACGGTCCGCCTCCGAGCTTCTGGTCCGCGACCATCAGGGCCCCATCGCTGGTTGTGAAGCCGCCCACTTTGGGGGCGACGAACTCCACCTGAGCGTCCTCCTCCTCGACCTCGGCGAGGAGCTGCTCGATGACCGATGCGTCGGCGCCGTCGCTGACCAGTACGCCGAGCTTGCGACCGGCGAAGGTCTCGGGTCCGTTCAGCACGATGCTCAACGCCGGCGACTCGGCCAGATCGGTGCGCGGCTCGACCGCGGGTTCCGTCTTCGCTGGCAGCTGCTCGAGTCCGAGGAGGTCGGCGACCTGCTGTGCGAGATCCTCGTCGACGTTGCGGAGGTTGCCGACCATTCGCTCGCGGATGTCGACCCGGTCGACCTTGCTGAGCTCGAAGACGAAGGCGTCGGTGATGTGTTTCCGCTCCACCGGGGTCTGACTTAGGTAGAACTGTCGCGCCTGGCTGAAGTGGTCGGCGAAGCTCTCGGGGCGTAGCCGGCGTTTGTCACCCTCGAGGCGCTCGGTGAACGTGGCGAACCCGCGCTCGGCGTCTTCGCGTGGACCCCCGGCGTTGGCGGGCCACGAGTTCGGCTCGTAGTTCGCCCGGCCGACCGGGTTGGTCAGCGCCATGTGCCCGTCCTGCTGGAAGGTGGCGAACGGGCACTTGGGCGCGTTGATCGGCAGGTCGGTGAAGTTCGGGCTGCCGAGGCGCTTCAGTTGCGTGTCGAGGTAGGAGAAGTTGCGGCCCTGGAGCAGGGGGTCGTTGGTGAAGTCGATCCCGTCGACGATGTTCTGGGTGCAGAAGGCGACCTGCTCGGTTTCGGCGAAGAAGTTGTCGACCACGCGGTCCAGGACGAGGCGGCCGATGCGTCGGATCGGCAGGTCCTCTTCGGGAATGATCTTCGTCGGGTCGAGGATGTCGAAGGCGAAGCGGTCTGCGAATTCGTCGTCGAAGACTTGGACGCCTAGCTCCCACTCGGGGAAGTCACCATTGGTGATGGCGTCCCAGAGGTCTCGCCGGTGGAAGTCGGGGTCGGCGCCGTTGATCTTCACCGCTTCGTTCCACGCCACGGACTGCAACCCGAGCACGGGTTTCCAGTGGAACTTCACATACCGGGACCCGCCCGCGGCGTCGAGGAACCGGAACGAGTGCACGCCGAAGCCCTCCATGAAGCGGAAGGAGCGCGGGATGGCACGGTCCGACATCGCCCACATCAGCATGTGCGTCGATTCGGGCACGAGCGACACGAAGTCCCAGAAGTTGTCGTGGGCGGTAGCGGCCTGGGGGAACCCCCGATCCGGTTCCTGCTTGGCCGCGTGGATGAGGTCGGGGAACTTGATCGGGTCCTGGATGAAGAACACCGGGATGTTGTTGCCGACCAGATCCCAGTTGCCCTCGCGGGTGTAGAGCTTGACCGCGAAGCCGCGCACGTCGCGGGCGAGGTCGAACGAGCCTTTGTTGCCGGCAACGGTCGAGAAGCGCACAAACGCGGGTGTCCGCTCCCCTGCCCGTTGGAAGAGATCCGCGCGTGAGGTCGGTGAGGGGCTCGTAGTTCTCGAAGTACCCGTGCGCGCCGTAGCCGCGTGCATGGACGACCCGCTCGGGGATCCGTTCATGGTCGAAGTGGAAGATCTTCTCCCGGAAGTGGAAGTCCTCGAGCAGCGCTGGACCCCGATCGCCAGCGCGCAAGGTGTTCTGGTCATCACGAACGGGCACGCCCTGTCGCGTCGTCAGCGGTGGCCGCCCGTCACCGGCCACCTGGTGCGTCTCGCCCCCACTGCCACGCTCCACTGATTCCGTGCCGTACTCGACCGATTGGCGGCCGTCATTCCTGCCGTTGCTGCTCATCAAGACCTCCGCACGGAGTGGATAGTTGTCGGATGCACCGAGATGGTGCGCGCGCCACCCGCCGTCGCGATGGGCCTACCCACCGACAACCACTGCAAACAACCGCGTGTCGCACACGCGGGTTGCACGCAGGACTCCGGCGTCGCGCCAGCTACGAGGCGATGACGGCGTTCGCAGTTTCCGAACCACCCGTGGGCGGGCAGCTCGTCGTACGGCTCGCAGATGAGCGAGAACCTCTTGACGGACTTCGGCGCGGCCGGTTCTTCGCGCCGATTGCTCACGGCACTAGGCGCCCGTCGGTACCCGACCCGTGGATTGACGGTTAGGTCGTGTCGGTCGTTGTGTCTTCGTCGGTGGTAACGACGACTGCGAACGAACCGATCCCTAGATACCGTTCTGACGGGATGCGATTCGTGCCTGCGATGAATGCTTCGATTTGTCCATCCACCGGATCGAAGTCGACGTCGTCGACCGTCGCGAGTTCGTCACCAAGGTCGGTGAGCACACGTTTGTCCAGCACCGTCAGCTCGCCGCTCGCGGTGCGTTCTTCGTGTTCGTCGTGGGGAGAGCGCACGCGGTCGCTCTCCACGATCATGACCGCGTCGGGTCCGAACGAATCGATATCGCCCCAGGAGACGAACTCGGGTGAGCGTTTCGTGCCTCCGGTGTGGATCGCCCGGATGACGGACACGTGCTCATCGAGCACGAAGCCCTTGATTTCTCCGACCTGTTCTGCGGTAGCAGTCGCGATCACTGGTCGACCGAGAGCTTCGTGAAACGTGGTCATCGGGTGTCGCCATCCGGGGCCGCGTTGTGTTCCACCGGTGCGCCGGACGGTCGCTCGCGTAGTTGCGAGCGAAACTCGGTCACCGCGGCCCCGAATCCACTGAGATCGTCATGGATGAACGCGTCCACTTCGTCGGGGACGACCAGCGCGTCTCCCGAGATCGCGAGCTGCTCGGGTAGCGGGATGAAGCGCGGGTGGGGGTAGTCGGGGCTGCGCAGTTCATAGCCCACCGCGTGCGCACCGCGGCCGAGCGCCACCACCACATCAGAAACCTCCCCCAACTTCGTTCCACCCTTCGTGATCACGGCGGCTCCGATGACATCACGCTCACTGGATGCTTGCGCGATCTCGGTCGGCGCGGACTCGGGCTCATCGAGGACCGACGCATCGTCAATCATGAGTGCGTCACGCCCGATTGCTCGAGTCGAGTCGATCGCGAGCAGCGTACGGAGGCGCCCCGCGAACCGACCGCGCTTGTTGAGCGTGAACCCCACGATCGAACCGGTCTCGGAGTCGTACACGACGTCGCGTACCTCAGCCACGTCCTCCCCACCGATCGTGACCACGGGATGTCCGCGCAACTCTGTAGCGCGCACCACCCGATTCATGATCCAGCGCCGCGCCGCGGCCGTCCTGGCTTGCGCGGATCAGTCGCGATCACCCCACCCCGTCGCGCTCGCGACCGCACAAACAACCACGATCCCACCGCCAGAACCAGCAGCACCACAAGCACCAGCAGCCAAACAGCCATCGGACCTCGAGACACGTCGAAGAACTACGGCTGACTGATGCCCGTCTCGTTTCCTTCTCACACATCGCCCCGGGCGCTAGGCGAACTTGCCGCAAAGGTCTTGCATCGCTCTTGCTTCGCCGTGGCCTCTCTTCAGCCTCGCGACGGGATCAGCGACATGGTTTCCGATGGGCGGGGCAAAGACGTCGCCTTCACCCGGCGCGAGCTGGGCTCCACCGTTCGCCACGACCTAAACCGTTCGCCCTACCGGCGGCCTCGTCCGAAGATGTAGATCAACAGCGCGATGATCGCGAGCACGACGAGCACGAGTATCAGGATTCCCATTGGCGGAACGTAACCCCGTCAGCGCAGAGTCAAACCTTGCAGCCGGCGGGGAGCTCGTGTCATCGAAGCGGGGCGGGTCACCATGGACCCGCGGTACGTCCGCGACCGCCAGGGCCCGGGTTTGGGCCGGGCTCCGCCACGAGAGAAGGGTGTGAGGCAGCGTCCGCGACGGGTAGCTTGCTTCGGTGCGGCGTTGAGGCTGTATCGGTGCTCCGGACCTTGGCACCCTTGTGGAAGGGAAGCCGGGTGGAGCAGTTCGCGGTGAGCGAGTCGACGCGCGATCGCGTCATCATCGAAGGCAGGCTCGACTTCAACACGGTGCCTCGGCTCCGGGCGATCCTCGCTGGCGTGCGCCGCGACGTCGAGGTTGACTGCACTCGCATGTCGTTCATTGATGCGTCTGGTTTTGACGCGTTGAGCTTTGGTTACGTCGCGGCAACCGGACAGGGCTACGAGTTCATTGTGAGTGGCCTCAGTGACTTGGCTCGTCGAGTCGGCCGTCGTCTTGAGGTGCCGTTCCTGTTCCCTGGCCACGACGCCAGTCGTACCTGAGGTACGGACCGTGGTCTCGTCCCGGCGATCCCGCAGAAAGAGGTGACAGCGGTGGCCGCCGAAGCCCGCTTCGTGACCTCGTTGGAGCCCGACACGTCAGTGGTGTCAGTGTCGGGAGAACTCGACATGGCATCCGCCGACCAGCTCCGTGAGGCGCTCGCAGCGCTTGAGGGTCGGGTCGTCGTCGACCTGTCCAGGGTCACGTACCTTGACTCCAGCTCGATCGGAGTCCTGGTTGGGGTCCGAAACCGGTTGACGGCCGACGGCGGGACCCTGCGGTTGCGCAAACCGGACGACGTCCCGCGCCGGGTACTGGAACTCACTGGGCTCGGCGATTGGATCGAGGATTAGTTGCCCTCGTCTCCGTGCGCCTCCACTGGTCGCGGTGGTGGTGTCGAGCTCGAACCAGACGGTCTTGCCGTCTTCGGGATGCACCTCTGCGCCCCAGTCGGTTGCGAGCACGTCGATGAGGAGCACGCCGCGTCCGTGTTCGCTCGTCGGATCAGGCGTCTCCAGCGAGGGCAACTGCTGACTCTCGTCTTGGACCTCGACGCGGATGCTGTCGGGTCGACGTGAGATCCGTACCGTCATCGGGTGACCGACATGCACAACCGCGTTCGAGACGAGCTCGGACGCCAGCAGTTCGGTGATGTCTCCGAAGCCGTCAAGCTTCCACGTCTCCAGAGTGGAGCGGAGAAACCCGCGTACAAGTTGCGGCGCGGTCTTCGTCGCCGGGAGTTGCGATTCGAAACTCTCCACAGTCACCCTGCCAGTCGGCTCTGGCGTACCTGCCCACGCGCAGGCGTACGGAAACTGTCAGGGCGAACGCTGCGACGGACCTCCTACGCAACGGCCGTTTGGGGAGCGCGGTCGCGGGTAGGAGGACGGCAGTGGAGACAACACCCAGGCAGACAAACACACACTCCAACCCCCATCTCGCCCGGATCGCCGTCGCTGTGGTGTTGATCGCGGTGATTGCGGCGGTCGCCATCGATAACAGCGATGACACGCGGATCGGCTTCGTGTTCGGCGATGTCAGCGCCCCGTTGTTCGTCGTGCTGATCCTCGGGCGATCGTGGGCGCGTTGATCGGTTGGCTGCTTCTCCACCGACCGCACCGCCACCACGATAACGACAGGAGCATCGACATGGATGGAACTGCCGACGACATGAAGGGCCGCGCCAAAGAAGCTGCCGGCGACCTCACCGACAACGACGACCTCAAGAACGAAGGAAAGACCGACCGGGCGTCCGGCAAAGCAAAAGACATGGTCGACGACCTCAAGGACAAGGCCGAAGGCGCGATCGACGCGGTGAAAGACAAGCTTCACAAAGACTGAGTGCACCAACACCGATGCCTTCGAACCGGTCGGGACACAGCTCGGCCGGTTCGTCGCGTCTGAAAAGGTCAGACTCGACGCCGACAATGCGCGGTGCCTTGGCGTTATCGGCAGCGGAGTAGCGCCGGCGTCCGCCAGACGTACTCGACGATCCCCACGCCTACCCCGAGTGGGTCGTCGGCACCCGACGGATCCGTAGCGTCGACGACGCATGGCCCACGGTCGGCGCCCAGTTCCACCACGCCGTCGGAACCGCCGCCGGTGAGCTTCACGACTCCCCGGCCATCCTGCGGCGACAGCGGCCACATTTTCTTTCGCTCGAGGTACCGTTCCGCCCTACCGGCATCGCACGGGTCGACATCTAGGTGGAACCGGACGGACCCGCCACCCGAGTCACGATCGGCGAAACACCGACCGGCGGGCCACTCTTCCACCTGCCCGGACTGGTGACCGACCCCGCGGTCGAAGTTACGGAACGCGCTCGTCATTGCAGCGTCTCCGCCACGAAATCGAAAGGCGAGCGGACTTGAGCGCTTGACGGTCGGGGCGGACAACAGCTCGCAGCGCAGCGGGTGAAGGTCGCGATCCAGTATGGTCGGGTTTCAGCTCGGTCAGCTCTTTTGCGTCAGTCGTCGTCGGTCGCGGCTTCTTCAATATGGTCGAGAGTCGCGAGATCGTGTCGACTGTTCCTACGTGGCCTTGTGCCGAGGAGCCTGCGGGCATGGACCGTCAGCCCAGCTTCACCGTCGGGGCGGTAGACACCGCCGGCGAAGCGGTAGAGGTGGTCGTATTACCCGAGCACGATCCAGTCACGGCTCAGGATCTCGAGCGCGAGCTTCGTCGACGACGAGCCGCCACCTCGCAGTGGTAAAGCAAACTCGGATCGGGCAGTGGCGACTCCGTCCGCGCGGCGTCCCCAAGTTCGACGGCCAGGGCCCGTCATCAGTTCATACCGCCGTTGCTGTGAACCCTCGGTGTGGAGCTTGTGCGCCTGGTCGGCGAGTTCCTTGCGCTCGAGCGCGCCGGGACCGAGTACGTGACGCCGCGAGAACGACGATTTCGCACGCTGCAAGGATCCGCGTCGCGTAGATGCGCCAGGGGCCAAAGAGTTCGCCTACCGGACGGTTTCGCTCGTACGCGCCATGAACCGACGGTTCGACCGTCGTGGGACTGTGCATCGAGCCCTACCTCATTGGGAGGAGCGCCGGTTCGTTGCGTCTGAGCGCGAGATATCTGTTCCTCAGCGAAGATGCTCGACGACGAGTACAGCGATGTCGTCTGCGGGTCTCCTATCGCCGAGGAGAGCGTCGAGGAGTGAGGCGATGAGTTCCTCAGGGCTGATGTGTGCGGGTAACGCCGCGAGGTGCGCCGCCATCTGTTCCAGGCCGGTGTCGAATGAGCGGTCGCGGCGTTCGACGAGGCCGTCAGTGAAGACAATCAGCTGTGAGCCGTGTGGGAACGGCGCCGTATCACTGGTGAGCGCTTGGGGGCTGGAAAACGTTTCGTCGAGGCCGAGGAGGGGCGCATTGGCCGTATCGAGAAACCGGACCTGACCGTCGAAATCCAAGATTAAGGGTGGGGGGTGCCCGGCGGTAGCGAACGTGAGCGTGTCGGCGGCTGCATCGACGACCACGAGCGTGGCGCTCGCGAGCAGAAGGGCCTTGCGTTGACTCAGCACGCCGGAGACCTCGCTGAACACCTCGGCGATCGCGACACCGGAGTGAAGCAGCGCAGTGATCATCCCGCGAACCAATGCCATGTCCGCGGCCGCGGTCACTCCGTGTCCGGTGACGTCCCCTACGACGAAGGCGATGCGGTCCTCACCGAGGCGAAGGCCTTCGTACCAATCTCCGCCCACGAGTGTTGTGCGACCGGCGGGGAGGTACCGGGCCGCGATCTCGATGCCCGCAGTCTGGGGAAGATCGTCGAGCATCCGGTGCTGGAGTGCGACGATGATTTGATGCTCCTCGTCGTAGCGCTGTGCTTGCTCCAGTGTTTCAGTGCAGAGCAGGGCGACCGCTTCCAGCGCGCTCTTGAGCTTCAAATCAAACGGTTGGGACTTCGCCCATGCGAAGCCGATTGCGCCGAGTGGCGAGCCGTCGAACCGGTACAGCGGCAATGACGCCGTCGCCCCGACACCAGCAGCGATGGTGTCGGGGAGTATCTCGGGGAAGTGTTCGCGATACGAGTCCAGGTCGGGCAAGAAGACCGACTCTCCGGTGCGAACCGCGACCGTGATCGGAAACGGCGCGTCGATCGGTACGTCGGTGTAGCGGTGCGCCATCGCAGGTTCCAGAAACGAACCGTGGAACAGCCGCAAAGACGTCCGGGCCGCGTCGAGGAGCGCAATGTTCGAGTAGTCCGCGCCGACGCACGCCGACGCACGCAGCGCGATGAAGTGCGAAATATCGAGCGATGTCGCCGGAAGCTCCAGCGAGACAGGCAGCCGATCAGGTACCTCCGTCCCCGCGACGACGGCGACGATCGGTGCAACGGCGTCGCTACGCTCGTCCGACACTGGTGGGCCTCCGGCGGCGGTCCGTATCAAAGCCGAATCACGGTACCCGCGCGGCTACCGCCCTAACCGGCCCGGACGGGTGGCGCCACAGGACGGATCGCGTAGTCGCCCAGAGCGATGCGACACCGGGCGGTTGATCTGCGCGGCCTCGAGGTGCCATCACGTGGTTCAGGAGAGCGCTTGGTCATAGTCGGCTACTGGCGATCTCGATCGAGAACCACACCCAAGTGCCACCGAACGAATCGGTCTGCGACGTGCAAAACTGAATGCACTGAGTGGCAGTTTCGGACGCCTCGGACGCTGGCGGGCGCCCGATCGAGGGGTTCAGGTCAGCGCGGTGCGGCGATGGCAGAGGACCGCCGGTCGATACCGAAGGGCCACTCGCCGTCGTCAAGCTCGACCTCGGCGGTCCCCGCCTCGGCCTTGAGCTCGGCGAGCTGCGAGCCGCGCTCGCACCACCACACCCGAAGCACGACACTTCCGGGCTAAAGCATCGAGCTCGCCGCGGACGCTGAGCATGGGGCAGAGTGACGCGACCCGATTGCACAGCGAGCAGCGGGCTGGTGACCAAACCTCGAACCGTCAACTGGGGCGACGCAACCTTCGGCAACCATCTATCCCCGTTTATGGCGAACAGCCTGGACGGCGGTCAGAGGCCCCGAGACCAACATGTCGTTGCTGTCATGGAAGGCGAATCCAGCACCCGAGACCGCCTTGTCGCCGCTGCCGTGCAGCATGCTCGGGTCGTCCTTGCCTTTGCTCTTGTCGCGAGGCCACCAGACGAACTCGTACGAATCGACGGTGAAGCTGTGATCGGCGACCTGGTGCCAGCCATCCGCGAGCAGAACGGCTTCCACGAGGTCGACATCGATCATCAGACTCACGACGAGACCCTCTTCTTTTTGTGCGCCGCCGCGACTGCGTCGCCAAGCGCCAGAAAGTCACGACGGTCGAGCTTCTTCTTCAAGTCGGGGAACATCTCGTGTTCCTCTTCCTTGACGTGATGCTTGATACCAGCGGTCAGCATTGCCACCGCCGCCCCGAAGCCTGGCTTGTCCACGAGGTCGTGAAGTTTGTCGAGACCTTCGCGCGCGAGGCCGTGTTCGATGTTCGCTTCCTTCGCGTCTTCCTTACCCACCAGCCTCGACACGAGCGGGTACACGTCCTGTTCTTCGATGTTCATGTGAAGCCGCAGCGCTGCATCAAGCTTCGACAGCGTCGACTTCCTACGGGCACCAGGCGAACTCGCCGCGAGCGTCTTGAGCATCGCCTCCGCTTCGCGGTGGTCTTTCTTCAGCAGCACGACGGGGTCAGCCACACGAACTCCAATGGATGAGGGTTAAGGCCCAGTGCCTACCCCCACAGGCTCAGGTCTCAACCGCTTCGCCCAGCCACCACCGCTCGTCGCGTCGGACGCCTGGCGCGACCGAAGACGTAGATCAGCAACGCGATGATCCCGGGCGGAAAGCGATCGGGATCCGTTCCGCGCACAGTTTCGTAGGCGAAACGCGCGGGGTATCTGGGTGGTCGCGACGGAGCCTCGGTGTCATCCCCGAGGCTTCGTCGCGTGTCAGACGGCGAGGACGCTGATCGTCGCGACGACCGCCAGCGCGTAGGGCATCACCGCCGTGACCGATGCCGATCGACGCAGATCTTCACCTGCCCGCCACTCGAACGCTCGCGATGTGTGTCGTTAGGTCGTGCGGTAGCGGGTCGCAAGGTCAGGGGTCTGCGCTCCGAAGGCCACGAGGTCGGCTTGGAAGATCGCGTCGAGGAGGCTGGCGTCTTCGACGCCGGGTGCACAGACGACCTCGCCCAGGTCCAGGCCGCGCAGACACGCACTGACAACATCATGCGGTGTCATGCGTGGCAATGCACTGAGGTCGATGCCCTGACGCTCGTGGAACTCGGTCGCCACGACACCGGGGCAGAGGACTTGCACTCTGATTCCAGTGCCTTCGACTTCGACGCGCAGGGTCTGCGTCATCGCGACCAGATGAGCGAGCGTTCCGGTGTAGACGGCACGGCCGCCCCGCTGCAGGGATGGGCCGCCGAAGGCGATCATCCCGGCCACGTTGATGATCGTGCCTTCGCCTCGGGCCAGCATGCCGGGAAGGGCGGCGCGAGTGAGCATGGTCGGCGCCACGACCTTGACGTGAACGAGTTCCCTGGCTTTGTCGGCTGGCAGGTCCACCAACGGCATGTAGTGAGCCACGCCGGCGTTGTTGACAAGCGTCGTCAGTGGCGACGTGGCGCAGAGCTCCGCGACCGTGTCCACGCCCTCATCGGTTGACAGATCGGCGGCCACGATCCGGACGGCGACGTTGGACAGCGAGGAAGCAAGCTCCTCCAGTCGGTCCACGCGTCGTCCCACGACCACGAGGTCGTAGCCGTCGACCGCCAGACGCTCGGCGAAGGCCTTGCCGATCCCGGAGGACGCGCCCGTCACCAGAGCAAGCTCGTTCGTCATAGCGGTTCGTCTGGACGGAGCAACGGTCCGCTCCGATCAACCACACACGCATGATGCCCGCTCCGGCGCAGATACGCGGGCCGACTTCGTCGCGTTTTGGCTGACAGCGGCGACGGGTAGTGGCAGGTTGGCGGTGGACTCCTCGGGGGCCGCCGACCGAGAGAACAGCTCGGAGCCCCGACTATCTACCAAGGGGGGTCGGGGCTCCGGCAGGCGTCAGGTCGGGAACTTGCGGACCTCGCGCTGCAACTGCTCAGCGAGTGCTCGGTACTTCGCGGTCGGTCGATCCTGAAGCCCTTGGGGCTCCGGCTTCGGCCGGTGCTCCCACACAGGCAGATCAGCGGCTATGCCGCGGCGGGTCTCGGCGCATTGCGTTTCTTGTCGGTGAACGAGTACGCCCAATACAAGGCGCCGAACGGGATCAGGATGCGAAGCAGAATCGGCCGGCCGGTGGTGTCGCGGCGACGACGAGCGAAATGCTCCCGACGAGAAGACGCGAGGCCCCAGGCCGCGGAGATGACTCGGTTGGTCTGATGGAACTATGGGGTGTCCCAGTATTCCTCGGGAACCGTTTCGCGGGCGTAGGACTCGGTGAATGGATGGCCGATCAGAATCGAGCCGAACACGATGATCGTCGACCGCGATGTGCGCTCCGGCCTGCGCGTAGTTGGAAATGTCACTTTCGCGCCGTCGTGTCGACCGCCTGGACCAGGATCAGGAGTGCGAAGAAGTAGACGGTGCTGGCGATGTCGAGAAGATGGACGTGGTGGTGCAACAATGCCCGGCCGAGCACGATCAGTGCGGCTGCAACCGCGCAGGCCACGGCGTCTTGGAGTGTCGCGAAACGGTCCACCACGAGAAACACGAGCCACGGAGCGAAACTCCAGATCAACTCAACCATGCCCGACGATGCCCTGCCTCCGCGCGATCGAAACCTGCGATACAGCCGACATCGCTGCGAGCGCACAACCTGCCCGGTCGGACGCAGATACGTGGCTCGCTCGGGCGGGCTCGTCGCGTGAGGATGGGCAGATGGGGCCTTCAGCTGGTGGGAATGCGTTCGGCGACGGCCGGTATCCGAGGTGATCGGTCGACGAGCCCATGCTTGGCAGAACAGCGAGTACATCGTCATCGTTTCGGGGTGCGCGAGATGGGCGTCGAGGTCGTTCACGAGCCCAGCGAGCTCGTCGGCTCCCACTAATCCGTCTCTAATCAGATCCGGCCCGTGGATGTTGGCGAAGCCAACGAGGAGAGAGTGGTTGTCGGCGCCGTGCGTGTACGTCGGGCACAGCGCACGGAAGCCCATCACCTCGAGGCCGGCGCCACGGAGCAATCCTGGCAGCCGCCGCCCCAGGTACACATCGAGACCTCGTCGATGCCGAAACTCGCGGAGCACGTCGCGGAGGCGATCCCAGGCCGGGTGCGGAGGCTCGCAGATCCACGAGATCCAGTCGACCTCTTCCAACGCGACGATTCCCCCGAGCCGTGTCAACGCACTCAGCTCGATGACGATGCGTTGCGGTTCGGCCACGTTGACGAGCAGTAGCCGGGCATGGACGAGATCGAATGAACTCCGCTCGAGGCCGGTGTGCATCGCGTCGGCCTCGAGCAGCGTGACGTTCGCGAGCGAGAGCTGCGTGATGACCGCTCTCGCCATTTCGATCATGCGCGCTTCGTTGTCGACGCCGACGATCTCCCCGTGTGCGCCGACGCGATCTGCGAGCAGATCGAGAATTCCGAGAGGACCGCACCCGACGTCGACGACTCGCCAGCCGGGCTCAGGACAGATCTGGTCCAGCAACCAAGCGGCCTCGGCGCGAAAGGCGTGCGCCTGTCGGATGAGACGCTGCTGCTCGGCGCCGCCGGCTCCGAGCACATACTCCGAAGTCATCTCACGACTCGATCGCCTCGCACTCGCTGCCTACCCAGCACGACGTCGCGAACACCAAAACAATACTGCCGCCCGCCCTGGCCGCGGCCGGTGAAGTCGCCCGCAGCTGCGGGGAGCCAGGGACTGCGCCATTGCCACCCAACACAACCGAAGAGATGTGCTGTCACGTGTACCACCGCCCGCCGACTCGTTACCGCAAATCGGCGAGACACGTCGAACGGCCATTCGGCACCGCTCGTCAGGCGTCGGGACGTTTTTCGGGCCGAACCGTGATGCGGTCACCTTCCTGCTTCTGGAGGACTCGCCGCAGTTCCGTCTTGATGAGCAACTTGTGCGTGCCGTCGCCCAGCGCCATGAACGAACTCCGGAACGGATGACCGTCGACGGTCCCGACACCGTGAGCCAACGCCCGGTACGCCCATGACGGCGCGGTGTCCCGGGTCCTTGGCGGCGTCGCCAGCCTCAGCTCCCGCACGTTCCGGGGGCATGCAGCAGGGCCAGGTCGAGGGCTTCCCGCCGCGCCTGTGTGGGCGTGGCGCGAGGAAGAACGGCGGTCGATCCAGGGTGTCGATACCCGCGGCGCCCGCCAGCTTCGCCCCCGCTAGCCCAAGCCTCAGAGAAGGCGGCCGCCCGTGAGCTTCACCGACTTCGTCGATCTCGTCGCGCGCGAGCTCCATCACCACGAGGTCGCCATGTTGACGGCCGACGGGACGGTGTGTACCTGCGGGGCCCTCACCTCCGACATCGCCCGTCACCAAGCCGACAACATCGCCGCCGAGCTCGTGAGCACCGGCGTTGTTGACCGGTACGAGATGCGGCTCGGTGCCGCTGATTATGAGCCCCACGGCGCGCGTCACACCGCCGCGCGACATCAGGCGATGACAGACGACGAGGTGCTGGACGAGGCACGCGGCTGACGGTTTCGAGCTCATCGAGACGGATGAGCGCCGGGCGGTGGGCGGTCGGATGGGCCCGCGGGGACGATGACCGGTGGCCGTGCTTCCTCGAGGAACGCCAGGCGGTCAAACTGGATGCGTGACCGGTTGAGTCGCGGGTGGGTGTTGGCCTGACGGGCCCCGGCTTCGGCCCGGGCTCGTCGCGTCTATGTCGGGCTTCGGGTCGGCTGGTTCTTCGCGTCGGTTGAGCACGAACCTGATGTTCGAGTTCGCATATCTCGAGCGCCATGCCCAGCCTCTAATTGGCGAAGCGTCAGCGCACGACTACCGAATGGGACCGGTCAGGCTCGGGGGCGAACTCGGCCGGTTCTTCGCGTTCGCTCCCGTTTTCTGAGGTGAAGCTGCGGGTAGCGGAACGTCGGTCGGAGTCCCGGCGGAGGTGGGCACCCCCGCGGGGCTCCGACTGTCTCGGGCTGCCCGCTCGAACTGTTCTTCGCGTTCCGAATGGAGGCGACGCGGGCCGGGTATCCGTGGTCGCGGCGGATCCTTGGTGTCACCCCGGGGCTTGTCGTGTGTTTTGACGGCGAGTCGATCGTCGCGACGATCGCGACGGCAGCGAGCGCGAAGACCACCACCGCCATGACAAAGGACGGCGCCGAGATAGTGGGAACCGCTCACTCGATCTGCCTGTGTGGTTCTCCAAATTCATCTGGCGTGCGTTGACTGTTTCGAACCGCGCTGAGCTTCGCGAAATGGCGCGCTGCAGGGCATATGTGATCCAAGGACCAGATTCTCCGAAAATCGCCAGCACGGTCCTCTGCCGCGGCGACTCCGCCGGCTGGCTCAAGGTCGACGGTAAGTCCTTCCCGGTGTGCAAGAAGCGTCGCGGCAAGGCGTGGAACCTGTTCATGAAGGACGGAGGGCTCTACGCCGTCAAACTCAACGCAAGAAAGTGACCAACGACCGAGTCAACAGGCCCGGCTTCGGCCGGGGCTCTGTCGCGTGCAAGGGGACGGGCTCGCAGCTTGCCAGGGCAAGGCGAATGACGGGGCCTCCACGGGAAAGCAAGGCGAACCCGACCCGCGAAGCACATTGCTGCATCGTCTCGCAGGTGGATGGTGACCGTAACGGCTCTAGCAACAACGAGGCGCCACGGCTCGGTCGGACAGCTCCACCACGGTGGTGGACTTCTTCAAGCGGATCCAATCGAATCCGATCATGATCGGTGACATCTCGATTACCCACGCGACTGCACGGGTAGCTACAGGTGTTGCGGCTCGGTGCCGATGCTTGCCGGATGCCGCGCAACACGGCAGAGGAACCGGTCGGGCGTGCGGGCTCGGCCGGTTCTTCGCGTTCAACGGCAGTGGTGGAGCGTCACGTTTCAGCGTGGGAGCGCGGGGTACGGTGCCGGCGATTGGCAAACTGACATCGAGCTGTCCTGGACCTCGGCAGCTAAGCGCTCCGGCCGCCTCGGAGGTCCCATTGGAAAGCATCGAGTTGTCTCTCGAAGCCGAAGCGACTGCTCCGCGAGTTGCACGCCGATTTCTCCGCGAAGCGCTCGCGACGCAAAACCTCGACGGGTTCGGAGATGTGTCGGAGTTGCTGACCACGGAACTGGTGACGAACGTCGTCCTTCACGCACGGTCGCCGATCAAGGTGCGTTTGGTGACTTCGGGCGAACGCCTCCACGTCGAAGTTGACGACGCCAGCAGCCGAGTCCCCGTGGTGCAGCGCCCCGAGCCGGAACGGTCTTCCGGCAAAGGGCTGTTCCTGGTCGATCAGCTCGCCAGCGACTGGGGTGTCGACACCTGGGCGGACGGGAAGACAGTCTGGTTCGAGATCGATCTTTGCACCGCGACGGAGGAGATCCACGGGGAATCCCCGTAGCCGCCTATCGACGAGCCAGTCAGCCAGGCCAACGACCTCGAGCACCGTGCGGACGTGCGCTTGCGATCGACGGATTCGTACGCTGCCGCCGTCGGCGTGCAAGCGGTTCGCGGTGGCGACAAGCACGCCGATGCCGACCGACTCGATGAACGCAAGCTCACCGAAATCGAGTTCGACGGTGCCCAGTGCTCGTATTGGGCGGCGAGCACGATCCGGTGTGTCCCGTCGCCGGGTCCGAAGAAATCGTCTCGTGCCTACCTCACCGGAGTTCGTCCAGTTCGAACGCTTCGCGCATAGCGGGCACGGGGTGTTCCGCGACGAGCCCGAGCGAGCGATGAGCGTCCTTCGAGAGTTTGTGTGCAGCGAGACGCCGAACTAATGCGGTAACCAGACGTTCTTCCCGGCGCACCAAGCTCGGTGCACAGATGGCCCGATCAGGCGCGGGGACGCACCACAACGACGACCTCCTCCTGTCGCTGTTCCTTAGGATCGAGCGCATGATTCGACGTGCCGCGACCGAAGACGCGCTTGCCATCGCAGCACTATTTCGGCGCTCCTTCGGCGAGTTGGCGTTTCTGCCCACGTTGCACACCCCGGACGAAGACCAGGGCTTCTTCGGTGCAGTTGTACAGGAGCAAGAAGTGTGGGTGTGGGACGAGGACGGCCGAATCCTCGGCTTCGCGGCGCTCGGCGACACCATGCTCAATCACCTCTATGTCGAGCCAGCCGAGCAGGCGCGCGGCATCGGCGCGGCGCTTCTCGCACACGCGAAGTCGCGCCGCGTTCATGGGCTTCGGTTATGGACGTTCCAGCGAAATGCGAATGCTCGCGGGTTTTACGAACGTCGCGGTTTCGACATTGTCGAGATGACGGACGGCGCTGGCAACGAAGAGCGCGAACCAGACGTACTTTACGAGTGGCACCCGGATTGACGCACTACGAAGCCGCAGATTGCCTAGCTAGCAGACACGCAGAATGCCCCGAGCGGGCGCACGCCGATCGGCAGCTCTGCGTTATCGGTGCCCGGTACGTTTCCGGCGCGAGGCGGACGGACGACTCAGGCATCAGCCGCGCCGCTCGCTCGGGCGTGTTCTCGCGTCAGCACCCGAGGCGTGTGCCAATGGCCCTCGAGCGCACCTGGTCTGGCGCTCGGCGATACTCACGCGAGTGCCGGAGCAGGTGCCTCTCACCACGCTGTTGTCGTGGACCTGGATCGCGTTCACGATCGAGGTCGACAACGCGGTCGAAGCCGCGGGCTCCGAACGGGTGGGTCGCTTGTTCCGGATTTCGCTGCCGATGTGGACCAATGGACTGCGGTTCATCGACGAGGACGGCGTGTCGGTCGACGAGCTGCGGACTCGAGCCGGAGCTGGTTGCAACATCGCCGGGCTTGAGCGGTGGGGATGGATCTCCGTCGGTGATGGTGGGAGCGAACGGCGCGAAGGCTTCGGCAGCCAACGGGGAGTGAAGGACGACACTGTCCTGCGACCGACCCGTGCTGGTCGCTACGCACGGGGTCTCTGGCCGAAGATGGTGACTCGCGTCGAGGACCGCTGGCGGACGCGCTTCGGCGTCGACGTCGTCGACTCCCTGGGTGCGGCACTGTTGCCGCTTGCCGCTCCGATGCCCTGGTCGCCACCCGAGGTCCATCCGTCGGACGGATTCCGCACGGCGGTGATCGACGGCGGCGACAACACCGACGATGGTCGCTCGCTCGTCGCGCTGTTGGGCCAGGTGCTCACGAGCCTGACGATCGCCCACGAGCGCGATGCTGAGGTGTCATTGCCACTCGCGGCCAATGTGCTGCGCGTCATCGCCAACGTATCGGTGCGCACTCGTGACCTCCCGCAGCGCGCTGGGGTGTCGAAGGAGGCCATCGCAATGGCAATCAGCTACCTCAGGGCCAAGAGCTTGGTCGCAGCCAGACCCGACCGTTCGGTCGTCCTCACCTCGAACGGCCTCGAGGCGCTCGACGACTACCGCGCCCGGGCCGCTCGTCCCAAGCACGAGGCACTCCGTGGCGCGCTCGAGGGGATCCTGTCGCACGGTGAGGCACTGTCAGCAGGGCTGGTACCGCCCGAGGGCTGTTGGCGAAGTGAGAAGCCGTACCTCACTCAGACGAAGCGCCTGCTGTCGGACCTGACTGGCGCGCTGCCATCACACCCGATGGTGCTGCATCGGAGCGCATGGCCGGACGGCTCGTAAGGGTCTGCGACTCAACCCGGCGCACATACCCCAGCGAGCCAGCCCGCGCGCAGAGATGCTGCGGCGCGAGGTCCGCAACGTCCCTGCTCACGGAAGGCGAGGGGCGACCGGACGGACGAGGAGGGCGGCACCCAGCGTTCGGAGGAATCGTGTCGGCACTACGCAGTTTGCCCGCCCAGGTGGCTTCGAACCGCTCCCGTTGGGAAGGAACTTCCTGGAACACGCGTGGCGGGAGCTGGAGAAGGGGAGGAGCGATGCCGGTGACCGACGACTCGCCCGGGGTGCGGCGGGTCCTGGTGACGGGTGCGAGCGGCTACGTCGGCGGCCGGCTGGTGCCCGAGCTCCTCGGGGCGGGGTTCGAGGTGCGATGTCTGGCGCGGTCTCCGGCGAAGTTGGAGGGCCGTTCGTGGAGCGACCGCGTCGAGGTGGTGGCGGGTGACGTCGCTGATCGGGCGGCGGTCCTGGAGGCGATGCGCGACGTGGACGTGGCGTACTACCTCGTGCACTCGATGGGCGCGACCGCGGAGTTCGCAGAACGTGACCGGGCCGGGGCGGCGACGTTCCGGGACGCGGCGGCGAGTGCTGGGGTCGCCCAGCTCGTGTACCTGGGTGGGCTCGGGCGTGACGACGCCGCGCTGTCGGAGCACTTGAGCAGCCGGCACGACGTGGGTGCGGTGCTCGCCGAGGGTCCGGTCCCGGTGACCGAGTTGCGTGCCGCGGTGATCATCGGGTCGGGCAGCGCGAGCTTCGAGATGCTGCGCCACCTCACCGATGTGCTCCCGTTCATGGTGACGCCGCGCTGGGTGCGGACGCGCTGCCAACCGATCGCGATCCGCGATGTGCTCGCCTACCTCGTCGGCGTGCTCGGCAACGCCGACGGCGCGGCAGGGTGCTGGAGATCGGCGGTCCCGACGTCGTCACCTACGAGGAGATGATGCAGCTCTATGCCGACGTCGCCGATCTACGACCGAGGGTCGTGGTGCGCGTCCCGGTGCTGTCACCGCGTCTGTCGTCGTACTGGGTCGGTCTGGTGACGCCGTTGCCGTTCGGTCTTGCCCGGCCGCTCGTCGACAGCCTCGTGAACGAGGTGGTGGTGCACGACGACGCGATCGAGCGCATCGTCCCCCGCCAGTGCCTCTCGTTGCGACGTGCGATCGAACTCGCATTGGCGCGTTCGCGCGACCTGGAGGTGACGACGTCGTGGGCGGAAGCCGAGCTCGACGGTCGCGGCCCCGCCGACCCGCTGCCGTCGGACCCGAGCTGGTCGGGCGGCATCGTGATGGACGACACCCAGACCGTGCACACGCAGACGCCGATCGCCGACGTGTGGTCGGCGGTGTGCGGTGTCGGCGGGGATCGGGGCTGGCCGGCCGCGGACGCTCTCTGGGAGGTGCGCGGGATCGCCGACCGGCTCCTGGGCGGGCCCGGCATGCGACGCGGCCGGCGCCACCCGTGCGACCTGCGCGTCGGCGACGCGGTCGACTTCTTCCGGGTCGAGGCGATCGTGCCCGAACGGCTCCTCCGGTTGCGAGCGGAGATGAAGGTGCCGGGCGCGGCGTGGCTGGAGTGGACCATGGACCCCGAGGACGGCGGCACCCGCCTGGTGCAGAAGGCGAGGTTTCACCCCCGCGGCGTCTGGGGTCGCACCTATTGGTACGCGATGCTGCCGTTCCACCACCTGATCTTCCAGCGCCTCGCGACCGCCCTCGCCGACGGTCCAGAGCAGGAGGCGCGCCGCGACAAGACGCCATCGTCGCCAGGGTCCTGAGCCCTTCGCTCAGCGCCGGCTCGAGGGACTTGTTTCGCCACGCGATGCCATGCCATCTGAGTGCACACCAGTTGACACCGTTGCGCACCCGCCGGCTCTGGGCGAGCGCGGCGTGACACGCACGTGACATGGCAACGGTCGTCAAGGGTCACGCACGGTTAATCGCGGGGCTCGCAGTATGCCCCCGTCCTGCGCAGACGCGGAAGAGTCCCACGGTCGCAGCCCACGCGGAGTGAGCCCCCTCGAACCGCTGGTTCGATACCCGCCCGGTTCGTCCCACTGCGGGACCGCCGGGCGGACGCCCCATTTCAGTCCGCGTGCCTCGCCCATCGAGTTGGCACCGAGTTGGCACCGAGTTGGCACCGAACGCGAGCGTCGACGGCATTGCGACCGGTCCGATGAGCGCGTTTACATCTTCGGTCAGCGGCGTGACCAGCACAGACGGACGGACCATCACGCAGAAGAAACAGCGGAGGCTTCTTTTAACCCGCAGGTTCAGGGTTCGAGTCCCTGGCGGCCCACTGCATTTTCCCTGCTCAAGAGGGAGTGGTGGGATCGCCGCTCGACGAGTCCTCGGCGAGGATTTTTTTCCTCTTGCCTTGCGAGGTACGAGCATGGAGACCCGTATCGCGACGCCCTCGACGGTGTCTCAGGAATTCGGCGAAGACGCAGACGGGCGTGATGGAGGGCCCCGGCGACCGCTTCCATGGGGACGCTCGCCTGGCACGATTGGGACGATGACGGGGACGTCTGACCCTCCGACGCCGGCTTCGGGTTTTGCGTCCCGGCGGACGCGTCCTCGCCAACGAGCCCGTGTTGCGCAACCGCGAGGCTCGAGTCGTGAGACGTGCATGGTGCGGGGTCGTCTGCGTAGTCATCCTCGCCGTGGCCTTGGGCAGTTGCAGCGGCGGTGGCGACTCCCACAGCTCGACTCCAGGTACGTCCGAGCCGAAGACGACGGCGAGCCGCCCGAGCGGCGTGGTGCGTATCGCGGACGCGGGATGGAGGCTTCCGGCGCCGGTCGCCCGTGAGGTGGTGGTGACGAATGGCCGAGAGCTCGTCGTGCTCGGTGGCCTCGACGCAACGAAGTTCTCGACCGCCGCGGTGGTGCGCGTCGATGCCAGTACAGGCACGAGTCGGCCGGCCGGAACGCTCGCCGAGGCTGTGCACGACGCCGCGGGCGCGCGGCTCGGCAACGCGGTGCTAGTGCTCGGTGGTGGTGGGCCGAGCGAGAACGGTACGGCGGATGTGCAGGCCATCCCGGCGAACGGTGCCACGACCGTGGTCGGCGAACTGCCCCAGCCGCGTTCGGATCATGTCGCCGTCACCGTCGGCGGGAAGGCCTATGTGCTCGGCGGCTACGACGGCCACAACATCATCGCGGATGTCCTCTCCACCGACGACGGGAAGTCGTTCACCAACGTTGGCGCGCTCCCGGTGCCGGTGCGCTATCCCGCCTTCGCCGCGGTCGGCAAGATGATCTACCTCTTCGGAGGCGTGATGAACTCTCAAGCCGGTATCGACACGTCAGTAGTGCAACGCCTCGACACGGCCAATGGCAAGATCGAAATCGTCGCTCAGCTTCCCACGTCCTTGTCGCACGCCAGCGCCATGGTCCTCGACGGGCAGGTGTTCGTGGTGGGCGGGTACGCCAACAATACGCAGCTCAGCGACCAGGTCCTGCGCTTCAACCCGACCTCGGCTACCACCGAGGTCGCCGGCCATCTGCCCATTCCGATCTCGGATGCTGCCGCAGCGGTAATCGCGAACCGAGGATTCCTTGTCGGTGGGCAAGGCACAGACAGAGCGCCCGTCGCGTCGGTGACGACCATCAGTGTGGGCTGACGGGCTGCGCGTGCTCCGGACCGACGTGCGCAAGGGCGAGCAGCCAATGGTTCGCCAGCGTGCGTTCATTCGGCAGCTCCTGCGCGGGAGCGGCCGGGAGGAGACGGTGTGCGCGACGGTCCCGCATCGTCGGGTCAGGTCCAGAAGTCACGCTCGACTGGGGCGAGGAGGTCTGGCGCTTCGACGGTTGCCGGTTGTTGACTGACTGACGGTTCGATCGCTTCCGGCGTCGGGGTGTAGTGCCGCCGTGGTCGGGGTCGTGGTCTCGTGGCGGGTGTGTGGTCGCTCGTGACGAGCACTGCGAGTGCCGTCGAGACCGGCACGGCGGCGACGAGGCCGATGCTGCCGACGAGAGTGGCGACGATCTCCACCGCGACGACCTCGCCGTTGGCGACGGTGCCGAGGCTCTGGGAGGAGAGCGTGAAGAGCATGAGGAGCGGGAGCGAGGCTCCTGCGTAGGCGAGGGCGAGGGTGTTGACCGTGGACGAGATGTGGTCCCGACCGATCCTGAGCCCCGAGCGGTAGAGAGCGCGGCGGGTCATCGTCGGGTTGTTTGAGCGAAGTTCACCCACTGCGGACGCTTGGGTGACCGTGATGTCGTTCAGGGCACCGAGCGCACCCAGCACCATGCCGGCGAGGACCAGGCTCTTGAGATTGACGCTGGACGTTCCTATCGAGACGAGGAGTGCGTCTTCGTTCTGGGCCCCGGTGAAGTGCGCGAGGTCGGTGAACACCGTCGCGAGCAGGACGGTGAGCGCGAGCGCGGAGAGCGTTCCGAGGAGTGCGACGGTCGTCAAGGGGCTCGGGCCGTAGGAGACGTAGAGCGCGACGAACGCGACCGCGCTCGCGCCGACGATGGCAACGAGTTGCGCATTGTTGCCGTCGAGCATCGACGGGAGGATGAACACCAGGATCACGCCGATGCTCGCACCAAGGGCGACGAGCGCAGCGACACCGCGCCAGCGGCCCAGGGCGATCACGGCGACCGCGAACAGGACCACGAGCCAGAGCAGTACCGAACGGCGCTGCCGGTCGTTGTACGTGTAGTCGAAACCGCGTGCCGCACCCTCGACGTGGTTCAACACCACCTTATCGCCGGCGCTGACGTTCGGGGCGCTCGCCGTCTGCGCGAACTCGATCGTGCGGAACTGTCCGGCAGAGGGGCCTTGGTCCAGTCGAAAGCGGATGCGCGTGCACCGCTGTGACGTGTCGGTCCCTGCCGTACCGCACGTACCTCGGTGCACTGAGATGGTGGTGGCCCCGTACACGTCACGGATTGCGTGGAGCCCATTGAGGTGACCGTGGGGATCGTGCCGTGGCCACAGGATGGCGACCCCCGCCAACGTGAGCATCCCGAGCACGGCGGCGACGGCCGTGACGACCCACCGCGCGTGGGTGGAGAACGCAGCCTCCCCAGCAGCGTGGTCATGGCCATGACCCATTCCTTCCAGTCTCCTCGTTCCGCCCCCTTGCAGGAGTGATCCCTGGCGGCGGTCGTAGGAGTCCTTCTCATTACTAGTGCCGTGTCAGGCAAGGTTTGCCTCGTTCGCCGAAGGGCGCGGAAGCTGAATCGGGGCGTGTGCGATCCCGCTCCAGAACGGGCAACAATCTGCGCTACCTCGTCCAGTCGACGACTGGCGCAAGAAGCGAGCGCCGATGTGCCGTTCTGCGCTCCCCACCGCGGGGGTCCGGTGAACGTTCGGCACGTCGTTATGCCGCGGATCGTGTACGCAAGATCGGCAGTTCGGCGCTTGGCGGTGTCCTGCGGCATGCTGCTACACGAAGGTTGCCGCCGTAGGTGGCTCGCTCGGCGGCGGTGCATCGGACACGGAGTGTCGCCGAAGGCGGCTGGTCGCCCATTTGGCGTACGGGCATTGGCTTGGGTGCCCGACATTGCTCGGTGATCCTGTCGAGACAACACTCGCGTGGTGTGACGCCACGCAGTGGGTTGTTGGCGGTGCTTGTTCACGGACATGGCGGGGTCGACGGCGCAGCGCGCCCGGCTGGGTGATGTGGCGGGGGATGCGTTGCGTCGAGAGCACGATGCCATCGTTGCGCGGGCTCTGCGGCTGCACGGCGGGGAGTTGGTCAAGGGCACTGGCGACGGGTCGATGTGCTCGTTTGAGTCGACGGTGGACGCCTTGGCGGCGGCGGTTGCGATTCAGCAGGGGGTGGAGCGACGCAATCGCAGGGCTGTAGAGCCTCTGGCGCTGCGGGCGGGGGTCAGCGCAGGCGAGTTGGTATTCGAGGATGGGGATCTGCACGGTTTGGCGGCCAACGAGGCGGCTCGGATCTGCGCGTTGGCGGAACCGGGCGAAGTCTTGGTGGGTGACCTGGCGCGCGTACTGGCGGCGTCGCGAGCCGGGTGTGAGTGGGTGGAGCGGGGCTCGTACGTTCTCAAGGGGTTACCGGAACCGGTGCAGGTGTGGGAAGTGCGCTGGTCGCCCGCGCCCGAACCTGAGCGGTTGCCTCTGCCGTCGCTGTTGGTGTCGGAGGAGGCGATGGCGTTTTCGGGACGCCACGACGAGTTCGCGGTGCTGTTGGACGCGTGGAAGCAGGCGGCGGGTGGCGCGCGACGGGCGGTGTTGGTGTCGGGGGAGCCGGGGATCGGGAAGACGCGTCTGGCCGCGGAGGCCGCCGCTGTCGCGCACGCCCAGGGCGCCGTCGTGTTGTACGGCCGGTGTGACGATGAGCTCGAGGTGCCGTTTCAGCCGTTCAGTGAGGCATTGAGCTGGTATCTCGACCACGCGGCTGAGGTCGAGCTCGGGCGGTGGCCGGGGGATCTTTCGCGGCTGTCGGCGCGTGTCGCTGACGCGGTTCGCAATGTGCCGGATCCGCTCGACGCCGATGCGGAGACGGCGCAGTACCGGCTCTGTGATGCGGTCGCTTCGTGGCTGCTTGCGCTAGCGGCTGATCGGCCGGTGGTGGTGGTTCTCGATGATCTGCAGTGGGCGACGAAACCCACGCTGGTGATGTTGCGGCATCTGCTTCGGCGTACTGAGGAAGCGCGGCTGTTGGTGGCCGTGACGTACCGCGATACTGACCTGGACCGCCAGCATCCTCTCGCCGAGATGCTCATCGACTTCCGCAAACTCGACGGCGTCGAGCGTGTCGTCCTCTCAGGTTTGGATGAGTCCGGTGTGGTGGAGCTGCTCGAACGAGTCGGGCGACAGGACGCCGACCATGAGCTCGTTCGGTTCGCCAACGCATTGGTCGTGCACACCGAAGGGAATCCGTTCTTTCTTGGCGAAGTGTTGCGCCACTTGTCCGAGACCGGGGTCTTGGTCCGACGCGACGGTCGTTGGAGAAGCGACCGCGCGATCGAGGACGTGGGTATTCCCGACGGGGTCAAGGAGGTGCTGGGCCAGCGGCTGGCGCGTCTTGGTGAAACCGCGACCAGCGTGCTTCAAGTCGCGGCCATCGTCGGGCGCGACTTCGAGCTTGGGACAGTGATTGGCGCGAGCGGGGAGCACGAAGACGCGGTACTCGACACGTTGGACAGGACTCTTGTGCTGCGGCTGGTCGAGGAGACCGCACCGGACCGATACCGGTTCTCGCACGCTCTGGTGCGCGCCGCGCTCGTCGATGAAGTCTCGACGAGTCGCCGCGTCGCGCGTCCACCGTCGCGTCGCGGAGTACCTCGAACAGGTCCATTCCTCTGCGATGGGCGCGATCGCACATCACTGGCTCGAGGCGCAGGACTCCAGTGATCCAGCGCACACAATCGACGCCGTCTTCCAGGCGGCCGAGCAGGCGACGGAGCGCGGCGGGCTTGACGAGGCGGCCACGCTGCTGGCACGCGCCGACGCGCGGGTGGGCGACTATCAAGATCGACTGCCGCACTCGGCCGGGAGCTACGTCTGCGGCTCGGCGAGTCCGAGAAGAGCGCCGGCCGATCGACCTATCGCGATACCCTCCGCACCGTAGCCCTCGCTGCATCGGAGGCAGGCGACACGCCGCGGCTGGTCCGTGCGGTGCTGGCTCGGAGCCGGGGTTCGGGGTCAAGCGGGTCGCTTCGACGATGAACAGGTCGCGCTCCACGAAGCGGCGCTGAACGCGGTCGGTCCCGGGCCTACCCCGAGCGCGCGGTACCTGCTGTCTTCTCTTGCCAGCGAGCTCGGTGGGCACATCCGTGAGGGCGCTCGGTGTCGACAGTTGATCGAGGAAGCGTTCGCCATCGCGCGGGCCATCGCGGATCCTGCCCTGCAAGTCGATGTGGACTGGGCGGGCATTTTCGCGTGCTGGGGCGACCGCGACATTCGACGGACTCTGGTCGCCGACCTCGACTTGGTGACCGACCGTCTCGATCCCGCCCGCGACTTACTCGTGGCACAGACTCGTCTCCGGGTCGCGGTGAGTCAGGGCGAGCTCGATGAGGCACGCCACCAACTCTTCGTCGAGGACGAGATCCTTGAGCACACGCCCTACGCCCTCGGCAAGTGGTGGAACCAGCTGTCGCACGCATCGCTCGAGTTCATCGAGGGCCGCCTCGACGACGCCGACCGATGGAACGACCGGGCACTCGCCCACGCCACCGACACCGGCCAGCCGGACGCGCTCGCGTATTGGGCTGGCGTCACCTCAGGGATAACTCGGGACCGGGCGACATTAGGACCGCATCGAACTCGGCTATCGCCTGCTCGCCTCGTCCGATGTCGTTGCTCCGGGGTCGGTCAACGAGCGCCTGGGACGGGCCATGTTGGGCGTCCTGCTCACCGATGCCGGACGACGACCAGGAAGCCCAAGAGTTCCTCGACGCCGAGTTCGAGGTCGGCTTCCTACCAAGATGTCGGGGATGACGAAGAGATTCCGTCGTTGCGCTCGGCAAGCACGCGGTCGGCCTCGGGGTGGTCGGGCCATTTGCGCCTTCGGCGATGATGCGGCAACGCAGGCGACGCGCGACATCGGCGTCGATCACCCGCTCGACCGCGCATGGCGCGAGCACGTCGCAGGGCTGCTCGAGGAGGGCGCGCGATTCGATCGTGGCCTGGCTCGAATAGCCGGCGAGTCGCCGCTTCTCCCGACGTGAGCGACCAGCGCCTTCACGTCGAAGCCCTTGGGGTCGTAATAGGCGGCGGAATGATCGCTGACGCCGATCAGCTTGACGCCCCGCGCGGCCAGCCCCATCGCCGCGTGCGAGCCGACGTTGCCGAAGCCCTGGATGATGGCGGTCGCCTTGGTCGGCGCGATGTCGAGGGCGTCGAGCGCGCGAAAGGCGAGGAAGGCGACGCCATGACCGGTCGCCTCGCGCCGGCCCAACGTGCCGCCCGAGCCGACCGGCTTGCCGGTGACGATCTCCGGCACGGTCACTCCCTGATACATCGAATAGGTGTCCATGAACCAGGCCATCACCTGCTCGTTGGTGCCCATGTCCGGCGCCATGACGTCCGTCCGCGGGCCGACGAAGGGAATCATCTCCTGCATGTAGCGGCGGCTGAGGTTCTCGAGCTCCTTGGGCCTGCAGCGCGCGCGGGTCGACCGCGACGCCGCCCTTGCCGCCGCCAAAGGGAAGATCGGCGAGCGCGCATTTCCAGCTCATCCAGATGGCGAGCGCGGCGATTTCGCTGATGTCGACATTGGCGGCGAAGCGCGTGCCGCCCTTGGCGGGACCGAGCGCCAGATGATGCTGGACCCGGTATCCGACAAAGATCTGCGTCCGATTGTCTTCCATGCGAACCGGACAGGTGACGACGATCGCGCGCTTCGGATAGAGCAGCCAGTCGCGTTCGTCCTCGGGTATGCTCAGATGGTCGGCAATGACCTTGAGCTGATCGCGAGCCATTTCGAACACCGGGCCGGCAAAGAGGCTGTTCACATCCGTTCTCCCGCCCGCCGTCGCCGCGGACAGCCGGATGATAACCGCCGCCGGAGCCGGAGGAACTGAAAATCGCCGTATGGACCGGAGCAAGGCCGGCCCTCATGGCGACACGCGCGGCTTGCCGCAGCTGCGGCTTGACTTCGCGCCGAGCCTCACTATTTTGCCGGCCAACAGCGGCCTGCGATCCCTCGCGGGCCTTTTTTGGCGCGTCCGACGCGCCCTCTCGTGAAGGACGCTCCGCCATGGCCAAGGCCGCCTCGCTCAAAATCAAGCTGCTCTCGACCGCCGACACCGGCTATTTCTACGTCACCAAGAAGAACGCCCGCACCAAGACCGACAAGCTTGCGTTCAAGAAATACGATCCGGTCGCGCGCAAGCACGTCGAGTTCAAAGAAACGAAAATCAAGTAAGCGGACTTTCAGCCCACGGACCAAGGGCGCCTTCGGGGCGCCCTTTTCATTCTCAGTCCATGTCTCGAAGTTGCGCTGCTACGCCTGACGGCGCCCCCTCATTGCGCCGGCATGATCTTGGCGGAAACCTCGCCTGGAACGATCGTGAAAACCAGGGTCGTGGGAACTTCCTTCGGCCCGAATGGTCCCGGGACAGCGTTCTTCACCGGCGGAATACTTCTCAGATAGGCGACGATGGCGTGCGCGTCGTCAGAGGATAGATGCGATAGCCCCTGCCAGGGCATGATCGGGGCGAGCCTGCGGCCATCCGGCCGAATGCCCGCGGTGATGGCTGAGATGATCTGATCGTCGGTCCAATTGCCGAGGCCCGTCTCCTTGTCGGGCGTGAGATTGCGGCCGACAAAGGCGCCAAGACCTGGAATCGTGAACCCGACTTCAGAGCCCGCGAGCGTGCGAGAGAAGTCGGGTTTGCCGAGGAAGTAGCCGGGCGTGTGGCAGTCGTTGCAACTCGCGATGGTCACGAGATACTTGCCCCGCTCAATCTGGGATTCTTCGGCGGACGCCGCCGCGGCGCAAAAAATGGCGACCGCGGCAAGCGCGGGCGTGCACAGGCTTCTCATGGGAGTCCCCTCTTGATTTGGCGACGAGGGCCCTTCCAGCCTTGGGCTAGCACGTCGCGTGGCGCTCTTTAACGCATGAATGGCGTGCGAACGCAATTCGCGCCCGTGCGGTGGCCAATCGACGATTGGCCCGTTTTATTCGCATCCCCCGTCTTGAACCTGCGTTCCTATCCCTTGAGCTGCGCCATCACCCCGCGATGTCGCCCGGCGCTCACTTCGGCGCCGGCATCTTGGCGTAGACGTCGCCAGGAACGATGACGGAGACCAGCGTCGATGGAACGTCCTTGGGGCCAAAGGGTCCCGGAACCGCATTCTTCACCGGGGGAAGGCTCTTTAGGTAAGCGGCCATCGCCTGGGCGTCATCCGACGACAGATGGGCGAGGTCCGGCCAGGGCATGACCGGGAACAGCTTGCGGCCACTCGGAGTCTCGCCTTTGGTGATGGCGGCGATGATCTGCTCGGTCGTCCAGTCCCGAGGCCCGTTTCCTTGTCCGGGGTCAGGTTGCTCCCAACGAAAACGCCGACGCCGGGAATCCCGAATCCGACCTCGGAGCCCGCGAGTAGGCGTTTCGAGTTAGGCTTGCCGAGAAGAGCCCCAGGCGTGTGGCAAGAGCCGCAGCCGGAAATTATCACCAGATACTTGCCGCGCTCGATCTGGGTTTCGTCGGCCGAGGCCGCGGACACGCCAAGAATCACAGTCGCAACGAGCAATGGAAGAGTCCAGGTTCGCATGTTCCGCTCCTTTGATGAAGTCGCCGGGGTCGTTCGCAATAGAATGCACTTATCAGGGCTGCGGCCGTTGGGCGGTGGGCGCTGACGCGCGAAAAAAAACTTACGCCCGCCGTCTATGGACAGCAGCCAACACAATGAACGTCTTAGCGGGTTGCGGGTTCCCCGCCTACCGCCCCGTACGGTTCGTCCGCCCCATCGGCCGGGTCGGCGCCGCGCGAAACGCCATGGCCAGGGCGCACGATTCGGTCGTCGCGCGCGGGCTCAGGCGCGGGCGACCAGGGACGGTTCTGGAGCGGGATGCGGTCGCTCGCCAGGGTGAAGCCGTTCTCGTCCCATGTCAGCCGACGGCTCCTGAGCGCGCGAGCGCCTTTCCCTTGTGCCTCACGTTCTATTGGCGCAGTATTGGCACGCGCCGTTTGTTCTAGGAGGCTAACGCAAGCTCGATACGCTTCTCACTGGTCAACTACAGGGGCAATAAAAATGAATTCATTTTGGAGATTTTTCTTCTACGCCGCGTTGCCCATGATCGCGTTCTGGTCGACGCAGGCCCTTGGGTTTACTGATTTTGGCCAGGGCCGCCCAGTCACCACGCGGGATCTTTCCGGCAAGTCTTTCTGCTATAGCAATGGCGTTCGTGCGCTGTACGGAGCCAATGGAAAATGGTCGAACAGCCGGGGCAAACACGGGCCGTGGTCGGTACCGGAACCTGGACTCTTTTGTTGGGAGTCTATGAAGGCCGCCGCGTCGACATCCAGATGGAGATAACGTCGGATGGCCGCCTGCATTCTTATTTTTATTGCCTGGTCTGCGGCGACCACGATCACGACAGCTGGGCAACGCCCTGTAACTGACCCGCGCTGAGTTACCGCGCCTCCCCCGGCTCGTCCGCCGCATCAGCCGGGTCGGCGACGTGCGAAACGCCATGGCCGGGGCGCACGTTTCGGTCGTCGTGCGCCGGTTCTGGCGCGGGCGACCAGGGACGGTTCTGGAGCGGGGTGCGGTCGCTCGCCAGGGTGAAGCCGTTGGCGCCCCACGTCAGGCCCACGGCCCCTGAGCGCGCGAGCGCCTGTTCGTCGAACAGGAACTGACGTCGCTTCAGCCATCCCGCTGACAACACTCGCATCCTTCGCACGCTCCGCTCGCTGTACCCAGCAAAATCAACCAGCGCTCCGTCTACAGCTGTATCTTATAGTCTCCGTGTGTGTTATGGCTGCTCGCGGATTTCGGCCCCTAATCGGCCCCCAACATGAGCGCCTATCCCATGGCCAAGTTGACTGATGTGAGCGTCAAGAATTCCGGAAGTTGGCGAGCTTTCCGACGACCAATCGCCCGGCCTCTGGCTGATCACGCGCGCTTCGACCGCTGAAGCCTCGCCCAAGGTCAAGCGGCGCAGCTGGAGCTATCGCTTCACCCTCGGCGGCAAGCGCCAGAAGATGGCCCTAGAGCGTCGGACTTTCAAGTGAGTCCGTAGCCTGCAGCGTGGAAGTAGTTTTGGCAGTCTTGAGGGCTAAAGAGATCGCAGATTTCACCGATGGCGCGCCAGAGGGCGTCGATGGTCCTGACGGCGCGGGCTCGCAGAAGGGCCTTCAACTTTGCGAAAGCCATCTCGATCGGATTGAGGTCGGGGCTATAGGGCGGAAGGAATAAGAGCCAAGCGCCCATGGCGCGAACGGCCTGCTCGGCGGCGGCGCTTTTATGGGCCGGCAAATTGTCCAGGACTACGACGTCGCCCGGCCTAAGAGTCGGAGCGAGTTGAGTCTCGACGTAAGTTTCAAAAATGCGCCGGTCCATCGGCGCGTCAATGACGAAGGGGGCGGTCAGGGCGTCGCATCGCAGGCCGGCGATGAAGGTCTGCGTCTTCCAGTGTCCGAACGGGACTTTCGAAAGCAGCCTTTGCCCCCTCCGGCTGCGGCCTCGCAGGCGCGCCATCTTGGTGGTCGTTCCGGTCTCGTCCAGAAAGACCAGCCGGTGCGGCTCAAGCCGCATGATCGGCTGGCGCGTCAAGGTCCATTCCTCGCGCGCCTGCTTTATGTCGGGCCGATCATGCTCGCTGGCCCGCAGAGTTTTTTTTGAAGCGATAGCCGATGCGGATGAGCCAACGTGAAAGCGAGGCGGGATCGGCCTTCTCGCAGGTGGCGGCGGCCAATTCGGCCGCCAGCTCCGGCATGGTGATGTCGGCCTTCTCGGCGACCTTCTCCAAAAGAAACGCCCGATGCGGTTCGAGCTTGGCGTGGCGGTGTCCGCCGCTGGGCTTGGGGGCAAGGCTTCCCCGCACACGAAAGGCCTTCACCAGGTTGACGACAAAGGAAACCGACACCCTGAAATGCGCCGCGGCCGCGTGGCGAGAATGACCTTCATCGACAAAGCGGACAACGCGCTCACGCAGATCAAGCGAGTACGGCTTCGGCATCGCGAATCACCTCCTTTTCAGAAGTGAATCCTACCGCCTCCTAAAATCCTCTTGATTCAAGCTGAGAGTCCGGCGCTCTAGGCCCTTATCCGGCCGTCGTGCTGGAGGAAGCGCGCCGAAAGTGGCGCGAAGCCGCGGCCTCGGTCGCCGAGGGAATCGATCCGCGCCTTGCGCGCCGCTCCTGCCCCAAAACCTGACCTTCCGCGACGCAGCAGAGGCTTATCTCACCGAAGCCTCGCCGCGCCCGAGCGCCAAGAGCAAGTACATTCTGCAGCTCGCGCTTCGCGTCCACTGCGCGCCGCTCGCCTCCCGGCCCGTCCTCGAAATTGGCACACGCGATTTCGCTAACCTCCTGAAGTCGATCGCTGCGACCACGCCGGCGATGGCCGAAAAGGTTCGCGCTGCGTTGCGCGGCCTATTCGCTCATGTCGGCATCGACATGGAGGATCGCGGCGTCGTCATGCGCAATCCGCTGACGCCCGCGGGTCTCAAGGCCGCTGGCTACATCCCTGAGCCTCCGAAAGGCCGACACGCGGCGCTGGATCCAACGGAAGCCTATGAGTTCATGAACGCTCTGCGCTCGATCCCTTCGACCGACGCGCGGTTGCTTGAATTCGTCATTTTGACCGTGAGCCGCGCCGGTGCCGCGCGACTTGCTCGCTTCGATCAGGTCGATGTGAAATCTGCCGTGTGGCGCGTTCCTGCGGCGCAAATGAAGGATGGGCGGTTTCGTAAGGGCGAACCATTCGTTGTGCCGCTTGCGTCGCGCGCGCTTGAGATTGTCGAGGGGATGCGAAGAGCCGGCGTTTCGGCCTCGGCGTTCATCTTCAGCGACGCAAGTGACGAGCCGCTGAATGATACGACGCTGATCTCGCTCGTGCGCCGGATGTGCCGCGCTCGGCCATGGCTCGATCCGAAGTTCGAAACAATGGATCACGGTGCACGGCTTGCGATCTGTTTTTAGGACTTGGTGTCAAACTAACCGGCGCGATCGCGAGGTCGTAGAGATCGCAATGGGGCATCGCTTTCAGGAGAGCCGTTATGCGCGGGGCGATCTTCTCAACGAGCGGCGCGAACTTCTCGACGCCTGGGGGTGTTATCTCGACAGTCCGCCCGCCGGCGCGAAGATCATTCCCCTGCGCGCCTGATGCATCCGGTTCTCGCAAGACTCGGCCTAGCCCGCCGACGCGAGCTTATCGCCAATCCGCTCTTCGCCCCACTGCCCGAGGACCGCAGGGTCCAGCTGCTTGACGCCGTGCTAAAGGTCCGCGCAGGGCTTGATCATCAAGACACGCTCGCCGACGACCCTGCCGCTCGCAGCGCCAACGCCGCGGAACTGAAGGTCGCTATAACCAAAACTCTCGGCATTCTCGACGGGCCGCTCGGTTCCGACATCGTCGAGGGCCTTTGGGCGTACTATCCCGAAGCCTTCTACGACACGAACCCTTGGGCGCACCCTCCCGACCCCTTCTACGACGCTGAGCACGAGGAGCACGTCTGCAAGGAGACTTTGCGCCGCATGTTGTGGGTTGTCGAAAACCTCAATTCCGAACCGCAGGATGTCCGGCTCAAACGCAAGGCCAGCGAGGCTTCCGCGCTTCGTGCAGTGCTCCTCCTCAGGTTCGGCATCAAGGTCACCATGGCGACGCCCAGCCCCGTCAGGCCAAACCATGGGCTCGATTTGATTGGCCTTCTGGCCGACCCGCCCAACACGGGCGACGGGATACTGAAACATCTGAAGCGGAAAAGTTTACGTCGTTAAGGGACAACTTTAGGTAGAGACCGCCCGAATAATGGCCCTAGTTTCCTCTGTTAGACATCCCGTAATCTTCACGACAGGAGAATAGACGGGAAAACACGATGTCTAGTGAAGTGATTTCATCCGGCCTGGAGGGTCGCAGGCCGCCGCTCAGCGTAAAAGAGCTGCAAATTCTGGTCCGCAAGAGCCGGCCCTGGGTTTACAAGGCAATGAGGGCGGGTCTGATCCGCTACATCATGATCGGCGATACACGTTACGTTACGCCGGCGGAGGCCGACCGCATCGAACGCGAGGGCATCCCCTCTCTGCGCGGTGTCGATGCTCCGTCCCCCAAGCCGCGTGCACGGTTCCGCTGCAAGTTCGCCAACGCCTCAACCTGCAGCCCCTAACGCAAGAACGCCGCCATGGCGGGCGGCGCTCCGGGTTCCGCACGGGAACCTGCAATTGTCTTTAGGCGGACGTTGCGGGCAGGGCTTTAGCAGAACTCAGGCGCTTTAACCAGCCATGGCGGGATTTCCAGAGGAGTTCCCCGTCATGAATATCGTCGAAACCATCAAATTAAGAGCGCCGCTACCTGACGGTTGCTACATTGCCACGGTTGCGGATCTCCCCAAGCCGCGCGCGATCGATGACCGCGGCCGTCAGGGCGTCAGTCTCACCCTCAAGGTCGTGGAAGGCATTGCCAAGGGCCGCATGGCCACGATCGAACTGCTCGTCCAGGCGAGCGGCAACAATCGCCGCGTTGATCGCGATCTCGATGTCCTGTCGATGTGGTGTGACTGCCTCGCCGTCGGCAGCGCCGATTCGCTAATCGAGCTAGTGGTGAAGCTGCAGAAAGCAGCCACCGGCAAGCGGCTCGAATTCACCATCCAGCGCAACGACTGGCGCGGCGGCGTTGATCTACATCTCATCGCCGTGCGGATGGCGCCCGCCGAAGGGGCCGTCGGTGGCTGACGACGATTTCGCCATCACGGTCCTTCAGGCGCAGCGCGGCCTTGCGGTCAAAACCGGTCGGCACATGGGCAGGTGACGAAGTCGATCCGACGCTGAACGAGCTGCATTGGCGGATCGGCCGGTATCGGACGGAAGCCGATGTCGACAGCGTAGTCCGGTTCCTTCGCATCATGGCCGGGCCGCCGCGACCTCGCAACAGTGCATGGAGATCCCGCCCAAGGCGTGGACCCGAACCACTGGATGAGGCGGTTGAGCTCCGAGAGCCACGGCCCCGACCGCACGATTGTCGAGGCAACGCGCTCGTATATTCCAATCGATCTCGACAACGCCCCGTTGCCGCAGGGCAGCGCGCTCGGCGGCGGGCAGAACCTGTTCGGGCTGGCCGAGTTTGCGCGCGAGACCTTTCTGCCGCCTGCGCTTCGTCATGTTGATCTGGCGATTGGCGCGGCATCGAGTACCGGCTTCAAGGATGACCGCGGTATCGTTGCACGTTTACGCCGTGCTCGACCGGCCGCGCCGCTGCTGGCAGTGGTGTACCGCTAGTTGGCGGGCGCGAAAGCGAGCGGCCTTCCCCTCGATCCAAGGCCCGCACTGCCCGGCCAGCTGTCCCTGACCGGCCGGCCATTGCTGTTCGGTCTCGACGATCCGGTGCCGCCATCCCTGCACTCCTTTGTCCTGCCAGGCCGGCGTCAGCGGGCAACGGCGATCGATCGGAATGAGTTCAGCGCCCCGTTGGCGGCCTGCGTAGAGAGCGAGCGCCGCGCGCATGTCGCTGGTGCTGAACTCGGCTGGCGCGCTCTCCTCGCTCGCTATTTGGGCGATGGCGAAGGTCGACTTGGTTTTTTCAAGCCGCTGTCGATCGCGCTCGGCTATGCGGCGCGCTCGGATGAGATCGTCGGCGTCATGCACGCGATCGTCGCCGCCCATCCCGATCTCAACGCTGATCGCGCGGGTCAATACACTCCACACTGGTTGCGCTGCGAGCTGCTGCGCTTGCGGGCCAAGGATGCGTCCCGGGACGCGCGGTCCCACGCGATCCGCCATCGTCTTCTTCCCACGATGAGTTTCGACCGACGACCACCTATTTCGAGGTCAACGCGGCAGTGCACGCCTATAACGCAGCAGCGGTTCAGCGCGGGCGCCCGCCGCTGTCCTGGCGTCATGTCGCCGAGCGATGCGGCGCAAAGCATCAGGTTTTCTTCGATCACTGCAACGCGATTGCGCAGTCGCAAAGGCCTGTTTTGTCGCCCGACGCCGAGGCTCTGGCCGCTGCTATCCTGCGCGACCTTGAGGAGCAAACTACTGCGTTGCTGTCGGCGCGCGGCAACGCCGCCGATCCAGATGAAGACGTTGGCGCGAAGCAAGAGGCACGCGCCGACGCCGAGGTCGAGGTCGAGGTGTTAGAGGAAAACGTCGAAGCAGACGCAGACGCCGAACCCGATCCTGACGAAGAGCTCGGCGAGATCGCCGACAAAACTTTCGGCGAAGAAGACAGGAGTTCGCGGAACTGATCGCCGAGGCGGAAGCGTTGGAGAAGAGCGATGCTGATGGAGCCCGGCGCATCCTCGTACAAAGCCGCGCGGCTGGGCTTCGACGACCTCGACACGGCGATGCTCCGGGACACCATCCGAGCCAGCACCAAGCTGGATAAATCAACGGTGAATAGCGGCTGGAGGGCCGCAAAGGCGTAAGTCGAGCGGGAGGCGAAGCAGGCCGAGAAGGAGGCCAAGCAGCGCGAGGCCGAGGAGGCGAAGCGGCGCGAGGCCGAGGAGGCCCAGGCGAACGTCGAGCGCGCACAGGCCGAGGTCGAAGCTCTGCGGGAGCAGCTGGCGGAGCGCGTCGCGCCTCTCGCCTGTGATCCTAACCTGCTGGGCCTCGCATCCCGCGACACAATTGGCGTTCGCCTCGCCGAGGCGAAGGCGGTCGGTGTGATCGAGTGCATCAACGACAACGCGCCTCGCAATGTTGTCCGCCGCTACCGAGTGCGGGTCAACTCGAGCGATCTCGAGAAGGAAGGTGCCGTGGCGGTGTTTCCGTCGCCGGCTGAGGTTGTGCGTATGTTGAACGACCGCGTCGCGTACGAGCGCGCCAAGAAGGCCTTCATTGCGGAGGAAGAAACTGAAGGTGGGCCTCAAGCCGCCGCCGCAAGCGAGGACGAATTCGATGTGGAGTTTTGAGCGGGAGCCGGGGGTGCTTTCTAATCCCTAACGCAGATGCGGATTTCCGCCTGGTCACTTCTGCGGTTTGCCCAACCGCCCGTTGGGGATCTTGATGGAGAAAAAGGCGAATCTCATACCTAACCCCAGAGGGTGAGGGACTAAGCGGACTGACGGACTAAGGGATGAAATTGCCATGGAAATCACGACGATGCTTAGTCCGCCCCGATAGACCAAGCCGACTAAGAACCGGGTTTGGAGGCTTCCTTAGTCTGGTAGTCCGCCTTGTCGGGGAAGGGCGGAGTAAGGAAACTAACTATGTATCAATTGGTTAGGTCGTGTTTCTGGCTTGCTCCCGCTTACTCCAATACTAGGGTACCCACCCCTGTGATGCGCAATTTTCGAGGATTTGCGCGCATTCGGCCCACCGCTTCAGCCAGCCGATATGTTTCTGATAACGTGAGGAAAAAATAGCGGGTTCCACCAAATGCGGGGCTTGATCGAAAGAAGAAGTGCAGTCGCCGGCTGCGTCAACTGCCGATCAGCCTCGGCCCCGGCACGCGCCGGCGGCAGAAGCGATCGCGACCTTCGTCGGGATGGGAATAACCGAACCGCCGCCACGGTGACAACGCCGGTCGAACACGAACGGGAGGCTATTCGCACCGGCTGGCCCAAAAAATAGATCGTCGGCGACTGGACCAAGGCTCCGGTCATCGCCCAAAAGAAGGGGGTCTGCTTGCGCGGCCGAGCCGTCGCAATGCCTTTTTGCGCTGCGGCGTGAGCGTGCTGAGCCTTGAGCCACTTGGGGCGGTCGGCCGCTTAGCCCCGCTCGACCGCGTCCTTCGCCAGCGCAGCGGATAGACTGCGACCTTGAACCGCGGCGCAGGGCGTGGCCGCTCCGAATGGCGTGAAAAAACAGAAGATTGGCAAGTGAAGACAGGTCGCGGCCGCCCGATCCTCTTATCTGGGGACAACACGTTCATTGAAGATGCTGTGTGGCTTTGCCGCACGGAAGCGGAGGTCGCGTTATGATCGGACAAACCTTCACCCTCATCGGCAACCCGAAACTCGTGTTCCGCCTTGTTTGGTGCGGAAGCATCGCCGGCATCGATTGCGTCCGTGGTGTCGCCCTCAACGGCAAATTCCAGACCCTGAGGCGTGCCACCGACGTCGTGTTCGTCGAGGGCCGCCTAGTCGATCCCGCAATCGAAAAGGCCATTCGCCAACCTTCACGCGATCCACCATGCCGCGACTGCAACCAGATGAAGTGCGCCCAGCCGTGGTCGGCGTTCTTGGTCAGCTATCAGGATTGGCGCGGGGAGCAGCGATGAGTGGGCATGGGCGCGTCAGGCGCGGCAAGGCGCCGCTTCCAGCGTACTGGCGCATCGAGCCGCCAAGACCGACCGTCCTTGTTACGAATCCTGCCCCCACGCCGCCTCGTCCGCATGATCGCCGCGGGCATCCGCGTCACCTGAGAGATGAGCGCGTGGCGTGGGTAAAGCCGTTGCGATGGCGTGATGAGGAGCGTCCGAAGCCGGCGGCCGTGACCTTCGACGACCAGCTCGCCGAGTTGTGGGCCGCCGGCGCGACCATGTCCGATATCGGGCTCAAGCTTGGCGGAAGCCGCTCCCTCGTTGCTGGAAGGATCGCTAGGGCAAGGGCGCGTGGCGATTTGCGATTCGCGCTACGGCCGAAGACGTCGAAAAAGGATCGGGCGCCCAAGCACGCTGATCGTCAAGCCGATCGGCCCTGCGGCGTTCGTCGAACGAAAAGGTAAGCCGCTGGTCGCGCTGAAGCCGGGTCAATGCCACTATCCGCTAAACGATCCCGAGCGCGGCGGCGAGTTTCTCTTCTGTGCGGAACCGATCGCGAAATCGGGCGCGAACTATTGCAGCCGTCATACCGAAATCGCAGTGCGCGTCAGCGCTTCGGTCTTTTTCGCCTTCGCCTCGCGCGCCATCTCCGCCTGGATAAGCTTACGGAGCAGGTACGGAATGCTGCGGTCCTCTGCCTTCGGTTTCGCTTCGAGCCAGGCGAGGAACTGTCGGCCCACGACCCTGAGCGGATGAAGGGGCAAAGCAAACCTTGCTGGACACCCTTCCCAATCTCGACGATCATCGTTTCGAGGACGGGTGTAGGACCATGGACGTTGGGTCTTGGCTACGAAGCCTCGGACTCGGCCAATACGAGGCCGCATTTAGGGACAACGCGGTGGACGCGGAAGTCCTGTCTGAACTGAGCGACAGCGACCTCGCTCAGCTTGGCGTACTCCTCGGACACCGAAAACGCCTGCACAAGGCGATCGCGGAGTTGGGGCCTCGGCGGACAAGTTTGCGCCGCCGACAAGCCTGGCTCCATCGACAACCGCCGAGCGGCGCCGAAACGCTTAGCGCGCCTGCCCATCCGGCGTAGGAGCCGCAATTGTCGCTGATAGAAGTCTGCATCCTCCGTGCACTTCTTCCACTCCTCCTTTTGTGCATCGCCCGAGGAACAATGCGGCGCTGGTCATTTCGCTCGGCGAGATCCGAGACGGAAAATGGGCTATACTGCTTTGTGTTGACAGTATCGTGAGGAAAATCCGATGCAGGATTTGATTCAAAACTACGTGAGCGACCTGCACAAGCTCCGCGAAGTGTTCCACAAGGAGCTTGAGGCCACCGCGGAAGAGCTATCGAAGGCAATGGCCCACTACGCTAAACGCTGTGATGCGGCACTGGCGTCGTTCATGGAGAACGCCTCGGCTCGCGAGAGCGAGCTTAAAATCGTCAGCGGCGGCAAGGCTTAATCAGTTCTGCGGTCTGCCGGCAAACGCCGGTCTGACGGACGTCGATAACGGACCGCCTACTCAAACTCGATCGCATTCTGATGCAGGGATCGCGGCCTCCGCAGAGCGGGCGATCGCAGATAGTCTGCATGTCGAGAGCGACCGGGATCGCAAGCCCCAGCCGGCCCGCTCAATGACCCTTGTTAAATCGGAGCCGGCTGCTTCGAGCACCTCACCCCCAGCAGCCGCAGAATGACGTCGTTAGCGAGGGTGGTGCCGCCTGGGCTCCTGAACTCGCACTAAAGGATTGTCGGGAAGCAGCACCTCCTGACGTTGGCTCATATATCGCGAAACGCTCGCAGGCTTGTCTGGCCACCCCAATTCGCAATTGTCCCTGGCGGGCGTCTGGTTGGGTTCTATCATCCCTGATCTGATCACGCTGTGGGGCTTCCCGTGTTGCGGGCGCTTTCCTCGTGTGCGTGCCGCCGCCACTTCCCCAGTGCAGCGGCTGGCGTGGCTCTTCCAAGCAATCTGAGCGCGCTAATGTGACAATGTCCCCTCGAACGGTGCGTCCGGATTGGTGGGCCAGCCCCATTGCAGCTTGAGTTCTCGGGCCGCGCTCGCAGCAGCGCGAACCAAGATCGCGGCGTAGGTCGGGTAGGCGAGTGGGATGCTCGCCAACTGATCGATCTTGCATTCCCGAGGCGATGGCTATTGCCGCCGTCTGGACGATGTCGACCGCCCGCTCGCCGATAACGTGACATCCCAAGATCTGGCACGTCTTGCGGTCGACTATCAATTTGCAGAAGCCGAGCGTCCGCCCGTCGACAATCGTGCGGGTGGTCGAGTTGAATCGAACGATGGTGGTCACAACATCGTGCGCCTGACGGGCTTCGACCTCGCTGAGCCCAACTTGGGCGTACTCCGGGTCTGTGAAGCTGCCAACCGGACTGACGCGATTCTCAAGCGGGACGGTCGGACCTCGAACCGCGTTAGTCGCGGCGATGAAGCCGTCGTGGATGGCCTCGGGGACGAGCATCAGCCGTCCGGTGACATCCCCCGCCGCGAAGATATTGGGCGCAGTTGTTTGAAGGTATTCGTCAACCTTCACGTACTTACGTTGATTGAGCTCGACGCCTGCCGCAGCAAGATTTAACGCCTCGGTGTCAGCGACCCAACCTGCCGCAACGACCGCCAGCGTCGCCTCAGCGCTCTCGCGATTGCCGTCCTTGGAGAAATTCATCCGCACGCCTGTCGGCGTCTTCTCGAACGACTCGATTGCGCCGAAATTCTCGCGCACCACAATGCCCGACTTGCGGAAAGCGGTGGCGACGACCGCCGCTACCTCTTCCTCCTCGGACAACAGAATCCGTGGGCCAGCCTCAAAGAGTTGGACACTTGTGCCGAACGCATGGAAGATCGAGGCGACCTGCACACCGGTGTTACCGGCGCCGATAACAAGCATTGACGGTGGGACGGAGGATAGGCCCCAGGCGTCGCTGTGAGTGCTCGTCAGCTCGAATCCGGGAACTGGCAACCGTCGACTTACTCCCCCGGTGCAAATGATGATCTTGTCTGCTTGAAGCCGAAGGCCACTCTCGGTCTCAATGGTGTGTGGGTCCACGAACCGCGCAGACCCGGTCTGCTCATGAACGGTCACGCGTAAAGAATTGATCTGCTGGCGCAGAGAGGAAAGCGACCGAACATCGGCCACCACCTCTCGCACGCGCGCAAGAAGCCGCGGATAGTCCAACACAGGCTCACTCACGTTGACGCCGTATTGACCGAGCTGTCGAGCATCGCGCATCAACCGACCGGCGTGGGCCAAGGTCCGTACCGGAACGGGTCCGTCGTTAGCCGCCATCCCGCCGAATTCCCTGCTGGCCACAATTGTCGCCCGCGCGCCCAGGTCAGCGGCTCGGAGAGCGGCCAGCACGCCTGCCGGTCCCGCGCCAATGACGACAAGGTCAGTCATTTTTTCTCCCGATGTTGCCTGACGCGGACGCGCAGACCTCTGACGAGTCGCTGAAATACCGGAGAGGGTTGCCTGTGGCCTGAAACTACCACAACCGGATGCGACTCGAAGAATCGGTTCTCAGTGAGCGTGCGAACAGTATCGCGCGAAATGGAGCCTGCCTTCCAACTATCCCATAGTTGCGGCCAACTACTCAAACAACAAATCAGCCTGGCGAAAAAGGCCGCTTGGTCAGAAGCAAAAGGGGAATCGTTCGTTAGGGAAGAGGCCGGCCTGTTCACATAATCCGCCAAGAGTTTGTTGTGGCAGATTTGCTACATCTCGCCGCGAACATGATCAAAATGTGGCGCAGGAGTGGACTCGGCAAGGCTGGTTAGATATCCAAGCTCGGTAACATGTAAATGAGTCGCTAACTTCAAACGGGTGACGGCGCGCGATCAAGGCGCATGGCGGGGTCGATCAAAACGGAGAATGCAAATGACCAATCGTTGGCTTGCGGGGGCTGCTGCCGTTGCGTTGACAGTTGCGGGCTCCTTCGCCGCTCAGGCCGCTGACCTGCCCACGAGGAAAGAGGCGCCGGCGCCAGTTTTCATACCGCCGCCGTTCACTTGGACCGGGTTCTACATCGGTTTGAACGCCGGCGGCATTTGGAGCTCCGGCAGTCGTGACGCGTCGATCTTTGACCCGGATGCCGATTTTGACGGCGGCTTCCTCACCAGCGCATTTCCGGGCAGCCTCGGATCGGGCGGCACCGGCTTCATCGGCGGCGGCCAGGCCGGCTACAATTGGCAAACTGGAGCCTTCGTGATCGGCGTCGAAACCGACTTTGATGGATCGACCGTGGGCAGGGACTTCCACTTCTCCAGCGCCCCGTTTGCCGGACCTTTCTTCACGGGCGATGTTCTCAACGTGAACGCCAAGGCGGATCTTTCCTGGTTGGGTACGACGCGCGCCCGCCTGGGCTGGGTCGTCACGCCGGACAATCGCCTGATGATCTACGCGACTGGCGGTGTCGCCTACGGCGGCGGCAGCGCGCACTTCAATGTGTTCGACTCCACCACCGGCGCCTTCTTTCAGGGCAGCCCGAGCTCTACGCGGGTGGGCTGGACCATCGGCGGCGGCGTTGAATACGCCGTCACCAACAACGTCACGATCAAGGGCGAATATCTGTACGCCTCGCTTGGCAGCGACCACATCAATACGGTTGCAAATCTGATTGCTGCGAGTGAATTCCCGCTGGCGGTCGCGACCGCCAGGCTCACCTACAACGCCTCAATCTTCCGCGCGGGCGTGAACTACAAGTTCTAAGCCTCGGCGCTTCGATCTGAACTGTTTTAGCCGGAGGAGAGGCGACTTTCCTCCGGCCTTTTGCGTCTGCGCGGCGGAGCGCTCCGGCGAAAAACCTTCATCCAAACGGAAATGCTTTTTCCACCGCGCGGCAGTTCGCTCCCATTAAATTTCAGCTGCGCCTTTAATCACTCCACAAGTTCGCCCTGCTTACTGTATCCGCCTCATCCACATTGCTTTAGCTTTGCAGGCCGGATCGCTGTAAGGTCCAACGGCGGCGGCGTGGTCATCGACAACGAAACCATGAAGCCGTCGGGTAGGCCGATGGTTGTGCTGACGTCCGCACGGTCATCTCGAGCATCCTAGGCATCCTCGTCGGTGCGTTGCCCCCGCCAAACCCTGAGTATGTTCGGGCAGGCGTTGCGATCCTCACGCAAGGTGACCTGCCACTGAAGTTTCATCCAAAGGCGATTAGAGCCTCGGCGGGTTTTACGCCGTGGGGCGCGGGTGGAGCAACGTGCGATCGGCGGAGCTGGTTGGGGTTGCGCAGCCGATCCCACGTTGCGCAGAGATTGGCGGCATAAGCGGCAGGCGTTAGATAGCCCACAGCTGAATGTGGCCGTCGCTGATTGTAATCGTCGACCCAGTTCGTGATCTTGGTCCGGGCATGATCGAGGCGGAGGAACAGGCTCTCGTTGAGAAGCTCGTCGCGCATGCCCCGTTGAAACTCTCGCAGAAGCCATTCTGCATCTGGTTTCCCGGCGCAATGAAATGCCAGACGACCCTGTTGTCCTGAGCCCAGGCGAACATGGCGTTCGAGGTGAACTCGGTCCCATTGTCCGAGACGATCATGCCGGGCTTGCCGCGCCGTTTGATCAACGCCGTCAGTTCCCGCGCCACGCGCCGGCCTGAGATTGAGGTGTCAGGGATTGCCGCCAGGCACTCCCGCGTCACGTCATCGACGATGTTCAGGATGCGGAGCCGCCGGCCGCAGGCAAGCTGGTCATGGACGAAATCCACCGACCACCGAGCGTTCGGCTTGGATTCGACCAGGATCGGCGCCCGCGACCCCACGGCGCGCCTCCGAGCCCGTCGCTTGCGCACCGTCAGGTCTTCCTTCGCGATAAAGCCGGTAGATGCGGTTGATGCCCGAGGGCTCGCCCTCCTGCCGCAACAGGACGAACAGGCGACGATATCCGAAACGCCTCCTCTCGTTGGCGAGATCGCGCAATTGCGTACGAAGCTCCGTGTCTGGCGGCCGGCATGAGCGGTAACAGACCATCTTGCGGTCAGCGCTGACGATCGAGCAGGCCCGCCGTTCCCACAGGCCCATCACGGCCCGAAGATGCGCGACGCCTTCGCGCTTGACGGCGGGCCCTCCCATTTTTTTGACAGAAGCTCGCGAAGCGCGGCGGCATCCAACATCTGCTCGGCCAAAAGCTTCTTCAGTTTGGCGTTCTCGTCCTCGAGCTGCTTAAGCCGTTTGGCCTCGGAGACATCCATGCCGCCGTACTTGGCCTTCCAGTTGTAAAGCGTCGCTTCCGAGACGCCGTGCTTGCGCGCCAAATCCCCCGCCTTCGCCCCGGCCTCGTGCTCCTTCAGCACCTCGATGATCTGATCTTCCGTGAACCGTGCTCGCTTCATCTGTCCGTCCTTCAAGAAGGCCGGACTCTAAATCCCCATGGAGGAGAATCTGAGTGGCAGGTCACCGATGGCCCACACACCCATTACGCGCGCCAGCGCACCGTTGAACGACAGCGATCCGTGGAGTCGCCTGGCTTTGTCAAGCTATCGCGAGGCTATTTCAGTTCCTTGTCTGGGGGCTTGGATTGGCCTGCAGTCGATGAGCTTCCCGGCGGCAATCATCATCATCGAAAAGCGTGCCGGCCCAACTCCCGGCGGCGGGCGGGAACCGGGCCACGCGGACAACGTCGGCGCGCATTCGTCCCGACCGTTTGCTTCGGAAAGGTTCAGCCCTCGTGCCCCAGCGTCAGCTGCGCCGCCGCTTCCCGCTCAGTGCGCCATTCGGCGTAGCACGCGGCGTGAAAACGGACCCTCACTGCGTCGTTCGCCACCTCCTGCCACGGCTGGCCAACATTGAAGGGCAGCCGGCAATAACAACAGCGATCCATGGGATAGGGCGTCAAGCGCGCGCGAACCCACGCGGCGACCCGCTCACGCTCGTAACGGGCGGCGGCGGATTCGGGAGGCCGGCGGCGGTGGAACAGGCTCGATCGCCTCAACAACGGCAGGCCCCGGCTCCTCGATGGCCGCCGTCTCGCACCCGATCATCGTGGCCGGTGGTGCAAGCTCGCCCTCGACAACATCATCGCGCTGATCGGCATCCATATCATCGCCGCCATAGTCCGGCGCCGATAGAATCCGCCCATCGCGGCGAAACTCGCCCGGCCCGAGCTCGCGATCGGGCTCATCCGGCTTGCCCCAAACCACGGTGTAATGCGTGGGCGGCGTATTGATATTCATCTCAAGACTGGCCGCCGACGCCGCGACCGCATAGCCCCGCTTCGTCGCGCGCTGCACATTGCGCAACATGAACGTGCTCGCCGCGTCACGCCGGCGCGGATCGTCGCGATGCAATGCGTCGCACAAATTGGCCTCGGCGTCGTCGAGCCTCAACTCGATGGCTTCGAGCGCGGCGTCCGCCAGGCGTTGGTCGAGCAGCACCAGCTGGCGCAAATCGCTGGATGGAACGCCGAGAGCGCGCGCCGCATTGCGGACATTGGCGTCGTTGCGAATGAGCGCCGCGGCGATGATCTCGACGTCCAGATGCGCGACGGATTCGGGAATGCGCTTTGCCGCCAGCGCCATGGTTAGAGTCCTTGATCCTTGGCGCGGTCGACACCATGCTTGCGAGTGACGATCCGCGAACGCCGCAACGCGAACTCGAGGTTCGCTCTGCCCATCGATCGTCCGACCGGGACGCGGATGGACACGCAATGGCCTGTTGCTATTCGGCCGGGCGAGCCGCGACGGAGTGGTAATCAGATGGCGCTTCTCGGTGCGCACCGACTGCGAGCGATAGATCAACCCGCTCGCCCTGACGCACGCGCCACAGGCGGGCCGCCCGTCGAGCAGCCTAAGCCGCTGGGAGCCCCGCCGCACCGCGGACATACGAGCATCGCCCAAAAACCGCCGTTCCTGAAGCGCCGCACCTTGACGCCGACCTGATATTCGACCCTGTCGTCGCCGAACCGGACGCACGCCGTCTTCGCGTCCCGCCCAATCTCGCCAAGCGCCACCAGGGTCGCCACGCGAACCATCGGCAAATCGTCGATCGTGCGCTTCATAAAGCCGAGAATTAACCCTCTGGACACCTGTGTCTATTTTGCTGTGCACAATTTCGCGCTATTCCTGTCGCTGACGCCCTTTCGCGCGTCATACGACGCGGGTGGCCGCCATGGACCCAAAACCCGCCTCGGTCCAGCTTCTCGCATGGCGTCCAGCGCCTTTCGCAGACCCGCCGCCGCCTCATCCGGTCGTACCCCAACTGGCTTGCGGCGAGCCCGCAAAGATAGGAGGTCTGAGTTGGACCTGCCGTCGCGTGGACCAATGTCGAATTGGTGTAGCCTTCGGCCTTTGGCGCGGAGCCAGACACCGCGGGCGCGTGGGACATCGGGAGCGGCAATGGGATCTTTGACTTTGGCCGCCATCGTGTTCGCGGTCGTCTTCGTCGGCGGGGCGATCGGACTGGAACTGCAGCGCAGGTTGCCGGAAAGCTTTACGACGGGCGGCCCGAGGGACATGACCGGCGCTGTTGTTGGACTGATGACGCTTCTTCTCGCGCTCGTGCTTGGTTTGTTGATCTGGACGGCATACGGCGTGTATTCGACCCAGAAAGGTTCCGTCCAGACGCTTGCTATCACCGATCTGAAGCTCGACGAAGCTTTTCAGGATTACGGGCCGGAGGCGGCGGAGGGTCATAGAATTGTCATAGAAGGTATCAAGCACACGATCGCTGAAATTTGGGGAGGCAGCCACGACGAGAAAGCCGTGATCCATAAATTCGGCTATGCGCGGGCCAATCTGAAAGCCAGAATCGCATTGCTCAACACTCTTCAGCCTGCGTCGGACCAACAGACAGCGGCAAAAGCGGAGGCGATGCAAGCCGCGATCGCGATAGACCAGTTGCTCTCGCAAATGACGCTCGCACTGATCGATCCCATCTCGTATTCGCTCATCAGCGTCGTGGTGGCCTGGGCGGCGTTCCTCTTCTGCGGTTACGGCCTTTTGTCGAGAGGCCATCCGATGTCGTACGTGGTCCTCGTTGTCGGCGCATTGGGCATTGCGTCTGCCATCTACATCATCGCGGATTTGATCAGTCCCTTTTCAGGGGTCTTCGTGGTCAGCCCTGCGCCGCTGGTCGATGTGCTGAAGGCTGTCGAGGCGGCCGCAGCGCCGGCAGGCAGCCATCCGTAGCTGCGCTACGCCTGGGTAAGAGGACCGCTATTTAGCGCGCAGCGGACGGCATGGATCGGCGTGAAGCCATCATCGCGGATCGCAGCCTTGGCATCGCAGTTGGGGAATGGTCCATTTGTAACCATCGGAAGCCTGTGCCTGGGGCGAAAGCCTCAGCCGAGCATATGCTTCCGCTAACCCCGCCAATGCGGGCTCGATTTTCGCCAGCCTCGGCGACTGCCCGAACTGCAGCATGATCAGCTTACCCTCGGTCAGATGTCGGACCACAAGTTCGCACTTATGCATGGTCTTGTAGAGCAGCCCAAGGATCGTGTCGCACGAGCCGAAAAACTTGCCATTCGGATCGAGTTGAGGATTTTGCCGAACCAGCTGCATAAGTGTCCGGGCCGATCCAGATCTGCGCGTCATCGAGTCGATTCCGTGCAAGGGCGATAGGTCGTGCATCTCGTCGAGCGTGGGCACGCGCGGCGAGTGGATGTCCTGGACACCCGGGCCGATTTCGTTCGGATATTTGAAGCCGCGGAAGGTTTTAGCCGCGCGGCCAGTTCGGGCAGATCGGGACGCGCTCGACGCCTCCATCGTCGAAACTGTTCTGCCTACGGTTGCGACGGAGCCGGAGACGCAATAGGGAAACGAACTCGTGGGGTCGGAGTCACCGTCTTTTCGAGGCCGCCTGCCAGTCTCATGAAGTTCCTAAAAGGGTTGCGTCTTCGCCTGGAATTTTCGGCGCTCTGGCTGGCAATCGTCCTTGCGCGCGCCATGCCGGTGCAGACAGCTTCTTGGCTCTCCGGGAACATCTGGCGCCTCGTCGCACCGCGCCTTGGCCGACAGAAGCGAGCGCTTGCGAATCTCGAACTCGCCTACCCCGAAAAATCGCCAGGTGAGCGTAAGGCGATCGCCGCGGCGATGTGGGAAAACCTCGGGCGGACCTTCGCCGAGAGCCTCCACATTCAAGCGCTAACGAAGGGCAACCGCATCGTCTTCGAGCCGCCGGAAGGTTTCGACGAGGCGGCGAGCGGCGCAAAGCCCTTCATCGTTTGTGGTCTTCACCTGGGAAACTGGGAAATTCTGGCGCACGGCGGCCAGCGGCTCGGGGTTTCGCTCATTGGCGTTTATCAGCGAATGTCCAATCCCCATGTCGAAACCCTGATGCGCCGCCTGCGCGAGCCGCTCTACAAGGCGGGTCTGACGCCCAAGACGCCAATGGCCGCGCGCGTCCTCCTGCGCGCCATCAAGGATGGCGCCTCCCCGTGCTTTCTTGCCGACCTCCGAGACGACAACGGACCGTCTGTGCCCTTCTTCGGACGGCCCGCGCGCTCAACCGTCTTTCCCGCGCTTCTCGCCCGCACGACGGGTGTCCCGCTTTACGCCGGCGCCGCGTTCCGCCGGCCGGGCGCGCGTTTCAGCATTCGCATCGCACCCATTTCAATGCCGCAGACGAACAACAGCGCGGCGGACGCTCTCGTTGCGACGCAGGCCCTGCAGCGCCAGTACGAGGCTTTCATCCGCGAAGCGCCCGAACAATGGATGTGGGCGCACCGGAAGTGGGACTAATCGCTACCGACATCACACGCTGCGGGCGGTGAGGCTCACCTGCTTGAAATTGAAGAATTGTAGGACGGCAGCCATGTGCTCGCCGCTTCCCCTTTCTGGCCGCCACCTATTCCTACGCAATGTCGTAGAAGCCTGCGCAGCGGGCAAGCTGTCGGGATATGCTGGGCGGCGTGTGTTAAGCGAACACCATCAGAGGGTGCTCATCCGCCACAAAAATGTGCATCCGTCGCCTTGCTCACGACAATCGCAGCCATCCTGTTCTGCGCCTCTGCGGTTTGATCGGCAGTTGATGTGAATGGCAGGCGCTCGCCGGTCCAGCACATCTGTATTCGGTTCTCCGCCACTTTGTTGTCATACACGAGAGCCTCGAATACGGCATCGGCGCGCCGTTGTGACAGGCGCTCGTTGAATCCCGCAGAGCCGACTGAATCGGTCTTGCCAAGGATTGTGGCGACGAAGTCTGGGTGACTTTGTATCAGTCCAGCCACGTCGCGTATTTGGGCTTGGTCCTTGGCATCCAACTTATAGCCGCCGGTGGGAAAATAGATGAAATGCGCGGTAGCATCCGCCGGCAGATTCTTCGCCTCCTGCGCTGTCGCGGCGTAGGTCGCAAAAAAGCTGACGGCCGCCGCTGCAAGGCTCCTTGTTACATTGCTTCTTAGCATTTCGCTCCCTTTCTATTTTTGCTTCTACGTTGAAATAGATTGCTGCCCTCAATGGGCTTCGCGTGTCTACGGGATACCAAGCTCGCTCCGCACGGAAGCATATTGGGAATAGAGCACCTTGCCGTCGCGCATTCCGCGCTCCCTCCCAACCGCGGATGTGCGGTCGCCACGGCGAAGGCGCGTGGGCGGTGGCCGAGGCCAAGCGCGTTTCGCGCTCGGGCAGCCATCCGGAACAGCCAGGGTCTCCTTCTTATACTAGAAGTTGATCAGACCATGCTTATGGACATACAGTCACGTGAACTAGCGGCGGCACTTCTACTGTCACGTGGTGCATCAGGTATTGATGTTTGACGTACCCGACATGTCCAGCCCAGGCCATGTAGCACCAAGCGTCCCCGCAACTTTCGATATCAATCGGCGCTCCCGCCGGAATGATGGCCTTGACCCGATGGTGGGTGCCGGGTCCTGCCCGCAGGTTCAGGTTGGTGGTCGTATGGGTTATGGCCGCTTCAACCGGGAGAGCGGAAAAAACCAAACCAACTGCTAGGGTGCTTGCCACGACGGCAATACGGAAATGCATGGGTCTCCTCCCTCAAACACAAACTGACATAAGTTTGCGGCCGCTTTCGAATGGACAGCCGAACAGGTGAAAGGCCACGCGGCCATCTGACATGACGGCAGCGTGACTCGTCAGTTGACTCCCTGCGCAGATGCGCCCCGACGCCTTAGCAGTTGTAACGCCGATAGCGCAGCGGCGCATCGTCTACCGATCGCTGGCGGGGGAGGCGATGAACGCCAGCGCTGACTTGCACCGGTCGCTGGCCTCGCAAGATGCGGTTTCATGCAGCTGGAAATGGTGCCTACTTTAGCTTTGGGGCAGAAGTGGTGGATGTCCTCTGCGCACTCCTTGGCGGTCCATGCAGCCTTTGACAGAATTGACGAGCAGCCTACAGAGAGTTCGCTGATGTGCGACTGCAGGTACGCGAGAACATGCCCGCCGCCGGGCTGGAATGCCCGCGCACAGGGACTTTATATCGACGGCGCAATCTCGTACCTCCGCTTGAACCGGTGCAGTGGAAGCCGTGAGCAGCAGCGCCGCGCCGAGCGCGGCCGTGTACAATGCAGTCTTCATGTCGCTTCCTCCCTTCCAGTTTGTTGTCAGACACCGGTTTACCGGCCTACCTAGAATAGCCCAGTTATCTTCGTATTTCTCCACCGATTTGGCGTCAATGAAACCAAACGCTTTCCAAGTCGGGGCTGGCGAAACTGGGCCGCCAAATCACTGTTCTTGACCACGAAGAAAACGAGCAGGCTTCGCAGTCCCGCTTTAAGAAGGACGTACACTGTCACTTGATCCGCACGCTTGGCAAAGCTCGCGCGGCGCACGTACCAAGACGTCGAATGCACGGTTTTGATTTGAATGGGTTTCGGTCGCGAGCCGCGCTCCCGAACAATCATGTCATGCTTCTCGTGACTGGAGCCTGCAAGCTCCGCATCGAATCCGCGTCGCAGCAGTTCCGCCATCACAAGTTGTTTTCCAACGGATTCTGCGGTGACGTCACTTTCGTTTCCTCCTATTCTTTTCGTCTGCGGTCTCACGCATTGCGTAACCCGCCGGGCGCATACGCAATTCGGCGTTCTTCCAGCTGCGCAGTCAGGCGTTTGAGAGCAGACGAACCGTTATTGCTTTGGAGCTGTTGCGGCGGGGGCAGGTTCGCCGGTGCGGCGCGTGTGCCGTCGCTCATGGCGGCCGGTCTCCTCACTGCGATGGGTGCGCCGTCCTTGCCGCCGTTGCATCCCGTGTGTTCCGGTTGCCGCAGCGGGCGCGGCAGGGGTCCCTGTGGCCTCCTGCGCTTCGGCCTCCAGCGGCTCCAGGGCCGACGATAGCGTGAAGCCCAATGCCGCCCCGAGGCCAAGCAGGAAAAGCGCCTTTCGGCGCGAAACATCTTCACTCATCATTCGCCTCCCCGTTTCGAGGCTCCCTGGCCCCCGTTCAAGCGGTCATCGGCGCAAGCGCGCGTTTGGGTTTTGACCTAGAGATCGGACTGCCAAAACTGCCAGAATTAAAACCTGTCGCATTAGCCGGCTCGAATAAGTGAAA
>CAVSCQ010000005.1:0-3762 GCA_963726465.1 uncultured Solirubrobacterales bacterium
AGTTTTAGGTCATTCTAGAATGCCGTAATTAATAGGCTTTCCGCCTGTTGTTAAATTCCCTCCCTGTCACCATTTTTAATATAATCAATAAGATACGTGGTCACCACGACGTTACCCCGCATTCAGATCTAGAATCTTCCGGAGTGTACGTAACCGTCCGGTCTGCGCCGCATGGCGGTGGGAGTCGCGGTACCCATGATGAGCTAAGTGGGCACATCGTAGGTGTCCACGTAGGGGCTAGGTGGGCATCTTCGCTGAAGAGATCGTGACGACTGATACGTTGGGCCGGCGGACTGGACCGCGGACGCGGCACACGATCGATGAGAAGCTGCGTATCGTTGAGGAGACGCGTGCACGCGGAGCCTCGGTGGCAACCGTTGCGCGCCGTCACCACGTCAACGCCAACCAGGTATTCGCTTGGAGGCAGCAGTATCGTCGCGGATTACTGAACTCGCAAGGCGCGAAGGACGATGCGAAGCTGCTGCCGGTGAAGGTGAGCACTCCGACGGTGTTGCCGACCGAGCGAGCAGCGTCCGCAGTGGCGAGCCAGAGTCCTTCGGAGACTAAGCAAGCCTCGCGACTCATCGAGATCCGACTCCGTAACGGCCACAGCATTGTGGTGCGCGGGCGTGTGGATGCCGAAGCGCTCTCGCGTGTCATCGATCTTCTGGTGCAGCGATGATTGCACTGCCTGCGGGAGTGAAGGTGTGGCTCGCCGCGGGAGCGACCGACATGCGCAACGGCTTCGATGGACTCGCGGCTCTCGTGCAGACGCAGCTCGCCGAGGATCCGTTCTCCGGACAGCTTTTTGTGTTTCGTGGCAAGGCGGGTGATCGGGTGAAGATTCTGTGGTGGAGCGGGGATGGACTGTGTTTGTTCGCCAAGCGTCTGGAGCGCGGGCGTTTCGTGTGGCCACAGGCGACGCATGGGACGGTGAGCTTGAGCGCCGCGCAGCTCTCGATGTTGTTGGAAGGGATCGACTGGAGACGCGTCGAGCGCACATACGAGCCGCACCTCGCGGTGTAAAAAACCCTTTTTTTATAGGCCTTTTCTCTCGCTTCGGACTCTCTATCTTGATATAATGCCGCATGCCAGAAGCGGCTGATCTGCCGAACGATGTTGAAGCCCTCAAGGGCATCGATTCTCGAGCGCAGCGCCAAGCTCGAAGTCGCCGAAGCCCTGCGTGATTTCTCAAAAACTCGAGCTCGAGAAGCTGCGCTTCGAGATCGCCTACCTCAAGCGCATGAAGTACGGCCGCTCCTCCGAGCAGCTCGATCGGCGAGCTCGTGCAGATGCAGCTCTCGATCGAGGATCTCGAGGCAAGCCTTGCCGCCAAGCCCCTCGAGGTGCGCCCCGCACCGAAGGAGACGGCCGAGAAGCCGGTGCGTCGGCCACTGCCTGCCGAGCTTCCCCGCGAGGAGGTTCGTGCACGAGAACCCCGTGCGCGTGCCCGGACTGCGGCGGGAAGCTGCGCCCACTCGGCGAGGACGTCTCCGAGATGCTCGAGTACGTGCCGGGCCACTTCAAGGTGATCCGGCACGTGCGGCCCAAGCTCTCCTGCGCAAGCTGCCAGAAGATCGTGCAGCCGTCGGCGCCGAGCCGACCGATCGAGCGGGGCCTCGCAGGCCCTGGGCTCCTCGCGCACGTGCTGGTGTCCAAGTACTGCGATCACCTGCCCCTGTATCGGCAGAGCCAGATTTACGCCCGCGAGGGGATCGATCTTGATCGCTCGACGCTGGCCGACTGGGTCGGCGGGGCGAGTGCATTGCTCGAGCCGCTGGTGAGCGCGATCGGCCGCTACGTACTCGGCACCTACAAGATCCATGGCGATGACACCCCGGTGCCGGTGCTCTGCCCCGGCCGCGGCACCACCAAGCAGGGGCGGCTATGGACGTACGTGCGCGATGATCGACCGGCGGGCAGCGCCGATCCACCGGCGGTGTTCTTCCGCTACTCCCCCGATCGCAAGGGTGAGCGGCCTCGAGCGCACTCTGGCGAACTTCACCGGCGTGCTGCAGGCCGATGCCTATGCCGGCTTCGACCGTCTCTATGGCGAGAAGATCAAGGAGGCGGCCTGCTGGGCGCACGTGCGGCGCAAGTTCTACGACATCCATGTGGCGCTTGCCTCGCCGATCGCCGCTCGAAGCGCTCGATCGGATCGGACGGCTCTACGACATCGAAGCGGAGATCCGCGGTCGCCCGCCCGATGAACGCCAAGCAGTACGCCAGGCGCGCGCAGGACCCGAGCTCAAGTCCCTGCACGACTGGCTGCACACGACAGCGACGGAGCTGTCGAAGAAGAGCGAACTCGCCAAGGCGATCCGCTATGCGCTCTCGAACTGGGTCGCACTCACTCGCTATCGCGATGATGGACGACTCGAGATCGACAACAACGCCGCCGAGCGCGCGTTGCGCGCAGTCGCCCTGGGGCGCAAGAACTGGCTGTTCGCCGGCTCCGACGACGGCGGTGAGCGCGCCGCGGCGATCTACACGCTCCTCGGCACCGCCAAGCTCAACGATCTCGACCCCGAAGGCTACCTGCGCTACGTCCTCGAGCGCATCGCCGATCATCCCATCAATCACATCGAGGAACTGCTGCCTTGGAACCTCGCTCGACAAGATGCCCGAGCTTCGCATCGCAGCCTGATCAGCCAGTCAAGACGGCCAACACCGGACGCTTACCCTTGTATTCGGCCTTTCTGGCCAACTGCTTTGCGTATTGGCTGGGCGTTATTCCGCCCAGCGACTTCTTCGGTCTCTCGTCGTTGTATTCTCTTCGCCATTTCTCGATCACTGCGCGTGCATGCGCGAGGCTCGTAAACCAATGCTCGTTCAGACACTCATCGCGTAGTCGACCGTTCAGCGATTCGACATACGCATTCTGGTTCGGCTTGCCGGGCTCAATCAGCCGCAGAGCTATCCCGTGGCGATGCGCCCAGGTCAGCATCGATTTGCCGGTGAACTCCGGTCCGTTGTCGGACCGGATAATTGAGGGCTTGCCTCGCTGCGAGCAGATGCCGTCCAGGATGCGCGTCAGGTGATCGCCGCCGATCGTGTGCTCAGAAACGATGGCCACCGACTTCGTGCGTGGCGTCATCGACGATCACCAGGTTCTTCAGCGTGCGACCCGACGCGATGCGGTCAAACACAAAGTCCATCGACCAGATCTCGTTGCGCCCGCCCGGACGCACCAGCGGCTGCCGATCGGCCACGGGGATCTTCTTGCGCCGCCGACGCCGGATATGCAGCTTCTCGAGCCCGTAGAGCCGTTCGACGCGCTTGTGGTTGATGAACTCGCCGGCCTGACGCAGCTTCAGGTAAATCATCGGCGAGCCGTAGCGCCGGTGACGCTGCGCCAGCGCGACGATCCGAGCCCGAAGCGCCACGTTCTGATCCGGCCGTGGCTCGTAGCGCAACGAGCTCGCGCTCATGCCCACCACCGCCAGAGCCCGCCGTTCGGTCAGTCCTCGCGTTCCCATCCACCGCACCAGCTCGCGACGTGCCGGGGCGGTTACCATTTTTTTCGAAGCGCCTCTTTCGTCACTTCGTTCTCCAGCAGCGCATCCGCCAACAACTTCTTCAGCCGCGCGTTCTCCACTTCCAGCGCCTTTAGGCGTTTGGCATCGGAGATGTCCATGCCGCCGTACTTGCTCCGCCAGAGGTAGTAACTCGCCTCCGAGAACCCGTGCTTGCGGCACAGCTCCTTCAGCGCGATGCCCTTATCCGCCTCCCGCAGGAATCCAATGATCTGCTCTTCTGAAA
>CAVSCQ010000006.1:0-121075 GCA_963726465.1 uncultured Solirubrobacterales bacterium
CAGCTCGGGCGGATCGTGCGCACGCTCGGATTCGATCGGCCTTGGGCCGCCGGCGAGGGCGCCCATCTGATCGATGCGAACGGCAATCGCTATCTCGATCTGCTCAGCGGCTATGGCGTGTTCGCGATCGGTCGCAACCATCCCGTGGCGATCGCCGCTGTGCGGGACACGATGGAGGCCCACACCGCCAATCTCCCACAGCTTGGCGTGACGCTCTTGAGCGGCGTCCTCGCCGAGCAACTGTTGGCGCGCGCTCCGGGCTCGGTTGCGGCGATGGTGCCCGCCAACAGTGGCACCGAGGCCGTGGAGGCGGCGATCAAGATCGCTCGCGCCGCCACCGGCCGTGCGCGGATCATCTGCGCCGAGCACGCGTTTCATGGCCTCACGCTGGGCGCCCTTTCGCTCAACGGCGACGCGATCTTCCGGGAGGGCTTCGGCCCGCTGCTGCCCGGCTGCGAGGCGGTTCCGTTTGGAGATCGAGGATGCGCTGGCGCGCGAGCTTGCCCGTGGAGATGTCGCCGCCTTCGTTTGCGAGCCGGTGCAGGGCAAGGGCATCAACCTGCCTCCCGACGGCTACCTGGCGGCGGCCCAGCGGCTTTGCCGCGACGCTGGAGCGCTGTTCGTTTGCGACGAGGTCCAAACGGGCCTTGGACGCACAGGGCGCTTCCTTGCATTGGAGCATTGGGGGCTCCAGCCAGATCTGATCTGCCTGTCGAAGGCCCTCTCGGGGGGGCTTGTGCCGATCGGCGCCGTGCTTGTCTCGCGCGCCGCGTTCGACAGTGTGTTCGACGGTATGGAGCGCGCGGTGCGTCATGGCTCGACGTTCGGTGGCAACGACCTTGCCGCGGCTGCCGCGCTGGCCACGTTGAGCGTGCTCGACAGTGAATCGCTCCTGGCGCGCGCCCAGCGTCTCGGCGCGCTGCTGCTCGAATTGACGATGCCGCTCGTAGAGCGCTACGAGGTGGTCTCCGACGTGCGTGGCCTCGGGCTGATGTGGGCGATCGAATTCGGGCCGCCGCAGGGCGGTGCGCGACGCTCGATCTGGAACGCCGCCGAGCGCGCCCAGCCGGGCATCTTCTCCCAGCTGATCGTGGGACCGCTCTTCCACGAGCACCGCATCCTCTGCCAGGTGCGGGCACCGCATGAACGTCGTCAAGGCACTGCCGGCGCTCGTCGTCGAAGAGCAAGAGATCCGGCGCTTCGCGGCTGCCTTGGAGGAGGTGGTGGAGCGCGCTGAGCGTGTCCCTCAGGCCTTCCTGCGCTTCAGCATGAGCATGAGCCGCCGCGCGTTTGCCGCGCGCAAGTAGGGTCGCTGCACATTTGGTCTCACAAAGAGGTCGCCCGCGCGTTTGTCGCGCGCAAGTACGGTCGCTGCTCGTTGGTCTCACGCAAGGAGGTCGCCCGCGCGTTTGTCGCGCGCAAAATAGGTCGCTGCGTTTTTTGCCGTAGGAACAGGTGGTGTCGTTGTATATCTATTTCTGAAGATTTGCCATAGTGACTACAAAATGTATATACTATCGCAAAATAATCAAAAGTATATATAGACATCCGCAGCTTGGATCGGCCTCGCCCGCGGCGAGTCTCTAGCCTGTCGGGCCGTGCTGGAACCCCGCAAGGACATCCGCAACGTCGCGATCGTCGCCCACGTCGACCACGGCAAGACGACGCTGGTCGACGCGATGCTGTGGCAGTCCGGCGCCTTCCGCGTCGGCCAGGACGTCAACGACCGCGTGATGGACTCGATGGACCTCGAGCGCGAGAAGGGCATCACGATCCTCGCCAAGAACACCTCGCTGCGCTACAAGGACGTCAAGCTCAACATCGTCGACACCCCCGGCCACGCCGACTTCGGCGGCGAGGTCGAGCGCGGCCTGACGATGGTCGACGGCGTGCTGCTGCTGGTCGACGCCTCCGAGGGGCCGCTGCCGCAGACGCGCTTCGTGCTGCGCAAGGCGCTGGAGGCGCGGCTGCCAGTGATCCTCGTCGTCAACAAGGTCGACCGTCCCGACGCGCGCGTCGCGGAGGTCATCGACGAGGTCTACGAGCTGTTCCTCGACCTCGACGCCGACGAGGAGCCAGATCGAGTTCCCGATCGTCTACTGCAACGCCAAGGCCGGCAGCGCGTCGCTGGAGTACGACGCCGCGGGCGCCGAGCGGACCGAGGGCACCCTCGAGCCGCTGCTCGACTTGCTGCTCGAGCACATCCCCGCGCCCGAGTACGACCCCGAGCACCCGCTGCAGGCGCTCGTCACGAACCTCGACGCCTCCCCTTACGTCGGGCGGCTCGCGCTCTGCCGCGTGCGCAACGGCACCATCAAGCGCGGCCAGCAGGTCGCCTGGTGCCGCGCCGACGGCTCGATCGAGCGCGCCCAGGTCTCAGAGCTGTACGTCACCGACGCCCTCGAGCGCGTCGACGCGGCGGAGGCCGGCCCCGGGGAGATCATCGCGGTCGCCGGCATCGCCGAGGTCACGATCGGCGAGACGCTCGCCGACCCCGAGGACCCGCGGCCGCTGCCGGTCATCACCGTCGACGAGCCCTCGCTGTCGATCACGATCGGCATCAACACCTCGCCGCTCGCCGGCAAGGATGGCGGCAAGCTCACCGCGCGCCAGATCCGCGCTCGCCTCGACCGGGAGCTCGTCGGCAACGTCTCGCTGCGCGTCCAGGACACCGAGCGGGCCCGAAGCATGGGAGGTCCAGGGCCGCGGCGAGCTGCAGCTCGCGGTGCTCGTCGAGATGATGCGCCGCGAAGGCTTCGAGCTGACCGTCGGCCAGCCGCACGTCTTGATCCGTGAGATCGACGGCAAACGCCACGAGCCCGTCGAGCGCCTCTCGATCGACGTACCCGAGGACTACGTCGGCGTCGTCACCCAGATGCTCGCGCTGCGCAAGGGCCGCATGGAGCACATGACCAACCACGGCACCGGCTGGGTGCGGATGGAGTACCTCGTGCCCGCCCGCGGCCTGATCGGCTTTCGCACCGAGTTCCTCACCGAGACCCGCGGCACCGGCCTCATGCACCACGTCTTCGACCGCTGGGAGCGCTGGGCCGGCGAGCTGCGCACGCGCACCACCGGCGTCCTGGTCGCCGACCGCGGCGGGGCCACCGGCCAGTACTCGCTGATGAACCTCCAGGAGCGCGGCACGCATGTTCGTCGGGCCCGGCGAGGAGGTCTACGAGGGCATGATCGTCGGCGAGAACTCGCGCGCGACGACATCGACGTCAACCCCGTCAAGGAGAAGCACCTCACCAACATGCGCTCCTCCACCTCCGACGTCCTCGTGCGCCTGCAGCCCCACCGCAAGCTCACGCTCGACCAGGCGCTCGGAGTTCGTGCGCGACGACGAGTGCGTCGAGGTCACGCCGGAGACGGTGCGCCTGCGCAAGGTCGCGCTGGGCAAGACCGACCGGTTGAAGGCGGCGCCGCGAGATCAAACGCGGGAGATGATCTCCCGGGGTCGCCGATCGCGCGGACGGCCGTGCGAGTTTCGTTTTCGCGCGCGGGACGCGGGATAGGGTGCGCGGAAGTGACGAGCGCGATCGAGCTAGCGGGCCTGTGCAAGAGCTACGGCACGATCGAAGCCGTGCGCGGCATCGACGTCTCGATCGACGCCGGCGAGACCGTCGCCCTGCTGGGACCCAACGGCGCCGGCAAGTCGACCACGATCGACATGATCCTCGGCCTGGCCGAGCCCGACGGCGGCAGCGGTGTCGGTCTTCGGCGGCTCGCCCAGCGCCGCGATCGACGCGGGCTTGGTCGGCGCGATGCTGCAGACCGGTGCCTTGATCCGCGACCTCTCGGTGGGCGAGCTGGTCGCGATGGTGGCCTCCCTGTACCCGGCGCCGCTCGACGTCGGGGAGACGCTGGAGCGACAGGGCTGACGGAGATCGCCGCGCAGCGCACGCAGAAGCTCTCCGGCGGGCAGACCCAACGGGTGCGCTTCGCGGTGGCGCTCGTCAGCAATCCGAAGCTGCTCGTGCTCGACGAGCCGACCGTCGCGATGGACGTGGAGGGAAGGCGCTCCTTTTGGACCACGATGCGTGCGCGAGGCCGCGCAGGGCAGGACGATCCTGTTCGCGACGCACTACCTGGAGGAGGCCGACGCATACGCCGACCGCGCGATCCTGATGGCCCACGGGAAGGTAGTCGCCGATGGGCCGACAACCGAGATCAAGGCGATGGTGGGCTCGCGCACGATCCGCGCGACCCTGCCCGACGTGGATCTCGAGTCGCTCGAACGCTTGCCCGGCGTCAGCGGCGCCGAGCGCCGCGGCGAGGCGGTCGTCTTGGCGTGCGCCGACTCCGACGAGGCGATCCGCGCGTTGCTGGCGGCCTATCCCGCGGCACGCGACATCGAGATCGCCGCGGCGGGCTTGGAGGAGGCTTTCTTGCAGCTGACCGGCGATGTCAGCGCCCAAGCCGAGGGGCAGCTGTTGTGAGCGGTGCCCTCTCCTACACCCGCTACGAGCTGTTGCGCACGCTGCGCAACCGGCGCTTCTTCGTGCTCTCGCTCGGGTTTCCGCTCGTCCTGTTCTTCTTGATCGCCGGGCCCAATCGCAACGTGCACAACCTGGACGGCACCGGCATCTCCGCCCCGCTGTACTTCATGGTCGGCATGGTCGCGTTCGGGACGATGAGCGCGATGCTCTCCTGCGGCGCGCGCATCGCGGCCGAGCGCGCGGTCGGCTGGAACCGTCAGCTGCGCATCAGCCCGCTCTCCACGCGCGCCTACTTCCGGGCCAAGGTACTGACGGCCTATCTGACGGCGCTGCTGAGCATGGTCGTGCTGTACGTGTCCGGCGTCTCGCTCGGGGTCAGCATGTCGGCCCGCGATTGGCTAGAGATGACCTTCCTGATCCTGGTCTGCCTGGTGCCGTTCGCGGCGCTAGGGATCGCGATCGGCCACATGCTGACCCCCGATTCGATCGGGCCCGCAATGGGGGGTGGGGTCGCGTTGCTTGCGTTCCTCGGAGGAACTTGGTTTCCGATCCCCAACCACGGCTTCCTGCACGACGTCGGGCAGCTCCTGCCGTCCTATTGGTTGGTTCAGGCCAGCCACATCGCGCTTGGCGCTCATCCATGGGGCGCCAAGGCATGGATCGTGATCGCCGCTTGGACGGCGATCTTGGCGACCCTCGCGCGACGGGCCTACCGGCGCGACACCGGGCGGGTCTAACGATTCAAGCCGGCGGGCGTTGTGGCCGGCGGGAACGCGACACTTGTCGATTCCCCTCGGCCCCCGCGGGGCCGAGGCTCACGGGTGGCGCACGTGTCGGGTGCGAACGCTAGGGTGCGGGCCATGAATAGATCGAGTCGTGCAGTAAACGCCGCGCTCGTGGCCTTGTGCCTGGCGCTCAGCGCCGCCGTCTTCGCGCTGCCCGCGGGCGCCGCGACCGTGCATTTCGAAAAGGAGAGCCTGCAGGCCTACGAAGCCCAGTTGCACCACGGCCAGATGCACGCGCTCACATTCCACCCCGGGGGCACGGTCGGTCACCTGCACATCTCGCTCAACAACGGCGCCCACATGACGGTCGCCTATGCGGTCACCGAACAGGGCAAGCTGGTCGCCCAGGCCCAGTCGGCGCACGCCCGCGTGAAGATCGCCGCGGTGCCCGCGAAAACCGCTCCGGTCAAACACAAACTGCGCTACATCGCCGGCGGGATCCTGATCATCGTGATCATCGTGGTGTTGATCGTCTTGCTGATCGGTCGCCGACGCGCGGTAGCCGCCGAGGACGCCCGCGCCGTCAGGGGAGAGCGCCGCACCTTAGTCCCGGCGCTACGAGCGTCGACGGGCGGTTGCCTCACCCGTCGACCTCGGGGCAAGAATGAGACTCAGTCTTGTGATACGGTCGTCGCGATGCGACGGACCGGAAGATCTCGATGGACGCGGCGTGCGATGGGGCTGTAGCGCTCTTGTGCGGCTGCAGCGCGCTCTGCTCGCCGGCTGCGGCTCGGCCGAACCCGGCAAAGAGTCGGCTTCGGGCAAGTTGCGCGTGGTGGCGGCCGAGAACTTCTGGGGGAGCATCGCGGCCCAGCTGGGCGGCTCGAAGGTGGATGTGCAGAGCATCATCGTCAACCCCGACACCGACCCGCACAGCTACGAGCCGACCGCCGAGGACGCGCGCACGATGGCGGGCGCGCAGATGGCGATCGTCAACGGCATCGGCTACGACGAATGGGCGTCGCACCTGCTGGCCGCAAGCCCCTCGGGAGGGCGCTCGGTGCTCGACGTGGGCAGTCTGCTCGGCCTGGAAGCGGGCGACAATCCACACCAGTGGTACTCCCCCAGCCACGTCCACGCGGTCATCGATCGGATCGTGGCCGACTACGACAAGCAGCGTCCGGCCGACGCGGGCTACTTCGCCGGGCAAAAGAAGCTCTTCGAAACGAGCGACTTGGCCCACTACAACAAGCTCATCGTGCAGATTCGCGCACGCTACGCGGGCGTGCCGGTTGGCTACAGCGAGAGCATCTTCCAACCGCTCGGCGAAGCACTGGGCTTGAAGCTGCTGACGCCCTACAGCTTCGCCAAGGCGGTCGCCGAGGGCAGCGAAGTGAGCGCCCAGGACAAGCAGACGGTCGACCGTCAGGCCTCGCGCCACGAAATCGAGGTGTGGATCTTCAACAGCCAGAACGTCACGCCAGACGTGCAGCGCGTGAACGAACTCGCCCGTACCGCCCACATCCCGATCGTGACGGTCACCGAGACGCTCTCGCCGGCCTCGGACACCTTTGAGCAGTGGCAGGTCGCCCAGCTGGAAAGGTTGCAGCACGGGCGCTCCAGTCAGGCCGCGAACCGGGGCGGTGAGCGCCGCGGACGGCGATCCAGCTGCGCAAAGCTGCAGGCGCGAGCATGGGCGGCCGCGAGGTGTGGAGCGACGTCGACCTGACCGTGCATCCGGGCGAATTCGTGGCCGTGCTCGGCTCCAACGGCAGCGGCAAGTCGACCTTGTTGAAGGCGATTCTCGGCCTGGTGGAGACACCGCCGGGCAGCGTGTCGGGTCCTGGGTGTGCGCGCCTGGCCAGGCCAATCGCCAGGTCGGCTATCTGCCCCAACGCCACGGTTTCGATCCGAGCTTGCCGATCCGCGGCGTCGACCTGGTGCGGCTCGGCCTCGACGGTTCGCGCTGGGGTTTGCCTGTCGGCGTATCCGGGACGGCGCGCCGACGCGCCCGCGAACGTGTGCGCGAAGCGATCGAGCTCGTCGGCGCCGAGGCTTACGCAGAGCGACCGCTCGGCCAGCTCTCGGGCGGCGAGCAGCAGCGCATCCTGATCGCCCAGGCACTCGTGCGTCGCCCGCGCATTCTGATGCTCGACGAGCCGCTTGGACAGTCTTGACCTACCCAACCAGGCGGCCGTGACCGCTCTGGTGCAGCGCATCTGCCGCACGGAGAAGGTTGCGGTGCTGCTGGTCGCGCACGATGTCAATCCTCTGCTGCCCTATCTGGACCAGGTGATCTACCTGGCGGGTGGCCACGCCCTGCAGGGGGCCGTCGAGGATGTCATCACGGGGCCGAAGCTGAGCGATCTTTACGGGGTGCGAGATCGAGGTCTTGCGCACCCGCGACGGTCGTCTGGTCGTCGTCGGCCAGCCCGAGGCGCCCCATGTGCACGGACACAGGCACGAGTGATGACCGCTTGGCAAGCGCCTCACTTGAACGCCCCTAGGCACGACCGATGACCAACCCCACGCTCTCTTGGAATCTGGTGCACGACGTGCAGGAACTCGCTCGCCTACCAGTTCATGGTCAACGCCCTACAGGCAGGCACGATCGTGGCGGTGATGGCCGGAGCGGTCGGCTGGTACATGGTTCTGCGCCGCCAAAGCTTCGCCGGGCACACGATCGCCGTGATGTCCTTCCCCGGCGCTGCAGGCGCCGCGTTGGTGGGGATACCGAGCGCCTTTGGCTACTACTTGGCGTGCGGGATCGCGGCGCTTGCGATCGGTCGCCCGCGCGGCGTCGGTCGCGGCGCGCGCAGCCGCGAGTCGGCCGCGATCGGGGTCGTACAGGTCGCCGGCCTGGCGCTCGGATTCCTGTTCCTGAGCCTCTACAGCGGCGTGCTCGAACAACTCGAGACCTTGCTGTTCGGAACGTTCCTGGGCATCGATCGCACCCAGGTGCTCACGCTTGTGGTGGTCGCCGTGCGTCGTGCTCAGTGCACTGGCCTTCGTGGGTCGGCCGCTCCTGTTGGCCTCCTTCGATCCTGAGGTTGCGCGCGCTCGAGGAGTGCCGGTGCGGGCGCTCGACATCGGTTTTCTGTTGATCTTGGGCCTGACCGTGGCGGCCACCAGTCAGATCACCGGAGCCCTGCTCGTGTTCGCGCTCCTGGTTGCTCCACCGGCGGCAGCCCAAGCGATCACTGCGCGCCCCGGTTTGGGTCTTGCGCTCAGTGTCGGATTCGCTTTGCTGGTCACATGGTTGGGCTTGGGGGTGTCCTACTTCTCGATCTATCCGCTCGGCTTCTTCGTCACCACGTTCGGCTTCGGTGTGTTCTTGCTCGCCAAGCTCGCCGGTTTCGTCCGAGCCCGCCCGCTGCGTGGTGGCCGGGGTGTAGGCGATGGCGGAGCCGGTGAGCTCGAACCGGTCGGGGTGGTTTGATGCTCGCCCGCAAATGTGAGCCGGTCCGGGCGACTTGATGCTCGCCCACGAATTCGTCCGCAACGCCTATCTTGCGGGGACGCCGCTGGCGCTTGCCTGTGGCCTGGTTGGCTGGTTCACGGTCCTGCGTGGACAGGTGTTCGCCGGCGACGCGCTCAGTCACGTCGCTTTCGTGGGCGCGATCGCGGCCGCCGTCGTGGGTGTCGATGAGCGCGTCGGCCTGTTCGCCTTGACACTCGCCCTGGCCGGGGTCATGGCCGGCCTGGGTCGGCGCGCCCAAGCCGACGATGTCACGATCGGAGTCGTCTTCTCCTGGGTGCTCGGCATCGGCGTGCTCCTGATCGCCGTACTCAGCACCAGCTCCTCGGGCGGCAGCGGGTTGATCGTCGCCAACACCCTGTTCGGTTCCATCTTTGGGCTCAGCGGTGGGGAGAGCGTGGTAGCGGCCGCGGTCGGAGTCGGAGTGGTGCTGATCGCTTTGGCGATCGCGAGACCCCTGCTGTTTGCCTCCTTTGATCCCGAGCTGGCCGGCTTGCAGGGAGTGCCCGTGAAGATTCTCGGGCTGGTGCTCTTGGGGCTGATCGGCGCGGTCACCGCCGAGGGCACCCAGGCAATCGGCGCGCTCTTGGTTCTCGGTCTGATCGCGGCACCCGCGGGGGCCGCACTGCGACTGACATCCAGGCCATACCTTGGCATGGCCTACTCGACGGGTATCGCCTTGGCGGCGATGTGGGGAGGGATCGCCCTCAGCTACGCGATTCCCTCGCTGCCGCCTAGCACCGCGATCGTCGGGATAGCCGTCGGCGCCTATGCGCTTGCCTCGATCGCTTCTACCATCGCCTTATGGACTCCTCGGCGAAGTCATCTCACGCCACCCAGGGCCGGTCAGTCGGTGGGGGAGGTGCCTCAACCGTGAGCGCCAATGTGCACACTGACGATTGGATCGAGCAAGCCGAGGCCACCCTTGCTGCGGCCGGGCACAAGCGCGGCGGTGCGCGCCGAGCGCTGCTCGAGTTGCTCGACGCTCAGCAGTGCGCTCTGACCGCGCTTGAGATCGAAGACTCGCTGCGGGCGGCACAGCGTCGGGTGAGCCGCGCCAGCGTCTATCGGATCCTCGACGAGCTCGAGCAGCTGCGATTGGTGCAGCGAGTCGAGACCGGTCAGGCGATGGTCCGCTACGAGCGAGTCTGCTCTGAAGCAGAGCACCATCACCATCTCGTCTGCGACGGACTGTGGCTTGGTGATGCCCTTCTCCGATGAGGCCTTGGAGCAGGCGATCTCAAGCCTCAGCTCGGACGGGTGCCTCTGACCGTCTCAGAGCACGAGATCGTGTTGCGTGGATCCTGCGCGGACTGCTCGGACTGACTCTGCTGCCTGGCGTGGCTTGCCCCACAGGTAGCCGAGCACGCAGCCCAGCATCAGCACTGCCACGACAAGCAGCACCGGCCCCGAATCCTCGCTCAGGGCGCCAATCGCACCGGCGGTGAGGCCGCCGGACAGCGCCGCCAGCCAAGCCGGATCGGAGTCCACGGGGGCGCAGACTCGCTCTCTATAGCGAACCGCAAGCACTGAGGCGACCACGGCCACCGCGGTTGCCACCGGCATCAGGTGGTTCTTCAACTCGTTCCAAGCGGCGCCATAGCGACGTACGACTATGTCCCGGATGTCGCCAGGCGAGCGGGCGTCGAGAACGCTACCGGTGAAGTGGCCGCTGCCGTGGGCGGTCGCCAAGTCGAGCGCCGTCAAAGCGATCAGGCCGAGAACCGGCGCCGCCATCACGAGCAGGATGCGCTTGCGGTTCAGCGTGCCCGGCAGCAGCATCACGGTCGCCACCGCCGTTCCCGCACTGACCAAGATCACGCCGCCCACGCCCGCGCCGATGCGCGCCGAGCCCTCCACGACCGCCAGCAAGATGCCGGCGCATGCCATCGTGGTCGCCGCTCGCCTGGAGCGCACGGCTGGATACAGGGCCGCCGCGACCGCGCTGAACACGAGCACCGCGAGAGCCGACTTCAGCTCGTTGCCGATCCCATAGAAGCGCGCCCCCAAGATCGGGTCGGGGCCCAGCACCGAGCGCACCAACAATTGCGTCCCTGCAAGCGCGTCGACCGTCAAAGCAAGCAAGGCACTCACGGCCGGCACGATCGGCGCCCTCGGCCAGCTCACGAACGCGTCGGTGAGGGCAGCCAGCGCGAAACAGGTTGCCACGATGACCGCGAATTCCAAGGTCCTGGCTGGCTCCAGGGCGGCCGGCAAGAGGATCGCGACCGGCGTCCACATGAGCGCGAGCGCACCCACCCTCAGCGCCCACGCGCGCCTTGCTTCGATCCTGGCGTGCCGGTCGATCCCACCGCCGCAAGGGCACATGCACGGCGACCAAGCAGCAATGCCCAGGCCGCCACAAGCCACGCGATTGCCGGCAGACGACGCCCGCCAATTACTTCCAAGCGCGCCTTCAATTTGCGTATCCAAACGCCTTCAAAGTGGCCGTCCAGCCGGATCGCCTTGCCCCGCATGTCGGGCGGTACGGCCACGCCGAGATGGTCGAGGATCGTGGGGGCGACGTCGATTGAAACAACCAGGCCACGCTCGTTCGTGGTCTGCGAGGTCAGGGTCTGCCCACCTTTGCCGAGCCCGGCGGCGGCAACCCAGAGAAGCGCCTGGCCTTGACCGTCCGGCGCTCGCTGAATCGCGACGAGCAGCTGACCGCGAGGACGTGTCGAGACGAGTGTCTTTAGGGCCGCGTTGCCGGCTTCTCCACCAGGTAGATCGGCGACCACCATCCGATGGGTGCGCTCGAAGACGCGAGATGCGAGCGAGCAACGTCGCGGGTGGGCCCTGCGAGACGGCGGCAACACGACCGTTGCGTGTCGCTGCCATCGCGCTGTCGGCACCGCCCATGCCTGCGTAGGCGACGCCACCCGGGATTTGGCTGGCGAGCAGGCCCGGCTCCAGGAGTTGCGGTGCCGTTTCCGCTCGTCGCAAAACTGCGCTCCAAGGTTCGATCCGACCGCCTCCGGGAGGATTTTGGGGGGTGACCAAGGTAAGTGCCGGCGGTCCAGATTGGCGGTAGGAGGAGCTTGAGATGCGTGCTCCTTGGGTGATGTCCAAAGCTAGCTGGGCGGCTGTGTAGGTACCTTGGCTGGCGCTCATAATGCCGGTCGAGAGCCCTCCGATGGAAGACAGCTCGCGCTCGGTCGCGTCGCTCGGCGATTCTCCAGGGACTGGAGCGGGCGAGACGAACACGACCAGGGCCGAAGGCTCCGACAGGGCGCCGCTCGCGGGCGAGGTTGTCGCCTCGCTCGCGGCGGGTGCGGCCGCGGCCAGCGCCCCCGTCGGCGAGGCGAACGATGCGGCGAGGCACAGGAGGGCCGCAAGCAGCCCTCCGCGCACTCTCCTCAGCTCTCAGTCCCCCCGGACGTGCCGGCCGGCACGGCTTTCTCCTCGGAGGCGAAGGCCGCGAACTCGGCTTCGTCGGCGGGGCTGAGGCGCGTGGCGCTGCCCTCGATGTTCACGCGCGGCAGGCTCCTGTCCAGCCATCCAGGGATCTTCCAGGTTATGTCTCCAAGGATGTTGAGCACGGCCGGGAGCAGCAGGCAGCGGACGACCACCGCGTCCAAGAACACCGCTGAGGCAAGGCTCAGCCCGAACTCCTTGATGACCCTGCTTTCGCCGAGCATGAAGGACAGGAACACGCAGATCATGATCGCCGCGGCTGCCGTCACAACTCGTCCGGTGAGAGCCAACCCTTCGCCGACGGCCTTGCGGCTGTCGCCGTGGTGCGACCACTGCTCGTGGATGCGCGAAACCAGGAAGACCTCATAGTCCATCGACAGGCCGAACACGATCGCGAACAGCATCACCGGGATGAATGACTCGATGGGCCCCCCTTTGACGCCCATCAGACTGTCGATCCAACCCCACTGGAAGACGATCACGATCACTCCCAGCGAAGCACCGATGCTGAGCAGGTTCATGAATGCGGCTTGCAGCGGGATCACCAGCGAGCGGAACACCACCATCAAGAGCAGCGCGGAGAGCAGCACCACCACGCCGATGAACAAGGGCAGCTTCTTCCCGAGCACCGCCGCGAAGTCGACTGAGCCGGCTGTGATGCCGCCCACGTAGACATGCATACCGGCACGCTTCGCCACGGGTGGGATGACGTGACCGCGCAGATACGTCACCAACTGGGTCGTCCTGTACTCCTGGGGAGAGGAGGTCGGATACACCGAGATCGTGGCCACGTTGCCGCCCGGGTTGAACTTGGCGGGTGCCACCGCTGCTACATAGGGCGCCCCGGCCATCGTCGCGCGCAGTTCTTCGACTCGCGGCCTTACCGCTGGGCGACGGTGGCGTAGTGGTCTGAGTACCTGCCGAGACGGCTTGCTTGCGCGGATTGGGCACCGTCGACACGACCAGCAGAGGCCCGTTGAATCCCTTGCCGAAGCCCTCGGCAAGCAGCTGGTAGGCCTTATATGTGGTGGTGTGGACCGGGTCGTTGCTGGCGTCGCTTGAGCCCAGTCGAAGCGCCGTCGCGGGGGCTGCGATCACCAGCATCACGAGTACCGAGGCGGTCGCGATGGTCCATGAATGCTTCTGGACGTATGCGCTCCAACGCAGCCAGGCGCCGCCGTTGCGCGCATCGGTCGCCTGTGCGCCACGCTTGCGTGCGCGCCGGCCGGGACGCACCAGGCGGCCACCGGCGAACGTCAGCAGAGCCGGCAGCAAGGTCAGCGAGGCGAGCATCACGAGCAGCACGCCGATCGACGCCGATATCGCGACGCCGTAGAGGAAGTCCACGCCCAGCAGCATCATCCCCAGCAGCGCGATCACGACGGTGCAACCGGCGAACAGGACGGCTCGCCCGGCGGTGTCCATCGCCTGGACGACCGATTCGCGGACGTCGCCGAACGTGGGTCCGGGGGTGGAGTAGGCCTCCCTGAAACGAGTCACGATGAACAAGGCGTAGTCGATCCCCACGCCCAGCCCGATCATCGCGGCAAGCTCAGAGGAGAAGTTGGGCGTGTCGACTACGTGCGTGAACAGCGCGATCAGGCCTAGGCCGGTGCCGAGACCGAACAGCGCCGTCACGATCGGCAGGCCCATCGCGATCATCGAGCCGAAGGTGATCAAGAGCACCACGATCGCGGCCAACAGTCCTACGGCGGTGGTGATGCCGAAGCCTTCCTGCTGGGTCTGCTCGATCGCCTGGCCCCCCAGCTCGATCTGGATCTCAGGCGTGCGCGCTGCTTCGGCCTGCCTTAGCACGTTTTCGCCGGCGCTCTTGGGCAGTTCGTTGGCCTTCTCGTCGAATACCACCGTCGCGAACGCGATCTGTTCGTTGGCCGAGATCGCCTTGCCCGCCTGACTGGCGGCGTACGGGCTGATTACGCCGGAGACGTGCGGCAGCGTGTCGACCTTGGCGAACAGGGCGCTCATGTGGGCCTCCACCGCTGGGTCGCGCACCGTGCCGTGCGCGACCTTGAACACGATCGTGTCGCGGTCGCCGGCCTGCGCCGGGAAGCTGCGCGCAAGTAGATCCGAGGCGCGCTGGGTGTCGGAGTTGGGCAGCGTGAAGTTGTTCGAGTAGGAGGCGCCACCGCCCGCTTGGGAGATCACGTTGACGCCGATCAGCAGGATCACCCAGCCGATCGCGATGTATAGGCGGTGAGTTGTCGTCCAGCGAGCGAGCTTGAGCATCGTTTAGAAACCTATGGGAGGGGTTTGCCAGGACGGCCGCGGAGGGAGCGCGGGGAGGGGACGGAGTCTCGCCCAGCTTACGACGCTTGGCGGGTGGCTCCGATTATCCCACGGGAAAAGCTCTATATCCTCAATTGGTAACCGATCTGGAAGGTGGACAGCGATGGCCAAGACACCACGCGTGGGCGAGCAGGCGCCGGACTTCGAACTGAGGGGCACCAAGGGGCCCTTCAAGCTCTCGGATCATCGCGGTGAGCGCGTCGTCTTGCTGTTCTATCCGGGCGATAACACGATGGTCTGCACCAAGCAGTTCTGCTCCTACCGCGACCGTGCCGAGGACTTCGCCTCCTTGAACGCCACGGTCGTGGGGATCTCCTCGCAAGACCTCTCCTCGCACGAGCAGTTCACGGCCAAGCACGGTCTCAACGTGCCGTTGCTGGCCGATGTCGACAAGTCGGTGGCCAAGTCCTATTCGGCTGTGACGCCTGGCATCGGCTCCACCGCGCGCGGCGGTAATCGTGATCGACGAGCAAGGCGTGGTGCGCCACCGCCACGACCATCGCCTCGGGCTCGATTATCAGACGGTGGACGAGTTGCGCGAGGCGCTCGAGCAGATTCCCGCGGCGACCGCCTGAATCGCGCCCGATTCAGGGAGTGGCTGCCCGGGAGGGCGCCTCAAGCTCAGCCGGCCGCGCCTCGGCGGCGCGGCGGGCGTGCAGCTCCATCAGCTCGAGCTGCATGTTGCGCTTGCGCTCGCCCGGTCCCGGGGCGCGTCGTCGCCAGACGCCGTCGCCGTGCAACCCCCAGGAACTCTGGTTGTCGGCGAACGCGCGTTCCAAGGTGTCCATCAGCTCGTCCTTCAGCTCGGGCGTCTCGATCGGCGCGGCGAGCTCCACGCGGTGGTCCAGGTTGCGCGGCATCAGATCGGCTGAGGCGATGTACACGGTGCGCTCGCCCTCACGCTCGAACGTGTAGACGCGCGAGTGCTCGAGCAGGCGGCCCACCACCGAGACGACTTTGATGTTCTCCGAGATGCCGGGCAAGCCCGGGCGCAGGCAGCAGATCCCGCGCACGTTCAGATCCACCTGGACTCCGGCCATCGAGGCCTTGTAGAGGGCCCTGATGCAGTGTCCGTCTACGAGCGCGTTCATCTTCATCGCGATCCGCCCGGGCGACTCGGGCGAATGGGCGGCGATCGTGGCGTCGATCTCGGCGATCAGGCCCTCGCGCAGGTGGGCGGGTGCGATCAGGACCTTGCGGTAGCGCAGGGGCCGTCCGTAGCCGGTGAGGTTGTTGAACATGTCGGCCACGTCCGCCCCGATCTGCTCGTCGGTGGTGAACAGCCCGAAGTCCGTGTACAGGCGCGCGGTGGCCGAGTGGTAGTTGCCGGTCCCCACATGCACGTAGTTGCGCACTCCGTCGCCCTCCCGACGCACTACCAACACGCACTTCGCGTGGGTCTTCAGCGCCGGCTGACCGTAGACGACGTGCACGCCGGCCTCCTCCAAGGCCTTTGCCCAATGAATGTTCATGCGCTCGTCGAAGCGCGCGGTCAACTCGACGAGTGCGACGGCCTGCTTGCCACGCTCGGACGCCGCGATCAGGTCCGGCACGAGCGGCGAGTCGTCGCTCGTGCGATACACCGTCTGCTTGATCGCCAGGACGTTCGGGTCGGCGACGGCCTGCTCGACGAAGCGCTCCACGGATGTCGCAAACGAATCGTAGGGGTGGTGTACGAGTACGTCGCCCTCTCGCATCGCGGCGAACACGTCGGCTCGCTCGCCCTCGTGGCGCACCAGGCGAGGATGGGTGACGGGCGCATAGGGCGCGTTGCGCAACTCGGGCATCCCCGGAAGCTTCACGATTTGCCACAGAGCGCCCATGTCCAGGAGCCCGTCTACCGGATAGACCTCGTCCTCGCGCACGCCCAACAGCCCGACCAGCTCCTCGCGCAGGCGCTCTGAGCAGCTCGTTCCGACCTCTACTCGCACGATCTCCCCGAAGCGCCGGCGGCGCAGCTCGTCCTCGACCGCCTGCAACAGGTCGGCGGCGTCGTCGGAGACCTCTAGATCGGCATCCCTGGTGACCCTGAAGAAGTCGTAGTCGACGATCTCCATGCCCGGGAACAGGGCGTCGAGGTGGTGGGCGATCACGTCCTCCAAAGGCACGAGCGTGACGTTGCTCGCGCCTGTACCGCCGCCGCTTGTGCGCTCGCCGGCCGGGCGCACGGTGACGAAGCGCGGCAAGATCTCGGTCGGGACCTTCACGCGCGCGAACACCGTCTCGCCGCCGGTCGGATCGCGCACGAGCACGGCCAGGCTGAGCGACAGGTTGGAGATGTAGGGGAACGGCCGCCCCGGAGCTACCGCCAAGGGGGTCAGCGCGGGGAAGATGACGCGGCGGAAGTGTTGGGCGAGATAGGCTCGCTGCTCCTCGTCGAGCTGCTCGAAGCTGACCACCCTGACGCCCTGCTCGGCCAAGGAGGGGCGCAAGCTCTGCTCGAAACAGCCGCTCAGGCGCGCTCCCAGTTCGAGCACGCGCTCGCGGATCGCGGCGATCGTCTCGGTCGGAGTGAGCCCGTCCTGGCTGGGGTTCTCTACACCCGCGTCGATCTGGTCGTGCAGGCCGGCCACACGCACCATGTAGTACTCGTCGAGGTTGGTGGTGTAGATCGCGGCGAACTTGACGCGCTCCAGCAGCGGAGTGGCCTCGTCCTCGCCGAGCTGCAGGACTCGCTCGTTGAAGTCCAACCAGGAGACCTCGCGATTGATGTAGAGCGAGGGGTCGTGCAGCCGGTGGTGGGGGTGCTTTGTCTCGTGCTCGCTGGTCATCTCAGTCTCCAAGTCATCTATGCTCGCAGAACCTCATGGCAATGGCCCGCCAGCTCTGGTTGCTGCGTCACGCTGACGCGGAGCCCCACGGCACTCGCCCCGACGCGGAGCGCAAGCTCACCGAGCGTGGCCATCGTCAAGCGGATGTCGCGGGAGTTGCCATTGCCCGCATGGGAGTCAAATTCGGCGCGATCCTCTCCAGCCCCAAGGCGCGAGCCCGGGAAACGGTCGAATTGGCGCTTGCGCGGATGGAGAACTCTCAGCGGGAGCTGCTCGAGCTGCATCCTCTGTTGGCGGGCGGAGTGCAGGCGCGCGAGGCGCTCGATCTGCTTGACGGTGTTGGCGCCGGCGGTCCGTCGCTGCTCGTCGGTCACGAGCCCGACCTGTCGGGCATCGTGGGCGAACTCACGGGCGCGCTTGTGGACTTGAAGAAGGGAGGTCTCGTGCTGGTACGGCTAGGCGCCGGTGGCGCTCAGCTCGTATTGCTCCTGCGCCCCGCCGAGCTTGCCTTGATCGCCGGTCTCACCCTCGAGGCGATCTGACTCGACGACCGGCGTGGACTTCGCGTTCGACTCGGCGGCAAGCTGCTGGGCATCGAGCGCGGCGTGAGCGGCTCGTCGGCCGGTTCCGCCGCAAAGCGGTAGCCGATGCCGAAGTGGGTATGGATGTAGCGCCATCCCGGCGAGGCTTTCTCCAGCTTCTGGCGCAGCTTGCGCACGAACACGTCCACCGAGCGGTCGCCGCGCACCATCGCATAGCCCCACAGACGCGAATAGATCTCCTCGCGCTCGAGCACCCTTCCTTCGCCTCCGGCCAGCAGCTCGATCAGCTCGAACTCGCGCCGGGTCAACTCAAGACTCTGCCCGGCCACGAAAGCCTGGAAGCGATCGGAACGGATTTCCACCTCGCCGGCCAGGCAGGGCTTGGCTGTACCGCGACCGGTGGTACGACGACGGCGCCGGACGAGCCCTTGCAAGCGGGCGATTATTTCCTCGGGGTGGCACGGCTTGGTGACCCAGTCGTCGGCTCCCAGACGCAACCCGCGGACTCGCTGGGCCACCGTGGAGGGACCCGTGCATACGACGATCCCCAGCTCGGGCAGAGCTCCACATAGGCGCTCCAGCCACTCCCAAGCCTGGGGTCCGAGCACGGCTAGATCCACGACGAGCGCGCTCAAGCGCATCGAGGCGACAGCCTCTGCCTGGACGGGACTGGCCAACACGCGGTGCTCCCAGCCGAGGCGATCCATGCGCTTGCCCAAAACTTGGATAAAGCCGCTGTCGCGATCGAGCACCGCGACGCGCAGCGACGCCGTAGCCCCTGCGCCCGATGCGACCCCTTCATCCGTGGAGAGGATCCCCGCCGTCATCGTCGCGGAGTGTATAGGCCTGCGGGTCGCGAAAGACAAGAAGTGCAGACGATGGTCACAGGATCTTTACAGGGCATTACCCTGTTTGCGGGGGTCGCCCAGGTCAGCTTGCGAACGGGTTGGACTGGTCTGAGAACTCCCTGAACAGACCAGTCACAACGAAGGCGACCTGCTCGCCAACGTCGACCGCGTTATCGCCGATCCGCTCCAAAGCGCGGGCTACGAGGATCATGTGCATCGCCCACTCCCTGGTGTCGGGATCGTCGCCGATCTCCAAGGCTGTGCGGAAGATCTGACGGTTGAGGCGGTTGATCTCGCGGTCCTGGCGAGCCAGGTCTTCGGCCAAGCCCACGTCACGGCCGGAGAAGGCGGCCTTGCATTGGACGATCTCCGAGCGCGCGTGGGCACCCATCTTGAGGATCATCTCAAGCACCTCAGGACGGACCGGCGGCTCGTAGCCCGATAGGGGGATCAGCTTGGCGATGTTCACGCACTGGTCGCCCATCCGCTCGACGTGCACGATCACATGCAACAGAGCCGCCACTAGCCGCAAATCGCCTGCGACCGGGGCCTGTGTGGCCAGCAAGGAGAGGATTCCCTGGTGAACCTCCAAGTAGCGGCCATCGATACGGTCGTCGTCGGCGATCACCATCTGGGCGAGCTCCACATCTTGGTGGGCAAGCGCCTCCAAGGTACGGTCGAGCTGCTCCAGTACCACGTCGAGACCTCCGAGGGCTCTGCTCTCCAGCTCCTGCAGCTGCTGTTGGAAGTGCTGGCGACCCTGTGGGCCGGTCAGCTGAGAGGCTTGCCCAGCATTGGAGGCCTGCTCTGCGTTCACTTCAGGACTCACGGTTGCTGGCCTCAGCCGAACTTGCCGGTGACATATTCCTCGGTCCTGGAGTCGCTCGGGTTGGTAAATATCTGCTGAGTCGGGCCGACCTCCACAAGCTCTCCGCTGAGCATGAAGGCGGTGCGGTCGGCCACACGCGCGGCTTGCTGCATGTTGTGGGTCACGATCACGATCGTGACCTTGCTCTTGAGCTGGTCGATCAGCTCCTCGATCTTCAAGGTGGCGATCGGGTCCAGCGCCGAACAAGGCTCGTCCATCAGGATGACCTCGGGCTCGACCGCCAAGGAGCGCGCTATGCACAGCCGTTGCTGTTGGCCTCCTGATAGGCCTGCACCTGGCTCTGAAAGACGATCCTTGACCTCCTCCCACAGGCCGGCACTGCGCAAAGCACTCTCTACCTTGTGCTGCAGGTCACCTCGTCCGCGCGAGGCGAGCCGCAGGCCGGAAGCGACGTTGTCGAACACCGACATCGTCGGGAAGGGGTTGGGCTTCTGGAAAACCATCCCGATTGCTCTTCTCACCGCAACCACGTCGACGCTCGGGTCGTAGATGTCAAAGTCGTCGAGCAGGACCTTGCCCTCGGCGCGAGCGCCGGGCACCTCCTCGTGCATGCGATTGATGCAGCGCACCATCGTAGACTTGCCACAGCCCGAGGGCCCGATGATCGCGGTGACCTCATTGGCATGGAAGTCGAGGTCGATGCCCTTGACCTGGGCCACGTCGCCGTAGAAAGCGCGCAGTTTGTCCAACTTGACGGCCAAGCCATCACTCACACTGGCGCGCGCCTGGGCATCGTTGCCGGTGGTGGTCTGGGGACTCGTGGAGTGGCTGCGGCTGGGGTCGAGCATCTGGGTTGGCGCCTGGGCGCTTGTCTCACCGTCTCTGATCGTAGGCTCCTCGGCGCTCATCCTAGGCCTTTCCGCGCTCACAGTTGTCTGGGTTGTGCCGGTCGTCGGCTCCTGTGGACTCATCCCAAGCTGCTCCTGCGTGCCAGCAGTCGCGCCAGCAGGTTGAGCACGAGGATCATGACCACCAGCGTCAGGGCCGCTCCCCATGCACGGTTTACCACGGATGTGGTCGGAGATGTGACATCCGTGTATATCTGGATCGGCAGGGAGTTCATGAAGCCGCCCAAACCGAACTCTGTCTTCATCGTCGCGCCCGCGGTGAACAAGAGTGGTGCGGTCTCGCCGGCGGCGCGCGCGATCGCCAAGAGTACGCCGGTGACCAGGCCGGGCAAAGCCGTGGGCAGGACGATCTTGAAGATCACTCGCCAGCGCGGTGCGCCAAGGGCCAAGGCGGACTCGCGCAACGCTCCAGGCACCAGCAGAAGGACGACCTCGGCCGAGCGTGTCACCACCGGAAGCATCAAGAGCGCCAAAGCGAAAGCGCCCTTATAGGCGGCGTAGGAGCTACCTGTGCCAACGATCAAGGCTATGTAGATGAATAGCCCGAACATGATCGAAGGCACGCCTGTGAGAACGTCCACGAAGAAGCGCACCGTGTGGGCGAAGCGGCTCGAGCGCCCGTACTCCACGAGCCAGATCGCGACCCCCAAGCCGACAGGCACCGCCAACGCCGAGGCGATCGCCACGATCTCGATCGTGCCGAGGATTGCGCTCTTGATACCGCCGATCGAAGATGAGGCGAAGAAGGTGTTGCCGGTCGGGTCGGTCGTGAAGAAGTCGACGCTCCAAGACCCGAGGCCCTTGCTCAACAAGTAGTAGATGATCAGGACCAGCGGCACGAGGGCGATCACCGTGGCTGCCACGACCGAGCCGCGCGCGATGCGGTCCTTGCGCCGGCGATGGGCGCTCACGCCGAAGCGGTCGAGCGTGTGGGCGGATGCGCTCATGCGCCCATCCCCGTGCCCAGCGCCGTGCTCGTCTCGGCAAAGTCGGCGGCGGTCCGCCTGGGCTTGGTCGAGCGCTCCGCTCGCATCACCAAGAGGCGAGCGGCGACGTTGACCAGCAACGTCAAGACGAACAGGACCAAGCCGGCCGCGAACAGGGCCGAGCGGTGCAGTTCTTGGGCCTCGCCGAACTCGTTGGCGATCGCCGCGGCCAGGCTGTAGCCCTGTCCAAACAGGTGTTTGCCGAGCACGGGCGCGTCGCCGACCAGGATCGTCACCGCGATCGTCTCGCCGATTGCCCGTCCAAGGCCGAGCATCGCCGCCCCGGAAATGCCGCTGCGGCAATAGGGGAGCACGGCCATTCGGATCATCTCCCAGCGCGTCGCCCCAAGCCCGAGCGCGGCCTCCTTGTGGTCGATCGGCACCGTGCTCATCACCTCTCGCGAGATTGCGCTGACGATTGGCAGGATCATGATCGCCAAGACCAGGCCGGTGATGAAGTAGTTGGGGATCGTCACGATCCCTCCGCCAATGAAGGGAATGAAATGGAACGTGTCGGCGACCCACTGCTCGGCCGGTTGCAGCTTGGGCGCCAAGAAGAAGATGCCCCACAGGCCATACACGACCGAAGGTACCGCGGCAAGCAACTCGATCAGGATCGTGACCGGGCCGCGGATTCGCAGCGGGCACAACTCGGTCACATACAAAGCGGTCGCCACGGCCACCGGCACGCCGATGATCAAGGCCAGACCGGAGGTGATGAGGGTACCCACCAGGAGCGGGAGCGCCCCGAACTGGTTGGCGCTGACGTTCCAGTTGTTGTCGAAGGTGAAGCCGAGCACACCGAACTTGGCGAACGCGGGGCGGGCTTCGCCGACGAGCTTGACGAAGAAGTAGACGATCAGGGCCAGGATCGAAGCGGCCAGGGCCGTAAGGATCCAGCGCAATGCCCGATCGGGAAGACGGGCAAGCGGGGAGCGCTGGAGTACCGAGCGCTGCCCGCCGCCTATCGATGCTGCCTCCATACCGATCAGCCGCCGACCTTCCGGCCACGCTTGGCGTGACCGGAAGGCTCCATGCTCATCGCTTCACGCACGATGGCTCGGACTCTATTTGGCCGGCGGCTCGGGGTCATCTCAGCCGCTGATGGGCGCCCCGTTGCACTGCAATTCACCAACGGCGGCCTTCGACTTTTCAAGGATCGCCGTCGGCAGGGCGGCGTAGTCGGCCTGGCTGAGCACGCTCTGGCCGGAGCCGAGACCGTAGTTGAGGAACTCGACTACGCCCTTGGCGGCCGATTCGCCGCCGGGCACGCCGGCCTTGCACATGTCCTTGTAGACGACCACGAACGTCTGCGAGGTGATCGGGTAGGCCGCGGGCGATGAGGGGTTTTTGATCTTGATGCCCAGGTTGGCGGGCACTTCTACTCCTTCAGCTGCTGCGCTTGTGGAAGCGAGTGTCGGTTCGACGTACTTGCCGGCCGCGTTCTTGACGCTCGCATAGGTGAATTTGTGCTGAAGCGCGTATGCCTGCTCGACATAGCCCACCGCGCCGGTCGTCTGCTGAACCGCGCCGGCCACGCCAGCGTTGCCCTTAGCGCCTGTACCCGTCGGCCACTGGACGTCCTTGCCTTCGCCGACCTTGCTCTTCCATTCGGGGCTAACCGAGGTGAGGAAGCCGGTGAAGCCGGAGGTTGTGCCGGAGGAGTCCGAGCGATGGATCACTGTGATCGCGGTGCTGGGTAGCGACACGCCCGGGTTAAGCGCCTTGATCGCGGCGTCGTTCCAGGTCTTGATCTTGCCGAGGAAGATTTCGGCGATCGTGGGGCCGTCGAGCTTGAGACCCGTCTGCACGCCCGGCAGGTTGTAGGAGACCGTGATGGCGCCCAAGAACATCGGGATCTGCTGGACGGGGCCGACCTTTTCAAGGGTTGCGAAGTCGGCCGGCTTCAGTGGCGGATCGCTCGCACCGAAGTCGACGGTCTTGCCCTCCAAGGCAGTAATGCCGGCGCCTGAGCCGACCGGGTTGTAGTTGACGGTCAGGCCCGAGATGCCAGAGCCCCACTGTTGGTAGACCGGGGCGGCGAATGTGGAGCCGGCGCCGGAGATGGTCGCAGATGTCGAACTGGTGCTGCCTGACGTCGTGGAGCTTGATTTGCCACACGCGCCGACGGTCAGCGCGAGCAGCGCGCAACTCGCGAGCGCGCCGATCTTGTTCTTGTTCACAACTTCTCCTCTGACTGGGTTTTTTGCGGCGGGCAGGGCACAGGCCCCCGCGCCGGCTCAGTGCAGGCGCAGTCTCATCAATCGAGAGGGTGCCCGTTGTGAACATCTCGTGAAAGGCCTGACGGCGTACCGAGGGGCTGTGGTTGGAAGCGATAGCCGAAGCCGGGGTGGGTATGGATGAAACGCCGATCGGGCATTGCCTCCTCTAGCTTGCCGCGCAGCTTGCTCACATAGACATCCACCGAGCGGTCGCCGTGGCGCAGTTCGCCGCCCCAGACGGCGCCGAAGAGCTCCTCGCGAGTAACAATGGCCCCGGCCCGACGGGCCAGGGCGACGAGCAGCTCGAACTCGCGCACCGACAATGTCAAGGCGCGACCGGTGGCCAGGACCAAGCCCTCGCCTAGCCTGATCTCGAGCTCGCCCGCATACAGGGTGCTGTCGCTGTCTTGGTGCACGGCCACCGCTCCATAGGGTGCTTGGAGAGGCATGTGAAGGAGTTGCAAACTCGTGATCTACTCGTGAAGAACTCGTGAAGGCGCGCGACATGCCCTGCGCCGTCCACATACCCTCCCGGGATGGCTTTTTTGCGCCGCTCGCCCGACCCTGTCCTGGTTACGCTCGTAGAGAGCGCGGGCAGCAATATCCTGCGCTCGGGCTTGCTCTTGCGTGAACTCTTGGCCGAATTGCCTGAGCGCTCCGGTCTTGCTGAGGAGCTGAAGTCCTTTGAGCAAGACGGCGATCGCATCACCCACGACATCATCCACCGGCTCAACGACCTCGGCCGGCGTTTGCGTGTCCCCTTTGACGCGGGCGACGGCTACGCCTTGGCGACGGCGCTCGACGATGTGCTCGACCACACCGAGCAGACTGCGGCGCTGCTCTACCTGTACGGGGTGGAGGCGCCGATGGAGCAGGCAGTCGAGATGGCCGATGTCTTGGTCGGCGCCGACGAGCAGATAGTCAAGGCGCTGGAGCGGCTCGGCTCTGGTGCGGAGCCGGCTCCTTGCCTGGTCGAGATCCACCGTCTGGAGAACGAGGGCGACCGCTTGCTGCGAGACGGCGTGGCGTCCCTGTTCGAGGGGGGCGCGGCCGACCCGATGGTGGTGATTCGCTGGAAGGACATCTTTGAGTCTTTGGAGGCCGCAGTCGACGCCTGCGAGACGGTGGCCCACGTGATCGAGGGGATCATGCTCAAACGGGGCAAACGGCGTTAGAGGCTCGTAGCCGGGGCGCTCACTTCGATCCGGGCGCCCTTTGGGTCGCCCACGAAATAGATTTGGAAGGGGACGCTCGTGCCCGCCCCGATTTCGGGCAAGACCGCACGTCCAGCGGCCACGATTCTCCCGGCGCGGCGTGCAAGCGCATAGACGACGAGGTTTGCCTGGGGGGTCGCTGAGCGATTCGCCACGTTGCCCGACTCGGTTGCTTCGGCACCTGGTTCGCTGTTCAAGTGGGCGCTCAGGACCTCCACCCTTGGGATGTTGGAGGCGGTGGTTGCTTCGCCGACGAGGCCGCTGGCCGATGCTGGTGTCCCGGCAACCTGTACCTGGTCGTCGACCCAGACGGTTTCCCTGCCGGGTTCGAGCACGGCAACCTTCGTCAGTGAGGGCTCCAGCCCGGGCGCGTTGTTCTGGTAGAGCACACCACCCTTTGCATCCTTGACCGTCAGCTCTATCGGGGCGTCCCGAATCGTCTTGGCCGAAACGTTGCGCATCTCTACGACCACTGCTGTGGCTGTACTCGTGTGGATGATCGTGCTGTGCACGACGCGTACGTTCGGACTCTCTTTCGTGACGGATACTCCCTGTGAAGCAAGCAACGTGTGTTTGGCGTCTCGTTGCAGCTCAGCGCTGCGCTCCTGAGTACTTTGGCACCCGCACAACGCCAGCGAGATCGCGAGAGCACCGAGGCCCGCCGGGCGGCGTCTCACCCGAAGGCTCCGCTCACGTACTCCTTTGTGCGAGCTTCGCGCGGATGGTCGAAGACCTGTTCGCTGGGTCCGTACTCCACCAGTTCGCCCAGGTGCATGAACGCGACGTGATCGGCTACCCGCATCGCCTGTTGCAGGTTGTGGGTGACGATCACTATCGCCACGTTCCCGCGCAGACCGACGATCAAATCCTCGATCGTCGCGGTGGAGATGGGGTCGAGTGCTGAGCATGGCTCGTCCAGCAGCAGTACCTCCGGCTTGACCGCCAGCGCCCGGGCGATGCACAGGCGCTGCTGTTGTCCGCCGGACAGGCGCAGCGCTGGATGATCGAGGTTGCCCGCCACCTCCTCATACAGTCCGGCGCGCGCCAAGGCGTCGATCACGCGCGGCTCCAGTTCCTTGCGCGAGAGCCGTTTGCGCCTGCCGCCCGGAGGGTGCTCCTCGCGCAGGGCGTAGGCCACGTTCTCGAAGATGCTCATGGGGAAGGGGTTGGGCTGCTGGAAGACCATCGCCACTCTGCGTCTCAGCGAATTGACCTCGATTCCGGCGATCTCCTCGCCGTCGAGCGTGACCTGTCCCGCGCGCGCCGCACCCGCAGTGATCTCGGTGAGGCGGTTCAAGGAGCGCAAGAGGGTTGTCTTGCCTGAGCCTGAGGCGCCGATCAAGGCCAAGACCTCGCCGCTGCGCACGGGCAGGCTCACGTCCCGGACGACCCAGCGCTCGCCGTATGCGAGCCAGACCCCGTCGATGCTCATGCGCTCGACCACTTCGGGTGCGGGAGGGCGTTTCATGCGCTCGGCTCGCTCAATCGTCGGTGACTCAAGGGTCGGCGCCAAACCGGACCCCGAGCCATTGGTGGACCCGCCCACGACGGTTGGTTCGCGATCGACCGCTATCCGCCGCACGGGCGGAGGCATCAACGGATCCACGGCAAGATCCCGAGCGCGCGGAAGCGAGGGGTGTCGCCCTTACCGGTGCTTGAGCTGAAGCGCATCACAAGCACGTTCAAAGCGAGCACCATCAGCAACAGCACGAAGGCGGCTGCGTAGGCCTTTTCGTGGGCGTTGCCTTCGCCGGCGGGCGAGTTGTAGCGCACATAGCTGGTAAGCGTTCCGCCGGTCCCCCTCAAGACGGACAGGATCGGTGGCCCGCCTGCGCCTTCGGTGCGAATTGTGGCTCCCAGGAGGATCACCACGATCGCCGTGTCGCCCACGATGCGCCCGATGCCAAGTGTCACTCCGCTGGCGATACTCGGTCTGACCGAAGGCAGCAGGACCTTTCTGATCGTGGTCGCCTTGGTCTTGCCCAGCGCGTAGGAAGCCTCCCTGACGTGCGCGGGGACCTGTAGCAGCGCCTCGCGTGTCGCGGCAACGACGAGCGGCAGCGCGATCAAGGACATCATCGCCCCGGCCGTGAGGAAGGACTTGCCATAGACCGCTCCGCCGGCAGAGGTCTGCGACAGAAACGCGAGCGCAGGACGCGCGAACAGCACCAACCCAAACATCGCCAACAGCACACTCGGTGCGCCCGCGATCATCTCCACACTCGACTCCACCGCTCTGGCCAGCCAAGCGGGCCTCTGGTACTCGCTCATCCACGTAGCCAGCGCCACGCCCACGGGGGCGGCGATCGCGATACCGACGGCTGTCAGCAGCAGGGTTCCCTCGATCGGATCCAAGAAACCGCCCGATCCGGCTTGGCTTTGGGAGGCGCTTGGGTGTTCCAGCAGCAGGCTCGGCCGTAGGTATGCGATCCCCTTTACGGCCATGAACAGCACGATCGCGGCCGTGACGACGCATAGTCCAGCGCCGACCGTCCAGCACATCGCGTAGGCCAGTCGGTCGGCGAGCGGCCAAGCCCTTACCGAACCGCGACCGCGTCTGGGCCGGATCGCTGTCGCGGGTGGGCGCGGCGCGAGCTGGGAGGGTCTCAAAGCTTCTTGTGCGCTTGTCATCGTTACGCCCTGATCCCGTAGCGCTTCATCGGCTGCTTAGCGGCCCAGCCCGCCAACGAGAGCAAGGCACAGGACACGAGCAGGACAGCCGCCATCGCGTACAAGGTTTGTTCGACAGGAACGACGGTGATGCTGTCGATGTAGTCGATGATCGTCGCCGCCAAAGGCCTTACGGGCTCGAAGAAGAAGGTGACCCCGTCCAACGGGTTAGGGGAGAAGCCGCGCGAGCCGCTCACCATCGAGAGCATGATCGACTCGCCCAGGGCCCTGGCCGTGGCAAGTATCGCTGCGGCGACGATCGCCGGGCGGGCAGTCCTCAACGATACCCGCCAAGTGGTGCGCCAGCGGTTCACGCCAAGCGCCGCCGAACCCTCCGTCCAGGATCTCGGCACAGTCTCCAAGGCGCTCACCACGATCGCCACCATGATCGGCACGATCATGATCGTCAGGATCAGGATTGCCACGCTCAGGTTGGCGCCGGTCAGCTGTACTACGTACTCGACTGAGCGCTTACGGCTGGTAGAGATCAGGTTGTGTTCTACCCACGGGGCGATCGCCAAGATCCCCACGAGCCCGTACACGACTGAAGGCACTCCAGCCAGAAGTCGGATCGTCGGGTCGATCGCGCGTCTGACTCGGGCGGGGGCGAACTCGACGATGAATACGGCCGCGAAGATCGATATGACCATGCCCAGGATGACGGCCAAACCCGAGGTCAGGATTGTGGCCCAGATCAAAGGCCACGCTTTGAACTGGTAGACGTAGTGGGCGGGGTCCTTTGGTCCGTTGATCATTTCCCGCAGCTGCGTGTCGACGTCGCCGCCGCTGCCAAACCAGGCCAGCCCGTTGTGAGCGAAGGAAGGCCACGCTTTGGAGAAGACCGTGATCGCCATGCCTGCGATCACGACGAGTACGCCGACGGCGAGCGCACGGAGCATCCACTCCGCGCGTCGCTCGGCCGGTCCCGCGCCTCGCGCGAAAGCGCGCCTAAGCGCGGCGCCGGGCCGCCCGGAGGGCGACCCGGTCGATGCGGGCGCTTGGTGCATCCGCTGGGACTAGTGGATCGCTATCCACTCGGAGCTGATGATTTTCCGGGCGGTCGCGTTTTTGGAGCTGGTCACCCATGCGATGAACGTCTTGGCGGGGCCTTTGGGCACGCCCTTGGTCACCATCCAGAAGTTACGTACGCCTTGGTACTGCCCCGACTTTGCGTTCTGCAAGGTGCAGGGGATGCCTTGATAGCCGACCGCGTTGACGCCGGCGGTAAAGGCGAAGGAGACGAACCCGATCGCGTGTTCGTCGACTTTGACCTTGTTCTGCACCAGGCCGTTACTTTCCTCTTCCTCGGCGCTTTTGGAGATCTTGAGGTCTGGGCCCAGGAAGATGTTCTGGAAGGCGTCCTGTGTACCGGAGGAGGCGATGCGGTCGACGAGATCTATCGGGCCGGTCATTTTGGAGCCGGGCACTTCGCTCCATTCGCGCACGTTGCCGGTAAAGATGGCCTGCACGGTTTCCTGGTTGAGGTTGCCGATCGGGTTCTTGGAGTTGGTGATTATGCAAACGCCGTCGCGCGCAAGCTTTGTGAAGACGAGGCCTTTCGGGTCTGAGCCGATAATCGGGTCGCGCGATACGTCGCCAATGTCCACGCGTCCGCTGTTGACATCGTTGACGCCCGCGTCGGAGGTGCCTTGACCCACCTTGGGAGTCGGCTGTTTGGTCGCCTTGTGGTAAGCGTTCGCAAGCTGGGTCATGAGCGGGAAGATCGAGGTTGAGCCGTCGATCAGTAGCGCGCGTGCTCCGGCCGCGGCGGGCACCGCAAGCATCAGCGCGGCGATCAGCGAGAGTGTCAGGGTGCGTGTAGTGCGCACGTTTGTGGGCTCCTTTTGCTGGTGGGTGCTTCGGAGGCCCTACGGGTAGGACGCCTCCCAGCCCAAACGGGCTTCGAGCGCAGTGTCGAGGCCCCGGGCGTGCCTCACGTGAACAGGACGTTTTCAAGTTGAGAAGAATTGGTGAACATCTCCGCGACTTGGAGGCGGCGGGTCTGAACTTCTCAGCTCGTTCACAAGTCCAGCTCGATCGGTGGTCAGCCTGACGGGGTGTCTCGCGCGCATGCCGCGAACTACGTCCGGCGTCCCTTGACCCGGATGCGGCCCCTCCGCGCCGGCGCGGGCCTTTCTCTGGCGGTATTGGCCGGATCGCTTGTCTGTGCGCTCGCGCCGGCCGCTCAGGCCGATATCTCCGCCGTAGCCACGATCGATGGGCCGAGCTCGGAAATCGTCGAACTAGGAGGCTCAGCGATGGCGGCCGACGGGACTGGCGGCCTCGTCTATCGCAAGCGCGTCGAAGGGCGCTCCCACATCTTCGTGGCGCAGTACGTCGAAGGAAAGTGGCGTGCCCCTGAACGAGTGGATGTGGGGGAGAAGTTCGAATCCTCCTTCCCCGTGATCGCGGCGGGAGAAGGCGGACGGCTGGTTGTGGTGTGGACCAACCACTACTCCTCCTCGACCGACGGTCTATTCTCCGCGACGCTCGATCCTGGCTCTTCCGGTTTTCAACCTCCGGTGCCGGTCGATTTGAGCATTGGCCAGGCCACAGGCACCTATCCCTCGATCGCGATGAACATCGCGGGCCAAGCCTATGTCTCCTATCGGGTCATCACGGCTGTCTCTGGTCCGTCGACGCCCAATATCCCGCCCGGCTATGTCTTGGACGAAATCCGGGTGGCTCACTACGACGGGCAGTACTGGTCTTCGCTGGGACAGCCCTTCAACAGGGACGTCAACCAGCCCGTGCCCCAGCCCACGGCGCTGAACTCGCCTCAGGTTGGGATCGACCTGACCGGACAGGGCCTGATCGCGTGGCAGGAGCCCGACGATTTTTTCGTCAATCGCATATATGCGAGAAGGATCTTCGGGATGGTGCCAGGCAACCTCCTCCAAGTGAGCCCTTCAACGTTCAACGGTCATCCGCTCAACGGTGCCGCCGATGAGCTTTCGCTCGACGTGGCCGGCTTCGGTCAGGGCGCCGTCGCGTGGCGTCAGGAGCCCGCACCTGGCTCGGGCTTCTCGCACGCACGCGTGCTCGAGGCCGAGCTTCCCTCTTCGTTTGACCCTCATGGCGCTCTGTTCGGTGCGGCCAAGGCGGTCGATGGATCCGCCGGCGCGGACGGTCCGGCGGCGGGCTTGGGCATGCTCAGCATGGGCGTGGACAGCGGCGGCGGCTTCGACGTCGGCTACGGCGCGGGGGTCCAAAGCTTCGATACGAGTGGCGCGGAAGCGAGCATTGGTGCACCCGTACGACTTGATGCCGGCTCGGAAGTGCCCGGCGACCCGGTGCTCACACGCGCCGCGGACGGTGCTTTGGCGGCCGCTTGGAAGCTCCAAGTGCATGGTTCGGGCGCCGTGGCCGTGCTCGAGCGTCGCGCCGACGGCACTCCCAACCGGGCGTTTGTGGCTGCTCCTCATGGCGGCGCTGTGCACCAGCTCACCGTTGGCGGCTCCCATCGCGGCGATGCCATTTTCGCGTTCCTACAAGGCGACGGTGCCAACGCCCAGATCGCAGCCGTTGTGGTCCGCGCTCCGCCGGGCGAGTTCGTCACGAACGTGCCCTCCTCTTGGTTGACCAAGCTGCGCATCCCTCTGCAATGGGAAGTCCCATTGGCGGGCGCCGGAGCGATCAGCTATTCGGTGCTCGTCGAAGACCAAGAAGTCGCCGAAGGGATCACCGGCGATGAATACACGCTCTCGCGTGCCCAAGTGGGTGAAGGGGTCCATTCGCTTCAGGTCGAGGCAACCGACTCCTTGGGGCAGGTGGTCGATTCGGTGCCGGCCACGATCAAGGTCGACCGACGTGCGCCCAAGGTACGCGTGCGTGCGAGGGGGGCCTCGGTCACCGTGCGGGTAAACGATGGACCCAAGGGTGAAGTGTCGGGGGTCAAGAACAGCTCTGTTCGTGTGCAGTTTGGAGACGGGGCTTCGGGTCGTGGGCGCACCGTGCTGCGGCACAGCTATGGGCATGGCGGGTCCTACACGATTGTGGTGTCTGCGTCTGACAACGCTGGTAACAAAGCTACGGTTCGCAAGCGGGTGCGGGTGGGGTGAGGCGAGCCTGCGTGAAGCTATCTTTATTCCGAGTAACGCTCGGCTAGCGTCGCACTCTTGAATGTGCTGGGTACAGAGTTGCCCACGGCTGTACAGGCTGTCAAAGCCGTGCATGACACATCAGACTGGGAACTGGAGACGCCGCCCGGATTAGGCATCGATTGGACCGACCACTTGGATCCATTCCAGCTCTCCGCGAACGGGAGTTTTATTATCGAACTGTTCCCGTATCCACCGACCGCAGTACATCGAGTCGTGGAAATGCACGACACCCCGTACAGACCGACATGCCCTGTTGCTCCACCCTTGGGCATGGGTGGTTCAGTTGCGGACCAAGAAGCGCCTTCCAGATGCTCCGCCAGGATAGTGCCCGATTCGTCGTTGCCTACAGCGGTACATGAAGTCGACGATACGCACGAAATAGTATTTAGCCACCCAAATATAGATGGCGTGGAATCGACCGACCATTTTTCGCCATTCCAACTCTCTATTAGCGGGCTGTCCGATTCTTCGCTATAAGAGTAAGAATAACCCACGGCGTAGCAACTTGTGGTTGACGAGCACGACACGCCCGAAAGTTCAGATTCGGTACCTGATCCAGGTGCCAACTGCTTTGACCATGTACCTCCACTCCATCTCTCGATAAGCGGTTTCTCGGACCCGCCAAAGGGGTATTCGTATCCTGCGGCGAAACAAACTGATGTAGAGGGGCATGAAACGCTAGCGAGCCTGTAGGAAGAGGGTTCTAGATTAGGCGTGGATTGAATAGTCCATTTTTCTCCTTCCCAGCGCTCCGCCAGGCTCATCCCCCCGTGTGCCAAATATCCGCCGACGGCTGTGCATGCCGTCGTCGATGGGCAGGAAATACCCTTTAGTTCGATGAAGTTTACTTCCCCCGCTGGATTCGGCGTGGATTGGGTTGTCCACGAGGAACCGTTCCACTTCTGTGCGAGTGTAACGCCAGAAGTATTAGCAGTATTGCCTACGGCAATGCAGAAGGTGACCGAGGCACAGGAAACTCCTTCCAGCAAAGAATATTCGGTCGGATTAGGAGTGGATTGTATCGACCACCACCCTAGCCCAAAAGAATCAGCAAATTCGTCGAGCGCTTCACCTTGCTTTGTAAGTGTTTTTGGTGGTATTTGCATTGCCCAGCCACCGTCATTGCGGGAATAGACAAGCAGTGCCCTGAGCCACCCGGCCTGGTGGTAGGGGAGTGCATTGCTTAGCATCGTTGTTAGGTCTGCCGCTGCCGCGATGCTTGTAAGGCCGTCGCCACCGCATCCTTCGCCTTCGTTAACATCTTCAGCGCAGTAGCCAACCTCTGAGACGATTATGTTGTTCTGGCCAGATGTCATTGTGCTTTGAACCAATGGGACTGACTGTATCCCCTCGCTGTCGTAGTATTCGACGCCTGACGGTGGACCATATGGATGGAAGTACCAACCTTGGATTTCTGTCTCCAGTTTGGATTGCGCTTTGTACATAGCCGGCACCCAACCATTCGTGCTGCATTCTTCTGTCGCACCTTTGTAGACACAGTCCTTCCCGATGGCGCCAACATAGATATTGTTCAATGGGAGGTGGGCTGTGTTTGCGGCAGGGAGGAGCTTCGCGATTACGCTCGCATACTCTGCGCCGTTGTATTGGGGAGTCGTGTAGCCCCAAGGCTCGTTGATCGGTTCAAACAAGATTGTCGCCCCTGGGTGAGCTTTAACAATCGATTCGGCCGATTTGACGAAACCTTCGACGTATTCTTTGAGGGTGTTTGATTCTTTTTCTTCCGTCGGGAATTTCGGGTCAGATTTGTAGTTTCCTATATAACCAGAATACTCAATCGATATGACCGGGATCATGCCGTTGGCTAGATCTGCGGTAAGTGCTTCACCGGCTTCCGTCGGTTTGCCGCCTTCTTCTACAAGTCGGCCAGCAGTCCACTCGATTGGACCACTCCGATCGTAGATGATGTTGTGTTCAACGAATGCGTCGACTGGGCCAAGGTAGGTCGAGTCGTTCCCGTTGAGTCCCAGCCATGCGCCGGTTGGTGCGGGATCGTAGCCGAACTGATCGTACGGCGAAGAGGATGAGGTGCCGTTGGAGTTTGTAACGGAGATACCGACCGTATTTGCTCCGACGGGTTGGTCGCGGTGATGGAAGTCGATGATTTAATCGACACGCCCGTCGCTGATATACTACCGAACTTCACGGTCGAGCCTGAGATAAAGCCGGTGCCCGTGATCGTAACGGAGGTTCCACCTGTCGCAACACCGTTATTTGGACTAATCGAACTAACTGTCGGCGCCGTAGCCAATGCCGATGCTGATCCGAGTAGAGACGCGATCGTTCCAACCCAACACAAGATGGCGACCAAACAGGTACGGTTTCTCATCTGTCCCCCCAGTTCGGCAGATCGTCGACGGAGTCGAGAGAGTCTGATTTGTGGCGAATCGTCAGATGTATCTATCTTGTTATCGTCCCTGACCATAACCAATGATCGTGCGCAAAGGCAGTGGCCGTCCAAGTGCCCTAGATCGTCAATTGCCCTGGTCCTTGTTACGGGGATGTCGGGATGGCTCGGATGTGTCCGTTTTGTAAACAGGCATTGTGTTCCAAGGACCGGCTTGTGAGACTCGGGCTCTATCGAGTCCAGCTACGACGACATTCAACATCGTGTTCGCGAGGGGGCAGCCAGCTTTCGCGAATCGACGAGCGCGTTGCATCGGCGCCCTATATGGACACGTCGCTATGTCTGGGTATTGGCTGCGTGCATCGTGCTTCTCGGCTTGTCCATGATACGAGAAGCTCAGGCAATCTATGGTCCCGTCACCGGAGGGTTCGGAGCGGACATTGTGTCGGTCGATAGCGCTTCGGATGAACAGGGGAACGCCCCTACCACGGATGCAGACATATCGGCGGACGGGCGCTACGTGGTTTTTCAGACGCGGGCCACCAACTTCTTTGAAGATGATGGCGAAGTGGTCGGGCTGCATGGGCTCGAACCAGACATCGAACCACAAGGGACATTGCGCGAAGGTGGAATCTTTCGCTACGACCGGGTCACAGGGACGATTCAAGCTGGTGGCGGACGGGAGCGAGGTCTACACAGAAGGCCCAGAGAAGGGAACACGGATCTTTCGTGGTGCCCAGAATCCATCAGTCAGCGCCGATGGGCGCTACGTCGTCTTCTCTACAGCCCAGCAACTTGTGCCGCAGGACACAAACGAAAATGTCGATGTCTACGTCCGAGACATGGAAGTACCGCCAACGCCAGATCGCAAGGATTCGGGTGCTTACACGCTTGTCTCGGCCAAGAGCGGGGGCGACGAACCGGCTACCTACGGAGCATCGAGTCAGTCGTTTCCAGGGGATCAGCCCGGCTCTGAAGTCTGGCCTAATACCGCAATATCCGCGGACGGCAACTACGTCGTGTTCAGGACAGGTGAAGTGACCTCGGATCTTCCCGATGGCGGATCTGTCATCGCGCCTGAACAGTTGTTCGTGCGAAGCCTGTCGGATCGGACTACCACACTCGTCAGCCGCGAAACCGCTGGTGGCGCTCCCGCCGGCGGCGCGGTTGGGCCAGCGAGCATCAGTGGCGACGGGACTACGGTCGCCTGGGTCGGAACCAATGCGCCGGCTCAGACCACCTTTCTACCCGGCGAGTCGCTCAGCGTTAGCCAGCCTTACTATCTTTGGCAGCGCTGGCGAGAAGATGGCAGGACAAGGCGGATCACGGGTCTCTCCGATCCCGAAGATCCCGGTTGTCTCGAAGGAGAAGGAGTCACGCAGGGCCCGCTTTCAGACTGGGCCCTGCTATGGGCCTTTGAGCGAGCAGGAGTCAAGCTTGGCGAGTATCACAAGTACGGCTCCGAGCATGAGCAACGATGGCTACACCGTTGCGTTCTTGGCCGGGGCTGCGCTGCGTCCGAACATCACGAAGTCCGCTGGGCTTGACGCCTTCATAACGAGCATGGCTCCCGGAATGACGCGCAAGAGCAGTACTCGCGAGTTGACACTTGGCGTCAAATCCGGCAATCCCGGCTCCACCCCTTCGATCGAATCTCTTGCGCTGTCCGCGGATGGCAGGACGCTCGCATTCACGACCCTGCGGGATAGTTTCGTTTTGTCGGAACCTCGTCCGATTGGGGTCTTTCGTCCTGTACCTACCACAAGTGATCTGTATGTGGTCCATCTTGCGGAAAACACACTCGAGCGGGCGGTCGTCGGTTTTGAAGGCGAAGATCCGAACGGATCTGTGTCGACCGGTCCAAGTCTTGACGGTAGCGGTTCGACCCTAGCTTTTACATCATCGGCTTCGAACCTCATATTTGGCGATGCGAATCAGGCTTCCGATGCATTCACAGCCACATTGCAAGGCCCTGCCGGCACAGCCCCGCCGCCGGCGGGGGTCAATGCCGTTCAGGGGGGGTTCTCTTTGACGGCCTTGGCGCTGCCCGAACTCGGTCTTAACGTAAAACGGGGGAAGGGCGGTGAGTTGACTCTGCTCGTGGAGACTCCTGGCGGCGGCAAGTTGAACGCCAGTGCGACCGGAAGCATTATTCTTGTGACTCGTCATAAGAAGCGCAAAAAGCACGTTGTCCTGGCTCACGCCTTCGGTGTAGCGCGGGCCGAGGGCACAACGACACTGACGCTCCGGGTTGGATCCCAGTACGTCAAAGAGCTTAGAAAGGCGGGCAAGATCAGGGTGCTCGTCACAGTCTCCTTCGCGCCGCGTACGGCGGGCGAAGCGCTATCGGCTGAAACCAACGCAACATTTGTAGCGGTAAACGTGGGTAAGGCGCCCAAAGCCTCCGCGAGGGCTAGGCGCAAGAAGGGATGAAGGCGGTCCGTAGCCATCGTCAACAGTGGACATTCCCTGGATCCTGTTACGAACTTGTTACGTCATGGAGATTAAATGGTGAACGGGGCCCACGGTCATCCACGGACATGTTTCACTGCTGTGACCAACATGTGTCGCTTCTGTAAACAGGGATTGCGCGCGCCGCTGGGCGCTGTGAGACTCGTGCCCGATCACGAAGATCTCTATCTACGTTCTTGAAAGGACATCTCACGCTCATGCGCGTAAGCCTTCCCTTGACCGCTGAACGCGGTCGTATTCGTGTAGCCATGGCGCTGTTGTGCGCGGTGGTTGCCATAGCGACCATAGCCATAGCGACGCCTCAATCGGCGCACGCCAGTTTTACGATCGGAAAGTGCGACGGCACTGCCATACAAGGCGAGGGTTCGTCTCTGCAAAAGATCGCCCAGCTCAGCGATTGGATCCCTCACGTCTTCAACTCCCCCGCTGGCTGCGAAAACGGTCCGAAAGTTTCCTACGAACCGGACGGCAGCGGATGTGGTATAGCGGCGATCGGCGGCGGCCCGGGCGCGGAAGGCACCTGTCTAGGTTACAATGCTCCGGAAGCGAAAGCGGGGGTTCGTAGTCCCATAACGCGCTTTGCCGCGAGCGACGCTCCACTGAGTCCAGCCCAAAAGGCGAATGCCCAAGCGGAAGGGACCGAAAAAGCCGGTCTGATCCACCAGATCCCGGTGGCTGCGGCGGCAGTGACGGTGGTCGTGCACTTTCCCGAAGGATGCAAGTTGAAGACCCCGGGGACAGGTGCCACGAGCGAAAACGGCGATACCAGCACAGGTGGACCAAACGATCCCGCAGGCGCATCAACCGGCGATACGTACGCGGCCGAAACTCTTCGTGTGCATATAACTACCGAAGAGTTGGAGAAGATCTGGGATGACTCGGTGCAGCAAAAATGGGAAAACATTGTTCCCGTCGCCGATCTCGAAGAAGACGCAAAAGCCGCGAAACCGCTGACTCCTGCAGCGTGTGGAGCGCAGCCTGTCATTCGCATCGTGCGCTTGGACGGCTCAGGTACTACCTATAACTTCAAGGCATACCTGAGTTTGCCCAAAGATGCTCCGGCTGGCCTTTGGACTACTGGCGAAGTGGTGGGCGACAACAACAGGTGGCCCATCTTGGGCAAAGTCGAAGTGCCGAAAAAGGTAGTCAGCAACAAGTGTGAAGAAGCCGATGACACTTGCACCGCAGAAAAAACGGGTGGCGGAGGAGTAGCGTCGGCCGTTGAAGCGACCGATGGCTCCATTGGTTACCTCGATCTCGCGACCGCGCGAGAAAAGGGATATGACATCACGGCCAGTAAAGACGACAAGACCTACTGGATCCCGGTGCAAACGATCAATCCGGACAAAACTCCGGTCGAAGAAGGAAGCAATTGGGTTGAGCCGACTTCGACGGCTACCGCGCACCTGAACGGAGGTATTGGCGCCGGGTCCACCAGGGGTGCGAACTGCCTCAAAGCCGACTACCGAAATATCCCTACTACTCCTGCCAGCGACCCCACCCTCGGTGACTGGTCGAATGCCATCGCGACAGGTAGCAAAGACACAACGACGTATCCGGTATGCGCGATGACTTACGACTTCGCGTTTGACGACGACGCATCTGTCTTCGGCAAAAGCCTGGCCGAGCAACAAATGGCCATGACTGTCAAGAACTACCTGGAAGCGATCGTTTCGCCGTTCGGTCAGGACAATCTCGAAGCGTACGATTACGGAACGCTACCGGGTACGGTTCAGGGGATTGCTCAGGACGGTGTCAATGCGATCGATTGGGAAAAGTCGTCGGGTGGCACCGAAGGCGGCAGAGAAGAAGTCAAAACGAGCCCACCGCCGGCAAAAACCACAACAACCACCACAACAACCCAGACGGTGACTCCGCCTCCGTCCAACACCTTCTCGATCGCAAGCGCGAAGGTGAAGGGCAAGGACATCGTCCTGTCGTTGCAGTTGCCCGACCCTGGCAAGGTCCAGGTCAAGGCGACCGGCGGTGGTGTGACCGTGTCCAACGTGAGCGCCAGTGTGTCGGGCGGTAGCGGGACGGTGACGCTTGCCATCTCGAAATCCGCTTTGGCCAAGCTCGCCAAAGCAAAGGGGCACAAGCTCAGCGTGAAGATCACGGTGACCTTCACCCCGACGGGTGGGACGGCTGCCACCCAGACCAAGACCTTGACAGTCACTCAGGCGGCTGTGACCCCGAAGAAAAAAGCTAGCAAAGGCAAGAAAAAGAAATAAGACGATAGGCGCATAGCCATATCGCGGGCCCTTGGCGGCGTCCGGTATTCGCTTGTTGCGATGCCGGACGTCGCCTTTGGTCTGAACTGAGACAGATAACCAGAGGCCAAATGACAGACGACGAGAACACGCAAGCGCAGCCCCCGCAGGGCAACGGCCGTCCGCCCGGTCCCTCGCGCCCAGTCCCGCGCCCCCAGGTGCGCTCCGGTCTTGCGCACAAACGCAACCCTGCGCTGGTGACCCTGGGCGACTTTGCTACGGGTGCCAAGCGGATCATCTTCCGCGACAAGATCGCCCTGTTCCTTGTCTTCGCCTCGGTCGCGCTCCTGGTCACCTTCTTCTCGCTGCTCGGGGCGATCGGGCCATCCAGCCATGGCTCCCAGCTGCCGATCAGCCAAGTCCTAAAGCTGGCCAACCACAAGCAGATCGCTACCGCCACGATCTACGATCACGACAACCGTGTCGAGGTCACGCTCAAGACTCCGCAGGCGGGAGCCCCGCTCGAATACTGGGCCGCATACCCAGCCTCAGGCGTGCAGACCCAGCAGCTTTTGCAGAGCCTCGGAGAGGCCGGGACCGTCGTCACCGTCGACCAGCAACCCGGCAAGGCCCAGCGTCAGATCCTCGTTCAGTTCCTGATCCCGATCGTCCTGCTCGTGTGCTTGTTCGCCCTGTTCATGCGCTTCGGCGCCGATGGCGGCGCGGGCGGTATCGCCGGCTTCTCCAAGTTCACCGGCAAGGGCAAGCGCAAGGGCAAGGGCACGCTGCATCAAGTCACTTTCTCCGACGTGGCCGGTGCCGGTGAGGCCGTGGCCGAGTTGCGCGAGATCCGCGACTACCTCGCCGATCCTTCTCGCTATCTGAAGGTGGGAGCAGCGGCACCCAAGGGCGTCCTGCTCGTGGGCCCTCCTGGCACCGGCAAGACCCTGCTGGCCAAGGCCGTGGCCGGAGAGGCCGACGCCGCCTTCTTCTCGCTGTCGGGCTCCGATTTCGTTGAGTCCTTGGTCGGTGTCGGCGCTGCCCGCGTGCGCGACCTGTTCGCCAAGGCGCGCAAGACGGCGCCCGCGATCATCTTCATCGACGAGTTCGACGCCGCCGGGCGCAAGCGCGGAGCCGGGATCGGGCAAGGAAACGATGAGCGCGAGCAAACGCTCAACGCCTTGCTAGTCGAGATGGACGGCTTCGGCGGCGACGGTGGTCTGGTGGTCATGGGCGCCACGAACCGTCCCGACATCCTCGACCCCGCGCTTCTGCGCCCGGGACGCTTCGATCGTCAGGTCACGATCGACGTGCCCGACGTGCATGGACGCCTTGAGATCTTGCGCTTGCACGGCGGTAAGCGTCCGCTAGGCCCCGACGTTTCGTTGGAGGAGATCGCACGGCTCACCCCCGGCTTCAGCGGCGCGGAGCTGGCCAACGTGATCAACGAGGCCGCTCTGCTTTCGGTGCGCGACGCCCACGAGAACATCGACCAGGCCACACTCGAGGAGGCGATCGACCGCGTGGTCGCCGGCCCCGCCAAGAAGCACATCCTCACCGCTGAGGAGCGCTGGCTGATCTCGATCCACGAGGCCGCCCACGCCGTCGTCGCCGAGTCCTTGGGCCAGGCCAGCGTCAGCCGCAAGGTCTCGATCGTGGCGCGCGGACGCACGCTCGGCACCGCCGCGCACATGCTCACCGACCGCGACCAGCTGATCCAGACCGAGCCTGATCTCCAGGCTCAACTCACTGTGATCGTGTCCGGCACAGCCGGAGAGCGGATGGCCTTTGGCCACCTGTCGAGCGGTGTCAGCGACGACCTGCACGCCGCCACGAGCCTGGCGCGCACGATGGTGACCTCGTTCGGCATGTCCCACGCGCTCGGCCCGGTCACGATCGGGGAGAAGGGTGGCGAGGTGTTCCTCGGTGCCTCCCTCCAGGATCTCGGCTCGGTCGGTCCCTCGACGCTCGACACGATCGACCGCGAAGTGGAGCGGCTCGTCGGCGAGGCCGAGGCGAAGGCCACCGCGATCCTCGACCGCAACTGGCACGCCGTCGAGGAGACGGCGCACGCGCTGCTCGAGCACGAGACGCTTTCCGGCGTCGCGCTCGACGCGGTGCTCTCGACCGTGAGGGAGATCGAGCCCGGCGAGCTCGACGATGTCGCCGGACGGGCCCCCGAGCAGGACCCGGGGCACGGACCTTGAGGCTGCGGGCGACCGGGGCTCTGCTGGTCGGGGTCGCCGTCGCCGCGGCGATTGCCTCGGTTGGCGCGACCGTCGCACGGGCCGATGCGACCTGGCGCTTGGAACAGCCCGCGCCGCCGGCCGGGGCCACGCTTCAAGGTTCCGCTCGGCACTCCCGACGACATGGAGTTCTACGCGCCCAACGAGGGCCTGCTCAGCGTCGAGGGCAACGCGGTGGTGCCGACCGGTCTGTTCTTCTGGAACGGGCGCGCTTGGCAGCCAGCTCTCGACCGTGTGCGGTGGCTCGGGCGAAGCCTCGCGCATCGCGTGGGCGGGACCGGACGAGTTCTGGGTCGATCACCGAACCGAGCGAGCCTCGCGTGGGGTCGGGCTTGGCGCTGTGCCACTTCAAGGACGGAGTCGTCGTCGGCTCCTACTCGACTCCGCTGCAATCGCCCGACCCCTTCCGGCCGATGGATGCCGCCGCCTGCGACGGACCTGACGATTGCTGGTTTGCGGGCATCGGCAGCGAGGACCCGGCCGGTCAGCGCGTCGGCGCCTTTCACCTGCACTGGGACGGCACCAACCTCACGAGCTCCTACCAGCCACAGGGGCGTGGTGTCAGCGCCCTCGCTTTCTTCGACGGAGCCTTCTACGAGAGCACGTTGGTCGGCACACAGGCGGGCGACAGCACCGACCCAGTCACGCTCGCGACGCCCGAGCCGTTCGGCCCGGTCCTGATCCACAAGCTGGTCGGCGACACTTTCACCGACGCCAACTTCTTGCCCTTCCCCTACAGCGGCGTGCCAAGCGAAGGCAGCGAGTTGCTGTCGGCGAAAGCCGACGCCAGCGATCTCTGGTTCTCCGGTGGTGGCGCCGCCTCCGGGCCCGACGCGCCACACGACGGCTCGGTACCGAGCCCGCCGATCGCCGTTCACTACAACCCCCCCTTCTTCCAGCAGGCTCCACTCGAAACCTCACTGTTCGGCGCCGAAGACCGTTTCGTCGACATCTCGCCGGTGCCAGGCACCCAGAGCGCATGGGTCGCCGACCAAGCACTCGACGAACGCGGCAGTGCGACCGACAAGGCGAAGGTCGCCCTGATCGAAGCCGACGGTGGCGCCACCTTGCAGAGCGCTCCCCACTTCGGGGGCCGGACGTGGCAGCGCTCAACTCGTGGCCGCCACCGGCCCAGAAGAAGCGTGGATGGTGACCTCGGCCGGTTGGATGTTCCACTACACCAACGGAACGCTCCTGCCCGAATACACCGACCCCTCATTCGCGACGACGATCACCTTGCGCCCCAACGAGTCGATCGAACAGTTCGTCCCGGACACGCCTCCCCCCGACGACTCTGAACTGTTCGCCCCGCCGCCCGTCCAGGTCGAAACCAAAGCAAACGCCGAACCGGTCCCCGAGGTGATTCCCGCGCTGCTGAAGGACGTCACGGTCAAGCGTCACGGGTTGACCGTCACGATCAGCTTCGAGCTGACCCGCCTCGCCGACGTTCAGATCGTGGCCAAGCTGCACGGCAAGGTGATCGCTCGTACGCGCAAGGAGCGTTTGAAGGCGGGCAAGCGCTCGCTGTCGCTGCGCTTGGAACGCAAGCGCTGGCCCACCGCGCTCGGCTTCGTGACCAAGGAGCTGACCAAACCCAAGCCCGTGCCAGCGTCCGGGTCGGCAGGCAAAGTCGGTACCGGGCCCACCGCCGTCAGCACGAGCGTGCGCGGTCATGGCTGATTCCAAGTCTCCGCGGCGTCCTGGCAGCACGGCGCGCCATCCGGGCTCGCGCGTGGGGCTGGCGGCGTGCGCGTGTCGGCCAGGCGTCCGTTACCGCTGATCGGTGTGGCTGGAGCGCTTGCTCTAATCGCTTTTGGGGCTTTGCAGCTTCACGGTCACCGTGCCCGCGCTGCTGGGCCTGGAGTGGTGGACCCCTCGGCTCAACCGGCGCTCGGCACCGCCGACAGCTCGACGGTCCTGATGGGGGCTGCGACGGCTGGGGCACCCGGGGAAGCGTGGGCCTACCGAGTGCTGCCGGCCGATGTTCCGGCGCCCGTTCCTGGTTCGCAAGCGACGATCTTCGCGACGCCGGCTTCGACCGGCGCCACCGCGCCGGGCCAGCTCGTGTTCGAGCGTGCGACCGACGCCGATCCCGACTGGTCGATCGCCGAAACGCCGCTGGACGAAGAAGGCCAGGTGTATCGAGGCATGAGCCCCAACCGGCTCTCGGCTCGCATCACGCCGCACGGCGGCGGTCTGCTCGTCGGTCAGGACCCGCAGCGACCCACCGGCAAGCAGACCGTTGTGCTCGCACGCGATCCGGGCGGACGCTTTCATGTACTGCCAGAACCTTCAAGCGGCGTACTGCTAAGCGCCGGCGAAGCAGGCGAACGGGGTGAAAGTGAACCCAAGGCCGAGGTGCTCGCCGAAAAGGAAGGTTCGGGTGCCGTGGCTGACGCCGCTGTCGAGAACGGCACTCACACCGAAGCGTATTTCGGCGCGCTCGGGCGTACGCGCGATCTCGGGGTCGTCCGCTGGGACGGCGAAAAATGGACGCGCGAGCCGATCGTCTTGCCTGCCGGTTACACCGGTGGCTTCACGATCGTCGCGATCGCCGGCACTTCTTCGGAGAACCTGTGGCTACTGGGCCAAGCCGAAACAAGCAGCGGCTTGGGAATCGTTCTGTTCAAGCGGACCGAAGTCAAAGCGGGCGAATTTCGCTGGGAATCCGCATCGCTCAGCTCCTCGCTGTTCGCGGCGGCGGAAACCACTGCTCGCGACATCTCAAAGCTGGGACCGCTGACCGGCGCCGCACAGCCTCTCACGGTCACCGAAAAAGGAGTGTGGATCGACGGCAACCTGCAAGCGCCGGGCGGCGGCAACGATGGCTATGACTTCACGCTCTACTACGACATCGCCGAAAGCAAGGTCAGCGGCAGCTGGTGTGACGCCCGCGACGGTGGTGGCACGGCCATATGCGAACACCCGCTCGGCGCGCGCTTCGGTCGCGATGCGGGCTATCGCAGCTTCGCTTTCGAAGGGCCCGGCTACGGCACTCGGATCGTCACCAATCCGCTGCTACCGGGCGGCAGCGACGCAACCAACATGGGCAGCTACCTGAGCTTCGAAGGCACGGCTTTCACTTGGATGCCCGGCGCCGGCACGAACAACGCCCCCGGCGGAGCCTTCTACACACCCCAAGACGGCTGGCTGGAAGGCCCGGTTCAGATAACGACCACCCAACAACCGCCCCGGCTGGTCGGCTGGCCCGTTTCCGCGCGAGCTCCTTTCACGGCCATCGCACAACAGCCAGGAAGCCCGACGGGCGATCTCAATGCACAGGCGCTAGCCGTTGGGGCCGAAGGCGTGATTGCGCGCTACAACCCCGGCCACGGCTGGGAACGAGAATTTCTGCTGACCGGTAGCGGGGCTGTCAGCTCGCCCACCTTGCGGGCGGTCGCCTGGCCTGAACCGGATCGCGCGTTCGCGGTCGGAGATCTTGGAGCTATGTGGATCTGGCGGGCCGAAACGGGACTATGGGAGAAAGATCCAGCCGCACCTTTGAACGGTTTCCAAGGCAATCTGCTCGGGATCGCTTTCAGTCCGAGCAACCCCGCGCTCGGCTACGCCGTCGGGCTGGGCGGCACGCTGCTGCGCTACGGCAAGAGTTGGGCCCAAGAAGAAGAACTCCCGACCGGCTTCACCGAAGCGAACTTCACCTCGGTTGCATTCGCCGGCGCCGAGGCGATGGTCGCGGCCGAACACGACCTCCTCGTCAACGAAGGCTCCGGCTGGAAAGTCGATCCTGAAGTCCACGCGCTGCTGGCGAGCCTGCCGACCCCGCCGCAGTTGAACGTCGTCGCCGGGCTGCCAAATGGCGGCGCTGTGCTCGCCGGGCGTGATGTCGTGCTGGAGCGTGACAGCGCCGGAGCGCCTTGGCACTTCTCTGAACAGCCGATCGTCGACGAGACCGCCGTTGCCGCGGCGCCGCTGCTCGAAGGCTCCAAAGTGAGGGCGCTGCTCTCGGTCGTGCCCGACTTCACCTATCCGCCGCCTTTGATCCTGCCGCCGGTGGACCCCAATACCCCACCGCCTTTGATCCCCCCGAATCCATTGCCAGGCGACGGTTATCTACTGCGCGAAACACCTGGCGGCTGGGAGGATGAGGAGCGCGCCGCATACGCGGGCGACAGCGAGGACAAGCCGATCAAGGCCGACCCAGTCGCCGCACTGGACGTTGGACAGTCGGGCGCCGGCTGGGCTGTAGGCGGTTGGAGCGGCGAGGCCGACGATGCTGGGCGCGGAAGCGACGCCAACGGCTCGGGCACGATCGTCCGCAAAGCCGTCCAAACCGCCGGCGTCTACAGCTATTCCCCTGCCGGGAACCCGCCCGGGCCCCCCGGAGAGACAGCGACACCGGTTGCCTTGCAGAGTGGGGCGGCCAGCTTCGCGGTCGGCGGCCACGCCGAGTGCGCCGAACCCTGCGCGTCGCTTGCCGACGAGGGGATCGCGCCTGACCGCAACTTGAGTACCGCGCTCTCCACGATCGACGCGCTCTCGACACAGCCCAACGGTCCCCGCATGTTGCTCTACACCGGCGGGCGCGAGACCCCCGGCGAGGGGCCCGAGTCGCCCGCCGAGGCTGACCGCTTTGCGCAGCTGCTCTCCGGTTCCGGCGGCCTGCCGGTCTATCCGGCGCTCTCGGCTGGCGACAGCGAAGGGGGAGAGGCCGAATCGTTCGGGGCGGCGTTTGCCTCCTTTGACGCCCCGTTCGGAGAAGGAGTCACGCCGGCTGGCATGAGCACCGCGAGCATCCCGGCCGGGACCGTCTCGCCGCGACCGGGAGCACGAACGCACTATGCGTTCGACAGCACCGGCCCTGCGGGCACCGTGCGGGTGATCGTGATCGACAATTCGCGTGGCTCCTTGGCCGCTTCGGACCCCTACCAGAACCCGGCCGAACCCCAAGCGCCATGGCTTGAGGAGATGCTTGCCGACGCAAAGGCGCGCGGGATTCCCGCGATCGTGGTGGGCAGCCGAGAGCTGAACCCAAACCTGCCGCCGGCGCTCAACGTCGCCACCGACGCCGGCGAAGAGGCTCAGCTGATGGTGCAAGGTGGCGCCTCCGCCTACCTGTACGAGCGCCCCGAGGAAAGCCGCACAAGCCAGATCCCTTCCGGCGGATCGGTCACGATCCCCGAGTTCGGCACGGGCGCGCTCGGTTACCGCTCCTCGATCTCAGACTCGTTCACGCCCGGACAGCCGGATGCCCTGTTCGGGACGACCGGCTATCTGCTTGTGAGCGTAGAAGTGGCCAAGCGCAACGCCGCCACAAACGTCGCGCCGGTCAACGCGCGCTTGATTCCGCTCGTGCAGGAAGTCTCGCTCGACCCGGTAGACGGAACGCTGTTGCGCCGCAGCGCGCCGGCCTTGTTCACCGGGCTCGGGCGCCGGCCTCTGTCCGGCGACCGCTGGGGGCCAGTGTCGGCCTCCGACGGCAACCCCAACCCGCCGGGCGCCGATCCTTACGCGGAATTCCCACCGACACTCTGTCGTCAGTCGGACTGCTCGAGCTCAATCGAACCGGAATACACGTTCACCTCCTCTGAACCGGAAATCGCGAACTTCGTCGAGCAAGACCCCAACTCCACCAACCTGCGCAAGCCCTTGCAGGATTCCGCCGGCCACGTGATTCCAGACCCGCATTCGAGCATCCTGTGCGCCTTCAACGCGGGCACCACCATCGTCACGATCTCCGCAGGGGGCCTGTCCTATTCCACCAAGGTCACCGTGCTCGGCGGCAGCGTCGAGCAGCCGTGCGGCACCGTGCCGCTCAGCCCCAGCCATTTCACGCACGCCGCCTCCGAAACCGCGGCCGCACCGGCGGCACCGCCGCCTTCCCCAGCGCCGGCGCCCGCGCCGGTCTCCCCGCCACCCCCGCCGCCGCCCGCATCGCCGCCGCCGAAAGCCCCGGCGCCGAAGATCGCGCCCAAGGTGGCTCTGCCGCTGGCGATCCTGCCGGTCCTGAAGCTGCCGGCGGTCGCCGGTGTGCCGGTAGTGCCGCCGCCGCCCGCCGCCTCGTTCACGGACCCGATCCCTCCCGGCGGCGCCACGGTACGCGTGTTCGAAGAAAAACGCGAAGAGGAGGCCGCGCCTGAGCAATCGCAGGCTTTCGCCCGCCTACCGTCCGCACCCGCCTCCGCCCATGCGGGGACCTCGGGCACCGGCTCCTCGCGGATTGCGACCTACGGATTGTCGATTCTCGTCCTGACGTTGCTGGCCGCCGCGGGCGCCTCGATCGATCGCGACCGGCGTCGACCACGGCACGTCGCGATGGCACAACTTTCACCACAAAAACCAACCTCACGCCCAAGGAGGCGAACATGAGAGAGCGAATCTCCCGCCACAGCGGAACGGTCGCCTTGGCGATCTCGATCCTGGCGCTCGTAGGCTCGAGCTACGGGCCTGGCCGAAGCCGCCCGCAAAGCAGTCGTAAGCGTGGTCGCTGGCCATCCGATCAGCACCAAGCCGCGCTCCGGTGGCCTCTTGCTGCTGGGCAAAAACAGGAAGTTCCCGGCCAGCGCGATCCCCACGGTGAACAACTCCAAAGAGATCGGCGGCAAGACGCTCGCAGCTCTCGAACCGGCCTGTCCTCCTACGGCCGTCGACGTCGGAACCTGGTGCTTGATGACATCTCCCTACCCGGTCACCAACGCCGAGGCGGGACAGAACAATTACTTCTGGGCCAGCCAGGCGTGCGTGAAGATGGGCGGCTACCTGCCCACGGCGGCACAGCTGATCGGCGCGGCGGCGCGGGTGAAGCTGGAGTCGACGATCCACGACTCCCAGCTCACCGCCACGATCCCGCTCGACCCCAGCGTCGGCCTGAAAGATCAGCGCGAGATGAGCGCCACGTTGGTCACGACAGCGGCCGGCTCGGATGCGGCGGGCTCGGAGGGCGTCAGCGTAGGATCCACCGGCGATCCACGCACCGGAGAACCCAATCCTGTGCCTCTGCCGGCTGTGCCGGCACCCTCGACCTTGCAGTACGTGACGGTCTATTCGAACGGCACCAAGGGCGGTTTCGCCGGCTCAGAGCCTGTCTCCCAGCCCGAGAATTTCCGCTGCGCTTTCAACAAGATCCCCGGCGCCAACTCTGCCGAAAACGGGTGATTTGGCGGTGTTCACAAGATCGTCACAGCTAGGGGCACGGCGAAGATGGACGATGGACTCGTGATGACCGAGCCCGCCGCAGACAGCGAGCTGGGGAGCGCCGTCACCCAGCCGATCCCGATCGTCGCTGAGTCTTGCCCCCAATGTGGCGCTCCGCTTGCGCCCGACCAGCGCTACTGCTTGCATTGCGGCGCACCGCGCACTCACGTGAGCGGTCCGATCTCCAGTGGACGAGCGGATCTGGCCTCGCTTTCGCACGCGCCCGGGGGCGTCGGACCGCAGGTTCCGGTGGGTGGTCGCTGGTAGGTCGCCCGGGGCGCCACCGCTGCCACCGGCGCATCCAACGGGGCGCAACAACACACTCGCTCTGCTGGCCGGCATCGGGGTCTTGCTTTTGGCGATGGGCGTAGGAGTTCTAATCGGGCGAGCCGGCGCCGGCTCAACCAAAGTACCCCCAGCGCAGGTGATCTCCGTGGGCGGGTCGTCCGCGGGCGCGGCCACAACGCCGACGACATCTACTCCCTCCACCGAAACGCCGGCTTCGACGACACCGAAGAAGAAAGAAGCGCCCAAAGCCAAAGAATCCTCAGCGCCCGGGTCTTCGATCAACAAACCAGCGCCTCCCAGCGCCGCCAAGAATCTGCGCTCGGGCGGAAGCGGGCAAAGCTATGAGCAGCGCTCCAAGAACCTGCCAAACGTCGTGGGTACGTGATGAGCGCAAACGAATCGGACACGATCGGACTCGCCCGTCCGCCTGCGCCTGGACCGGAGCTACGTCGTCGCCGTGACCAGTTGGCCAAGGAGATCGCCGAGCTGCACTGGAACCTTGGCGGCTTGACCTACGAGATGGCAATACGCGATCACTTCCGCCTCGATGTCTTGGTCCGGCGTGCCGCGATCTTGCAGGAGCGCGAGCTGGAACTTGTCGAGATAGACCGGATCTTGCCCCCTTGATCGGTGATTTGCTGCGTCGTTGGGAGCAGGGTTTCGGCTCGCTCCCGGTGCCCTCTTCGCTGGCGTGGGCGGCCTTGGCGCTCGCCTTCCTCGGCTTCGGGATCTTGATGGGGCGGGCCACCGGAACCGACTCAGTTGGCGCGCTCGCATCAGCGCGCGCCCCCTTGAAGCTGGTCGTGGCCCAAGCCTCGCCAAGCACGGGCGCCGGCTCTACCGGGGAAGCCAAGCCGCCGCCGGCTCCCGCGGAAACGACTCCGCAAGCCACGCCTGCGCCGTCCCCTGAGCCAACCGGAAAAGCAGCCGCGAGCAAAGCAACGTCTTCCTCCGGATCCACGGCTGCATCCGGGGAACCCGGCTCGAAAGGCTCGAGTGGATCTAAATCCTCAGGCGAACCCGAAGGAGCGAGTGGGTCGGCGCCGGCCTCGGGCGGGGGGTCCGGCGCCTCTAGAGCCAGCCTGCCCGCGATCAAGCACGTGTTCGTGGTCATGCTCGACCAAGAGCCCTACGCAACAGCCTTCGGTCCCGCTTCGCCAGCCCATTATCTGACGGGCACCCTGGAGAAGAAGGGTGAGCTGTTGGTGCGCTACTACAGCGTCGCCCACGAAGCACTCGCCGACGGCATCGGACTGCTCAGCGGCCAAGGTCCGACCGAAGCCACGGCCGTAAACTGCCCCGTCTACAACGAAGTCGCGCCGACGAATAGCGGTCCAGACGGGCAGACGCTCGGCCAAGGCTGCGTCTATCCATCCTCCACACCCACCTTGATGGGCCAGCTGTACGCCAAGCATCTGTCGTGGAAGGCCTATGTAGAAGGGCTCGGCGAAAGCCCAAGCGCACCGAGTACGTGCGCCCATCCCGCTACCGGAGCGGCCGATCCGAGCGCCGCTACGCTGGCGCCTGGCGCCACCGCCCCGACCTACCAGACGTGGCGCAATCCCTTCGTGTATTTCGGATCGATCGCCAACTCGGCGGCGTGCGCGTCACAGGACGTGGGCATTAGCCGATTGAGCCACGATCTCAACAAGCCCGCAAATACCCCCGCCTTCTCCTATATCGCCCCAGGGCCCTGTGACGACGGTAGCCTCGAAGCGTGCGCCCCAGGCAAGGCCTCAGGTATGTCGGCGGCCGACGTGTTCCTCCAAAAGTACGTACCTCAAATCCTCTCCTCCCCCGCCTTCAAGCAAGATGGGCTGCTCGCGATAACGGTCGACAACGCTCCCACCAAGGGGGAATACGCCGATTCGAGTGCGTGCTGCGGCCAGCCCCATTTCCCCAATCTGCCTGCGTCGACGGGAGCCGCCAAACTGTCGCCGCTGGGCGGCGGCCAGGTCGGGTTGCTGCTCCTCTCGCCCTTCATCAAGAAGGGGGGCGGGCTCGCCCAAGAAACCTACAACCACTACTCGCTCCTGGCCACGGTCGAGCAGATCTTCGGGCTCGGCAAGCTTGGCTATGCGGGGCTCCCCGAAGTGAAGCCTTTCAGCGCTTCTCTGTTCTCGGGCGGCTAAAGGCAAAGCCGGTACGCCGACCTGTCAAGTTGTCGGTCCGCAGGAAGCTCTCCTGGTGCCCTCCGAGCTAGGTGCCGGCGGTCACGGTCGGCGAGGTGCCCAACAGATGCCCTTCCGAGTCAAGCGCCTGGACCGCGAAGTGCACGTCCATGCTCGTCACCGAGGCCGCGCTCTCAAAACCTGCCTTGGCGAAGGTGGCGATGGGGGAGAGGCTCTTGGCGCTGGCGCCCGCCAAGATGCGCCACTGGGCGACCGCGGTGGCTCCGTTCCAGCTCGCATACACAGTCTCCGTGCCTGCGCCGGCGGTCCTGACGGCAATCGCCGGAGGTTCGGCGGGAGTGGCGCTCCACGGAAACTTGTATGCCCGGTAGGACTGTGCCGGGTAAGGCATGCGTCCCTCGAAGACGATTTGGCCCGAGGGCGAGAACTCGGTGAAGTAAGGCACTTCGCCCCAGCCCACGAACGAGTCGCCGTTGGGCAAAACCTGGTCGTTGCCTTGGCTGCCAGTCAGCAGGGGAGGCGTGCGCACTTCACGGCCGACCAAGTGGACGGTCAGATGCGCCCAATCGATGGACAGACGGATCGCCCGCGACTGCGAGTGCTTCTTGGGAACGGCACCGTCGTCGAACACGGTGATCGTATGGTCTGGTTGCCAGCGAGCATCGTGCTGGTAGGCCATCCCAGTGCCCCCATCCATCTTGAAGGTGGGGTGCTTGCCGCCGATCCTCCACAAGACTCGTCCCGTGCCCAAGCTCAAGTCATAAAGCGCCGAGGTGTTGCGCGAGGAGATCAACACGTCGTCGTTGGGTCCAGGGCTGATCGAGTTCAGGTGAAACCAGTCCCACGGTTCGCTTGAAGACTCGTGCGGGGGAGAGTAGGACTCAGACAGGGCGACATGGCCATAGGAGTGCCACTCGAACATGACCAAGCCCGTCTTAATGTCGATCTCCTGCAACAGCGAATCGATCAGGACCCCTTCGCGCGGCCCACCGCCCGAAGCAAGGTCTGTGTGGACGAGCGTATTGGCGGTAATGAATGCGGAGCCTTGGGGCGTGATCTGGGCGTCGTGCAGGTCGGCCTCGTAGCCATTGCCCGCTTTGATCTGGGCGATGGGCCTGTAGTTCGGCCCGTAGATCTCATCCGTTCCAAAGCCGACGCCCAGGTTGGGGATATAGCCCTGCCACCACACCAGGGCCGGCTTGCCTTGGTAGCTCTCGACCTGGAGGTCGGTGGCGGTCATGTCCTTCGGGACCGGCTTGAACCAGACGAGTCGGCCCGAGCCGTCCACGATCATCGGTCCCGACCGCCCCGCGCCATGGGCGAAGGTCAAGAAGACATCGCCAGGAGCCGCCTGCGGAGAGTCGTAGTCGATCGAGACCAGGGGTGGCTGAAGTGTTGGCGCTGTGACAAAGTGCTGTCCGGGAGCGGGAGCGGGAGCGGGAGCGGGAGCGGGCGCCGCCGTGGGCGTGGGCACGGTCTGTGCCGCCGAGGCCGAGGGCTTGTAGTCGTAGTTGTCTTGGTCGGCAACCGTGAACTCAGTTCCTACCGTGGTGTGGCCCACGGTCACCCTGACTACCACCCGCTCCCCGGCAAGGAAGGGCCGAGAAGGCAGGTAGCTAGCTCCGGTGGCGCTCGCGTAGCTCTCCAGCCGCCCCGTGTGTGAGCGGCTGCGCGAGCCCACCACAGAAATGTTGTGGATCTGGCTGGCCGCGGCACCCAAGAAGCTGATCTGGGTTTGTGGCGAGGCGTCGGGCGTGTCCGCCAGCGGAGAAATCGTTACTGGGGTGGCGTATGCGACAGTCGCGGCCGCCAGCAGCGCAACTGAGACCCCCAAGCCCACGAGCAGTGTCCCGGGCACGGCTCTGAGCGTCGCGAGGCGTGACACGCCCTGCTCTCGACCCATCCTCGTCTGGGCTGCCCAACTTCTTGTCAAGACCCCACCCCCACAAGCGCTCCCCTTGTCAATCTCCCCAACCGCCCGACGAGCATAGAGTTCTCCCGCTCACGCGTGAGCGAAGCGCGATCTTCGGAAACTCTTCGTGCAGTAGCGAACATGCGTTCGCTACTGCCGTCCGCACTCACAAGTAATTTGGTCGGCGTCTACGAAAGGGCGGCAACGACGGCCGGCGGAGGCGGAGTCGGGGCCACGGCGCCAAAGGAGGGCGGAGCAGATGAGCGGACGCGGTAGCTGCGTCATGACGGAGCAGGGTAGGCAGGCCGAGGGAGCGATACTCGGTCTACTCTTGAACTTCGAAGCGGGGAGCTTGTGGTCGGTGGAGGAGTTGGTCCGCCAGCTGAGCGCTCCACGGTTGGACGTGATGGATGGCTTGGCCAGCCTGCAGGCGGCGGGCTTGGTTCATCGGGTCGAGGACTTCGTGTTCGCCACCAGGGCGGCGTCCAGCTTTGACCAGCTTGAACTGTGAGCCGGTCGGCGGGTCTCAGCTGATCCCGTCGAGCAGCTCGGCGGGCGAGGCGAGTTCCAGGCCCCGCGAGAGGATTACGATCGTCTCGAGTCGTGGCGAGCGCTTGCAACGCTCCAACAGACTGATCTCGGTGCGGTGCAGATCACACACATCGGCGAGTGCCTCCTGGGAGAGGCCGACGCGGGTTCGATGGCGGCGCAGGTTGGTCGCGAACTGCTCTCGGACAAGCTCCATACTCCACACTGTCGCTGTCCGCAGACGGAAGGTCTACAGACGATCGTCGGCGTACGATTTCGACTGCTGAGGAGACAGTTCCGAAGTTCAGGCTGCCGCGGAGTGCATTTCGTGGTGGGAAGGGGTCACGTGTGTCACCGGCAGGCCCATGCCGGAGATCTTGCTCGGAAGATCCAGCCTCAACCATCGGGCCAAGCGGGGGCTTGGGGTGGAGATAATGATCTCGTCAAACCCACGCAGGTTGATCGCGTCGGCGATCGCGGCCACCGGGTCAGGGTCTCCGACTATGCCCTCGACGGGCATCCCGGCGGCCTCACGAATCGCCGGCAGGGTGTGGTCGAGCTCGCTCCGGGCCTCCCCAAGTTCTTGGTCGTGTGGGTCTACGACCTTGTGTAGGCCGTGGGTGGTTCTTGGCACGAGCAACGTGAATACAGCGGGACCGCGCTGTGCCCGCTCGCGAATTGTGTCCAGCAGCTCTGGCGTGGCGGAAGTCTTGTGCTCCACGATGAGCACCTTGACCGGGTTGGAGGACTCCATGACTGGAACTCCCTTCTGGGTGCGCTTATCTTGATGACCCCAAGTGAGGTCTGCTCTTACTCTTCATTACCCTTCCCGCGGTGCGCGTGCACCTATCTGAGGGAAGGATCGAGATTCGCCTCTCCCGCTGGGAGAAGGTACTTGGGCTGATGGGCTCCATCAGTGTCGCTCTTTCCGATGTCAGCGACGTGAAAGTCATCGAGGACCCGCTGCGCGATGTGATGAGGTCTGGCCTGAAGGTCGGCTTGCGACTGCCCTGGCTCTACTACGTGTGCCGCTCGATCCGTCTCGACCAGGCTTGGGTGATGCGCCGGGGTGTGCCAGCGGTTTCCTTCGCAGTCCGCAACGCGGGTGCTCTGGAGAGGGTCACGGTCAGCTCGTCCGAGGCCTCCGCGCTTGCTGAGCGTTTGAAGGGCTGAGCTGTCTACGGTTTCCCGAGACGTCACAGAGTGGCGGGGGCAGGATTCGAACCTGCGAAGGCTGAGCCGCGAGATTTACAGTCTCGTCCCTTTGACCGCTCGGGAACCCCGCCAGGGGTGGGCGATGATAGCGAGCGTCTCTAGCGAAGAGGAAGCAGGGGGCGCCCTTCTTCGACCTCGAAATGGGCGTACTTGGGGCCGCCGAGGAGGATTCCTGTCCCTCCTGCTACTGAATCTGCCGGGCTGAACCAGCGGCGTCCGTCCACGACGAGCACGAACAGATAGTCGATAGGCTCGCGATCAAGCCGCTTGACCAGTCCGTTCCAAGTCTGATTCCCGCCCGTTGTACTGAGCGTGACCTCCCATCGGCCCAATCTGAAGACCGTGCAGGTCTTGACTTGAACCCGGATGAGCCCATGATCTGAGTCAGCGACCAAGTCGAAATGTGGGCTGTGACCCAAAGGCACATAGACCGTGTGTCCCTGGGCCGTCAGCCACTCGATTGCAGATATCTCCCCCAGGTCTCCTTGTCGCCGCGGTGAGACAGTTGTCATCACCCAAACATAGATCTGGGCGCGGACGTTTTGCCTCAGCTCGCCTCGCGCAGCTCCTGGGCCTCGGGCGCAGTCTGCAGCTTCTTGAGCGTACGGCTCTCGATCTGGCGAACCCGCTCGCGCGTGATGTTGAATGCTCGGCCGACCTCATCGAGGGTGCGGACGCGGTCGCCGGTGATCCCGTAGCGCATCTCCAAGACCTCACGCTCGCGGCGCGGCAGGGAGGCAAGCACCCGCGCGACGCTTTGACGTCGCAAGGCTTTGGAGGCGACATCGAAGGGCGATTCAGCTGTGTCGTCCTCGACGAAGTCCGCGAGCGCAGATTCGTCCTCGTCGCCAACCGGCTTCTCCAAGGAGACCGGGAGCTGAGCCATGCGCAGCATCTCGCGCACCTCGTGCGCCGAGCATTCCAGCTCGGCGGCGATCTCCGCCGGGGAGGGGTCGCGCCCGAGCTGTTGGATCAAGGCGCGCTCGGCATAGACGACCTTGTTGAGCCGGTCGACCATGTGTACAGGGATCCTGATCGTGCGGCCCTTGTCGGCGATCGCGCGCGTCACTGATTGGCGAATCCACCAGGTGGCGTAGGTCGAGAACTTGTAGCCGCGGCGGTAGTCGAACTTCTCTACCGCTCTGATCAGCCCCAAGGAGCCCTCCTGGATCAGGTCGAGCAGGTTCATGCCGCGACCCATGTAGCCCTTGGCGATCGAGACCACGAGGCGCAGGTTGGCCTCGATCATGTGCTGCTTGGCCGTGACGTCGCCCTTTTCGATGCGCTTGGCCAAGGCCACCTCCTCCTCAGCGTTGAGCAAAGGAACGCGTCCGATCGAGCGCAGATACAGGCGCAGCGAGTCGACGCTTGGCTCGGCGCTCAGGTCGAGCTCGGCCTTGTGAATCTCCTCCAGGCGGGAGCGCAACGCGACGTGGTCGAACTCGACCTCTCCCTCCTCCATCTCGGCCGTCCCAGTGTCGACGGCCATCAAGAGTCCCTCAGTGTTCGTACTCATGTCGGACCCCCCCAGGATCCATGCTGCTCCCCGCCGGAGCGACCAGCTCCGACCTCCCTGAACTGACTACGTGCCTCCTATGCGATTCCGGTTGGCGTGGCAGTCCTCTTGCGCATTCCGGGCCCAACCCCGATCTAACCTCCGTGACCCCCTGACTATATGTGCGGAGTGATACCAGATAGTGGGGTCGCCGCGCGCAGGTTGGCTCGAGGATGAGCGCTCTGGCGAGGAGCCGTCGGAGGAAAGTCGGTGAGCGTGCCAGGAAAGCCACCGAGCGGGTGTACTACGCTAGCCGCGAGATGGCGACCGGAACGCGCGCTCAGCTTGCTTCGTCTTCCCCGGGGTCTCAGCTCGAGGACGTACAGGCGCGCGCCCCCGCAGTCTCGGTCGGTCTATCACGCGTGGGCGTGACTGGTGTGGAGAAGGTGATTCGTATCCGCGAGGAGCTGTTCTTCGCCCGCCTGGAGTGCTACGTGGACCTGGACTCCTCCCAGAAGGGTGCCCACATGTCGCGTTTCGAGGAGGTTGTCAACGAGGCCATCGGCGAGGTCGTGTTGGGCGAGTCGCCCTTCAGGGCCGAGACCTTGGCCCAGCAGATCGCCGAGCTTGTGCGCGAGCGCCAGGGGGCAGAGCGCGCCGAGGTGAGGATCGAGGCGCGCTACCCCGAGCACAAGCCGGCGCCGGTGTCGGGTATCCAGACCCAGGAGATCTACACCTTGTACGGGCGAGCTGTGGCATTACCGAGCGGCACACGGCGCATGGTGGGGGTGTCGGCGACAGGGATGACCGCGTGTCCGTGCGCCCAAGAGCTGGTGGGGGCGCGCGCCGCCGAGCGCTTGCGCGGCGACGGGTTCAGCGAGGAGCAGATCGAGCGGGTGTTCGAGCACGTGCCTGTCGCTACCCACAACCAGAGAGGCCTCGGCACTTTGCACATCGGCTGCATGGAGGGTTGCGAGGCCCAGATCGACGCCTCGGCGTTGCTTGAGATCGTGGAGAGCTCGATGTCCTCTGAGATCTATGAGCTGATGAAGCGCTCGGACGAGGTGGAGGTGGTGGAGAAGGCCCACCGCCGACCCCGTTTCGTGGAGGACTGTGTGCGCGAGATGATCGCCGGTGTCGTCGCCCGCTTTGGAGAGCTCGACGGTGAGAGCTTCGTGTCAGCCCGTCAAGAGAACTTGGAGACGATCCACCAGCACAACGTGGTGGCCGAGCGCCACGGGCTCATGTCCGAGTTGCGCTCCGAGGTTGAGTTGGGGTTGCAGGCTGCGCATCAGACGACGCTGGACGAGTGGCTCGACGAAAGTAGTCGAGGCCCGACAGGACCGTGACCAAAACCATCAGGTAGACGAGCACGGACACCCAGACAGGGGATGGGGGGTGGACCGCGATCACAGCCAGTATCGCGGCGATCTGGATGCAGGTCTTGACCTTGCCGAACATCGAGGCTTCGATCACGACCCCCGACTGGCCCGCGTTCGCGCGCAGCATCGTGACGGCAAGCTCGCGCGCGATGATCACCATCGCCACCCACGCTTCGAGGCGGTTCACGGAGACCAGGCAGAGCAGGGCGCCCACGATCAGGAGCTTGTCCGCGAGCGGGTCCATTAGCTTGCCAAAGGTTGTGACCGAGTCTCGCGTGCGAGCCAAATAGCCGTCCACGAAGTCGGTCAACGACGCCAGCGCGAATACCACGGCCGCGAGTACGTCCCCGGCGGGAGTGTTGCCAAGCAAAGCCACCACCAGGACTGGCACCAGCATGATGCGCAGGACGGTGAGCACGTTGGGAAGGTTCAAAGGCACCCCAGCAGGATAGGGCCATATCCCTTTCTCACGGCCGGCCGGACGCTGCCGGGCTCCCCCACGCTAGGGTGTGCCCATGGACCCCAGCATGCAGCTGATCCCGATGGTCGTGGAGCGCACTGCGCGTGGCGAGCGCGAGTTCGACATCTTCTCGCGCCTGCTCAACGAGCGGATCATCTTCTTGGGGACCCCAATCGAAGATCAGGTCGCCAATCTGGTGGTGGCGCAGCTGTTGCACTTGGAGTCCCAAGATCCGGACAAGGACATCTCGATTTACATCAACTCCCCGGGCGGCAGCGTGTACTCGGGTCTTGCGATCTACGACACCATGAAGTTCGTAAAGCCCGACATCGCCACGATGTGCGTGGGTGTCGCGATGTCGATGGGCTCACTGCTCTTGGCCGGTGGCACGAAGGGCAAGCGTGCGGCCCTGCCGAACTCGCGCATCCTGATCCACCAGCCTTCGGCCGGCTTTGAAGGCCAGTCGACCGACATCGAGATCCATGCGCGCGAGATCCTCAACGTGAGGGAGCGCCTCGATGAGATCTATGCCGAAAACACGGGTCTCTCCAAAGAGCAGGTGCGCGAAGACATGGAGCGCGACCGCTTCTTCACCGCCGATCAGGCCCTCGAGTACGGCCTGATCGACCGGGTTCTCGACAGCCACTGAGCTTCAGACGGGCCTCCGCGCCCGCATCGGCTTTCGGTTAGGGGGATAGGGTCGGGCGTGCCCTCCTTCTGACACGGCCGCCTCAGCGACTATTCTCGCCGGGCCCCATGGCCCGATTCACTGTGCTAGAGCGCATCGCGCTGCTCCTGATCGCCCTGTTGACGGTGCTCGCGGGTGTGGCCAACTACGAAGTGTGGGCGCCCGTTCCGCGCTTTGCCATAGCTACGCTGGCATTGGCAGGCTTGGCATGGGTTGTCTCGTTCGCGACTGAGCAGTTGGGCGAGCGCTTCGGGCCTGCCGTCACAGGCATGATGCAGTCAACGCTCGGCAATTTGCCGGAGTTGTTCGTGGTCATCTTCGCCTTGCAAAAGGGCGAGCTGGTGGTCGCCCAAACCGCGATCATCGGCTCGATCTTCGCCAACGCGATGCTCGTGCTGGGACTGGTGATCGTGGTCGGCGCCTATCGGGCGCAAGACGGAGTGATGCGCTTCTCTCATCGCCTCCCGCGCGACACCACGACCTTGTTGCTGGTTGCGGTGTTTATCATCGTTTTGCTGGGCCTGTCCTTGGCTTCGCACGACCCGGCCAGCCACCACGTGAACACGATCTCGGCGGTGGGTGCCGTCAGTCTGTTGATCGTGTATCTCGCCTGGGTGGTGCCCTACCTACGCGCAGATACTGCTCCGGGAGTCGAGGGAGATGGCGCCAGCGCAGATGACGCCAGGGCAAAGGAAGGAAGCGCCGCGGGCTCAGAGGGGGGAGGCAGTGAGCCCCGGCTGTCGTTGTCGCTCACCCTCGGCCTGCTGCTGACCGCGGGCGTCGCTTCGGCTTTTGTCTCCGACTGGTTCGTGAACGCGCTCTCGCCCGCGATCGTGCAACTCAAAATCTCCCAGGCCTTTGCGGGGCTCGTGATCGTGGCGATAGCCGGCAATGCGGTCGAGAACACGGCTGGGCTGGTGCTCGCCTGGAAGGGACGCTCGGACTTGGCGATCTCGGTCGTCAAGAATTCGGTTGCCCAGATTGCGGCATTCCTGTTCCCACTGCTGGTCTTGATCTCGTTTCTACTCGCTACCACGCTCACGTTTGCCTTGGCGCCTGTCTATATCGGCGCGTTTCTGGTGATGGCGCTCGCCTTGTGGCAGATCACCGGGGATGGTGAGGCGGCAGCCTTTGAGGGCTGGGCATTGGTGGCCTTGTACGTGATCTTGGCCACGCTCACTTTGTACGAGTAGGGCTTGCGGGCTCGGCGGCTTGCTGCGATCCTCGCTGACGGCAATTCGCCAATAGGCTCGCCGTAGTCACGCTCGGTAGGCTTGCGCCGCGATGCGTCTCGCCACGTTCCTAGCTCCCGACAGTTCCGCCCCGCGAGCCGGGATGGTGCTCGAGGATCGGGTCGTCGCGGTCGCCGACGAGGCCCTAACGGTGCTGGATCTCCTCCGAGAGCCTGGCTCGACGCAGGCCGAAGGGCCATCGTTTGCCTTGGCCGAGGTGACTCTGCTCGCTCCTGTGCCCAGGCCACGAGCGATCTTCGGGATCGGGATGAACTACGCGGATCACGTCGCCGAGCTTGGCGCCACCGCGCCGAAGGAACCGCTCGTGTTCCTGAAGCTGCCCTCTTCGGCGGCCTCGCCCGGTGCGCCGGTGCCCTGTCCGGGAGTCGTCAAAAGGCTTGATTACGAGGGAGAGTTGGCGGTCGTGATGGGTCCCGGCGGGCAGGTCGCGGGATACGCAGTGGCCAACGACCTCACTGCACGCGACCTGCAGGGGCGTGAGCCACAGTGGACCAGGGCCAAGGGTGCTGATGCTTTCTGCCCCTACGGTCCTTGGATCACGACGGTGGATGAGATCCCCGACCCGAATGAGCTTCGTGTGCGCACCTGGGTGAACGGCGAGCTGCGCCAAGACGCGCCCACCTCCAACCTGATCTTCAAGATCCCCGAGCTGATCGCCTTCATCTCGCAGACCTGCACCTTGGAGCCGGGCGATCTGATCCTCACCGGCACCCCGGGCGGTGTCGGCATGGGACTCGATCCGCCACGTTTTCTGGGTTCTGGAGATGTCGTGCGAATCGAGATCGAGCGGCTCGGCGCGATCGAGCACCAGATCGCCTGAGCGGCGGCTACGCCGAAGGCTCGGCCGCGCTAGACTTTCCAATTCGCGTTAGGGCACCGCCCGGCGCCTGTGTCGACAACCACGCAGGGATAACTATGGCTCGCGGAGACGTTCGGATCGCTATCACCCTCGCCTGCGAGGAGTGCAAGCATCGCAACTACCAGACAAACAAGTCCAAGCGCAACAACCCCGACCGGGTGAGTTTGCGCAAGTACTGTCGCTGGTGCCGTCGGCACACCAGCCATCGGGAGACTCGCTAGCGCGGGAGCGCTGCTGTGGCCCGTGATCGCAAGCGCGCAAGGCAACGCCGGCCAAGGCCCGTACGCGAGGGCGCGGCGACCCCGGCCCAGAATCGTCCGGTGCGAGCCGACCTCCCGGGCGCGCTCTCGCATGCCGGGGATGTCGACGAGTTCGACGCCGCTCTCATTCGCGGTGCCGGCGGGGTGCCGGTCGAGCAGGAGGCCGAGCCCCAGAACGGCGATGGCGCGCTCGAGGCGCCACCAGCCGAGCTCGTTCCTGCTGGTGGGGGAGGAGGTCGACGGAATCGCCACGGCGACTCAAAGACGGCCGAAGACGCTTTCGGGGATGGCGCGGCAGCCGAGCAGGCGCCGACTGCTCCCAAGCCATCTCAACCGATCCACAGGCGGGCGATCGCTTTCCTGCGAGCCAGCTGGGCCGAGCTGCAACGAGTACAGTGGCCCGACCGGCGCCACGTCACACAGGCCACTACAGTCGTCGTTGGCTTCGTGGCCGTCGCGGGCGTATATCTCGGCCTTGCCGACTGGGCTGCCCAGAAGATCATCAACTTCATCCTCTGACGCCCGATGACCTGCGCATCTCAGCGTCCTCGATCGCTCATGTGCTAGCGCACATTTCGCTCACTGCGTCCTTGATCTGCTTGGTCATCGAACGTCAGAGAGCTAGAGGCGATACCGTCCCCCTCCGCAATTCCCTAGTCCCGTCTATAGCGCCTGTCTTGTCCACCCCTTGAAGCTGTCAGGAACTTGAATGTTTCGTTGGTATGTCGTCAACACCTACTCCGGCCACGAGAACAAGGTCAAGCACAATCTCGAGCACCGGGTTGTGTCTTTGGGCCAGCAGCGCGCCGTGCGCCAGGTGGTCGTCCCGACCGAGTCCGTCTCGGAGATGAAGGACAACCAGAAGATCACCGTCGAGAAGCGCACGATGCCTGGCTACGTACTGGTCAACATGGAGCTCAACGAGGACTCTTGGGGAGTCGTGAAGGGCACGCCCGGCGTCACCGGCTTTGTGGGTTCCTCCCAAGAGCCCGTTGCCTTGACCCAGGTCGAGGTGGATCGCCTCCTCCACAAGGAGGTCGCCACCGCTCCCAGGACTCGCGCCCAATTCACGATCGGAGAGACCGTCAAGGTGGTCTCCGGGCCCTTGTCCGACTTCTCCGGGGAGATCTCCGAGATCAACGACGACGCCGCCAAGCTCAAGGTCCTGGTATCAATCTTTGGTCGCGAGACTCCCGTCGAGGTGGGTTTTGACCAGGTCAAGAAGTTGTAGGTGCGCTGTGGGTGACCTACAAAAATGCGAATTCGTTTAGGCGTGGAATAGTTATGGCCAAGAAGGTTCTGACAACAATCAAGCTGCAAGCACGCGGCGGGCAGGCGAGCCCGGCTCCGCCGGTTGGTCCTGCCCTGGGACAGCACGGCATCAACATCATGGAGTTCTGCAAGGCCTTCAACGCGCAGACTTTGGCGGAGACCGGCACGATCATTCCGGTCGTGATCACGGTCTATGAGGACCGCTCGTTCACGTTCGTGACAAAGACCCCGCCGGCGGCCGTCCTGATTAAGCAGGTTCTGAAATTGGAGAAGGGATCGGGGGAGCCCAACCGCAACAAGGTGGGAACAATCACCGATGCCCAGCTTCGCGAGATCGCCGAGCGCAAGCTCGCCGACCTGAACGCCCATGACGTGGACGAAGCGGTCAAGATCATCGCGGGTACGGCTCGCTCGATGGGCGTGGACGTGGCGGCATGAGCTTGCACGGACGACGCCACACCGAAGCACTCGAGAAGGTTGATCGTGAGCGCGAGCACACGCCAGCCGAAGCGGTGGCTTTGGTCAAGAGCCTGGCTTCCTCCAAATTCGACGAGTCGGTGGAGCTGCATGTGCGTACCGGCTTGAACGTGCGCCATGCGGACGAGCAGTCTGCGCGGCACGATCGCTTTGCCCAACGGTCTTGGTAAGGACGTCAAGGTGGTGGTGTTCGCCCAAGGGGCGAAGGCCACCGAAGCCGAGCAGGCGGGAGCCGACGTGGTCGGCGCCGAGGACTTGGCCAAGCGCATCGAGGAGGGTTTCGACGACTTCGATGTGGCGATCGCCACGCCGGACTTGATGTCGGTGGTGGGTCGCTTGGGTCGGATCCTTGGGCCCTCAGGCAAGATGCCTAACCCGAAGGTTGGGACCGTCACGATGGACGTGGCCAAAGCGGTCGGGGACTCCAAGTCGGGCAAGGTCGAGTACCGCACCGATCGCACGGCAATCGTGCACATGGTGATCGGCAAGGCCTCTTTTGAAGAGCGGAGCCTGCTCGAGAATTATGCGGCTGTGGTCGAAGAGCTGGTCCGGGCCAAGCCCTCAGCTGCGAAGGGGCGCTACCTGCGCACGATCACGATGACCTCCACCATGGGTCCCGGGGTCAAAGTCGATCCCACCCGGACCCGGGACATCCTCGAAGAAGCAGCGGCAGCCTGATTTAATCCAAAGCTCACCGCCCGAGACCCCCGGCGCCGATTGATCTGAGATCGATGGCAGAAGACCGGGGCAGGTGGAGCGAGCGAAGGCGGTTCATCTCCGCTCTCGACGCCCCCTGCACCTTGGACGCTTGAGTTTTCCAAGAGAGCAAGGAACGAGATGAACCGAGAGCAAAAGGCAGCGACGATAGAGGCGCTTGCGGCTGAGATCGATGGCGCCGAGGCCGTGTTCGCGGTGGACTACCGCGGCATATCCGTAGCCCAAGCAGCCGAGTTGCGATCCAAGTTGCGTGAGGCTGACGCCAGCTTCCAAGTGGTCAAGAACTCTTTGACCGAACGCGCTGCGGACCAGGTCGGTGCCGAGTCGCTCAAGGCGCTGCTATCGGGTCCCACCGCGTTGACGTTTGTGCGCGGCGACGCCGCGCTCGCGGCTAAGGCCGTCGCCGATCAGGCACGCGCCACGCAGCTTCTGCCCTTCAAGGGCGGTCTCATGAACGGCGACGTTCTCGATGCCGACCAGATCCGTGCGATCTCGCGCCTGCCTTCCCGCGAAGTGCTCTACGGCCAGCTGGTTGGCATCGTCGCCTCACCGATCTCAGGCCTCGTCCGAACCTTGAACGCGCTCGTCGGCGGCCTAGCCGTCGCTCTCGGCCAAGTTCAGGCCAAGAAGGAGTCCGGTGAGATCCCCGCTGGAGAGGCGCCGGTCGAGGAGGTGCCCGTATCTGAGGAGTCGGGCGAGCAGCCAGCCGCCGAGGAGGAGCCGAAGGCAGAGGATGAGCCCAAGTCAGGGGATGAGCCGAAGTCAGGGGATGAGCCGAAGGCAGAGGATGAGCCCGAGGCGGAGGACGAGTCTCCAGCATCGGAGGCATCGAGCGCGCAAGACCAAGCTGAGTCGGCGGAAGAGCCGGCACAAGACGACAACCAGACGGACGCTTCGGCGCAGGCCCAAGAGGGCACAGGCGAGACCGAGAGCGCCGAAGCGACCAAGGAGGACTGACCAATGGCAACAAGCACACAGGACTGGATCGAGGAGCTCAAGGGCATTTCCGTGCTTGAGCTAGCAGAGCGCATCAAGGCTTTGGAGGAGGAGTTCGGCGTCTCCGCGGCGGCGGTGGTCGCACCGGCAGCAGCAGCAGCGGCCGGCGGCGGCGGCGACGCCAGCGCTGAGGATGAGGGTCCCACCACTGTCGATGTGATCCTGACGGCATCCGGCGACAAGAAGATCCAGGTGATCAAGGTTGTGCGCTCGGCCACAGGACTCGGTCTGAAGGAGGCCAAGGCACTTGTCGACGAGGCTCCCAAGCCGGTCAAGGAGGGCATCGAGCGCGAGGAGGCCGACAAGCTCAAGGCCGAACTCGAGGAGGCTGGGGGCAGCGTCGAGTTGAAGTAAAGGCGCACACGGCTCATGCTTTGGAGCTGTGCGACGGATGAGGATCATGAGCAGGGCTCTAGGCGTGCCGCCGGTGCTCCTGCTGCTTGTGCTCGGGGTGGCGGCCTGTGGAGGCGGCTCCGCGAGCACGAGCCCGACATCCCGTCAGGCCCACCAAAAGTCGAAGACCAGCTCGGAGCTCCATCCGCGCTCACGCTGTCGGTGACTACGACTCCGACGACTATGAAGTCGGCGGCGATGCCGACGACGATGACAGTGTCGGTCGATTGGATCGCGACGGTGACACCGACAGTCAGGGGGGTGGAGCATACGACAACGACGATTCCGACCTGCTGGCTTTCGGTCGTCGCGCAAATACGGTCGAAACGCGTGCGGTGGATGCCCTGGTGAGGCGCTACCTGGCTGCGGCTGCGGCGGGCGATGGGGCACGAGCATGCTCGATGGTCTTTCCGGGGATCGCCAAGACGGTCGCATCCGTTCTGGGTGGGGAGGGCGAGCCGCCTTACTCGCACGGGAAGACATGTGCGGAGGTGGTCTCGAACATATTCGACTTCTATCGCGCCCAGCTCAAATTGGAGAATCGTGTGTTGGGCGTGAGCGAGGTACTGGTGCGAGGAGACCAGGGGATTGCGGTGCTTACCCCCAGAGAACGATCCTCGCTTCCGCTCCGGATCTTCCATCTGCGACGCGATGGCTCAGCTTGGACGATCAACGGAGTGCTCGATCAAGAACAGCCCTAGAGTGGTTTGGCGAAAATCGCTCTTTCCGGTACAATCCCACCCGCTGGCCGATAGTCGCAGCCACCCGCAGCAGCATGGCGCCGCGCCACATACGCGGTCGTCAAGGGTGGGGTCCGTGAGCGCTGGCTGCCCCACTTGAGGGCGACGATGATCTGTGCTATCTTCGGTGGTCGCGCATTTGCGCCCGCCTTTGCCCGTCTCTCGCCCTCCGAAGGAGTCATTTCTTGGCTGCTGTTGATGCTCTCCGGACGCGCCGGACTTTCGCGCGTCTGAACAAGTCTGTCGACGTACCCAACCTCATCGATATCCAGCGCCGCTCGTTCTTGTGGCTGACCGACCCAGAGAAGGGCGGACTGCGAGAGACGATCGACGACATCTCTCCAATCGAGGACTACACCGGCAATCTCGCCGTCCAGTTCGGGAAGTTCGTCTTTGACGAGCCGGTCGCTTCATTGGAGCAGTGCCGCGAGAAGGACCTCACCTACGCCCGCCCGCTGACGGTCACCGTTGCGTTCATCAACCGTGAGACGGGCGAGATCCGTGAGCAGTCGGTCTTCATGGGCGATTTCCCGTGGATGACCGAGCGGGGCACGTTCGTCATCAACGGCACCGAGCGTGTCGTCGTGACCCAGCTCGTGCGCTCGCCCGGCGCCTACCTAATGGAGCCCAAGGATCGCGAGAAGCAGGTCTTCATCGCCAACCTGATGCCCGCTCGCGGCTCTTGGCTGGAGCTGGAGATCGACAAGAAGGGCAAGGTCTTCGTCCGTATCGACCGTAAGCGCAAGCTTCCCGTCACCGTCTTGCTGCGTGCGATGGGCTATGCAACAGACGAGGAGATCTTGCGTCTGTTCGACAATTCGCTCTACATCCGCAACACGATCGAAGCCGACACCGAGCAGACCAGGACCGAAGAGGGTGCCCTGATCGAGCTGTTCAAGAAGCAGCGTCCGGGTGAGCCGCCGAGCGTCGAGAACGCCAAGGCCCTGCTCAACCAGCTGTTCTTCGATCCCAAGCGCTATGACCTCACGCGGGTCGGTCGCTACAAGCTCAACTCGCGTCTCGGTCTCGACATCGATATCGATACGCGCACACTCACCCATGACGACATCCTCGCGCTCGTCAAGGAGCTCGTGTCGCTGCCCAAGCGTCTCGGCATGCCCGAGGAGCCGGAGTTCGAAATCAAGGACTACGCGGCCGAGGCAACCAGCATGCCGCGCGAGCCCGTCGAGGAGCACCTCGACGAGTACGAGCATTTCGGCAACCGCCGTCTGCGTACCGTCGGCGAGCTGATCCAGGAGGCCTTCCGTATCGGCCTCTACCGCATGGAGCGCGTCGTGCGCGAGCGTCTGACGACAGAGGACGCCGACACGATCACGCCGCAGACGATCATCAATATTCGGCCGGTCGTGGCTGCGTTGAAGGAGTTCTTCGGCTCCTCGCAATTGTCACAGTTCATGGACCAGACGAATTCTCTTTCGGGGCTCACACACCGTCGGCGTCTGTCCGCGCTTGGCGCCGGTGGTCTCACCCGTGAGCGCGCGCCGATCGAGGTGCGCGATGTACACCCCACTCACTACGGACGCATGTGTCCGATCGAGACGCCCGAGGGTCCGAACATCGGGCTGATCGGCTCGCTCTCCTCGTTCGCCGAGGTGTCCGAGTATGGGTTCGTCACGACCCCTTACCGGGTGGTCAAGGACGGCATCGCCACAGAGGAAGTCGTCCGTCTGGACGCCACCCAGGAGGAGGAGCAGCTGATCGCTCAGGCGAACACGCCGATCGACGAGAAGACCGGCAAGCTGCTCGATAAAGAGATTCTCTGCCGCACCCAGGCAGGCCAGTACGTGACGGTCGGGCCAAAGGACGTGGACCTGGTCGACGTCTCACCCGAACAGATCTGGTCGGTCGCCACCGCGATGATCCCGTTCCTCGAGCACGACGACGCCAACCGCGCGCTGATGGGCTCGAACATGCAGCGCCAGGCAGTGCCGCTCCTAAAGACCGACGCTCCGCTGGTTGGTACCGGCATGGAGCGCCGCGCAGCGCTCGACACCGGCGACGTACTTCTGGCGCGCAACGCCGGCACGATCGAGTGGGTCGACGCCAACCGGATCGTGGTGCAGACATCCGAGGGCAAGGACGAGTACGACCTGCAGAAGTTCATGCGCTCCAACCAGGGGACCTTGATTCACCACAAGCCACGCGTGAACGCCGATCAGAAGGTCAAGGCCGGTGACGTGCTAGCCGACGGCTCCTCGACCGACAAGGGCGAAATGGCGCTCGGCAAGAACCTGATGGTCGCCTTCATGTCCTGGGAGGGCTACAACTTCGAGGACGCGATCATCCTGTCCAAGCGCCTCGTGCAGGACGACGAGCTCACCTCGATCCACATCGAGGAGTACGAGATCGACGCCCGCACGACCAAGCTCGGCGACGAGGAGATCACGCGCGACATCCCCAACCGCTCCGAGGAGTCCTTGCGCAACCTCGACGACCGCGGCATCGTGCGCGTTGGGGCCGAGGTGGCCTCGGGCGACCTGCTGGTCGGCAAGGTAACGCCCAAGGGCGAGACCGAGCTGACCGCCGAGGAGAAGCTGATCAGGGCCATCTTCAAGGAGAAGGCCCGTGAGGTCAGGGACACATCCTTGAAGGTGCCTCACGGTGAGGGTGGCGTCGTCATCGACGTGATGACCTTTAGCCGCGATGAGGGTGACGACCTGCCGCCAGGTGTCAACGATCTGGTGCGTGTTTTCGTCGCCAAGAAGCGCAAGATCTCCGAGGGCGACAAGCTCGCGGGCCGCCACGGCAACAAGGGTGTCATCTCCAAGATCGTCGACCAGCAGGACATGCCGTTCCTCGAGGACGGCACCCCGGTCGACGTGATCCTCAACCCGCTCGGCGTGCCGAGCCGCATGAACGTCGGTCAGATCCTCGAGACGCATCTCGGCTGGGCTGCCGCGCAAGGCTGGTATGACGACGGCACTGAGGCTTACAAGGAAGCCCACACCAACGGCGGCAACAAGAAGGTGTACGTGGCTACGCCGGTGTTCGACGGCGCGACCGTCGAAGACGTGGACACGGCGCTCGTGAAGTGGCAGGACGCCCACGAAGGTCGCATTCGTATGGACATCGACAAGTCACGCCGTGTCGGCGAGCAGGCATCGGGGAAGATGACGCTGTTCAACGGCCGCAGCGGTGAGCCGTTCGCGGAGCAGGTGACGGTCGGCTACATGTACATCCTGAAGCTCCTGCACCTCGTGGACGACAAGATCCACGCGCGCTCGACCGGTCCGTACTCGCTGGTCACCCAGCAGCCGCTGGGCGGCAAGGCACAGTTCGGCGGCCAGCGCTTCGGCGAGATGGAGGTGTGGGCGCTTGAGGCGTTCGGCGCCGCCTACACCCTCCAGGAGATGCTCACGATCAAGTCCGACGACACGGTTGGCCGCGTCAAGGCCTACGAGGCGATCGTCAAGGGCGAGAACATCGCCGAGCCGTCGATCCCCGAGTCCTTCAAGGTTCTGCTCAAGGAGATGCAGTCCTTGGCGCTTGACGTTGGGGTCGTCTCGGAGGAGGGTCAGCACACCGAGCCTGCGCGACGAAGACGATGACCTGTTGCGCGCGGCGGAGGAGCTGGGCATCGACCTCTCGGGTGTCCGGGCGCCGACCGGAGAGTTGGGCAGCGAGGTCGTGCCGGACGAGGCAGAGGCCGAGGTATCGGCCGAGGGCGAGGCTGAGGCCGAGTCCGAGAAGGACGAGGATCTCGACGGGGCGATCGACGTCGAGAGTCTGATCGAGGAGGGCATCTCCCTGGACCCTCTGGAGGGTGTCGAGGAGGTGCCGGTCGAGGATCCGGTGCAGGAGACGGAGACGTAGTCCCCGACCGCGGTTCCCGTCCCCGAGCGGACGAGAGCTCCACACGGGCCGAGCCATCGAACGGGCGATGGCGAGAAGGCCCCGGGTCCCGCCACGAGATCCGACCACACCCCGTTTCACCCGCGAGCGAAAGCGCACCCAGATGATCGACATCAATAACTTCGACGCCATCGAGATCAGCCTCGCCTCCTCCAAGCAGATCCGCTCCTGGAGCTCCGGCGAGGTGACCAAGCCCGAGACAATCAACTACCGCACGCTCAAGCCCGAGAAGGACGGTCTCTTCTGCGAGCGCATCTTCGGTCCCACCAAGGATTGGGAGTGCTACTGCGGCAAGTACAAGCGCGTGCGCTACAAGGGCATCGTGTGCGAGCGCTGCGGCGTGGAGGTCACACGCTCGAAGGTCCGCCGCGAGCGCATGGGCCACGTCGACCTGGCGGCGCCCGTCAGCCACATCTGGTTCTTCAAGGGCGTTCCCTCGCGCATCGGCTACCTCCTGGACATGGCGCCCAAGGAGCTAGAGAAGGTGCTCTATTTCGCGGCTTCGATCGTCACCTGGGTAGACGACGAGGCTCGCTCCAAGGACCTGGACTCCTTGGAGAAGGAGGTCAACAAGGTCCTCGACTCCTACGCCGCCGAGCTCGAGGAGCGCGTGCTTGAACTGCGCGAGTCCTTGGCCCGTCGCGAGAAGTACTTGCAGACCGGCAAGCAGACATCCTTCAACGACGAAGACCACTTGTGGGCAGATTCTCTCGATCTCAACCTCTCGAAGATCTCCGACGAGGAACGAGACAAGCTGATCAAGGAGCTCAACAAGACCTTCGAGGCTGACATCGCCGACACCGAAGCCTACGTCGAGGACGGCGCCGAGCGCATGCGCAACGTGTGGGAGCTCTTCAAGACGATGGACTCCAAGCAGATCGAGCACGACGAGACCACGTTCAGGGAGCTGAAGGAGCGCTTCGGCTCCTCCTACGGCTTCGGCGAATACTTCCGTGGCGGCATGGGCGCCGAGGCGATCAGGGACCTACTCCAGCAGGTCGACCTGGAGGCCGAAAGGACCGACCTGGAGGAGCAGGTCAAGACCGGCAAGGGCCAAAAGCAGGCTCGTGCAGTCAAGCGCCTGAAGGTTGTCTCCGCCTTCATCCAGTCGGGCAACAAGCCCGAGATGATGGTCTTGGACGCCGTGCCGGTGATCCCGCCGGAGCTGCGACCCATGGTCCAGCTCGACGGCGGTCGCTTCGCCACCTCCGACCTCAACGACCTCTACCGCAGAGTCATCAACCGCAACAACCGGCTCAAGCGCCTGCTCGACCTGGGCGCTCCGGAGATCATCGTCAACAACGAGAAGCGCATGCTCCAAGAGGCGGTAGACGCCCTGTTCGACAACGGTCGTCGCGGCCGCCCCGTGACCGGGCCCGGCAACCGTCCGCTGAAGTCGCTCTCAGACATGCTCAAGGGCAAGCAAGGCCGTTTCCGCCAGAACCTGCTCGGCAAGCGCGTGGACTACTCCGGGCGCTCGGTGATCGTGGCTGGCCCCTACCTGAAGCTGCACCAGTGCGGCCTGCCCAAGATCATGGCCTTGGAGTTGTTCAAGCCGTTCATCATGGCCCGCTTGGTCGAGCGCAAGTCCGCCCAGAACATCAAGGCCGCCAAGAAGATGGTGGACTCGATGATCGGCGAGGTCTGGGACGTCTTGGAGGAGGTCATCCATGAGCACCCGGTCCTACTCAACCGGGCGCCCACCCTTCACAGGCTGGGAATCCAGGCCTTTGAACCGCTCTTGGTCGAGGGCAAGGCGATCCAGGTTCACCCCTTGGTCTGCCACGCCTTCAATGCCGACTTCGACGGCGACCAGATGGCCGTCCATTTGCCGCTCTCGGCAGAGGCCCAGGCGGAGGCGAGGATCCTGATGCTCTCCTCCAACAACATCCTGAGCCCGGCTCACGGCGCGCCTTTGGCGACCCCCACCCAGGACATGATCCTGGGCGCCTACTACCTAACCTATGGGCCCGAGGCTGACGAGCTGGGGGAGAAGCGAGACCTTCTCACCGGTGGCAAGTGGCCGGAGGACGAGCCGCGTCCGCACGTGTTCCGCACAGCCCAAGAGGCCGAGCTGTCCTATGAGGCAGGCGTGGTCAAGTTGCACGAGACGGCCGAGTTCAGGCCATTCAAGCGCGAGGGCGGCCACATCCTGACCACAGTCGGGCGCATCATCTACAACGATCGCATCGAGCGGGCTTTGGCGGAGGCCCTTGGAGACGAGTTCGACGCCTCCAAGTTCGTGTTCGTCAACCAGTCGATGAAGAAGCGCGACACGACTCGCTTGATCGACGCTTTGGTGCAGACCTATGGCGCCACCACGATCTCCTTGGTCCTCGACGCGTTCAAGGACCTGGGCTTCAAGTACGCCACCCAGGCCGGTATCACGATCTCCAAGAACGATGTCGTGATCCCGCCCTCCAAGCAGTCGATCCTCGACAAGTACGACAAGCTCGTGGGTGACATCACCGACCAGTACGACATGGGCCTGATCACCCAGGAGGAGCGCCACGAGGCGGTTGTGGAGAAGTGGAACGCCGCCACTGACGAGGTGGCGGAGGCGATGATCGAGAACCTCGACACGCTCAACCCCATCTTCATGATGGCCAACTCCGGCGCCCGTGGTTCTTTCAAGCAGATCCGCCAGCTGGCGGGGATGCGTGGCCTCATGGCCAACCCGAAGGGCGAGATCATCGAGCGGCCGATCAAGTCCAACTTCATGGAGGGCCTGTCGGTCCTGGAGTACTTCATCTCCACCCACGGGGCGCGAAAGGGTCTGGCTGATACCGCCCTGCGCACCGCCGACTCGGGCTACCTGACGCGTCGTCTCGTGGACGTCGCCCAGGACGTGATCATCCGCGAGGTCGATTGCGGCACTGACGAATACATCGAGATGGTCGTCTGGAACGACGGCGGAGAGCCCAACGAAAACCTGGTGGGACGTACCGCAGCCCAACCGATCACGACCAAGCGCGGGCGCATGCTCGCCGAGGGTGGCGAGGAAATCGGGCGTCAAGAGCTCGCCGACATCGCCGAGGCATTCGCCGACGACCACGAGAAAGGCGTCAAGGTGACCGTGCCCGTGCGCTCCGTGCTCAAGTGCAAGGCCCCAAGCGGAGTCTGTCAAGCATGCTATGCCCGCGCGATGGCCACCGGCCAGACCGCTCAGATCGGCGATGCGGTGGGCATCGTGGCCGCCCAGTCGATCGGTGAGCCAGGCACTCAGCTGACGATGCGTACCTTCCACACCGGCGGCGTTGCTGGCGCGGACATCACACACGGCCTACCGCGCGTGGTTGAGCTCTTCGAGGCGCGCAAGCCCAAGGGCTTGGCCAAGATTGCCGAGCAGGATGGGATCGTCTCGATCGAAGAATCCGAGAAGGCTTTGACAGTGGTCATCACCGACGAGGCCGGCGAGGAGCACCGTCACGCCTTCCCGCGGCGCACACGCGTATATGTAAGCGAGGGCGAGAAGATCCAGGCCGGCAAGCAGCTCAACGAGGGCTCGCTCTACCCACACGAGCTCCTGGCGATCCGCGGACGCACCGAGACCGAGCAGTACCTGGTCAAGGAGGTCCAAGAGGTCTACAAGTCCCAGGGCGTGGACATCAACGACAAGCACATCGAGTTGATCGTGCGTCAGATGCTCAAGAAGGTCAGGGTCGACCAGAAGGGCGACACCGACTACCTGCCCGGTCAGTTCGTGGACCGCTACGAATTCGCAACCGCCAACGACGCGGTGATCGCCAACGGCGGGGAGACCGCCCAATATGAGGACATCATCCTCGGCATCACCAAGGCGTCATTGAACACCGACTCGTTCCTCTCGGCCGCCTCCTTCCAGGAGACGACCAAGGTGCTCACCGACGCCTCCTTGGAGGGCAAGATCGACCGGTTGAACGGTCTCAAGGAGAACGTAATCATCGGCAAGCTGATCCCGGCCGCGACCGGCCTCAAGCGTTACCGGAGGATCGAGATCGAACCTTCCGAGCCGCTTCCTCGCGCGATCGACGACGTTGGTCTGCTCGACCAAGAGGAGATCGCGGCCGAGCTCGGGCTCGCCGACGGCGAGGCCTTGGGCACCGGCTACGGCAGCGAGTTCGATGCTGACCTCGCGTCTTTGGAGAAGATCGGCGCCGGCAGCACCGACCCCGGCTTCGTCGAGGGCCTGGGTGAGCTGGACGTGCCCGAGGAGTCGGGCCAGTAGCAATTGGTTTGGAGGGGCCTGCGGGCCCCGCCACCCTCCTTGCAGGTTGAGAGCATTCTTATGCGCCAGGACCGTGCCTGTGCATAGCTTGCCGTGTTATTGGCAAATATGTGCGATGTGGATTCCCCTGGGATCACACGGCGATCTCTGATCGCGGCCACGGCAGCCGGAGCAAGCGGGGCCTGGCGCTCGTCGCCTGCCTTGGCGAGTCATGCGGCGGGTCTGTCCTCGACAGCGGGCCTGCCATTGGTGAGCTCGGACTTGCAGGCAGGGCCAGGCCAACCGCCGATCGTCGCGCGCCGCGTTTGGGCCCGAGGCAGTGCCCACCCAAAGGTTGCGCCCGAGTACGGGACCGTTCAGCTGGCCTTTGTCCATCACACCGAGAACCCCGACGGCTATTCGGCCGCCGAAGTGCCTTCTATGTTGCGCTCGATCTACGAGTTCCACCGCTACGGTCGCGGCTGGAACGACATTGGCTACAACTTCGTGATCGACCGCTTCGGACGCATCTTCGAGGCACGTGCAGGCGGAATCGACGAGCCGGTGGTGGGTGCCCAAGCAGGCGGCTACAACCTCTATTCGACCGGCATCGCGATCTTGGGCACCTATAGCGCGCAACAGATCTCGCCCCCCGCTCGCAGCGCCCTGGAACATCTCCTAGCTTGGAAGCTGTCCCTGCACGGTGCTCCACTCGAGGGTCGCGTGACGGTGCGCGTGACCGCGGATGGAGCTGTGTACAGCCGCTTCCCCGCCCACGCCCACGTCTCACTACCGCGGGTGGCGGGCCATCGAGACGCCGACTCCACCGATTGTCCCGGCGATGCCCTCTATAGCGAGTTGCAGTCTGTAAGAGGCTTTTCTCTTCGCTTGGTCGGGCTCTCCGCGCGCGCCACCCTGCGCCTACAGCAGGCTGAAGCGCCCGGTGCATCGGCCGTGCTGGCGGGCAGCCTGCGGCTTGCCGACGGCACGCCCCTGGCGGGCGCTCCTTTGGAGATCCAGGTGCGACAAGTCGCCTACCGGGGCGAAGCAGTCAGCGAGCTGACACTCGCCGAAGTCCACACCGACCCGTCCGGAATATGGTCCGCGCCGGTCACCGTCTCACCGGCAAAGACAGAAACAAACCTGCGGGTCCTATGCGTCGGTGGCCCGGGCTTGCCCACTGTTGTCTCCGCGCCGCTGGCCGTAGCCGGCTACGTGTCCTTCATACCGCCTTCGCCGTCCCCTTCCCAATCGCCGGCTCCGTCTCAATCGCCGGCTCCGTCTTAGGCGCCCTCTCCGGGCTTCCCAGGTCAAGCGCCCATCGCTCCAGAATCGCCGTCTCCCGCTGCGTAAGCCCTTCCGCGGGCATCGTCTGAACCAGCAAGGTCGGCTCCGCGCGTGCGTGTGCCCACTTGTGGCAGGCCTCGTTGAAAGCGTCGTCTATCCAGGCCAAAGGCCTATCGCCCGCATAGGCTTCGATCGGATCGAGCTTCCAGTGGGCATTGGTGCGCCCGACCCTGCCTTCGAAGCTCAAGTGGGGCAGCTTCGGTAGTCCGAGCAGGTGGGGCAGATATTCGTTGGCCTTCTCCTCCCAGCCGCTGGCCCACGCCAGCTCGAAGGAGCCCGTGAGCGCGAGCAGGTGCTCGGCCGCCTTGGCAGAAAGGAAGTGGGGTATGCCATCGATCGAGTGGAACGAGCCCGCCTCCGGGGGTCCTCCTTCGAACGCGAACAAGGAAATCACGCCATCGATGTCCACCAACAGCAGAGGAAGCTTCGATTTGCTCTCTGTTAGGCGTGGGTCGTCTTTAGCTTGCACAGAGGTGGTGAGCTGTAATCTGCCCGGGTCGCATCGGTGCAGTAAAGCATCGGGCGATCCTTGCCGATGGATCATCACTCCAGCCGGCTCCCCTTATGACTCTTGATCTAGGCATACTTCTCGCGCTCGCCTGCGCCTTCGTGGCCAACCTCGGCTTCTTCTACAAGTACCGGGGCGCCAACTCCGTCGGCAAGGTCGATGTGCGCCATCCCTTGCGCTCGGGGCGCGACCTGTTCTCCTCCAAGTGGTTTGCCATCGGGATGCTCGTAGCGGCCGGGTCGTGGGCATTGCACGTGGCCGCGCTTGCCTTGGCGCCCATGTCCGTGGTCCAGGTGGCCTTGGCCGCGGGCGTGGTCCTTATCGCGGTGATGGCCGATCGTATGTTCGGCTTCAAGGTTGGTCGTCGCCAGTGGCTCGGCCTGTGGTTGACGGCTGGAGGCCTGGTCATGCTGGGCTTGACTTTGCCGGCCATGCATGGAGCTCACTCCCACTTCTCAGATCCCGCCATGATCTCCTTCGAGGCGGGCTTGTTTGGGCTTGGCGGCCTGCTCATCATGGGCCCCCGCATGGGTGGACCGGTGGAGCACCACGGCATGATGCTCGGCGCCGCCTCGGGCATCCTCTTCGGCGTCTCGGACATCTCGATCAAGGCGCTAACCGGAATCGTCGGGGCGCACGGGGCTTTGGCTTTGCTGCTCAGTCCCTGGCTCCTAGTCGCCGCTTTGGCTTCGGTCTTGGCCTTCTACGCATCGGCCCGCGGTCTCCAAGACGGCGATGCCGTGCCGGTTATAGCGGTCACCGGCACCGCCGCCAACATTGCGGGCGTGGCAGGTGGGATCCTCGTGTTCGGCGATCCCATGCCGGGCAGTGCCGTCGGCATCGTCTTGCAGTGCCTCGCTTTCGTGATGGTCTTGGTCGCCGCCGCTTTGATGCCGGCTCCGGTGCGCTCCGTCGGCCTGCGCGCGAACGCTTGACGTCTTCGCCGCTCCCCGATCTGTCAGCTGCTCCGATCGAGTCTGAGTGGGACTTGTGTTTCGTTTGGAGGGGTGCCCCGCGCGTGCGGGGGGCCTTTGCGTTGCGGCACGGGCACAGGTCCTCGGTAGGTCACGGGTCGGCGCGAAGCGGACGCTGCTAGGATTCCCGCCGAATGCCCACCACCTCGCAACTAGTGCGCAAGGGGCGCATCGCCCCCAAGAAAAAGCTCGCCACTCCCGGCCTGAAGTCGGGCAAGGGCCGTAAGAAGAAGGTCGCCGCTCCGCAGCGACGTGGCGTGTGTACCCGCGTGTACACCACGACCCCGAAGAAGCCGAACTCCGCCCTGCGCAAGGTCGCGCGTGTTCGCATCGCCGGCTCGATCGAGGTCACCGCGTACATCCCGGGCGAGGGTCACAATTTGCAAGAGCACTCCGTGGTGTTGGTGCGCGGCGGTCGCGTCAAGGATCTGCCTGGCGTGCGCTACAAGGTAGTCCGCGGCACTTTGGATGCGGCCGGCGTGAGCGATCGCAAGCAAGGTCGCTCCCAGTACGGCGTCAAGAAGAAGTAGGAGACTATGCCCCGTCGCGCAGCCGCCCAGGTGCGTCCGCTGGAAGCGGACCCCATCCACCGCTCCAAGCTGGTCCAGCAGATCATCAACAAGGTCATGCTCGACGGCAAGAAGTCAACTGCCGAGCGCATCGTCTACGACGCCTTGGCTTTGCTGGGCGAGCGCTCCGACAAGGACCCCATCGAGCAGCTCGAGGCTTCGATCAGGGCCTTGACTCCCGCTCTGGAGGTCCGCTCCAGGCGAGTCGGTGGAGCCACCTACCAGGTGCCTGTCGAGGTTCCCTCTGCCCGAGCCCGCACTCTGGCAGTGCGCTGGCTAGTCGAGTTCGCCCGCAATCGGCGCGAGAAGACGATGGCCCAACGTTTGGCCAACGAGTTGCTGGATGCCCAGTCCCAGCAAGGCGGTGCCTACAAGCGCAAGGACGACATCTACCGTATGGCCCAGGCCAACAAGGCCTTCGCCCACTATCGTTGGTGAGCGGCCCGATGACCGGCGCGAGGCTGCGTCCTCAGTCGCTCATGTGCAGAGCACATTTCGCTTCTTGCGTCCTTGCCTCACTTGGTCCTCGGCCCGCTCACACGGCTTTCGTGTACCTCGGTTTGTAGTGATCGCCGGGTTTACGCCCCCTGTGTGACCTGAAGCACACTCCAGGGCCTTGAAGCGAGAAGGTTTGGTACCTAAACTTTCGGTACCTCATGTCTTCGCGGCCCGTCATCCAGCAGACCGATCCTCACGCCTCGACAAAGATCGAGCGCCAAGTGTGGGTGGTCTGTGGAGTGGTCATCCTCGGGATGGTCATGTCGATTCTCGACACGACGATCGTCAACGTCGCGCTGCACACCCTCTCGCACGACCTGCACAGCCCGCTCTCCCAGGTCCAGTGGGTGATCACCGGCTATCTGCTCGCGCTTGCCGCCGTGATCCCTGTCACGGGCTGGGCGGCCAGGCGCTTTGGTGCCAAGCAGGTCTACATGACCTCTCTGGTGCTCTTCACCGCCGGCTCCGCTTTGTGTGGGCTTGCCAACTCGGCCACCTCCTTGGTCGTGTTCCGTGTCCTACAGGGCGCCGGCGGCGGCATGATCATGCCGGTCGCGATGATGATCATGGCCCAGGTCGCCGGGCCACAGCGCATGGGCAGGGTGATGGGCTACGTCTCGATGCCCGCCATGCTCGCACCGATTCTGGGCCCGGTCGTGGGCGGGCTGATCCTCGAGAACCTGCACTGGTCCTGGATCTTTTTCGTCAACGTCCCGATCGGGATTGTCGCCTTCGTGCTCGGCTGGCGCATGTTGCCCCACACCGACTCCGGCGAAGCGGGGCGCCTTGACGTCCTGGGCTTGGCGCTCCTCCCGGCCGGCTTCGCGGCCCTGATCTACGGCATCAGCGAGCTGGGTGCGGGCTCGGCTTTGGGCTCGGGCAAGGTGATCGTGCCGAGCATCGTCGGAGTTGTCTTGATCGTGCTCTTCTGCCTGCACGCTCTACGCGTCGAGCGCCCCCTGCTCGACATCCGCATGTACGCCAATCGCGTGTTCGCCGGTGCCGCCTTTACCAACTTCGGCTTGGGCGCTGCGCTGTTCGGAGCGATGATCTTGGTGCCGCTCTACTACCAAGAAGTGCGTGGCCAGAGCGTCGTCAACACCGGCTTGCTTACCGGTCCCCAAGGCTTGGGCGCCTTGATGGCCATGCCTTTGGCCAGCCGTCTCACCCAGCGCTTCGGCGGGGGTCGCGTGGCGCTTTGCGGCGTGTCTTTGTTGTGTGTGAGCACGATCCCGTTCACCTTCATCGGAGCCCATACCTCGATCGTGGCGATCTCCTTGGTGTTGGTCGTGCGTGGGCTATCGATCGGCTTGTGCTTCATGCCGGCGATGAGCGCCGCTTTCTCGGCCATGCGCCCGGATCAGATCTCTGACGCCACACCCCAGATCAACGCCTTGCAGCGCACGGGTGGAGCGATCGGCACAGCGATTCTGGCGGTGGTCTTGCAGCGCGCCGCTGCCGGTGCCCACACGCCCGAGCAGCTTGCCGGCGCGTTCGGCACCGCTTACTGGTGGGCCTTTGGCATCGCTGCCCTATCCTTGATTCCTTGCATCATGCTTCTGCGGGCCGAGCGACCTCAAGCTGAGACCGAGTCGCTCGTGGCGCCCCCCGAGGCCATCGCCGAGGCCGTCGGGGCCTGAATCGGCCCACACTGTCATGTCGCCCCCCGCTGAGCTGCCCTCCACCACCGTGGCCAAAACTGCGGGGGGTCCCCTCAGCGAGACAACCGGGGAGTGGCAGGCTGAGCTGCTTGATCTCGGCAAGGCGTTCCGCCGCGTGTTTCGTAGCCTCAGGCGCTTGCGCGGACGCGACACGCATCTGATCGGCTCGGAGGTCAGCCATGCCCAGATGGAACTTCTGATCGAGCTGAGCGAGCAAGGCCCGCTCTCAGCTGGAGAGCTTGCCTTCGCGGCCCAGCTCACACCGGCCACCGTCACACAGATGCTCGAGCACCTGGCGGCCAGCGGTCACGTCGAGCGCACCCGCTCCGAGGTAGACCGGCGCGTGGTCGTGACTCACTTGACTCCCCAAGGAGAGCGCAAGGTGCAAGCAAAGCGTGCGCTCTGGCAGGCACGTTGGGAGAGCATCTTGGCCGATGTCGACGCGGAGGACCTGCGCACCACAACGCGGGTCTTGGAGCGCCTCAACGTAGTCTTCGCGGATGCCCCGGACAAGTTCGATTGCAAGGCTGACCAGTAGCGTCCCAACAAGGCTGGGAGACTGTGCGCCAGCCGTAGATCGCGCTCTATAGCTCTGCTATAGTCGCCCCCCGCGGCGATGCGACGTGACCCTGGGTCAAGCCGGTCGCCAAGCGAGAACACCATGGAGACTCTGACGAGATAGACAAGCGATTCGCCCGACGACCGGTAGCGCATGGGCCCGAGGGGCCTCTTTTTTTGCCCTGACCACGCGCCTCGCCGCCAGCCCGTTGCGTATCAATTCACACCCCTGGAAACGATCCCCCACACCATCTGAAAATGCCCCGCAAGTTCCCACTAGAGAAGACCCGCAACATCGGGATCATGGCCCACATCGACGCGGGCAAGACGACCACGACTGAGCGCATCCTCTACTACACGGGACGCACCTACAAGATCGGCGAGGTTCACGAGGGCGCCGCGGTGATGGACTGGATGGAACAAGAGCAGGAGCGCGGCATCACAATCACCTCTGCCGCCACCACCGCCGAGTGGGACGGCCACCGCATCAACATCATCGACACCCCAGGCCACGTCGACTTCACCGTCGAGGTCGAGCGCTCCCTGCGCGTCCTCGATGGTGCGATCGCGCTGTTTGACTCGGTCGCCGGTGTCGAGCCCCAGTCCGAGACGGTGTGGCGCCAGGCCGACAAGTATCACGTCCCGCGCATCGCCTACATCAACAAGATGGACCGCACTGGCGCTGACTTTGAGCAGGGCGTGCAAACAATGATCGACCGGCTCGCCGCGCACCCCGTCCCGATTCAGCTGCCGATCGGCGCCGAGGGCGACTTTCTGGGCGTCGTCGATCTCGTCAAGATGAAGGCGATCGTCTACAAAGACGAGCTCGGCACTGAGCAGGAAGAGGCCGACATCCCCGGGGCGCTGCTCGAAGCCGCCGAGGCGGCGCGCGAACACCTCTTGGAGGAGGTCTCCCACTACGACGACGCTTTGCTGGAGCTGATCTTGGAGGAGGCCGATGTCCCCGAGGACGTCCTCAAGCAGGCGATCCGCAAGGCCACCCTCTCGACCAAGCTGACCCCGGTTCTGTGCGGTTCTTCGTTCAAGAACAAGGGCGTCCAGCCGCTGCTTGACGCGGTCGTCGACTATTTGCCCTCTCCACTCGACGTTCCCGCGGTGGTTGGCGCCGAACCGGTCAAGGGCGACGGCGAGGAGCCCCAGATTGAGCGACACGCCGATGACTCTGAGCCATTCGCGGCGCTCGCCTTCAAGATCATGGCCGACCCCTACGTCGGCAAGCTCACCTACTTCAGGGTCTACTCCGGGAAACTGGAGGCCGGCTCACGGGTGCTCAACGTCAATAGTGGGCGCGCGGAGCGGATCGGACGCGTCCTGATGATGCACGCCAACGAGCGCGAGGAGGTCTCCGAGGTCTACGCCGGTGACATCGCCGCCGCCGTGGGCATCAAGCAGGTCATCACTGGCGACACCTTGGCCGCTCCCGACGCTCCGATCAAGCTCGAGAACATCACCTTCCCCGAGCCGGTCATCAAGGTCGCGGTCGAGCCCAAGACTAAGGTCGACCAAGAGAAGATGTCTGTTGCCTTGGGGCGCTTGGCCGAGGAGGACCCTACTTTTCAAGTGCGCACCAACGAAGAGACCGGCCAAACCGAGATCTCGGGCATGGGCGAGCTTCACCTCGAAGTGCTTGTCGATCGCATGAAGCGTGAGTTCGGCGTCGAGGCCAACGTCGGGCGTCCTCAGGTCTCCTACCGTGAGACGATCCGTGGCACGGTCGAGAAGATCGAAGGCAAGTTCGTACGCCAGACCGGCGGCTCGGGCCAGTTCGGCGTCGTTTACATCGACATGGAGCCCGCTCCGGGCGAGGGCTTCGACTTCATCAACAAGATCAAGGGTGGAGCGATCCCCTCGGAATACATCCCAGCTGTTGAGAAGGGAGTCGAGGAGGCCTTGGAGAACGGCGTCAAGGCGGGCTACCCGATGGTGGATGTGCGGGTGACCTTGGTCGACGGCAAGTACCACGACGTCGACTCTTCGGAGATCGCCTTCAAGGTGGCCGGGTCGATCGCCCTCAAGGAGGCGGCCAGGCGCGCCAAGCCGGTGCTACTCGAGCCCGTGTTCGCGGTTGAGGTCGTCACACCAGAGGACTTCATGGGCGACGTAATGGGCGACCTTTCGCGCCGTCGCGGGCATCTTCAGGGCTCCGAGCAGCGGGGCAACGCTCTGGCGATCCACGCCAAGGTTCCTCTCAGCGAGATGTTCGGGTATGCGACCGACCTGCGCTCCAACACGCAGGGTAGGGCCAACTACACGATGCAGTTCGAGGGCTACGAGGAGGTACCCCCGAACATCGCCGAGAAGATCATCGAGCAACGCACCGGTGAGCCGGTGCCTGCGTAGGCACAAGTCAAGAAAATCCCTATTTAGATAGATTTCCCAGGTTCGCCCTCTTCAGCGGCGGACGTCAAAGTCGATAACAGGAGCTAACGCAAAGTGGCGAAGGAGAAGTTCGAGCGCGACAAGCCGCACGTCAACGTCGGCACCATCGGTCACATCGACCATGGCAAGACGACCTTGACCGCTGCCATCACGACCGTCTTGGCAGAGAAGATGGGCGGCGAAGCACGTAGCTTCGAGGAGATCGACAACGCTCCGGAGGAGAAGGAGCGCGGGATCACCATCGCCACATCGCACGTCGAGTACCAGACCGAGAACCGTCATTACGCGCACGTCGACTGCCCCGGGCACGCCGACTACGTGAAGAACATGATCACCGGCGCCGCCCAGATGGACGGGGCGATCCTGGTGGTTTCCGCGGCCGACGGCCCGATGCCCCAGACGCGTGAGCACATCCTGCTCGCCCGCCAGGTTGGCGTCCCCTACATCGTGGTGTTCCTCAACAAGGCCGACATGGTCGACGACGAGGAGCTCATGGAACTGGTCGAGGTCGAGGTGCGCGAGCTCCTCTCCGAGTACGACTTCCCTGGCGATGACATTCCGTTCATCATCGGCTCCGCCTTGAAGGCGCTGGAAGGCGACGAGGCATACAAGGAGAAGATCGTCGAGCTGGCGGCTGCGCTCGACAGCTACATCCCCCAGCCGGTGCGCGAGCTCGACAAGCCGTTCCTGATGCCCGTCGAGGACGTCTTCACGATTACGGGCCGCGGCACGGTCGCCACGGGCCGCGTGGAGCAGGGAATCGTCAACACCGGCGACACGGTCGAGATCGTGGGCGTCCACGACACCACGACCACTGTCGTGACCGGTGTAGAGATGTTCCGCAAGATCCTCGACCAGGGCCAGGCTGGCGACAATGTCGGCTGCCTGCTCCGTGGTACCAAGCGCGAGGAGATCGAGCGTGGTCAGGTGCTGTGCAAGCCAGGCTCGATTACGCCGCACACCAAGTTCAAAGCTGAGGTCTACATCCTCAAGAAGGAGGAGGGTGGTCGTCACACTCCGTTCTTCACGGGCTACAGGCCGCAGTTCTATTTCCGCACGACCGACGTCACCGGCGTAGCGAAGCTGCCCGAGGGTGTCGAGATGGTCATGCCCGGCGACAACGTACAGATGGAGATCGAGCTGATCCAGCCGATCGCCATGGATCAGGGCCTTCGCTTCGCTATCCGCGAGGGTGGGCGCACGGTCGGCTCGGGCGTGGTCACCGAGGTCATTGAGTAGCGCCCAGGGCGCCTCCGGACTTTCCGGGGCGCCCTTTTTATTGGCAGTCCGATACGACGAAATGCAGGCTCCGCCGTTGAGGCGGTGAACGGCGGATTCTCCCACACAGGAGAATCTCGCTTCTCGCCGCGGAGGAGCTAGGTGGGCGCCAGCGCCCGGCCCACACACCAAACGAAGGCGATCGAGAGAAACAAATGGCAGCAGCAACCCAAAACAAGATCCGCATCCGCTTGAAGGCGTACGACACGTCCGCCATCGAGTCGGCCGCGAAGGAGATCGTGGAGACCGCCGCGCGCACCGGAGCCACGGTGTCCGGTCCCGTGCCGCTGCCGACCGAGAAGAACGTTTATTGCGTGATCCGCTCGCCCTTTAAGGACAAGGACTCGCGCGAGCACTTCGAGATCCGCACGCACAAGCGCCTGATCGATATTCACCAGCCGAGCCCCAAGACGGTCGACTCCCTGCAACGCCTGGACAACCTCCCGGCCGGTGTCGACATCGAGATCCGTCTAGCCACCTGATTGTCTGAGATGTCAGCGATTCTCGCCAAGAAGCTGGGGATGACCCAGGTCTTCCAAGACGACGGCTCTGTCGCCCGCGTCACCGTGCTCGAGGCCGGCCCGTGTCCGGTCACGGCGGTACGCACAACCGAGCGCGACGGTTACGACGCCGTGCAGCTTGCTTTCGGGCAGACCAAGGAGAAGCACCTCTCAAAGCCCGAGCTCGGCCACCTGAAGAAGGCCGACTCCGCTCCGATGCGTCATCTAGTGGAGTTTCGCGGCGAGGCCGGCGAGTTGGGACAGTCGGTGACGGTCGACTCATTCGAGGTTGGAGCACGCGTGAAGATCGCTGGCGTCTCCAAGGGCAAGGGCTTCCAAGGGACGGTCAAACGCCACAACTTCAAACGGGGCCCCGTCTCTCACGGATCCCACAATGTGCGCGCGCCCGGCTCGATCGGCGCCTCGGCGGACCCCGCGCGCGTCTTCAAGGGGATCCGCGGACCCGGCCAGATGGGTAACAAGCGTGCAACCCAACCCGGCTTGGAGATAGTGGCTGTCGATCCCCAAAAGAACCTGATGCTCGTGCGAGGCTCGGTCCCCGGTCCCAGGGGCGCAGTTGTGGAGGTGCGCGGCGATGCCTGATGTTCCCGTACTCAATGCCGACGGTCCCTCGACCAAGAAGGTCAAGCTCGACCAGTCCGCTTTCGAGGCAAAGTTCAACGGACCGCTCGTGCACCAGAGCGTGCGTGCCGAGCAGGCCGCCCGCCGGCGCGGAACCGCGGCCACCAAGACACGCGGTAAGGTCTCCGGAGGCGGCGCCAAGCCCTGGCGCCAGAAGGGAACCGGCCGTGCACGCGCCGGCTCCAGCCGCTCTCCTATTTGGACCGGGGGTGGCGTGGTCTTCGGCCCGCAACCACGTTCCTACACCTTCAAGGTCAACCGCAAGGAGCAGCGCGCCGCTCTACGCAGCGCCCTTTCTCTCCATGCGGACCGGGGATCGGTAGCGATCCTCGACGCGGCGGCCTTCAAGACGCCCAAGACAAGCGACGCCTTCGACCTGCTCGAGGACTGGAACCAGTCCCAGCCGACTTGGTCGTCCTGGACTCAGAGGAGTCCGCGGCGGCGCTGTCCTTCCGCAACCTGGCACGAGTGGCGGTCCTCCAACCCGAAAGCGTCGGCGTGGCGGACTTGCTCGGCGCGGCCTCGTTGCTTGTCTCCGAGAAGGCCTTGCAAGAGTTGACCGCCCGCGCTGCAGCGCCCAAGCGGGAGAAGGTGTGATGGAGGCGACCCAAGTCATCATCAAGCCGGTCCTCTCCGAGAAGAGCTATGTGCTCTCGGCGGCCGGCAAGTACACCTTCCGCGTTCACCCCGACGCACACCGCACCCAGATCCGCCAGGCCGTCGAAACGCTGTTCGACGTGCACGTGGTCGAGGTGCGCACGCTCAACGTCAAATCCAAGCCCAAGCGGCGCGGCATCACACGCGGCTCCACCCGCGCTTGGAAGAAGGCGATCGTCCAAGTTCGCTCCGGCGAGTCCATCCCGATCTTCCAGGGCCTCGAGGGCCTGAACGAGTAGGAGCCCCTCAGCCATGCCGATCCGCAAGCCCAAGCCCACCAGCCCCGGAAGGCGCTTCGCCTCCTATCCGGATTTCGCCGAGGTCACCAAGACCGAGCCCGAGCGCACCCTGGTCGAAGGCATCAAGAAGAGCGGTGGACGCAACGCCCAGGGCCGCAAGACAGCCCGTCACCGCGGTGGCGGCGCCAAGCGTCTGTATCGACGCATCGACTTCAAGCGGCGCAAGGACGGCGTTCCTGCCAAGGTCGCCGCGATCGAGTACGACCCCAATCGCTCGTCCTACATCGCCCTCCTGCACTACGCCGACGGCGAGAAGCGCTACATCCTGGCGCCCCAGCGGCTCACGGTGGGGATGAGCGTTGCATCCGGCGAGGACGCCGAGATCGCGGTTGGCAACTGCATTCCGCTCTCTCGGATGCCTGTCGGCACGGTCATCCACAATGTCGAGCTCCAGCCCGGACGCGGCGGGCAGATGGCGCGCTCGGCCGGCGCCTCGGTACAGCTGATGGCCAAGGACGGAGATATGGCCACCTTGCGCCTGCCCTCCGGGGAGATGCGCATGGTGCGAGCCGAGTGTCGCGCCACAGTGGGTGTCATCGGCAACGCCGAGCACCAAAACGTCAAGGTCGGCAAGGCCGGTCGCAAGCGCCACATGGGCGTGCGTCCGCAGACCCGTGGTGTGGCCATGAACCCGGTCGACCACCCCCACGGCGGTGGCGAGGGATCGACCACCGCTGGGCGCCATCCGGTCACGCCTTGGGGAGTACCTACCTTGGGTTACCGCACGCGCAAGAAGAATAAGGCTTCGGACAAGTACATCGTGCGCGGCCGTCGCCGAGGGAAGGGTAAGCAGCGATGAGTAGATCCAGCAAGAAGGGGCCTTGGGTGGAAGAGCGCTTGATGACGCGCATCGAAGCCATGAATGAGGCCAACACAAAGAAGATGCTCAGGACATGGTCGCGGGCGTCCACGATCTTTCCCGACATGGTTGGTCACACCTTGGCCGTCCACGACGGCAAGAAGCACGTGCCCGTGTTCATCAGCGAGTCGATGGTCGGTCACAAGCTTGGCGAGTTTGCGCCCACACGCATGTTCCGCGGGCACGCGGGCTCCGGGAAGGTTCGATGAGCGCTGAGAAGCCGATAGAGGAGCAGCCCGCCGAGGGCGAGGAGCAGGCCAAGCCTGCCGGCCAAGGCCAAGCCGGACTCCGCGAAGAAGCCTACTGCTCGAGAAGGCCGAGACTGAGAAGTCTTCTGCCGAGAAGCCGGCTGCCGAGAAGGCCGTTGCCGATAAGCCAGTCGCGAAGAAGCCTACGACTAAGGCTGTCGCCGACGACGAGTCCACCAGCGCGGAGGAGAAGCCGGCGGCGAAGAAGCCTGCCGCGAAGAAGTCAGCGGCCGCGAAGAAGCCAGCCGCCGAGGCGGAGAAGCCTGACACGGCCAAGACCGAGAAGCCGGCCGCCGAGAAGGCTGAGGCTGAGAAGCCGGCCGCAAAGAAGTCGGGTGGCGCAAAGGCCGAGAAGGTCGCTGCCGCGCCTGAGGCAGAGGTCGAGGCCGAAAGGCCGGCTAGTAGTACTCGGCGCGACTCCGCGGCAACTCCCTCGCGCGCCACCCGTAAGGTGGTGCGCGCCCAGGCTCGCTATGTGCGCACCTCGGCACGTAAGGCGCGGATGGTGTGCGGTCACCTGCGGGGCAAGTCCGTCGATGAGGCACGCGCTATCCTCGCCTTCACCCCTCGGGAGGTGGCTCGCGACTGGAGCAAGCTCTTGGAGTCGGCTGTGGCCAACGCCGAGAACAACCACGAATTGATCGAGGACGATCTTCTCGTGCGTGAGGCGTTTGCCGACGAGGGGCCCACCATCAAGCGCTTTCGGCCGCGTGCTCAGGGACGAGCAACCCCGATTCGCAAGCGCACCAGCCATTTGACGATCACGCTCACGCCCAAGCCTTAGGCACGGGCACAAGGACACGAGACAGGACTTCGATACAGACATGGGTCAAAAGGTTCATCCAGAGGCAATGCGCGTGGGCTATATCCACGACTGGAAGTCCAACTGGTTCAACGAGCGTCACTTCGCCGAGTACTTGCACGAGGACATCAAGATCCGCAAGCACATCGAGGACAAGCTCGCCCACGCCGGTCTCGCGGACATCACGATCCGCAAGGACGCAAACGACCTCGAGGTCAACATCCACACTGCCCGTCCCGGCATTGTGATCGGCAAGTCGGGCGCCGAAGTGGACGCCTTGCGACGTGACCTGCACAAGATGACCTCCAAGCAGATCAAGGTCAACATCCTCGAGATCAAGCGCCCCGAGCTCGACGCCAAGCTCGTGGCCCAGTCGATCGCCGAGCAACTACAAAACCGGGTGGCCTTCCGCCGCGCCATGAAGCGTGCTCTCACCAGCGCAATGCGCTCGGGCGCCAAGGGCGTCAAGGTTCAGGTGTCCGGTCGCCTCGGTGGAGCAGAGATGGCGCGCACCGAGAGCTACTCCGATGGGCGCGTTCCTCTGCACACGATGCGAGCCGACATCGATTACGGCTTCTATGAGGCGCGCACCACGTTCGGGCGTATCGGCGTGAAGTGCTGGGTCAACAAGGGTGAGATCATGCCCGAGGGCTACACCGGCGCCGACCTGACTGACATGAGCGCACCGGCTCCCCCCAGCGGGGACCGCGACGGTCGTGGTGGACGCGATGGGCGCGACGGCCGCGGTAGGGGTCGCGGCGGACAGGGCGGTGGCGGTCGTGGGCCCGGCGGTCCAGGAGGCGGTCGTGGCGGTCCAGGCGGCGGACGCGGTCCAGGTGGAGGTCGTGGCCCTGGTGGCGGTCGTGGGCCCGGTGGCCCAGGTGGAGGTCGTGGCGGTCCAGGTGGCGGCGGTCGTGGGCCCGGTGGTCCAGGCGGCCCAGGCGGCGGCGGCGGTCGAGGCGCCGGAGGCGGCGATCGAGGTGGGATGCGCTGATGCTGTCCCCCAAGCGTGTCAAGCATCGCAAGCAGCACCGTGGCAGGCGCCGCGGGCTCTCGCGTGGCCAGGTCAAGGTCCAGTTCGGCGAGTACGGTCTCAAGTCACTCGAGCAGGGCTGGCTCACCAACCGTCAGATCGAGGCTGCTCGTATCGCGATGACCCGCAAGATTAAGCGTGGCGGGAAGGTTTGGATCAACGTATTCCCAGACAAGCCCGTCACCAAGAAGCCGGCCGAGACCCGCATGGGCTCGGGCAAGGGTAACCCCGAAGGCTGGGTCGCTGTGGTCAAGCCCGGCCGCGTCATGTTTGAGCTCGCCGGCGTTCCCGAGCCCTTGGCGCGCGAAGCGATTCGCCTGGCTGCCCACAAGCTTCCCGTCAAATCCAAGTTCGTTTTGCGCGAGGACTGAGGCGAGCGATGAAGGCCAAGGAGATGAGGGATATGCTCCCCGAAGAACTCGCCGAGCAGATAACGACTTTGCGCAAGGACCTGTTCGGTAAGCGCTTCGCAAACGCCACCGGCGAGCTTGAGGACACCGCCAGTGTCAGTCGTGCGCGGCGCGAGCTTGCCCGCGCGCTCACCGTGGCCCGCGAGCGCGGCGTGACGGCCAAGCTGGCAGAGCGTCCCACCGAGAACTGAAAAGCTGAGCTGAGAAACCGAAACGGATAGACATGGCAGACGAGACAGACAACGAGCAGCCCCAAGACGCCGAGGCGGACGTGCAGGCGAGCGAGGACACGCAGGCCGGCGAGGCAGCCCAGCCTGAGCAGGCCGTAACCGAGGCGCCGGCACCGCCCGCCGCCAAGTCGGCCGAGCCGGCCGAGCAGCTTTCCTCCAAGGAGCGCCGGCGTCGCGAGCGATCCACCCACACCGGTGAGGCGCGCACGACACGAACGCCCGAGGAGCGCCACGCCGAGCGTGTGGCCAAGCGTCGCGCCAAGGCCGTCAGCCGCCGTGCTCGCCGCCTGCAAGAACGTGCCAAGGCCACCGAGCGTCGTGCCGCGGGTGGGCGGGACTCTGTAAAAGAGCCCCTGCCGCCGGTGCACGCCCCGGTTGAGGGCTCGCGCAAGGTACGCCAAGGCGTGGTCGTCTCCGACAAGGCCGACAAGACGATCACCGTACGCATCGACGTAGCTCGTCGTCACCGTCGCTACGAGAAGATCGTGCGCTCTTCGGGCACCTTGCACGCCCACGACGAGACCAACGACGCCCACGAGGGCGACGTCGTGCGCGTCATCGAGAGCCGGCCGCTTTCGCGCACCAAGCGCTGGAAGCTCGTAGATGTGCTGGAGCGTGCTCGATGATCCAGAACGAGACCAGACTGCGAGTGGCCGACAACACGGGCGCTCGTGAGATTCTCTGCATCCGCGTCAAGGGTGGATCCAAGCGTCGCTACGCCTTCGTCGGCGACGTGATCACCGCGACCGTCAAGCAGGCCAACCCACACGGTGCCGTCAAAAAGGGCGATGTCGTCACCGCGGTTGTGGTGCGCACGAAGAAGCCTTTCGGCCGTGACGATGGCACTTACATCTCCTTTGACGACAACGCCGCCGTGATCATCGACGACCAGAACAATCCCCGCGGCACGCGCGTGTTCGGGCCCGTGGCGCGCGAATTGCGCGACCGTAACTTCATGAAGATCGTTTCCTTGGCGCCGGAGGTTCTCTAGCCATGGCAAGCACCAAGGCAGCCAACAAGCCAAGGCGTGCCCTCAAGGTTCGCTCGGGCGACCGAGTGCAAGTAATGGCTGGCAAGGATCGCGGTAAGCAAGGGCGCATCCTGCGTGTGGAGCCCACTAACGACCGGGTCTACGTCGAGGGCCTGAACATGGTCAAGCGCCACATGCGCCCTCAACAGGTGGCCGACACCCAGCGTGGACAGACCGTGGGTGGGGTTATCGAGCGCGAGGGCCCGATCCACGTCTCCAACGTGATGCTGCTCGACCCCAAGGACAGCAAGCCCACTAGGGTCGCCGTCGAGCGCGAGAACGGCAAGCGTTATCGCGTGGCCAAGCGTACCGGGACAAGGCTCGACTGACGGAGATCATGATGAGCACCGCCACCACAGCTCGCCTAAAGAGCCGCTATCTGGAGGAGATCCGCCCCGTGCTGATCGAGCGATTCGGCTACTCCTCGCCGATGCAGGCGCCCAAGTTGCAGAAGATCACGCTCAACATGGGCGTGGGCGACGCCAAGCAGGATTCCAAAGTACTCAAGGCCGCCCAAGAACAGCTCGCCACGATCGCCGGCCAGCAGCCGAGCGTGAGGCGCGCCCGCAAGTCGATCGCCGCTTTCAAGTTGCGTGAGGGGATGCCCGTCGGCGTGGCCGTCACGCTGAGGGCGGAGCGCTCATACGAGTTTCTGGACCGTCTCACCTCGATCGCGATACCCCGCATCCGCGACTTCCGGGGACTGAACCCAAGGTCTTTCGACGGGCACGGCAACTACACGATGGGCGTGCGCGAGCAGATCATCTTCCCCGAGATCGACTACGACTCGATCGACCAAGTCAGAGGTATCGACATCACGATCACCACGACCGCCAAGGGCGACGTCGAAGCGTTCGCTCTGCTCCAAGCCTTGGGCTTGCCATTCGCCACCCAAGGCCGCCCTGCCGGCTTCGACCAAGCGCCCGCGACCGAGACCGCCGGCAACACATCCGAAAACGGGAGCACCGACTGATGGCAAAGACCTCCTTGCGCGTCAAGCAGGCGCGCCCGCCCAAGTTCAAGACACGTGCCTATACTCGCTGCAACCGCTGCGGACGCCCGCACTCGGTGTACCGCAAGTTCGGGCTCTGTCGCATCTGCTTGCGCGAGCTCGCCCACAACGGCCAGATACCTGGAATGACCAAGTCTTCCTGGTAGGCGCCTCATCCTTTCCAGTATTCACCTGACCCAAATCCAAAGAACCCGTCCGAGCACCATCTCAGATCAGAGCAAACTCAAATGTCAATGACCGATCCCATAGCCGACTTCCTCACGCGCATTCGCAACGCAATTCACGCGGCGCATGAGACCGTCGACATACCGGCCTCCAAACTGAAGACCGAGCTTGCACGCATCCTCGTCGAGCAGGGCTACATCGATTCATGGTCGGTTGTTCCAGAGCGGGAGGGCGGCGCCGGTCAGCTGATCGAGATTCGTCTCAAGTACACCGACGACCGCCGCTCGGCGATCTCCGGTCTTCGTCGTGTCTCGCGTCCCGGTCGACGCACCTATGTCGAGGCGACGCGCATCCCCAAGGTCTTGGGCGGTATGGGAACTTCGATCGTGTCCACCTCGCACGGCGTGATGACAGGTCACGACGCGCGCGCCGCCGGCGTCGGTGGCGAGGTCTTGGCTCAGGTCTGGTAGAGCAGCTCATGTCGAGAATCGGAAGACAACCAATTGCCGTACCCGCCGGCGTGACCGTGGCGATCGAGCCCGAGTCGGTCAGCGTGAAGGGCCCCAAGGGCGAGCTCTCAGAGCGCATCCCGCGCGACATCGAAATCGCGCAGGACGGCGAGAGTTTGATCGTCTCGCGCCCCACCGACCGCGGCGAGCATCGTGCCTTGCACGGTCTCACGCGCTCCTTGGTCGCCAACATGGTCCAAGGTGTCACGGCCGGGTATGAAAAGCGATTGGAGATCCAAGGTGTCGGCTACCGCGCCCAGCTGAAGGGCAAGAATCTGGAGCTCGCGGTCGGCTACTCCCACCCGGTTCCCATAGAGGCTCCTGCAGGCATCGAATTCGAGGTGCCCCAGCCCACCAGGGTTGTCGTCAAGGGCATATCCAAGCAACAGGTTGGCGAGATCGCCGCGATCATCCGCAAGCAGCGTCCGCCCGAGCCTTACAAGGGCAAGGGCATCCGCTACGAGGGCGAGTACGTCCAAAGGAAGGTCGGCAAGCGCGCATGACCGTGCTCACCAAGGAGACTCGCCGTCTCAAACGCCGCCGTCGTGTGCGCGCGAAGGTGTCAGGCACCGCCACGCGTCCGCGTGTCTCGGTTTTCCGCTCCAACCGTGGCCTTTCGGCCCAGCTTGTGGACGACGCTTCTGCACGTACGCTTGCCGCTGTCCACTGGTATGAGCCCGAGCTGCGCGCTCTGAAGGGCCTCGACCGGACCAAGCGCGCAGGCGAGTTGCTCGCCGAGCGCACCAAGGCAGCCGACGTCTCGGAGGTCGTGTTCGACCGCGGCGGCTACCGCTATCACGGCCATGTACGCGCGTTCGCTGAGGCGATCCGCGAGGCCGGCATCACCGTCTAAGGCTCCCTTCCCGCTACCCTCTCACTCTCTTATGCAATCGGACAGATCAGTCAACGCAGGCAGCCTCGACCTACAGGAGCGCGTGGTGGAGATCAACCGCGTCGCCAAGGTGGTCAAGGGCGGCCGGCGCTTCTCCTTCACAGCGCTCGTCGTCGTAGGCGACGAACGGGAAGTCGTGGGCGTCGGCTACGGCAAGGCTAACGAGGTTCCCTTGGCCATCCAGAAGGGCGTCGAGCGCGCCAAGAAGGACCTGTTCAGGGTGCCCAAGCACGGCAGCACGATCACCCACCAGACGACCGGCATCTTCGGTGCGGGCAGGGTCTTCTTGAAGCCGGCCGCCCCCGGTACCGGCGTGATCGCCGGCGGTGGCGTCCGCGCGGTGCTCGAGCTTGCGGGTATCCACGACATCCTCTCCAAGAGTCTGGGTACCCAGAACCCGATCAATCTGGTCAAGGCGACCATTGCCGGTCTGCGCGGCTTGCGCACACCGGCCGAGGTGGCCGAGCTGCGCGGGCTCTCGATTGCCAAGGTGCTCGGCCTGACCGAGCAGCCGACCAACGGCACCGCCGAGACAGAGACTGTCGAGCAAGAGGCCAGCGAGACTCCAACTGCTGAGGAGGCTCCAGTCCCCGAGAGCGTCCCTGCTGAGAGTGCCCCAGACGCAAGCGAGGCGCCGGCCTGATGGCGACCTTGCAGGTAACCCAGAGGCGCTCCAGCGCCGGCTCCAACAAGCGCCAGCTCGACACGCTGCGCTCGCTTGGCCTGCGACGCATCGGCCACACCGTCGAGGTCAAGGACTGCGAGCAGGCGCGCGGCATGGTGCACGCAGTGCGTCATCTCGTTGAGGTTGAGGAGCAGACTTCATGAGCCCAGTCGCCAAGAGCAAGGTCGAGGAGGAGCAGGAGCAGCCGATCGGCTTGCACTCGCTCAAACCGGCCCCCGGCAGCCGTCGCCCGCGCAAGCGTGTGGGTCGCGGCGAAGGTTCGGGCACGGGTAAGACCTCCGGTAGAGGTCAGAAGGGTGCAGGCTCGCGCTCCGGCGCCAAGAGCAGGGCTCGCTTCGAGGGCGGTCAGATGCCGATCCACATGCGCATGCGCAAGCTGCGCGGCCCCCACATGAAGAAGTCGATGCCCTTCGAGATGTTCCGGACCCATACTCAGCCCGTCAATGTCTCCGACCTGGACGCCCGCTTCGAGGCCGGCGAAGAGGTCACGATCGAGCTGATGCAAGCCAAGGGTTTGGCCACCCGCAAGGGCATCCCGGTCAAGGTTTTGGCCAAGGGCGACTTGAGCAAGGCTTTGACCGTGCATGCCCACGGCTTCAGCAAGGCTGCTCGCGAGCGCATCGAGAGCGCTGGCGGCACCTGCACCGTCATCGAGAGCTAGAATCGCACGACCCGACACTTGCGGGCTAAGCGATCCGCGTGTGACCGGCTAAACCATGCTCTCGACGATCCTAAGCGCCTTCCAGGTTGCGGACATCCGCAAGAAGCTCCTATTCACGGGCGCCATGCTGTTGATCTACCGGCTTGGCTCACACCTACCAGTCCCGGGCGTGAACCTGGCCGCGGTCAACAATCTGCAAAAGCAGTTCGGCGGCTCGGGCATCCTCGGCTACCTCAACCTGTTCTCGGGGGGCAGCCTCTCTCGCATCGCCCTGTTCGCGCTCGGCATCATGCCCTACATCACCGCCTCGATCATCCTGCAGCTCCTGCAGGTCGTGGTTCCTTCGCTTGAGAAGCTCTCCAAGGAAGGCGAAGTGGGCCAAGCGCGCATCACCCAGTACACGCGCTACCTGACCGTCGGCCTGGCCTTCGCTCAGTCGATCGGCTACGTGTTCCTGTTCCACTCGCTCTCGGCCTCGGCCAACGAAGCGGTGGTCTCCAAGTTCGACGCTCCCCACATCTTCTTGATCGTGATCTGCCTGACCGCCGGCTGCATCCTGCTGATGTGGATCGGCGAGCTGATCACTCAACGCGGCATCGGCAACGGCATCTCGCTGTTGATCTTCGCTTCGATCGTCTCGCGCTTGCCAGCCGGCATCGAAGTGTGGTGGACCAGCCAAGATCAGGTCTTCAAGGTGATGATGCCCTTCCTCGTCTTGGCAGTCGTGGCTGGCATCGTGTTCGTGCAGGAGGGTCAACGCAGGATCCCCGTCCAGTATGCGAAGCGAGTGATCGGCAGGCGCATGACCGAAGGCGGCCAGACCTACTTGCCCTTGCGCCTCAACATGGCTGGCGTGATCCCCGTCATCTTCGCCGCTTCGATCATGGCCTTTCCGCCCACCGTCGGACAGCTCATCAAAACGCCCTGGGCCAAAGACGTATCCAACTTCTTCACCCCCAACGGCTGGCACTACATCGTGGGCGAGTCGATCTTCATCATCATCTTCGCCTACTTCTACACGGCTGTCACCTTCAACCCGGTCGACCAGGCCGACAACCTCAAGAAGTACGGCGGCTTCATCCCTGGGGTGCGTCCCGGACGTCCCACCGCCGAATTCCTCGACCGCATCCTCGCACGCCTGACCTTCCCAGGGGCGCTCTTCTTGGCGGCCGTGGCGGCCTTGCCCGCGATCCTGATCGCTCGCACCCACCAGAACTTCTTCTTCGGCGGCACTTCGATCCTGATCGTGATTGGGGTCGCCTTGGAAACGATGAAGCAGCTGGAGGCCCAGCTGATGATGCGCAGCTACGAGGGCTTCTTGAAGTAGGCGTTTCGCGCCGTCGCCCCGGCGGTCCGGTCCCGTCGAGTCGGCGTGATCGCGCGAATCGCACGCAGCCCATCCACATCTCCTCTTGCCTACTCCAGCGGGTAGTCTCCATCAGTCGATGATCGAGACCAATCTCATTCTGTTGGGTCCTCCCGGCGCCGGCAAGGGAACTCAGGCGGAGCGCCTGCAGGCGGACTTCGCTCTGGCCCACATCTCCACGGGCGACATGCTGCGTGCCCAGGTCGCCCAAGACACCGCTCTGGGACAAGAGGCGCAGAAGTACATGAACGCCGGCGAGCTGGTCCCCGACGAGGTAATCCTCGGCATGATCGGCCAGCGCATCAATGAGCAGGACGCGCGCGAAGGCTTCCTGCTCGACGGCTTCCCCCGCAACACCGTCCAAGCCGATGCCTTGGGCGAGACTCTGGCCGGATCGGAGCGGCGCCTCACGGCGGTCATCCTGATCGACGTGCCCGACGACGAGGTGGTCAGGCGGCTCGGTGGACGGCGAGTATGCCTGAAGGCAGGTCACGTCTACCACGTCGAGTTCGACCCGCCCAAGCGCGAGGGGATCTGCGATCAGGATGGTTCGCGCTTGATCCAGCGAGACGACGACAAGGAGGAGACGATCCGCCGTCGCCTAGAGGTCTACGCGCGCCAGACCGCGCCCTTGATCGACTACTACGAGCAGGCGGCCCTGTTGCGTCGCTTCGACGGCCAGCGCCACCCCGACGAGGTCCACGACCACATTCGCGCCACCGTCGCGACCTTGCGCCTGGAGGACGAGCTCTGAAGATAAGCTCCATGGGTGATCATCAAGAAGTCGCCCGAGGAGATCGACAAGATGGCGGCCGCCGGCTTGATCCAGGCGGCAACTTTGGATTTGATCGCCGCCAAGATTCGTCCCGGCGTGTCCACTCAGGAGCTTGACGAGGCCGCCGAGCGCTTCATCCGCTCCCAAGGGGCAACCCCCACGTTCAAGGGCTACCGGGGCTTTCCCGGTTCGATCTGCGCCTCGCCCAACTCGATGATCGTGCACGGCATCCCCGGTCGCTACCGCTTGGAGCGTGGAGACATTCTGTCGGTCGACATCGGAGTTACTTTCGGAGGGTGGGTAGCCGACGCGGCGCGCACGTTCGCGGTCGGGGACATCCCGTCGCCGGCCCAAAATCTTCTGAGTGCCACCGAGCGAGCACTGTTCGCCGGCGTCGAGCAGTGCCGTCCCGGCAACCGTATAGGCGATGTCTCGCACGCGGTCCAAAAAGTCTCAGAGCGCGCCGGTCTGGCTGTGGTGCGCTCCTTGGTGGGTCACGGCGTCGGCAAAAATATGCACGAGGATCCCCAAGTGCCCAATTACGGTCGCGCTGGCAAGGGTCCCCTGCTCGAGCAAGGCATGGTCTTGGCGATCGAGCCGATGACAACCGCTGGGCGGCCATCGGTGCGCGTGGCGGGGGATGGATGGGCGATCTTCTCCCAAGACGATTCTTTGGCCGCCCACTTTGAGTTCACCGTGGCGGTCACGCCGGAGGGCCCCCGCATTCTGACCCCGTGGCATCTGCCCGCGCACGAGCGCCCCTCGGTGCAGCACAGGCAAGCCGCGACCTCAGCGTAGGATTGCTAACATCCGCTGTCCTGCTCTCGTGCGTGCAAACGTTGGCGCGTGAGGGCAAGACCACGACGCGGTAGCGGCGGCCGTACCGGCCGCCAGAGCCGTCTCGCCGGGACACCAGCCGAAAGGGATCATGAAGGTAAGACCGTCGGTCAAGCCGATGTGCGAGAAGTGCAGGATCATCCGCCGCCACAAAGCGGTTCTCGTCATCTGCCAGAACAAGCGCCACAAGCAACGGCAAGGCTGATCCACGATGGCACGTATCGCGGGGGTCAACCTTCCTTTGAACAAGCGCGCCGAGATAGGGCTCACCTACATCTACGGCATCGGTCGCTCCACCTCCAACAAGGTCTTGACTGAGGTCAAGGTGAGCCCCGACACCTATATCCGCGACCTCACCGAGGACGAGATCTCCCGTCTCAGGGACGAGATCGACCGCGCCCTGACCGTCGAGGGCGATCTGCGCAGAGAGCGCTCTCAGGACATCAAGCGCCTGCAAGAGATCGCCTGCTACAGAGGCCTGCGCCACCGTCGTGGCCTGCCCGTGCGCGGTCAAAAGACAAAGACCAATGCTCGTACTCGCAAGGGTCCTAAGCGCTTGCAGGTCGCCGGCAAGAAGAAGTTGAAGAAGTAATGGCGGCCCCCAAGCGTCCAGCGCGCGGTCGTCGCCGCCTTAAGAAGAACGTCCCGATCGGGCAGGCTCACATCAAGACTTCTTTCAACAACACGATCGTCTCGCTCACCGATACCCAAGGCAACGTGCTCGCCTGGGAGTCAGCTGGCGGCGCCGGCTTCAAGGGCTCGCGCAAGTCCACCCCTTTCGCTGCCCAGGTCACGGCCGACGCAGCCGCCCGCAAGGGCATGGAGCAAGGTCTGCAGAAGGTCGAGGTCTACGTCAAGGGTCCCGGCTCGGGGCGCGAGACGGCGATCCGCTCGCTGCAGGCCGCCGGACTGGAGGTCACCGGCGTGAAGGACGTGACTCCTCAAGCCCACAATGGCTGTCGCCCCCGCAAGCGACGCCGTGTCTAAAGCAAACTTGATCGCAGAGAGCTAGGTTCATGGCAAGAGACACAAGTCCACAGTGCAAGCAGTGCCGTCGCGAGGGACAGAAGCTGTTTCTGAAGGGCGAGCGCTGCCTGACAGACAAGTGCGGCGTCGAGCGTCGCTCCTACCCGCCCGGCGAGCACGGACGCGGGCGTCAGAAGCAGAGCGAGTACAGGCTGCAGCTGCGTGAGAAGCAGAAGGCCCGCCGCTACTACGGCGTCTTGGAGAAGCAGTTTCACGGCTATTACGAGAAGGCTTCGCGTCAGCCCGGAATCACTGGCGAGAACCTGCTTGCCCTACTTGAGTGCCGCCTGGACAACGTCATGGTTCGCCTCGGTTTCGCGGCTTCGCGCAGGCAGGCGCGCCAGTTGGTCCGCCACGGCCACTGGACCGTCAACGGTCGCCGCGTGGACATTCCCAGCTATCAGGTGCGGCCCGGCGACGTGATCGCCATCAAAGCCGACACCCCGGCGATGCAAGTGGTGAGGGACGCCACCGAGCTAACCGGACAGATTCCCGCGTGGCTCCAGGCCGACCACGAGTCGCTTACGGCCAAGGTGTTGCGCAAGCCGGAGCGGCGCGAGGTGGCCGCACCGGTGCAGGAGCAGCTCATCGTCGAGCTGTACTCGAAGTAGACGCTTCCCGCGTCTCCGTCCCCTAAGGGAGCGGCGACGCAAAGAGCCGGCTCCAGCCAGGAGGCCGGTTTCACATCAACACGAGGTTAGGACCCCGATGCTCGACTTCCAAATCCCCCGGATCACCAGTGAGTCCGTGGAGCAGAATCGTGGCACGTTCACGATCGAGCCGCTCGACCGCGGCTTCGGCTACACGTTCGGCAATTCCCTGCGACGCGTCTTGCTCTCTTCGCTCGCCGGCGCAGCCGTCACCAGCGTGCGCATCGAGGGCGTGGCCCACGAGTTCTCCACCGTGCAAGGTGTCAAGGAGGACGTGACCGACATCGTGCTCAACCTGAAGGGGATCGTATGCCGCATGCATTCCGACGCCTCCGAGGTCGAGGCGCCCCTGGTCGTGACCGGTCCCGGAGAGATCACTGCCAAGGACATCGACCTGCCCGCCGGCGTTGAGATCCTCAACCCGGGTGTCCACATCGCCACCTTGGAGAAGAAGACCAAGCTGGAGCTCTACATGACGATTGGTCGTGGCCGCGGCTACAGGCCCGCCGAGGAGAACAAGTCGGCCGACCAGCCGATCGGCGTGATCCCGATCGACTCGATCTTCTCGCCGGTACGTCGCGTCGCCTACGCGGTCGAGCAGGCCCGCGTAGGACAGAAGACCGACTTCGACAAGCTCACCTTGGACATTGAGACCGACGGTTCGATTGAGCCGCAGGCAGCTTTGCGCGAGGCCGCCGAGCTGCTCATCTCCCAGCTTGCGATCTTCACCGACGCAGACCGCATCCAAGAGCTGCGGGCGACCCCCGGAGGCCAGCTCGACGGTCACGGCCTGGCAGTTGGTGCGGGAGGCGCTCCGGCAGCCCTGCAAGGCGAGGAGTGGAGCATCCTGATCGAGGAGCTGGAGCTAGGAGTGCGCTCCTACAACTGTCTCAAGCGCGCCGGCATCCAGACGGTAGGCGACCTCATCTCCAAGTCCGAGGGCGAGCTCAACGCGATCCCCAACTTCGGCAAGAAGTCGATCGACGAGGTCATCGAAACGCTCGAAGCCAGGGGCTTGCAGCTGCGCCAGGACTGAGGCAGAGCTCGCGTGAGCGACCGGCTCTCTAGACTGACCGGTCGCGAGCGCATCTGCTCGGAGAACAAGCCATGAGACACCAAAAGACCAGGAACAAGCTCAGTCGCGACGCGGCGCATCGCAAGTCGCTGCTCATGAACCTCACCAAGGAGGTGCTCGAGCATGAGCGCATCAAGACAAGCGAGGCCAAGGCCAAGGCCGTCAAGCCGGAGATCGAGAAACTGATCACCTTGGCCAAGCGAGGCGACCTACACGCCCGCCGCCAAGCGCTCTCGGCGCTTTCCCAAGACAAGTTCGCCGTGCACAAGCTGTTCACCGAGGTGGCTCCCCGCTACGCCGACAGGCCGGGCGGGTACACGCGCATCCTCAAGCTCGGCCCGCGTCGCTCCGACGCAACCGAGATGGTCTACCTAGAGCTGGTCTAAAGGCGCCGCCGGGCGGCGGACGGGACATGCGAGCGGCTGGTGCGCCATACCCTAAGGGGCACAGGTGGTCTCCAAGCTGACCTTTCAGTACGACGGAAGTCGGTTCCTCGGCTGGGCCCGCCAGCCCGGGCAGCGCACCGTCCAGGGAGAGCTGGAGCGCGCCTTGCACACGATCCTCGGCGAGCGAGGCCACGACGGGGAGCCGCTCAGGCTCACTGTGGCCGGACGCACCGACCGGGGTGTGCACGCTTGGGGCCAGGTAGCCAGCTACCGCCACGAGGCGCTCGACCCGTTGCGTCTGAATGGGCTCTTGCCCGATGACATCGGGGTTCTGTCCTGTGAGCCTGCTGCCGATGACTTCGACGCGAGATGGAGCGCCACGAGCAGGACCTACTGCTATCGCGTGTTGGCGCGTCGCACCCGAGACGTGTTTGAGCGCGGGCGCGTGTTCTGGTGGCCGCGCCCTTTGGATCGCTCCTCGCTCGAAGAGTGCGCCAAGCTGGTGGTGGGAACTCACGACTTCACCGCGTTCACGCCCACCGAGACTGAGCACAAACGTTTCGAGCGGAGCGTGATTGACGCCGAGTGGCGCTTCGGTGGAGATTTGTTGGAGTTTTGGGTCGAGGCTGACACGTTCTTGCGGCATATGAACCGGATCCTTGTCGGAACGATGCTCGAGGTCGCCGCTGAACGACGCGAGATCTCGGGGTTCGCCGACTTGCTTGAAGGCAGGCCGCGCTCCCACGCCGGGCCGACCGCGCCTGCCCATGGGCTTGCTTTGGTGTCGGTGACCTATCCCTAGTGCTAAGTCGTCGCCCCGTCAATCTGTCCCACCGTTGAGTTGTTGTCTATCCCAAGGGGGGTGCCCGCGCGCGTGTGGTCTTATTAAGAGAAGCAAGTCCCATTAAGAAGGCCGCGCGCGCACGCGGGCACCCCTTTTTTTGAACAACACAACCCAGCCCTGAGCCAGCTCGCCGCGTCCGGCGCTCGTCGATAGCGGGCTCGAGGAGTGCAAGACGAACACGAATGGAGCCGCGCCGAACCCTATGCTGGGGGAGCAATGCTCAACGTGCTGCTCACCAACGACGACGGGATCGAGGCCGACGGCCTGCAGGCCCTGCGCACGGCCCTGCTCGAGGTCGAGGGTGTGCGTCTGGTGACGATCGCTCCCGACGGCAATCGTTCGGCGATGGCGCGCTCGATCACCACGCGCAGGCCACTCTGGGTCGAGGAGGTCGCCTTTTCTGACGGCACGGTCGGCTATGCCACCGACGGCACGCCGGTGGACTGCGTCAGGCTTGCGCGCCTTGGCCTGGTCGCCGACTTCGAGGCCGACTTGGTCGTGGCGGGCATCAACCACGGGGCCAATCTCGGCGACGACATCACCTACTCGGGTACGGTCGCGGCCGCCTTGGAGGGTGTCGTGCTCGGCCTACCCGCGATTGCGGCCTCTCAGCAAGCACGTGGCAGGGCGCTTGACTTTCGCTACGGCGGTGGCTTCGACTTCGAGGTGGCTGCCGGTTTCGTGGCGCGCCTAGTGGAGCGCATCGAGGATGTGCCGGTTCCCGAAGGGACTTTGCTCAACGTGAACGTGCCGGCGGGTGAGCCCGACGGTGTCGAGGTAACGAAGCTGGGCAAGCGCATCTATCGCGACGAGCTGAAGGTCGCGCCCGGCGAGGAGGGCTCGGATACGCGCCAGCGCTACTGGATCTATGGCGCCGACCCCGGCTTCCGCGATGAGCCAGGCACCGATCTGGCGGCCGTCGCCGCCGGGGAGGATCGCGGTGACGCCGATCCACTTCGACCTGACTCACCGCGGTGGCTTGGAGATCCTGCGCGAGTTCGACCTGCAGGCTCTGTTGGTCCCGGCCCTCAACGGCGGGAGCGCGTGAGCGGGGCCGCCAAGAAGCGGGAGGCGTCCAGCCGAACGGCGAGAGGTGCAGCGGTGCCCTCGGAGGCGCAGGCACGGGCGGCAGAGCTGCGCAAGCAGCTCGAGCACCACGGTCACCGCTACTACGTGCTCGATGACCCCGAGATCTCGGACGACGTCTATGACGCTCTGTTGGACGAGCTGAGAGGACTTGAGGCCGAGCACCCGGACCTGCAGACGCCCGACTCGCCCACCCAGCGGGTTGGCGGCGAGCCGGTAGGCAAGCTGGAGAAGGTCCAGCACTCCGAGCCGATGCTGTCTCTCTCCAACGTGCGCTCTGAGGAGGAGTTGAAGGCCTGGGTGGGGCGCATGAAGGCCCACCTTGGACGCGAAGGGATCGTGAGAACCAGGTTCGAGTACGTCGTCGAGCCGAAGGTAGACGGCCTGGCCGTTAGCTTGCTCTACCGCGATGGGGTACTCGAGCGCGGCGCCACCAGGGGCAATGGGGAGGTGGGGGAGGACGTGACGCACAACTTGCGCACGATCGGCTCGATCCCATTGCACATCGAGGACGCCCCACCGCTATTGGAGGTCAGGGGCGAGGTATACATGTCGCTGGACGATTTCGCGGCCGTCAACGAGCGGCGCGCCGAAAACGGACTGTCGACGTTCATGAACCCGCGCAACTCGGCCGCCGGGGCGGTACGCCAGCTCGATCCCTCCCTGATGGCTGAAAGGCCGCTCTCGATGTGGGCCTACCAGGTGGGCGTCGCCCCCGACCTGTCCTTCGAAACTCATTGGCAGGCTTTGGAGTGGTTGAAGGACCACGGCTTCAGGGTTAACAGGGACATCAAGCGCCTCGGTAGCGAGGACGAGGTGATTGCCCAGTGCTTGCTCTGGCAAGAGCGCAGGGGAGACCTCGACTTTGAGATCGACGGCGTTGTGATCAAGGTGTCCGACCTGGCCCTCCAGCGCAGACTCGGCTCGGTTGGGCGCGACCCGCGCTGGGCGGTGGCTTGGAAGTTCCCGCCAACAACCGCGGTCACGAAGCTACACAAGGTGATGTGGAACGTGGGCAAGTTCGGCGACCTGCGTCCCTATGCGGTCCTGGAGCCGGTGGCGGCCGGTGGCGTGACGATAAAGCTTGCGACCTTGCACAACGAGGAGGACATCGTGCGCAAGGACATCAGGGCCGGTGAGGACGTGATCATCCTGCGCGCCGGCGATGTGATCCCCCAGGTCGTCTCGCCGGCTCCGCACGTGGTAGAGCACAAGCGGCGCCCGCCCGTGACCAGGCCGCCGGAGCGCTGCCCGTTCTGTGAAACGCCCACGATCAAGCCCAAGGACTCGGTTTTCACGATGTGCCCCAACCGGGATTGCCCGGAGCGGGCGTGGCAGTTGCTCAAGCACTTCGTTGGGCGTGCCGCGATGGACATCGAGGGCCTAGGCGAGAAGCAGGTAGCCCTGTTGCAGGAGCAGGGCTTGGTCAAGACCGCCGCCGACTACTACCGTCTGGCCGAGCACCGCGAGGAGCTGCTCGGCCTTGAGGGCTTCGGGGAGCTGTCGGTTACCAACCTGCTGGCCGCGATCGAGTCCTCCAAGCAGCGACCGTTCGGGCGCGTCCTGTTCGCCCTGGGGATCGAGGAGGTGGGCGAGGTCACCGGGCGCAACCTGGCGATGAGGTTCCGCAACATCGTTGCTTTGCTGGATGCCGAGCCCGAGGAGATCGCCCAGACGCCGGGGATCGGCGAGAAGATGAGCACCTCGATCTACGCCCAGTTGCACGACGAGCGCATGTTGGCCCTGATCTCCGATTTGCGCGAGATCGGCCTGCGCTTTGCCGAAGCGGGGCCCGCACCCACCGCCGGTCCATTGGCGGGCAAGACCGTGGTCCTCACGGGCACTTTGCCCACGCTCTCGCGCGAGCAGGCTACCGAGCGCATCCAGGCGGCCGGCGGACGGGTGACGAGCTCGGTCTCCAAGAAGACCCACTACGTGGTCTCAGGCGAAGGCCCGGGCTCGAAGCTCGAAAAGGCCGAGCGCCTGCGCGTCCGCGTCATCGATGAGCGCGGATTGCTCGATCTGTTGGGGGACGCTTAGCGAGGGGCGGGGGTTGGGATTGCTGTTCGTACCGGTCGTGCGCCGGAGTCTGCGCAAAATCCCAGGGCGTCAGTACCGGGCCAAGGTGATCGCCATGTTGTCTTGGATCGTGTGCGCCGCGTATGTTTCGATGCCGTCGTTGAAGAAGGCGAACGCAAGGATGTCCCCGCCCTCGCTTTCGCAGTAGCCGGCTAGGTTGGAGACGCCGTTCAAGGTTCCCGTCTTTGCTTGGCAGCGTCCGGTGGCGGGCGTGTGGCGCATCCGTTCTGAGAGCGTGCCGCTCTCGCCCGCGACAGCCAGGTCTTTGCGCAAAGTCGTCCCCAGTGGGCTGTGGGCGAGCGCTGTGAGCAGCTCTACCACCTGCTTGGGCGTGGTGTGGTCTGAGTGCGAGAGGCCAGAGCCGTCGATCAGGTAGGGGTGCAGGCCGAAGTCCTTGGCGATTGTCGTGCGCACCACCCCGGCGCCCGCGGCGGTCGTGCCGGCGCCGCCGAAGCGGGCGCCAATGTCCTTGATCAGGGTCTCCGCGAAGTAGTTGTCTGAGGGCGGCAAGGTCAATCCCAGCAAAGTCGCCAGGTTCGGCGAGGCGTCGCTTGCGATCGTGCTTGCGCCGGGTGGGGACGTGGCAGCAGTGCCGCCGTGGACTTTGATCCCCTCGGCCCTGAGCGCTCCCCGCAACTGCAAGGCGGCATAGGCGCCCTGCGCATGGGCGCCGCTCTGCGAGCCTGTTTGGCCGCGGTTGAACGAAAGTCCGCTCAGCTCCCCTTCTAGTTCGGGGTCGGGCGCGTAGCCGCTGTAGGGGTCTCCGCGTAGGGAGTCAAACCAGGATTCGTCCCCGTCCACGTTGCCGGTGACTTCTCTGATCCCGGCCGCCTTGACGAGCGCGGCCAGCTTGGTCACGGTTGCGCCCTGGCCGCCGTAGCGGGCCGCTACGTAGGAGGCGCTGCCGAAAGTGGGGTCGCCGCCGCCCTTCAGGTACAGGCTGCCTTCCCAGCGCCCATTCGCGCCCAGGTTGCCTGTGCCTAGCACGGAGGTCGTGAGCGTTGCTTCGGGTCCCATCAGCTCTAGGGCTGTCGCTGCGGTGTACAGCTTCTCCACCGAGGCGGGCGGATGGGCGACTTCGGCGCGCTCGCTGAAAAGCGTCGTGGCCTTCGTCAGGTCGTATACATAGGCGCCCGATCCCGACCCGGCAACCCCCATCTCGTGGGCTAGCGGCGCTTGCAGCGAGCTCTGGGCCTGGGACGCGGGGGCCGTACTTGCGGCAAGAAGGGTGCACGTCGCGAGGACTGGCAGGGCGGCAAGTCTCATAGGATCAGGTAACAGTACGTACAATCATTAGGTATGGGCGAGGTTGTCAGTTTGAAAACGGTGGCTAAGGGCGCCTCGGGCTCCAGAACACGCAAGGCGCCCAAGCGGAGCGCTCCCGCGCGAACTTCCAAGCGCAGCGGACCTCGTAGAGACAAGACGGCCTTGGTTTTGGGCGGTGGGGGCTTCACCGGCGGGGTATATGAGATTGGCGCCTTGCGCGCCTTGGACCTGTTGGCCGCCAACCGCACGATCAACCAGTTCGACGTCTACGTTGGCACTTCCGCTGGGGCTTTCGTGGCCTCCTTGTGCGCTAACGGGGTCACGCCCGAGGAGATGATGAGGGTCGTCACCCACCAAGGGCCCCAGGCCTTCAGGGACATCGACCTGGGGGATCTTCTTCGCTTGAACATCCCTGAGCTCGCCCGCACCGGTGTGCGCCTGCCCTTAAAGCTGGCCTCGTTGACGCGCCAGCTCCTGCCCCAGCTGGGCCAGGTCTCGCTGATCGACATCGTGCTCGGCTTGGCAGAGATCCTGCCTACGGGTGCTTATACAGGCGAGGGTATCGAGCGCTACCTGCGCAAAGTGTTGGCCGAGGACGGACGCTCCGATGATTTCAGGACGCTTGCACACGAGCTCTACCTGGTGGCCACAGACCTGGACTCGTGCGAGCGGATCGTGTTCGGCGCGGACGGCTTCGACGATGTGCCGATCTCGACCGCGGTGCGCGCCTCGGGCGCCTTGCCGATGGTCTATGCCCCGGTCAAGGTTGGCAACCGCGAGTTGATCGACGGCGGCATTGTCTCCACCACCAACCTCGACATAGCGGTCGAGGCGGGCGCGGACCTGGTGATCGTGATCAACCCGATTGTCCCCTTCGTCAACGAAGCTGATGGCGACGGACCGCCCGCTCGGCGGATCTCGGACATGGGCTTCTCCAAGATCGGCTACCAAGCCTTCAAGCTGCTCGGCCATCGCCGACTGCACGAGCTGGCGACCATGTGGGAGGAGCGCTACCCGGGCGTCGACATCGTCCTGATCGAGCCCGAGCCGAGAGACTCGCTGATGTTCGAGACCTCGATCATGAGCTTCTCATCGCGCATCGAGATCGCCCGCCACGGCTTCCAGTCAGTCACCTACCACCTGCTTGACGAATACGAGCGCTATAGCGAGATCTGGGCGCGCCACGGCATCGAGATCTCCGAGCGCCGCGTGCGCCGTGTGGTCGACCACTTCGAGGCCGAGGAGGAGCAGGTCGGGGCTTGGCGCAAAATCCTCGAGGGCACCACGGGCGCCCTGCTACGCCAGTCCGGCTCCGCCGGCTAACGACGACCCTGTCGAGCGCGTTCAGCAGTCGCGTAGAAGCGGCCTCGTCATGAACCGCGATGCGCACGTGCCTCGGCTCGCCTAGCGGCGCACCGGCCGCGACCACGATCCCGGCGCGGGCCAGACGGCCCGCCAGCTCGCCGCCGTCGAGCGTGGGGTGGGCCACCCACACGAAGTTGGCCTGGCTGTCGGTCACTTCGAAGTGGCGCTGGCGCAGGGCGATCGTTAGGCGCTCGCGCTCCCTCGCTATGCGCTTGACCCGCTTCTCGAGCAGCTCCGCGCAGCTGCGCAAGGACTCCAAAGCTCCCGCTTGGGAGATCTCGCTGACGCCTAGGTCGGGCTCGAGCTCGGTCAAAAGCTCCTCTGAGCCGGGGCTGCCGATCGCATAACCGCAACGCAAGCCGGCCAGGCCCCAAGCCTTAGAGAAGCTGCGGAACACGAGCAGCCTCGGATGGTTCTCCAACAGCTCAAGCGAGGCGTCGATCGGCTGGGCGTCAGAGAACTCTACGAGCGACTCGTCGAGCAACACTCCCACAGTGTCTGGCAGGCCGCTCAACAAGCGCTCCAGCTCGCCGGTGGGCAACAACTCGCCGGTGGGGTCGTTGGGGCTGGCCAAAGCAACAACCCGAGTGCTCTCTCCGACCGCCTCAAGCAGGGCGTCCACACCCCCTTGCACCGGTACGGCTCGTCCGTGTGCCCTACGCGCCATGATCGGGAACAGGGGATAGGACGGCCACGAGGTGATTAGCTCCTGGCCCGGCTCGATTAGGGCTCTGGTGGCTGCGCTCAAAAGCTCGCCGGCGCCGTTGCCCACGATCACCCGCGCCGGCTCCACGCCGTGGCGTTGGGCTAGGCGCGCCCTCAACTGGGAGCCGCGCGTGTGCGGGTAGCGCTGCATCCCGCGCCGCGCCACGAACGTGATTGCGCTGACCACGTCGGGATGGGGCAACTCGTGCCAAGTCGTTTGCGAGAGATCGAGCGTCTGAACCGTGGCCAACGCCTTGCGTTTGCGCTCGGCTGCCTCCTCGCGCAGACCCTCGTTGACTTCATCCTCGCTCATCCCCTCGAACTGCTTGTAGTAGTCGAGCAGACCCATGGCTCAGGCGCCTCCGCCGTTCTCGCTTCTTGGGGACTTCACGCCGAAGCGGCGCCCGCGGCGCAAGTCGACGGGCCGGCGCTCACGGCTTGTTCCCCGGCATCGAGCTCGAGCCGGGCCCGTGTATCACCACGAACCAAAACGAGAACACGGCCGCGCAGACAGCCGCGGTGATCCCGAAGATACGCGGCAACACGCCCGTGCGCTGGTCGTGACCGGCAGCCCTGCGCACCAAGATCCAGGCATTGTCGAGCCTGCGTAGGAGCATCAAGGTCCCGAACAGGAGCACGAACAGGGCCACAAGCGCGATCAGGACGCCGAAGCTGACGCTGCCGGTCAGATAGTTGGCTTGCGCGCTGATCCATAGACAGGCGATCGGGATCGGCCCCCAACACAGCAGACTGCCTACGACCATTCCGACCACGAGCAAGCGTGCGAGGTTGTTGTCGACGCGCTGGCGCGCGCTGCTTCCGCGCTGGGGTAGAGCCCTGAAGCGCGTCGGCGCTGTGCCCGGTCTGCGGCCAACGAACAGGCCACCGGTCTCGCTGGGATCGCTACGCATACTTGCCCCTATGTTCGCAGCTATTGGTCTTCAGCCCGCATAAAGCGCGTCGAGAACATCAGCGTACTTCTCGGCCACCACGTTGCGCTTGACCTTCAAGGTGGGCGTCAGCTCTCCCGTCTCCTGGGTCAGGTCGTGGGGCAGAATCGCAAAGCGCTTGACTTGCTCGACCGGCGCGTAGCGCTTGTTGGCGCGCTCGACCTGCTCGGCGATCATTTCGCGAACCGCCTCCTGCTCGCACAGTGACGCCGTGTCCTCGGGCAGGTTGTGCTCGCGCGCATAGCCTGCGATCTCTTCCTCATCGAGGGTCACCAGCACGACCGGATAGGGGCGCTGGTCGCCGTGCATCACGGCTTGGGAGATCCAGCGGCACTGCTTAAGGTCGTTCTCCAGGTTGGCCGGAGTGATGTTCTTGCCGCCCGCGGTGATGATGATGTCCTTCTTGCGTCCTGTGATCGACAGAAAGCCATCCTCGTCGAGGCTGCCGAGATCGCCCGTGTGCAGCCAACCGTCCTCGACCGACCCGAACGAGGCTTCGGCGTTGTTGTGATAGCCCTGGAAGATGTTGGGGCCCTTGATCAAGACCTCGCCGTCGTCGGCGATCTTGAGCTCTACACCGGGGAACGGTTTGCCGACCGTGCCGAACTTGTGGTCCTCCAACGTGCACACCGTCGCGGCTGTAGCCGTCTCGGTCATGCCATAGCCCTCGAGCACCGGAATCCCGGCAGCCCAGAAGAATTCGAGAATCTCCTTCGCGATCGGGGCGGCTCCGGTGACGGCGTGCCTGACGTTGCCGCCGAAGATGGCTCGCACGTTCACGAACAGCTTCTCGTCGGCTTCTTTGAAGGGCCCCAGTAGCTCCTCGGGAACCTCTTCGCCTCTGGCTTCCAACTCGCGCACCTTCATGCCAAGAGCAATCGCTTGTTGTGCCTGCTCTTGCTCCTCGGCGGGCTTGGCTTCCAAGGCGGCGTTGGCGAGTGTGTAGATCTTCTCGAAGATCCTCGGCACCGAAGGCAAGTAAGTCGGTTTGACCTCCATCAGCTCGCCCACGATCTGCTTGGTGTCGCCGCCGAAGTAGGCGATCGTCGCGCTCTGGTCGAAGGCGGCCAACTGGATCAGGAGCGCGAAAGCATGGGCGAGGGGGAGATATAGGTAGATGACCTCGTCGTCCTCGATCTGGCCGACGCTTTTGAGCATCTCCATCATCGCGGCATAGTTGCCGTGGCTCAAGACGCAGCCCTTGGGCGGACCGGTGGTGCCCGAGGTGTAGATGAAAGTGAACGAGTCCTCTGGTTTGACGGCTTCGCGGCGAGCCTTCAGCTCGGAGGCATCGCGGTTGCGGCCGCGCTCGCGCACCTCGTCGAGCGAGATCGACGCAACTGGGCCGCCGCCGGACGGCGGGTCCATCGCGATCACGGTCCTCAGGTTCGGAAGTTTGTCCTGAACCTCGGCGATCTTGGCCAGCTGGGCCTCGTCCTCGGCCACGATCGCGGTGGCGCCGGAGTCGGCGATGACCCACAGGCACTCCTCCGGGGAGTTGGTCTGGTAGATCGGCACCACGACTGCGCCGACAGAGGTGATCGCCATGTCGGCGTAAGACCACTCGGGACGAGTGTTGGCGAGGATGCACACCCTCTCGCCGGGCTGCACGCCTACGTCGATCAAGCCGAGGCCGATCTCCTCGACGATGTCCGCCACCTGCTGGTAGGTGACGTCCTTCCATTCGCCGTCCTGCTTGTAGCGGACTGCGGCATGCTCGGGGCGCTGCGCGGCCGAGCGTGAGATCAGATCGGCGATCGTGGCCGATCCCGTGGACGTCTCTACGGCGCTGGCCTCCATAATTGCGACTCTCCTCCTCAGTGACCCCTAGTGGACCCTAATGATCTTAGGGACTTTGGGTGGCGAGAGCCACGGACATCTGGCTGCCGAGCCAGGCGCTCAGATCAAGTCTTGGGGTGGGGCGCGCCTGGTCGCGATCCAGCTTGGCGGATGCTGGCCATGAACAGGCTCTTGTCGATGCGCCCCTTGAAGATCGGGACCCCGTTTTCGACGCACTTGGAGAGCACTTCTCTACGGTCCAGTCCGGCAGCGCGCGCGAGCTCGGTCGGGGTGAGGTGGTTGGCCATCGTGGAGTCCTCCTGTCGATGTCGTTCGCCTGCCCGTACATATACCCCTTTGAACGGACGGGCACAACCCCTCAAACAGGGTTGGGGATGTCGATAAACGTGTGCTCCAGGCCGAAGCGAGCCGCCAAGTCCTCGCCCAGGCGTCGCACCCCGAGGGTCTCTGTTGCATAGTGGCCGGCCGCTATGAAGTGGGTGGCGGTCTCCAGGGCTTCGGCCATGACCCGCTCGGCCGGTTCGCCGGTCAAGAAGGCGTCTGCTTTTGCCGCCACGGCGTCGGGGAAGTAGTTGGCGCCTCCGCCTGAGACGATCGCGAAGTTGCGGATCTGGTTGGGGCCGGAGTCGAAGACGAGAGGGGTGCGCGCGGTCAGCTCGGCGACCATCTCGAACAGGGCTTGCGCCTCGATGCCTTGGCCCGGAAAGTGGGCGAGCTGGCCGATTGGCTCGCCTTCGTGTGGGGCGAATGGGGTGAGGGTCTCGGCGCCGAGGGCCTTGCCGATCAAGGCGTTGTTGCCGACCTCCGGATGGGCGTCGAGCGGTAGGTGGTAGGCGGCCAAGGCTATGTCGGAGTCGAACAGGAACTTCAGACGGCGCTTCATGGGGGCGTCGATCGACGTTGGTTTGGAGCCCCAGAAGAGGCCGTGGTGGACGACGATCAGGTCGGCCTCGATAGCGATGGCCTGCTCGAATAGCTCGGCGCTCGCGGTTACGCCGGTGGCGATCTTGGATACGTTGGCTTTGCCGGGGACCTGGAGGCCGTTGGGGCAGTAGTCCTTGAAGCGGGTTGGGTCTAGGAGGTTGTCGAGGTGGACGATGGCTTCAGTCAGGGTGCAGGGCATGGGGCCGACATTAGCGAGGCTGTGGTGTCCTGGATTCCCCGTGCCGAGTACAGGCAGGCGTTGTTGTATCCAAAGGGGTGCCTTGCGCGCGCGTGCGTAAGGAGGCTTCCTTAAGCGATCGCGGCACGGCGAGGCAGGGCTCGCTGAGGCAGGAGGCGCGCTTGTGGGATACTGGTGTCTGCGTCGGGGCGTGGCGCAGCCTGGTAGCGCGCGCCGTTCGGGTCGGCGAGGTCCCCGGTTCGAATCCGGGCGCCCCGATTTGCCGTAGGTCCGCGCGAACAATCGCGAACAAGGGCGGAAGGCTAGAAGTGGCGGTGCTCGTGGGTATGGCATGGCGGGGGTGGTCTACTGGGCTTGCGGCCAGCCGTATTCGCGAGACCGAGGAAAATCGCTACTCCAAAGGTGGCGCCGCCGCCTTCCAAGCGTCCGGATCTCGCGCGCGGTCTCCCCGGGACCGATCGTGAGCGCGCTGAGCAGCGCCGCCGCTTCGCGGAGGAGCACCGTGAGACGCTGCGCCCGCCTCGTTTCTCGGACGACGCCTTACATACACCTATGAGGTCAAGGAGGTGGTCCCCGGCGAGCGGTGCGTGATGAGCACCGCCGAGGGGCCATTCCCGATGGAGACAACGTACATGTGGGAAGAGGCCGCTGGCGGCCTTACCAAGATGACGCTTCGTAATCGAGGGCAGCCGAGGGGCTTCTCCAAAGTTTGCCTCGCCGATGGCCGGCGCGATGCGTCGCGCTAAGCGCAAAGACCTGATACGGCTCGTCGCGCGCTCGATTTAAGGTGTGCGTAATCTCTGCCGCCGACAATTTCGATGTGTCTACCGTCCTTGTGGTCGATGATGAGCCGATCGTGCGCGACGTGGTCGTGCGCTATCTCGAGCGCGACGGGCACAGGACGCTCGAGGCCGCCACCGGCGATGAGGCACGGAGCCTGCTCGAGCGCGAGTCGCCGTCGCTGGTCGTGCTGGACGTGATGCTGCCGGGAGTGAGCGGGCTCGAGCTGTGCCGCTGGATTCGCTCGCGCTCGGAGGTGCCGATCGTGATGCTGACGGCGCTCGGCGAGGAGGCCGATCGGATCGTCGGCCTCGAGCTCGGGGCCGACGACTACCTGACCAAGCCGTTCTCGCCGCGCGAGCTGGCGGTTCGAGTTCGCAACCTGATGCGTCGCACGGCGCAGCCGACCGTCGACAGAGCGCAGACGATCGCTTTCGGCGACGTCGTGATCGACCCGATGGCCCGTGAGGCTCATAAGGGTGGCGAGCTGCTCAGGCTGACGTTGAAGGAGCTGGACCTGCTCCTGTTCTTTGCGTCGAATCCGCGGCAGGTGTTCTCGCGCGATCAGCTGATGGACCGTGTGTGGGGATATCAGAGCGCCCTCGACACGGGGACGGTGACCGTCCATGTTCGCCGCCTGCGCAAGAAGATCGAGGACGACGCTTCGCGTCCGCGCCACCTCGAGACGGTGTTCGGCGTCGGCTACCGGTTCACGCCGTGATCGCGTTCGCGCTCATCGTGTCGCTGAGCACGCTCGTCGCGGGGATCGCGCTCGCGCTTGGCGCTGCGGCTGCTGCCGACGGTGCGCCTGCAGCTCGCCGGGCTCGCGCTGCTGGCGGTGGGGCTGCCGCTCGCGGCGGTGATCCTGGGCGGTCTGGTGATGTTTCACATGCACGACGACGTGAAGATCCTCGCTGTCGCGGCCGCGTCCGCGTCGACGGCGCTTGCCGCGGCGTTGCTGCGTCGGAGGCGCGGATCGCACGGCGCATCCGTGGCCTCGAGGCGGCGGCCGAGGAGCTTTCCTGCGGGGAGCTGAAGGCGCGCGCGCCGACGGAGGCGCCGCGCGAGCTCGCGCACGTCGGCGAGGCCTTCAACGCGATGGCGGGCAACATCGAGGCGCTCTTCGACGCGCGTCGCCAGCTCGTCGCGTGGGCCAGCCACGATCTGCGCACGCCGGTGGCATCGATCCAGGCGATGCTCGAAGCGGTCGAGGACGGCCTCGCCTCCGATCGACGAGTACCTGCCGGCGTTGCGCCAGCAGACGCGTACGCTCGCGACGCTGATCGACGATCTGTTCGAGCTCGCGCGCATCGACGCGGGCGCGCTCACGCTCGAGCTGCGCGAGGCGCAGCTGCCGCAGCTCGTCTCTCACTGCGTGCGCGGTCTGGAGGCCGAAGCGCGGGCGCGGCAGGTTCACCTCGAGAGCCAGCTCGACGACGCCCTGCCCGACGTTCGCTGCGCACCGGAGCACGTGCAGCGGGTGCTCCTGAACCTCGTGACCAACGCGCTGCGGCACACACCCTCGGACGGCTCGGTGCTCGTCAGGGCGCGCCGGCGCGACCGCGAGCTCGAGGTGTCGGTCGAGGACACCGGCGTCGGGCTGAGCAAGGAAGCTCAGCAGCGGATGTTCGAGCGCTTCTGGCGCGGCGACGCGTCGCGCACGCGCGCGAGCGGCGGCGCCGGGCTGGGGCTCGCGATAGCGCGAGGCTTCGTCGAGGCCCAGGGCGGTCGCATCTGGGCAGAGAACCGGCCCGAGGGAGGCGCGCGCTTCGCGTTCACGCTCCCGATCGCCGAGCGCCAGCCCGCGATCGCCTGACCAGCTCAGTCGCGGCGCAAGCCGATTCAGGGAATGTTCATCTCGCGCGCAAGAGGCACGTCAGGAGTGCCAGGCATCGTGCTCGCGGTCGGGGAATGATCCCCGCCAGCTCAGGAGGTTCGACCTATGAAGCTGCCTCGTCTCGTCATCCTGCTCGCACTGGCCCTGGCCGGAGTCACGGTCTCATCCGCCAGCTGCCCACGCAACGCGCGCGCCGACATCTCGGGCCATCCATGCGATCCTCCGTCGTCGGCCACGCCTACGTCAACGACAACACTGCCGTATCGAACACCGTGGCCGGCTTCGACCGGCACGCCGACGGCTCGCTCACGCCGATCCCCGGCTCTCCGTTTCCGGTCGGCGGCGCGGGCTCGGCGCCGGGCTGCCCTCGCAGGGCGCCATCCAGCTCTCCAGCGACGGACGCTACCTGCTCGCGGTCGACGCCGGCAGCAACCAGATCTCGGTACTGCGACTCGGCTTCAACGGCGTACCCCAGCCGGTCGGCGCTCCTGTGTCCTCGGGTGGCGGCGAACCGCTCAGCATCGCCGTCTCGGGCAACCTCGTGTACGTCGCCAACGCCGGCGCGAGCGCACCCAACATCACCGGATTCATCCTTGCCCCGAACGGCATCCCTGTACCCACTGCCAGGCTCGACCGTCTCGCTGCCCGCCGGCTCGGGTCCAGATGACGTGCTGTTCGACCCCACGGGCCACAAGCTCGTCGTCGATCTCGACAACACCTCGACGATCGCGAGCTTCCACGTTCGTCACGATGGCCTGCTCGTCGCCGCCCCCGGCTCGCCCATCGCGGCGCAAGGAGCGGGACCGTTCGGCGCGGAGTTCCGGCCGACCAACCCGTCACAGCTGTTCGTCAGCAACGCCCACGGTGGTGCGGGCAACGGAACGGTCTCGGTCTTCTTGGCGAGCGGCGGCACGGGTCAGCTGGCCTCGATCGGCGCGTCCCCGTTCGCCGATCTTCAGACAGCTCCCTGTTCGGGGAATCGGCGCTCATATTCGCAGACAGATGAGTTTCGAAGGTTGGCGCCACACTTCGCACAAAAAATTGCGGGGAAAAAATCCAAAGCAGAGAAGTGCTCCCACGAGCACCATAACAGGCACGCGTAACGCCGGACTAAAATCCGGCAGCTTTTGCCATTGCTCGCGAATAGAGCCCATGAAGGTGTCGCGATAAGCGCGCAACATGTAGACCGTCGAAATAACGACGCCCCAAAGCGCAAGCACAGTCGCGATTTGAAAAAGGTGAAACCGCCCGATCTCCCAACCGTGGCTGAACGCGCCAAAAAAGATCATGATTTCCCCGGCGAAATTGGCAAAACCCGGTAGACCAATTGCGGCGAACACGCCAATTCCAAAGGCCAGCCCGGCGAAAGGCATGACCCGCGCTAGTCCGCCGAGCTCGTCAAAAGCCAACGTGCCCGTTCGCCGTCGCAATTCGCCTGCGATGCCAAATAGCAGCGCGATTGAAAGACCGTGAGCGAACATCAACACAACGGCGCCAGTCACGCCGAGAACGCCAAAGCTGGCGATTCCGAGAAAAATGTAACCCATGTGCATTACGCTCGAATAACCGAGCATCCAATCGAGCCGCTTCTGCGCGATGGTAACCAGTCCGATGTAGATGATGTTGCCGAGTAACAGAACGATGAGCAGCGTCGCCCAGTGACGGGCGCCTTCGGGTAGCATCGGAACGGCCAGGCGCAAGAGACCGTAAAGCCCGAATTTTTTTAAGACGCCTGCGTGCAACATTGCAACAGGTGCCGGCGCCGCGGCATACGCTTCAGGCGCCCAAGTGTGAAACGGAAAGAGCGAGATGAGAATTCCGAAACCGATCAGTAGCAGGAGATAAACATGCCGTTGCGCGTCCGGAGCTATCTGGCCCATTCCAGCTGCAGTCCGCAACACGCGAATATCAAAACTCCGCGAGTTGAGAGGAAAGCTTTGGTAAAGCAAGATCAGGCCGAGTAGCAGGATGAAACTGCCGATTGCCAGATAGATCGTGATTTTCCAGGCTGCTGCGACGCGATTCCCGCTGCCCCAGATTCCGATCAACAAAAATGTGGGGATCAGGGCGAGTTCGTGAAACGCGTAAAAGAAAAATAGATCGATTGAAGCAAACGCGCCGATCGCACCGCCAGAGATGAACAGGAGACAGGCATAAAACGCGTTTTCATTTCTCTCTATCGCGCCGGCGAACCACACGGCAGCGAGCGTGACGATGCTGGCGAGCAGCACCATGATAACGCTCAATCCGTCGACGCCAGTGGTGAAGCTCAGCCGCCACTCGGGAGAGATGCTAAACGATGTGACGTGTTGGAAGTCGGCGTTACCGCGGTCGAGAGACCCAAACAAAAACAACGCTACTGCAAACGTCAAAACCGACGCGGCCAGCGCAGTCTTCCGTGCGGGCGCGCCAAACATGATGAAGACGGCCGCAACAATAGGACAGAAAATCGTGAACAGAACCATTAGGAAAAATGACGAAGCACGAATGCCGACTGACGAATCAATAATGAAGCTTGAATGGCGAATCTTTCTGGGGAGCGCACGCGCCTCGCGTGCTGGCGAGTGCGCCCTCGCGCTCGCCATCCAAGATTACATAAAACCACTTCACCTTTGATGGCCATCAGAGGGCTTCGGCGAGTGCGCCGAAACGAGCACGCGAGGCGCGTGCGCTCCCCAGATCTTTGGTCATTCGTCATTCTCGGGACTTCTATCGAAACACTGTGAAATAAATGAGAGCGATAACACCGAGGCCAAAGAGGAACGCGTACGCTTGAAGATTGCCGACTTGGATTAGCCGCAAGACCGCGCCAATGCCCCAGACGCCTCGGCTGCTTCCGCCCACCGCTCCAGCATCGATGACCCAGCGATCAATGAAGGCTGCCACACGAGCTAGGAGTTCCTGCGTCCAGTAAATGAGCCAGCCATAGAATTCGTCGACATAGAATTTGCGACGCAACAACTCGACTTTGACCGGTTCTGTCGCGCGTCCGCGATAAAGAACAACGGCGAGTCCAACTCCGAGAATCAGTGCGATGATTGCCAGCACGGGAACAGATATCGCCGCTTCTTCGGTAGGGAGTGTGAGAAAGTTTCGAGCGAAAAATGCAAATCCGCCGAGCGTTGCAAGAATTGCGAGCACGATCAACGGCATTGTCATGACGGGTGGTGATTCACCGCCTTCGCGTGCGCTGTCGCTCCGTGGTTTACCGAAGAAGACAATGACGAGCATGCGTATCACGTAGAAAGCGGTCAGGAACGCAGTGAACAATGCCACGGCAAAAATCGGCAGGTTTTGTTCGTAGGCGATCGCGAGAATCGCGTCCTTACTGAAAAATCCGCTGAACGGCGGACAGCCGATCAATGCCAGCGCGCCTGCGCCGAAAGTGGCAAAAGTGATCGGAAGTCTTCGACGCAGACCGCCCATCTTCCAAATGTTCTGCTCGTGATGAAGCATCACGATGACTGAGCCGGCCGCAAGGAACAGGAGCGCCTTAAAAAATGCGTGAGTGAAAAGGTGGAACATGGCCGCCTGGTTTGAAGCGAGGCCCACAGCCATCACCATGTAACCGAGTTGCGACAGCGTGGAATAGGCGAGAATGCGTTTGATGTCGTCTTGCTGCGTCGCGATTAAAGCGGCCATCACCGCGGTGATAGTTCCAATCCATGCGATAACCAAAAGCGCTGTTTGTGATGCTTGAATGATGAACGCGACGCGTACCAGCATGTACACGCCAGCTGCAACCATTGTCGCTGCGTGGATCAACGCCGAGACCGGCGTCGGACCTTCCATCGCGTCGGGCAACCAGACGTGCAGCGGAAATTGGGCAGATTTTCCGACCGCGCCGCAGAAAATCAAAAGCGCGACAATTGCCACAAACGTTCCATGGCTGCCGAACATCGACATTCGCGGCGCGACTTCCGCAAACACGACGGAGCCGGTGGTCATCCAAATCATCAGGATGCCAGTCATGAATCCGAAATCGCCAATCCGTGTGGTAATGAATGCTTTGTTCGCTGCGTCGGCTGCGGCGTTTCGAAAGAACCAGTGCCCGATCAAAACATACGATGTAAACCCGACCAATTCCCAAAAGATGAAAAGCATCACGAAATTGTTCGCAAAAACGATCCCGAGCATCGCGAACATGAAGAGCGACAGCGCCGCGAAATAGCGGGACTTGCCTTCGTCGTCCCGCATGTAACCGAGCGAATAAATATGAATCAGCGCTCCGACGCCGGAAACCAGAACGGCCATCGTCCTGCTCAACTGATCAAGTGTCAGGCCGAGCGGCACACGAAACAGCGGCGGGAGATCGAGCCATACGAACGCAGGTGCCGAGGTGGCTGATTGAGCAAAGGCGAAGCAACTGCAGCAAAAACTTATCAGCACGGCACTGATGGAAATTGCACTGCTCAATGATTTCCATCGCAACGTGAACAGCGTGATGGCCGTCGCGCTCGCGAACGGCGCGACAAGTATCAGCCATGGATAGAATGAGTTCATTGCTCCGTTAACTCGCGGGTTAGAACTTCAGGCTGGTGATGTCGGCAACATCTGTCGTTTGCCTGGCGCGATATAGCGCAACAAGAAGCGCGAGCCCCACGGCTACTTCAGCCGCCGCCACGGTGATCACGAAAAAAACGAGCACCTGCCCGTTATAATTCGGCAGTCCATCGGAACCGACGCGAAATCGTGAGAAAGCCACGAGCGACAGGTTGGCCGCGTTTAACATCAGCTCGAGCGACATCAAAATAACAATAAGGTTTCGACGTAACATCACGCCGGCCAAACCGATCGTGAAAAGGATCGCGCTTACGATCAAATAATCGCCGAGCGTGATCATATTAGCGCGGTTCCCGTCGGCTAAGGAGAACCACGCCGATCGTGGCTACGAGCACCAGGACGCCGATGATTTGGAAGGGCAGATTGTAATTGTTGAAAAGTAGCCGGCCGATGTGCCACACGTCATCCGTCGTCGAAGATGCATCCGTCGTCGAAGATGCTAGAGGCGGAAAAGTCCGTCGCGCAGATTGAAAGTGCCCAATCACAAGATAGATCTGAACTAGCAAGATCACGGCCACCCCAACACCGCCCACGGCGGCGAGCCAGTTGATCCGGCGTCGTTCTTCGACGCGGATGTCGAGCAGCATGATGATGAAAAGAAAGAGCACCATTACGGCGCCGGCGTAGACTAACACCTGAATAATGCCGACGAAAAACGCATCGAGCGACATGAACAGTGCTGACAACCCGAGGAATGAAACCACCAGACTCAGCGCGCTCGCGACCGGGTTTCGATTTAGGACGACAGCCGCACCGAATGTCACGGTCAGCACCGCAAAAATCCAAAATAAAAACGGCGACATCGGTTAAGGGACCGCTGGAGTAATGGAGTGATGGAGCAATGGATTTGTGGTCGTCCCTAAAACTCCAGCACCCCGATACTCCGTTACTCCACTTCTTTTCATTTTCTTTCGTTCCATTTCAGTACCACGCCGTGCATCACTCCGCCGATCTCGAGGAGCTTTTCCTTGTGATGTACCATGTCGGCGCGCGTGAAGCCTGTGATGGCATAATCTTTGCGCAGATAAATCGCCTGCTCCGGGCAAACTTCCTCGCACATCCCGCAGTAAATGCAGCGGATCATATCGATATCGAATTCTTGAGGAAATTTTTCGACCTTGGCGAAATGGTCGGACGGAGCAATCTCGCCGGGAAGAATTTTGATCGCGCGCGGCGGACAAATGAATTCGCAAAGTTGGCACGCCACGCAGCGCACCCGTCCTTCCGAATCGCGCACCAGCGCGGGAGCGCCGCGGTAATGATCCGGCAGGTGAGTGTCCCATTTTTCCTCGGGATATTGCATCGTCACCTTGGTGCGTCCGAGCAGCATATTTTTGAAATGCTTAAAGGTGATTGCCAGACCAGCGGCAATGGCTGGCAGATACAGTCGCTCGCGCCAGTTCAATTTCGGTCGTGGAACAGTGATGGTCATGATCAGAATGACGAATGACGAATGACGAATGACGAATGAATGACGAAGCACGAATCATTGAAGACTTTGCGCCAGTGATTGGCTTTTTGGGCTTCGGTATTCGGATTTGCTTCGAGCTTCGTCATACGGATTTCGTCATTTACTTGGCTGCAAGAAGTAGTAGCCCCGCAACGATAAAGATATTCACGAGCGCAATCTCGAAAAAGAAGAGCCAGCCCAAGCGCATCAGTTGATCCCATCGAAATCGCGGGAGCGTCCAGCGCACCCACATAAACAGAAAAATCACAACGGCGACCTTTGTGAAAAAGACTGCGATGTTGATTAGACCGAAGATCCAGCCGTCGGAGCCATCAGGTATTCCGGGGAAATGCCAGCCGCCAAAAAATAACGTCACGACGACAGCGGATCCGGTGATCATCGCAGCGTATTCGCCGAGAAAATAAAGCGCGAACTTCATTGAGCTGTATTCGGTGTTGTAGCCACCGGCAAGCTCCTGCTCGGCCTCGGGCAAATCGAACGGCAGCCGGTTTGTTTCAGCGAAAATCGCGATCATGAAGACGAGGAACGAGATGATCATTGGAATCGTGAGCAGCCATTTCCATGGATTCATCCAATCCCCAATGAAAGGCGCAATAAACCAGCCATGGTCGATCTGATACTGCACAACGCTCGTCAGCCGCAAACTTCCGACCAAAAGGAAGACCGGAATGACAGCGAGCCCGAGCGAGAGTTCGTACGAGAGCATTTGCGCGCTGGAACGAATGCCGCCGAGGAAGGGATATTTCGAATTGGATGCCCAGCCGCCAATGACGATCCCATAGACGCCTAACGAGGAGATCGCGAACACAAAGAAGATCCCGACGTTCACGTCCGCAATCACCATCGGCACACCGAACAGCGTGCTGCCGAACGGCACCACCGCGATGGTGATGATGGCCGGCATGACAGCGAGGCATGGCGCCAGCCAGTAATAAAAAGTATTCGTAGCATGCGGCGTGAAATCTTCTTTGAGCAGCAGCTTGAACATATCGGCGATAGGCTGGAAAAGACCGGCAGGCCCAACGCGATTCGGTCCGACGCGGTCTTGAATAAACGCGCTGACCCGGCGCTCCGCGTACACTGCGTAAGACACCATGAACAAGATCACCCCCAGCAGAATTGCGATCTTCAGCAGGGAGGTGATGATGAAAAAAAAGTCCATTGCGGTCCTGGAGCTTTACTGTGTTGCAGCAGCTTCCGATTTACAACGTTTCTTGCTGTAGAGTCCGCCGTCCTGTGCGGAAATGCACGTGCCGTGGCCACGTCCAAAGGGTGTGCGCTCAGGACAGCGCACGCTACAGCTACGGCCGAGGTGTCACTTGTAGTTCGACTTCTCGATTCAGCGACGTACCGGGATGAGCTTGCCCGTGATCCAAGTCGTGCCGAACACCGCGACGTGCAGCCTGGACGGCGATGGCTTGTTCGATTGCTTCTTCGTCGCTGGGATGCGTCGACGGCAACTCTTCGATTTCCAGAACGTGCACACCGAGATCGCCGATTTTGCTTAGACTCAACCCCGCGAATTGCGGGACTGTTTCGCTCATCCGGCGGAAGACATCTTCAATCGAATGAAGCGAATCGCCGCCGCCGATTGCTTGAAGCAGGTCGCGTAAAATTTCCCAATCATCGCG
>CAVSCQ010000007.1:0-4370 GCA_963726465.1 uncultured Solirubrobacterales bacterium
GCATCCGCAGATTCACTAGCCGGTTGGACATGGCAGCCGTGCTCACATGAAACCGCTTCGCCAGGAGGCTGATCGCCTCCTCATCATCCAAATTCAGATCATGCCTCTTGTATTTCCTGCTGAACGAGGCCCCTGGGCATCAATAATGCCGCGCCAAGCTGGTTCGCCTCTACCTCGTCGCGATCGACTCCAGTGGACGAGTTCTCGTCACGACGGAAGGTCACGTGACGATCAATGAATAACTGCGCTTTTTCACTTTTCTTTGCGTGCAGCAGATAGTGCGCGATCTCATGAGAGATGGTGAACCGCTGTCGTACACGCGCGTGGGCCGAGTTGTATCCGATCGCACCTCGCCCGCCTTTCACAACGAGCATTCCGGAGACGTTCTCCCCGAGAGCGGCGGCCTCCATCGTCAGATTCAGGCGCCGAGCGACGATATCGATGGCTACCGGCACACGGTAGGTATCCGTGTCGCGAAGCGTCTTCTCTGCTCTAGCTTCGAGATTTTCTCTGCTCATGCGGTTTCCTGCTGGAACGCGGTGTCTCAATCGTGGCTTTCAGCTTGCCGACAAACCCGGTCAGAACCTTGATGGTGCCGGGATCTCCATTGGCCGCTTCCTCGATCTGTTTCATCATCTCTTTATCGAGCCGGACCTGGTTCGCCGGCGCGAGTAATTCTTCGCTCCTGGGAATCAGCTGAGTCAAATCGGTTCCCAAGAGTTCGGCAATCTGCCAAAGCAAGTGCAGCGGGGCGCGCTGACGGCCGGCCTCGATGTTGACGACAGAGGCTCGGCTGATCCCCAGCCGCTTCGCAAGCGCATCCTGGCTCAGCTTTTCACCGTTGCGCTCTCTGGCTTGACGGATTCTTCGTCCCAGCTCGCGATAGAGTTCGTCGAAATCCGCCATTTACATGGAAACTACAGCTCTTGCGTCTGACTGGTCAATCTCCGTAAACACGCTTATGTAGCAAACATATTCATGTAGATTGTTACTTGACATAAGGCAAACCTTCGGATAAGCATGGTAGCCATCGGGAGTGGCCAGTCCGCCCCGATACGAACGGCAAGAGCCCATCACGTCTGGGCATGCGCTATCCCGTGCAGTCACATTTGTAACGCGGAACGCTATCAATCAGACAACGCAGACATGGCTTTGCGGCATTGAGCGGCATTCTTGAATGTTCGATGAAAAATCTCGTCGCAATGTCCCACATTGACGTTTTCTACAGCCTTTATTAGTAGAGGCGCGTTTTTGCGGTCAGCTTATGTTTCGGGAAGGTTCCGAAGGTCCGTAAAAATTCTATGAAAACGTGAGTCTCATTGTTCCAAAAGGCTTTTGAAAATGCCTTTAGCAAGTAGAGGACAGTGCGGGCGGTCTGCCGACCTTCACCGTCCTTGAAGGGCCATTCCACTTGATGCGGTGACGTCATGAGTGCAACTCCCCCACTCCGTAAATTGGAATACGTCTTGGCTGTCGCGCGCGAACTGCATTTTGGCAGGGCCGCGGAACGTGTTCACGTTGTGCAATCCTCCATTAGCCGGCAAGTACGGGAAGTCGAGGCGGAACTGGGCTTCGAGATCTTCCGACGAAACAATCACCTGGTTGATCTCACGGACGCCGGACGAGCCTTCATCCTGGCCGTCGGACGACAGTCTGGCCAGGTTCGACGCCGAGTTCAAGCGTGCCCGGGATCTCAGCCGGCTTATTGCCCGGCGCAATGCCACATCGTGTTTGATTGGCTATTCGCCTTTTGTGCCCGCGACGCTTCGGCATGAGATTCGATCGATACGGAACCTGCGGTTTCCGTCGATACGTCTGCAATTCCGCCTCGCCACGGAATCGGAAATGGCTGATTCCCTCGGTAGTGGTGTCTTTCAAGCCGGCGTCACATTTGCGCCGCTCGAACGAAATCACCTGCAACAGATCCCGTTGCGCACCGAACCTCTGTACGCCGTGTCAGTTCGCGGGCATTCGTCAAACGGAAGTGGTGCGATCCGGCTTGCCGACCTGAGAACACATCCCCTGATCGTTCCATGTTCAGAGCGCACGCATCCCGCGCTGTATCAGTGGCTGCACGGACAGTTCGCCATCGCGGGCTTCAGGCCAAACATCGTGGAAGAGGCGAGTTCCACGCAGGAAGTATTCGACCTGGTGCAGGATGGGGTCGGGACAGCGATCGTACCGGCCGGAATCTGTGATGAAATGCCCCCGGCGCTTCAATGCTCTCCCATTCACGGGATGGAAGCATTGCAGTTGGTGTTCATCTACAGGTACGGAAGCTCCCAAACGACGCAAAAGATCGTAAGCGAGATCGCGAATTCACTTCGCCACGCCTATCTAGCAAAGGCGGGCTGATTTTTTTTGCGCGCCGGTAATTCCGATCTGCGGCTCTTCGTCTCCGAAGGCTACAAGAGACACCGCGGTGATCGCTTGAAAGCATCAAGTCAGCCAAAAAAGGTCTTGGACAACAGAAACATTTCGCGCCAATCTCTTCGGCATGACCTGCTCAATTGGGGTCAAGTTTACGAAACCGGAGGTACATATGAATCTCTCGCCCGCATGGCGGAGGCACATTCGAGTCTCGCCAGTCTCGAAGACAGCCTTTCTGCTTTTTCTGCTCATGCCGATCGCCGCGCATGCGCAAGCGGCGGGCGGCTCTCCCTTTGACACGGGCTTTACCGCCATGCAGAACCTGTTCACCGGAACGGTTGCCAAGGTCGCCAGCCTCATCGCCATTGTCGTTGGCGGATACCAGTTCGCACACGGCGAGCCAGGCGCAAAGAAGGCTCTGGCCGGCGTTGCCGCAGGTACTGGCATAGCCGTTCTCGCAACGAATGTCCTGACCTGGCTCTGGGGTATCTGAAGAACTGCAACTCCCAGAGTCATAACCGCAACCACCAACCAACTCCAAACGTGAGGGGCAAGAATGCAGACACACACCACTAGCCGGCGCAGAAACCGGGTCTACAAGAGCCTGCACAAGCCCCTCACTTATCTCGGGGTAGAGCGAACGGTGTTCTTCTTTGTCTGTGTTGGGGCAGTTGGCGCATTCAATCTCTTCAACAGCCTCCTTGCGGGTCTCGCGGTATTTGTTGGCGGGTTCGCATTCGGAAGCTGGGTCACCAACACCGATCCCGCCTTTCTCCGCATTCTGGCCAAGTCCGAGAAGTACAAAGCGCGGTACGACGCCGCAAAACAGCGTCGTTCCGCGTGTGGAGGTGCAGTAATGCTCCGCCTGGACAGAATCATCAAGCCGTGGAAGGAAGCGGCGTCGCTCAATGACAACATCAACCTGTACGGCTTCTGGAACGAGACCACGTTTCTGACAAAGAGTGGCGACGTGGGCATGGTTCTCGGCGTCCCAGGCGTGGACTACGAGAGCCTCGATTCCGGCAGCCAGGAATATGCCGTGAAGCGGCTCGAAGCCGCCCTCAAGTCGTTCGGTCCAGGCTTCCGCGTGTATCAGTACCTGTTCAAATCGAACCGGCCGGAGATCCCGTTCGAAAGCTACGACGACCCTGTTGTCCAGACCGAGGTCAACCACCGGCGCGAGTTCTTCGCTGCAAAGCGCGATCACCTCTATCAAGTCGAAATCTTCTATTGCGTTCTGCTTCCACGGTGCCCGGTCAAAGACCGGCATCGCCGCGGCACTAGGCAGGTCATTCAGTGACCCGGCGGGAGCGGTCGGAGAACTGAAAGCTCAGTTCGCAAACGGCGGCATGAAGACTTTGCTACGAGCGCAGATCGAACGTGACGTTGCGTTGCTCGAACAGAGAGTGCAGGCGTTCATTCGTCAGCTCGGCGACTTCATGCAGATCGAACTTCTCAACCATGGAGGTCAGCTTCGGTTCTTCCGCCGCCTGCTCAACTACGACGATTGGCGCATTGCCGGAGCCCCGAAGAGCACGCAATTTCTCGATTACCAGGCGGTCAATTCCGATATCGAGGCCGAGCGTGATTTCCTCCGTGTCGGCGATCACTTCGTGCGCGTGTTGACGATGAAGGAAGCCATCGGCGAGACCCGGCCGCTGGTGCTCGATGCTCTTCTGAAGATTCCGGGCAACTTCCATGTGGTCACGGAATGGCAGCCGCTCCCGGCTGACAAGGCTCGGAAGGAAGTGAATAAACGCCGCCGTCATTTCAACATTTCGAAGACCGGCTTCATTTCGCAGCTGGGCAATGACCCTGCGAAAACGAATCCACGCGATGTGCTGGTGGACGAGTCGAAGCAGTCCGATATCGAGAATCTTGGCGATTGCCTGCGCGCTCTCGGCGACGGCCAGTCGCTCGGCGAGTTCTCCCTCACTATCGTCCTCTATAGTCGCGACAGCCGCGAGTTGGAGCGGCTGATCGGCGAATTCACCGGAGTG
>CAVSCQ010000008.1:0-133771 GCA_963726465.1 uncultured Solirubrobacterales bacterium
TGATCGTGGTTGCGCCCTCGAGCTGACTTGAGCGGATCGCCTCCTCCATCAGGGAGTTGACGAGATAGTGATGACGCGCTTGCTCGTCGGAGGCTACGAGCTCGCCCATGGCAATCTCTCCGGCGCAGCGTTGGTCGACGTAGTGAAGCAGCCGCTGAACCTCGTCGGGGGTGCCATATGAGAATGGTCTGCCACGGACATCCCCCGCCGGAAGGGCACGGGACGCCGTAAGCCTCGCCATCTTGATTCCCAACCACCACTCCTCGCGAGTCAGCTCGCCCGGCGGATCCAGGTGGCGAAGCTTGTCCCAGTGGACATAGCTGTCACCAAGCTCACTCTCAATACCAGCACGCATCATCTCCATGAAGTGCTTGCTCTCGTCAACTTTCGATGACAGCTCTCCGTAGTTTGGGGGGGCCTCTACGTACATTCTTTGAAAGTCCAATCAATTCCAAATTTCTCCAACTGCTTGGAGTTTAGCACTGAACTCCAAATTTCTGGAGAAAATTGGAGAAAATTGGAGTTTGGCCCGTCACAACACCAAAGTCGCCCCAAAGCGCCGCAGCCAGTCGCGCTGCTCGCGCCAACCGGAGCAGCGGCGCTCGACCAGGGCCCAGAAGCGGGGCGAGTGGTCGCGGATCTCCAGGTGGCACACCTCGTGCCACACCACGTAGTCGAGCACCGGCTCCGGGGCGAGCAGCAGACGCCAGTTGAAGCTCATCGCGCCCTTGGCCGAGCAGGAGGCCCAGCGGGTGCTCTGGGCCCTTATCGAGAGGCCTTCATAGGAGGCTCCAATCGACGCCGTGGCCGCGTCCAGGCGAGAGGCGATCTCCTCGCGCGCGAGTCGGCGGTACAGCCTCTCCACTGAAGGGCGGTGGTCCCCGACCGGTACGAACAACTCTCCCCCCCTCCTATGCGCCCTCGTGCGTCCCGTCTGTGGGACGAGCACGAGCGAAGTTCCGAGGTAGGGGACCGTGCCGTCTCGCGCGGCCACCCGCGCCAGCGCCAAGCGACCCTCGGAGAGGCGTCGCTCGATCCAAGGCGCCAACTCTCGCACCGCCGCCGCCGCGGCCCGCTCGGGGGCGTGCGCCGGGAGCACCACCTCGACGTCGGTGTGGGCCCTCACGTTGACCCTGACCCTGCGCGCGCGCTTGGAGCGGCGCACCGTGTACTCGATCTCGCTCACGCCGATCAGGGTACGGAGGGGTGCGGGCGGACGTTGCTTCGAGGGGGTGCCCTGCGCGCGCGCGTGCGCGCACGCGCGCGAGTCACCCTCAAACGGAGCACACAACACCGAGCCCACCGTCCCCCAGCCGAGACGAAGCGCCGCGATACGACCCATAATCGAGCCATGGCCAAGTCGATCGTCAAGCTGCCCGCTGCTGTGCGCTCCCCCTACCAGGTGTTCGTCAATGGGGTGCCCCAGCGTGAGGGCATCGACTTCCAGGCCAAGGGCCACACGCTGATGTTCGACAAGGAACTGCGTAAGGACCACATCTCCAAGCGCCGTTGGTTCTTGGGCGCGTGGGGCGTAGGAACCTACAAACAGGACGACTCGGTGGACGTCCGCTACGAAGCGCCCGACGGGACCCCCCGGGTGGCCGAGGGCTTGGAGATCGAAGCCGGGTAGGCCCGCTCCCAGGGCCGCGCCAGCTTCAGGGCGCCCAGGATCGCGCGTGTGGCGGGCGATCGGTTGAGCGTGTAGAAGTGGATCCCAGGCACGCCCGCTTCGAGCAGCTCGGCGCACTGCAGCGTGGCGTAGGCCACACCGAAGTCGATCACAGCCTCGGGCTGACCCTCGCGGGCGCGCAGCTCGCGACGCAAACCCTCGGGGATCGAGGCGCCGCACATGGTGGTCATCCGCTCGAGCTGGCCGATCTGTGTGATCGGCAGGATCCCCGGCACGATCGGTGCCTGCACGCCCGCTGCCCGGGCACGCTCCACGAAGTCGAAGTAGAGAGCGTTGTCGAAGAACAGCTGCGTGATCAAGAAGTCCACGCCGCCCGCCGCCTTCTCGGCCAGATAGGCGATGTCCGCCTTGGGGGAGGTCGCGTGTATGTGGGTCTCCGGGAAGCACGCCGCGCCAACCGCGAAGGGGTAGTCGGCCTTGATCAGGTCCACCAGCTCTCTCGAGTACTCCAAGCCGCCCTCGGTCTTGACCCAATCCTCCTGTCCGGCCGGCGGGTCGCCGCGCAGGGCCAGCACATTGTCGATGCCAGCCGCCCTCATCTCGTCGAGCGTGGCCTTCAGCTCGGGCACGGTAGCCCCGACGCAGGTGAAGTGGGCCATTGCCTCCAACCCGTAGTCGTCCTTGATGCGCTTGACGATCTCGATCGTCTTGGCCCTCGTGGAGCCGCCCGCGCCATATGTGACCGACACGAACGAAGGCTCCAGGGTGCGCAGCTCGGCGAGCGCCGCATACAGGTTCTGCTCGCCCTGCTCGGTCTTAGGGGGAAAGAACTCGAAGGAGAAGACCGGATCCGGTCCGGCAAGCAGCTCGTCGATCCGCATCGCCAAAGCCTAACACAGGTGTGTCAAGGTTGGGATAGCTCCGGCCCTGACGGGCCTACGCCGCGGCGTGCGTGTCTGCACGCCAACGCTGCGGGCTACCGAGCTCGCCCCCGTCCTCTGGCCGGATGCGCTCGGCCCTACCGGTGGCCTCCAAATGCGTGAGCATCGCCAACGTCTCCGACAACAGCCAAGGCCCGCCATGTGTCGCCAGCTCGTCGGCGAAGATGCGCGGCACGATCTCAAACGCCGTCAACGGCTCGCTCGCGATCGCCCCCTCGACTTGGGACAAACGTTCGGCCACCAAGGCCCGGTTGCCCGCGATGTGGGCGTGCACATCGGTAAATGGGCGTGCATGGCCCGCCAGGCACAGACGCGCGCCCAAGCGTTCGACCACATCCAGGGAGGACAGGAATTCGCCGACCGGATCGGGCGAGTAGCCCATGTCGAAGAACAACGAGATGCGCCCAAGCAGGTGGTCGCCCGAGATCAACAGGCGCCGCTCGGGTTGGAACAGGCACACGTGCGAAGGGGCGTGGCCGGGCGTCTCATACACGTCCCAAGGCCCCAAATCGGTCTGGATAACTACCCCCGGCAACAGCTCACGGTCGGGCGCGATCACGCCGGAGATGCCCGATTCGTGATGCTCGCGCTCCGCGGCGAACCTCCGCAAGGGCTCCTCGGGCACGCCCGACTGGCGCGCAACCTCGATGCGCCTCTCCAAGGTCGCCTTGGGGTCCTGCTCCTCGATCGACATATGCTCGTATTTGGGATGCATCCACAACTCACACCCGGCCCGCTCCACGATCGCGGCGGCCTGACCGTAGTGGTCGGAGTGAGCGTGAGTACACACGACCAGACGGATGTCCTCGACGGTCAGTCCGCACATGCCGAGCGCGCGTTCCAGCTGGACCATCGAGCCCGGGTAGCCCTCGCGCGGGCGCTCGTAATAGCCGGTGTCGAACAGGACCACGCCGTCGCCCGCCTTGACCGCCCAAGCGTTGCCGTGCGGCACCCCGGGCCACGGCAAAGGCAGGCGCAAGCGATAGACGCCGGGCAGCACCCGCTCGCCCCTTCCAAGCTCACGTTTACGGGCCGGCTCGGTCACCGCGCCGGAGACTACTAAGGGACTCGCGCCCGAGCACGACGCGCCCTAGACTCATGGTTCGGCGGCAAAGGAGATTGCGATGGTAGAGCGAGACGGGGCCGAGGGCGAGGCGGCGGCAAAGGTGCAGGAGGCGGCGGCCAACATTCACCCCCCATCCGGGGGGCAGGCAAAGGCGGCCGGCGAGAAGAAGGGCGGCCCGAGCAAGGCCGCCTCGGGTAAGGGCGCCGAGGCGGTGGCGCGGCGCTACTTCGAGGCGATCGACGCACACGAGCTGGAGGCGGCCGTGGACATGTGGGCGGAGGGCGGACGCGAGTTCGTGCGCGGTCAAGCCGACGTGATCGCCCCCGACGGCGTGCGCGAGTTCATCGGCAGCTTGCTCGAAGCGATGCCCGACATGAAGATGGACGTGGTCGAGACGACCGCCCAGGGCGAGCGCTGCGCCGTTCAGTGGACGATCACCGGGACCTTCGCCGGGCCCGGGTCGATGGGCGGTGTCAAGCCGACTGGCCATCCCCTGAAGCTCGAAGGCCTGGACGTGCTGACCGTCCGCGACGGCAAGATCCAGGCGAACGACGCGTTCACCGACGGTATGGAGGTGGCTCGCCAGATTGGGCTGATGCCCCCACAGGACAGCCCCGCCGAGGTGGGGCTGAGGGGCGCCTTCAACGTGAAGACAAAGATGACGGGCATCTCGATGCCCGACGCCAAGCTCGTCGCCGACGGAGTATGGGTCGTGCAAGGCCAGCCAGGCCGCTGCAACGTGTACCTGATCGAGGACTCCGAGACCGGCGGCGTGACCATGTATGACGCAGGCGCCCGCACCATGGTCCGCGCGGTGGCCTCCGCCGGGGCGAAGCTAGGCGGGATCAAGCGGATCGTGTTGGGCCATGGCCACACCGACCACCGCGGCAGCGCACCCGCCTTGGACGTGCCCACGCTGTGCCACCCAAACGAGGTCCAAGACGCCGAAGGCAGCGGCGGCTTTCGCTACTGGCCCGAGGGGTTGCGCGGCCTGCCTACGCCCCAGCGCCAGATCCATCGGGCGGCGCATCGTTGGGCTTGGGACGGGGGACCCGTCAAGATCTCGGGCACCTTGTCCGAGGGTGATGAGATCGCGGGCTTCAAGGTGATCGATCTGCCCGGACACGCCCCCGGCCAGATCGGGCTGTGGCGCGAATCGGACCGCTTGGCGCTCGTCAGCGACTGTTTCTACACGCTCGAAATGTGGGGCCGCGATTGTCCGCCACACGTGCCGGAGAAGACCTACAACTACGACACCGAGCAGGCCAAGGCCTCGATTCGCAAGCTGGCCGAGATGGAGCCCGCGGCGGCATGGCCGGGGCACGCCAAGCCGGTGGTGTCCGACGGCACGCCCGCGGGGGCCGCGCGCTCGCAGCTGCTCGAAGCGGCGGAGCGGATGTAGCGGTCTTCATCGCGAGGGCGCGGCAAGCTGGTGAGGCGGGGGTTGAGAGAGCATGGGTAGGAGGAGTCGCGCGCGGGGCCGGCAGGAGACACCGAGCGCGCCAACCACTGAGTACACCGACCCCGACGGCAACCTGCTCGTGTTGCGCGGCTCCTTGACGGTGGGCGCTCGGCGCGAGTACGCGGCCACGCTGACCGGCGCGGGCGCGCGGGCCGCCGCAGCCAGGGACGATTACGAGCAGCGAGCGCTGGAGCTGCTGTTCGAGCGCTTGGCGGTGCGCTGGACGATCTCGGGGGCTCCGGTCGAGCGGCCCAAGGAGCTGCTGGGGCGCTTGCGCGCAAGCACACCCGCCGAACGGTCCTGGGTAAGGGGGGCGCTGCGCGAGCACTGCGCGGAGTGGTTCCCCGACGTGCGCGTGCCGTAGCCCGAGGCTCAACCCGTAGCGCCACCGCCGATCGCCCGCGCGATCTCGCGGCCCTTGGCGGTGAGCGTCCAGGCGTTGGGCCCCCCACGAGCGAGGCGGCCGGCAGGCATGTTCTCGATCAAGCCGAGCCCCGCCAGGCGCGTGAGCAGCTTGGAGATCTGGCCCTGGTCCTGCATTTCGGCCGCCAGGCCGACCTCGCGATTGGAGCGGCCCGGATGCGCGCCGATCGCGGCCAGGACACGGGCGGTGCGGTAAGTGAGCCGCATCCGTACGCCGCGCAGAGGGTCGGCGGCCACGGGCTCTCTGCGCTCGGGCGGCGAGGGCGTGGGCCGCGCCAGCTCGCGGCGGGCGGCGACCGGACCGAGGTAGGGCAAGACGATCATGCTCATCAGCGGGCCGGTCAGCTCGAGCAGCGAGGCCTGCTCGCGGTCGGGCTGGTTTCCGTCCGAGCCTACGCCGGGCGCGAGCACGTCGAGCAGCCGCCCGTGCAACACCGAGAGCACGCCGCCGACGATGCCCTCGGCCATGAGCGGCGGCGGCTCGGCGGCTCCTTTCGCTTCGCGGCTGCCTTCCTGCACGAACTCGACGATGCGAGCGACCATGTCGGCGCGGCGGCCGAGCACGACGGGGCCGGCCCCGAGCGCGCCGACGATCAAGAGCTGCCCGACGCCAGGCTCCATGTCGAGAAAGGCGAGCAGGCGAGTGAGCAGCAGCCTGAGCCGCACAATCCACTTCGCGTCCGGGTCGTAGTCGGCCAGGATGTAGCGCGAGGCGCGTCCGATGCCCTCGTCGAACGTCGCCAGGAAGCAGTCTTCGCGACCGCGGTACAGGTGGTAGAACGTGCGGCGTGAGACCCTCGCCCGTTCCACGGCGTGCGAGACCGTCACATTGGCAGCGCCGTACTCGGCGCACACCTCGACCATCGCCGCGAGGATGCGCGAGCGCTGGATCTCGACCATGCGCCGGCTCGCGTCATCCTTGCTCGATAGCTGCTGCCCTGAGACGGGCATGTCATTTCTTCTTGATCTTGTGACCTTTGCCCGCCTTGTTGCTTTTCTTGACCTTCTTGGGCTTGGCCTTGCCACAGCCGGCGACGGCGATCGGCGTGGTCTGCTTCAGTACCGCGCCATTCTGGCCGGTGAATGCTGTCGGCATCTTCAGTTTCTTGGTGCACAGGTTCCCGTTCGCAGCAAGGGCCGAGAACGGACCCTGCGGCAGCTTCGACTCGAAGCTCGCCACCGGCACGTCGGGCACCTGACGGAACGTGCTGCTGGTGATCCCCGCTTTGCTGATGAACGTTTCGCCGTGCAACTGAACGGTCACGCCATAGCCGGACAGCACCACGACCAGTTCAGGGAACTTCGCGCCGCCATAGCTGACGAAGTACGCAGGCCCCGACAATGGCACCGGGATGATCGGGGTGCTCGCCGTGGCCGACCCCACCCTCGAATCCGACGGACAGGCGGCCGGGTTCTGGTCGAACACACTGGCCAGGCACGCCTTCTGCAGGGTCGTCAAACGTGACGGCAGTTGCTTGGGCAGATCGACCTTGACCTTGGCGATGTTCGCCTGCGAGCCAAACGCGGCTTTCGGGTAAGTGAGCTTGACGTCGAGGCTCGCGCCCTTCGCTCTTGACGTCTTGCCCGACGTAGACGCTTTGAACTGCGGTTTGAAGGCAAGCCCAGCGCAGTTGGCCGACTGGAAGTGATCGGACAGCGCCTTGGTGCTCCCTTCCGTCGAGCTGACACTGCCGCCTATGGTCATCGAACCGCAGTTGGTCGGGTTGAAGGTGAAGCCTTCACGGTCTATGACCACGTTCACGGTACGAACGTCGGTTGGAACCCCTTGCAAGATCGTCGGTAGGGGGTCGCTCGAGACCGTCACCTGAGCGGTTATCGGATTCACTTCCACCTTCGCCCGCACGACCACCCGACCCAGGTTGAATGGGCCTGCTTCCGCCGGCACGACGACCGCCAATCCAAACGGCGCGCCCTTGTACGGGCCGGTGAGGTACACCGGGTCGGCGGGCTTGCCCGGCTCAGGAACGGTGAGCGGATGCGGACCCGGACCAAAGACGGCGGTCACGTGCCCGATCTGGCTGGAGGCGGGACAAGACCCCTCGCCGGCTTGCGGTTCCCCGCACAGTGGAACGTTTGAGAGCATTCCCGACAGGCCGGGAGGCAACGATATGGAAAGTCCCCCAATCGTCTGTTCCTGGTCGTCTTCCCTGGAAAGGGTCATGGAAAATGGACTGTAAGCTCCAGCCTGGTTATTGGTGGTACCCGCCACGAACGACGGGGAGAACACCGAGCCGTCGCACCCTTCGACGGTAAACTGATCCGTGCTCATCGCGTCTGCGCTTCCCGGGATCGTTTCGCCACTCGGCCCTGGACCGGCGGCACTCCAGGGGGTAAGGTCGGAGCTTGTCGTGAAATTGCCACATGAGGTGGGCGCCTGCAAGGGAGCCCGTGGGCCTTGCTTGAAAGCCAATCTCACGTTCCCAAACGGCAACTGTGGCAATTCGTCGAACACCGCCGTTATTTGACCGGTCTGCTGATTCAATTCGACCCTTCCGGCTACCTTGACCCTGATCGCGGTGGCAGGATCGTAAGCCGACAAATAGATGGCGATGAGCGAATGGAACGGGTTGTTGTCTTGTTCGGCAAGGTAGATGTAGCCTTCAAGCGGCGTCGGCAACAACGGCGTATCGATCTTGACTGTGCCCAACTGCGAAGAATCAGGGCAGGCGGGCGCCGCGAGGTTGAATTTCACTGGCGAATCGCTTGTGAGGCCGATCTGCGATGGGCTACAGGCACCGAGCCCACTCGCGGCGGAGGGAGAGATGACCATCCCCTTGGGGAAGGTAACAACGGCCTTTTGCACATTTGCTTCGGCCAATCCCGCTTCGCTGTCGACTTGGGGCATGTGCAATTCGGTTACGACACCGGAAGGCTCAGCCGCCGTGTGTTCAGTCAACTGCACGTGCAGGCTTGGATGGAACGGCACCCGATCGCAGCCTGTGACCGGCGCCAGGGCAGTGCTCAACGGAGACTGAGAATTCGTCGAGATTCTCCCAAAAGCTCACTTCCGCGGACACGACCGCCGGTTCGACCGCTTGCTTCTGACAATCCGTGGGGTTTGTGAAAAATGGAACATTTGGCGCGGTCGTAGACTTGCATCCCGCGTCGAAGGTCAGTTCGCCGCACCGCTCTTCGTCGTGCGAAGCTTCGTTTGGCTTGCCCCAGAAGGTCACGATCGATCCCCAAACCTGTAGCTCTTGGAGCACGTCCGGGGCGGACACCGTGACACCGAAGTCGCCGTCGCTGCGCACCGACGAGTCGAGATAGACCGGCAGGATCAACCCCATGAAGCCAAACTCCGCGGGTGTTTGAAATTCGGGCTTGAGGTTCCAGATCGCCGAACCCCACGATTCGGGCGCAAATTCGTCGCCGACAATCGGGGCCGCAACCCCGAGCACCGTTTCCGGGAACGCGCCGCACGACTTTATTTCTCCATTCGAGGGACACTTCGGCACTGCCTGGGGATTCCCCGAGAACCCCGGCGGCAGCTTTACTTCGACGTTCTTGAGTTCTCCGGCCGGCACGACTACGCCCTGCGAGTTCGTCACCGTGTTGACCATCACCGCGGTGGTGATCGCGTTGGGATGTGCCGCCGCCTGTGTCTCCAGTTTGCCTTCGCTGTCGTATACCGATGCCGTGAGCGTTTCCACCCCGGGCGAGGCTGGCGTCGGGCTTATGACGACGCGTTGATCGACGGTCGCCGAAGAGGCTGCCGACCCACCGCTCAACGTGACTTCGTTCATGCTTTGTTCCGGTACCGTCGTTTCGATGTCGACAGGTATGCGAATAGGGCTTGTTATGAAGAGGAATCCAAACGTCTTCGGTCCTAGTCCAGGCGGAGCCGATTCGTTGGTCGTGCAGGTGACGGTCGTCTGACCGGCGCCTTCGGAGCACGACCAGACTCCGTCCGGATCCGACGGAGTGCCGGAAGTGGTGATGTGAGGCGGCAGAACGTCAGTGACGGTTATCTCGCCGCTGCTCGGCGCTCCCCCCACATTTATGGGATAGATCGCTATCTTTCCCACACCTGGCTGCACACCTGTGGCGGGCGGCAGGTGGGTCGGACCGGAGACGACGACCGCCGACCACGCCGGAGTCGACACCGACTGGGCCGCCAATGAGTCTCGAAGGCAGTGCCACCAAACTCATGGTGCAGACGCATACCACCACGATCAGCTTTACGGTACGAGCCCTCATCGCTTCCCCCTCTTGGACCTGTTGGCTTTGCGTGAGCGAGGTTTCTTGTGCTTCACGCGACGAGACTGCTTAGACTTCTTCTTATGCGGCGTTGATTTCGCGATCGGCTGCACGTTGCCAGCGCCGGAGAACGACAGGCTCGAGGGCGTACCGAATGTTGGCGTCGCCGGCGGCAATCCCTGACAACCTTCCCCTTCACAGCTCGGAGCAGAGAGCACCTGCGGGAATCCACCATCGACGCTCACGTCGTATACGTCGGGCTGGCTGTCGCCATCCTGTGCGCTGAAGCTCGTCTCAGTATTGATGTACACGTCGTTTCCATCTGGGCTGGCGTCCAAGAATTCAGCCGGGGCGATATTTATACCGAGGCTGAGTATCCGCCACGGGCGCTATACCGCTATCCAACATATAGACACAGCCACCGGACTGTTCGCCGAAGGACCAACTCGCGCTCGTGCAGGAGCCGCTGCCGACACGCTCCCACTCGTAGACGTTCAGGTCGCCGCTCTTCACCAGCGGCGAGAGCGGATCCTCGCTTTCAAAGAACACGCGATCGCCGTCGTCGCTCAGTGCATGCGGCACATCTCCAACAACGCCTTCGATAAACGCGGTTGGAGTGGCGATGGGCGCCGGAAGTTCTGATTTTTCGTCCACGATTGGGCGCGCGCCGCTCGGGTCACAGGAAATGCAGACCGTCCTTGCATCGCCCGCGTCGAACAGATACGCCTCTGGGTGTGCACGCCCTAGCGCATCCTTGTTGTCATATCCAGTTGTATCGGTTGCCGATACGAACAACAGGTGCTTACCGTCAGGTGTCACACGCGAGCTCCACCACGAAAAGTCTTTGGAGAGCAGGGCGCCACCACTGAAGACACGGTCTCCTGTCTCATACTTTGCAATAGTGCCGACAAAGGTCGTCGTGCCTTCGTGATCGAGATAGACATTGAGCTCTTCCTTGGCGCCATTTTCCTGCTGAGTGTTGCCGTGAGACGGAACGAGTTGGCCTTCCGCCGCAAAATAGACGTAACTTCCATTTTCCGAAATACCAAGGACGCCGGCTACGCCTGCGCCGGTGGTGTCAGCACCGTTCGTATCGACTGTGAGGTCGGTGAGCCGGCTGCTTTCCACATCGTATTCGTAGAGATCCACACCAGAGACAAGGAAGACGCGTGAACCGTCCTTGGAGGCGGCCTGAAACCGACCAGAATGGGGTACTTCCACCGTCCTACCTTCTACTCCCGCAGAGCTTTCTCGTATGAAGATCTGACCTCCAGCGGAGAAAAGGAGGCGCGAGCCGTCCGCCGAGACCAGATTCCAGGGCGAGGTATATTCCGTTGCCGGCGATTCGGTAGACGTGGCGACACTGCCTTCAGGCAGAACGTCGGCGATACGCAGCGTCCCGTCGGACCACTCGTAGATGTGGTCTCCTACCGGCATTTCAGGGAAGAGTTGATAAAAGGTCTGAAAGTACACCGTTTTGCAGTCGCCCGTTGCGCCGAGCACGTTCATACCCGGAGCTCCTTGGTAAGGAATGTTGACGGGTACACGATTGGAAACGAGTGTCCAACTGCCGTCAGGGTTGCGCCGATAGAGATTCTCAACGGCCGCGTTCGTATCGGCGGTCGGAGTGTCGGCCGTCAACGGCTGAGTCGTTCTTACAAAGCCGCAGGTCAGGTTTGGAGAGGCCCAAGCCCACTCGCCCGTACCCGTAACGTAGCTCTGTGGAAGCGAAGCGAGGATATTCGGCGGGCTGATCGGTTGGCTTACCCACCCGTCTGCTTCGCGGTTTGCGAGATATCGGTTTTCACCTCCCTCAGGCGAGTCTGGGGTGATCGCGTCAAAGGAGGTGTAGAGCAGCCGTTGGCCTTCTTCGGCCGCCTGGAACTGAAGACCTTCGTAGAATATGACGTCGGTTCCATAGCCTCCCTTGTTCACCGGCGAAACCTGCTCGTACGCGCGACAGTCGGGCAGGCGGGAGGAAAGTCCTTCCGAGTGGAAGGCTTCGTTTGGGCATGATTCCGCGGCCGGGGCACTCGCGGGCACGAACGCGAGCGTTGCGATGGCCATGCCGATGATCAGGAAGTGACGGCGAAGCATCAAAGCTACCTCCTCGAGAAATGAGCGAGACGACCACCCGAGGAGTCCGGGCGGAACAGGTGTGCCGCGGGCACTTGACCCGTGGCGCCAGAAGAAAACGTGGGGAAAACCGACCACAGGAGAGGAGAGAGAAACGCGTCAGCGATGCTGACGCGTCCTGTTGGGCCAACCCCGTGCGGACACGGACCCTCAAGCACACGATTCCCCAATGAATGCACGCGAAACACCACTCCCTCTCAGAGCGACCCGGTCCCTCTCCCAAGGTCCCTGTCAGACGTTCAGACGTCGGCCCCCCGGGCCGACCTACGACCTTATGTGTGTCCGGCGTACCTTCGTCTCACCGGGTACCGAGCACTATAAGCAGTAGCGGCACAGTTTGTCAAGCCCCCCTGGCAAGGCCCTGTCAAACTTCCTATGGAGGCGCCTGCGGCGGGCATCTCGGCGGGCCTACGCCGCCAGATTCTCAGTCGCGGCCGAACAACTCCAAACGCGGCCCGTGCGCATCGCCCGCGGAGATAAAGCGCGCGTTTTTCTGACTGAGCACGAACTCATACAGCTCGCCGTCCTCCCCCTCGACGCTCAGGCGTGCGCCGTCCTCGAACACGGCGACGACGACCCCCCGCTCGACGCTGCCACCGAAGTGCTTGATGCGAGCGTGAGCGCCCACGGTGGGAAGCGGTCGTGAGGGCCCGAGCATCGGTTCGACGATGGTAAGCCAACCCGCCGGCGGCGACGACTGCCCGACGCATCCGGCGGACCGGGTCGCCTAACGAAAACCTCACACGGCAGGACCACCAACTCCGGCCCCGCCCGCTACCGTGACGTGACAATGCGCCGCACCAAGATCGTCGCCACCATCGGCCCTGCCTCACGCGAGCCGGCCACGTTGCTCGCGATGATCACCGCCGGGATGGACGTGGCCCGCCTGAATTACTCCCACGGCACTCTGGCCGAGCACGAGGAGACCGTAAGACGCGTACGCGATGCCGCTGGCAAGGCCGGACGACCTGTGGCGATCCTGCAAGACCTACCAGGCCCCAAGCTCAGGATCGGGCCTTTGCGCGAGGACATCGTCGAGTTGAAGCCCGGCGACACCGTCACCTTCACCTGCGGCGAGGAGCGCGAGGGCGACGCCAAACACATGTCGATCACCTGGCCCGGCCTCGCGGCGGCGCTGGAGCCCCAGGAGGTGCTCTACCTGGCAGACGGGTCGGTGCGGTTGCGGGTCTCGGCCGTGCGTGAGCAGCAGAACGAAGTGGATGCCGACGTCGAGATCGGCGGCGCCGTCGCTTCGCGTCAAGGCCTCAACATTCCGGGGCCCGCCCACTCCCTGCCCTCGGTGCCCGAGGAGGACCTGGAGCTGCTGCGCCACGGCGAATCGATCGGTGTGGACATGGTGGCGCTCTCTTTTGTGCGCTTTCCCTCCGATGTGGAAGCGGTGCGCGAGCACACAAGGCTGCCCCTGATCGCCAAGATGGAGAAGCCCCAGGCGGTCGAACACGCCGAGGAGATCATCAGGGCCGCCGACTGCGTGATGGTCGCTCGCGGCGACCTGGGCATCGAGATGCCGATCGAGCAGGTCCCGGCCGTGCAGAAGAAGTTGCTCGAGCAATCCGGCTACCTTGCGCGCCCCTCGATCACCGCCACGCAGATGCTCGACTCGATGGTCACCTCTTCGCGCCCCACCAGGGCCGAGGTGGCCGACGTGGCCAACGCGATCCTCGACGGCACCGACGCTGTGATGCTCTCCCAGGAGACGGCGGTTGGCGCCTATCCTGTGGGGGCCGTCGAAATGATGGCCGCCGTGGCCGTGGAGACGGAGAAGATCGCCCCATACGAGCGCTGGAACACCTCGCGAGTGCGCCGCGCCGAAGCCGACCCGGCACACACCGTCGCCCACTCCCTGTGCCTGGCGGCACGCGAACTGCACTTGGATGCCTTGATCGTGCCGACGCTGTCGGGTCGCTCGGCCCGTCTCGTCTCGGCTCACCGCCCGACGGTGCCGATCTATGCACTCTCCCCCGGCCGCGAGACCGTGCGCCGCTGCGGCTTGATGTGGGGCGTGCAGGCAAGCTCGATCCGCCGCCACGAGACGACCGAGGAGCTGATCGCCGACTCGGCTCGGCGCGTGGTCGAGCTGGGCTGGTGTGAGAAGGGCCAGCGCGTAGGCATCACCGCGGGCCTGCCCTCCGGGCGGCCTGGCACGACCAGCCTCATGCAGATCCAAGTGCTCTAGGACTCTGGCCCCAGGTTACTCAGGTGGGAAGGACGACCGGCTTGGCGGGCGCCCTTCGAAGCGAGGGCGAATCTTGTCTCCCAAAAAAGTCCTACGCCGCGCCTACGCCGGTGCGCTCGTAAAACTCGGCCTCTTCGCGCCCCAACTCGGTCACCGGCGCGTCCCCATACATCCACTCGCGCGCGATCCGGTGCCAGTTGTTGGAGGCTCGCAACTGGGAGAGCACGGCCAGCGTGAGCATCTCCATGCGCCGGCCGAACAGGTGCTCGGGCTGGATCGTTTGGTGGCGCATCTCCCGAAAATGGGAGGAGCGCGGGTCGGAGTCTCTCGATCATCACCTCAGTGGCGATCTCGGGCGAGAGGTGAACATCTTCGTCGGCTGTCGTGTACCACCAGATCGCGTCCTCTATGAAAGCCAGCAGGTGATCGGGGTCGACCCGCTCGGGTTCAGGCAGGAAGCTCGACTCGGCCAGGAGCTTGTGCAGGGTCTGGGCGTCCTGCTCCACGACGGCCCGCTGGCATGCCAACTCCAATTCGACGGGCTCCCGCTCGATGCGCTTGAACAGGCCGAAGTCCAGAAACGCGACACGACCGTCATCGAGCAGCATAAAGTTGCCCGGGTGAGGATCGCCGGAGAACTGGCGGTGGCGATAGAGACAGCCCATAAAGAAGCGGAACACGATCTCTCCGACCCTGTCGCGCTCGGCCTGGGAACGACCCTTTAGCTCCTCAAAGCCCGTGCCCCGCACGAACTCTGTGACCAAGACCCGCTCGCGTGAGAGCTCGCTCACCACCTCGGGTACCGCGATGAAGGGATGGCCCCTGAAGATGCGCGCCAAAGAGCGTTGGTTCTGGGCCTCTAGCTCGTAATCCAGCTCCTCGCCGATCCGCTCTCTGATCTCAGTCGTGACGGCCTTCACGTCGAGGCTGGGGGTCATGCGCTTGAGCAGGCGCATGATCATGTCCAGGTTCTGCAGGTCAGCCCTGACCGCCCCGGCCACACCGGGATATTGCACCTTCACGGCCACCTCCTGGCCGCTTGCCCCCGATGAAGGGTCGTCCTTGAGCGTCGCCCTATACACCTGGCCGATCGAGGCCGCGGCGATCGGCTCCTCGTCGAACTCGGCAAACACCTCGGAGACCTTGGCTTCCAGATCCTCCTCGATCACGTGCTTCATCTGCTTGAAGGACACGGTTGGCGCCGCGTCGCGCAGCTTGGCAAGCTCGCGCTGAAACTCCTCGCGGTGCTCCTCGGGCACGAGCCCCACGTCCAGGAAGGACATGACCTGGCCGAGCTTCATGGCGGCGCCCTTCATCGTCCCCAGGGCCGCCACGATCTGCTTGGCCGTCTCTAGCTGGCGGCGCGCGCTCGCCTCCTGGGCGGCCTCCTCGCCCCGGGTCATGTTGGCCGCCCGCGTCCCGAACTGCTTGACCGCCTCGCTTGCCGCGAGCCTGCCGACGGTTGCCGTGCGGCGCACCCTCGATGTTGGGATCTTGTCCTGCGCCACCCTTTGAGTCTAGGTCTCTACTCGGCTGCCCGGGACGATGTCGTCCTTACCGTCGGGCCAGCGAACCCAGGCCTTCTTGCCGCCGTCGTAGTCGTCGCCCAGCAGAATCAAGGTCGCGGGCTCGCCGAGCGCGGTGCACGGCTCGGCGCCTTCCGGGTCCAGGCCCCGCCACACGCGGATGAAAGCGTTCTGCTCCCACTCGCGACCCACGCTGGTCGCGTCGGTATGGCCGGGGTAGACGATCGTCTCGGCCGGCAGCTCCATCAAGGTGCCCATGATCGAGTCCCTGAGATCGGTGTAGGTGGTGTGTCCTGGGGCCCTTACGCCGCCGACACTGTCCTTGAAGAGCGTGTCGCCGGTGAAGACGACCGCTTCGCCTCCCTGAAAACCGCCTGGACCGGAACCCGAGCCGGGACGCGCGCCGGGGAAAGTCGAAGCGACGTCGGCAACCAGAAAAGACAACATCCCCGCCGTGTGTCCGGGCGTGCTGAGCGGCCTTACCTCTAGGTTGCCAAAGCGCAATGTCTCGCCCGCTTCGATCGCACTGAGCTCCAGTCCCTTGCCCAAAGCGTCGCCCAGCTCTAGCAAGGGGGCATGCTCAAGCGGATGGATCGAGACCTCGAGGCCGGGCCAGCGCTTGCGCAAGACCCCCAGGTCACTGACGTGATCGAAGTGATGATGGGTGAGCAACACGTGCGTCGGCTCGACCTGGAGGCGCTTTGCGATGTCCAGAAGCGGCTCGACCGGACCGCCGGCATCGACGAAGAAGCCGGGCCCGCCCTCGCCGTCGGCGACGAGATAGGTGTTCGACAGGAAGCGCTCGTTCAGAGCTCGCTCGACGATCATGGACGGATCCTGCCACGTTGTCGCGCGCGCTGTCCCCTGCACGCCCAACCAAACGTCCCCTACGGGCCGGATCGGCCGTCCGCTCGCCCGACCCGATCGCGCGAACACGCCCCTACGTACACACCGGCGTAGATCGTTCGTTCGTCCAGAACCGCCTCAAATAAAGCCGCGAAGCGGTGCCAGACGTCTTGACATACACACCGCTGTGTGGTTTTGTGAGAAGGCAGTTCTATCAAGACTTGACTATACGATGGGGGAGGGCTTCAGGCATCATGACCCACGACTCGACGTGGCTCGGAAGGACGCGCGCTGGGCACGGAGCGCGCACGGTGACGGCGCTCACATTCGCGCTCGGATGCATACTGATCGTGCTCGCGGGCTTCGCGTCCACGGCCTCAGCCAGCGCCCCGGAAATGCGCGGCGAATGGGAAATCGTCCTCAAAACCGGCGCGCAGAGCAACACAGGCACGACCGTCATTCGCCAGGAAGCAGGACCGAAAGGCGAATTCGCAAGCGAAGCGGTCCAGTTCCTACAGGGATCGCCCGGCACGTTCGAAGGCACGCTTGAAGGCAGCAACGCCAAGGTCAAGATCACAACCTCGCCCTCCGGCCCTCTTCCGGCCAGCGAATTCGAAAGCGCGACGATGACCGTCACAAGCGGCGCCGGTACGCTTGAAATCTCCGGGGAAGGCACATTCAGCGTTCCGGCCTTCAGCCTGAAATCGACCGGTACCGTTGTCGCGAAGCGCATCAAAACCTACAAAGAAGTCGAAGAACGCGAAGCGCGCGAACTGAAGGAAAAGGAAGAAAAGGAAGCCAGGGAAGCGATCAGAGGCGAATGGGCACTCACGGTCGAATACGGCCAGACCGCCAAAGGCACCGCTCTCATCAGAGAGGAAGCCAACGCCAAAAACGAATTCGTCTCCAGCGAAGGACTGTTCGAAAGCTTCATCCCGGGCAGCTTCTCTGGCACCCTCGAAGGCAAAGAAGCGTCGCTGAGGATTGCCACTGAAGCCGCGGGACCATACCCGGCCACCACGTTTGTGGGCACGAAAATAGCCGTCACGCAGACGGGCAACTCGATGTCGATGACCGGCACGGGTACGTTCAGCGCGGACGGGAACTCGCTTCCGGCGACCGTGACCGCGACAAGAGTCAAGACCTACCAAGAAGTCATCGCGCGCGAGCAGGCCGAAGCCGAAGCCAAGGAGAAACAGGAACAGGAAGAACAGGAAGCCCAGGAAGCGAAAGAAAAGGCCGAACGCGAAGCCAAAGAAAAGGCGGAACTGGAAACCAAGGAAAGACGCGAACGCGAAGCGCGCGAAGCGGTTGAAAAAGCGAACAAAATCACGCTGCCACCACCGTCGATCCTGCCGCTGGTAACTCCTCCGGTGCCGGTCGTGGTGGCCACCAAGACGCTCGCGGTGCCCAACAGCGGCGCAGTGTCGCTCAAGCTCACCAATCCAAACGGGTCATCGGCCACCGGGCAGCTGAAGGTCACATCCACGATCAAGGTTGCAAGCTCCAAGCACCGAGGTCACGCCAAAAGCAAGACGATCACCCTTGGCGAGGCCTCCTTCTCGCTGGCCGGCAACGGCACGGGGACGGTGAAGATCGTCCTCTCCCACAGTGCGCGCAGCGAGCTGGCGCACCTGAAGACGATGCATGCGCTCATCGCGCTCACCACCGAGACGGGCGGCAAGCAGGCTGGTGCGACCACCTACAAGCTGACCCTGTCCGCTCCGGCGCACAAGAAAGGCTGAGGCAAGGTAAAGGCCGAGGCAAGGTAAAGGGTCGGAAACCCGGAGAGAGAGACCCGGCGACAGAAGGGGAGCCAAGAGAGCCTGAGGGGGCTCGCGAGGCAAAGGGGAGCCTCGTTTAAGGGACGGCCCGCGGCAGCGCGGGCCGTCCCTTACAATGGCTTCTCATGGCACTCATCCACACCTGCTACCGCATCGGCGACATAGACCGCTCGATCGCCTTCTATGAAGCGCTCGGTTTCAAGGAGGTGGGACGCATCCCGATCGGCGAGGAGGCGATCAACGTCTTCATGAACCAGCCCGGCGACGGCGACATGCCGCGCCTGGAGCTGACCCACAACTTTGGCGTGGACTCCTATGAGGTGGGCAACGGTTACGGACACATCGCGATCACCGCCGCGGACCTTGACGACACGCTCGCGCGCCTGGCCGAGCAGGGCATCCAGCCAGAGAAGCCTCCTTACTCGGTTCGCGAGGGCGGCTCGCGGCTTTGCTTTGTCAAAGACCCGGACGGGTACCGGATCGAGATTATCGAGCAGCCGCAGAGCTGACTAACCCACCTTGTGCATTTACCACAGCGAGAAGACTCGGCCTTCTCACTAGCCCCCCCGGTGACGCGAATCGAGAGCAGCGCCCTCCTTACCATCCCCCATGAGGACACCATGAGCTTTGACATCGGGCAGCATGCTGGCCACCTCGGCTGTCGGCACTCCGATGCGGCGAGCGAGCCACTCAAGTGATCGGATCTCTCTATCGCCCGAAAGCAGGCTAGTGAGAAGCTTCTTTCGCCTGCGCACCGTCAGCCACTGCGGTAGCGTCACAACGACTGAGGTCACGACCGACGCTACCGCTGCGACGATTGCGGCGATGAGCGTCGCCGTGCTTTGGTCGAGCCCGACGGGAATCATGACGTTGACTCCCAGCATTCTCGAAGCCTAGTCCAATCGGACGGTTGTCCACGAACAGGCTGCCAGTTGAGTTGGGCCGCACCTATAGTGGTGGCCGATGGAACTGGGCCTCGCCACATTTGCCGACGTAGCACCAGGTGCCTCCCCGGAGCGTGTGGCCGAGCGCTTGAAAGAGTTGCTGGAGGAGATCGAAGTGGCCGACCGTCTCGGCCTGGAAGTATTCGGCGTGGGAGAGCACCACCGGCGCGATTATTCGGTGTCGACCCCGACCGTGGCGCTCGCGGCGGCGGCGGCGCGCACCGAGAAGATCCGCCTGACGAGCGCCGTGACCGTGCTCAGCTCGGCCGACCCGGTCACCGTCTTCGAGGAGTTCGCCACGCTCGACCTGCTCTCGGGCGGGCGCGCGGAGATCATGGCCGGGCGGGGGTCCTTTACCGAGTCGTTTCCCTTGTACGGATATGACCTTGACGACTACGACGACTTGTTCGCCGAGAAACTGGAGCTGCTGCTCGCCTTGCGCGACTCCGAGAACGTCACCTGGTCAGGGCGCCATCGCGCGGCCTTGCATGACGCGGCCGTGTATCCGAGGCCCCTACAGCAGCCCTTGCCGGTGTGGATCGCGGTCGGCGGCACGCCCGCTTCGGTGGCTCGCGCTGGGATGCTGGGGTTGCCGTTGATGATCGCCATTATCGGCGGCGCCCCGGCCCGCTTCGCGCCGCTGGTGGAGCTATACCGAGAGGCGGCCAAGCGCGCCGAGGAGATGGGTGGCGCCCAAGCCCTTCAAGGTGCCGATGACACAGCGAACCTGGGCGCCGTGTGCGTCGGAGCCACAACTTCGAAGCTGGCCGTGGGCATCAACTCCCATATGTACATAGCCGAAGACGCCAAGCATGCGGCCGACGAGTTCTTTGGCCCCTACTCCCAGATGATGAACAGGATTGGGCGCGAGCGCGGTTGGCCGCCGATGAGCAGAGCCCAGTTCGACGCGGGTTGCGGCCCGGAAGGACATCTCCTGGTGGGCACGCCTGAGGATGTGGCCACGAAGATCGTGGCTCAGCACGCGCTGTTTGACCATGACCGTTTTCTGGGTCACATCAGCGTGGGGGTGCTGCCCCATGCGAAGGCGATGCGGGCCACCGAGCTGTTTGCGACCGAGGTGGCCCCGCGCGTGCGCGCGGCGCTCGGTGGAGGCGAACCGCAAAGCGATCCCGGCGCTACCCTTTCAGCCAAGGATGGCTGACACCGCCAAGATCGCCAAGAACCTGGAGCGGTTCGCGCAGGCCGTGGCGGCGCACGACCGCGAGAACCCGACGCACACCGCTTGGGGGATCGGTTTGGCGCACTTCGATATGGAGCGCTTGGGCTTGGAGGAGGGCGAGGAGATCCTGCCTGGGATCACGATCCATGGGGACGGCGGGCAGAGCGCAAACTTCAGGGTGCTTTGCGACGGCGAGCATGACGAGGGCGAGGTCGAGGAGGAGGTCGTCGAGGCGGTGTCCACACAAGCGCTGCCGATGATCTCACCCGGCGGCTCCCCACGGGAGCTTTGACCCAACAAGGCCCCACGCGCGCGTAGGACAAGCCTTCTAGGAGATACAACTCACTCCGCTCACCCGCCGTCAGGGCCTCCAACCACTGGCGGAGACACGCCGGCGCGCTCGGCGATCATCGCCACTAGCCGCTCGGTCGTGGGGCACGCGATCCCGTGGCGGGCAGCCGCGCGCAATACCGAGCCTGGGATCGCGTCCAGCTCGGGCAACCGGCCGGCGGCGATGTCTCGCTGCATCGAGCTGCCCAACGTGGCGTGGGCTGCAGTCAGCTCGCCCAAGGGATCCTCTGAAGGGATCGAGGCACCCTCGGCTCGAGCGACCGCGCACCCCTCCTCAATCGAGCCCACCAGGTCGGCGCGCAAAGCAGGCTCGGATCGGATCTCACCAAGGAGCTTGTCGTAAGCGCTCGTGGTGCAGGCCAAAGCGTTGAGCCGCACCAGCTTGGACCACATCACCTGTGGCTCGCTCTCCCCCACACGCGCGGGGATACCGGCATCTGAGAGCACACTCGCAAGCCGCTCCATCGCCGCGCGGGCCGTGGCATAACGAGAGGCCATCTCCACCCGTAGAAACTTGCTTGTGTGCACGACCACACCTGGCTGCGGCCGATCGGCCTCGACGCGGATCGTTCCGGCGAGCACTGTCTCGGCGGGAAAACGCTCGCGCAGCACGGCCAGGTGGTCGAGACCGTTGAGCAGAGGTAGGACGAGGCGCGGTGTCGCATCGACGCGCTCCAGAGCCTCGGCCAAACCGGTGGCCTTGGTCGCTACGATCAAGACGTCCGCCGGCTCCCGCAGACGCACCAAAGCCTCGGGATGAGCGACGAAGTCACCGAGCAGGACACTCCGAACACTGACCCCCTGTGCCGCGACGATCGCAGCGGTGGACTCTCTGGCGAGAACGACCACGGGCGTGTCCGCTCGCGCCAAAGCGCCGGCCACCAGACCACCTACCCCACCGGGCCCCAACACGGCAACCTTCACGTCAGCGGATCCACCAAGACGCCGGGGTTCATGATGCCGGCAGGATCGAGGGCGGCCTTGGCTCCGCGCAGGGCCGCGGCGAAAGGGTCGGGGCGCTGACGGTCATACCAGGGCCGGTGGTCGCGCCCGACGGCGTGGTGGTGGGTGATTGTGGCGCCCTCGGCGACGATCACCTCACAGACGGCGGCCTTGATCGCGGCCCACTGCTCGATCTCTTCGCCGCGCAGGGCCGGAGCCAAGACTGTGTAGTAGGGAGCGGGTCCGTCGGGGTAGACGTGGGTGAAGCGGCAGGAGACTTGGGCGACTCCGCTTGCGTCCTCGGCCGCGGCCCGAGCAGCGGCCATCACGCGCTCGTGAAAGCGGGGGAAGCGATCCCAGGTGATGGCTGTCTCGAAGGTCTCGCTCAGGACACCCATTGCGACGAGGATGTCGCGTATGTAGGGAGCGCGCAGGAAGGCTTCGCGCCAGGCGCCCACGCTGCTGCCCTCGGCGGCCGCCGTATCGCCGCCCTCGCGCGCGGAGACTCGCCGGTCCCCGACGACACCGCCGTGCTCGGCGCAGATCGCGCAGGCCCGGTCCATCAGGAAGTCGACCGGGTGGTCGGCCGACTCGAAGCCGAGCACGAGCAAAGCGAAACTGCCGTCGCCGGCCATCGTAAAACGCGCCTCGGCAGGGTCGATTAGGCGGCAGTTGGAGGGCTGGAGCCCCGCCTGAGAGAGCTCGCGCACGCATTCAGCGCCGCGCTCGAAAGTGGAAAAGCGCACACCGGCCGAAGCACGATGGGAAGGACGGGGCTGCACCCGCACCCAGGCCTCGGTGATGACGCCGAAGGTGCCCTCTGAGCCGACGAGCAGTCGGTCGGGACTGGGGCCGGCGCCGGACCCGGGCAGGCGCCGCGAAGACCACACGCCAGAGGGGGTGATCGCGCGCGATGACTCGACGAAGTCCTCGATGTGGGTCCAGACGGTGGCGAAATGACCGGCGGCTCGCGTGGCGATCCAACCGCCGAGGGTGGAAAGCTCGAAGGACTGGGGGAAGTGGCGCAATGTGAGGCCGTGCTCGGCCAGCTGGGCCTCCAAGGCCGGACCGGTGGCGCCTGCCTGGATCAGAGCGGACCGCGAGACGGGATCGACCTCAAGGACGCTTGCGAGACCGCCTAGATCGATCGAGATGGCGCCGTTGTAACGGTCGCCACCCACCCCGAGGCGGGGCTCGACTCCGCCCACCACGCTCGTGCCGCCCCCGTAGGGGATCGCGGCGACCCGCTCGGCCGAACACCATGCGAGTAGTCGCTCAACATCGCGCTCGTCGCGGGGACGGGCGATGAAGTCGGGGGGGTGTTCGTACCTTCCACGAAAGCCGAGTACGACATCGGAATAGGACTTGCCAAGCGCATGGGCCGCCCTGTCGTGCGTATCTGTGGCACAGATCTCGACGAGCTCCGAGGGTGGAAGAACCCTGGGCGAAGGCAAACTGACGTCCTCGAGACTGACGGGTTGCTCGACCTCGACGGCGGGGAAGCCCAGGTGCGCGGCCAGGCCGCCGGCCGCGGCGCGGACTTCCTCGGGCGAGGGCTGCTCGTCCTCGAATCCCCAACCCCAATGCTTGCGTCGACGCTCGCTCACGGTCGAGCGAGTTTAGGGCCACATACCTTTACCCGACCCTGACGCGCGATCACTAGCCTGTAGGAATGGCCACGCAAACGCAGGCGCAGACCGACGAAGCACCAGAGGTGCTGGCGCGTGGGCCGTGGGACCTAAGTCAGGTGAAGGCACGCTGGCGCGCCGAGCACTTCAACCCCCCGGCCGATCACAGCGCGGCAGCCGACGCGGCGATCGCGAGTTTGCGCGAGCGCGGGTCGCCTAGCCACGACGGGCTTGCGGCGCGGCTGATCGACTTCACCGACGGGCCGCAAGGGATCGAGATGGAGCTGCAGCCGCTGCGTTGGGCCTTGCGTTTGGTCGCGGCCGACGCGTCCTACAGCGTGGCGGCGCTGTGCGTCACGCGCTCAGCCGACGGGCGCTGGCTGGCGGGCAAACGCGCGGCGTGGCTAGCCTCTTGGGCTGGGCGTTGGGCGTTGGGCGCGGGCGGCGCCGTGGACCTGGGTGAGAGCCCGGCGGACACTTTGGTGCGTGAGCTGCGGGAGGAGTGGTCTGTTTCACCGGAGCGAGTGCGCGGCGAGGCGCTTGTGCTGTTGCCCCACCGTCTTGTGATGTTCGTGGGGCAAGCCTGGTTGGCCGAGGACGCTGAGGTGATCCCCGACCATGAGCACGACGAGTACGCATGGTGGCCGGCGGAGATAGACGAGTGGCCGGCGGAGGCCGAGGAGAGCCTGCGCAGGATGGCGCGTTGGCTGACGGGGTGACACCCATCGAGGTTCCAGGTTCCCAAGGCTTCCGCAGTCCCCGGGGAGCCTCTGGCACCGCTGTTTCCCGAGACACCGAAGTAAAGGCCGAGCCCCGCACGTCCCGAGCGCGAGAGCCGGCGTCGCATGCCATCCACCGCTCGAGGGCGTTCACGCCTTTGAAGTGGACGTCCTTCTTTCACTCGTGCGTGTACAGCTCACTGTTGATCTGCGCTTTCGCGCTCGGCAAACCGCAGCCGGAGACGTTGGTGCTCGGCTGGACCCACGGGATTTTGTGGATCGGCATGTCGTGTGCATGCATCGCGGCCGCGCGCATGAGGATCGTGTCACTGCGCTTGGCTGTGGCGGTCGCTGTGCTTGGCGGGATCGGACCGTTCTTCGGCAGCTGGGAGTTCGTGCGTGCCCAGAGAGCCCAGGACACAAGCGAAGGACACAGGCAGGACCGAGAGCGTCTCCCCAACTGAGTTGTGCGCGACGTATATAGCCCCGCAGCGCCCTGCCTGATTGTTAAGCAGTGTGAAGATCGCTCATGAAGCAGCCTGACGGAGGCGCGTGACATCTGTCCGGCTGGCCAGGGCGCTAGAGTGAAGCTGGATGGCCTCCGGCACAACGATCAAGCAAATGATCGACGTCGTGACACCTGCCGCCGGCGAGTCTGTCACCGAGGGAACAATCCTCGAATGGCATGTCAAGGTCGGCGAGTTCATCAAGGTCGACGACACGATAGTTGAGATATCCACTGACAAGGTGGATGTCGAGCTGCCTTCGCCGGCCAGCGGAACGGTCGTCGAAATCCTTGCCGAGGAGGGCGACACAGTCGGCGTGGGACAGGTGATCGCCCGCCTTGCCGTGGACGAGGGCGGCGCCGCTCAGCCCGCCGACCAGGGCAGTCCCTCAAGCGACGGCGACGGTGTCGCGGTGCCTTCGGCCGAGACCCCGCAAGCCTCCGCCGGCCCGGGCGACGCGACGACAGCGGCTACAGGCACGATGCCGACCGATGGCACGCGCGTGTCCCCGGTCGCGGCGCGAGTCGCCCAGACCGAGGGGGTAAGTCTGGCGGGCGTCAGCGGGAGCGGCCCGGGAGGACGCATCCTCAAGGCAGATGTGCTTGGAGCGCGCGGCAACGGCGCGACGTCTACCTCCAACGGCGCCTCGCCGGCGACGGGCGAGCGCCAAGCGCTCAAGGGCGGCGCGGCGATGCTGGCCAAGTACATGGACGAGTCTCGCTCGATCCCGACCGCGACGAGCTTCAGAACGATTACCGTGACTGTGCTCGACGGGCGCCGGCGCGAGCTCAAGGCGGCCGGGCACAAGGTCAGCTTCACTCACCTGATCGCCTACGCGATCGCGCAGGCCGCCACCGAGATGCCGACGATGGCCCACCACTTTGAGGAGGTGGACGGCAAGCCCTACAGGGTCGACGACGGCCAGGTGAATCTGGGCCTGGCGGTGGACGTGCAGAAGAAGGACGGCTCGCGCACCTTGATGGTGCCTGTGATCTCGGATGCCGGGGGACTGTCCTTCGCGGAGTTCGTGGCGGCCTATGACGGGCTCGTGGAGAAGGCGCGCACGAACAAGTTGACCGCGGACGATCTGATGGGCGGCAATGTGACGCTCACCAACCCGGGAGGGCTTGGCACGGTGGCCTCGGTTCCGCGTCTGATGAACGGTCAAGGCACGATCGTGGCGACCGGCTCGATCGCCTACCCCGTCGGCCTTGGCAACGTGGGCGCCCAAATCGGGGCGGAGAAGGTCATGACGATGACCTCGACCTATGACCACAGGGTCATTCAAGGCGCCGAGTCAGGGCGCTTCTTGGCTTTGGTCGAGGGACGACTGCAGGGCGAGGACGCCTTCTACGAGGGAGTGTTCGCCTCGCTCGGAGTAGTACTTGGTCCCGCGCCGACTGCTCCCGCGCCAACCGCGCCCGCACCGGGATCCGCGACAGCGGGCGCGTCTCCGGCAAGCGCAATGGTGGCGAGCGCCCCTGACGAGCAGATGCTGCAGGCGGTGCAGGCTGCGAGCACTTTGGTGCACCGCTTCCGTAGCCACGGTCACTTGGCGGCACATCTGGACCCGCTTGGGAGCGAGCCCGAGGGCGAGCCACAGTTGGACCCAGAGGCGGCCGGGCTGACGCCCCATGTGATGGCTCAGATCCCGGCTCGCATCTTGAGGATGTACGTGCCCGGCGAGACGCTGGCGGAGGCGCTGCCGCACTTGCGCCAGACTTATTGCGGGACGATCGCGTACGAGATCGAGCACATCTCCTCCCACAAGCAGCGCGTGTGGCTTCGCGAGCAGATCGAGTCGGGCACCTTCAGGCAGCCGCTGGGCGTGGAGGAGCGCAAGGCACTGCTCAAGCGCCTGATCGAGGTTGACGCGCTGGAGCGCTTCATGCACAAGGCCTATCTGGGCCAGCACCAGTTCTCGATCGAGGGCCTTGACATGACCGTGCCGATGCTCGACGACCTGATCCAACTCGCCGCCGGGAACGGTGGCGAAGAGGTGGTCGTGGGGATGGCGCACAGGGGGCGGCTGAACGTGTTGGCGCACAACCTGGGCCGCCCCTACGACACGATCTTCGCCGAGTTCGAGGGTGCCTCGACACTCGAGGCGGTTACCACCATCCCACAAGGCGGGACCGGCGACGTGAAGTACCACCACGGCACCCAGGGCTCCTACAAGCTGCCCGACGGCGGCACGATCAGGGTCAACTTGGAGTCCAACCCGAGCCACTTGGAGTATGTGTCCGCGGTGGTCGAGGGCGCCACTCGGGCGGCCCAGACATCGCGTACCGGCCCGAGGACCCACCAGGACACCAATACGGCAGTGCCGGTCGTGATCCACGGAGACGCGGCCTTCCCCGCCCAAGGCGTGGTCGCCGAGACGCTGAACTTGCAGGCACTCGACGGCTATCAGGTAGGCGGCACGGTGCACCTGATCATGAACAACCAGGTCGGCTTCACGACCGATCCCGACGACGCTCGCTCGACGCGGTGGGCCTCGGATCTGGCCAAGGGCTTTGATGTGCCGATCATCCACGTCAACGCCGACGACGTGCCGGCTTGCATGAGCGCGGTCCGGCTGGCTTTCGCCTTCCGCGAGGAGTTCGGCCACGACGTGCTGATCGACCTGATCGGCTACCGGCGCTTCGGGCACAACGAGTCCGACGAGCCGGCCTATACCCAGCCGGAGATGTACGCCAAGATCAAGACCAAGAAGCGGGTGTACGAACTGTGGGCCGACCAGCTCGTCAGCGACGGCGTCGTGAGCAGGGAGGAAGTCGAGCGCACAGGCCAGGAGGTGTGGGACAACCTAACGCTTCTGCACCAGCGCCTGAAGGCGCGGATCGCGGCGGCAGCCGAGCAGGGGACCGTTGAGCAGAACACGGGCGAGTATCAGCTCGACAGGAGCCCGAGCCCAGACGTGGACACTTCGGTGGCCGCGGCGCGGGTACGCGAGCTGGGGCTAGAGCTGTTGAGGACGCCGGACGGCTTCACGGTGCACCCCAAGCTCGTTAAGCAGTTGGAGCGTCGCCGCGAGGCGCTGCAAGAGCGCGTCGGCTCGACCGCTGCCGGCCCGGCTGGAACGGGGGGCGACGCCGCCGGGAGCGAGCAGGCAGGCGGAAGCGGCCCGGAGAAGGCGACGGCACGGATCGACTGGGCCCACGCCGAGGCGCTTGCGTTCGCGTCGCTGCTGACCGAGGGAACACCGGTCAGGCTCACCGGACAGGACACTGAGCGAGGCACCTTCAGCCAACGCCACCTGGTTTTGCACGACGCCAAGACGGGGCAAGCCTTCTGCCCCATTCAGTCCCTGCCGGAGACGCTTGCGCCGATGGAGCTGCATAACAGTCCGCTGTCGGAGCTTGCTTGTATGGGCTTTGAGTACGGTTACAGCCAGGAGGCGCCGGAGACGCTGGTGCTGTGGGAGGCTCAGTTCGGCGATTTCGTGAACTCGGCGCAGGTGATCGTCGACCAGTTCATCTCCTCCGGCCTTGCCAAGTGGGGACAGACCTCGCGCTTGACTTTGTTGCTGCCGCACGGCTACGAGGGTTCGGGGCCCGAGCACTCATCTGCGCGCTTGGAGCGCTTCTTGGCGCTTGCCGCCGAGGGGAACATGAGGGTCGCCAACCTGACTACGCCGGCCCAGTATTTCCACCTGCTGCGCCGCCAGGCGATGATCGCTAAGCAGCGCCCGCTGGTGATCATGACGCCGAAGTCACTGCTGAGACTGCCGCAGGCGACCAATACGGTCGAGGACTTGGCGGAGGGCTCACGCTTCGAGCCTGTGCTCGCGGAGGCGGGACTCAACGATCAGGCTGTCACCCGTCTGGTGCTTTGCACCGGCAAGATCTACTACGACCTTGCCGGCCACTCCGACCGCCAAATCAACGAAGGCGTGGCGATCGGGCGCGTCGAGTTGTTGTACCCATTCCCGGAGCGCAATATCAAGGAGCTGTTGGCCCGCTATCCGAGGCTCGAAGAGGTGGTGTGGGTGCAGGAGGAGCCGCGCAACATGGGCGCACGTGCGCACATGTTCCCGCGCTTGATGCAGATCATGGGCGAAGGCATCCACTTCGGCTTCGTCGGTCGCCCCGAGCGTGCGAGCCCGGGTGAGGGCTATCCGGCCGCCCACGCGGCAGAGCAGAGCCGGATCGTGAGAACCGCCCTGGATCTGAAGACGCCGGTCTCGCAATACCCCAAAAAGACTCCGGGCGAGCGCTGATGGGCGCCCTGTGGCGACGCCTCAGGATGATTATGCGCCAGCGCAAACGCAAGCGTCAAATGCGCGGCTGACTCGCCACGCCTGAGGCGGCGCTGTCGGCGACTACCGACCGCGCCAGACCGGAGGGCGCTTCTCGGAGAACGCTGTGGCGCCCTCGCGTGCGTCCTCTGAGGTGAACACCGGTTCTGAGATGGCGCCCTGGGCCTCCCACATCTCCGCGGAGGACCAACCGCGCTGCTCTTGGAGGATGCGCTTGGAGGCGATCAAGGCCAAGGGTGCATTGGCGGCGATCTCTTTGGCCAAGCCCAGGGCCACCTCAACCGCGGCGCCGGGGTCGGCCAGGCGGTTGACCAAGCCGAAGTCGGCTGCTCGCTCGGCGGAGATCGGCTCGCCGGTCAAGGCCAACTCCATGGCGACGTTGTAGGGAAGTGAACGGGGCAGGCGCAAGAGGGCGCCGCCCGCAGCCACCAACGATCGCTTGACCTCGGGGATGCCGAGCTTGGCCCCACGCGCGGCCACGATCAAGTCACAGGCCAAAGCGACCTCCAAGCCACCCGCCACCGCAAAGCCCTCGACGGCCGCGATCAAAGGCTTGACCGAGGCGCGACGCACGATTCCGGCGAAGCCTCTATCCCCAACCCAAGGACGCTCGCCGCTGACGAAGGCCTTCAAGTCCATGCCGGCGCAGAAGCCCTTGCCGGCGCCGGTAAGAACACCAACGCTGAGCGAATCCTCACCGTCGAGCTCATCCAAAGCGGCGGCTATGCCTTCCGCCAAGGGCAGGTTGACGGCGTTGCGGGCGTCGGGGCGGTTGAGCGTGATCAGCAAGACGCCATCGCGCTGCTCGGTGAGAACCTCCTCGGCCATGCGCGGAACTATGCCGCAAACAGGCGCAACTCAGGCTCGCGGTTGCCACGCAGGACTTCTACGTCCACCTCTACGCAGTCGATCCCGCGCGACTCCGCCAGGACGCGCGCCTGGGGCTTGATCCACTTCGCCACGAGCACCCCGCGACAGGAGGCCATGGCGGGGTCGAGGCGGATGCGCTCCAGGTAGCCCTCTAGTTGGCGCACCGAATCCATCGTGGCTATGCGCTTGATCTCGACCGCAACCCATTCGTCCAGGGCGTCGCGGCACATCAGATCGACAGGGCCGACATCAGTCGGCCACTCGCGTCGCACGAGACGAAAACCCTCACCACACCAATGCGGAGCGGCGGCCAGCAGTTCTTGCATTTCGCGCTCCAAGCCCTCCTTTTCCAAAGGCGCGAGCACGTCCAGCTCATGCTCCACGTCGGTAAGGATCTCGTCGAGCACTATCTCCAAGCGCTCATCGGCTCGCTGCTTGCGCACGACCAAGCGCTCGATCTCACCCGAGGCAGAACGCTCCTCTTCAAGCACCGTTGGCGGCGTCATCCAGTTCAGAGGCTTTACCCGCGGCCCACCCTCCCCGCCTCCGTCGGCCCACACCATGAAAGTGCCGTCCCCCTTGCACATGAGAAGGCGCACGGCCTCGGGCAGGACGGTGGTGGTACGGCCGACATAGGTGACCTCACACCGGGCGACGATCAAGCGCACCGGCGGACGTTATCCGAGGCGGCGGATCTATTGCCGGCTAATCGCCGATCTTCAGCTGGAGAGCTTCTTGGGCCTTGGCATAGGGGTCGTACTCGTCCCGTGGCGGGCGAGCCAACCGGATGCGTCGCTGCACATCGGCGAGGACCGGCTCAGCCACGTAGTGGCGTCCACGACGCTCGCCGAAAGCTCCCAGAAAGCCTGCTTCGACCATCGCCTTGAGCTCACGCGTGGCCGTCAGCTCAGATATCTCCTCGCCTGCACTCACCTCGACGATCGAGCGGTAGGTGGAGTTGCGCAAACGGAAGCCAAGTGCGACCTCCATCATGCCGCCGACTACTCGTTCGGGGAGTCCGTGGGCCTCAGCCATCGCGGCGCACTCGCGCCACAAGCGCTCGGCCTCCTCGATGCGCCGCAAGTGGGTCGTAGCCTGACGGTAGTGGGCAGTCAGGCAGAACTTGATCCATGGCCCCGCGTCGTTGTGGGGTTTCCAAGTTCCTTGACCGACCTCGGCAAGCACGTTGTAGTAGGCGTCAGTGTTGTGGCCCAAGTACTCCTCGATACTGGAGAAGACTGGAGCGACTATCTGCTCGCGCGCGAGCACCAAGGTCTGTAGGCAGCGCGCCATACGCCCGTTACCGTCGCGGAAGGGATGGATCATCACCAGGTTGAGATGGGCCATTGCGGCGCGGACGAGGACGGGCGTTGCCTCATCCTCCAGAGCATTGACCAAAGCTTCCACGAGGCTCGGAATCGCATCGGCGTCGGGCCCCTCGTAGACGATCTTGCCTGTCGCCTCACGACGCACCGCGATGTAGCCAGGCCGCCAGCGCCCCGGACTCTTGGCCAGGTCGTGTCTGAGCATCATGAAATGCAAGGCCTTGATCAGGCCCTCGTCCACTTCGCCATCGGGATCTTGGGAGACGTGCAATACGTAGGTCATCGCATCGCGATAGCCCGCCAGGGCGAGGCTGGTCTCCTCCCCAGCTTCGATCGTAGGCTCGCCGTCGACCGCCGCCACCACATCGTCCAGACTCGCGTTGTAGCCCTCGATACTGTTGGATGCCTGCACCGCACGGGCGAAGGCCATTCTGCGCAAGCTGCCACTCCAACGTCGCGGCTCCGCTACGCGATGGCGCATTTGCAGGCGTAGATCTTCAACCGAGCGCAGCACCTCGCGATCCAGGGGATCGAGCGTCGGGGCTGAGAACACAGGCATCATGATAGAAACATTCTATCATGATGATAGAAAATATCTATCTATCTATCTTCGGGTGGGTGGGAACTGGAGCCGTCGTCGTGGGAGCCGGCATCGATCGACTCGCGGAACTCGCGGATGCCCTTGCCCAAGGCTCGTGCCAGTTCGGGTAGGCGCTTTGGACCCAAGACCATCAACGCCACCGCGCCCAAAAACAGAAGGTGGACGGGACTCTCGATTCCCATAGCTTCAGGCTAGCGCTCCAGCCGACACGTGCCCGTAGGCGGCCCCATAGCCGACCCGCCTCGTAGTCTCTTGGCTTGTGGCGCAGGAGACATTGCCCCAACCGGGCCGACCCTATCCTCCACCGCCGGAGAGCGAGCCGTTCTGGCCGGCCCAACTGACGATCGTCGCCGCAATCCTCTTGCAGGTGTCTTTGCCGGAGCGCTTGACCGTGGGCCCCTCGTGGCTCGTGCCCGCCCTGGAGGGCGTGTTGTTGGTGGGCATGATCGTCGTAACACCCAACCAGATCGAGGACGAGCATCCGCGTCGTCGCCGCGTCGCTCTCGGGCTCACAGCGATCGTGACCGCCGCCAACATCTATTCGCTTGCGGCGCTTACCCACTACCTGCTGCACACAAAACTGGGCAGTAGCGGAGGTCGCGAACTGATCGTCGCGGGGACGCTCATCTGGCTTACGAACTTCTTGATCTTCGGACTGTGGTACTGGGAGATGGATCGCGGTGGCCCCGGCAGGAGAGCGGCGGGCCACGACCGCTCCCCTGACTTCCTGTTCCCGCAAATGAGCGACGACCGCATCGAGCCCCGGGGATGGCGCCCCAAGTACATCGACTACCTGTACGTGTCGCTGACGAATGCGACCGCCTTCTCTCCCACCGACACGATGCCTTTGAGCTCGGTAGCCAAGAGCATGATGGGCATCCAGGCGCTCGTCTCACTGGTCACGATCGGCCTGATCGTCTCGCGCGCAGTGAACATCCTCGCTTAGACAGCCGTTGAGCGGCGCGATATTGCGTCCTCAGTCGTTTATGTGTGCGAAGCACACTGCGCTCCTTGCGTCCTTATCGCTTGCTCAACGGCTGTCTAAGTCGACAGGAGGCCCGGCCATCCCCGGCGCGGCCTATCGTCCTTAGGTCATGACCTTTCTCCAGGCGACGCTCGAGCAGGGCGAGGCGGTTCTCAAGTTTCCCTATGACGACGGTCTGCGCCGGCTCCTGCGGACGATTCCCGGCCGCCGCTGGGATCCAGGCGAGCGAGCCTGGATCGTGCCGTTGGACCCGGAGCGCGCCCAGGCAGTTGCGCTGCTGCTCGAGAATCTCGCGCGCAGAGCCAGCGTCAGCGATCAGCTCGCGCGCGCTTTGGCGCGACAGTGCGGACGGCGCGCACACGACGAGTGCGTGCTCGATGTGGCCCGTCCCAACGAGAGCTGGTGGCTTACGTTCGCGACCGACCGGGCGCCCGCGCTTGTGGCGGCGTTGCTAGAGCATCCCGACTCGCACGAGCTGCCCACGATCGGTCGCGCCCTGATCCCGCTCGATGAGCAGGCGGTTCGCTTGGTGGACGCCTTGCCTGCCGACACGGGACGTCTGCGCCTCAGTGAAGACGCGGCTCACGCGCTCACCGAGGTCGCGCAGGGACCGCCCTCGCATTTGGTCGGTGACGGACGGCCCGGCTCTGACGCGCGGACCGGGGCCGGACTCGGTGCGATGGCCTACGACGTGGAATTGCGCCAGGACCGCCGCAAACAGCAGTGGGTGTTGATCGCTGCCGAGCACGCCCCGCTCGCACGTGCCTTGGCCGCGCGCTCGGATTTGCACACCGCGGAGAGCCCAAATGGGGGCTTCGCGATAGCCGCCGTTGAGCATGACGCGCATCTGATCGCAGAGCTGCTTGAGCACTTGGAAATGGCCAGCATCGATCCGCGCGCGCAGAGCTGGCTCGCGCGTGCCACGACATGGAGCGGCACGATCGACGTGGGCGGCGAGCCCACGGAGCCGTTGTTCCTGCTCCTGGGTGACCCGGCCAAGCTGCCCCCGGAGTTGCGCGACCGGGCGGCGAGCGTGCCCGGCGGCGTGTCTTTGCCGCTCACGCTGGACTCGTGGCGTGGGATCGAGGAGAGCACCCAAGGCTTCACTACGCCCGCAACAAGGCGCTGTGTGGCGGCACTGAAGGAAGGTCGCCCGGCGCCCGGCGCTGTCTTGGAGCTGTCGGCGGTGCACGAGGATCCCACGTTCGTGCTGGCCCCTGGCCACGACACCACCCAGCTAGAGGCCTTCGGCGCGCTCGCCGGGGCCTCGCCTGCACCGGTGCAGAAGCCACCGCGGCCAGGAGGCAGGCGACGCGGCGCCAACCGGCGCGCGAACCTGGCGCCATTCGCCGCGGGCGCCGACTCTAAAGGGCGCCGTGACCACGGACAGCTGCCGGCGATCCGCGCCGACCCATTCTGCGTGGAGGCGCTCGACGCGTTCCTCGCCGAGCAAGATGTCTGGATCGAGCCCGACGCGCTCGTGGCCTTGCAGGAGATACGCGAACAGCACGCTCACGCGGCGGGCTTGGTGGCGCTCTCAGCCGCCACCGACGCCCAACTGGACGCATCGTCACAGCGAGCCTTGACCGGGCTCGGTGGCGAGCTCAAGCCATTCCAGCGTGCGGGGGTCGCTTACCTGCTGGCCCAGCGCCGCGCTTTCCTGGCAGACGAGCAGGGGCTGGGCAAGACAATCGAGGCGGTTGCGACCTTGGAGGCCGACGACGCCTACCCGGCGATCGTCGTGTGTCCGGCCAGCCTCAAGCTCAACTGGATACGTGAGATCGAGCGCTGGCTGCCGGGACGTTCGACGCAAACACTCACAGGCATGGGCTCGGGCGACCCGATCCCAGCCGCCGACATCACCGTGGTCAATTACGACATCCTGGCCGCCCGGGGCGAGGCGCTCGCGAGGATGGAACCCAAGGCGGTCGTGCTCGACGAGTCCCACTACTGCAAGAACGCTGCCGCCAAGCGCACCCAGGCCGTCGCGCGACTAGCGGCCAGCGTGCCCAATGAAGGACTGGTGCTGGCCTTGACCGGCACCCCGGTGATGAACCGCCCGCCCGAGCTGATTTCTCAACTGCGCATCATCGGTCGCCTACCTGACTTCGGCTCCGGCGCCCAATTCGGGCGCCGCTTCAAGGGGATCGACGCCCACATGCGCCTGCACTGGCACCTGCGCTCGCGCTGCTTCGTGCGTCGCCTTAAGGCGGATGTGCTGCCCCAGTTGCCCGCTAAGACGCGCACGGTTGTTCCGGTCGAGCTGGACAACGAGGCGGAGTACCGCTTGGCCGAGACCGACGTGATCGCGTGGCTGCGCTCGCGCCCGCTCGACCTGAAGGAGCTGGACGCCAAAATCGCCGCTGCCTTGCGTGCCGAGCGGCTCGTGCGATTGAACGCCTTGAAGCTGTTGGCAGCACGCGGCAAGCTGCACGCCGCACTAGCCTGGATCCACGACTTCTGCTCCTCTGGCGAGCGTCTGGTCGTGTTCGCCCGCCATCGCGAGGTGCAGCGCGCAGTGATCGAGCGCTTCCCTCACGCATTGCACATTCTGGGCGAAGACAGCCACGCGGCCAGGGACGCCTCGGTGAGCGCCTTCCAGGCCGCTGATGACTCTGGCAATCAGCTGATCGTTTGTTCCTTGGAGGTCGCAGGCCAAGGGCTCACACTGACCCAAGCCTCGAACGTGGCCTTCCTGGAGCTTGACTGGACGCCAGCCAAGCACGACCAAGCCGAGGACCGCTGCCATCGAATCGGTCAGCAGGACGCCGTCAACGCCTGGTACCTGTTGGCGGCCAACACGATCGACGAGACGATGGCGAACCTGTTGGAGCGCAAGCGCGCAATCATCGGCGCCGTCACCGACGGGCGCGAGGAGGACGATGAGGCGATCGTCGACGCCTTGGCTCGCGAGCTGACCGGCGAGCCCTATCGGCGCCTGCGCGCAGTGGCTTGATCAAGCCGTCTGGGTCATCCTCGGTTCAAGCGCGAGCGCTTGGCTCACCAAGTCATGAATCTCCCCACGCGCCCCCAACTCGAGTGCTCGCTCGAACGCCTGCAAGGAGCCCTCACGATCGAACAAGCCCAGGCGCAAGCGGCCCAAGCGTTCCCATGCGCCCGCATCGGTGGGCCCGCGCTCGGCTGCGCGCTGGGCGGCCTCCTCGGCCAAATCATAGGCGCCCATATCCTCATAGATGCGCGCCGCGAAGCGGTGTGGCGCCGGGCGCTCACCGTCGACGCGAGCCCAATCGCGTACCGAGCGCGCGGCTGCATCCAGATTGCCTGCCTGCCAGAAGGCCAAAGTCATCAAGCGCAACACACCCACGTTGCGCGGTTCGGCATCGCGCGCGTACACGAGCCGCTGTGCCGCCAAGACGTACTCGCCTTCGGCCATCGCCCGCTGGGCAGCCGTCATGAAACGCTCGACGCGCTCCTCGGCGGGATCGGGCTTTGAGAAGTCCACGAACTTCATGCTCCCGGCCGGCACTGTCCTGACGCCGTGGGAGAACTTTACGCGCGCCCACTGCTGGCCTCCAGCTCCTGGAACGGAGCCCTCCGCGTCTTCGCTTTCGCCGGTGAAGTAGATCCCTTCGACCGTTCCTACCCCCACTCCGGGTAGGACTGGCAGCGTGCATAACGGTGCACCACCGAGTGGTCGGGCACCCTGCTGCCGAAGGGGTCGTTGCGGGCACGGTCCGCGGCATATTCACGGGCGCGCTGCTCGGCTTCATAGGCACGCCTGCCCGCCTCTTCGCGCGCTTGGCGGGCCGCCGCCGCGCTCACCTTGACGGCGTTGCGCGAGACCTTGCCTCCGCGCGAGGTTTCGGCCAGACGCATGAGGTGGTCGGCGGCCTCGTTGATCGCCTTCAGATGATGCTCGTGCTCGAACTGCTTGCCGGCCGGTGCAATGTCCGGGTGCCAGCGCTTGGCCATCCGCCTGCGCGCCAGTTGGACATCGCGCTTGTCGAAGGGCGGCTCGATCTCCAGGAGGAGCATCTGCTGCTCGATGTCGAGAATCACCCCAGCCATGACCCCAACACGTTAGCGAGGCCGGGCGCGCGGCGAACCGGCGCGAGGGCCCCGGCGGGGGCGAGCGCGTAGCCGCCGCCGACCTCATATCCTGCGGTGGGAGTGTCCTCTCAGTACATCTTTACGATGCACCGCCTGTCGAAGCTGCACCCGCCCGACAAGACGGTCCTCAACGACATCACCCTCGCCTTCTACCCGGGCGCCAAGATCGGCGTACTCGGCTACAACGGCGCAGGCAAGTCCACGCTCCTTCGGATCATGGCCGGCGCAGACCAGGACTACCGTGGCGAGGCGATGCTCGCGCCGGGCGCGACCGTGGGGATGCTTGCCCAAGAGCCCGACTTGGACGAGTCCAAGGACGTCAAGGGCAATGTCGAGGACGGGGTGGCCGAGACCAAGGCGCTGCTCGACCGCTTCAACGAGCTGGCGGCCAACTACTCCGATGAGACCGCCGACGAGTTCGCCGCGATTCAGGCCAAGATTGAAGCCGCGGACGCTTGGAACCTCGACACCAAGCTCGAGTACGCGATGGATGCCCTGCGCTTGCCGCCGGCCGACGCCGACGTGAAGGCGCTCTCGGGCGGGGAGCGCCGCCGCGTGGCTTTGTGCCGGCTGCTCTTGAGCGCTCCCGACCTGCTCCTCTTGGACGAGCCCACCAACCACCTCGACGCCGAGTCGGTGGATTGGCTCGAGCGCCACCTTTCCGAGTACAAGGGCGCGATTGTCGCGGTCACCCACGATCGCTACTTCTTGGACAACGTCGCCGGCTGGATCCTCGAGCTGGACCGCGGCAAGGGCATTCCCTACGAAGGCAACTACTCCTCTTGGCTGGAGCAAAAGCAGAAGCGCCTAGCCCAAGAAGAGCGCTCTGAGAAGGGCCGCGAGCGCACGATCGCCGCCGAGCTCGAATGGGTCAGGACCAACCCCAAGGGTCGGCGCACCAAGTCCAAGGCGCGCTTGGCGCGCTATGAGGAGCTGGTGGCCGAGGAGCGCAACGTCAAGTTGGACGAGGTCCAGATCCACATTCCGCCCGGTCCCCGGCTTGGCGCGAAGGTGTTGGTGGCCGAGGGCGTTCGCAAGGGCTTTGGCGAGCGGCTTTTGATCGAGGAGTTGTCCTTCGACTTGCCAAGGGCCGGCATCGTCGGTGTTATCGGTCCCAATGGCGCAGGCAAGACGACTTTGTTCAGGATGATCGTCGGACAAGAGCAGCCCGACGAGGGCACGCTCACGCTCGGCGAGACGGTTCAGCTCGCCTACGTGGACCAGTCGCGTGACGCTTTGGACCCGAGCAAGACCGTGTGGGAGGAGATCTCCGACGGCCTCGACCACCTCAAGGTCGGAGATCGGGTCGTCAACTCGCGCCAATACACGGCCGGCTTCAACTTCAAGGGCTCAGACCAGCAGAAGCGCATCGACAAGCTCTCCGGCGGTGAGCGCAACCGCGTGCACCTAGCCAAGCTGCTGCGCTCCGGCGGCAACCTGCTGCTGCTCGACGAGCCTACGAACGATCTCGATGTGGACACCTTGCGTGCGCTTGAGGAAGCCTTGTTGGCGTTCCCTGGCTGCGCGGTGGTGATCTCCCACGACCGCTGGTTTCTCGACCGCATCGCCACCCATGTGCTCGCCTTCGAGGGCGACTCCCAAGTCACTTGGTTCGAGGGCAACTTCGAGGCCTACGAGGAGGCCCGCCGCGAGCGCCTCGGAACCGCCGCGGATCGCCCCCACCGCATCAGCTATAAGCGCCTCGTGCGCAACTGATCGCCCCGCCGTCGGATTGAGAGCGATCGCGACCCTCGTCCGCGGGGACCCCGGAGGCTAGGGACACCACTTGACTGGCTAGTCAGCCAGTGATGTATGCTCGCCGTGCATGGACACGGTGTTTGACCGCGACACCGCGGTAGCCTCCGAAGGGAACGGCCTGTTCGCGGCCACGATCGCCTCCGGCTGGCGCGCCGGACGCGGTCCCCATGGGGGATATCTCGCGGCGATGCTCTTGAAGGCACTGATCGCGCAGGTCAGCGATTCCGAGCGCACACCCCGCTCGCTCACAATCCACTATGCACGCGCGCCCGAGCCTGGACCGATCGAGATCCTCGTGACCGTGGAGCGCGAAGGGCGCTCTCTGACGACGCTCTCAGCGCGAATGCAGCAAGGTGGGCGCGTCACTGCTTTGGCGCTCTCCGCTTTCTCGGTTCCTTGGCGGGCGCCTGGCGCCAACGAACTGCCGATGCCCGACCTTGCCCCGCCCGACGAGGAGCGCCGCTCCACGCCCAAGCTGTTCAAGGGCGCGCCCGAGTTCACCCACCACTTGGTGATGCAGCCTCGTGTGGGAGCCGTACCTTTCTCAGGCAGCGGCGCACCGATGAAGATCGGTGGCTGGATCGGCCTACCCGAACCTCGCCCGGTCGACGCACCAGCGCTGGCTTTGTTCGCTGACGCCTGGTTTCCCCCGTCGTTCATCGCTCTGGACTCGCCCGCAATCAGCCCCACGATCGACCTCACGGTCCACTTCCGCCAAGACATCTCCCAATGCGCCTGCGATCCGGCCGCGCTGTGCCTGAGCGTGTTCGAGACGCGCCTGCTCTATGACGGCTTGTTTGAGGAGGACGGCGTGATCTGGGCGCCCGATGGAACCGTTTTGGCTCAGTCGCGCCAACTCGCGATCATTATGCCGACCGACAAACCGGTCCTGCAGCCGGCCGGACTCGCGGACGCGCGAGACGCGGACTGATGGCGGCCAAGCACGAACCTTTCTCCCCCCACCCAGACAAGCAATCTCAAGCGCAAGCGCGAATACAAACAACCATCCCACAAAATCAGGAGATCCCAGATGAGCGATTACACAGCCAAGCACATCAAAGACATGGAGGCGGCCTTCGGCGGCGGCTTCGTCAAGGCCCGTGCCGAGCTCGGCGTTACGTCCTTCGGTATGCAGGTAATCCAGATGCCCGCCAACTACGAGGACTATCCGCTCCACGATCATGCGGAGAGCGGCCAAGAGGAGGTCTTCCTCGCGATCAAGGGCTCAGGCTGGATCGACATCGAAGGCGAGCGAGTCGAGCTGGAGCCAGACGTACTGGTGCGCGTTGGCCCGGAGCCCAAGCGAAAGGTCTTCGCGGGCCCCGAGGGCCTGCGCATGCTCGCGCTCGGCGGCACCCCCGGAGCCCCTTATGAGGTCGTCGAGTTCACCGAGCTAACGGTCGAGAGCCCGTCGGTCGCCTCCATGGAGGGCACAAGCAACTAGCCGTCGCCCTCAAGATGCCTGGCCGCGTTGCGTTGACGTCGCGCGATGCGGCCAGGCGGGGTTCACGCATTTCAGCCGCGTCCTTCCGGCTCGACCCCCGAAGCGCAGTTCTAGGTCCACGCTTTTCAGCACAGGCTCGAAGAAATATTTGATTCACTGATGCGCCACTGGCCGGCAAGCTTGGTCAAGCCCCAACTGCCTGACCAGCTCTTGCATCCGTGGCCATCGAGCGTTGTCATGTTGACGATCGTTGCCGTTGCCGAATCGCTTGACTGCAGCTTCGGGTCTACGGCGACTTTGACGCTGTAGATCCCGTCTTCTCGATGGGATGCAACCCAAGAAGATTCTCCTGTCTGCAGGCTCGGAGCCAGCAACGCATAGGCAGCCGAGAAGTTGTGTTCGCTTATCAGTGAGAAATGCCGCTGGATTGTGTCGGCCACGGCTCGTGTTTCGCTCGCTTGGGTCAACACGTGCCGAAGTGGCGCCGTTGTCGAGTCGCTCACCGATGGTGGAAGCGGGGCACTTGAGCCGACAGTGTGGACAACGGCTTTTGTCGGGGTGGCCGGGGAGGGGCTTTGCTTTGCACTGGCGGGTATCACGCTGACGGAGGGCGTGGACAGAAGACGTGTTTGTCCACTCGAACCGCCAGACACGGCAAGGTAGATGCCGACTCCGATACCCGCCACCGCCAGCGTTGCAGCCACAACGCCACCGATCAGCCAACCCGTTCGTTTGCCGTCGCTCGCCCCAACAGAGTGCGCTGGCAGTGGTAGGGGATAGCCGCCAGGACCGTTTGGATAACCGGGTGTGACAGCCTGATATCCACCGGGTTGGCCCGGGTAGCCGCCGGGAGACGCCGCATATCCCGCCTCCAACGAGGAGTAATGGCCGGGCGCCTGCGGATAACCTTGAGGCGTGCCTGGGAACTGGCCCGATTGAGCCGGATACCCTCCCTGCTGAGCCTGGTAGCCGACGTGGACCTGAGTTTGCCCGTCCGGCGCCTGAGGTGCCGCCGGATCGTCAGGCTGCCCGGAGCTCGGGGTCCCGCAGCCTGTGCAAAAGCGTGCACCGGCACGCAAAGGCGCGCCGCAGCCCGAGCAGCGATCTTGCTCATTCACCGTCTTATCTCCATCCATGTCATTCCCCATCCTGGCTCATCGTTCCGTCATTCGAGACATTTCATTGCTCATGAATCCGATTTATAGTAGCTTTATGCGCTGAATATTGTCTACAGGAACAATCCTATGGTTTGCCAAGGCCTACTTGGTAGAACAGATCCACGGAGTCAGGTGAGCTCATGAGCACACAGGAATACCCTCAACTGCAAGGACCGATGGCTCCGCAAGGACCAATGACCCCGGGGGGTCCGCCGGCGGCACCGCCCGCATACCCGTCACATCCCGCTTATTACGGACCGGCGGCAGCGCCGGCCACGGTCCCACCCTTGCCCCCGAACTCCAGGTCCACCGGATTTTGGATCGGCATCAGTGGCGCGATCGCTTTGGGCATTGTCGGGACCCTGTTGATCGGTTTCTTCATCGGACGAGGTACACGACTCTCAAACGAATCGGTGCAAGGCAAGATCACCCAGCAGTCCCAGGCAGACCAGATTGCCGAGCAACAGGCATTGGACAATCAAAAGGCGGTCTACACGGCCGCGGAGGCACGAGCCGTTTCGACTGCCCGGAAGAACGCTTACTCCGAAGGTCACCAGGCTGGGTTCACCGCGGGCCAACAACAGGGCTTTTCGACCGGCCAATCCCAGGGCTACGCCCAGGGTCAGGCGGCCGGCACGGCACTCGGAGAAACCCAGGGCTTCAGCCAAGGCTTGAACCAAGGCGCCTGCTTTGCCGACAGTGTCTTCTGTAGTGGCGGCTGAGCGCGAGGGCGATCGGGGAGCCACGCTTGCCGTGGACCCTTCCTTTACCGGCCCTGAGTGGGAGGAAGGCGTGCTGGGCGCTCTATATGACGCGGCCTTCAGCCAACCCGGAGCTGAGATCGTCGGAGTGCTCGTAGGACAGCCTTCGCGCACGGCCATACCACCCCGTATCGCGGCAATGATCCCGGCCTCCACCGCCCGCGTTCCCGAGCGGGCACACCTGAATCACGAGGCATGGGCATACATCCACGCGACGATGGCCCGCTATTACTCCGGCCTTGACATCGTCGGCTGGTGGATCAGTCGGCCCGGCCCAGACGCGAGCTTGGACAACTCCGAGCTCGAAGCCGCCGGAGAATCGTTCGCGCGGCCGAACCAGTTCGGCTTCGTGTTCGACTCGAAGCATCGCCAAGCGGCGCTCTATGGCTGGCGCGAAGGCCGCTACGTGCAGGTCCGCGAAGGACCCGTGCCACGACGCCTCACTAGGCCCCGCGCGTCCGGCATCAGTGCATGGCGCTCCTCTTTGGCGGCCTTCGGACTAGGTGCCGCCATGGGCATAGCGGGATGGCTGGCGGCGGGCAAACCAGGCTTGTAGATCGCCGCTGCCAAGAAGATCAACCGACGACCGAGAGGTAGCCGAGAACCGAATGACCCAACACATCGAATACTGTCACAGCTGCGGCTCAGCGATCTCCGAGCCGAGCACTTTCTGCGCAAACTGCGGAGCCCGCTTGGCTGAATCCGAGCCAGTTGGTGCAGGTTCGGCAATCGCAAATTCGGCGTCGACCGGAGCGCCAGCTCCTCGTCAAGAAGCCTCAAGTGCCACGATAACGGGCACCCAAGGCAACCCAGCTCAATCGACGAAGACGCCTCCCCGCGGAGCACCTTCGGTCACGGCTCCCCCCCAGGGAGCGACCACCCCGGGAGCAGGGGCTGGGGCTGGGGGAACAGTCAGCCCGGACGCGGCCATCCTGGGCGCGGCGACCGCGAGCTCCACTCCACCCGGCACGACCGCACCGGGGACACCACATCCTGGCCCAACTCCCCCCGGGACGCCGCCTACAGGCATAGCTCCCGCCGGCACAACGCCTCCTGGGACACCACCCGGCGGCCCCTGGGCTGCAGCCACCGCGCCCTCCGGGGATCAGCCGCCGAAGGGTCGACGCAATTGGATACCGATCGCCGCCATCGGTGGCGGCGCGCTGGTCGCCCTCGGCCTAGTGGTCGTGCTCCTGATCACACTCGGTGGCTCGGCCGGCAAGGACGTCAAGAGCGCATCGGCAACACGCGAACAGGCACTCCAGCTGTTGGCGGCAAACGGAACAACCACCGTGTCGCGGGCGGCACCTGGACTGTTCGCGTTGGTAAGTGCGGGACAGTTGACCGCCGCCGTGCCAGCCGGATGGCGCGCAACCGCGCAGACCGCCGCCAGCGCCACGCGAGCCGAGTTCGCCGACCCTGCCCACCCAACTTCGACTTTGACGATCGTCGCCCAGAAGGGCAATGGCAACAACGGTCATAGACAAGCTCTCGCGGCGCGTAGAGCCGTGAGTACTAAGGGAGACGCGATCGGCTCGTTCGGACACGTCTTCTTCCCAGGGGGGCGTGAAGCTTGGCGCCTGACCTATACAGCCGGTGGATCTACCCACGCGACCTATTTCTTTCCCGCTTGCAACACGCACGTCGCAATGGTGGTCGACGTGTCGGCTGCGGGCAGCGCCTTCCAACACGAACAGGCCTCCCTGGAAGCACTGGCAGCAAGCGCGGAGCCGAAGTGCTGAAGACGGCGCTCCAGCCGGGCGGCGTCCATGCCCGGTGATCCCACCATGGCCGGTCCGCCGAGCTCTTATGCGGATCCAACCACGGCAACTCAGATCGCCGATACCTGTCCCACTTGCGGCACTGCTCGCGCAAATGGGCGCTTCTGTCGTGGTTGCGGCGCGGCCTTGACCGTCCACCGGAGACCGGCGCAACCTCCACCCCAACAATCGATGCCTTGGCCGCCACCTGGGTGGACACCGCCGCCGGTCCCACCTCCTACGCCTCGTGACTCCAGCGCTCTCGTGATTGCCTTGACGACCTCGATCCTGCTGGTTTTGCTGGCGCTCACCGCGGCGATCATCCTGCTGGTCGCGAATGGCGATTCGAGCAACACCAGCGTCCTGAGACAGTCCACGCTGACCAATCCGGTCGGCGAAAGCGAACGTCCGGTAGCTCCTTAGTCCAGCGATGAGCAACCAGCGTTCACAGATCGGATGGCGTGCCCTGACAGGTCTCGCGTTTTGTGGGGCCGCTTTGGGATTCACCGTTCCCGCGATCGGCACCTCGCTGGCACAGCAGGAAAGACAACAACCCCCAGTGCGTCTACTGCCGGCCCCGAGGATCCCCCCGAGTGAGGCTCAGCCAGAGTCCACCGGTACGACGCCACTACCCACAGTTCCCGCGCAAGTCAAGCCGCTACGAGCTATCCGCGCTGAGCAAAAGATGATTCGTCGCCTACATGAAAGCCACGTGGGGATCGCCCCCAGAGTGGGTGCACCGGCGCAAACGGACGTGCCGGCCGAAGGGGCCCATCCGACGCTCGAAGGCTCTACTCAAGGCAGCCCCAAGGAAACCGGATCCGGCGGCACACAACCCAAGGCCAGAACCGAACCTCGCAAAACCGGTGGCACACCGTTCAAACCCACACCCCCAACCTCCACTACCCCTGCCCACTCCACCACCCCTGCCCCTGCCCCTGCCACAACCTCCACGCCCACCAACCAGCCCCCGAAGCGATGACGGTGTTCTGTCCCGGCTGCCAAGTCCCCTTTGAGCAGAATGCTCGCTTTTGCAAAAAGTGCGGCGCCGCCCGCCCCATCGAACCAAGTCCAGCATCGCGCCCCATCGAACCAAGTCCAGCATCGCGCCCCATCGAACCAAGTCCAGCATCGCGCCCCATCGAACCAAGTCCAGCATCGCGCCCCATCGAACCAAGCCCCGCATCGATGGGTGGCCCGCCGGGTTACGCACCCCAACCCCAACAGGCCCCCAACCAACGAGCCTGGCCGGTGATCGCCGCGGCGATCTTTGCCTTCCTGCTCGTAGCGGGCGCAATTGTGGCGGCGGTACTGACCAGCGCGAGCGGTGGCAACAGTGTGCATGGCGCGACCGTCCTCACCGTCACGGCCCCACGACCGGCCGGCCTTGCCACTCCCGGGAGCAGTAGGAGCGAAAGCCAACCGTCTGGTCCTGATGCGAGCAGCGATACGGGCAGCGCCACCGGAGGAGCCAATGCTTCGCCGAGCCCCGCATCCGGACACGGGACTCCCCTCACGCTCGTCCCTTATGGAGACGCCACCATCGTGGCCGAGATCCCTGCCGGCTGGAACCCGATCGAGGACGAAGCGCACAAGCCGGGCTATGTCGAGAGCAAGTGGAGCAACCCTGCTGACTCGAACGACACGATTTTGATCGATACCAGCCCAGCCACAAACGACACCCTGGAACAAGATGCGGCTCCCGTCCATAACGCTTTGCTCTCGGCAAGCGGCTATCAAGAGCTCTCCTATGGTCCCGGCGACCTTGCGGGCTTTGAATCTTGGATGTGGGTGTTCCGTATCTCGGGAGATCAGCGAGTCGATTACTTCTTCAACAGGTGCACAAGCGGCTTTGCGGTGCTCGGATCGACCGTTCCCGGTCGGTTTGAGCGACTGGCGGCGACCTTCCGTTCAGTGGCCGAATCTGTACATCCGGGCGAGCGCTCGAGTCCCTGCTGACCGTGCCATCTTCTCGGCCGAAATGGTTCAGGCACGGCGCGCTCCGCGCGGTTCACTGGATACTTGCGATCGCGCCGGCGAGCGTGATTATGCTGGCAGGTGCGATTGTGTCGGCGGGCGCGATCGTACTCAGCGGGTGCGGGGAAGCAACGCCGCACACCTTGGTCGTGCACGCACCGACAAGGGCAACGGTGGTGAGTCCAAACACGATTCGAGCAAGCTCGTCCACCACACCTGCCGTAGCAGCCCACACGCAAGCGAGCACGAACTCCACACCCCGCGGGACGGTGCCGTTGGATCGCATGTTGGGGCAGATGATCGTGGCACGCTTCACCGGCCCACAACCTTCGTCTGCCTTCTTGGCTCGCGTTCGCGCTGGTCAGATAGGGGGCGTGATCCTCTTTGCCGACAACCTGCTTGGTCCGCAAACCACGCGCGCACTAACCCAAGAGTTGCAGCGAGCGGCGACCGCGGGAGGTAATCCGCCGCTGCTCGTCACCACCGACCAAGAGGGCGGGTCGGTACGGCGACTCTCTTGGGCGCCACCGGCACTGTCAGCCGAGGCGATGAGCTCGAGCACCATCGCGCGCAACGAGGGCGAAGCGGCAGGTAGAGCCTTGCGCTCGGTTGGAATCAATGTCGACTTGGCACCCGTCGCGGATGTTCTGCACGAGCCGGAATCGTTCTTGGGTACCCGCACATTTGGATCGGATCCACTGGTCGTTGGCGCGCGAGCGTGTGCCTTCGCGAGCGGTCTCACCGCCGCCGGCGTCGGCTTCACGCTCAAGCATTTCCCGGGTCTCGGTCGCGCACCCGCGGATACCGACACTCAGGCCGTAACCGTCGATGCACCAGCGATCGCACTACGCGCCGACTATCGGGCATACCGCGATTGTGGAGCCCAGCCCAATGCCTTGGTGATGGTGAGCAATGCCGCCTACCCCAGCCTGACTGGCTCTTCGCTTCCGGCTGTGCTCTCGCCCGAGATCTACAGCCGAGAGCTTCCCGGTGCGATCGGCGGTGCACCGGTCACGATCAGCGACGATCTGCAGACTCCGGGGATCCTCGACCTGTCACATCCTGCCCGGCAGGCGATCGAAGCGGGACTCGACCTGCTCATGTACGCCCAGACCGAATCCGGCTCGAGTCAGGCTTATAGCCAGCTGCTCACGCTCGCACGCACCGGGGGCATCGGGCACACGCGCATTCGCGAAGCCTATGAAGCCGTACAGGCCTACAAGCAGCTTCTCCTAACGAGCGTCACGGGCTCCACGAGCGGTGGAGTGCAAGCGCGCGCAGCCGTTGAAGGCGACGAAAGCGAGGCCGTGCAGAGCGCACCACGAAACCCGGGAACACCCACGACGCTCGCCCCATCCGGACACTAGGACAAACGGTTTATCTTGCGTGCTGCATGGCCCGAGTGACACAAAGGTCGCTAGCTCGGCTCAGCGCGCGAACGAGGTCTCCTTGTCGAGCCTCAGCGCAGCCGCGGCAATCAGGGCCGCAGCTGCATGCACATCCTGCAGCTGCACCAGCTCGACCGGCGAGTGCATGTAGCGCAAGGGGATCGACACGAGCGCGGTCGGCACGCCGCCGCGGCTCAGATGCACGGCGTCTGCGTCGGTGCCTGTATTGCGCCCGATCGCCTCCACCGTGAAGTCGATTTTCTCATGCTCGGCAGTCTCATACAGCAGCTCTGAGAGCGCCGGGTTAAGCGTCGAGCCGCGGCTGAGCACCGGCCCCGACCCGAGCTCGTGCTTGCCCGACTCCTTCACGTCGATACCTGGGGCGTCGGTGGCGTGCGTCACGTCGACCACGATCGCCGCGTCTGGCTCCAAGGAGAAGGCGCTAGTGCGCGACCCGCCGAAAGTCGTCTCCTCTTGAGCGGCCGCCACCGCGACCACCTCCCACTCGCTTGCGCCGCCGGCCTCGGCGACCAGGCGTGCTGCCTCCAAGGCAACGAAGGAGCCGAGCCGGTTGTCCAGCGCCCGTGAGGCGATCCTCCCGTTCGGCAACTCCACAGGATCGCCGTCGATCACGGCCACGTCGCCGACCCTGACCAACTCGCGTGCCTGGGCGCCGTCCTTGGCCCCGATATCGATATGCAGGTCGCGCACCTCGGCCACCTTTTTGCGCTCCTCGTCGCGCAGCAGATGGATCGGCTTCTTGCCAATCACTCCCGCGATCTCACCGCCTCGGGTGGCGATCACAAGACGCTGTCCGACCAAGATCTGCGCGTCCCAGCCGCCTACCTCCCTGAACCACAGGTAGCCCTCGTCGTCGATGTGGGTCACGATCAGGCCGATCTCGTCAATGTGGCCCATCACGATCAGGCGCCTCGGCGGAGCGGACGCTTCTATCCGCCCGTTCGAGGGGACCTTCGCCGAAGGGGTCCCCACGACATCGGTCTGCACCTCGGCGCCAAAAGCCTGTGCGGCCGCGCTCCACACGGTGGCTGGCGCCGTCTCATAGCCAGAGGGACCGCGCGCCGCCAACAGGTCGCGCAGCGCTTGGGTGAAACCGCTCGATCCGCCCGTGCTCATGACGATGCCCGCTCGTTCGTACCGGAGCAGCTCACGCCGCGAGCAGTCCTCGCAACACGTACTGGAGGATGCCGCCGTGCCTGAAGTAGTCGGCCTCCTTGGGCGTGTCGATCCTCACGGTCGCCTCGAACTCAACCGCCTGTGCCCCCTCGGGTGCGCCCGCCTTCACAGAGCAGGTCTTGGGCAGCTCGCCCGCGTTCAAGGGCTCGGCGAAGCCCCTCACCTCGAAGGACTCGTGAGCGTCAATCCCAAGCGACGCCGCCGACTCTCCAGCGGGGAACTGCAGGGGCAAGACGCCCATCCCGATCAGGTTGGAGCGGTGGATGCGCTCGAAGCTCTCCGCGATCACGGCCTTCACACCGAGCAGCTTGGTGCCCTTGGCGGCCCAGTCGCGCGAGGAGCCAGAGCCATACTCCTTGCCGCCGAGCACAACCAGCGGCACGCCGTCCTCGGCGTAGCACATGGCGGCGTCGTAAATCGACATTTGCTCGCCTCGGGCTGAAGGCTCTCCGCCACCTGCGGTGGGAGTGGACGAATTGGAGGGCGGCCCCAGATAGAGGGTGACCCCACCCTCGGTGCCTGGCGCGAGCTGGTTGCGCAAGCGGATGTTGGCGAACGTGCCTCTCATCATCACTTCGTGGTTGCCACGCCGCGAGCCATAGGAGTTGAAATCGCGCGGAGCCACCCCATGCTCCTGTAGGTAGGCCCCGGCGGGACCATCGCGCTTGATCGAGCCTGCAGGAGAGATGTGGTCGGTAGTGACGCTGTCGCCGAGCAGAGCCAAGACACGAGCGCCTTCGATATCCGCGATCGGCTCGGGTTGGGAAGGCATCCCCTCGAAGTAGGGCGGCAACCGCACATACGTGGAATCCGGCTCCCACACGAAACGGTCGCCCTCGGGCACGTCCAAGGAATTCCAGCGCTCATCGCCGGCGAACACTTCGCCATAGCTAGACCTGAACATGTCCGAGTGGATCGCCGCCCCGATCGTCTCGGCTACCTCGTGCTCGGAGGGCCAGATGTCGCGCAGATACACGTCTTGGCCGTCCTTGTCCTGACCGAGCGGTTCGCCCACGATGTCGATGTCCATCGTGCCCGCCAAAGCGTAGGCCACAACCAGCGGCGGGGAGGCGAGATAGTTCATCTTCACGTCCGGGTTGATGCGCCCCTCGAAGTTGCGATTGCCCGACAGCACCGAGACGACCGCGAGATCCCGCTCGCCAACCGCCTCGGACACCTCCTCCGGTAGAGGTCCCGAATTGCCGATGCAAGTGGTGCAGCCGTAGCCCACAAGGTCGAAGCCGAGCTGCTCCAAGGACTCGGTCAGGCCTGCCTTATCCAAGTATTCGGTCACGACCTTTGAGCCGGGCGCCAAGGATGTCTTCACCCACGGCTTGCTCTGCAGTCCACGGGCGAGCGCGTTGCGGGCCAAGATGCCCGCCCCCACCATGACCGACGGGTTCGACGTGTTGGTGCAGCTCGTGATCGCCGCGATCACGACGTGGCCGTGGTCGAGCGTGGCCTCGCGGCCGTCGGCCATCTTCAACGCCACAGGCCCCCCTACGCGCGCGCGTAGGGCACCCTCCTCAGCAACACTCACACCACCGGCGCCACCCCCCGAAGGCCCACTCGAGCCGACACCGGTCCGAGCCGAGTCGCGCGCGCCATCGCCGTTGGCGGGCTCTTGCGAGGCGACCGGATCGCTGGCCGGGAACGTTCCGCCAAGCGCTTCGTCCTCACCGTCGACTTGGGGCAAAATCCCCTGCAGCGCCTCGCCGAAGGCGCGCTTGGCGTCGGTCAGGGAGACCCGGTCCTGCGGGCGCTTGGGCCCGGCGATGCTGGGCACAACTTCGCCCAAGTCGAGCTCGATCAGATCCGAGTAGGTGGGCTCCTCAGACTCCTCGTCGTGCCACAGGCCCTGCTCGCGCGCATAGGCCTCGACCAGCTCGATCCGCTCGGGTGGGCGTCCCGACAGCTCCAGGTAGCGCAAGGTCTCTGCGTCAATCGGGAAGATCGCGCAGGTCGATCCGAACTCGGGCGACATGTTGCCGATCGTCGCCCTATCAGCGATCGGCAGGCCCGCGAGCCCGGCACCGTAGAACTCGACGAACTTGCCGACCACGCCGCGCTCACGCAGCATCTCGGTGACGGTAAGCACCAGGTCGGTCGCGGTTGCGCCCTCGGGCAATGACCCGTGCAGCTTGAAGCCGAGCACCTGAGGGATCAGCATCGGCATCGGCTGGCCCAACATCGCCGCCTCGGCCTCGATCCCGCCGACGCCCCAGCCGAGCACGCCCAGACCGTTGACCATCGTCGTGTGCGAATCGGTGCCCACCAGCGTGTCCGGGTAGGCCTGACTTGTGGCGTCGTCGGAGAACACGACCCTCGCCAAGTACTCCAAGTTGACCTGGTGCACGATGCCCGTGTCGGGCGGAACGACCGCAAAGCCCTTGAAAGCGCCTTGGCCCCAGCGCAGGAACGAGTAGCGCTCCTGGTTGCGCTCGAACTCACGCTCGGCGTTGACCCTGAAGGCGTCGCGCGTGCCGAAAGCGTCGACCTGCACCGAATGATCGATCACCAACTCGGCCGGCACTAGCGGGTTGATCTTGGCGGGGTCGCCGCCCATCGCGGCCATCGCGTCGCGCATCGCGGCGAGGTCGACCACCGCGGGCACACCTGTGAAGTCCTGCATCAGGACGCGCGCCGGGGTGAAGGCGATCTCCTTGGAAGGCCTGGCCTTCGCGTCCCAGGAGGCGAGCGCCTCGATGTCGGATGCCTCAACCGAACCGTTGCCCTCGGTGCGCAGCAGATTCTCGAGTAGGACCTTCAAAGAGAAGGGCAAGCGCGCCACGTCGAAGCGCTCTTGCAGGACGCTCAGGCGGAATATCTCGTACTCGCGACCCGCGACCTTGAGCGTGCTCTTTGCGCCGAAACTGTTCATGCCTGGCGAGCGACCGCTCCAGTAACGCAACCCTTGCCCTCGCGCTTGCCCTGCAGCAGGGCGGCGTCGCAAACCTCCAAGAGCTCCTGCTCGGTCATCGAAGCCTGCCATTCGGCCACGCCCATCGACGCAGAGACCCCGCGCGAGCCATCCGGCACGAGGACCTGGCCCAGGTGCTCCAGCGCCCGCTCGGCGGCCGCGACGGCGCTCTCGATGTCAGCGTTGGGCAGGATCACCACAAACTCGTCGCCGCCATAGCGCGCGACCCTGTCAAAAGCACGAAACTCGCCCATCAAGGTCTGGGCGACCTGACGCAGGATCGAGTCACCGGCCTGATGGCCGTAGCGATCGTTGACCAGCTTGAAGTCGTCGAGGTCCACGATCACGCACGACAGATGTCCGCCTGAGCGCTCCACCCGTCCGATCTCCTCGTGCAGGCGACGACGCATCGCACGGTGGTTAAGACAGCCGGCCACCGAGTCGGTGCCTGCCTCGGCCCTGGCCTGCACGAGCGCCAGCACGGTTGCGGCCTGGTCCACAAGCGTGGTGGCCTCCTCGATCGCGCGCTCGCCGTAGGGCTCAGACTCGCGCCTGACGAGCACTACGACCGCCTCCACCTGCCCAGCCAGCGTCAGGGGCGCGAGCAAAGCGCAGCCGGCAACCCCACTGGCGGAGGGAGCAGTGATCGCAAGACGGGGAACGCTCGCGGTCAGCTCGCGTGGACCGACCGCCAAGAAACTGCGACCCGTGCTCGCGACCCAGCTCACCCCGGGCGGGCGCTCGGAATGCGGCTGCAGGTAGCTGAGGCGCCCGTCTCCGCCGAGCATGTAGACCACTACCAACTCCTCCTCGACCGAAGGGGAGAGGCGATGGATGTGGACCTCCTCGGCGTCCATCGTCGCGATCAGCTCGCGTGCCAAAGCGGCGAAAACAGCGTCGGGGTCCTCGGCGGCATCGGCCAGCAGGGTCAAACGGCGCACCCCCGCAAGCACGGGGGCCAAGTCGAGCGTCTGCTCACTGCCGTTGACAGATGCGATAGCCATACATCCAATCTAGCGAGCCGACGCGACGATTTGTAAACAGCGGGTCGGCCCTTACTTGAAGACAACCGTCGCCGAAGCCGAGGACTTGGGCGATTTCTTTGCTTTGGGCACGAAACCCAAGCGCACCTTGACCTCCAAGCGGTGGCGAGGATTGCTCGCCAAGGCCCTCAGGCCGGCGCGGGACAGAGGCACGGCAACCGTGACATCCCTGGCTTTGCCGGGGCGCTTCTGGCGGGCGGCCAAGTCCTTGCCGCCGGCGCTGATGCGCCCGGCTGCAGGCACCTTGACCACAAGGATCGCCTCGTGGCCGCGTATCCGATGGGACAGCACCACGATCGGGCAGTCGCCAACCGCGATCTTGGTGCTCTGTTTGACTACCTTGCCGTTTTGAGCAGTGATCGTGGTGGGCATGAGCAGCGCCTTCTTGCAGAGGCTGCCCACGGCGCCCAGCACCGAGTCGCTGCTGCGAGGCAGTCTCACTTCGAAGCTCGACACGGGCACGTCCGGGACCGAGGCGTAGCTGGAGCTGGTTATCCCTTTGCTGATGTTGGTGTTGCCAACCAGGATCACGGTGACGCCGTCGCCGCTGAGCACTAGGTCGAGGTCAGGGAAGGCCGCTCCACCGTGAGAGACGAACATGGCCGGACCGGTCAGCTTGCCGGGCAGGACGGGCGTCGCGACCGTGGCCGTGCCCACCCGTGACAGCGCTGGACAGGCCGCCGGGTTGGCTTCGAAAGTGGCCGCCGGGCACGCCTTATTCAGAGTGCTGATGCGTGAAGGCAGTTGCTTGGGCAACGCTACGTAGACCGACTTGATGTTGGCCTGAGCGCCAGGCGGATAGGCGACTTTGACGACGAGGACCGCCCCATCCGCCTTCGATGTCTTGGCGTTCGTGGAGGCGCTCAGCTTGGGCGCGAAGGCAAGGGCGTCACAGCCGCTCACCTGAAACGGCGAGGACAGCGGTCTGGGTCGCGCCGAAGGTCGAGGTCAGGCTCGTGTCGGTTGAGAGGGCACCGCAGTTGGTGGGGTTGATCGTGAAGTTGGGGCGGTTGACGTTTACGCTCAGACTGCGTAGCCGCAGAGGGACCCCGCCGACGACCGTCGGCAGTTGACTGGTAACGATGATCCGCGCGGTATGCGGATCAACGTTGATCGTGGCCCGGGTGACGATGCGACCGTAGTTGTAGGGACCTATTTTTTCGGCGGGCACCACCACGGAGAGGCCGTAGGGGGCGCCGCCGTAGGAGCCGGTCAGGTAGGCGACGCCCCCCAGGGAGAGCGGAGTGGGACCGGAGCCGAGCGTGACCGCGGCCGTGCCGATCTGGCTGGACGCGGCGCAGTCCCCGCTTGCGGCTTGGGGTTCACCACAGAGGGTGACCGCGGGGATCTTGCCGACCAGGCCGGGGGGCAGCATGGTGGAGAGCTTCGAGAGATATTGCTGACCTTCGCCGCGAACCAAGCCGAAGGACAGGCTCGTGTTCGCTCCGCCTGTCGCCGGAGATGTCGTGGCGCTCTGCGTTACCGCGAGCGGCACCGGGGGACAACTGGCGCCGGCACCAGCCAGGTCAACCGCGAAAGCGCTTAGAGGTTCGGCGGCGCGTCCGCCGCTGTAAGGGGTGAGAATCGAGTTAGTCGTGGCCGGTCCACAGCCGAGCGGATTGGCCAGAGGCGTACGGGCGCCAGCACTGAGGTCGACAGTGAAGTCACTGAAGGGGACCTGCGGGTTTTCGAGCACCGCGGTGGTCAGCCGGCCGGTGGCGGGGTTGGCGAGCACGTGGCCTTCGAGGCGTACCGACACGCCGTAAGCCGGCGCCTCCGCGTCGATGAATATGCGGTACTCGTTACCCGAGCCGGGGTCCGTGCTGGTTGGCTGGCCCACATACACGCCCCCCGTCAAAGACCCGGGCGGCAGGTCGGGCGTTTCGATCGTGGTTGTCCCCACCTGGGAGGTCGTAGGGCATTCCACTTTGCCGGTCGTGCCCTTACCGAACTGTTGGTCGGTGCACGCCTGCAGCCCGCCTGCCGCCGCGGGGTTGAGGGTCATACCTTCGGGAAGCGTTACGCGAGCGTCCTTGAGCATCGAAGAGTCGAGGCCCGCGGGATCTGCGTTCTGCGGAACTTCGACTTTGATGGCAACGCCATCGGGGGCATCGGACTTGGGTTCCGAAGGCGTCACTTTGATGGTGGGCTTGAATGGGATTTCATTGCAACCGCTAGCGCCAACCGGTGTGGTGAACGCTTCGCTGTCCTGTTGGCCTTCGTAGGAGCGCGCCGTCACATAGCTTGTCTGAGGCCCAAGGCAGGTGCTGGGCATCGTGATGAAAGGCAAGGTTCCACCGGGACCAAGCGCTGTGCCTTCGAAGATCAGTCGGGACTCGATCAGTTCCGGGTTCTTGGGGATTTCTTTGATGGTGAAGAACTCGTGGAAGTCGCCCGTGGTATCGATCCCGCCCACGATGTGCACGATCGTTTCGAAGATGCTTACCTTGAACGCCGCTTCCAGTGGATGCCCCGGCGGCGGTTCCATGTTGTAGACAATCGCTTCGGAGCCTGGGAGCGGCGGTTCGATCGTGACGCCGGGTTTGAGGCCGAGGATTTCCAAACCAACGTGCGCGGTGAGTTGGACTTTGCCGACCTGAGTATCGGCCGGACAACCGGCGCCTTCCAGTTCGGAGAGCTTGCACTGCGGCGTGGCGAGCGGGTCGACACTGAGGCCCTGTGGGATGTCGACGCGAACTTCTTCGATGTGGCCTTCGGGGGCACCCGACCCTTCAGTTTTGAGCCGGAAATCGGTGATCCCAAACGGGGGGTGGCCGGCGGCCTGGATATAGAATTCCGACGGTTTGGCGGCGGTGCATCCGGAAGTCGTGCAGGTTCCCGCTTCCCACTTGGTGAGTTCGAATGCGCCCGCCGCAGCCGGCGCAGCCAGCAGAGTGCCCACACAGGCTAGAAGCGCTACAAACCACCGACTTGATCTACAAGCGAACCCCTCCATGGGGTGGCATATACCCCGCCCGGTCCGTACTAATCACCGATTCGCTAGCACTGGACCAATCGTCGAGTCGCACAGCCAGCTAATCACCGATTCGCGGGGCGACCTGAGCCGCCCCGCGAAATCCCCCTGAACTGAGATAGGCCTCGGCTAGTTGAAGTGCACGGTCGTATATGCGACCGAGTCTTTTTCCTTTTTGGACTTGGGGATGAAGCCAACGCGGACCCGCACTGTGATCGGCCGGTGACTTGTCTTGACCGGCACTTCAACCGTTACCTTCTTGGCTTTGCCGGGGTGCTTGTAGACCGTCTTGAGATTCGAGCCGCTGCCGCTCACACGGCCGGCCGAGGGCACCTTGACGGTGACCACTGCCTTGTTGCCTTTGGTGTGCGAGGACACCACGGTCACAGGACAGTTCTGGACCATGATCGAGGTGTTCTGTTTGATCACCTTGCCGTTCTGGGCGGTGATCGTGGTGGGCATCACCAAGGACTGCTTACACAGGTTGCCGACCGCCGCGACCGCCGAGTTGGGACCGGTTGGCAAGTTCAGTTCGAAGCCTGTGAACGGCACGTCGGGCGTCGCCGGGAACGTGGTCGTCGTTATGCCTTTGCTGATGTTGGTGTTGCCTTCCATGATCACCGTGACGCCGTCGCCGCTGAGCACCAGGTCGAGATCGGGGAAGGCCGCTCCACCGTGTGAGACGAAGTAGGCCGGCCCCATCAGCTGACCCGGCAGGACCGGGGTTTTCACCCGGGCCGTACCAACCACCGAGTTTTTCGGACAGGAGCTTGGGTTAGTCGCGAAAACCGCTGCCAAACACGCGTTTTTCAGAGTGCTCAGGCGTGAGGGCAGCTGCTTGGGCAAGCGCACCACAACCGACTTGATGTTCGACTGGGCGCCGCTCGGGTAGTTGATGTGCGTCACCAAGGCCGCACCGTTGGCCCGCGAGGTTTTCGCGTTGGACGTGGCCCCGAATTTGGGACCGAAGGCCAGGGCAGTGCAGTTGCTGGCCTGGAACCCACTCGCCACGGCCTGGGTGGCGCCCAGGGTGGATGTCAAGGTCGTGTTCGTGGCCAAGGCCCCGCAGTTGGTGGGATTCACGAGGAAGCCTTGGCGGGTGATTGCCACTGAGAGGGTTTTCAAGCGCAGCGGTATGCCCGCGTGAATGGTGGGAATATCGCCGGCCACCGTCACCCGCGCGGTATGTGGATCGACGGAGATGCCGGTGCGCGCGACGACCGTGCCCAGACTAAAGGGCCCTGCGATCGCGTTAATCTCGAAGGTCATCCCATAGGGCGCCCCGTTGGTGGGACCTGTGAGGTAGACCTGTCCGTTGAAGCGATACGGGGTTGGCCCCGAGCCGACCGTCGTACTGACGGCGCCGATCTGGCTTTCCGCAGAGCAGGTTCCGGCAGACGCCTGCGGTTCGGGACACAGCGGCACGGCCGGGATCTTGCCGACCAAACCAATCGGCAGGGCGGCGCTGATCTTGGCCAGGTACTGCTGGCCGTCGGCCCTGCTCACGTTGAGCGTGAAGTTGGTGGCTGCGCCACCTGTCGTTGGCGCCGAAGCCGTGCTCTGGCTGAGTGAGAACGGCAGAGGCGAGGCGCAGGCGCCACCTTTGTTGTCGCTGTCGACCGTGAAGGCCGGAGTGAATGTCGCCGCCGGATTACCGGACCACGGCGCAAGGCTGGCTTCGGTCTTCGCGGTTCCGCATGCGAGCGGGTTTGCGAGGGGGGCCAAGGATCCCTGAGTGAAGCGCATGTTGAAATGGCTGAACGGAGACTGTGGCGTATCCACGAACGTGGCCTTCAGCTGACCGGTGAGTTCGTTCGGCACGACGGTCCCCTTCTGGACAATGCCGACGTCGTATTCCGCCGATTCGGCGGTGACATAGATCGTGTAAGGAGGCCCGGTGATCGGCCCGGATGCCGGCTTGCCGAGATAGATGCCGCCGGTGAGTACCCCTTCGTGTTCAGCCGGTTCTCCACTCGGTGCGAGCACGGCTGGCGTTTCAAGTGTGGCGGTGCCGATCTTCGAGGCCGTCGGGCAGGTGTTGGTCGGTTTGGCAGGTGTGATTTCGACCTGTTCGGCGGTACATGCTTCAAGCCCGTTGGCGGCCGAAGGATTCAGAGTCATGCCTTCAGGCAGGGTCACTTCGACTGTCCGGACGTGTCCAGAGGCCAGTTCGTGTGGGTTCTGATTTTGCGGCGTGTTTATCGCCACTTCCGCACCGTCGGGTTCGTCCAGCTTGGTGGTTTCCGGCTTGACTTCGAACGACGACGGGAACGGAACGGCCTGACAGTTCATGGTTTCCAGCGGGATCGGAGTAAACGGAGGCACCGGCGTGAAGCTGTAGCCCTTGGCTTCGCCCGTATAGGATTCGATTTCCAAGTAATTGGCCGCCGGGCCGGTGCAAGAGGTCGGGATCCTGATGAAGGCGTTGTCGGGGGCACCGCCACCGTTGAGCTCCTCAGGCGCTCCAAAGAACGCAATCGTCAACGACATCAACGGCGGATTTTGCGGGAGCCCGTCGATCGTGAAGAACTGGTGGGCATCGCCCGTCGGCGTTTTCACCCCTTCTCCCTTGAGCGCTTCGTTGTGCCAGCTCACGCCGCCGATCATCTGAACTATGCCGGTCGGCGTCGGGTAAGCGAAGTCCGACGGCGCACCCGCCGGAGGCACGACGTTGTAGATCGGGTATTCAAACGGCGTTTCGGTCCCTTTGGAGGTTTCTTCGGTGCCCGTGGCCTTCCCGATGACGCTCGAATTCGAGCATTCCAGTTTTGCGAGCTTGGCCAATTCGCACGTGGGAATTGCATGAGGGTCGAAAATCAAGCCGGGGGGAGAGTCGACCCGGATTTTCTTGACTTGACCTTCGACTTCTTTGGCGCCGTTCTGGTTCAGGGCGATCTTCACGAAGGTGTTGAAGGGAGCAGACGCGGCCTGCTGATCTGGGTGGCCGCATTCAGGAGTGGGGTCCGCACAGGCACCGGCCGCAAAGTGACCCGGGGCGACCCCGAACGAAGCCGAGGCCGCCGACGCGCCCACAACCATCCCTGCACAGGCAAGCACGCCCGCAACCATCCCAATCAACCAACCCCGAAACCTCAACGTCATGCCGTCCTCCTCGTGATGCTGGGCTCGAAGCCAGCGCTGTGTAGCAAGCAGTGTCTATGTAGACAACTCTCGTCTACCCGGATCGATGCGGTCTCAGTCGCAAAGAGGTCCGTGGAGGACGCCGAACCTGGTTACGTGGTTTCCCGTAGGCAACGTAGCGAGGGCTACCGACGATGAGGCTCGGAACAGCGGGTAGGTTCGGGATATGAGATCTAGCCGACCGACAGCTTCTGCCGATCCGACCCCGACCAAAGGCCTTTCAGGGATGCCATTCGAGGGCGGCTACCTGACCGACGGGGAGACGCTGTTCCGGATCGAGCGCACGCTGGTGGAGGACGCCAGGGGCGACCTGCTGGTGGAGTTGGAGGACTGCGAGACGCTCGAGCTGATCGTGTGCTCGGCACGTCTGGTGGGCGAGCTTGGGCTGCGCCCGGTGCAGCCCCTGGGCCTGGTCTGAGCCGCCCCCGCTGGCCGAGTTAGCGCCCGAGCCCTATGACATCTGTCGCCTCGCTCGGGATCAAATGCATAGGCTGGAGCCATGCGCTGGTTGGTGGACGGTATGAACGTGATCGGGACCAAGCCCGACGGCTGGTGGGAGGACCGCCATGGGGCGATGGTCCGGCTCGTGGACATGCTCGAGCGCTGGGCCGCCTACGGCGGTGAGGACGTGACCGTCGTGTTCGAGCAGCCACCTCGCCCGCCGATCTCCTCGAGCGTGATCGCTGTCAAGCACGCCCCCAGGCCCAAACGGGATTCGGCCGATGACGAGATCGTGCGTCTGCTCAAGCTAGAGCCGGAGCCGGGCATGGTCAGGGTGGTCACATCCGACCACTGGCTGTCCGACCGCGTGCACGCGGAGGGCGCGAGCGTTGAGCCGGCCGAGTGGTTTCGGGTGCAGATCGAAACCGCGTGAGTCCAGCCGGCACGAGGAACGTACGCAGCGGCTGACGGGCCGCTCTATCGCCCGAGGGCGGTCAAGCTACGATCGCCAGGCCGTCCTGCTCAGATAACCGGCGGGGGTGTGCCCTCGGCGCTCGCCGCCAGGGCCTCGTCCCACTCACAAACCAGACACGCGTGGCGAAAGGCCGAGCGCGCGAACTCAAGCGCATACGCGTGCGGATCGAATGACGCACGAACGTCCTCCCAATCCAACACATACTCGCCCAATTCACCCTCCCAGCGTGCGCCCGCGGGAGCGAACTCGGCCGAGGCAAAACCTGAGGGAGCGGGGTGGGCATACGCATAGAAGGCTGGCTTCTCATAGCGGGAGTCCCCCGGCCACCAGCCGACGGCCACCTCTTGAGCGTCCATCGCGTTGCGCATGATGAAGTCTTGTGAGGGCGGGTCGGCGGGTAGACCCGAGAACAGGTTGACAGCCAAATCGAAGGAGCCCCACCAGGCGTTGACCGGGGTGGAACGACCCCTGAAGGGCGCCCTAAAGGCGGCCAGCACGAGCGCAGCCTGAGTCGCCGCGGCGAAATAGTCGGCCACCTGCTCGGGGTCGTAGTGGCGGTGCTCGGCGTCTTCGTCGAGCGGCACACTCCAAGAGACCTCCTGCGGCTTGGGGTCAATCTCCACAGGACCCGCAAGCCCGCGAATCGAAGCAAGCAACTCACGCGTGACCCACCCGACCGGGCGGTCGGGAGTGAGCGATACGCGCGCGGAGTGGCCGCCGCTGTGCTCTACGAAAGCCTCGTGGGTGTGCAGGTCAAGCCCGGCCACAAAGACCCCTGAGGCATCAGCCGCGGGCAGCGGGCCGGTCTCCCAGCCGCGTGCAGTCAAGCGCAACGCCGCGTGCTGCAGCTCGGGCTCGGGTGGAGCACACGCCACGGCCAGCTTGCCGAGCACCTGAGTGTGGGCATGGAGCGTGTCGCAAGTCTCATGCCAGTCTGCATATGGGAGCCCAGGCCAAGACGAACGCATACAAAGCAAGGTACACCCGAGCCCCGCCTTGTGCTTGGCCCGCGGCTCAGGACCCGCCGCAGCAGACCGCCAGTCGATCCTCGGGCTTGTCCGCCCGCCGCGACATCGCTCTATTCCTACGTCCCGATCTGCCCACTATCCAATTTCGTTGAATTATCGGGAACAATCGAGAATAGATAAACATTCCATACATTGGAGCCAAACATTGACTGTTTGAAGCACTCCATGTTGACTGTCGCCCCATGAGCGGCGAGCGCAGACAGATAGTGGAGATGCAAAGGGCCCGCATCCTCGAGGCGATGACCGAGATCGTGGCCGAGCGCGGACTGCACGGCGCCACAATCGCGGCTGTAGCAAAGCAAGCGCGGGTCTCGCGCCTCACTTTCACCGAAGCTTTCGGCAGCATCGAGCAGGCTTTCGTGGCCCTGGTCGAGCAAGTCACCGAATGGCCAGCCCTCCTGATCGCCGAGGCTTTCCAAGAAGGCGACACCTGGCGTGCGAGCATCCTTGCCGGCTTGGAGGCCTTGCTCGTTTTTCTGGACTCCGAGCCGGCCTTGGCGCGAGTGTGCGTGATCGACGCGCTCGCGGGACCCCAGACGGCCCTGGAGCATCGAGCGCGCCTGCTGCAACCTTTGATCCTCTTGGTCGACAGCGCACGCGAGACACTCCCGCGCAGTCGCCAACCGCCGCCGATCACCGCTGAAGCGGTCGTCGTATCGGTGGCGGGTCTATTGCACGCCCGTATGGTGGCCCGCCAAGCGCCCCCCTTCACCAAGCTTTTGGGCGAGCTAGCTGAGCAGATGGTGTTTCCCTTCCTCGGCGCCAAGGAGGCCGCCGAAGTGGCAAAGATCGGTAACCGGCGCGCCCATGCGATCGCGCGCGAGCGCTTCTCCAGACCTCCAGTGCTGCGGGTGCCGATCCCCAAGCAACTACACCACGCGCGTGCAAGCAGGGCACGTGCATGCGTGCTGTACCTGGCCGAGAACCCGGGCGCCTCCAACCGCAAGATCGCCAGTGGCATCGGCATCAGACACCTCGGCCAGGCCTCGACTCTGCTTGCCCGCCTAGAGGAAATCGAAGTGCTCACCAAGCGCCCCGGTGGCGCCGGACGCCCCAACGCGTGGCGACTCTCCTCACAAGGCGAGGAAATCGCGCGCTCTTTGATGCGCCACTGAACTTGCGTATCTCACCCAGCTATCGGGTCTGTGCGACAGCCGAACTTCGGCACCCTTCCAAAGCGAGAAACATTTGTTCGAGTCCCTATGGAATGTTTCCGACTCTCGGGTAAATCCCATGAAATCGCATAGTTCCTACATGTATTGTACAATTCTGGCAGGTTGACTTAGTGCAATAAGGGCCGGGTGCGCGAACTGCACGAAGTCGTGGCGGAGGAGATCTGATCGAGTATGGCCGGTCCTCGGAACAAGACCCAAAAGCGAGAGTGGCTGCGTGGCGGGTCCGCTTCGATGAGGGGCGTCCTTTTGGGACTTGTGCTCGAGCGCCCGGGTCACGGTGGCGACCTAGCCAACCGCATGTGCATGCGCTTGGGCGAGACCTGGCGGGTCGACACCAACGACGCTTACCGCCTGCTCGAGCAGCTCGAGCGCGAGGAGCTGATGGTCTCGCGCGAGGAAGCTCGCAAAAACAATGGCAAGCGCAAGATGCTCGTTTACCACCCCACCCCGAAGACCTCCCACGCCCTCACCCAGTGGATGGAAACCCTGCTGCCGCGCGAGCCGGTGCGCTTCGGCCTGCACGCCAAGCTCTCGGTCGCTCGCCCCGAGGATGCTTCGCGCTTGCTGCTCGCCTTGCGCGACTACGAGCAAAAGTGCCTCGCCTTGGCCCAGCTCGTCACTCCCAACGGCAACCCACAACACTCTTGGGGAGCCCTATACATGGACTGCACTCGCGAAGCCGTCTATACGCAATTGCGGGCCGAGATCGACTGGGCGGCGTCAACGCGCGATCGCATCTCGGAGTATGCGCGGCGTCAGCCGTCGCGGTGAAGCTCCCGCCACGGCACGCGCCCAGGCGGGGCCAACCGCCGCGATGAGTCACCTGTTGCGCATTCGCAACATGACCAAGACCTTTCCCGACGGCGCCGGCTCGATCACGGTCTTTGAAGGTGCCACGCTTGAGATGAGAGCCGCCAGCCAAGTCGGCGTGTACGGGAAGCGACGCTCGGGCAAGTCCACCCTGCTGCGCATCGCGGCCGGGATCGAACCGCCCGACGAAGGGACGGTGCTCTTTCAGGGCGAGGACCTCACCTGCTTGACGGGAACCGAGCGCGCTCGGCTACTGCGCTCCCGCCTCGCCTACATCGCCGTTGCCGATTGGCGGCCCAATCCGGGCGAAAGCATCCTGCAACACTTGGCCGTCTCGCTCGGCGGCGCCGGGCGCACCGTGCGCGAAGCCGAGCACCGTGCTCTGCGCGAGCTGGAGGCCGTCGGCGTGAGTGCCGCCCAGGCCCACTCGCTTGCGACCAGGCTCTCGATGATGGACCGGATGCGTGTGATGTTCGCCCGGGCGCTCGCGCGCGAACCGTCCTTGCTTGTGATCGACGATCCGGTCGTAACGGCCAGCGCGAGCGAACGCGACGAGCTCTACCTGCTGCTGCGCACCCTTACCCGCCAGCGCAGGATCGGCCTACTTGTGGCCTCCGACGACCTGCCCGCCCTGCAGGGCTTCGACGTGTTCATGTCGATCTCCGCACGCGAAATCTGCTCCAGCGAAGGCTCCGCCACGATCGTCCCATTCCCCTCGCCGCCCAGCCTCGGACCGGCCGTCACCGGCTCATGAGCGCTCTAGAGCTGCGCGAGGTCGTAAAGCACTACCGCAGCGGCAGTGAGACCGTGCGCGCCGTTGACGGGATCTCCTTGGAGGTCGGACCAGGCGAGTTCACCGCTCTGTACGGGCCCAGTGGATCGGGCAAGAGCAGCCTGTTGTTGCTCGCCGCCGGCCTGCTCCAACCCGACCATGGCACCGTCCGTTTCGATGGGCGCGATTTGGCCACGATGTCCTCGCGCGAAAGCGCCGCCTACCGCCTGCGCGACGTGGGCTTCGTCTTCCAAGCTTTTCATCTGATGCCGGGCGCCTCGGCACTGGATAACGCCTTGATCAAGCTGCCCGTGTTCGGCCTCACCGTGGGCGAGGCGCGCGAGAAGGCCGCGCCTTGGCTGCGCCGCTTGGGCCTTGGCGATCGGATGGGCCACCGTCCAGAGCAGCTGTCGATGGGCGAGTGTCAGCGCGTTGCGATCGCCCGCGCCTTGGTGGGCGAGCCGCACATGGTGCTTGCCGACGAGCCGACCGGAAACCTGGATTCGGCGCGCACACGCGAAATCTTGACCCTGCTGCGCGACATCTGCCACGAGCGCAACATCCCGATGTTGCTCGTCACCCACGATCCCGAAGCGATCGCTTTCGTCGATCGCGCCCTCACCCTCCGCGACGGACATCTGCTTGAAGGCGTCGACTCCGAGCTGATGCGGCTGCCCTCTTGAGGAACCCTGCCAACCCCAAGATCTTCGGAGTACGCGTCTCGATGCTGTTGTTCTTGTATCGTCGGCGCCTGCGTGCCCATCCTTTGCAGGAGTTGCTGGCCGGTGCCGGCATCGCGGTGGGCGTGGCGCTCGTGTTCGGCGTCCTGATCGCCAATGCGGGCCTGACTGGGTCGGTCGAAAAACTGGTGCGTGGCCTTTCCGGCTCGGCGCGACTGGCACTCGTGGCGCGCTCGTCCAATGGCTTCCCCGAACAGCTGACCAGCAGGGTGCGCCAGCTGCCCGGCGTGCAGGTCGCCACACCGGTCTTGCGCCGAAACATGACCGTCGTTGGTCCGCACGGGCGTCAGGCGATCCAGCTGATCGGCGTCTCCCCCAGCCTGGCCTCGCTCGGGGGCATCGCCCAGCAGGAGCTCGGCAACGGGGCGCTCCTGCTCTCGGGCGGGATCGGCCTGCCAAGCGCCGTGGCCGACATGATCGGCGCCCCTCGCGGCAGCCCGGTGACCTTGATCGGCAATGGCTATGCCCACCCCAAGAAGGTGGGAGCGGTGATCAGCGGCGAAGCCGTCAAAGTGCTCGAAGGGTGTCCTGTGGCGATCGCTTTCCTGCCGGTTGCCCAGCGCTTGGCCGAACGCCCGGGACGCATCACCGAGCTGTTGATCGAGCCGAGCCCGGGCAAGGATCGGCTTGTGGCCGCTGAGCTGAAGGTCCTAGCCGGAGGACGTTTGGACGTGGAGCCGGCCGACAACGAACTGCGGTTGCTGACCGAGGCAACCAAGCCGAACAGGCAGTCGACCGCGCTGTTCTCGGCGATCAGCGTGATGGTGGGCTTCCTGCTTGCGCTCAGCGCGATGCTTTTCGACCGTGCCCGAGCGCCGGCGCTTCATCGCGGAGCTACGCATGCAGGGCTACGAGCCCCGCCAGATCCTGCTCCTATTGGCCTCCCAAGCAATCGCGCTCGGCCTGCTCGCCTCAGCTGCGGGAGTGGCCTTGGGCGATGAGCTCTCCCGCACCGTCTACCACCAGGTGCCTGCTTACCTCACGGTCGCCTTCCCGGTCAGCGCCGAACAAACCTTGCACCCAAGTTCGGCTTTGCTGGCGCTCGCCTGCGGTGTGCTCGCGACCTTGTTGGCCTCGATCTCGCCGGTCTTGGACCTGCGCCCAGGACGCCCCGCCGACGCGGTCTTCCGCGAAACGGGCAGCAGTGGCCAGCTCGTGCTCCAGAGCACAGTCTTGCGTGGCGCGGCGGTCGGCGTCCTGACGATCGTGCTCGTCGGAGCGCTAGTGGCCTTCGCGCCTTCGCTTACGATCGTCGGCGGAGTGATCTTGGCGGTGGCCACCTTGTGCTTGATGCCGGCGGTTTTGACGGGCGCCGTGCGATTGCTCCCGTACCTCACCAAGCGCAGCCGCAGCCCGGCGGTGACCGTGGCGGTGTCCGAGCTGAAAGCCATCACCACGCGCTCGGTCGCTTTGGCTGCGATCGCGGCCCTGGCCGTCTACGGGAGCGTCGCAATCGGCGGCGCTCGCGACGACCTGCTGAGAGGCATCGATGACGCCATCGCCCAGTATCACGCCACCGCAGACGTGTGGGTGACCAACGGGAGCAACGTCTTCAATACCGATAGCTTCGCTTTGGCGGGCACCCCAGCCAAGGTGGCCAATGCCCCGGGGGTCCAAGCGGTGCACAATTACCAAGGGACTTTGGCCGACGTGGGCCCGCGCCGACTATGGGTGCGCGCGCGCCCACCGAGCGACTCCGCGATGCTCGAATCGAGCCAAGTCCTGCAGGGCAGCTTTGAACAGGCGGACTCGCTGATCAGGAAAGGTGGCTGGGCGGCCGTGTCCAACAGTTTTGCCCGGGAACACCACTTGGGCGTGGGCGCAAAGTTTGCGCTGCCCACTCCTTCGGGCGCGGAGCGTTTGCGGGTGGCGGCCATCACCACCAACTCGGGCTGGCCACCGGGCACGATCACGATGAACAGCAACGACTATGCCCGCGCCTGGAAGACGACCGACGCGGCCGCACTCGAGGTCACTCTGCGGCGAGGAGTCAGCCCCGCAGCCGGTGTGCGCTCGGTAGAGGCCGCGATCGGTTCACGCTCGGGCCTATCAGTCAGAGACGCTCCGGTGCGGGCAGCCGAAGCACAGGCGAGCGCTCGCCAGGGCCTGCACACCCTGAGCCAGATCTGGACTTTGCTGTTGATCGCCGCGGCCTTGGCAGTGGCGGCGGCCTTGAGCGCCACCATCTGGCAGCGACGCGCACGCCTAGCCTCGCTCAAGATCCAGGGGTATCACCCGGCGCAACTGTGGGGTGGGCTGCTTCTGGAGAGCGGCTTGATGCTGGGAGTCGGCTCACTCACTGGTGCGGTCGTAGGCGTCTACGGTCACGCCTTGGCGGGCCGCTGGTTGACGACCACGACGGGCTTCCCCGCACCGTTCTCGATCGGAGCGCCACAAGTGCTGCTCACATTGGGGTTGATCACTTTTATCGGGCTTGCCGTGCTGGCACTGCCAGGCTTTGCGGCTACGCGTGTGTCGGTGCGCTTGAGCTTGCAAGAGTAACCGCCCCCGCGACCGCACCCAACCGCCTCGCGACAGGGCACCGCGCGAGCTCATCGCTAGGCGCACTCGCCTGTGTTCGCCGGGACCGATCGAGGGTGCGGCTGCAACGCCCCCCAGTTGCGCAATCCTATCCCTGTGGTTCGGGCAATACATAAGGGCGGACTTTGCTTTGCGGCCGATTTCGTGTGTACGGCACGGCGCTACTGGTTGACCGTGTTTCCGCGCGTGACTTTGGAGATCCATCGCACAAGGACGCTTGCGATGCGAATTCCAGACCCCGCTTTGCGCCGCCTGGCACTCGAGGCACTCGAAGACAAGCGCGGCAATCTGGAGGGAGCGGCCGCTTTCGCGGCGCTGGCGAGCAAGGAGAGTCGACCTTTTGTGGTCAAGGCCTTGGTGGCCTGCCAAGCAATCTGCGACTACTTGGACCTGCTCTCCGAGCAGGCTAGTCCAGACCCGATCGCCAACGGGTACAAGCTGCACGAAGCTTTGATCGTTGCCACCGCGCGCGGGGAGCCCCACCGCGATTACTACACCCACCATCCCCATGGCGAGGACGGCGGCTACCTGGTGGCTCTCGTGGACACAGCCCGCACGGCGCTCTCGGCCTTGCCGTCGGTCGCCTCAGTTAGAGAGTCGATCGGGCGCGCCGCCGAGCGGATCGCCGTCTACCAGAGCTTCAACCATGGCGACGCGCGTGGCTCCTACGAGCTGTTCGAGCGCTGGGCGCGACGCTCCAACCCATCCTGCGCCGGCCTACGTCCTTGGGAGGCGGCCGTCGGATCGGGCTCAACGCTCGCGGTGCTCGCCCTGATCGCCTCGGCCGCCGACCCTCGCTTGGACAGTTCGACAGCGGAGGAGATTGACCAGGCCTACTTTCCATGGATCGGCTCGCTGCACTCGCTGCTCGACAGCTTGGTCGACCATGAAGAGGACATCGCTGCCGATGGACGTGCCTTGGTCGGCTATTACGCCTCCCCCGGCGACGCCGCGGCGCGCATGGGCCGGATCGCCGACGAGTCTTTGTGCCGGGCAGCGGCCCTACCGGAAGGTCGCCGCCACGCCTTGATCCTGGCGGCAATGACCAGCTTCTACATATGTGAGCTGGAGGGCTCCGCCTCGCTGCACGCCCAACTCGTAGCACCGTCCGTGCTCGGTGCGATCGGTGGTCTGGCGACTCCGAGCATGGCGGTCCTGAATGCTCGCCGCTCGTTTCGCCGAATTTCGATAGGTGCTCTGAATCTCGCGGGTTCATCTTGAAAGTCAAGTACCTGACTTTCCTCTTTTTTTGGGGCGGGCGATGGGTCACGATGATCAAGTCACGAGCCGATGCCCATTCGGTCCTGTGCCCCCAAGGGGGTTGGCACGGCCCGCCCGCAACGCGATTTCAGGTCAGGCGTTTGCGGGCGGGCCGTCGTTTTGAAGCACCTCCTGGCCTGTCCGCACCTTCCTTGCCCGTCGAATAGTCTGCGCGCTGTCCGGTGCGCGCAAGCCGGCGCCGCGGCGAGCCCCGATGGAGACGCTTCCCACTCGCATAGCAGGACCCAAACTGATCGTGCCGTCAGTGTTCGGCGACGAGCGGGGATTCTTTGTGGAGACCTACAGGCGCGAGTGGCACGCCCAGGCGGGCATCCCGGAGCGGGAGGAGTTCATCCAAGACAACCACTCTCGCTCCACTAAAGGCGTGGTTCGGGGGATGCACTTCCACGTGGGGGCAGGTGTAGCCAAGCTGGTGCGCTGCGCGCGGGGCAGCATCTTGGACGTGCTAGTGGACCTGCGTCGCGGCTCCCCCAGCTACGGGGAGTGGGAGGGTTTTGAGCTGGACGAGCAGTCGATGCACACCTTGTACGTGCCCATTGGCTTCGCACACGGCTTCTGCGTACTCAGCGAGGTGGCCGATGTGATGTACAAGCAGAGCGCCTACTACAGCCCCGCCGTGGAGCGAGGGATCGCCTGGAACGACCCAGACGTAGACGTGCACTGGCCCCTGCCACGCGACGAGTTGATCGTTTCCGAGCGCGACCAGACGGCACCTCTGCTGCGCGAGATGGCAGACGAGCTGCCGTTTACATACAACGGCTGAGGGCCCCCACGCGCGCGCGGGGGGTGTGGGCGGCCAGAGGGCCTGTAACCGCCGGGCGGATGGCGGCTAAGGCCCCACGCGTGCGCGCGTAGGGCTGCTCCGGTGGGGACGCATGATGCAATGCTTTAGGCCATGCCTGGAAGCCTGACCCGCACTTGGCGGCGTGCCGAGGGAGCGACGCTGTCGCCACGCCAATACGTGATCACCGCCTATGTGGCCTTGGGCGCGCTCACCCTGATCGTGATGAGCGGCGCCGCGGTGCGGCTTACCGGCTCTGGCTTGGGCTGCCCGACTTGGCCGAAGTGCTACGGCAAGGTCTATCCGCCCCTGAACACCCATGCTGTGATCGAGTTCTCCAACAGGATGATCACCGTGCCGGTGTCGATCGCCGCGATCGCGGCCTTCGCGCTGGCCTTCAAGCGCAGGCCTTACCGGCGTGACTTGATGCGCTTGAGCGTGCTGTTGCCGCTTGGGGTGCTCGCGCAGGCCGTGCTGGGCGGCCTGACCGTGCGGGGGGCACTGGACTATGGCTGGGTGATGGCCCACTTCGCGCTCTCGATGCTGGTCGTGGCGGCGGCCGTGGCCCTTGCCTGGCGCGCCACCTATGAGCCCGGCGAGCGGCCGCTGTCGCACGATCGCAAGCTGACTTTGTGGGCACGCGCGACGGTTGGGCTTGGCGCCTTGACGATCTTCGCGGGCACAGCCGCCACGGCAGCGGGACCGCATGCGGGCGGCTCGCCAGGACAGAAGATCAACCGATTGGACTTCGACGGTAAGGGGACGATGGACTTCGTGATCCACCGCCACGGCGAGATCGCGCTTGTGTTCGGCTTGGCCGCCCTGGCGGTGTGGTGGTTGGCGCGCCGCCACGAGGCAGACACCCAGATACGGCGCTGGTCGACCGTCACGTGCGCCTTGATCGCCTTGCAGGGCCTGGTGGGCTTGGACCAATACAAGACCCACTTGCCGACCGAGCTGGTTTGGGTGCACGTTAGCTTGGCTTCGCTGAGCTGGCTCGCCGTCCTGTGGACGGCTTGCGCTGCGGGACGCCTGCAGTCACGCGAGGCTCCGGCGACCCAACCGCACTCCGCTTCCAGGGCCCGGGTCTCCGCCTAGCAGTCGGAAGTACTGCACCGCGGCCCGGAAAGGCCGGAAAGCGCCGATTTGGCCCGCAAATCCCCACAAATTAGGGCCTAAGGTGCGGGAAAACCCGATGATTGGGCGATGGCCGTCCTTGCCAACCGTTAGCCTGGCCGAAGTAACGACACTCGAGAAGGGAATGCCATGACCAAGAACGATCTGGCTGATGGGGTCGCGCAACGCACGGGCCTTGCGGGAACGCAGGCTCGCCAAGCGCTGGAGGCGGCGATCGATTTGATCTCCGACGAGCTGGCCGGCGGTGGCGAAGTCGCGCTTGCCGGTTTTGGCAAGTTCAGCGTCAGCAGCAGGGCGGCCCGACAGGGACGCAACCCCGCCACGGGTGAGACGATCAACATCGCGGCGAGCAAGGCGGCGAAATTCTCGGCGGCCAGCGCCCTGAAGAAGCGTCTCAACTAAGCAGAAGCACAGGAGCAGATGGACGTCGACCAGCGGCGAGCCCGTCGTGAGGCGCGTCGGCGCGAATTGGCGCGCAGACGTAAGCGGGGGCTCGCCGCGGTAGCCGTCTTGGCGGTAGGAGTACTAGTGGTCACGCTCTTGCTCGGCTCCGGCGACTCTTCCAAATCCGGGGCAGACAATGCCTCCGCGGGCGGGGCGAACGCGAGCAAACACGGAAGCCGGTCCGGCGCACATGGCCGATCCGGCGGGGGCTCTGGCGGCGGCAGCTCGGCGGCGGCCACAGGCGGGTCGGGCACGGGCCAAGACACACTCAAGGGCACGGCACTTCTGGGCCATGGCCCGAAGGGCACCGAGTCGGTGCCGATCTTGATGTATCACGTCATCAATCCGCCACCGGCGGGGGCGAAATTCCCGGGCTTGTATGTGGACCCGGAAGAGTTCGAAGCGCAAATGGAAGCCCTGAAGCGGGCGGGCTTTCACGCGGTGACGATGGATCAGATGCTTGCCAACTGGACTAGGGGGGCGCCTTTGCCTGAAGGCAAGCCGATCGTGGTGAGCTTCGACAACGGCTACCAGTCCCAGCTCACCAAGGCCCTACCGGTATTGGACAGGCTCGGATGGGTGGGCGTGGAGAACATCCAGCTGACGGGGCTGCCGCCCTCCCAGGGCGGGCTCAGCCGGGGGCAGGTCGAGCAACTCGCTGCGAGAAGGCTGGGAGCTGGACACGCAAGGCATAAGCCATGCGGACCTGATCACGCTCGACGCGAAGGCGTTGCACGAACAGGTGGCGGTCGCACGCGAAGAGGTTCGCCGTCTATACAAGGTGCCGGTCAACTGGTTTTGCTACCCGTCGGGGCACTACAACGCGACGGTCATCGCGGCTGTGAAGGCGGCGGGCTACGTGGGCTCGACGACTGTGGTGCCGGGCTGGGCGAGCCCCACTGAGGACCTCTACAGGCTGCCCCGGTTGAGGGTATTGGGCGGCACCAGTCCGGGTGCACTGCTGGCCGAGATAGCGGCGATCCGCTCGAACCCGGCACCACCCGCTTCCTATGGGGGCGCGTGATAGGCGGGACATGAGCGGAGCACGCAAAGGTTGGGCGGATCGATAGGATGCCCGCGATGAATACCGTGCCCGGCTGGGGCTCCTGGAGCTTCGACCCACTTGCAATCCTTGGGCTGCTTGCGGCGGCCGTCGTGTATGCGCGCATGTACAAGCGCGCCGCTGCTCGCTCCGAGTCGGTCGGGGTAGGCCACTGGCTGCCCTATTACATGGGCTTGGTGGTGCTTGCCATCGCGCTGCTCTCGCCTTTGGATGCGATCGGCGACCACTGGCTGCTGTCGGCGCACATGGCTCAGCACGTGCTGCTCTCGGATATCGCTCCCGCGCTGATCGTGTTGGGATTGCGCTCGCCGGTGCTGACGCTGGGCCTGTCCAAGCCTGCTTTGAAGGCGGTCGCTCCGGGAGGACGCTGGGGCGCCACGCTGGCGGTGTTGACCTCGCCTTGGGTGGCGATTCCGCTGTGGGCGGTCGCTACCTGGGTGTGGGCGATCCCGACGGTGTTCGATTTCGCCGCTCAGCACACGGTGGTCCATGCGTTCGAGCACGCAACCTTGTTCTATACGGGCCTTGCTCTGTGGTGGCTGATCGTGGATCCGCTCCCACGTGTGCGCCCGCGCCCGGACGGCCAGCGCTTGGCTCTGCTCGGCTTCTCGAGGATCGCTTCGGCTGCGGTGTGCCTACCGCTGACCTGGATCACCACCGCCCAGTACCCCCTCTACGCAAGCGCCCCGCGCGCCTTCGGTTTGTCAGCGATCGCTGATCAGCAACTGGCCGGTGCGGGCATGTGCTTCGTTGAGTTCCTAGTCTTCGGCATTGCTTTCGCCGCGGTCTTTTTGAGCATGCTCAGCCGCGACGATACACGCGTCACAGTAGCCGAGCAGGCTGCTGGTGCTCCTCAGCTACGCAGGAACTAGCAACTCCATCTGATCGACGCGACCAGAGCCTTGCGGCGAAACCGCCTTCTTCTTGGGCTTAGTCCCCACCTGCTCGATATGGGTGGATGCGACGGAGTCCTGCGTGTAAAGGAACCACGACTCGACTAGGGCTTCCTTCAGCTGATCAAGCGTCTCGCCTGATGCAAACAAACCAGGATGGCTGGGCACCTCTGCCCAGTACATACCATCTTCACAATGGATCTGCGCCCTAAGCGTTACTTGCTTCTCCTTCACGGTGCCTCCGTATCTTGTCTACCAATCATAGACCAGCTTGCTTAAGTATCGCCGCGGCAAGCCCTGGACCATAATCGTGGCCATTATGTCTCGGCAGCGTAATCGGACGACATTTTGGCTTGCACATCTTTACGGAGTGCTTCCCGCCTGCCTCCTTACTCCAGCCATCCTCTTCCAAGAGCTTGATGGCCCGCTTCTGATTGAGGACCTGCATATGTTCTCAACCTTCCGGTTCCGTCCGATCCGTTTGACAAGCTCCCGGATGCTTAGCCTTACCAAGAGTCGCTTAGTAGTGGACGAAGCCTTACTAGTGGATGGAAGACGCCTCGGATTCATGGTCTGAGGCGTCTTTTTAGTTCTGGTTGTAAGTCTCGCTAGTGATGCGGACGGACTCTGCGATAGCGATCCAGAGATGCCTGCTAGTTGGAGACGCTCGCTTCCTCTCGACAATGCGCTCCTGGGTCGCCAGCTAGGGCAAGTTCATTCCGGCTCAGCCGCAGCCTGTGTTGTTGCCGCAGGATGAACACGTGTAGCAAGACCCCGTGCGCTGCATCATGCCCCCGCACTGCGAGCAAGCCGGCCCAAGGTCAAGACCCTGCATGCGGGCGGGGACTACCGGAGGCGAGTCGGTCAAGGCCGCGGCCGCTGGGACGCCGTCGGCTCCGCCCGCGCTTGCCTCGGGGCCGGCCGTGTCGGAGGAGACCACCGACTGGGCTGCCTCCTCGGCCATCTTGCGGGCTCGCACGGCTGGGGTGAGGATGCCTAGTTCCTCCTGGGCGTCGGTGTCCAGGAAGCGCGAGGCAACCCAGCGCAGGATGTAGTCGGGCATCGACTTGGCGAAGGGGATCTCCGGGTTGCCGGTGATTCCCTCCGGCTCGAAGCGCATGTAGCTGAACTTCTCCACGAGCGTCTCGAGCGGGACCCCGTATTGGAGCGCGATCGAGATGGCGGTCGCGAACGAGTTCATCATGCCTTTGATCGTCGAGCCCTCCTTGCCGATGTCGGTCAGGAAGATCTCGCCGACGGTGCCGTCCTCGTACATGCCGGCGGTGATGTAGCCCTCGTGGCCGCCGATTGAGAACTTGTGGGTGATCGACTGGCGCTCGCGGGGCATGCGCTTGCGCCGTGGGCCCGCCTCGGCCAGGGCCTTGCCGACAGCCGCCTCGACGATCGCGTCGACATCGGCTGGCGCGGGCGCGTCCTTTTGGGCATCGGTACGCAACGCTTGTGCGGTCTTCGAGCCGTCGCGATAGATCGCCAAAGCCTTGATGCCTAGGTGCCAAGCTTGGGTGTAGGCGTCGGCGATGTCCTCCACGGTTGCCGTCTGGGGCATGTTGACGGTCTTGGAGATCGCCCCAGAGATGAACGGCTGCACGGCGCCCATCATCTTCAGGTGGCCCATGTGGGAGATCGCGCGCTCACCGACGGCTACGTCGAACACCGGGAGGTGCTCCGCGGCCAGCCCGGGCGCGCCGATGATGGTGGCGTGCTCGGCCAGGTGCGCCTCGATCTGCTCGATCTGCTGCTCTGAGTAGCCGAGCGTCTGCAGGGCGAGCGGCACGGTGCGGTTGACGATCGTCATCTGGCCGCCGCCGACCAGCTCCTTGAACTTGACCAAGGAGAAGTCGGGCTCGACGCCGGTCGTGTCGCAGTCCATCAGGAAGGAGATCGTGCCGGTCGGAGCCAAGACCGTGGCTTGGGCGTTGCGGTAGCCAAACTGCTCGCCCAGCTCAACCGCCTCGTCCCAGGAGCGCCGTGCGGCTTCTAGCAGCTCCGTGTCCTGGCAGATCGAGTCGGGGATCGCGTAGGAGGAGTCGCGGTGCATTTGCATCACGTTGTTGTGCTCGGCGCGGTTCTCCTCGTAGTGCTCGTAGGGGCCGAGCGCGGCGGCGACGCGCGCGGACTCGCGGTAAGCGCGTCCTTTCATTAGCGCCGTGATCGCCGCCGCTGTGCCCCTGCCCGTGTCGGAGTCATAGGGCATGCCGTTGCTCATCAGGTAGGCGCCGAGGTTGGCATAGCCGAGGCCGAGCTGACGGAAGGCGCGCGCGTTGACGCCGATCTGCTCCGTCGGGTAGCTCGAGGGACCGACGACGATCTCTTGGGCCAGCAGCATGATGTCCACCGTGTGCTCGAAGGGACGCACGTCGAAAGTGCCGTCTGGGCGGCGGAACTTCATCAGGTTCAAGGAGGCCAGGTTGCAGGCCGAGTCGTCGACGTGCATGTACTCAGAGCACGGGTTCGACGCGTTGATGCGGCCGCTTTTCGGGCTCGTGTGCCACTGGTTAATGGTCGTGTCGTACTGCACTCCGGGGTCCGCGCAGCGCCATGCGGCCTCGGCGATTTCGCGCATCAGCTCGCGTGCGCGAATCGGCTCGCCGACGGGCTTGCCCGTGGCGCGCGCGGTCAGGTGCCAGTCGCCGTCGGCCTCAACGGCGCGCATGAACTCGTCGGTGATGCGCACCGAATTGTTCGCGTTCTGGTACTGGATCGACTTGAAGCCCTCGCCGTCAATCGACATGTCAAAGCCTGCGTCGCGCAGCGCTTCGGCCTTGTCCTCCTCCTTGGCCTTGCACCAGATGAACTCGCGGATGTCGGGGTGATCGACGTCGAGCACGACCATCTTGGCCGCGCGGCGTGTCTTGCCGCCGGACTTGATCGTGCCGGCCCAGGAGTCGGCGCCGCGCATGAAGGAGACTGGGCCCGAGGCGGTGCCGCCCTTGGCTAGAGGCTCCATGGAGCCGCGGATGTTGGACAGGTTGATGCCCGAGCCGGAGCCACCCCGGAAGATGTTGCCCTCCTTGGTGTTCCACTCGAGGATCGACTCCATCGTGTCCTCGACGGACAGAATGAAGCAGGCCGAGCACTGGGGGGACTCCTCGAAGCCGACGTTGAACCAGACGGGGGAGTTAAAGGCAGCCAGCTGGTGCAGGAGGATGTGGGTCAGCTCGGCCTCGAAGGCTTCGGCGTCCTGCTCGGTGGCGAAGTAGGCGCGCTCGCGGCCCCACCCAGCGATAGTGCCGGCAACGCGACCGATCATCTGCTTGACAGAGCGCTCGCGCGCGGGGTGACCGATCTGCCCGCGGAAGTACTTCTGGGCCACGATGTTGGTCGCGTTCTGGCTCCAAGTCTTGGGAAACTCGACGTCGGCCTGCTCGAAGGCGACGCGGTCGCCGTGGCCGATGCGCGCGTTACGCAGCTCCCACTCGACCGTCTCGAACGGGTGCGCATCCGGGGAGGTGAACAGGCGCTCGACGGACAGCGCCTCGCCGGCGCGTACGTCCTCTGCGATCGTGGGGTGCGGGGTGAAATCCATCGGCCTTACCTCCTCTGCGCCGTGTTGTGCGACGCCCACTCGACTCTGTTCACTGGGGGTCGAGAATCCTCTCGCGCGCGCCGGACGGACACCGAGAATCTTCAATTTTAGAGGGCTTTTGCGCTTTTACCGGCCTAGACGAGCCCAGTCGGAAAACTCCGCCCAAGTGGCCGAGCCGCGGTAGGAGGCCTCTCGCAGCGAATGCGTCAGGGCGACCGCCCAGCGCGGTTCCAAAGCCAGCCAACGTCCGATGCCCCAGACGAGGCAGGCCAAGACCAGCAGTGCGCCGAGGATGGCCAAGAGCAATGCCCCGGTCGAGAGGTGTGTGGGTTTGCTCGGCTTGTGGGCGACGACGACGGTGCTCGAATGAACCGTCGTGCCCGGCCCGCCCGTCGCCGGAGTGGTGGCCGTGGACTGAACGGTGGGGGTCGAGGTGGGGGTCGGGGTCGTGCCGGTCGTGGAAGTGGAGCTTGGCGCGACCGTTCCGGGCTGGGCTCCGCTCGCGGGCGTCGTGCTGGTGGGCGCGGTGGTGGCGGGTACAGCTGACGCGGGCGCTGTAGTTACCGGGGCCGGCGTGGTCGAACCGGTGGTGCCGTGGACGCGGGCCGACGCGGGAATCGAGATGCCCAAGGCCCGGTCGGTGGTGATCGTCGTACTTGTCGCGCAAGCCGGGGCGGCACTGGCCAACAGGCTGAACATCACACCCAAGCAGAGGACTCGCGCGCGGACTCTTGGTAGATCCCCCGCGCGCGCGCAAGTCACCCCGTAGCGCACAACATTCACCTCCCTCATCCTAACGAGCCAGCAAGTCCGCGATCTCGGCCAAAGCGCGCTCGAGCACTACGGAGGGCGACTGCTCAGCGTCGATCGGCCTGATCCGGGCCGGGTCGGCGGTGGCGAGAGCTTCGTAGGCGGAGGCGATCTTCTCAAAGAAAGGCTCCCCTTCGCGCTCCAAGCGGTCGGGTTCGTCGGCGCGGGTCCCTTGGCGCACCCGGCCGGTCCCAGGCGCTACTCGCAGGAACAAGGTGCGATCGGGTGTGAGACCGGCGGTGGCGAGGAGGTTGACGGCTCGAACCTGATCGACTCCGAGATCCCGGCCGGCACCCTGATAGGCAAGGGAGGAGTCAACGAAGCGGTCCAAGAGGACCCATGTCCCGGCCCTGAGCAAGGGGGCGACACGCTCGTGGACAAGCTGGGCTCGGGCGGCTGCGTAGAGCAATGCCTCCGCTGGCGGGCTCACCGTCAAAGCCGGATCCTTGACCAAAGTCCTGATCCGCTCGGACAGGACGACGCCTCCGGGCTCGCGCAACAACTCGACTTGTATCCCTCGCTCGCGCAAGGCCCCCCTCAAAGCTTGGGCGAGCGTGGACTTGCCGGCGCCGTCGATGCCCTCGATCGTGATGAGCTTGCCGACGGGCACGGCGCCACGGTAGCGGCCATCTAGGATGGCCACGTGTCAACCTCATCGAATGAGCAGGGTCCGGCGGCGCTGCCCGGCATCGAGGATCACCCTCACGCTTGCGCGGTTCTGCTCCCGGCGTTGCCTCCCGAGGGGCACCCGTCGCATGCCTACCTGTTCTATGGACCCTCGGGCGGCGGCAAGGAGGCGGTCGCCAAGGCCTTTGCGGGAGCCTTGCTCGCCGACGGCGCGCGCACCCCGCGGACGGTCGCCGAGCGCGTAGAGCGCGACACTCATCCTGACCTGACTTGGGTGACGCCGAGCGGGGCCAGCGAAGTGCTCGTGGGAGACATCGAGGGGCCGGTGGTAGCAGCCGCGACTCACACCCCATTCGAGTCAAAGCGCAGGGTGTTCGTGATCGAGGCGGCGGGCACGATGAATGATCAGGCGGCCAATCGACTGCTCAAGACACTCGAGGAGCCAGCCCCTTTCGCCCACCTGATTCTGCTGGCGGAGCACCGCGAGGATGTGCTGCCAACGATCACCTCACGCTGTCAGCAGGTTCGCTTCGACCCACTTGCGAGCACGCTGGTGCGGGAGCGTCTGGAGCAGGCCGACGGTGAGCTGCTCGACCCTTTGAGGGCGGCCGCTTGCGCGGAGCTAGCGGGCGGGGATGTGCGCTTGGCGCAGCGACTGGCCGGCGAGGAAGGCGCGAAACTACGCGCTTGGGCAGAGACTTTCGTGGGGAGCGCGCTGATGGGGCGCAACGAAGAGCGCAATTGGACGGAATTGCTCGAGACAGCCAAGGCCGCGGGCACCGCGGAGGGCAGCGAGGCGGGCGAGCGGTTGCGCGAGGAGGCCGAGCTGTTGCCCAGCAAGGAGCGGCGCAAGTATGAGCGCGAAGGCACCGATGTCGGTGCGCCGGACCGAACGCCGCGCACGTACGGCGACGTTGGAGCTGGGCTTGAAGCTGGCGGAGCAGTGGCTGCGCGATGCTTGGTGCTTTGCGGTGGGCGCGCCCGAGCTGGCGCTTGCGCTCGACCGGAACACGGAGCTGGCCGCTTGCGCGGAAGGCCGCTCGGCCGACTCGTTGATGGGCGGAGTGGAGCTGGTGTGCGATACGCGCTTGCGCCTCCCGTTGAACGTGTCCGAGGAGCTGGCGCTTGAAGCGCTCGCCTATCGCTTGGCCGGGCTGCCTACTTGACGGAGGCGGCGATCGCGCCGAAGCGTCGGAGCCCGCCCATCATCTGGGTTGGGTGCCTAGTTGAGGAGTGCGGCGATCGGGCCTAGACGCGGCTGAAGGTCATAGGTCTCGAAGGCCATGAAGCGCGAGAACAGGCGGTTGTCGGGGCCGTGGAAGTCGGCCGAGCCGGTGCTGAGCAGGCCCAGCTCCTCACAGCGACGCGCCACCAACTCAGTCTGCTCGTGGGTATGGGTGACGTAGAAGGCCTCTACCCCGTCGACCCCAAGGCCGCGGAAGCGGTCAATCATGGCCAGGACTTCGTCCGAGTCCGACACGTCCCAGAAGGGGTGCGCCCAGATGGCAACGCCGCCGGCGGCGTGGATCGCGTCGATCGCCTCCTTGACCGTGGGCGTCACTCGCAGGCAGAAGGCCGAGCGACCCTCGATCAGGTAGCCGCGGATGAACGAGCCGATGTCGTCGATCTGCTCGGAGCGCAGACGCTCGGCGTTGGCCGGATGCGATAGGGCCGCTTCGGCCAGGTGGGGGCGACCGATCGGTTCTCCCGCCTGGACTCGCGCATCGATCGCTTGGGCGTCCAGTTCGAAGCCCAGGTCTCGCAGGTTCTGGGCCATCCGCAAGGTGCGCTGCTCGCGGTCAGCCAGGAAGTCGGCCAAGGTGGCAAGGAACGTGGGGTCCGTGTGATCCACCAGGTAGCCGAGGATGTGCAGTTCGCGTGCCGTGCCTGCCGTCTCCCCACCTGAGGAGGCCGTAGCCGATGGGTCGTCGATCGCGGAGATCTCGATCGCCGGTACCACCGTCACACCTTGCTCGGCACCCGCGCTCAAGGCCTCTTGGACACCGGCCAGCGTGTCGTGGTCGGTCAAGGCCAGGAGCTTGACTCCGGCTTGAGCGGCGGCCGCCACAACCTCCTTCGGCTCCAAAGCCCCGTCGGAGCGAGTCGAATGGGCCTGCAGATCGAAGCGCAAGGCAGGCGCTGTGGTGGGGTCGGCCACGCGCGAACCCTATGCGATCGCCCACTACGCCGCTTGGCAGCCACCGGGGCGCTTGTCGGTTATACGAACGAAGCCGCCGCCTGTCGAGCGCCGGGTATCGAAATCGAGATTTGGCTCGACAAAAGGAGTGATCCGCTCGGCGACGATTTCGCGTAGGACACGCACCGCGGCGTGGTAGTGGCCTGCTGGGCCCGCCAAGGCTTCGCCGGTCCGCTCAGGGGAGCTCAGGTGAAGGTGTGCGGCGTCGGTCTCACGGGCCCGTGATGTCGCCTCGCTCCACATCGCCTCCAGGTAAGCAAGGGCCGCTCCAACCTCCTCCTCGGCCAGCTCGCCGGGCGTTTCGACCTCGCGCAGGACCGGGATCACCTCGCGGTGCAGCCAGCATTGCTCGGCGTCGGCGCGCAATAGCAGGCGGATGTCGGAAGGAAGCGCGGATTCGGATGAATTGGACATAACGAATGACCGGGTCGTGGATCGCGGCCTGTCAATGCCTTCGGCCCAGTCGTGGATGGGCTTTAGGAGGATGGCCGCACGTTCTACGTTTTTCTCTGCAGGCATGCCTTTCGGCTCCAGATGGCTCGAACAGTCGGCCATCTCCCGTCTGAGCGGTAACGCGGGCAGGCGCTAATCGCTCATGAGGAGCGCGGGAGGCGCTACCCGCTGACGACGCGCGCGAAACACTCGCCCGACCCAGCCCAGTCCTAAAGATGAGGCCATCGGCGGGCCGATGCCTGAAGTACATGCCAACCGCACGCGGCCACACTCTGCGTCTGCCTAAACGCCACGATCCGACTGCGCGCATGCCTGGACAGCATGCGCGTGCCACGTTTCTGCGACTCCGTTTGCGCACGCTTGTCACGCTCGGCGTATTGGCTGTCCTGACGACGGTTCTGGGCCGCTCCTTTGGCCTGCACAGCCCCCTGTTCATCGGCTCGGAGCTGGCTCTGCTGGTGGCGATGTTCGGGGTCTCGCGCTACGTGCTGCCACTCGTGGACCGCCATGACAGGGGCGCCGCCGGCGAGGAGCATGTGGGCGGGCTGCTCGACGAGTTGGCGGACGAAGGCTGGCGTGTGATCCACGACGCCAGCTTTGGCTACGGCAACGTAGATCACATTGCGCTGAGCGGCGCCGGGCTTTTCACGGTCGAGACCAAGAGTCGCCAAGGCGAAGTGCGCGTGAGGACCATCCACGGAGCGGTGCTGCGCCAGGCGCAGGAGCAGCGCGAGACGCTCGAACGAATCACGGGAGAGCGCGCGGAGGCGCTGGTGGTGTTCAGTCGCGCCTGGGTAGACAAGCCACTGGCTCGCCGCCGCGGGGTGAGGGTCGCGCCGGCACGGTTGTTGTTGACCTACTTGCGCCGCCACTCTGAGACGTTGACGGCAGACCAAGTGGAGCGGGCGCACGAGTGCATCGTGGCGGCGCTTGCCGAAGGCGAAGCTCAGCCCGATAGGCTTCTGGGGTGGCCACCGCCGTCGCGCAGCCGTCTGTAGGCGCTCTGAAGCCCCTCGCCGAACCGCCCGCCGAGGCGCTCCCTGGCGGTCCGAAGCTGCCGCCGCTCGCTTTGACGCTTGTGTGGGCGTTGGCGCCTACCTGGGTGATGGACCGGTGCTCGAGCCGCTATGGCGATGCGTTCACGCTTACGTTCGGCCCGAGCGGACGCAAACTGGTGATGCTGAGCGACCCGGATGCGGTCAAGGCCGTGTTCACGGCGCCCCCCGACGTGGCGCCGTCGGCCGCTGGCGCCTCGCCGATCGCTCCGGTCATGGGACCAAGCTCGGTGATCGTGTTGACCGGACCCGAGCACATGCGCCAGCGCAAGCTGCTGCTGCCTCCCTTCCATGGGGAGCGGATGCGCGAGTACGCGGATGTGATCGTGGATGCCACGAAGCACTCGATGGCCGAGTGGCCGATCGGCGAAGCGATGAAGCTGAGCAAGCGCACGCGGGCGATCACGCTTGAGGTGATCCTGAGGGCCGTGTTCGGCGTCGAGGCCGAGCGTATGGGCGCTTTGCGGGACGCGATCGGGGGACTGCTGACGCCGGGTCAGACGCCGGCGCTGCTGATGAACGCGCTACGCCGACCGGTCGAAGCCAGGCCCACGGGCAGGATCGGCCGCGCGCTCGACCATTTGGACGAGGTGATCTACGCAGAGATCGCGCGTAGGCGCTCCGAAGAGGACCTGGGCGAGCGCGCCGACATCCTTTCCCTGCTGATGCTCGCGCGCGACGAAGATGGTCAGGCGATGAGCGATGGGGAACTGCGCGATGAGTTGGTGACGCTGCTGTTGGCGGGGCACGAGACGACCGCCACGGCCGTGGCATGGGCGGTGGAGCGACTGGTACGCCACCCGGCCAAGCTTGCGCGGCTGGTCGCCGAGATCGATAAGGACGAAGGCGACGAGTACATGCAGGCCGTGATCTCGGAGACCTTGAGGGTGCGTCCGGTCGTGCCGATGGTGGTGCGAGTGCTGCAAGCGCCGCTTCAGGTGGGCCGCCACGAACTGCCCGCCGGCTCGAGGGTTGTGCCGTCGATCTATCTGACCAACCGCAATCCGAAGGTATATGACGCGCCGAAGGAGTTCAGGCCGGAGCGGTTCTTGGACAAATCGCCGGAGACTTTCTCGTGGATTCCGTTCGGGGGCGGCATCAGGCGCTGTATCGGGGCTTCGTTTGCGACGCTCGAGATGAAGCTGATCTTGCAGACGATCCTGAAGGAGCTCTCGCCCGAGCTGCCCTCGAAGGGCGGCCGGTTGTGGCGCAAAGGCGAGTGGAACCAGAGGCGCGCGATCACGTTGGTGCCGGCCGCCGGCGCGCGCGTGGTGTGGCGCCGGCGCTGAATACCGCCCGGAGCGCTAGGTAGCTTTGGAGCGTGCTTCGAGAGAGCCTCAGCGACCCATCTATCGACCCGGGCCGTGACAGTGCGCCCGCCGAGCTGAGCCCGACCGGCGCTCACCCCAAGCCGACACCCGAGCAGCTGCTCGAGCGGTTTGGCTTGCAGGCATTCAGACCGGGGCAGCGTGAGGCGGTGCAAGCGGCATTGGAGGGACGCGACAGTCTCGTGGTGATGCCGACCGGTGGCGGCAAGTCGCTCTGCTACCAGTTGCCGGCACTCGCCAGCGACTGCGATCCTGAGCGACCCCTGGTGGTCGTGGTGAGTCCGTTGATCGCGCTGATGGCGGACCAGCGCAGACGCCTAGAACTAGCGGGCGTCGAGGCCGTGATGCTGGCTTCGGGCATGGCTGACGGTCACAACGAGCAAGCGCTGGAAACGATCCGATCGGGCTCGGCCAAGCTTGTGTTGGCGGCGCCGGAGCGCTTTGCCTCGAAGGCTTTCCGCGCAACACTCGCCACTCGCAAGGTGGGCCTGTTCGTCGTCGACGAGGCCCATTGCGTGGCGGAGTGGGGCCACGATTTCAGGCCCGATTATCTGCGCTTGCACGAGGCGATCGAAGCGCTTGGACGACCCGCGGTGATGGCGGCCACGGCCACCGCTACCCCGAAGGTGGCCGAGGAGATAGCGGAGCGCCTGGGCTTGCGCGACTGGGTGGCGGTGCGCTCCGGGTTCGACCGGCCCAACCTGAGCTTCGATGTAGTCGGCCTGGAGGGCAAGGGCGCGGTGGCCCGCAAGCGCGCCGCCCTATTGCACGTTCTGGCACAACCGGGGGCGCAGCCGGCGATCGTATATTGCGGAACACGCAAGCACACCGAGGAGGTAACCGAGCTGCTGAGGGGGCGGAGCGTGCGCGCGGTCAGCTACCACGCGGGCATGACCCCGGACGCGCGCAGAGCCAGCCAGGAGGCTTTTATGGGCGGCGAAGCTGAAGTGGTCGTGGCGACGAACGCGTTCGGTATGGGCGTCGACAAGGCGGACGTACATACGGTCGTGCACTGGGCGGTACCCACCAGCCTGGAGGCTTACTACCAAGAGGCTGGACGCGGAGGGCGCGATGGGCTGCCGGCGCGAGCGGTCCTGCTGGCCTCAAGGATGGATCTGGGACGGTTGATCAGATTCATCAAGGAGCGCGAGACAACAGTGGACGATGTGAGGCGCTACGTGGCGGGCCTGCGCAATCGCGCGCAGGACGGCGTTGCGACGGTCGGGCATGGGGACACTTTGGCGGGCGCACCTTTTGGGGGCCAGACAGGAGAGCGCGAAAGGGTGCTTCTGTCGATCGCCGAGCGGGCCGGAGCCGTGAAGCTCAGACCGGGCGGCCCTGCGGGGCTGTTGGTGGAGTTGACCGGCGAAGGCAGTCCACGAAAGGCATATGAGGCGATCAAGGCCGCCCGCGATCGGGGATGGGCTTCGTATCGCTCGATCGAGCAGTTCATCTCGGGCGGACAGATCTGCCGCAGGCGCCAGATCTTGGATCATTTTGGCGACGACGAGCCGTGCGCGCCTGAAGTGAGGTGTTGCGACGTGTGCGAAGCGGATGCGAGCCTAGTGGAGGCCTCCAAGCGCCCCTTGCCGAAGATAGCCAAAGCGCGTGGGCGGACAGGGCACACAGCGGCAAATACGTCTCGGAGACAAGCGTTCGACCCGCTAGATCAGCTCGACTCGCTGGACCAGGGCTCGGGAACGCCACCGGAGATTTATGACCCGGTCGACGAGCAGTCCTTCGAGAAGTTGAAGGCGTGGCGCATGGGTCGTAGCGAAGGCAAGCCGGCTTACACAGTGGCCGCCAATGCCGCCCTGGAAGGCGTCCTGCGCGCCAAGCCGAGAAACCTGGACGAGCTGATTGCGGTCAAGGGCATAGGCCCAACCTTCTGCGAGCGCCACGGCGAATCCCTGCTGGAGTCACTGGCAGAGTTGTAGAAGCCCCTGGCACAAGCCCCGGCTTTGAACACGCCCGCTTTGGCACATACCGTCTCGCTGACGCCTTGGTCGCCTCTCCCCGCCAGTGAGCTGTGCCGACCAAAGGCCCTCAAGCGTCGCTAGCATCCAAGGCCGCGCCGACGTAGCTCAGCTGGTAGAGCACTTCACTCGTAATGAAGGGGTCAGGAGTTCGAGTCTCCTCGTCGGCTCTCGAGAATGCACTGGTTCTCGCGCGATCACTCATACCGCGCAGCGAAGCTACTTTGGTGCTTGACCCCTCTCAGTCTCCTCCCTGGTCTCCTTGCGACCACCGACCCCTGGAGGCAGCGCTTCGCCACGTTTGAGGGCCTCGACCAAACGCTGCCTGGCCGCGAAGCTTCCCTCGTCCAGGACGCCCGAGCCGGCCGCATAGGAGATCGGGTCACCGCCGCCGCCGCGCAACACGAAGGCACAACTGACCGCGAGCAAGGCACCCACAAGCGGGCCCACTACATAGACCCAGTAGCTCGTGAAGTCGCCACTCACCAACGCCGGCCCGAAGGAGCGAGCCGGATTCATCGAAGTCCCGCTCACCGGCACCGACCAGAGTCCCGCGAGGGCGATGTATCCGCCAACACCCAGGGCCGCGATCGCACCCACGTTCTGGGCGGCCGAAGCAGTTCCCAAGATGACGCTCACTAGCCCGCCGGTAAGAACGATCTCCATCAGCAAGGCCTGCCAAGGCGCGTAACCTGGTCCCGGCAAAGTGGCGCCAAGGTGCTGGATGTTGCCGAACACGGCCTCCAAAAAGAGGCAGGCCAAGGCCGCACCCGCGAGTTGGACGACGACGTAACCGGGTACGCGCTTCCACGGGAAATCCCTGCGCAACGCGAACGCGAGCGAAACCGCTGGATTCAGGTGCGCACCGGAGACGGCGCCCATGAACAGGATGATCGCCATCACCATCAGCCCCGGCGCCACCACGGCAGCCGCGAGGCTGATTTGGCCCTGTCCGTGCAGGATGGCGCCACCGGCAGCCACCAGCACGAGAAAGAACGTTCCGAGCAGCTCCGAGAAGAGCCTGCGCCACTCCAACCGAGGATCCTCGAACTGGGCCTTGCTACCGAACTCCAAGGCGGCCATGTGCCGGGTACGCGGTCCCAGCAGCCCGAGAACCGGGCTCTCCAGAACCGGACTCTCGCCTACAGGCTCATACTCCTCCTCGGGCATCCAGCGGCTCCTCAGATCCGGAGGGCCAAGGACGCTACCGCTTGGGGCAAGGCACGGTCGGGTTGACCGTCACCGTTTCTCCACTCAGGAACGTAATTTCGACCTTCCCTTTGAAGCCGCCCTTGGGGCACGTCTTGGGCACGGTGCCATAGGAGATCAACTTTTTGCCTTGCTTGATCGCGGCACCGACCTTGCCCTTGATCGACAAGACCGACGCATAGGGAGCCCCGGGCACAGTTTCCACAAGCGGCACCGGCACCGTCAGCTTCGGGCCGAACGGAGGCGGAGCGGTCGTGAAGCTTCCCGTGGCCAACACTTCAAGCTCAGCGGGCGAAGTGCCTTCGGTGTAGAACGCCAAGCCGCCACCCGGCGCGAAGAACGCCTGGATCGTGGCTTTCTCGTTGACGCGCGTCCCGCCAAAGCTGACCACCCCGAGCGCTTCGCCGGTGGGCCCGGCAGACGAGCCCTTGGGGCACTTCTGCACTTCGTGGCTTTCAAGGATCGCGGTTGGGCAGGTGGGGAAGCCTTGCGTGTGCAGCTTGACGCCGGCCGGCAAATCCACGACTACCTTGGTCACAGGCGACGGGTAACCCCCATATTCAGTGCCGCTGATGCTCAGCGTCGCTTCCAACGCAGCGCCCGCACCGAGAATGTTGCCCGTACCGGGGTACGTCGGGCTGTTGGGCTTGCTCGGGTCGATCGGGATCGGCACGATCTTCGCCTTGACGATGACAGCGGGCGCGGCCGACGCGACACCCGGCGCCGCCACGACCGCCACCGCGAGTGCGGCAACCGCCAGGCAGAGCAAGATCAGTGTGCTTCGAAGTGAGCGCCCGTGTGCAGCCATCGTCTTCTCCCCGTTCCTCCGTTTTCGTTCCCCGTGTACAGAAGCATAGTTCAGAGAGTTAGGCACGGCTAAAGACACACCAACGCAGCACCACACCGAAGCCAAGCCGCCATGCAAGTGGGCCGAGCCAAGAGCCAAACAACAAGGGTCAGCCCGCACAGTCATACGCGCCACCGCGACGCGCAAGGGTCAAGGCGTGGGCACGACCTCGTCTAGCGGTCGCAGCTCCTCGTCGGCCGACACCTTCTGACGCTCCAAGCGCCCATCCTCGCGCCACCACGTATGCGCCCATGGTCAGTAGCGGTGGCGAATAGACGTGCAGAGTCACCGCCGGGTCGCTGCCGGCGTGGCGTACACGATGGATGTCCGCGGCCGAGAAGTGGAAGCTCTCACCAGCCCTTGCCAGCCGGTTGGTCGGCGGGCCGTCGAGGGTGAGGCGCTCCTCTCGCACCGAGCCGCTCACCACCGCGACCGCGCCGCACGAGATGTCATGGTCGTGAAAGCCGGTGTCGTGATCCTCCATCCAGCAGATCAGCCACGCCGTGACGTGATCGTCGCTAAACAGCTCCTCGTAGACGCGCTGAGTGCGGTCGTGCTTAACAAAGTCGATCCAAAGCTCAGGATGCTCGGCCAGCTCGCTCACAAACCCCTCGAGCTCTTGACCACACAGATTGCGGCCCCGGGGACGCGGTATGTCGCTGAAGACGCCCCTCATCGGAGTGCCCGCTCCAGCACGGCCACACGCTTGGGCCGAGTCGCAGCCGACAGCATTCTTGTCCGCCGCTCCACCGGTTGGCGCGTGGGCTCATTTGCGAATAGGCGCCCCGAATTGTTCGCCAAGCGCTCCCAGTCCGGCACCTCGCGGACACCGTACTTGCCGGGATCGACGACCGGGCGATCGGAACCGTAGACGAGTTGGTCGACACCGACGAGACGGTCCATCAGCGATATCGCATAGGGACCGTTGCAAGAGGTGTCATAGAAGGTCAAGGGATCCTCCAAGTCGACATCAGGCCCCCCGCGCGCCAGCAGGCGCTCGGTGTGCAGAGGGGCCAGCCCGGCGAGCATCGCGAACACGACACGTAGCTCCGGGAAAAGCCGGCGCGCCGCGGTCACGAACACGAACCAGGCCGCGTGCACCTCGGCCACATAGCGCGTCAAGGCCGGCCACCACAAGGGATCGCCAAGCGTCGCTTCTTGGGTAGGCAAGCGAGATCCTGGACCTGGATGAATGAATAGAGGAGCGCCACGCTCCTGGACACGGGCAAGCATCGGGGAGATATGCGTGAGCATGTCGACGCTGCCCAGAGCACCAGCCGGCAACGAGATGCCCTCGCAACCGCGCTCCAATGCACGATCGACGTCCATCGGGTCAACGCGATCGAGCGCGATAGGCGCCCACACGCCGAACGGCGCGTCAAGCGCAAGCGCGCCATCTAGGTAGGCCTCGATCAAGCTTGTGGCGCCCTTGCGTGGGAGAGACTCGATCCCGAGCGGGCTCGACAGGCACACAAGCGCCCGGTCGAGACCATCAGCGCGCACGAGTTGCGCTCGACGCGAGACATCTTCGTCCTCGCGCTCGATCACGTAGGGCCGCTCGCCGGCGAGAAACAGAACGGTGAGTCCTTGCTCGTGGCGAACGAACGGGAGCTCGTCTCGCTTGGCAAGCGCCTCCACGAGCGGGTCGGTCCAAAAGTGTTGATGGATGTCGATCTTCACGGCACAATCTCCAGATTCTCGATCAGTTTTATGAAGATTAGCATATGAATCGTGCTCCGTCTAGCCACCAGCCAAAGCCGCCCGCTCGGGCAATACCGTTAGCGCGTGCCCACCACGCTTCCAACCCAGCACACCACCGTGCTGGGCCTGAAGACTCGCCACCTGCTCGCCGGCTCCGGGCCCCCCGTGCTCGTCCTGCACGGCTGGGGCGCCTCGATCGAGTCCGTCTATCCGATCGTGACGGGCCTCTCCCCCGTGGCCACCGTGCACGCGCTCGACCTGCCCGGCTTCGGACAGAGCGACCCACCGCCGCAACCTTGGGGCGTAGAGGACTACCAAGCTTTCGTGGCAGCCTTCATGGACGCTCTCTCGATCGAGGCCCCCACGATCGTCGGACACTCCAACGGTGGGCGCATCGCGATCAGGATGGCCGCAACCGAACCGGCCCGCGCCTCAAGACTGGTCTTGGTGGACTCCGCGGGGATCCGCCCCAAACGCACCCTGCGCTGGTACCGCCGCGTGGGCATGGCCAAGATCGGCAAGTACGCCGCCCGCTTTCTGGGTTCGCCAGGCGAGCGCCTGCGGACGCGCCTGGTAGGGAGAGCCGCCTCCGCCGACTATCTGGCGGCCGGCGAGATGAGACCGACGCTAGTGAAGCTCGTCAATGCCGACTTGCGTCCTTTCATGCCCGCGATCAAGGTGCCCACCCTGCTCGTGTGGGGCTCCAAGGACAGCGACACTCCGGTGGCGGTAGCCAAAGAGATGGAGCGCCTGATCCCCGACGCCGGCTTGGTGGTCTTGGAGGGGGCCGGCCATTTCAGCTATCTCGACCAGCCCGCCCGCTTCGCGCGCATCGTGTCCCACTTCATCGCCCAGGAGGACCAGTGAGCGCCTTCGAAGGCATCGCGGCGGTCCTCGCGATCGCGGCGCTCGGGGTCCGTCTGGCCGGCCGCCAAGCACCGCCTCCTACACCTGCTCCAGCTAGAGCACTACGAGGGCGCCCGCCTGATGCTGTGGTTGCGCCGGCGAAGCGAGCTGCTCGCTCCCCGCGAGCTCCTCGCGAGCGGCCTCGTGTTCGCGGCAGCCGTGGTCGCATCCGCAAATGGATCGGGCTGGCTGTGCGGAGCGCTTTTGCTCGCCGGTTGTCCTCTGGCCGTGCTTGGTGTGGGCGACTGGCGCCGGGAGGCAGTCAAGCCGCTCGTCTTCACCGGTCGCGCCAAGCGCCTGCTCGCCGCCGCTTTGCTCGCTCCCGGTCCTGCTGCTCCTCGCCACGATCGTGCTTGCCGTGGCCGGCCTCACCACCATCGCGCTCGCCATCGCTCTGGCCACTCGGCGTGCTCCTGCTGGCCGGCGCGCCCTGGACGCTGCTGATCGCCAACCGCGCCCTGCAACCGCTCCAGCAGCGCGATCAACCGACGTTACGAAGAGCGCGCCAAGCGTTCCTTGCGCGAATGGGACCCTCTGGTGGTCGGGATCACCGGCAGCTACGGCAAGACCACGACCAAGTTCTGCGTCGGTGCCGTGCTGTCGAAGCCGATCGCCCAACGCTCGTCACGCCCGAGTCGCTACAACAGCTACCTCGGTGTGTTGCGCACGATCAACGAGCACCTGCGCGCCTCCCACAAGGCGTTCGTGGTCGAGATGGGAATGTTCAGACGCGGCGACATCGCCGAGCTGTGCGACCTGGTGCACCCCAAGATCGGCGTGATCACCGCGATCGGACCGATGCACCTGGAGCGGCTCGGCTCGATCGAGGCGATCGCCGCCGCCAAGGGCGAGCTGCTCGACGCGCTGCCCCCGGACGGTCACTTCATCACCAACGCCGAGGACCCTCGCTGCCTGGAGCTTGCCGCCGGGCGAAGGTTCCCGTCACGTTGTTCGGGTCGAGCACGACGATCCAAGATCGGCCTCCCCGCCCAGGCGCCCCAGGCGCCCGGCACGCCATCCCGCACGACCTTTCCCTCCCCAAAACAACACCCCCGGCGCAGATAGTCGCTCGGAACGTGCGCCTGTCCGACGGACGCACGACCTTCACGCTCCAGGTCGATCGGCCCGACGAGTCCGCGGGTCGAGGTGTCGGCAGGCCTGCTCGGCACCCACAACGTGTCCAACCTGCTCGCCGCGGCCGCAGTCGGTCACGTGCTCGGCATCCCTCTCGAGCGCATCGCCGCAAGGCCTCGCGCCAGGTGCGAGGCGCCGGCGCACCGCTTGCAGCCGATCCACAACCGTCGAGCCGGAGTCGTCGTGATCGACGACGCCTACAACTCCAATCCCGACGGAGCCGCCGCCGCCTTGGAGGTCTTGCGCGAGCCACCCGCCACACGGCGCCGGCTCCGTCACGCCGGGGATGGTCGAGCTCGGCGACTCGGAGCAGCAGCTCAACCGTCGCTTCGGCGAGCAGGCCGGCCGCGGTCTGCGACATAGCGATCCTGGTCGGCCCCGACCGCACCGCCCCGATCCGCGAAGGGCTCGCAAGCGCCGGCCTGGCGGAGGCCGGCATTCACGTGGTGCGCGACATAGGCGAGGCGACCACCTTGCTCGGCGCGCCTGACCCGCGCCGGCGATGTGGTCCTGTTCGAGAACGACCTGCCCGACACCTACGCCGCATAAGCTAGGGGCCCCATGCCATCAAGCGCACTCAAAGTGGGCGTCGCCTTCGGCGGACGCTCGGTCGAGCACGATGTCTCGATCATCACGGGCCTACAGGCCTTGGACATACTGTCCGAGCGACACGCGCCCATCCCGATCTACATCTCCCGCAGCGGCCGCTGGTACACCGGCGAGGCCCTGCGCGAACTGTCCATCTATCAGCGCGACGGCGGCGATCCGGATGCCGAGGAGATCAATTTCGATTTGCACAACGGACGTTTGCTGCGGGCTGCCCCAACCGGCGGTTCACTGTTGCGGGGACGCCGCTGGGGTGGACGGGACAACCAATCAATCGCGCTCGACGCGGTCGTCTTGGCCACCCATGGCACCCAAGGCGAGGACGGTTGCCTGCAGGGCGCCCTAGAGCTAGCCCAGCTGCCTTACGTGGGCCCGCCCGTGGGCGCCGCCGCGGCGGCGATGGACAAGATCACAACCAAGGCTTTGCTTGCGCAGGCGGGCCTGCCCGCCTTGGATTACCTGGCCCTGCGTCGCGAGCAGTGGGAGATCGACCGAATAGGGTGCCTCGCGCGCGCGCAGGGGGCTTTCGACTTCCCGACATATGTCAAGCCCGCATCGCTCGGCTCAAGCGTAGGTGTGAGCCGCTGCTCAGGCGAGGCCGACTTGGTCGAGGCCTTGGAACTGGCTTTCGAGCTGGACCGCTCGTGCCTGATCGAACCTTCGGTGGAGGGTGGCATCGAGGTCAACTGCGCGGTCATCGGCCGTCCCGGCGTGGAGCCAAGTGCATCGGTGTGCGAGCAGCCGGTCGCTGCCCAGGAGTTCCTGTCCTTCCAAGACAAGTACATGAGCGGGGCAAAGACCGCCGGCATGAAGGGCGCCCAGCGCCTGATCCCGGCCCCCGTCTCCGAGACGCTCACCACCCAGGTCCAAGACCTCGCCAAGCGCGCTTTCACGGCCTTCGGCTGCGCTGGGGTCACGCGCGTGGATTTCCTGATCGACTCCGCCGAGCGCGTATACGTCAACGAGCTGAACACGATCCCTGGCTCGTTCTCCTTCTACCTGTGGGAGCCCGCCGGACTTCCTTTCGCCCAACTCATGGACGATTTGATCGACCTGGCGATCGACGACCACCGCGAGAAGCTGCGCACCACGACCGTGTTCGACACCAACCTCTTGGCCGAACGCGCGTCCGGCGCCAAGGGGGGCGAGAAGGCGTGAGTGGGCGAGCGGATTGTTGCGCGCAAAGGGGTGCCTCGCGTGTGCGCGCGTGCGCGCGTGCAAGTCGTGCCGGGCAGAGAACATGAGCACTGGTCCCGCGATTGTGGCAATGGGGGGCCGCTCCCTGGAGCGCGAGATCTCCCTGCGCTCGGGACATCGCGTCGAGCGCGCCTTGCGTTCGCTCGGCTATGAGGTGCAAGCGCTCGATGTGGAAGGCGACTTCGTAGAGCGCGTCTTGGCCGCGCAGCCCCGTTTCGTGTTCGTCGCGATGCACGGTCGTGGCGGCGAGGACGGCACTCTGCAGGACTTGCTCCAAACCTTGGACGTGCCCTACACGGGCTCAGACCCCTTGGCCAGCGCCCTGTGCATGGACAAGGTGCTGTTCAAGCGCATGCTTCGCCTGCACGGCATCCCCACGCCAGCCTTCCACAGCTTCAACGAGACAGCCTTCCGCGAGCTCGGGGGCGCCCGTACCTTCCCCAAGCTGCTGCAGGAGCTCGGACTCCCGGTCGTGGTCAAGCCGGTAGCGCAGGGCTCGGCGATCGGGATCAAGTTCGTGGGCTCCGCCGAGCAGCTCCCTAGCGCGATCCTGGGTGCCTTCGGCTACGGCGACAGGGTCCTTGTCGAGGAGCGTGTCGTGGGCCGCGAGCTGGCGGTCACCGTGCTGGACAGCTCCCATCCCGCCGCGGCCCCGAGAGCCCTGCCGATAGTCGAGCTGTTTACGCCGGAGAGCTTCTACAGCTATGAAGCCCACTACACGATCGGGCAGCTACGCATGGAGGTTCCCGCCGACTTGTCCACCGAGGTACGCGAGCGCGTGGAGCGTGCCGCCTTGGATAGCTACAGCCTGATGGGCTGTCGCGACTTCGCCCGTGTCGATCTCATTCTCGACGAAAACGAAGTCCCCCAGGTCTTGGAGATCAACACGATCCCGGGTCTCACCGAGACCGGCATCACCACCGCGGCGGCCGAGGCTGCCGGCATGACGTTCGCGGAGCTGGTCGCGGCGATCGTCGAGCGCGTGACCTCCGTCTGACGTTCCCTGTAGCGTTTTCACCAACAGACGATTGTATTCTCCAAGTCAGGGTCGGCCGCTTGTCTGAGCGCGTCACCGCGGGGTAAGTGGGAAACACCCGCCCGCGCGGCTCGACCCACGAGGTGATGCGATGTACAAGGACGACGACCACACCAAGAGCGCCGCCGAGGACCGGATGCGCAAGGCCGCAAGTCAGAACCGTTCGAGCAACCCGTCCTCGGCCTCCCCCAGGATCAGGCCGGCACCAGACCCAAGGTTGTCGCGCTCCTTGGAATACGGCATCGCGATCTTGGAATCGTTCTCACGCGATCGCCAAGCTTTGGGTATCGCCGAGATGGCGGACATCGTCGGGATCAGCCGCTCCACCACCCATCGCTACGCGATCACCTTGGTGGCTCTCGGCTACCTCGAGCAGGACGACAAGCGCAAGTACCGCCTGTCCGCCCAGGCCGGCGATCCGGGCGGCGCCGTGATCGGCGCGATCCGCAGGGCGGTGCCGGCGCGCATCGCCTTGGAAGAGTTGCGCGAGGAGATCGGGCACACCGTCAGCATGGGGACGCTCGACGGGGCTCGCGTCATCTATGTGCACCGTCTGCTGAGCCACCGCTTAGGCCAGTACGCGATTGACATGGACTTGGGCGTAGGAGCGCACATCCCTGTCTACTGCACCGCGATGGGCAAGGTCCTGCTCGCTAGTATCTCCGACGCCGAGCGCCGAGCACTGTTGGACGGTTTGGATCTGACCCCCCAAGGCCCCCACTCGATTACGGTCAAGAGCAAGCTCAGGGCTCAGCTCGATCGCATCAGCACGCGGGAAGCAGTGGTCAGCGACGAAGAGCTACTCGCAGGCGTGCGCTCGATCGCGGTGCTCGTCCCGCGTCCAGCCAGCGAGCACCCTCTAGCGCTCGAAGTTACGGTGCCTTCAAGCGCTTACTCGGTGAAGCGATTGCTCGCCGAGATCGGGCCGCGCCTCAAGCGCACCGCGAAGCTGATCTCCGGAGAGTGAAGACACCTAAGAGGGTCCAGCTCACCCGTTTTCAAGCTCGGCCGTGTAACAGACGCGGTGATAGTGAGTGGCGCCACTGGCCTCCAAGTTGGGCTCGGCAGCGCGCGAAGTCGTGCGCGCGAGATCCTTAGTGCACACCACCAGAGGCTCATACACGCCGATCAAATCGCCACAGTGCTTGCAACGAAACGCCTCCCCAACATTCATGGTCGCTCCCCTCCTTGCGATCGCGAGGTGAGATACCCGCAGGCGACCGTCACCTACCGTGGATAGCCTGGCGCTCGCCCTGGACCCAGTTGGAGAGCTCATAGGCGCAAGAGTTCGTGTTGCAGGGCATAACTCACGAGTTCGGCACGGGTGTCGAGCCCCAGCTTGCGATGGATGCGCGCCCGGTGCGTCTCGATCGTGCGCGGAGAAAGCCCCAGCTTGGCGGCGATCTCCACGCTGGTGTGGCCCAACGCGATCAGTCTCAGGACCTCGCGCTCGCGCGGCGTCAGCTTGTCTCCGTCGACTTCGCCCTTCTCGCCCCCGAGCCTCACGGCCAGCGACGGGCTCACATAACGCTTGCCGCGCGAGGCATCGCGCACCGCGGCGGGAAGGTCCGAGTCGGCCATGTCCTTGAGCACGAGCCCCCTGGCACCGTTGTCCAAGACGCGAGTGGCGAAAGCGGGATCGTCGTTCATCGTCAGCACCACGATGTTCGTCTCGCGCGCTTCACGGTGAACCCGCGCGAGGGCTTCGAGCCCGGATCCGCGATCGCTCATGCCCAAATCGAGCACGAGCACGTCAGGACGGCGCGCGTTGATGTGCCCCATCATCGCTTGCAGGCTGTCGGTCTCGGCGATCACGTCGATGTCCGCTTCACCATCGAGCAGTACTCGCAAACTTTCGCGCATAGCTGCGTGGTCGTCGGCCAAGACGATCCTGATGGCGCCTTCCCTATGGCCGTCTCCGTCGGAATCGGGAACCGGCGCGAGACGGAAAAGCGCGAACATATTGAGACGTTAGGCCTCAAGTTAGGCTTGGCCCAGCGGACAAATCCGCGTCTTGACCGCGGCAAAGCACGTACCCGGCTCCAGGTGAGCCACCTGGTGAGCCACCCGGTGAGCGGGGCTTGGTTGGCTACCTGCATGAGCCTGCGGACTTACTCGACTACGAGGCAGTTGCGCCTTTCGTAGACTCGCTTCATGTCTCCCAGATCGGGCGCCTACAAAGCCCTGCTCGCCGGCAACAGAAACGTTCGATGCGCGTAGGCCTGCTCACCGGAGGAGGAGACTGTCCCGGACTGAATGCGGTGATCCGTGGAGCGGTGCGTCGTGGATTGGCGCTCGGCGACAACGATTTCGTGGGCTTCCGCTATGGCTGGGCGGGAGTTTTGGAGGGCAACGTCGTGCCTCTCTCGCGCGAGGGCACCGCCGGGATCCTGCCTCGCGGGGGCACAATCCTGGGCACTTCGCGCACGAACCCTTTCGATGGGCGATCCGGCGCGATGCGCCAGATCGAACAGACCTTCGAGCGAGAGCGCTTGGACGCCCTGATCCCGATCGGGGGCGAGGACACGCTCGGGGTGGCGCGGCGCCTGAGCGACGAAGGCCTACCGATCGTGGGCGTGCCCAAGACGATCGACAACGACATCGGCGAGACCGACTTCACGTTCGGGTTCCAGACCGCCGTGCAGATCGCCACCGACGCGATCGATCGGTTGCACACGACCGCGGAGTCCCATAACCGGGTGATGGTGGTCGAGGTGATGGGCAGGCACGCCGGCTGGATCGCCACTTACGCGGGGATCGCGGGCGGCGCCGACGCGATTCTCGTGCCGGAGCGGCCGTTTGACTTGGAGGATGTCTGCACACGCCTGCGCAGACGTCACGAGCGTGGGATCACCTTCTCGATCGTGGTCGTCTCAGAGGGGGCCACTCCGCGCCAGGGAGGCGCCATGAAGACCGGCAGTGTGCCCGAGGTCGACGAGTTCGGCCACGCTCGCCTGGGTGGTATCGGCGTGGAGCTGGCGCGCGAGGTGGAGGCCAAGACCGGCTATGAGACGAGGGCCACGATTTTGGGGCATGTGCAGCGTGGGGGTACTCCCACCGCCTATGACCGCGTCCTGGCGACCCGCTTCGGGGTAGCCGCGATGGACGCGGTGGCTGCCAGGCGCTTTGGACGGATGGTCGCTTTGCGCGGCCCCGACATTGCGGAGGTGAGTCTCGGCGAAGCGTTGGCGCAGCCAAAGCTGCTGGACCCGAGCCTGTTCGAGACCGCCGAAGTCTTCTTCGGCTGAGCTACACCGGACCGGCAGAGGGCCGGCGCTCGGCCTGGAGCTCCTCCACGCGTTTGATCGGGAAGCTCGCTTCGATCGTGGCGCCGGAGCCAGGCTGCGAGCTAACCCGCAAACTCCCTTCGAGCAGATGCGCACGCTCGTGCATCCCCAACAAGCCGAACCCCTCTGTCTGCTCTGAGGTGTCAAAGCCGAGCCCGTCATCGCGCACGCTGACATGAATGTCGGTCTCGTCCTCGTGCACCTCGACGACAGCTCGCTTGGCATGACCATGCTTGGCTGCGTTGCTAAGCGCCTCCTGCACGATGCGATACATCGCCGTCTCAACCTCCGACGAGTGACGCTCCCCCGCTCGGCCCTGCTCGTAGGCCAAGTCGATGCTCACATCGATCGCGACACCTTGGCGCTCAGCCCGTTCGCACAAAGCCTGAATCGCGGCGGCGGCCCCCAGTTCGTCCAAGGACGCCGGACGCAGGTCGGTGATCAGGGCGCGCAGGTTGGTGATGCCTTCGTCGAGATGGTCGATCGCCGAGGCGACCGCTTGCTCGAGCGCCTCGGGCTTGCCGGAGCGCTTGGCCGTCGACAGGCCTACGCGCAGAGCGCTAAGGCTTTGCAAGGTGTCGTCGTGCAACTCGCGTGCCCAACGCTGGCGTTCGGCCTCGGCCGCAGTCAAGCGCTGGCGTTGGCGCTCAGAGGCAACCGATTGAGCGGTCGCCACAGCAGTGGCCGCCGACGCGGCAAAAGCCTCCAAGAGACGCTCATCGTCACTAGTGAACTCCGGCCCGTCGTGGAGGCGATCGATCGCCACGAGTACGCCGTAAGAATGGTTCTGGAAGACAAGCGGCACCAACAGGCCACCGCTTGCGTGCACGTCCAGCGTGCCCAAGCCGTGTTCGTCAAAGCGCGCTCTCGTGAGCGGTTCTTGCAAGCGCTGGGCACGCCGCGTGCGCAAGGCCGCGCTTGCCGCGGAATCGCCAAGCGGCACCTGCCTGCCGAGCAGGCCAGCGGGCAATTCGCCGGCGCCCGCGGCCACCGTCAAGCGGCCCTGCTGGACCAGCTCGATCACCAGCAGGCGTGCGTCAACCAGCGCGCGACCGCGCTTGGCGACCAGCTCCAAGATCACGTCGAGGTCTGTCTCGGCGCCGACGGCACGGGCGATCTGAGTGGTCGCGTTGAGCGCTGCCACCGTTCTCTGCAGCTCGTCGCGATGCTCGAGCGTGCCGGTATAGCGGCGGGCGTGGTCGATCGCGAAGCCGGCTAGCTCGGAGAGCATCTGGACGGCTTCCTGGTCTGCGTCGCTGAACTGTTCGCCATTACGCTTCTCAGTCAGATAGAGGTTGCCAAAGGGCGTCCCGTCGATCAGGATCGGTACCCCCAGGAAGCTGCTCATGGGTGGATGACCGTGCGGGAAGCCGTATGAACGCGGGTGTTCGCTGATGTCGTTCAAGCGCAGCGCGGTCGGATGCTCGATCAACTCGCCAAGCACACCGCGTCCGCGCGGCAAAGCTCCGATCACCTCGCGCTCTGACTCGTCGATCCCGAGCGTGAGAAAGCGCTCCAGTTCGGTGCGCGAGCTGCTGAGCACGCCCAGTGCGGCGTAGCGAGCGCCCGTTAGCTCGCGCGCAGACAGGAGTACCCGGTTGAGTACGGCCTCCACGTCGAGCTCGCCCAAGACGCTCCTTGCAACATCAAGGACACCTTGTGCAGTGCGATCCATCAGCGCCTCTTCACCGGGAGCTGCTTCACGTCGAACCCGTCGCCTTTGAGGTCTGCGCAGAGCCCTGTGGTCACTGCTCACATCCCTATGTCGCGCCCCGAATCACTGCCCGAGTACGTAGCTTAGCGCACAATGTAGGAAATCTTCCGTATCCGACTTAGGCGTTTGAGTCGAACGGTTAAGAGGATCGGGACTGTGGCGCTAGCCCTTGAACGTGGACGAACCCTGGTCGCCGAAGGGCTCGTCACGCTCGCGCACCGCCTCGCGGAAGCCGTCTCGCATCGCGCGACGCTGGAAGTCATAGCCCTCGGCGGTGTGGCGTGCGACACCGTCCATCAAGGTCCCCAAGGCCTGGGTGCTGTGAAGCCCTTGGGCATACAGCGACTGATTGACCAAGAGCTTCATCATGCGCAGCTGGTTGACCGGCACTTGGGCGATGCGATCGAGCAAAATCTCGGTCCGCTCGTCCAGGCGGTCAAGGTCGGGGGCCTCGATCGCAAGGCCCCACTCCAGGGCCTCGGCTCCAGACAGAGAGTCGCCGGTGAACAGCAGGCGCTTGGCGCGCTGGGGGCCTAGCCTATGGACCCACAGCGAAGTAGTCGGCGAGCCCCATGCGCGGGCCGGCGGGTAGCCGATCTTGGCGTCGGCGGCAATCACGAGCAAGTCCGAGCAGAGCGCCATGTCTGTGCCGCCTGCCACACAGAAGCCTTGTACCTTGCAGACGACCGGCTTGCCGCAATGAAATAGGGACATGAAGGCACGAACGTTGCGGCTCATCATCGCGTAATCCACCATCGCGTCCCAAGTGCCGGCGGGATCGTGGTTGGCCGCCATCACGGCTGGGTCCAAGGGGGAGCCGGGCGGTGGCGCGGAGCCCTCCTCGCCGAGGCGCCCTTGGCCCTCGGCGCTCTCCACGAGGTCATAGCCCCCACAGAAGCCCTTTCCGGCGCCCGCCAGCAGGATCACGTGGACGGCAGGGTCAAGGTCGGCTTGCTCGACATACTGCTCCAGCTCGTTCACGAGTAGCCGCGTGATCCCATTGCCGCGCTCGGGACGGTTGAGCGTGATGCGGGCCACGCGGTCGGTGACTTCGTAGAGGAGAGTCTTGGGAGAGCCCACCGCCACAGTGTCCCACGTGGCCGTTGAGTGCTTCACGGTTGACTTAGACCGGTCTCAGCGACGCGCACCCATAGGACGCGAGGATCCCAGCGCCCTTCGACTCAAGCCTGGAGGACAACGCCACGGGTGACCGTCACCGCCGCGCCGTGTATCGGTGTGACCGTAACCTTCACCGTCAACGCCAGACGCCTATGGCGGCGCAACGCGGCCTTGCCCTTGGAGGTGAGGGGCACAGAGAAGGACACGCTGCCCGCTTTCAGCGACGAGCGCACCAATCGCCCGATGCGCACCTGCGCATGGCGCCCCACCTTGGCCAGCGAGGCGTTGGTGGCAAACAGGCCTACTTCTAGCCGTCCCCTGGAGCCGGCTTGGGACACCTTGATTGCCCCGTGTACTGTCGATCCGTGCTGACTACCGGCGAGCTTAAGCGCCTTGGATCCTCCTTCCAATGGCGAACCGGAGCCATGGCTAGGTTCGCTCGGTGCTGTTGTGGTCGTCGATGGGGTGGTTGTGGTCGTCGTGGTAGGGACCGTGCCGGTCGCGGCGCCTTCGACTACGACTTCGTATTTGGTGTAGTCCAATGACCCTCCCTCGTTGAAGAGGGTCGGGCTTTCGAACTTATAGATCCCTGGTTGTTCGAACTTGCATGTGCCTTCCCATCCCGTCATGGCGCTTGCCGGCACACCAGAGCAGACCGGCGCTGAGCCAGCCCACGAGACGGTCGCAGCTGTGGTCGCATTGTCGGCGAACTTGACTTCGCCACCTGAGGCGATCGTGATCTTGATCGCCGGCTCCGGGCTGGACCCCGATCCGGGTGTTGTCCAACAAGGCCAGTCGGGCTCGACACAGTTCTCGTTGACTTCGAGCTTCGTTTCGGACGGAGCGGCCGCGAGAGCGGGCAGCACCGCCACCGTGGCCCCAACCAGCGCGGCGAGGACGATGAGCAACAGCGTGCGCGGCCTCATGACCGTAGGTCCAGGCTTCGCGTGACGGTTAGCGCGGCACCATGCTTGGGTGTGAGCACGATCCTCACCGTGAGCGCCAGCTTGTGATGACGATGCAGCGCATGCTTGGCCGCCGTGTCAAGTGAGACCGTGAAGGAGAATTTGCCAGCGGGCGCCGAGGGGCGGACGAGCCGCCCGACGCGCGAGCTGCCAGATCGTTTGACCTTGGCCAGCGAAGCGCCCTGGGCGAGCAGTTCGATTTCAAGTCGTGCGCCACTATCGGCGGCCGGGATCTGGACCGTGCCATGCACTGTGTTGCCGTGCTGCGCGTTTGCCAGCGCGAGCGTCGCGAGAGGGTGACTAGCCGGTGGAGACTTTTCCGTCGAGCCGGGCGTCGTGGCCGCGGGAGTGGTGCTCGTGGGGACCCCGCCGTATGGCTGGGTGGACGTCGTGGCGGTCGGCGTTGTGGTTGTCGGTGTAGTCGTGGTCGGTGTAGTTGTGGTCGGTGTGGTCGTCGTCGGCGTGGTCGTGGTCGTGGTGGGCGTAGTCTGCGTTGTGGTCGTCTGTGTCGTGGTTGTGGTGGTGCTAGCGGTTTCAACGACGACTTCGTATTTGGTGTAGTTGGCGACGCCGGACACATTAAACATCGTCGAGCTTTCGAACTTGTAGGTCCCTTCTTGTTCGAATTTGCAGGCGCCTTCCCATCCGGTCATCGCGGTCGCGGGTATGCCGGAGCACATTGGCGCAGAGCTGGTCCATACGACAGTCGCCGGGGTGGTCGCTTTGTCGGCGAACTTGACTTCGCCACCGGGAGCGATCGTGACTCTGCTCGCGGGCACCGCCGTGCCAGTGGATGCCCAGCAAGGCCAGTCAGGCTCGACGCAGTTCTCGTTGACTTCGAGCTTTGCTTCCGACGGGTTGGCGGCTAGAGCGGGCAGCACGGCCACCGCCGCCCCCACCAGCGCCGCGAGGGCGAAAAGCAAAAGCGTGCGCGATCTCATCGTAAACCGACCTCTTTCTGGTGCTGGATGTCCCCATGACACTTGCCAGACACCGCGTATCGTGGCGGCATCCGGCTCGTTATCCCCCAATGACTCCCGTGAGCCGAGATCCTTCCCGCGGCGTCTTGCCAGGCTCGCGCGAACCCCCGCGAGCGCCCCAGGGCGCCCCAATGAGCGGCATCGACAACCAGCGCGTGGCGGTGCGAGCCTGTGTCCGGGAAGGTTGGCTGCGTGTCGGGGTCTATAGGCAGTAATGACAAGCAAGCGCAACAAGCACCCGACATTTGGAGGAACCATGAAGCGAACCTACGTTTTCTTGGGCGTCGTTCTGGCCACCGCGGTTAGCGCCAGCACGCTCGCTAGCGCCCAGAGGAGCCTCCCGACCGCTCACTCGAGCCGCGCCGCCACAGTGCAGTTGCACCACACCAGCCTCGGCAACATCCTCGTCAGTAGCTCGGGCCGGACGCTCTACGAGTTCACGAGGGATCACGCCAATAAGAACAGCTGCGTAACGATCAGCGGCTGCTCAGAAGTGTGGCCGGCGCTGAAAGCAAGCGGACGACCGACGGCCGGTTCAGGCATCAAGGCTTCTCTCTTGTCCACGACTGGCGCCCATCAGGTCACCTATGCCGGTCACCCGCTCTACACCTACAGCGGCGACAGCGGTCCCGGGAAGACATCCTACGTTGGCTTCAAATCGTTCGGCGGAACGTGGTACGCGATCAACGCCGCCGGAGGCACCGTCAGGTAGAGAGAGATCGGAGGGTCTAACCGCCTTCGGGGGACGGTGCGATCTCACCGCGGCCTGCCTGCTTGAGGTCTGCGGGCAAAGGCGCATCGGCAGCACGTGCGAGAACGGTCAGGCCGATGCGCCAGCGGATGATCGCCGCGCGCTGGGCCGTCTGGGTATTAGGTAGGTCGGTGAGCTCACCATCGGCGAGGCCGGTAACGAGTGCGCTCAGGTACGCGTCCTCAAAGACGTAGGTGTCGGCGTAGCCGGCGTTGAGAGCACGCAGCTGGGCGGCGGGCGGATCGACCGCGGCGATATCGACTGCGTAGACCGCGAACCGCTGCTCGAGTTGGCCCATACGACGGGCGGCCCCACTCGGTGCGATGCGCCGGTCGTGGAAAGCCTCGAGGATGGGGTCGGCCCTACCTAGGAGCTTGTTGACCGCGAGCCGGATCGGCTCGACCTGGCCCATATAACGCTCGATCGCTACCCGCCCAGCACGTCGCGTGCTGGCTGCCGACCCGGCTAGGCTCGCACACCCGCCAAGCGCGATCGCGCACAAACAACTCACGGCTAGCGCACGGGTGTGGTGCGTCGCACCCGTGCGCCCTCGGCCTCCGATCCAGCCGGAAGCGCTCAGTAGCCGTAGCCGCCGTTCGACGATTCTGAGGAGCCGCCCGTGCTCGTCGCGGGGGCGTTGCTCGTACTCGTCGTGGGGAGCTGCTTGTGCTCGTCGCGGGGGCGCTACCTGCGCTCGTCGTAACGACCGTCCAGGTGCCTACGTCTTTGATGCCCTGGCCCTTGGTTTCACCGGACTGCTGGTCGCCGGTAAACGTGTAGAGCGGGGTGCCTTTGTAGGTGACCTGCACGGTCCCATCGGGGCGCTTTACGGTGCCGAGCGAGCCGACTTCGCCGCTGGGGGCGCCGCTGGATGGCGCGATGAGAGGGTGCCAGATACCGACACATGCGGAGCTGGTGCAGATGAACTTGCCGTTCTGCTCGCCGCTGAGGTGATACAGCGTCATCCCTTGGCTGTCGACCAGGATTGCGCCAAGCGCGTTGGAGGCGCTCTTCACGACGACAGCACTCGACGGGCTGCTAGTTGTCTGCGCGGCCTGTGTGTTGGCGGCCGAATTGGTCGTGCTGCTGGATGAGCTGCTACCACAGGCGGCGATCAGGAGCGACGCGGCGATTGCTGGTAGGGACAGCTTTATTACGTGGCGCATGTGTCCACTCCTTGCTTGCGTGCATGAGATTGAGGCTTTGAGGGACTGCCTCCGTATTGAGAGAGACTCCGCCCCCGGTGTGTTCCTTCCAAGTGGAGGAACACACCGGGGCGGGTCCAGAGCTCCAGCGCCTGCTACTTGACGGTGAGAGTGCCTTCCATGCCGGCCATACGATGCCCTGGCACCGAGCAGAAGAACTTGTAGGTTCCTGGCTTCAGGTTCAAGTTCAGCGTCTTTGAGTCGCCTTGAAAGGTAGGTGTCGCTCCCAATGTTGCACCGGAAGCAGATTCGACCGTCACGTTGTGACCCTCCGAGGCCATGTTGGTGAAGTCGATCGAGACTTTGCCAGCCTTCGCGCTCAGCGATGTCGTGTTGTATTTCAGCTGACCTTCGGCGTTTGCTTGCAGGCTCAGATTTTCCGGCGCACCCGACGACCCTGAAGAAGCAGCCGCCTTCGTGGAGCTCTGGCTCGAGCCGCCCGCGGATGCCGACTGGCCTTCGCCAAGCGCGTTGAGCGTGTTTTCGCCGTCATCCACAAAGTAGATGCGCTTCCCGCTCGGGCTGATCACCAAGCCGAACAGTGAACCTGCTCCGGTCTTCTTGTCAGCTGTCTGATCAGCTACCTGCTGGCCTTCGGGCGTGGTTTCCACCATGTTGCCGTCACCTCCGTTGGTGGTGACGATGTTGCCGTTTGGCGCAAGCACCATTCCAAGCGGTTCCTTTAGATGCCCCCCTTCGGTGACGACGGTCCCACCGCTCGCCACCGGCGTTGTGCGGGTCGCCGCTTCGGAGATCGCGAGGATCTTGTTGTTCTGCGTGGAGGCCACATACAGCGTGCCATTAGAAGCGAGCGCGAGCCCAGTCGGGCCGAGCACGAGCGCTTCTGGCGAATCCACCCACGGAATACCCTTGGCGATCACCTGTTCACTTGTGACCTTCGGTGGCTGCCCTTCTCCTGATTCGAGATCGATGCGCAGCACTGTCGAGTTGTTGATCGGTTTCTTGCCCTTCACGGCGCCACCGTTCAGCGCGTTGCTGACGTACAGGCTGGTCTTCGCGCCTTCGCTCTTGGCGGTCGAGTCCCACGGTCCCTGAATGTTCTTGCTCGCGATCGTCTGGATCGCCTTGCCTTCGCTGTTTAGCACGATCAGGCAGCCATACTTCGCGGTCGCGGCCATGCCATTGGTGGTCGGCAGGCTGCCCACTACCACGTAGCCGCCGGGGAGGATGTTCAGAGCGGTCGTCAACCCGACACCGCCCGGACAGGGACCGGGCAGAGTCTTCGGGTCGATGCTCGCGAACAGGCTCGCCTTGCCGGTAGGCGAGACCTGCACGATCGTCGTGCCGGTGCCCTGACCGGTCTCCTTCGCACTTTCCTTGGCGTTGAAGTTGCTGATCAGCATCTGGCCCGCCTTGAGCTTGCCGACGCTGGTGGGCACGAACACGATGCCGTAAGGATTCACATCGCCGTTTGCGGGTTCTGTTGAGCCAAGTTTGACGGGACTCGTGAACTTGGCCAGGAATGGGCCAGAGCTCGGTGTCGATTCAGCAGGCGTGCTGGCACTCGCCGCTGCGCCGGTGCTGGTTGAACTGCTGGTGCTGCTGGAGCTGCCGCAGCCGGCGACAGCCAGCGCAACACCAACTAGAGCAAGGATCGACGTTCTAGGCACTGGAGTGTCTCCTGTGGTTCGGGGATCGGACGAAACGGTTTTCCTGATCGCAGCCACGACCGGGAGTCTCGCGACCCCTGGTCCGCTTCGGCAGCAATCGACGCACGGCCCGCCGTCGCGCGCTCCTTGTATGACTCCACCCTCGCGGGATTCCTTCCCGGCGAACTTTCCGATCATTAGGCTCTGCGCCATGGTGCGCCCCTCCAGCAGCGAGCGAGCAACGGCGCAGCGGCGGACAACGCTCATGTCGATCGCCGCGGCCAGCCTGTTGGTGATCCTCAAGCTCGGCGTCGGTCTGATAGCTGGCAGCCTCGCGTTGATCTCCGCCGGGATCGAGTCAAGCGGGGATGTCGTGGCGGCGATCCTCACGTTCTTCGCAGTGCGGTTGGGTCGTCAACCCCCGGACCCGGAGCACCCCTATGGGCACGGTCGCGCGGAGAACCTTGGAGCGCTTGGCGAGGGCGGCATCCTGCTGGCTGGGGGGCTAGTCGTGGCGGTCGAGGCGATCAGAGACCTTGTCAGTCCCGGCCGTACACCTGACACCCACTGGTATGTGTTCGCGGTCATCGCGATCGCACTGGCGGTGGATCTCATCCGCACTGTCGTTTCACTCCGCACGGCAAGGCACTACGGGAGCCCTGCCCTGCGCGCGAACGGATTTCACTTCGCCGTGGACATGGCAGGGTCGATCGTGGTCCTCATCGGGTTGCTGCTCGTGCGAGCCGGGTTCGCTCAAGGCGACGCGATCGCCGCACTCGTCATAGCGACAATCATCCTCGCCACGGCGGCACGACTGGTCGCGGAGAACGCAAACGTGCTGATGGATCGCACACCGGAGGAGGCCAGAGAGGCAGCCGAGCTGGCGCTCGCACGACTCGAACCCAACATCGAACTGGTGCGCCTGCGCCTGCGCGAGTCCGCCGGACGCTATTTCGCGGATGTGATCGTCGCTGTAGCGCCCGGAGCCGCAGTCGTCGAGGGCCACCAGGCCGCGGATCGCGTCGAGGCGGCAATCGAGGGTGAGTTGCCGGGCAGCGATGTGGTCGTCCACATCGAGCCGCGCCTGAAGGGGCTCGATCTCCGCGATCAGGTGCTCGCGATCACACTTGCCGAGCCATTGGTCAAGGAGGCACACGACATCACTATCTACGAGCACGACGGGTCAGCCAGCGTCTCTCTGCATATGAAGTTCCCCAGCGACCTCGCCCTGCGAACAGCACTCGCCGTCACAGAGCGCATCGAGCAAGCGATCTACGCCCACCCCGGCGTCAGCGACGTACAAACACACTTGGAGCCTCTGGAGCACCCACTGAACGCCAGTCCAGCCACCACGAGCACGGACCTCAACGCGATACGCGAGATCGAGCGCACGGTGCATGAGTGGACGGGCAAAGAGCCGCTCGGGACAAGACTGCTTCGCACCGAGGCCGGCCGCGTGATCTTCCTAACACTCGATGTCAGCGCGGATACCTCCCTGGTCGATGCCCACCAGCTCGGCAGCGAGCTCGAGGAGGAGCTCCGCCAACAGATCCCCGACATCGCCGACGTAATCGTTCACACTACGGCCTGAAATGATGCGCGCCCTCTACTACGACGGAGCCGGTGGCCTTGATTGGCGAGACGACCCCTCACCGGCGATCATGGACAGCGCTGACGCACTCGTGAGACCGATCGCGGTATCGACCTGCGATCTCGACCAGGCGATCATCCGCAGCCCCAAGCAGATACCAGGCTCCGAGCAGCCGTTTGCGCTCGGTCACGAGGGCGTCGGGGAGGTCATCGAGATCGGCGACACCGTGAGCAACGTTCGACCGGGAGACATCGTGGCCATCCCCTACCACATCTCCTGTGGACGCTGTGACCGCTGCATGGATCAGCTACCCCTGTTCTGCCGCGCAAGCGCCGCCGATGCGCTCGCCGTATTCGGCATACCCCTGGGCCGCGACTACGGTGGCCTCTTCTCGGAACTGGTCCGCGTACCGTTTGCCGACTACTCACTCGTCAAGCTCCCACCTAACGTCTCTCCGACGCAGGCCGTGTCGGTTGGCGACAACCTGACCGACGCTTGGCGCGCCGTCGTGCCCCATCTGCAACGCCGCCCGGGCGCAGACGTGCTGATCCTCAGCTGCGGCTCAGCCGGCCTCTATGCCGCCGACATAGCTCGGGCCAGCGGGGCCGGAGTCGTTCGCTACTTCGACCGCGATCCCACACGCCTAGAGCTGGCTGCACGTCTGGGCGTAGAAACAGGCACCTTGGAGGAGTTCTCGCCCACTGAGCACGAGTACCCGATCACGATCAATTGCGGGGACTCAAGAGCCACTCTTCGCGACGCGGTGCTCGCCACGGCACCCGGAGGACACTGCGAGAACATGGCCTTTCACTTCCGAGACGTAGAGATGCCACTGCTGGCCATGCATCTGAGATGTATCCACTTCCGCTCCGCCTTGGCGAACGTCCGTCCACACATGCCAGCCGTGCTCGAGCTGCTCTCCAGCGGACGCATAACCCCCGAGCTGATCGCGACCGAGGTGCTCCCGTTCGATACGGCCGCCGAGGCGATCCCAACCGCGGGCTTCAAGCCGGTCTTCGTGCGAGAGACGATCATCGCTTGAGGACTGCTCGCCACACCCTTGTGCTCGCCACCGCAGGGCGCGCTTGAACGACGGAAGGGGGGAGATTCGAACTCCCGAGACGGGGGTTGCCCGCCTGCCGGTTTTCAAGACCGGTGCATTCAACCGCTCTGCCACCCTTCCCAGCGTGACGGAGGAAGGCTAGTCGATCATCGGGCCGTCGCGACGCGCGCGGAGGCTGCTCACATGCAGCGGTCTCACCCGTCGAGTTGCCGCCGCCGGGCCATTCTCAGTCTGCTGACTGCTGCGTTGGCAAAGTTCGAGCAGGTCGAGGCCGAGCGTCTCGATAATTTCTGTCCCGCCTGGCGCCGGACGCCTGTCTCAATTGGCCCCGGATCGCGCTGCCTGCTCTGAGCCGCCAGTGCTGTCCCCCGAGCTGTAGGAGTGTGCGCCCGCGCCGGCGAGCTTGCCGCCGTCAACGATCAGGTACTCGTCGCGGATCGGGCGGCCATCGAACCAGCACTCGAGGATCTCGCGTGTGCCGGCCGCATAGCGGGCCTGCGCCGACAGGCTCGTGCCGGAGATGTGCGGTGTCATGCCGTGGTGTGGCATCGACCGCCACGGATGATCGCTCGGAGGCGGCTGGGGGAACCACACGTCACCCGCGTAGCCGGCGAGCTGGCCGCTCTCACAAGCCCGCACGATCGCGTCGCGGTCGCAGATCTTGCCTCGCGCGGTGTTGATCAGGTAGGCGCCGCGTTTCATCCTCGCAAGCATCTCGTCGTCGAACAGGTTTTCGGTCTCTGGGTGAAGCGGGGCGTTGATCGTCACCACGTCGCACACTTCGACCATCGAAGCAGGGTCGGCATGGAACGTGACCCCCAGCTCGCGCTCAACGTCCTCGGGCAGGCGATGACGGTCCGTGTAGTGCAGACCCACTTCGAACGGCTTTAGCCGCCGTAGCACCGCCGTACCGATGCGACCGGCCGCGACTGTGCCGACCTGCATCCCCTCCAAGTCGTAGGAGCGCGACACGCAGTCGGCGATGTTCCAACCGCCATCGAGCACCCGCTGGTAGGAAGGGATGTAGTTGCGCACAAGTCCCAGGATCATCATCACCACGTGCTCGGACACGCTGATGCTGTTCGAGTAAGTGACCTCGGCAACAGTCACGTCGCGTGCGATCGCCTGCTCCAGGTCGGTGTGGTCAGAGCCGATTCCCGCCGTCACGACTAGCTTCAGGTTCGGCGCCTTCGCGAATCGCTCCTTGGTCATGTACGCCGGCCAGAAGGGTTGGGAGATGACGACATCGGCGCGCGGTAGCTCGCGCTCGAAGACAGAGTCGGGGCCCTCCTTGTCGGAGGTCACGATCAGCTCGTGCCCTGCCCCCTCCAGGAACTCGCGCAAGCCCAGCTCGCCAGACACGCAGCCGACGAGCTCGCCTGGGGTGAAACCCAGCGCGGACGGGGTCGGCGTGGTCTGGCCGCCGTCGTAGCGCTCGATCCTGGGCACGTCGTCACGTGCATAGGACGGCGGGTATCCGTCGACCGGGTCGTCATACAGGACACACAGCACCGTGGCCATTGCTGTCACCTTCCCTCTGTCTGGAATTGGATCATGCTCGCAACCTCTTCGCGGCAGGTGAGGCAGCATCGCCTAACCCAGGTGATTTACCCGACGCAAGTCATTCTGCCACCGCGCCGCCGAGTTGGGGAGGTGGCTCCTCGGGCGACCGTCAGGTGGCGGCGCCGGTGCTCGCGTGCGCTGCACCGCAAGCCAAAGATCCGTGGGCAACGAAAGGCTCCCGCAATCTGCGCTCCTGGTTCTTCATCGGGTACCGCCGAGCGGATGACTACTCTGCGCAACTCTGGACCCTATAAGGAGGAGATTGTCGTGCCGTTGACTCAGACGCAACTTGCTGGTGCTGTAGCCGATCGTGCCGAGATCACCAAGGCCGAGGCCAAGCGTGTGCTTGACGCTCTCGAGGATGTCGTGCTCGGGGAGATTGCCAACGCCGAGAAGGTAAAGATCGGCGGGCTCGTGCAGCTGACGGTACGCGTGAAGCCAGCCTCGAAGGCGCGTAAAGGACGCAACCCAGCGACCGGCGAGGAGATCACGATCGCCGCGAAACCCGCATCCGTAGATCTGCGCGCGCGGGCACTGACCAAGGCCAAGGGTTCGTTGCCATCGGTGCAGAAGGCACGCCGTCGCCTGAGCTGACGCACGCAGGCTACTTGCGGTGTGCTGGCTGCGACGCTGACTTCTCCAGCACATCCGCGAGGATCGAGCACCTCGCGACATATCGCCAACGGCGCACGGTAAGCGCCAAGGTCATCCTCGCTCTTGAAGCCGACCGCGCGAGGAACGATGGATGGCTCGCGACTGCGCGTCGCACCTGAGAGCAATACCCAAGGTTGTGCCGACACGGGGTGCGGCCCTCCTTGGGCAGGAACTGCTTGTCAACGAGCTGTTTAAGAATCGGTACTTTACCGACCAATGGAACTATGATTTGGGTCGCCTGCCCTCGATGGGGCGGTAGCTCAGCAAGCCATTTGACGATAAGGGGCCGTAAAAGTGGGACTTCCAGATAAACCAGAGCCGAAGTCGGAGCACATCGAGAAGCCGTTCAAGGAGATTGAGAAGCAGTTCAAGGAGGACAAGGAGAGCATCAAGGCCGAGCACAAGGAGATCAAGGAGAAGGAGAACATCAAGGCGGAGCACAAGGACTTCAAGGAGATCAAGGAGAACATCAAGGAGAAGGACAAGGACAAGGAGATCAAGGAGAACGTCAAGGCGGAGCACAAGGACTTCAAGGAGATCAAGGAGAACATCAAGGAGGTCAAGGTCGAGATCAAGGAGCACCCCGAGAAGCCGATCAAGGAGAAGGAGAAGGACAAGGATGTGATCGAGGGGGGCAGCGTCGAGCAGCTGGGCGATCCCATGGCCTTGCTGCACTCTCTACACGCGCGCGTGAGCTCGATCGAGGAGCATCTCGGCGTCGGCGCCGAGGCTTTCGTGCAACCCGAGGAGCGCCCCCCGGTTGGCGGCTCGGTGGCCAAAGAGGCCAAGGAACGCCCGAGCAAAGCGAGTCAGGCTGGCAAAGCGAGTCAGGCCGGCAAAGAGGAGTAGCCATGCTGCTCGTGCTGGGCGCCGAGCACGATGCGTCGGCACATGTGCTGGCGGCCGCCTGCGACGGTCTGCTGCTCACCCCGGGCGATCTGTGCCGTGCAGGCTGGGCGCTGGCCGAGAATCCGGCGGAGGACCGGCTGGTGGCTTCCGGTCGGGTGCTGCCAGCGGCGCAAGTGGAGCTTGTGGTGACCCGCCTTGGATGCGTGCTCCCAGAGCATCTGCCCGGGATCCGTCCCGTCGACCGAGAGTATGTCGCCGCCGAGATCCACGCCACGCTGTTCTTTGCGCTGCGTCGCCTGTCATGCCCGGTCCTGAACCCACCCACACCCGTCTGCTTGCATGGGCCCAATTGGCGCCAGGAGCATTGGCTGACAGCGGCGCAGACGCTTGGCATCGCAACGCGGCCGCTGATCCGTAGTGGAGGCAAGCCGCACACACCGAGCGCCACGATGCGCTCAGACGAGCCTGTCGAAGGCGAGGTCCAGCGCGTGCTGGTGGCGGGCGATGCGGCTCATGGACCGTGTCCGTTGCTGGAGAGAACACGCCGGCTCGCCGAGCACGTGGACTGTCCCCTGCTGGAAGCCCGCTTTCATGCGGGCGCGGGCAAGGACGCCGACACGGCCGAGCTCGTGTACGTCTCAAGCTTGCCGGCGCTCGATGAGACGCTGACTGGGTTGCTGAACGCCACCCGCAGCGCTCGAAGGACTCTCGCGTGATCCTACTTTGGGGATTGCCCGAGGACACTCCGCTGCGGCGAGTGGCTGAGGAGCTCGAGAAGCTTGGGGCCGAGTGGGTGCTCCTCGACCAGCGCCACGCCGGGAGTCAAAGTGTCGAGCTCGTCTGCACAGAGCGCATCGAGGGAACGCTGTTCGACGGCGAGCGAGACCATTCGCTGAGCCGGATCGACGGCGCCTACATCCGGCCTTGGAGCTCTGCCCAGCTCGCCGACAGCGATACGCACGGTGCTCATGCGCTGCACGGGCTTGACGATGTGCTGCTCACGTGGGCCGATCTGGCGCCGGGGCGCGTGCTGAACCGGCCTGGGGCGATGCATCTGAATGGGAGCAAGCCGGCCCAGCTGACGGTCATTCGCGGATGCGGTCTGGATGTTCCCGACACATTGGTCACGACCGATCCTGGCACCGCCGAAGCTTTCGCCGCACGCCACGAGCAGGTGATCTACAAGTCGATCAGCGGGCAGCGCAGCATCGTCAGGCGGCTGCCGCGCGATGAGTGGCGGCGACTGGGGGACGCGCGCAACTGCCCGATCCAGTTGCAGGAGCACATAGCGGGCCAGGACATCCGTGTACATGTGGTCGGCGAGCGAGTGCTGGCGACGGCGATACGGGCCGACGCCGACGACTATCGCTATGCGCGTGGCGAGGGCGCTGCGCTACGCGAGGTTGAGTTGGATGACCGGCTTGCCGCGCTCTGCGTGAGCATGTGCCGCGAGATGGATCTGCTGTTTGCGGGGATCGATCTACGATTCGACCCAACGAACGGGCGCACGGTCTGCTTCGAGGTAAATCCCTCGCCGGGGTTCAGCTACTACGAACAGGAGACCGGCCAGCCCATCGCGCGGGCCGCCGCCGAACTGCTCCTCCGCTGAGTTCGCAGCAGTGGCATCCGATACTCAGATCCTCTTCGACTCGCATGAAGGCAGGCGCCAAGAGCAAGCCCCGCAGCCGATCCCGAGCCTTATTAGCTTGTCGGCCGACGCCTCGGGCGAGAAGTGCCGCTGCTACGCACCTAGAAGCTCTTCGATAGCCGCATCGAACGATGTCGGATCGTTCGATGAGAACCGGCTCATCGAGTCCCCGCTCGCGCCAATCAGAAGCGACGGGGTTCCGCTGAGCCCGGAGTTCTCCGCGACCAGCGCGTCGCCGGCAATCTCGTTGGCAAGCTCCGGGTCATGTCGATCGCTGGCCCAGCGCGCGAGATCCAGTCCCGTGACTTGGCTAGCGATGCCCTGAAGGTATGCGTCGGTCACATAGCCAGAGTTCTCTTCTCCCTGCTCCACATAGAAGGTCTCGATGAAGTGCCAAGCTCGCACCTGCCTGCCTGCCGCGAGCGCCGCAACCTGCTGGGCTATGAACACCTCCGGATCGCGCGTCGCCGCCTGCAGAGCATGTGACTCAATCCGCAACTTACCGGCGCGTACCCATCGCTGGATGATCGACGGCAGTACCTCGAGCGAGAAATCCCGGCAGTAAGGGCATTGCAGGTCAGCGAAGTACGCAAGCGTGACCGGAGCCTCCGGCTGGCCCAGCGCGTTTGCGCTCTGCGGGATGCCCGCGAGTAGGGCTGTGATCTCACTGCTGTCTCTCATGGAGCTTGTTCTGCGGAACCTAGCATCGCGTGAGATATCTTCGGAGTCTCATGGGGAGCGTTCTAGTGGTTGCAGAGGTGCATGGACGGACAGCGCTCGAGCCCGAGCTACGCGCGCTTCTGCGTGAGCTGGCCGAGGCAAGTGCCGCCGAGCCGCAGTGTGCCGGCTTCCGGGTGCTCACCGCCGAGGAGCCGGGTGAGTTCGTGCTGCTCGGCTCATGGAACACCGAGGCGGCAATGCGCGAGCACTACGACACGAGCCACTACCGTCGCTATCGCGACCAGGTCCAGCCGCTGCTGGCGCGTCCTAGCGACGTGGTCGTCCATCACGTCGGCCTCACCGTGCACGCTGTCGACCCGAATCCGCCGGACCCTGGGCTGCTCGGGTAACAGGCCTCCTGTCCGTGGTCGAACCCAATCAAGTGGGCGAGTTGCGGCGATGAGCGCGAGCAGCTCTGGAGACTCCGTCGCTTCGCCCCTGTTGAGCGCGTCTGAGCTCGCAGACATGGCCACGTTCGGCACTGAGAGAGCTACTCGGACTGGAGACTTGCTCTTCCAAGCCGGGGAGGCGTCTTACGATCTGTATGTCGTCCTGCAGGGCGAAGTGCAAGTCATTCGGCCAAGCGGTGCCGATGAGATCGTTATCGCCGAGTTCGGGCCGAGCAGCTTCGTCGGCGAGCTGACACTACTAACCGGCCAGCGCCGCTTCTTGACCGGTCGCGTCTCCCAGCCCGGGCGGGTGTTGGTGATCGCTCAGGCCGAGCTCCGCCGGCTCATGAGCGTCCGCCCGGCGCTCTCCGAAATCATCTTCAACGCGCTGCTTGCGCGCCGCGAGTCGCTGCGATCTGGGGAGGGGGCGCAGGCGATTCGGATCGTCGGCTCGCGCTACTCACCCGAGGCAATGAGCTTGCGCTCATTCGCTGAGCACTCGCATCTTGCGCACACCTGGATCGATGTCGAGGACGCCGAGGACCTCGACTCTTTCCTCGCACCGATGGGTTTGCAACCACAAGACATCCCGGCTGTGATCACCGCTACCGAGACTCTGCGCCATCCCTCGCCCGCGATCTTCGCGGAGCACCTCGGCTTGACCTTCCAGCCCACGCCAGGCTTCATCTTCGATCTAGTGGTCATCGGTAGCGGCCCGGCCGGCCTCGCCGCCGCCGTCTATGGCGCCTCAGAGGGCCTGCGCACAGTCTCCCTGGATGCGGTGGCCATAGGCGGGCAGGCCGGCGCCAGCTCGCGGATCGAGAACTACGCTGGATTCCCGAATGGCATCTCTGGTGAGGAGCTAACCGGCAAGACCGCTGTGCAAGCGATGCGACTCGGAGCTCGCTTGAACGCCCCGTGCGAGGTGATAGGCCTACGATCCGAGGCCAGTTTCCACGTCGTTGTGTTGCGCGACGGCAGCGAGGTTCCGACACGTGCGGTGATCGTCGCCTCCGGGGCGCGCTATCGGCGGCTTGACGTCGAGGATCTCGAGCGCTTCGAGGGCGCCGGCGTGTACTACGCCGCGACAGATCTCGAGGCACGCGTCTGCAGCGGAACGCCCGTGGCGGTGATTGGCGGGGGAAATTCCGCCGGTCAGGCCGCGATCTACCTGGCCCAGAACAATTGCAGCGTCACGATCGCGATTCGACAAGAGGACCTCACCCAGAGCATGTCTCAGTATCTGATCGAGCGGATCGCCGCCGACCCGATGATCGACCTCATGACCGGCGTTGAAGTTCAGGCGCTCACCGGTCAGGACCATCTCGAAGGGGCAACGCTCGCGCACAAGACCGGCAGTGAGCAGGAGATTGCGTGCGCAGGTCTGTTCTGCTTCATCGGTGCCCGCCCAGCGACAGAGTGGCTGGGCGACAGCGTGCTGCTCGACAGCGATGGGTTCATCCTCACCGACCGCCAGCTGCCCGGCTCGCTCGGTACTGAGGCAGCAAGAGCGCTGCCGTTCGAGACATCCAGGCTCGGGGTATTCGCCGCAGGCGACGTCCGGCACGGCTCGATGAAGCGGGTCGCAGCTGCCGTGGGCGAGGGATCGAGCGCGGTGCGTTCCGTCCACGAGCGGCTGGCCACCGAGGCTTAACCGCTCCGTTAGGCCTCACCGCGAAGGCGAGCAATCTCTCCGCGGTGCCGAGAACCCATCCGACATTCGACAAACGGTCGATTGTGGACTGTTGTCTGTTGAGTGCCGGCGCTTCATGGACGATCAGGAGAGCGTGCGGATACTTCGTCCAGCCATAGTCTCGATCGCGCTCGTTACAGCGATTCTCACCCCAGCCTTGTGCAGCACGCCCGCCGGGGCAGTGGAAACCGGGGTAGTCGTCAATGGCCCGAGTGGGCTGTCTCCCGAAAGCGACAGCCAACTCGCCGGCCTCGGCGTGGGCTGGGTGCGCGGATTCGTCCCCTGGACCGTGTTCGAACCAAATCAAGGCCATCTCAACGAACCCCAGATCGGGGCCCTCGAAGCGGGCTTGAACGCCTTGCCGAAGGGCACCAAGGTGATCCTCGACGTGGTCAACACCCCGCAATGGGAGTCCGGCTCGGCCAACCCGGTAATGCCGCCACGCGACCCGTCCGACTTCGCTCACTTCCTCGGCGCGCTCTCAAAGCGACTGGCTGGCAAGGTGGACGCATGGGAGATCTGGAACGAGGAGGACGACTCCCTTTGGTGGGCCAGCGGACCCGACCCCGCTGCCTACACGGCGCTACTGAAGGCCGCCTACCCCGCCATCAAAGCTTCCGATCCTGGCGCCAAGGTGGTGATGGGCGGGTTGACGGGCAACGACTACGAATACCTCTCCCAGGTCTACGCCGACGGGGGCAAGGGATCATTTGACGCGGTGGCGGTACACACTGACACGATCTGCGACGTCGCTTCGCCCTATGAAATCTTGCGCAACGGACGCGCCGATCAGCGCATCAACCGTTGGTCGTTCTTGGGATACAGGACTGTCCACGAAGTGATGCTCGCTAACGGCGATAACAGCCCGATCTGGATGACCGAGCTTGGCTGGAGCACCGATACCCAGACCTGCAACTCAGGCGCTTGGGCCGGCCAAAAGCAGGCGGGCGTGACTCCCCAAGAACAGGCCACCTTCCTGCAGCAGGCCTATCACTGCTTGGCCCAAGACTCCTACGTGCAGGTGGGCATCTGGTACGGGCTACAGGACACCGAACCGTTCGGCACCCCTCGCGGCAGCTATGGACTGTTGGGCCCCAACCTCCCGGCCAAGCCGGCCTATGGAGCACTGGCCGAATACGACCGGAACGGCGACCGCTTGACCGAACAGTGCGGTGCCCAGCAGGGACCCCAGATCAAGCTCACGAGCCCGAAAACGGGGGTGCGCTACAGCAACACCCTGCCGATCTCGGTGACCGCTAGCGACAGCGTGGGCGTCTACCAGATCTCGTTGTATGACGACCACCACATCATTCGCAGCTTCTATGTGCACGGCGGGCTCACGACTTTGAGCGGCCACATGGTCTGGTACGGCGCCCGCTTGCTCAAGCCGGGCAAGCACACCTTGACGGCGCAGGCTTTCGACGAGCGCAACAACACGAGCACGACCTCGATCATGATCATCAGGGTGGGCAAGCCCAAGAAGAAGCATAAGCACCGTCACCATCGCAAACACTGATCCCGCCACAGGCTCTAAACTGGCCTTCCGCAGTCCCGGGAGAGGTGGCCGAGTGGCTGAAGGCACTCGCCTGCTAAGCGAGTATGGGGGTCAAACTCCATCGGGGGTTCGAATCCCCCCCTCTCCGTCCACATGAATTTCGTCTGTTCTTGGCTTTGTGGAGCTGAAAACGAGCAAGCGACCGGACATGGGTGTTAGGCCCTTGTGCAAACCAGAGTTCTCCGTTTGAAGCGTCAACGGGCGTGCAGACGCGCCAATCAGCCTACGAGCAGAGCCATCGCCCACGCGACGGCGTCGGATGCCGTTGAGAAGGCGGCATCACGATCAAGGGGCTCCAGCATCTCGTAGCGCAGCTGTGCCGCCCACGGTGTCAGCCAGCGCGCCTGCTCAATCGAGTCTGGAACGACGACATCGTTGTCGGCGGCGATGTCAACCAGCTCACGGAGATCGTGAGAACGAGGGAAATCGACATCGGCGAGTACAAGGGCGACCTTTAGGGCCTTCTCAACGGCTTGCTGGGCGTGGAATCCGACGACATCGTCGCGCATGTCCTCCGCGGCCATGAGCACGCGGCAAGCACCAAGGTCACTCGTCGCGTGCTCAAGCAGCAGCTCGGCGTACTCGCGCTGCTCAGGAGTCGGAGCGGGCAACGATCCGACCCTCCCGCAGGGCGTGGTGGACCATCGTCCCGCGGACCTTCCCCCGCCGTTCCGCGAGATCCTCGTCCATCACGATCACATCGACCGGCCAGCCGACACGGCCGACCGCATCGCGCAGTCGGACCGCCTCGGCGACGCGGTTCTCGACGTCGCGCTCAATGACCAGGAAATCCAGATCGCTGTCGCGTGTGAGCTCGCCACGCGCCGCCGACCCGAACAGGATCACCCGAGCCGAAGCCCCGGCAGCCTCCACGAGGCGTTGTCCAGCCAGCTCGATCAGCTCTTGTGTGGTCACGACTGGGACAGCCTACCGGCGGATGCGGAAGTGGCACACGCTCGCGAGACGCAAAGCGCGGCTCTTCGGAAGTCATAATCCACGCTATGCCGATCAGAGAGAAGCACAAACGGCTGCTGCCGGGATATCGAGCACGGCACTGAGCAAGTACCTCACGGTCGTCTGATTGGCCCCGCTGCTTGCCGTCGGGTCTGCCGACCGGCGGGTTCCATGAGCAACTTGACCAAGGCGTCGAGCCTGTCTTGATGGTTTGCAAACCGTCCCGAACTCCCCTCCCCGGCGCTACGTTTCTCAAGCTTGCTCGTCGCCATCGAGCCCATCTGAAGGATCGAGAACGCCAGCTTCCTGCGCCTGCTCTCGAATGAGGTTCCATAGAGCGTCGACCATCGCACTCTCCTCGGCGGCTCGAGGCCGTTTGCGAAGGTTCAATTCCTCTCGCGGAACGATCTTCGCGAGCAAGTGGTGGTAGTAGGACGCCTTGAAGTCGCCTACTGGTAGCGACCTCGACGATCGAGCCAGGCTTCGCACGATGTCCAGCGTCTCCTCCAGCAGCTCGCGTTCACTTCGTGTGTCGCCAATGGCAGCAGGCGTCGCATCCTGGATGGCCTGTAGGTTGGTCTCTAGTTCTGGCCACCACTTACGAAAAGACTTCTCGAGCAACTCGATGGCCAACGGCGGTGTGGAGGCTGCATTGATCGAGCGCACGATCGCGTGGATGCCCTCCTCGGACGCCGGCTGTGCCTGGAAATGTCCCAGCGGCGACTCAATATCAGATGGATTGAGATCGACAGCGAGGGGAATCACCCGGCTCAATTCGACAGTCTTCGCAAGCGCTCCCGCCTCAAAGTTGAGCCATGGCGCATGCTGGTTGTCGCGGGTCACGCAGATGATCCCGTAGTTCGTATCCTCTAGCTGTCTGGCGATCTCCGCCTGCCACCTGACGCCTGGATCGATGTCTTTGGCGGACACGAACGGATTCACGCTGTTGATGACTCCGGGCAACCACGCGCGGAGGGCGAGGGCGACCTCGCGGCTCTTTTCGCCTGACCAGCTCACAAAGACCTTCATGTGCGACAAGGTACAGCGCAACAAGGACTAGCAGCGTGAGGCGCTGCTAGCGGGTCCACGCTGGGGGCTGGCAAGAGCCAAGGTTCCACTACGATGAGGGCCCTGGCCTCCGCCGCGAGTCCTGTGCGACGACGCTCTTGTTCGGCGGTCTCCGCGATTGCTTGGCGTGCCGCCTCGGCTCGACTCACGCCACGCCGACGAGCGAGATCCTCGAGCGCCTCAATCCCCTCGCGTCCGAGCCTCAGCGAGAGCGGATGTTGAGCAGCCATGGGTCGACTGTGGTGCGAATTGAACTACACGGACACTGCGGGCCCATACCTCTCATACAAGTCCGGCAGGATCGCCCCCAGGTTGGCGTACTCCTCCGCGCAATGCCTCGCCAGAGCTTGCGGCAAGCCTGCGGGCAGGGCGCGGCGGCGGATCGCAGCGCGGTTGAGCAACGCTCGGCCTACCCTGCCCATTGGACCGTAGGGCTGTAGGGAGGCACCCAGCCAGAAGCGGCTGCGCAAGACGACGACGCCACGGTTCTGGGAGTCCTCGGACCCGTCGCCGCGTAACCATCCTCACCCCGTACGTAGAGCGTCCCGTCATAGGCGCCTGGCATAGTCGCCGCACAATACCCGCCCTCCTCAAACAATCGACCCGTCCCACCCCGCGGCACCTACGCACCAGTGATCGACGCCCTGGACACATGCTGTGAGCGAGTCGGGTCCCGCGAGCGCGCACACGCAAAGAGTCCTCGCCGAGGCGGCCGCCGGCCTGCCGTTCGAGGATCACGAGGACTTCGAGGACGCCAAGCGTGGGCTGATCGCGTCGAGTCCAGGGCTCGTCATCCGCAACGAGGGCGGGCGCGCCGTGTGGGACATGGACAGCTACGGATTCGTGGATGCGGACACCCCCGACACGGTGCACCCAAGCCTGTGGCGCATCGCCCAGCTCAACGGGATGCACGGCCTGTTCGAGGTCGTGCCCTCGATCTACCAAGTACGGGGCTATGACATCTCCAACGTCACTTTCGTGGAGGGCAAGACGGGCGTGATCGTGATCGACCCGCTCGTCTCCACCGAGTGCGCCGCCTCTGCGCTCGCCCTGTACCGGGCCCACCGCGGCGAGCGCCGGGTGAGCGCGGTCATCTACACCCATAGCCACGTCGACCACTTCGGCGGGGTCAAGGGCGTCGTCTCGGCCGAGGACGTACAAGCGGGGCATGTACCGATCTGGGCGCCCTCCGGCTTCCTAGAGCACGCTGTCTCCGAGAATGTGTTGGCCGGCACGGCGATGGCGAGGCGTGCCGGCTACATGTTCGCCCCGGCCCTGGAGCGTGGACCGCGCGGGCAGGTAGACGCGGGCATCGGCAAGACGACCTCGAGCGGCAGCATCACCTTGATTCCCCCGACCCACTCCGTGACGCATACGGGTGAGGAGGGGGAGATAGACGGCGTACGTTTCTGCTTCCAACTCGTGCCCGATAGTGAGGCGCCCGCCGAGATGAACTTCGGCTTTCCCGACCTGGGAGTCCTATGCGTCGCGGAGAACGCGGTGCACTGCATGCACAACGTCTTGACTCCGCGTGGAGCCCCGGTGCGCGACTCGCTGCGCTGGTCCAAGTACTTGGGTGAGGCGATCGAGACTGTTTGGCGCGCAGACCGACGTGATGTTCGCCCAACATCACTGGCCGCGCTGGGGCAAAGCCCGCGTGATCGAGCACTTGGCGCGCCACCGCGACATGTACCGCTACCTGCACGATCAAACTCTGCGCTTGGCCAACCGGGGGCTCACGCCAACGGAGATCGCCGCCGAGGTGCGGCTGCCTCCCTGCCTCGAGCGCACGTGGTCGTGCCGGGGCTACTACGGCACCGTGAGCCACAACGTGAGGGCCGTCTACCAACACTATCTGGGCTTCTTCGACGGCAACCCGGCCCACCTCGACCCCTATCCGCCGGTGCAGGCGGGACAGCGCTACGTGGACTTGGCCGGCGGGATCGAGGCTCTGCTCACCACCGCCCGCAAGGCATTCGCCGAAGGCGATTACCGCTGGGTGGCCGAGCTGTGCTCGCACGCCGTGTTCGCCGATCCCGAGTGCGCCGAGGCGTGCGAGCTGCAAGCCCAAGCGTTGGAGCAGCTCGGCTACCAGGCCGAGAGTGCGGTGTGGCGCAACCTGTACCTGGTCGGCGCCCACGAGCTGCGCTCCGGTCCGCCGCCCCCGCCGAAGGGCCGCAATGTGGCAAGCGCGGATGTGGCCAAGGCCCTGTCCTTGGAGCAGCTGTGGGATGCGATGGGCGTGCGCCTGGACGGACCCCGAGCATGGGACACCAAGATCGTGTTGGCCTGGGACTTCACCGACGTGGGGGAGCAGTGGACCGTGTCCGTCGAGAATGGCGCGCTGAGCGCGGTCCAAGGTCTCCTCGCCCCTGGCGCCGATGCCAAGGTCACCTTGACACGCACGGCCTTTGACGCCGTCCTACTTGGCGAGGGCGCCGGCCCTGAGCTGTTTGCAAGCGGCGCGATTGCCGTGGCAGGCGACGGGGCCAAGCTGGGCGAGTTTTTGGGGCTGCTCGACGAAGGCGACCCGGTCTTCGCGATCGTCACGCCCTGAAGACCACGCGCTCAACGCGTAGCTGAGCCTCCGAGACGCACGCATGTCCTTTCCCGGCGCACGTCCTTCCCGGCCGTTACTTGCGAAGGCCCCTCAGTCGAGGCCAAGCACGAGCTTGCCCAGGGCACGACGCTGGTCGATGTCGCGGAACGCGCCAGCGGCTTGCTCCAAAGGTACGCACGCCCCAATTATCGGCTTAATAAACCCTTCGTCGATCATCCCCGCGATGGCTTCGCCGATGGCTCTGTTGCGAGACGGATTGCCCATCACATAGGCGCCCCAGCCGGCGCCCACGACCGACACGTTGCGCAACAGCAAGCGGTTGACCTTGACCTCGGGGATCGAGCCCTCGGTGAAACCGACAACGAGCACACGCCCGTCCTCGCGCAAACAACGCAAACTGTCGGTGAAGCGATCGCCGCCGACCGGGTCAAGCACCACGTCGACGCCGCCCAGCTCGAGCACCTGCTCGCGCCAAGGCCCATCCGAGCGCACGACCTCGTCCGCTCCGGCCTCGCGCGCCACGCGCTCCTTCTCGTCGCTCGAGACGACCGCGATCGTGGAGGCGTCCAGCGCCTTGGCGACCTGCAATGCAGCCGTGCCCACCCCGCCCGCGGCGCCATGGACGAGCACGCGCTCGCCCTCTTGCAAGCGCCCCCTCAGCTTCAGCGCGAAGTACACGGTGTGGTAGTTGAGGATCACCGACGCGCCCTGCACGAAGTCAAGCTGCTCCGGCAAGGCGAAGGTGAGGTAGGCAGGCGCCACAGCCCGCTCGGCCATGCCGCCGAGCACGGTGAAAGCCATTACGCGTTCGCCCTCCCTCAGACCGCTGTCGGTGGGCGCCGAGATGACCGTGCCGGCCACCTCCGAGCCTGGCACGAACGGCGGGTCCGGTTTGAGCTGGTACAGGCCCTTCGTTTGCAACACATCCGGGAAAGACACCCCGGCGGCCTTCACGTCGATTAGCACGCCTTCGCCGGGCGTGAGCATGTGGTTGGGCTCAGGCTCCCCCACGTCCACGACCTGGATCGCGTCGGGGCCAGTCAGCTCGCTTATCTGGACCGCGCGCATGGCGCCACAGGTTAGGGGAGGGATGCGACGCGGGTGTTGTGGTTCACGTTCAGGGGTGCCCGTGCGCATGCGCGACCTTCTTAATAAGACCTGCCTTGGTCTCTGGCCGCGCGCACGCGCGGGGCAGCCCATATGGAAGGTCAGAGGCCTTCTACGGTGAAGAAGACAACGTGTCCAAGTTCTCGCGTACTCCCCTGATTCCGGTTGTGGCCCTGCTCGGGCTGCTGGTCGTCCTGATGGCGGCCATGGTCGTCTACGACCACGGCCGGAGCGACCAGATCGCCCAAGGCGTGCACATCGACGGGATCTCCGTCGGCGGCCTAAGCGCCGCGGCTGCCAAGGCTCGCGTCGAGCGCAAGGTCGCGGCCTCCATGGACCGCCCGGTCCAAGCCGGCTTGGGTAGCCGCGAGTGGCAACTCACGCCACGCCAAGCGGGCGTCACCGTGGATGTGGAAGGCACCGTCACCGAAGCCATCAAAGACAGCCAAAGCGGTTCGATCTTCGCGCGTACTTGGCGTGGCCTCTCGGGTGGGCACGTCAGCGAGAACCTGCCCCTGAAAGTGGGCTACTCCAAAGCAGCCGTGACCGGCTTTGTGGGCGAAATCGCGGACACCGTGAACATCGAACCCGACAACGCCACAGTCGAAGCGAGCGCCGGTGGCCTCACCGAAGTGCCCGCCAAGGACGGCTTGGCTGTCGAGCGCAAGCGCCTCACGGCCCGGGTTGCCCATGCCTTGACCGCTCGCACGGCTACCCGCAGCGTGAGCGTGCCCACTTTGACGCGCCACCCCACGGTCACCACCGGCGACCTGGCCGCCCAATACCCGGCCTACATCGTCGTGGACAGGGCCAAGTTCAGGCTCTACTTCTACCAGCGTCTCAAGCTGGCCTCGACTTATGAAATCGCGGTCGGCATGCAAGGCCTCGAAACGACGCCCGGCCTGTACCACGTGCAGTGGAAGCAAGTCAACCCGCCCTGGTACGTGCCCCACTCGGCCTGGGCCGGAGCTTTGGCCGGTAAGACGATCCCACCTGGCCCCGAAGACCCCTTGAAGGCGCGCTTCATGGCCTTCAACGGCGGCGCCGGCATTCACGGGATCGCGCCGTCGGAGTACTCCTCGATCGGCCACGACGCCTCGCACGGGTGCGTCAGGATGCGGATCCCCGACGTGATCGCGCTCTACTCGCGCACGCCGGTCGGCACGCCCGTCTACATCATCTGAACCGCCGTCTCCTCGTGCACGCGTAGGCGCTCCCGCTCCGCCTTCCCACCCTCGACCCCGCGCTTGGCGCGGTGAGCCCCTCAGCGGCGGTCTTGGTTCTGCTGGTTCTCGCCGCGAACCAGGACGAAGACGAACACGAGGATCAAGTTCACGAGCACGCCGATCCCCAAGAAGGTGATGAGCAGGCCGATGTCCTTGCTCACGGCTGGGCTGGTAGCTAGAAGCAGCATCAGCGGAAGCCTACCAACGGCGAAGGCTCCCGTGTCGTAGCCTGTGGGGACCGCTTGCGCCGCAAGCCAAAGGAGAGGTGCCAGAGCGGTTGAATGGGCGCGACTGGAAATCGCGTAACGGGGGTTGACTCCGTTCGGGGGTTCGAATCCCCCCCTCTCCGTTTTGCCAGATGAAGGGTCGTTCGGCTCTACGTGCGGCGGGCGGATATGTGTCTGCACGGAATGGCCCGGCTGGCTATAGGCTGGTCTAGATGCTCTCGCTGGTGGACATATGTAAGAGCCAGGGGCGTGGGAAGCAACGAGTACAAGTCTTGAGAGATGTCTCGCTGAGCGTCGCTGAGGGCGAGATCGTGGGAGTCCTCGGACCACGCCACGACGAGGAAGGTGCGACCCTGCTGCGAGTGGCTGGGTGTTTGACTCGGCCAGATACAGGACGGGTACGACTCGACGGGATCGACGTCACGCGTTTGTCAAATACGAGGCGCGACGAACTCCGGTGCCGGCACACCCTATGGGTTGACCGCCAACTGATGATGCCCATGGTCTCGAACGTTCACGGTTATGTCCGTTTGAGCTTGCTCGGTGAGCGTAAGATCAGTGTACGCGAGGCGTCCCAAAGGGCGCAGCTTGGATTGGAGCGGCTGGGTGCATCGGATTTGGCGCGATCTCGTTTGGGGCGGTTGACATTCTGGGAGAGAGTCCTCGTCGAGTTTGCTCGTATCGCGGCCACCCGCCCGCGTTTCGTCGTCATCTATGACCTATTCGCTGGTTTCGGGGTTGCACATGCACAGGAGGCACGACGTCTGCTGCGCTCGTTGGTAGACGACATAGGTTGCGGAGTGCTGCTGAAGGCCCCAGACGTCACATCGGTATGGGTAGCGAATCGTGTCTGGCGCTTTGATCGTGGCGATCTGATGCTCGTAGCCGATACGCCATCCAGCGATCGCAATGTCGTCGCCCTAGAGCTTTCCCGCGCAGGATCTGAGTACTTGTCACATTCGCTGGCAGGGCGTTCATCGAGTCTGAGGGTGCCGTCCCAAGCTTCCGTCAGAATCGAGCAGATGCCAACGATAAGTAGGTTCTTGGGAATCACGATCTCCATGTATTTCGACGATCATCAACCACCGCACTTTCATGCGCGATCGGGGGAGTTCAATGCAAAGATTCGCACTGACACGCTCGAGCTACTGGTGGGCGACCTACCGCGCAGAGAGTTGCGTCTCGTTCTAGCCTGGGCAGAGCTGCACGCATCGGAGCTACAGGACAACTGGCGAAGAGCCCGCGCAGGTGAGACACTGCTGGAAGTCGAGCCACTGTAATGATCGGTCTAACTCCAGATATCACCGGTGTAGAGGTTCCGCGACATGGCACGCTGCGGATCACTTTTGCCGATGGCCTTATAGGCGACGTCGAGGTCCTGAATCGCATGCACGGTCCTGTATTCGAGCGTGCTCGTACGCGTGCAGGGTTCGTCGAGGTACGCGTTGACACCGAGCTTGGGACCATTTGTTGGCCGGGGGGTGCTGATCTAGCTCCCGACACACTCTACGAGCGCGTACGCACCGGGGTCTGGCCCGCTCAGGGCTACGCAGCCTGAGCGCGCCAGTGCCTACGAACCACGCCGAGATCTTGGCCGAAGCGCTCAGAGTCTCCGCCTGCTAAGCGATAATGGATCGTTATACTTGGCAAGTATGACAGGACGGATTGGCACGAAGGGGCAGGTTGTGATTCCGAAGGCGCTGCGTGATCGTGCGCATCTGCACCCAGGCGACGAGGTCGACTTTGAGTTGCGCGACGAGGAGATCGTGCTCGTTGCAAGGAGGGTTCCCGCTCGACTCGGTGGTCGATTCAGGAACACTGGGATGGCCGCACGTCTGCTTGAGGACCGGGCGCGCGAGCCTCGGTGAGCGTTTGCCTGGACTCGTGGACGATTCTCGCCTGGCTTGATGGTGAGGAGCCTGCGCTCTCGCGCGTGGAAGGACTGATCGACACAAGGCCCATCGTGAGTTGGGTGAACCTGGTTGAGGTCTACTATCGCGTTGAGCGTGATCACGGACGGATCGCCGCTGACGACACGCTCGCGTCTCTGCGGGCCGCCCTCTCGCTCGATCTTCCAGGCACCGCACGGATGATCGAGACCGCACGCCTGAAGGCTCGTGCATCGATCGCGCTCGGGGACTGCTTCGCAGTCGTGACTGCCGCTGCCCACGGACTGGTGTTGCTCACCGGCGATCCCGAGATCCTCAAGCTACCGGACTCGCCCTGCACAAGTGAGGATCTTCGGCCTAGCTGAGCACGGCTGCGCAGCGTCCTAGCTCGCTCTGAGCTTGACCCAGGAGCTACAAGGTCGTTGAATCAGCTGAAGCGCCTTGCATACAGATCGCGTGCTCGTCGCCAGCCAGGGTCATGTTTCGAGCTTCGTCCCGTCAAGCCCGTATTCGCCGGATTTTGGCTTAGCGAAGCCAAGAGCGAGCGACCCACGGAGCTCGACGGCCTGCTGAGCATGGAAGCCGACAATCGCGTCGGCGATGTCGGTGTCTGGCGAGACCTTCCGTACGAGCGTCTCGTCATCTATCGCCCTGGCAAGCAGCACGCGCGCCAGATCGAGCCGGTCATGCGGCGGCATGCAGCACTCGACCCTCGGTGAGAGCGGCGTGGATCATCGAGCCCTCCACGCTTCCCCAATCCTCGGGGCCCAACACAGACCGGTCGAGACCTTCCACGGACGCTGGTTCTCACGCTGTGATCGACACGTGCCTTGGTTGGCCCACGACCCGGGCCAACCAGGAGCGAATAGCTGGGTATTCGGAGAGGTCGAAGCCGCCCTCGCCGGCCACGTGTGTATAGGCATACAGAGCGATGTCAGCAATCGTGTAGCGATCGGCGACAAGAAAAGGGGTAACCGAAAGGTGGCGCTCCATGGCCTCAAGCGACGCGTAGCCGGCCTTGCGCCTCGCCTCCATCTCCTCCTGCACGGGCGGTGCCTTGGCGATGGTCATCCAGAACCTCACGACGGCTATGTACGGCTCGTGGCTGTACTGCTCAAAAAACAGCCACTGCAGCACCTTGGCGCGCTCGAAATCATCCACGGGGATGTATTGGGTGTCCTTGGCGAGATACCAAATGATGGCGTTGGACTCAGCCAGCGAGCGCCCATCATCGAGCAGCAGCGTCGGCACGCGCAGAGCCGGGTTGAGATCACCGAGAAGCTCGCCACGATTCGTGCGGTCGATGACGTCCACCTCCCGTCGCTCGTAGCCAAGGCCGAGCTGAGCGAGCAGCAACCGAACCTTGTAACAGTTGCCTGAGACCTGTGAGTCGTAGAGCAGCATGCGTGAACCCAAGCTTAGAAGCGCTCAGTTTGCAGTTCCTGCGCCGGTATTGTTGGATCCGTGCCAGATCGCCTGTACTTCACCGAGTCCGACGACGCCAACTCGCTGATCGCCTCCGATCCTCTGGCCCTGTTGGTTGGGTTCGTCTTGGATCAACAAATCACAGTCCAGCAGGCGTTCGTAGGGCCGCTCACGTTGAGGCAGCGTCTCGGTGCGTTTGACGCCGCGACGCTCGCGGAGGCGGACCTGGAGCCAGTGTTTCGCGAGAAGCCGGCGATTCACCGTTATCCAGGCTCGATGGCCAAGCGCGTTCACGATCTGGCGGTCCATATCGAGGACCACTACGACGGCAACGCTGCTCGCGTCTGGACCGAAGCAGCCGATTCCAGCGAACTACGCGCCAACTTGGAGGCGCTTCCCGGCTTCGGGGAGATGAAGGTCAAGTCAATAGGTGCTGTGCTCGCTAAGCGCTACGGCGTCAAGGTTGCCAAGGCGCTGGTGCCGCCCCACCCTACGCTAGGGGATGTGGACTCTCCGCAGGCCCTAGTCGACTACCAGGCCGCTAAGAAGGCTCACAAGAAGGAGTGGAGCGCCAAGCACTAAAGGGATTGCGCGCATCTGCTGGAGGATCGTGAGCTGGGCTCAAGCCGGGCCGACATCCTGGCTGGGCGAGGCCCACTACACTAGGCGGCTCTGCGCCCTTAGCTCAGCTGGATAGAGCGTCGGTCTACGGAACCGAAGGTCGGGAGTTCGAATCTCTCAGGGCGCGTTATGCGAACCCCCTGCTACGGCAGGGGTTTCGTCGTTGATGTGGGACTTCGCGCTACCCAGGAAGCGGCGAGGTGCGAACAGAAGTGCAAACAAAGGACCGCGACCCACGCGGCAGTGGTATGTGTCGTTCGTCGGTCCGGTGGAGCGTCTTGGGGGCTCGAAGCGCCGAGTGTTCGGAGCGTGCCAAACTTGCGTAGGAAGCTGATCAGCAGCCATCAAAGATGGTTGCCGTGCATGACATGCTGCGGGGTACCGGGAGGTACATCGACGGGCGACATTACGCGCTTACACAGTAGCTTCACCATCATCATGGATGCGCGCTATGGGAGCACCGTGCGCAATGAGGAATTGGGCCGTAGCGCCGACGTGACGCGCACTGAGCGGCAGGAGCACAGTCCATATCACACCCTGCCCCCCAACTGGAGGAGACGACAGGCCAGTCGGGACGAGCTTGCCACTCTCAGTCGAGTATTGGACTGTCCACCCGCTCAAGATAGCTCCTGCGAAGACGGCAACAGCATCCTCCCAGACGTTGTTGTCGACGGTTCCCGCTTGAGATGCGAGATACTCGCGTGCTTCCACGAGAGCCAGTTGCATCTTGAGCGATGCAATGTCGCCTTGTGCCAGAGCGGGGTCCCGATTCATCAAGCGCTCAAACCGTGCCAGCCATGCGACCACGACCACCAGTGTTACGGCGGCTATTAGAACACCCCAAGTTGACTCGCTCGCTCTCGCAAGCAGTCCGACAACCACCGCGCCGACCGCAAGTAGCGCCGAACCGAGGAGCATCGTTGCCAAGCTACGCCAATCGACCATACGCTTATCCACAGGCGCACAGTTTCCTGGCGGGCGCGGACACCAACGCAGATGCCCTGTGCTTGTTAGCCGTCCCTCGGCTATGGCTGGCCATGTCAGCGCTCGTAGCCGTGGTCCACATCGTGCTCAGGTGAGTCTCGTTGCTGCGCTTGCGTCAGCGGGTTGAGACGGCTGGTCAGCCCCGCGAGTCGCAGTGGGTCGAGCAGAGGGCTCCAACCACGGTCAGGCATTTCTCGGTGGAGGATGGACGGCTCATGCGCGCGACTGTTACTCATTTGCCGTGCGAGGTTTGCGATCCGGTCGGGGTCGTGCCCTTCGTTGCCGAGTTCCTCGCGGGCGACGTACCAGTCGGTGCCCTGGCGGGCGCGCGTCGCCTGGACATAGGCGGTCTCCTGGCTGGTCTGCCAGCCGCCGGTGACGACGACCGTGCGGTCGACGGTCGCGCCCTGCTGACGGTAGACGTGCTGCGCGTAGGCGAGCCGCAGCGACCGGCCTCGCCGTGCGAGGCTGCAGGGCGGTGACCGTCGAGCTCGATCGTCAGCCTCCCTCCGGGTCGATGTCGTGACTTCGCCGCGGGTGCCGTTCTCGACCCGCGGCTGGCCGTGCGGGCGGTGTTGGGCGATGAACGCGACTCGGTCGCCTGGCGGTAGCCGTAGTGGACGCCGGGGAGCGGGAGTTCGTCGGCGCCGAGTTCGCCGCGCTCTGCGCGGAGGTGTTGTGCGCGGGCGTTGAGCCGGTCGATCTCCCGGTTCGAGGCGTCTGCGATCAGCGCGACCTTGTGGGGTCCAGCGTCTCGGTGAGCTCCGCCCAGGCTTGGACGGCGTGCTCGACGGCCTCGTCGCGAGTGTCGGCCATGTGCAGTTGACCGCGGGCGTGGTAGTGGGCCATCGCGCGCTCGGGTTCGCCAGCGCGCAGTGCCTGCCCACGCGCGCTGCTCATCTGGGTCGAGGGTGCGGTGGATCGATTCGATAGCTCCACCGTCGGTGCGAGTAGGGCGAGACGGTCGAACATGCCGCCGGCGCCGATCGAGGGGAGCTGCTTGCCGTCGCCGACCGCGACGAGCTTTGCCCCGGAGCGCTCGATCAACTCGGTGAGCCGCTCGAGGCGCTTGTGGTCGACCATCCCGGCCTCGTCGAGGATGATCGTCGTCTCGGTCCGACGTGGACAGTCCCGTGTGTGCGCGGGCGACGAGCGCGTCCAGCGTCAGCGTTTCCTGCAGGGCATGGCTGTCTGGTCCGAGCCGCTCGGCGGTTGATCCGGAGACGGCGATCCCGAATGTGTCGCGGCCGCAGTTGCTCGGCGCGGGCGGCGGCGTCGATCACGACGCCCTTGCCGGTCCCGGCTGGACCGACGAGCACGGTTGCACGCTCGGGGCCAGTCAAGACGTGCAGCGCCTTGTCCTGCTCGTCGGTGAGTGGGCGCCGATGCGCTCCGCGACCTCACGCGCGGCGTTCATCCGCGCGGTACGGCCGACGTCTCGACCCGCGGGCTCGGCGAGACGGCTGCCGGCGCTCGATGGCTTGCTCTGCGCGCGGACGGCGAGCGTCGTCATCCGTCCGCCCTCAAGGGTAAGCACGCGCCGCTCGCCGATCATCTCCGGGGGAACCTGAGCGCTTCGTGTGGCGAGAGCTCACCGACGGACTGCTCCAAGCGCGACGGCGCGCAGGTCGCGGGCTGGAAGACGGCGTGCGCTCGGTCAGGCGCTCCTCGATGCGATCCTTCACCGCCCTGACGGCTGGCTGGGGCGCTCGCCGGCGAGTAGCCGCAGTGCCTCATCGGGGACGAACCCATAGCGGCCGCGGCGTCTCTCCAAACGATCTGCAGGTCGGCCCGGTTGGTCAGCTTCTTCGCGCGGCGGTTCTCGAGCGCGAGATCGCGCAGCTCCCCACGCTCGGGCGCGCGACCGTAGCGCGCACGGAAACGCTCAGCGGCCCGGGCGACCTCGCGGCTTCGCCCTGAGAACGCGTCGGCAGCGCCGGGCACACCCGCGATCTCGAAGTACTTACCGTCCCTGCCGGTTCCCCGCTCGATCGCATAACCCCGTCGGCGAGTTGGTGTGCGAGCGCCGAGCGATAGAAGGCGCCGACCTCCCTCGCTGAGCGGAAGATCGGCCGGGAGGCGACCGCGACGATCCGCTCGTCCTCACGGATCGCGCTCGTGATGACGACATGACTGTGCAGCTGCGGGTCGGGCGCGTCGCACCCGAGACACCCCTGGCGGTCGTGTGCCGGTACTCGGCGGCGATCAAGTCCTTCGCGTGGCTCCTCGATGACCTCGGCCGCCGTAGCGACGGCGCACGACCGGAACCGTCTCGCGCAGATAGCTGACCGAGCTCGCTCGACGGCCGCTGGCGTGTGCGTCCTCGATCTGCTCACGCTGCCACGGATCGCCGAGCGCCCAGATCACCGACACCGACTTCGGCGCGCTGAACGTCACGTCGATCCCGCCACCCCGCCCGCCATCCGCGCCCGCCGGGCGCAGCCATCGGCCGGTCCGCGGGATGGCGGCCTTCCATCAGCGCGATGAAGTCCGCGCCGTCGACCGGCGCGCCCGGCTCGAACCCGAGCCGCGCGAGCGTCTCCGGGGCCGAGAGCCACGTGCCGGGCGCCTGGGTCAGCTCGCCGTCCGGGGTCAGGTAGTAGTCGCCGCGCTCTGGCGCGACGGTCTTTCCCTCCAGGTAGCGGGCGTAGCCGCCGCCCCGCGCCGCACCGATGCTCGCTGCGGTCATCATCCGCTGAGTACTGACCACGAGCACCCCAAAGCGGCCAACGAAATCGCACACAGCGTCACACAGCGATCACACGCGTGATGCTTCTATGTTTGTCAAGTTTCGCTGTTTGCGAGATTCGGCGGTGAGATCTGGAGTAGCCGGTAGAGGTGGCGTGCGGTGTAGCGCTTGAGGCATCGCTTGATTTCTCGGGTGCTGCGTCCTTCGGCTTGGCGGCGTGCTGTGTAGGCGCGTGTGCGGGGGTCGTCGCGCATGCGGCAGAGCACGATCGTGTGCAGTGCCCGGTTGAGCTGGCGGTCGCCTGAGCGGTTCAGGCGGTGACGCACCGTTTGCCCGGAGGACGCCGGGATTGGTGCGACGCCGGCGAGTGAGGCGAATGCGGCCTCGGAGCGGATGCGTCCGTGGTGGGAGTAGGCGCAGAGGATCTGTGCGGCGACGATCGCGCCGACGCCCATCTCAGCCAGTAGCCACGGCGCGAGGTCGGTGACGATCGGCTTGATCTCTGCTTCGAGCTCGAACGCTTCGTCTTGCAGCGCGAGGGCTCGGCGGGCACTCGCGCGTATCGCGATCGTCGTGGCGCGCTGTTCTGCGTCCTGTGTGGGGCTGATGCGCAGCCGGGCACAGCGCGCGAGCTGATCGCGTGTCGGTAGGGCACGCAGTCCTTCCCGAAGGGTCGGTGAGGCTGAGACGAGCAGACCCTTCATCAATGTGATCGCGGCGCGCTTGGAGCGCACCGCGCTGTCGCGGGTAGCCAACAGGACACGCAGTGCCTCTCGCTCGCCGCGCTGGCGGGGCCTCGCGAGATGCTCGCGTGTGAGCGCTTCGCGGGCGGCACGGATCGCGTCGAGCTCATCGGACTTCGCGCGGTCACGGCGCGCGGGTCGGCGAGGACGATCGACCTCGAGCACCAGCTCGCCCTCTCGCTGCAGGAACGCGGTCAGTCCCGCGCCATAGCTGCCCGTTCCCTCGACCGCCCACGCTCTGCGACCGGGGGCGCTCTCCCGCGCGAACCGCAGCAGCCGTCGATAGCCGCGCTCGTTCGCGGCGACGGTGATCTGTCCCTCAACGACCGCTGTGTCAGCGGCAAGGATCGCCGCGGAGTGCGAGTCGCGGTGCGTGTCGATGCCGAGCACATGGTCGGCTTGGTCTGCCAGCATGAAATACAACCTCCTGTTCTTGGGGGTTTGTCTGTCGGTGCTCGGCCTGGGCAATAGGAACCGCGAAGGGCAAGACTGTGATGAGTCACGCCCCCCACAACGGGGGCGGACAGGCTTCTGATCAGGCCACCAGCGGAGGCCACGCCGGGACCGGCAGCAACAGACGGACAGATCAGGCCAAAAGCACCCACGCCAAGCGCAGGGCCAGTGCATATGAGAGTCACGTCCATCGCCACCGGGGCCAGCCTGAACACCAGACCCGACGTTCCCCCAGCTGGGGAACGTCGACTACAACACAGTCGCTGAACGCACCATCACGACACAGCAACTGCAGTGCACACACTCACAGTGCATCTAGTCTGCAACGGCGCCTCGGAGCGCCGCGAGCATCGCGACGACCGATGCTTTGGGCCTGGGGTGGGACTGCGGGAACGGGGCGGGTGGACCGTGCTGGGGGCCGTCGATTGCAGACGGAAAGCTGCGGGCTGGGAGCGGGCAGAAAAATTGCTTGGCCGTTTTGGCGTTCTCACGGTCATTAACAGAGAGGGACGAATCGCTCCCTTGTGACCTGCGAGTCGTGAAAGGAGGTGTCAGGGCGATGATCGAGTTGACCGTCAGGCTCACCGACGAGCAACTCGCCGAGATCGCTCAACGCGCCGCAGCGCTGGTCTCGGCCGCGCCAGCAGTGTCCCCCTGGTTGAACGTGACTGACGCAGCCGAGCGGCTTCGTTGCGGAAAGGGCCGCATCTACGACCTGATCGCGCTCGGCAAGCTCCACCCCCGCCGCGACGGACGCCGCGTCCTACTGCACCGCGACGACCTTGACGCCTACATCGAAGGACGAACTGGATGACCTCGACGAGATCCCTACGAGGACTTGCGCTCTTGCTTGTCTATTGCTTCGCCGAGCTGGCGGAGATCAACGTCGAGCGCTCGCAGGAAAGCGAGGAGGGTATGCCAGCGAATGCCGCGGTGTCCGTTCTCGACCTGCGAGACATATGTGGCGCCAATGTCCACTCGTGTCGCGAGCGCCTCTTGCGTGAGCCGGGCCTGTTCGCGCAGTTCTCGCAGCGCCTTGCCGAGGATGCGGTAGGCGTCGGAATCTGGCTCTGCTCGGCGGCGGGTGGGTGGCATCGCTCGGCGACCTTTACAGTTGGGCTAAGTTGCGCTAGGCTCGGCCCGACCGAACATACATACAAGTTGGCGCCCGCGATGAGAGGCTCATCCGGGCGCCGTGGCACCGTGAGCTGTAACTCCCGGCACGCCAGCCAAGCTACCAGGCAAACAGCTTGGCTTCCCTGCCAGAGCAGTCCTCCCGGGGCCTCCAACCAAAGGAGGAACCATGAGCACGAACACCCAAGGAGTCCTGTCCTCGCTGTTGAACGAGGACCGGCCGTGGACCGTGGAGGAGCTGGTCCGCGAGAAGGGAAACCGGCTGCAGGTCGTCGACGCGATCACCGAACTGGACGCGCTGGGGCTCCTCACTCGGATCAACAAACGGGTTGTCTGTGCGTCACGGGCGGCGATCCACGCAGACCGCTTGTCAGTGTGATGAGACTTCGATCCGGCCGTGAGCGTCGCTCCTTCGGGAGTGGCGCCCACGGCCGCCAACGGAGCGAGAGCCATGTCTGCTCCACTTGAGAAGACCCGGACGCCGGGCATCTTCAAGCGCGGCAGCCGCTACGTGTTCAGCTATCGCGTCGATGGCAAGCAACGCTGGGAGTCTTGCCGCACGCTCGACGAAGCACGCAGAGCGAAGGCCGCACGAGCCACGGATATCGAGCGCGGCGAGTTCGAGCAGCACTCACGAATCACGCTTCACGAGTACGCGAAAGAATGGATCGAGCGCTACCAAGGCACTGGCCGCAGAGGTTTCCGAGAGGAGACCCGCACTGAATACCGGACGCTGCTCGACAGGTTTGCCCTGAACTACTTCTCCGAGCCAACTCGCCTCACGGACATCACACCAAGGCATGTAGCCGGTTTCATCGCGTGGCTATGTAAGCAGACCAAGCCCGCTCCGACGAAGACAGACAAGGAGCGGCGCGTGCCGCTGTCGGACAACACCGTGCGCAACGCGCTCAGTCCGCTCAAGGCATGCCTCTCGACTGCCCGCCGAGAGGGCCTCATCCGTCACAACCCCGCGACCGATGCCACGTTGCCTCA
>CAVSCQ010000009.1:0-12084 GCA_963726465.1 uncultured Solirubrobacterales bacterium
CGCGCATGCCGACTCGCCTCAGGCTCGGGCGTAGACGTAGGGAAGCGATGCCGCCCGCTCGGCCAGCCGTGGGGCGGTGCGGTCCCGCTCGGAGGCCACGAGGTCAAGATCGGCCGGCCACTCGATGCCTACCTCCGGGTCGTCGAAGGAGAACCCGCTTTCGCTCGCCGGGTCGTAGTAGGTCGAGACCCGGTAGGTCACGTCGGCGAACTCGGAGAGGACACAGAACCCGTGGGCGAACCCGACCGGGACATAGAGCTGATGGTGCTCGACGTCGTCAAGCGCGAAGCCCTCCCACTGCCCGAACTGCGGAGAGCCCCGGCGGATGTCGACCACCACGTCGAGGATGGAGCCCCGGGCGCAGCGCACGAGCTTGGCCTGGCGGGGCTGGTGGTGCATGCCGCGAACGATCCCTCGACGCGACCGCGAGTGGTTGTCCTGGACGAAGGGGTCGTTGATTCCCATCTCGCCCAGCGTGTCCTCTCTGAAGGTCTCAAGGAAGAAGCCGCGGTCGTCGCCATGTACCACCGGAGCCAGGAGAGCTGGTCCCTCGAGTTGTGTGGCAAGGGGTCTCATCAGCAGACACGGTCGGGTCTGAGAGAACCCGATGGCCTGAAGATACCGGCCGGACATAAAAGCGCGCCGACGCGTGCTGGTAAGTGACCCGGGGCTCGCCGGACGCAATGAAGCGGGTAGGGTCCACGGCGTGTGATGTCGAGCAACAGCACCACAGCCTTTGAGGATGGCGACAAACTATCGCCTGAGCGCACAATGGCCGACATCCTTGATAGCGGCGCTGCCAGCGAAGCACTGATCCGGGGAAAGCGCGGTCCGTCTCGCGGGCATCGCCGGGATGCTGGCGCTGTCGGTGATCATGGCTGCCGTGCTCACCCGCCATCTGGGTGTCGAGCGCTTCGGTCAGCACACCACGGTCAAGTCCATCGTCGGCGTCGTCGCCCTTGTGAGCGACGCCGGTATGGGGAACCTCGGAATTCGTGAGTACGCAGTGCTCCGTGGGCATGAGCGGACGGAGATGATGCAGGATCTGCTCGGGCTATAGGATTGCCGTGACGACTGTCGGCCTCGTCCTTGCCGCGGCTCTTGGCCCTCGTCGCCGGATACGACCTGGCGCTGCTGCTCGGGACCGTGGCCGTCAGCCTCGCCACCGTGGCGTTGGTCGTTCAGCACACGCTGCAGATCCCGCTCACCAGCGATCTGCGGCTCGGCGCCATATCGGGGTTGGAGCTGGCTCGACAGGCGCTGTCGGCCCTCAGCGTCGTCATCTTGGCCGCACTTGGGGCCGGGGTTCTTCCCCTGCTCTCGGTCACGCTGCCCGTCTACGCCGTGATGATCGTCCCCACCGCCCTCCTCGCCCGCGGCCGGGTCTCGACCAAGCTCGTCCTGCGCCCATCGGCCTGGCCCCCGCTGGTCCGGGCCACTTTGACCTTCTCGCTGGCCACCGCGGTGGGCCACCTCTACGTCTTGATCGCCTCGTTTCTCATTGCTTCGGGCAGAGCCTGACAAGTCTGGTCGCGACCCCGTACCAGAGCGGGCTCTTTGCTCGGTCCGTCCGGATCTTCGTCGTGACCGCCAGCGTGCCGACCATCCTGGCGACCTCGGAGTTACCCGTCCTGGCACGGGCGGCGCGCGATGAAACCTGACCGGTTCGCCTCAGTGATGCAGCGCAGCTTCGAGGCCGCGGTGGTGGCTGGCCTCGGCGCCGCCGTAGTGATGAGCGCGGGAGCACAGTTCGTCGTCTCGGTGGTCGCGGGCCCCAAGTTCGCGGCTGCGGCACCGGTCCTCAGCATACAGTCGTTCGCCATTCGCCAGCTGGAGCTTTGGCCTGCTCGCCCTTCGGCAGCATCGAAGCATTCTGGCGGCAAGTGCCCTGGCGTTCATCGTCAGCGTGTTGATGACCGTGGTACTCGCCAGCGCCGAAGGCGCCCGCGGAAGCGCAATCGAGACGACCGCCGGGGAGTCGCGGCTCGCGGCGGCCTCGCTCATGGCACTCGTCCACAGCCAGTCTCGGCTCCGTCCGCACGCGGCCATCGTGGTCAAATTGACGCCGGATGCCGCCGGCGCGGCGCTGTCGTCGCTCGGTCCGAGCATGCCATCGATCCTCCGGCCCGTTGTCGCGTTAGCTGTTTACACCGCTGGCGCGTTCGTGCGCGGAGCGGCCCGGCCTGAGCTCGGTCGGCTGCTGCCGCGACGAGATTGAGTGCCGCAGCTCAGGGGATCTGCGTCACGTCGAGCGAGAATCCAGACGTTGCGACGATGAAACGGCATCTGCGCCGGTGCCACAAAACCGGCGGTCGGCGGTGTCGCCGAGTTCGTGCCGACAGCCAGCCGACGCGGGCATCACGGATTCGTAGCCGAAGCGAGAAGCGAGAAGTGGGGAACGATGCCGTGTGCACCGTGTCGTACCGGCGACCATGGCGGGATCAGGTGCCAAAGGACGCCCAAACCGAAGACGCGAGGCGGGAGGATTCGCCGCCTCCCACACGGGGTGTACAAGGCCATCCGGGGTCCGGCCATGATCACCTCAACCCCGGGCACGCCGGGATCTGCCACGCGTGGCCGTTGGCACAGCGTCCGATAGCTGACCTGATTCCCTTCCGCCGCGAGCCGCTCGCCCACTTCGCGCAGCCAGCGCTCCGCTCTGCCGACCGTATGCGGAAACAGGCAGTCAGAGACAAGGCAGATACGCACGGCGACGCCGGGATTCCCATATCCTCGCCGCGAGGCCGATCTGCGGAAAACGCGAGACCCTGGCGGCCATCCCGCGTTAAGGCCAGAATGACCAGCCGATGAGCAGGATCGAGCAACAGTCGTACCCCCCTGGCGACACCATCACGGACGAATTGGTCGTGTCCGTGGTTAGTCCCGGTTTGAACGAGGAGGGAGCATCGTGCGCTGCGTCCTCCGCGCGCGGCAGGTCCTCGAACGAAACGGAATCAGCGGCGAGGTCATCGTGTCCGGTAACGACTCCAAGGATCAGAGCGCGCGTCTCGCGGCTCAGGCTGGCGCAATCGTGATCGATGAGCCGGAGCATGCGTACGGCACTGCCTACGTGGCTGGGCTCGCCGCGGCACGGGGTCGATACTTCATGATGGCTGACCCCGATCTAACGTATGACTTCGAGGAGATTCCTCGCTTCGTGGCCGAGCTGGACTCCGGCGCCGATATGGTGATCGGCAACCGGATGAAGAACATTCAGCCCGGCGCGGTGCCGTGGCTCCGTCCCTATGTCGGGAATCCATTGCTGTTGGGATGTCTCAACCTGCTCTTCCGAACGGGGGGAGATGACGCCCACTGCGGGATGCGCGCCGTCCGCCGAGACCGCCTGGCGCACCTCGACCTTCGCACCAGCGGCATGGAATTTGCATCGGAGATGGTGATCCGGGCCGCGAAGGAGGATTTCATCCTCAGGCAGTTCCCGATCGAGTATCACCCGCGTGAAGGCGAGTCCGAACTCTCGAGCTTCCGCGACGGATGGCGCGATCTACGCTTCCTGCTGCTCCACTCGCCCAACCACCTGTTCATCTTTCCGGGTGCTGCCGTGATGGCCCTGATCGGGGCGATCGTGGAGCTGATCGTGATGCCCGCCTGGGCGTGTTTGGCCGGGAATGGGATATCCACGCGCTGACCGCGGGCGCGCTGCTGGCTATCATCGGCACCCAGGTGGTGGCCCTGGGCATCTGCGCCCACGCGTATGCACGCACTTCATGTCCGAGCAGGATCGGTGGTTCGACCGAATGCGGTCGCGGTTCACACTCGAGCATGGACTGCTCCTCGGCTGTGGCCTCATGCTGACCGGTGTCGCGATCGCCATCGACTGGATCGACCACGGCTTTGGCGCCCTGGCGGACGAGAACCTGGCAGTCCTGGCCGCCACCCTGATCATCGTGGGCATACAGATCTTCTTCTCATCGTTCCTGCTCTCGATCCTCGGTCCGCGCCGCCGGCAGCGCTGAACCCTCGGCAAACGTGAGCGGGGAGGTCGTCCAGTGAGGGTTCTGATTACCGGCGGTGCAGGTTTCGTGGGAAGCGCGGTCAGCATGGCGCTCCGGAACCGTCACCCGGACTGGGACGTGGTGGTGCTCGACAACCTCCGCCGCCGCGGTTCCGAGCTCAATCTCCCCCGCCTGCGCAAAGCCGGAGTGGAGTTCGTCCACGGAGACGTCCGAACGCTGAGCGACCTGCTGGCAGTTGACGGCGTCGAGGCGATCGTAGAGTGTTCGGCGGAACCGTCGGCGCTGGCCGGCATCGGGGAGGAGCCCTCGTATGTCGTGGACTCGAATCTCACCGGCGCCTACCACTGTCTGGAGTTCGCTCGCCGGTGCGGCGCGCAATTGGTCTTCCTCTCCACCAGCCGGGTTTACCCCTGGCCATCGCTGCGCGAGATTCGCATCGGTGACGGTCCGATGCGCTTCGAATTGGAGGCGGAGCAGACAATCCGTGGCGTTTCTGAGGAAGGGATTTCCGAAGACTTCCCGCTGACTGGGCCGCGGACGCTATACGGCGCCACCAAACTGTGCGCCGAACTGCTGATCGACGAGTACCGCGCTGCATATGGGCTGCGATCGGTCGTCAATCGTTGCGGGGTGATCGCCGGCCCTTGGCAGATGGGAAAGGTCGACCAGGGCGTGTTCACGTTCTGGATGCTGGCCCACCATTTCGGACGGCCGCTTCGCTATCTTGGCTTTGGCGGCAGCGGTCGCCAGGTCCGGGATCTTCTCCATGTCGACGATCTGACCGATCTCCTCGAACGGCAGCTTCTGCAACCGGCCCACTGGGACGGAGCCGTCGTCAACGTCGGTGGCGGGCGAGAGATCAGTCTCTCTCTAGCGGAAACGACCGCTTTGTGCGCGGAGATCACGGGGCGCACGGTTCCGGTGAAGGGCACCGGAGAGTCGCCGGCCGGCGATGTTCCTTTGTACGTCTCGGATTGCCGCCGGCTGTACCAGATGACAGACTGGCGCCCTGTGCGAAGCCCGCGTGAGATTTTGGCCGACATCCACGAATGGGTGCAGACCAATGAACGGATGATCTCCGCCGCCCTTGAGGCTTGAGTCGTGCGTCCCCCTTTCCTGATTGACTAGGGTCATGGCAACCGCAATCGTCACCGGTTCCGGAGGGCTGATTGGATCAGAGTCCGTCGCGCATTTCGTGGGCGCCGGCTACGAGGTGCTGGGTCTGGAGAACGACATGCGTTCGCGCTTCTTCGGTCCTTCGGCGTCCACCGCGTCGACCACGCAGCGGCTCATACGCGAATTCGAGGGTTCGTTTCAATCCCTCGAGGTTGACATCCGGGACCGCACAACCGTCGAGCGTTTGTTCGCCGAGCGCGCGGCCGGCATCGAGCTGGTGATCCATACCGCTGCGCAGCCCTCCCACGACTGGGCCGCCTCAGATCCACACACCGATTTCGGCGTGAACGCGCTCGGCACGCTGAACCTCCTCCAGGCGGCGCGCGACCATGCTCCCGCGGCAACGTTTGTCTTCTGCTCGACGAACAAGGTATACGGGGATCTCCCGAACCAACTGCCCCTGCAGGAGCAACCATCGCGGCTGGAGGTACCGAACGATCATCGCTACGCCCGCGGCATCGATACGTCGATGTCGATCGACCGCTCAACGCATTCGTTGTTCGGCGTCTCGAAAGCCGCAGCCGACCTCCTCGTCCAGGAATATGGGCGCTACTTCGACATGCCCACCGTCTGCTTTCGAGGCGGATGCCTCACCGGGCCTAACCACGCCGGCACGCAGCTTCATGGCTTCCTCTCCTATCTGATGCGTTGCGCGATGCGAGGAGAGCGCTACACGGTCTTTGGTTATGGCGGCAGGCAGGTGCGGGACAACATCCATTCGGCGGACCTCGTCAACGCCTTCCACGCCTTCCATCGCGCGCCTCGCAACGCGGCTGTGTACAACATCGGCGGTGGCCGGGAAAGCAACTGTTCGATGCTCGAAGCAATCGCTGAATGCGAACGCATCACCGGTCGCGCGCTGGACTGGACCCTGTCTGAGCAGAACCGGATCGGTGATCACCGTTGGTGGATCTCCGATCTGGAGCCGTTCCAGAGGGACTATCCGGACTGGCGTATCACCTACGATGTGCCTGCGATCCTTGGGGAGATCTACGAGCAGAACGCCGAAGGCTGGCGTGCGGCGGCGTGAAGCTATCGGTCGTCATTCCGGCCCATAACGAGGTCGAATCGATCAGAGAGACCGTCGAGACCACGGCCGCGGAGCTCGAGCGCGCGGATATTGACTACGAGATCTTGGTGATCGACGATGCCAGCGGCGACGGCACTGCGGATGTCGTGCAGGGGCTCTCGGAAACGTGGCCGCGTGTCACTGTACGGCGCTCGCACTTGCCCCCGGGATTCGGGCACGCGGTGCGAGCCGGCTTAGAGAACTACACGGGTGATGCGGTCGCGATCATGATGGCCGATCTGTCGGACTCTCCCAGAGACCTCGTGCTCTACTACCGCGTGCTGGAGCAGGGCTATGACTGCGCGTTCGGCACTCGTTTCGGCAACGGCGGTCGCACCTACGACTATCCGAAGCTGAAGCTGATCCTTAACCGCATCGTTAACACCGGCATCCGGGTTCTGTTCCAGCACGGCTACAACGACACCACCAACGCATTCAAGGCCTACCGCCGCGAGGTCATCGACCAGGTCCAGCCACTACTGTCGAACCACTTCAACCTCACGGTTGAGATCCCGCTGAAGGCGGTGGTTCGCGGCTATAACTTCGCGGTCGTTCCCGTCACCTGGACCAACCGTCAGCACGGCACCTCCAAGCTTCGTCTGAACGAGATGGGCAGCCGCTATGCGTTCATCGTCCTTTACGTCTGGCTGGAGCATCACCTCAGCCGCGGCGACTACCGGCGGCCTGACGTAGTAACCGGGCCGATGAACGATCCCGCACGTCCGTCGCGAGCGATCCACAGCCGCTGAGCAACGGTGTCAGCGATCGCATCGCCCAGCGCCGCGTCGACTCGCTCGCGCACCCCGCGCGGGTGGCATCGCGCGGATGCTGCGTTTGTCGGATTGCTCGCATTGGGGGCATTGGTCGTTATCGCCGAAACCCGTGGGCTCACGTTCTTCGGCGATGAGTGGGATTTCGTCGTCACCCGTCGCGGACTGTCGCCGCACGTGCTCCTAAACCCACACGGGCCGCATCTGTCCCTCGTTCCGATTCTCGTCTTCAAGGCCTTGCTCAAGCTGTTTGGTGGGGGCTCGTACGTACCGTTCCGGCTCCTAGCCGCGTTTGATCTTGTGATCGTGGCTCTCGTGCTCGGCATCATTTGCCGTCGCCACTGGGGACCATGGTGGGGGTTGGCGCCGGTATTACTCCTGGTCACCCTCGGTCCGGGTGGAGTCACGATCCTCTGGCCGTTTCAGGATGGCTACGCGCTGGCGGTGGCGTTCGGTCTGCTCGCTCTGATCGTTCTCGAGCGCGGCGGACGCTGGGCCGATCCGATCTGCTGCCTGGCTCTACTCATCTCGCTCGGAAGCGCGAGCCAGGGCATTGGATTCGTCGTAGGCGCAGGAATCATGATCGTGCTCCGGGGTAACTGGCGCCGCAGGGCGTGGGTGGTCGCTGTGCCCGTTGTCCTCTATCTCGCCTGGTATGCCAAGTACGCACATCAACACAGCGAGACCCACCTATCGCTATGGGGAACGTCACTCTCGTACATCATGCAGTCGCTGAGCGCCACCGCTGCGGGCACTGCCGGGCTGTCCTCGGTGTCGCCTCAGACCGGCACCCTAGACATTACGTTTGGCGTTCCCATCGCGATCGCCTTCGTTTTCGCAATAGCAGCGGCGGCTCGGCGCGGGTGGCGACCGGGACCGATCTTCTGGGGGTGCGCGGCGACTCTAGTCGTCGTGTGGTTCGCCGCCTCCCTCTCGAACTCGGCAACGATTCCCCGTCCTCCAAATGATCCGCGATATCTCTCGAGCGACGCCGCGCTGCTGATGGTCTGCGTCTGTGCCGCGGTGCCGGCGCCGCGACTCGCCCGCACGGGAACGATCGTCGCTCTCGTCGTCCTCGCCGTCGTCGCTGCGACTAATGCTCATCAGTACGGTCAGCAGCGCGACTTTTTCCTCGCCGGCGCGCGCGCGCAACGAGCTGAGCTCGGAGCCCTCGACATCGCACGTCCTGTGGTCAGCCCGGTCTATAACCCAGGCGTCGTGGACGCCAACCTCGCGAACATCCAAGCCCGCCCGTTCTTCTCAGCCAGCGACGCATTTGGCCTTCGAGAGGATTCCCCGACCCAGATCCTGGCAGCACCCGAGTCAACGCGGGCGAGCGCTGACCGGGTGCTTGCCGGCGCGGAGCTGTCCCTCGCTCCTACCTCGGCGCTGCCCCGAGCCGTGGCCCCGGCTCCGCCCGTGCTCGGCGGGGCTGCGAACCACTCCGGAGGATGCCTGGTGTTGGGTGCCTCACCAGTGTTCGTGCGCGCCAACCCGGGGACCCTGACAGTCCAGGCGCCCCGCCAGAATCCCGTCACGATAGCTATGGGGCGATTTGCCTCCAACTACGCTGTGGCTCTTGGGACCGTTCCCGCGGGGACCGTCGCCACTGTGCGGGTTCCGCGCGATGACGCCCCCCAAGTCCTGTGGCGGATGACGCTTGCAGGACCGGAGGGTCGAGTGTGTGTGGTCTCGGGGTGATCTCGTCGAGCGCGTATGAAGAGGGCCGGCTCTCCTTGGACCCGCGATCTCCCTGAGCCGGCCTGGAATGGCGGCATCGAGTCGACGACATGGCAAAGCGACTCCTTGACCACCACCGCACGCCGTAGTTTGCGCGACTGATGTCTCTGTGGTCATAGGTGGGCATACGGAATGACCCATGTTAGGAGTACGTAGCACACGAGAGAGGTCATCACCGCGGGCCAAACGAAGCTCGCCAGTCTCAGCCCTCTCATTACCCGCTCCGCTCCTAGCACCAACAGGGTGGCCCACGCGACGATCCCGACGAGCAGGTATCGCCCTTGAGCACCAGTTGTCGCTCTCACGATGGCCAGCCAGGCGCCAATGCTCCCTCCTGCTGATGCAAGCAGGATCCATCTCTCCGGAAGCCGCGACGCAAGAGCAGCGACAATTGACACCACGGCTAATACCCAAACAGCGTGGTCAACTGCGGGCGGAAGCAAAAGTTGGTTCCACCCGCCGTCATACCAGGTGCTCTGCGCCAGCTGAGGCCAAGCGGCCCTAAGGATTGCCCACGACACATGTGGCGCCGCCCGGACGAGCCCGGGAATAGCGCCCAGAAGGTAGGTCCTTGACTTGCTGCTCGCCAGAGGATCCCCATAGATAACCCATTCCCGAACAAGCCAACCGCCGGCAACGAGACCAAAACCCATGACGGCGGCGATGATGGACGACCAATGTCGGGACCTCACGCAATAGATCCCGAGAAGTAAGATCATAAGCGCCGCGACTGGCAGCGCTGTCTCATCAGTCAGCGCACCAGCGCCAAGCACCGCGCCCAACAGGCCAGCCCACTTCCAACTCTGCCGTCGGCGCCAGATCAGAAAGATCGGAACAGCAACTGCTCCAATCATCGTGACAAGTGCCGAGTTGGTGACGGCACTCGTCACGACTAGAAACTTCGGCCAGAGGGCGACAGTCGCCCCAATGGCGCCTGAGGTTAACGCGCGGCCCGTGAGCAAGCCGCCAGCGGCAACCGCAGCAAGCACTGCGACAAGCCCACACACGACCGATACTAGTCGAAGCTCATGCACGGCCCTGGCAGCGCGATGCTGAGCGGGACTGTAGTCATGCGAAACCTCATAAAAGCGCTGAGTGGCAGGGATCGGGGGACCCAGTGGCGGCTCAATTTGAGGATCGAACGCCGGAATGCCAAGGAGCTTCTGCCACGCGGCACTCAGGTAATAGTAGAGGGGAGGCTGGTGCGATTCGACGCCATTGCTGGCCGCAATTTGAGGCGGCGTTCCGTAACGCACGATGTGCTCAATGTATTGCACATGCGCCGCTTCGTCGTTGTTCTCCCATGCCGGCGTAAGAATGCTAAAAGTCAACGCGAGGCTGAGGTACAGAACGCTTAGTACCGCTCCTGCGCGAACGAATCCGCCGTTGAGCTTGAGCCACGTGACGGCTGCCCTGATGCGTCTGCTTTGCTCGACAGAAGCGATATCGCAAGTCTCTCAAAAGATCGACCGTGCCGCACGACCAGCGACTTGGCGCTACGCCCCACGACGCTGTCTGTGGAATTGGAGCGGCAGCACCGAAATCACCGCCGTTTCCCCCGTGCGACAATGGCGTGCCTCGCGGTCCGACGATCCGAAACCGCCGCTCGCAAGTGCTGTACCACGCAACCGTGGTACCTGCTCTCAACCCGCGACGGCGTTTGGCGCGAAGCCGCTCGACTTCGCCCCACTGCAACTCCGCCCCACCGAGAACCATCGCTTGCGGGCCTTCGACCGGCCCGGCTCGTGCGAGGCCGATATCTGCGCTGCCCGCTTGCTCATGTTCATCGGGACCGGGTACCGAGGCCCGTTGACCTCTCTGCGCCCCGTCGCGCGCGAGCCCGTGAAAGCCTCTCACCCATATAATCTTGGTCGCCAGCCGGGCTGGCGCAGTCTGAAGACGCTTCTCTTCCGCCCATGACTCCCTACGCGTTCACCGAGGTTGCGCCATCAGCTCCCGCGGTGCGCCACTTGCTCGCCCTCACCGATCCGGTGGCGCGCGACGCATCACTGAACATCGATGCGAACGACGACATGTTTGCATTTTCGGTGCACACCATCGGGAGCGAGCCACTCGCTGCCATGGCGTACTTCCGCGCAGGCATGTCGATTGTTTCCGTTGTCGATGTGATTGCAACTTGGCATTTGGCAACCTGAACAACGTCGGTTCATTCCTTGATTTTGCGGCGGGATACGGTAGGAGCACACGCTTTTGGGACCACGTTCCGCCCAAGGGGGTCGTGATCGCCGAGATCCAGGCGGAAGCTCTCGCCTTTCAAGCCCGGGAGTTAAACGTCAGCACCATACAGTCGACGACGGTACGTCCGGCTGCGCTTCGCGTGGACCGCGCCTTCGATTTCGTCTTTGTCGCTTCACTCTTCACTCACCTCCCGGACCGCACCTTCGGAAGTTGGCTGGCAAAAATGTGGCAGTTCGTCTCGCCGAACGGCGTGCTTGTCTTTAGCGTGCACGACGAAGCCGTGAATGAATCGGGCGTCGAGCTGCAGGACGGCTTTGCGTTCATCCCGCTCACCGAAGTCCCTTCGCTTTCGGTCGATGACTACGGCGGCAACCTGACGACCGAAGAGTACGTGCGCCGGCGATTGCGAGAGGCGGTTGGCGCCGAAGCCGCTAACGCCGTCAGGCTTCCGCGCGCGTTGTGCTTTCACCAGGACGTCGGGGTAGTCCCCCGAGGCCGGGTGAGCGAGCACCCGCTGCAATATGATCGTGGACCGCAGGGGTCGGTCGATCAGCTAACGGTTGATGGGAGAACGCTGCGCTTGACCGGCTGGGCGGCAGATATCGGCTTCGCCGGTCTGGAGGAGCCAGGTCATGCAATCTCCGATCTGCAAGTGTATGTGAACGGCACAGAACTCCGCTCAGATCTTCAACTCGGGCTGCCGAGGCCGGACGTCGCCGCATACCTGAAGCGCGAGGACGACCCGCTCGCCAGCTTCTCGGGGTGGACGGCCAGCTGGACGCGACGAGCAGTGCGCGACACGGACGTGATATCGGTCGTTGTCAATTGCGAGCACGGTACCCGATACGTGTTGGACTCGGCGACGATCCGGGATGCGCTGCCGAGGATCGGCGGAGGCGATACGGGTGTCGGGTCCCAAAGGCGCCTACGGGAGCTCGGCGCGCGGCGCCGTGAAGCGCCTGGCCGCAGCCTGGCAGACACGCTCCCGCTCGCGCGCCTGAGCGCGGACCCGGCCATCCAGATGCTCCTGGCCAAGCCGCGAATGAGCGAGCTTGGGTAGTGAGGGGATGGCGTCGCCGGACGGGAGCGGTGTGGTTGACGTTTGCGGTAACGAGGTGGCTGCGGTTGCGGTGCGGGATACGCGGGGGTTGGCGGG
>CAVSCQ010000010.1:0-11097 GCA_963726465.1 uncultured Solirubrobacterales bacterium
GCCGAGCCTCGGCGAGCCTCGAGCCGCTCGGCGATCTCATCGCTCGGCAGTTCCATCACAGGGAGGTCGAGCGGAATGACAGGTTCGGTCTTGAGCGCCGGCAGCGCGAGCCGGTCCCACATTTTCGCCTGAGCCTCATCGGTGAGGTAACGGGGTAAAGTCGGGATGCTCAGCGCGGAACCTCGCGGCCTTGCGCGCTCGCTGCCGAGCTTTGTGCTGAGCGTTGGTCATCGGCCGATCGAAGATCGTTCGTGCAGCCATTGCGGCGCTTCCCACGGGTTCAAATAAAGTTCTAGCACAGCCCGCTTTTTGTTTCTCGGCGCGGTTTCCCATGCCCTCATCCCCGGCACCTATTTCGCGGAAAGATGCGCGGCCTCTCACCGGCGCTGAGCGTGCGGATGGCAGTAGCTCGCCAAGTTATTCGCTACCGAGGAGGTGCCTTTCGCCCACGCCCAAGCCGCTATGCGCCACCCGTCGGCGAGCTTGCGGAGCGCCACTGTAAATACCGCGCCAGATTGCGTAATCTGCTTGCCGCCCACTTTGAACGTCATGGTCGCGGGAACAACCACATAGGCGCTGTCGCCGGTGACGTTGTTGTGCAACGGCTCACCCACAGTGACGAAATAATCTGAAGCACCGTGTTGCTTGCCTTCAATCAACACGTCTCGATACCAGTCTTGAGCGGCTGTTGGCCCGTGCCACGCGTCGTGGTAGCCAGCCGTCCAGGATCGACCCTAGGGACAGCGAAAGTGGCCGCCATCACCTCTACGTCACCTTTGTTAAAGCCATCGATGTACTGGCGTACCGCCGCCATAGGGTCTTTCGTGCTCAATTCGGTTCTCCCTTCATCTCGGCGTCAAGCACAGTACGATGGCATACCACAAGCGCCAAGACTTGGTACGGCGGAGGAGGATTTGGTAAGCAGCGATTGGTCAATGTCCGCTTTGCCCCCGATTAGCCGACATTCGCCGCGCATTGAGCAGCTGCTTTGTGCCAAGAGCAGACATTGGACTGGCCTTGGAGAATTCAGCCCTGCTGACCTAGCTTTTTTTGTAAGCTCAAAGCAATCCGATCAGTGAGGAGTAGGTGAGCAGCCGGTTCGCATCGTTGGCGGCCTGCGCTATTTGGGCCGACTTTCCCGACAGCGGTCCCCATGGTTTCGGTGCGCGGCTCGGGATGACCTTCCTGTTTCCGGCGCGATGATCGAGGTGGCCGGGAATGGTTGATCGTGAAGTGAAGCAGCAATCAGCCACCAACCAGAGAAAGGCACTGTGATTATGTCTGATCGCATCGAAGCAGCAAGACTGGACCAAACCGGCGGCGATGGCGATCCCGAAGGGAGGGTTCTTTAAAGATAAGGTGCAGCAGGGTAGATACGGCCCGATTTTTCCCAAGACACCCGCGTGCTACGGCTTCTCGATCATCGCAAAGCCGAAACCCGGTGGTGAGGAAGCCTGCTACAAACATGCCAAGAAGATTGAGGAAGCGGTTGCCAAGGACCCAAACTGTCTCGCCGTGCTCAAGCTGCACTATCTGCGATGGCAGGTCTTCCAGATCAACGGGGAGTTGTACTTCCAGTATCAGGGCATCTTCGACACCGACTTGGACAAGTACACCGAGGACGCCGTCGGCTCTCTTCTCGGCCACCGACATTATATTGTCTTCGAAAACCTCGAAGGCTTCCCCAAAGATTGGAAAACCAAGCCGGAGGAATTCGTCAAGTTCGTCCGCGAGCACCACTGCCCGAGCTTCCTGGAATACGGTGGTATCCCTACGTGAGTGCCGACGAAATCAAGAAAGCACTGAAGCTCAAGGCGGCGTTCTCGAACATGCTCGACCAGATGCAATGAGCCCAGAACAGCGCATCATCGGCAGGAACCTGGGATCGAACCTACAACACAGAGCTTCCGTCAGAGGTTTCTTTTTGCGCGCACTCATAAATCGAGATTGGTAAGCAGCGGTTGGTCACTGTCCGCTTGCCCCCAAGCCGACATTTTCGTCAGCGCATTGAGCAGGTCTGCTTTGTCCCATTAGCAGACGTTGGGGGGCCGCCGTGATTGCGGCAATTTCGGTCCTACCACCGCCAAGGTCTTGCACAACAACGCTACTTTACGAGCGTGACCGGAAGTTTGGTGAGGTGAATGACCTTCGTTGCAACAGACCCCGCGACCAGATTGCCGATCGCACCCATGCCGCGTGTTCCCATCACAATCCCATCGCAGCCCAAAGTCTCGGCGCATGAGACGATTGATTTCGGAATGTCGCCGATCAGGACCTGGCTGGTGAAAGTGACCCCGGCCCTCTTCGCCGTTTCGATGGATGGCCTCAATATGTCCTCACCATGCTTCCGCTGCAGTTCCTTGAGCTTCTCTTCCGGCAAGTAAATGGCAAGCTCGCCATAGACGATAGGGGGTTCGTGCGCGTAGAGGATCACGAGCTCTATAGGCCCGTGCGCCTTGGCAAGCCGGATCGTGTACTCAAGCGCACGCATCGCATTGTCTGAGCCGTCGACCGGGACAAGCAGCTTGTGCATCGTGGCTGACTCCTGCGCGGGCGAACTCTGTTGGGGAGAATTTGGACGCGCGTTTCCCGCTGGTCAACTGAAAGGGGCGGACGCGAAGCAAAACTCGTCCGGCCCGACCTAATACGCTGAGGTCAGGAGCGACGCTATCTCGGCACAGGGCTGAGGACCAAAATGTCCGCTATGGGTCATTAGCGGACATACTGACAGGTCCCCATTCGTCAGCGCATTGAGCATGTCTGATGTGTGCCATTAGGCGACATTGACCTGCGTGAGATAAGGAACCCCGGCGCAGCGAGAAGAAGAGCGCCGGGGCTGCCAGACGATTGGGATCGCCGACTATTTCGGGATGCCCACGAACAGGGCACCGGTCAATTTGCCGTCTCCACTGGTGAGCGGTGCGTAGTTGGCCTGGTAGTCTTTACCAAGAACGGTCGCTGGCCCGGTGTAGGACTTTTTTTCGACCAAGGCCTTGTAGGCCGGGCTAGCAGGATCAAGTTTTGTGTTGGCGGCGGATTGTCCATCTTTCATCAAGGTTGTTTCGGTTCGAACAAAGTCCTTACCGTCATAAGAAAAGATACTCGCATCGAGTTTGGTTTCCGCCGATGCGACGCCGCTGGCAAGCACCGTGACGGGCAACAACAGGCTTAGGATCAGAAACATTCTTCTCATGCTGTTCATTACGTCCTCCTTCGGACAGGCGGGTCGCATCCCGGAATAAAGCGACCCCGGTCGGAGCAATCTTCGTTTCGGCCAGGGCCGCCGGGGTTGGGGGAGATGGAGATGATCTCAGCCAACCCCAAAAAAGGCCATAGGCCGCTTTTCGAGCCAGCGTCTTGCGCTTCGCCCCGTCTGCCCAGTTGGGCAGAGCACCCTCACTGAGCGGCGCCTTCCCGATGACCCTCACGACGGGTGGCTCGTTGGCACGGCGCCGCTCTTCTTGCGCGTGCTGCTCAATGAGCCGCAAGTTCCGTAGGTACTGGTGAGCTTCCCAGGCATCATGCTCACGGAGCATGGCCTCTAGCAGTCTGTTCCCTTCGGCTAGATACGCCGCACGCGAGGCCCGACATTCAGCCTCGGCATAGTGCGAGCTTCGCTTTCAGTATTGGCGGCCAACGAGATCGAGTGGCGGGCCCGCGAGGACGTGGCGGATGCCGAGCTCTTTCGTCTCGCCGCCTACAGCGGCTTGCGCCTCGCCGAGCTGCTCGCGCTGCGCTTGGGCGGACATCGACTTGTGACGCCCGCCGGATGCGGTGTCCGCTGGCGTGGAGGGTCCGACCAAGAGTTGGCGGGCGCGGTTCATCCCGCTGGTCGACCCGGCGTGTGGCGGCCTCGAGCGGCTCGGCCCGCGCGAGCACTACACCGCGCGCGATGACTACATCATCTGGCTACCACCCTTGACTTTGTTAGGAGGCGTGTGGTAGAAGCGACACGATTGCGGACAGCTGTCGTTTCGCCGGACGACCTAGGGGGGTGACGCGATTAAGCCCGGGAGGCCAAGCCGCCGCTCACCGATGGGCAGGGATCCTCCCTCCGTGGAGGAGGCGGCCTTCGGCGCCACGGGTCGGCAGGATTTAGTGGGCGAGCTAGCCGGCGGCTGGCCCAGTCGATCATTCAGTTCGCGCCATCGGGCGTCGTGCTGACGTACTTGCCTCCCGGTTAAACCTCGACACGATCGGAGTGGCCCGCCATGGCCGACGGAAGCAGGGTCGTGGTTCTCAACGACATCCACATCGGGAACAGCGAGAACACGTGCTGGTACCAGAAGAGCGTCCACGAGCCATACCTGCTCGCGGCGCTCGAACTGGGTCGTCGAAAACGCCGCGATGCTCGAACTCAGGGAGGTGATCCTGCTCGGTGACCTCGTCGACACGTGGACCTACGCGCCGTCGGTGACGCCGCCGACGATGGCGGAGATCATCGCCGCGAACGAGAACGTGCTCGGCGCGAGCGGCGCGCTCGCCAACGTGGTCAAGGCCGTCCCGATCGGTCACCTACCTGCTCGGAAACCACGACGGGACGCTCACGCCGTCTGACATCGCCGCGCTGCAGAGCTCGGTCGGGCAGATCAAGATGGTCGACCCGGTGCACGTCCTGACCGGATCGACGGGTGCTCGAACCGTGTTCAGCCACGGCCATTACTGGACGATGTTCAACGCTCCCGATCCGAACTCGCCGTGGAACACGCTCCCGGTCGGCCATTTCGTCACCCGCGCCTTCTCCTACATGATGGCGCAGAAGCTCAAGGGCACAGACAAGACCGTCGCCGACTTCCCGAACATGGGCTATCCGAACGGGATCGACATCGGGGCCTTCATCTGGAACCTGTTCCCGAAACCTTTCCGAACATCGCTCTCCCGGACATCGCCTCCCTGCTACTCAACTATGTGAGCGGGGTCTCCGGCATGTCCGACTCGGAGCCGATCACCCTCCCGGACGGCAAGACGAAGACGACGATCGCGCAAGCACGAACGACCTACGCCAACCTGTTCGCGGACTGGGTAAAAGAAGGAGAACGGCAGTCCAGAACGCAGGCCGTGCCGCCCTCGCTGACGGCTCCGGCGAATGGCTCGCCTGGTTCGCGCAACGACTTGCGATCCAGCAGAGCGCGGATCTCGTCGTCATGGGACACACGCACACGCCGGTCGGCGGCCTCGGGATCTCGCCGATCACCTACTACAACAGCGGCTTCGAGTGCGCCTCAAGCCCCGACTCTCGAAGTCGCCCCCGGCGCTGTTCACGTTCACGCTTATCGACCTCGACCTGGCGGCCGCCGAGATCTTCTCGGTCGCGCCGGCGCAGCTACGACATCGACATCGCGCCGGTGCCCGCGCTTCCCTCCGCTGTGATACAGCCACCGGCGGCTGCGGACATGTCCTGCTTCGTCCGGATCCTGAACAAGGGCGGCCAGCCGCTCACGCTCACCGGGCCGCCGGGAGCCTCGGAGGGCTATTGGGTCGTCCCGCCGCCACAGACGATCCCGGCAGGCGGACGCGGCGACGCGCTGGCTGCAGGACTACTACGGCGGCAGCGGCAGCGAGGAACGTTCTCCTACCAGGGCGCCGGCGACTTCAGCGTCAGCTGCCCGACCGGGGTCGTCAACAACACCGTGTCAGGCGCCGGCGGCGACTTCGTCGCGCGCTCCGCCGCGGGCGAATGGGGCCCAAGGGCACTTTCCCAGCCTACGGCCACCCGCTTCAGGTCATCTTCACCATCGGAGGTTAGACATGCCAGGCTCCTGGACTCCCGCTCGCGACTCAGTGCTCGCACAGGCAGTCGTCGCCGCCGGGTTCCTCTACGACCCCGGACCAGGACATCATCTACTCGCGCATGGACCCGCTGCAGCGAAGGTTCGGCTACGCCTACGGCTACGACGCCGCCGCGACTCGGGATGAGCGCTGATCATCGACTGCGAGCCGATCTTCTTCGACTACGACGGCAAGCACTGGATGATCGAGCTCTGGAAGGGACAGTACGGGCTCGAGACGGGCTGCGAGATCGGGGTCTACACGCGCCCGATCGGCTCGACCGGAGCTGGCTACGCACTGCTCGACGCGACCATCGGGCAGCGGCCCGGCGACGACGTTGCAGTCGCACAACCTCTTCTACGACTGCGCCTCCGACGACGACAGGCTCACGCTCTCGGCCACGCTGCACCGCGACGGACAGAAGCTGTTCACCCGCGGCCCCGAGCTGCACTGGTGGCTGACCGGCTTCAAGTGGGGCGTGCTACTCCGACCCGAGCCAGCTCACCGGTCGACGTCGTCGATCACGCTGAAGGACGCGCGATGCTGCAGGCGTTCCATGGCAGGGATCGCCGGGCGCTCGTACCCGAACCTGAAGGTCAACGGCACGACGGTGTCGTTCACGTTCGACAAGCCCACGCGATGCCCCAGCCGCCAAAGCCCGGCCTCGTCCTCGCGCGCGAGGCGGCCAACGAGGAGATCGTCAACACTTACGACGCGCTGCCACTTCCGCAACAACGACCCGAACGAGGTGCAGGCCGACTTCCTCCCGGTCGGGGCTCGGGCTGCTGCACCTCCCCGACTACTTCGGCCTGACCGTCTGCCAGCTCGCGGTCGAGGTCGGCGATGGGCATCGCGACGGTCGTGACCGCGCTCGTCGACGGCTTCGGCGCCGCGGCGAGCACGGTCGAGGACTGGCTGAGCGGCGTCTCGCAGACGTTCGGGGACTGGGTCAGCGCGATCGAGAGCTACCTCGGCCTCGACCTCGACTTCTCCTGCTACGTGGAGATCGACAACACGAACGGGCATTCGGCACTGCTCCTGAAAGGCAGCACCGCCAATAGCGGCTCGTACGTCGTCAACCCGCCCTTCTGGATCCCGAAGGGAAAGAGGGCGCGGTTCATCCTGAGAGACCCGAAGGGATTCGGGAACACCTCAGGAGCGCAGGGAACGGTCACCTACGCTTACACAGACGCAAACCTGAACACGAAGACCGTCGTGGCCTCGTACAACGACCCGTTCTGGTTTAACCGGAAGAACGAAGCGTCCGCGAGCCAGCCGGACTGGGTCAGTTGGGGAAGGAACGACCCCAACCACACCTGGAGCACGTCGCAGTCGGACTACGGGTCTGGTCACCCGTTCTATGTCGGCTTCGTGATCGGAGGCGGCCAGCCAACCTAGAAGCTCCTCGCTACGCGGGAGCACGACAACCTTAGCTGGGAACACAGGCTCGCGCGGGAACGGCCGCCACCGATCGGGTGCTCGCGCGGTCGCTGCCAAAGGGTTGCGCGACTGCCTTGAACATCCAGCGGCGGCTCCGACTGCGAAGCCACGAGGCTCGTTCAAGGCAATCCCGCGGCGGGCGCGACTCGATCGGTTCACGTTGGGGGGACCGGCCGCCCCAAAGCGTCGACTTCACGTTGCCGCCAAGGCACGTCCACGCGGAAAAGCGCGCCGTACCGAGCGAGCCGCCGCCGTGGGCTCAGGAGAGGCCCTGGCCGTCCGTGCCGCCGCTCGCCAAGGTTGCCCGCCACCCGAACTTTCAGCACCACCGTAAGAGGAATCACCCACGATCATCATGGAGGCAAGCGATGGAGGAGCGCACGAGTCAGCCTGAGGGGAGCGAGGCCGAGACCGCGGCGAGCGAGCCCAACGAGCCGCCCGCAGAGAACGGAGAGGCCAGGGTGCAGCCCGACGTGCCTGAAGGCGAGGAAGAGGGCGAAGACGAATACGAAGAGGAGGACTAGCCATGAACCTGTCGGACAACGGCGCCCTACTCATCGAGGAGTTCGAGGGCTTCCGCTCGAAGCCTTACCGCGACGCGGTCGGCGTCTGGACAATCGGCTACGGCTCGACGCGAGGCGTCGGCCCGAGCTCGCCCGCGGTGACTAAGCAGCAGGCCCACGACCGCCTCAGGCGCGAGGTCACCGAAACGTACGGCGCGTCGGTCAACGGCCTCGGCCTGGCGCTGAATCAGAACCAGTTCGACGCGCTCTGCTCGTTCACGTACAACTGCGGGCCCGGTGCGATCGGCCCCCAGACAACGGTCGGCAAGCACCTGCGCGCGGGGAACTGGAGCGGAGCCGCGGGCGGGCTGCTCGCCTGGAACAAGGGCGGCGGGCGCGTGCTCGCCGGCCTCACGCGCCGGCGCGAAGCGGAGCGCAAGCTGTTCCTGACCCCGGGCCAGCCGGGCCAGCCTGCGAAGCCACAGCCGGTCGTGAAAGGCGTGCCGGGTAAGATCCCGCAGCTCAACTACGTCATCGGCCCCGGGATGAACCAGCGCGTCCCGGCGGTGAAGGTCCTGCAGGACCAACTCAAGTCGCACGGGCACCCGAACCTCAACGTCGACGCCGTCTACGGTCCCGAAACTCAGGCCGTGGTGGAACAGTTCCAGAAGAACCACGGCCTCGGGGTCGACGGCATCGTGGGCGCCGAGACCTGGAAGAAGGTATTCAGCCAGTAAGGCACGAGCGCCCACATATCGAACGGATCGTCGTCTCGGCCGGGTTCATCCTCGCCTCGGTCGGGCTGCTGTCGCTGGCGTTCATCAGCCCGACCTACGACAAAATCGGAAGTCGTCGGGGCAGCCACTGGGGGATCTGGTCCTCATCGCCTTGATCCTTCTGACGGGCGTGGGCTTCACGGCCGAAGACTCCTCGATCGTCCCGATCGAGGAGTCTTCCGAGCTCAAGGGCGAAGCGTTGCGTTCCGCGATTCGCTCCACGCGCCGGGAGCAGTCAACGCCTTTGAGGCTCGCCCACTGTCGCTTCGGCGTGATCGAGTCTCGTTAGCCGGCGCTCGGTACTCGCGCTAAGGAGTCGCGGGAGCGTGTCGTGGCTGGCTGCCTGAGCTCGGCGGGGGTGTAGCGTCGTGGCCCGCGATCGATGGCTCCTACGCGCGTGATCGATGCAAGAAAACTACTTGACCCTGCTAAGCGACTGGTGAAAGGGTGCAGAGTTCTGATGCGGGATTGAGCGCGGAAGGCCGGTCGGGGTGCTTAGACGGAGCGCTTTGATTGGTGGGCTCGCAGCGATCGTGCTGCGGGCCGACGTTCAGTGAGCTGGAGGAGCCGTTCGGGAGTCACGAGCACGGTCTCTAGTCGTGGCCGCGGGCCGCGTGGCCTACTTCGGGCTATTGAGCGTGTAGACGGTCGCTCGACGCTTTCCGGACTTCGAGAGCTTGCCGGAATCGACTAGGGCCTTCAGTCGCCGACTCATCGTCGGACCGTCTGTCTTGGCGGTCAACTGTGCTCGGATGGCAGATGCCGCGATGCCCTTGCGCCCAGCCGTCCGAATAGCGGCGATGATCTTGCTCATCGTCGAGCGTGGCTGACTCGGCGTTGGCTGCCTTGCTAGGCCTCCGAGCAGGACGAGGGGGTCGGGAACCGTTGGAACGACCGTTGGAGCGTGCGGCTGGGAGAGCTTCAAGCTGAGACAGCGCAGTTTGGTCCTGCTCGATGCGCTGCTTCAGGAACGCGATCGACTCAGCAACGGGATCTGGCATGAGGGTCCTCCCCTATTTGATGACGATTGAAGAATGCCTAACACTCATCGTCCGGCACTGATCGGACTTGAATGTTGAGCTTGCCGATGCTTCAGGCGAATTGAGCGCGCCAGCGGTCAGATGTGGCCTGAGCCGGGGCCGCATTTGGCGGATTACCTTGCGTGTCGGAGAGTAGCAAAGCGCGCTTAGGCGAATGAAGGTCGAAGACGTGAAGCGCCTGAAGGAGCCCGGTAGTGGGCCGGTCCGAACGCGTCGCATGGCTCCATCAGGACGAGTCGGCGCACAACTGCTCATCGACTTCTTCGCCCCCGCCTGCACGCAGTCCTCCCGCATAGGCGCACTCTCGCGATGGCCGTCGGCTTGCTACTCCTGCTCAATTCCGGGGGCACGCGCGTCCGTCCTGAAATGCTCCGGAGACAGTGGCGGCGGACGTGGGATAGATCACACTGATCCTTACGCTTGGGCGAATCGATCAGTGTTTTGGGAGTGATCGTTCGTGCGATCAGCGGTGAAGGTAAGACGGCGCGGGCCGCGGGTAGGGCTGAGCTGGTCGAAATGGTCGAGGGCCTGGCCCGAGCCGGTGACGACGCACGTCAGCGGCGATGCGCGAGAGACCGGTACGCCCGTCTCCGCGGCGACGAGCTCTGGGAAGCCACGTAGCAGGGTGCCGCCGCCGGCGAGGAGGATGCCGTCGCGCGCGATGTCGCCCGTCAGCTCGGGCGGTGTCTGCTCGAGCGTGTCCTTGATCGCGTCGACGATCTCCCGCAGCGGGCCCGCGATCGCCGCGCGCACCTCCTCGCTGCGCAGCTGGATCTGGGTCGGCAGGCCGGTGATCAGATGACGGCCGCGCACCTCGGTCGTCTCTTCGGGCTGAAGCGCGACCGCCGATCCGATCGCGATCTTGATCGCCTCGGCCGTCTGCGAGCCGATCGCGAGCGCGTGCTCGGCACGCAGGTAGCGGGTGATCGCCTCGTCCATCTCGTAGCCGCCGACGCGCACCGAGCGAGACAGCGCGATGCCACCGAGCGAGATGACGGCCATCTCGCTCGTGCCGCCGCCGATGTCGACCACCATGCGCCCGACCGGCTCTGCGATATCGAGGCCCGCACCGATCGCGGCCGCGATCGGCTCCTCGATCAGGTGCACGCGACGCGCGCCGGCCGCGAGCGAGGCCTCCTCGACGGCCCGCTTCTCGACCTCGGTGACCCCCGACGGCGCGCACACGATCAGCCGGGGGTGGGCGCGGTGTCCGATCGAGCACCTTGCGGATGAAGTAGCGCAGCATCTCCTCGGTGATCTCGAAGTCGGCGATCACGCCGTGACGCAGCGGCCGCGTCGCCGAGATGCGTCGCCGGCGTGCGGCCGATCATCCGCTCGGCGTCCGCTCCGACGGCGTGGACACGACCGGTCTGCGAGTCCGACGCGACGACCGAAGGCTCCGACACCACGATGCCCCGTCCCCCGACGTAGACGAGGGTGTTCGCCGTGCCGAGGTCGATCGCCATGTCCCGAACCCCGAGCGTGGGAGGCAGATGTCGGCGAGACGTCGCGGCGCGAGCCGTCTCTGCGAAAGCGCATCACGACAGACTGTCAAACGTGGGCGTCCGA
>CAVSCQ010000011.1:0-3447 GCA_963726465.1 uncultured Solirubrobacterales bacterium
GCGAAATCACCAGCACCCACGATCCGCGAATCCTTCAGCTCGCGCTGCGGTTGACGTTCTAGGCGAGCGCGGCGCAACCCGGACAAGAAAAAAGGCCCGAGCCAGTTGATTGGCTCGGGCCTTTTTTGTCCCCGCGCTCAGGCGGGCCGCGGAATTCACAATAAACCAAATCACCGTTGGCCTCCGATCAGGCAGTAGCTTGCTCGCGGCCTGCATCCGAACGCCCCCGCCTAACCCTCCAATTCTGATGGCTTCTATTTGATAAACTTTCTTGACTTCTTTCGCTGACGGTTCTATACGTTACGCCATAGGGGTTGTGTTGTAGATTTACGTAAAACCAAAGATTCTTAGGATGTCTCCAGAGCGGCGGAATCTAGTCGCACATCTCTCGTTCGTCATCATTCGGCTAAAGGACAGCTTCTCAAGTTCGCCACCGCGCGTGGCCATGGAGGATTTCCATGAAATCCAGACTGACAGGTTTTTGGGGGGCATCACTGATTTTGCTGCTAATGATCGGCAGTCCCGCGGCTTGGGGTCAGGCAGCCACTAGCGTGCGCGGGCTCGTGACGGATCCAAGCGGCGCCGCGATACCGAACGCGACTGTTCGCCTCGTCAATACGGGAACGAACGCGGAACGCAACGCTACAACGGACGTTCAGGGTGAGTACACCCTCTCCCAGGTTACGCCCGGCTTGTACCGCGTCGAAGTGGAAGCGAACGGGTTTTCCAAATATGTTCAGCAAGGTCTTCAGCTTCTGGTTGACGTGCCGGCGACAGTTAACGTGAAGTTGAAAATTGGATCGGAACAGCAGACCGTAACGGTGACGGAGTCCGGAGGGGAGCAGATCAACACGACGGATGCTTCCATGGGAAACGCCATCGGCACGGAGCCGATTAGCCAGCTTCCCTTCGAATCGCGCAACGTCGTTGGCTTGCTCTCGTTGCAGCCAGGCGTCACCTATTTTGCAGATCCGCAGGATCGCGACGACTATCGCAGCGGCTCCGTGAACGGCGGCAAGAGCGACCAGGGCAATGTGACCTTGGACGGCGTGGACGTGAACGATCAACAGAACCGCACCGCGTTCACTAGCGTCCTTCGCGTCACTCTGGATTCTATCGAGGAGTTCCGCACCACCACAACAAACGGCGGCGCGAATGAGGGGCGCTCCTCTGGCGCACAAGTCTCGCTAGTTACTAAGAGCGGGAACAACACGTACCACGGCGCGGCCTACGAATATCACCGCAACACAATCACCACCGCGAACACGTATTTCAACAATCTGGCGGGTGTGGACCGCCCGAAACTTATCCGCAATGTATTCGGTGCTGCTCTCGGCGGCCCAATCAAGAAGGATCGTCTCTTCTTCTTCGCGAATTACGAAGGCAGGCGAGATGCCAGTGATTCCGGCGGGCTGCGTATAGTCCCAAACGACCTATTTCGACAGGGCACCTTTACTTACAACACTTGCACGTCCTATGACGTGGACGGCAATTGCCTCAATCCCGGGCAGGCGACGCTCAGTCCAAGTCAAATCGCATCTCAGGTTGATCCGTTAGGTATAGGACCCGATCCGGCTATTTTGACCCTGTTGCAGTCTTACCCTCATCCAAACGACACCACGGTCGGAGATGGCCTCAATACAGCTGGATACCGATTCAATAGCAAAACACCCGTCCGCTTTAACACCTATATTGCCCGCCTCGACTATCAGGTGGATGGAGCTGGCAAGCACCATTTGTTCCTCCGTGGGAACCTGCAAAACGACAACTCCGTCACCGGTGTTCCCCAATTTCCAGGCCAGCCCAACTCATCTTCCCTCCTTGAAAACGCCAAGGGGATCGCGGTCGGTTACACATGGGCTATCTCGTCAAACTTAGTGAATAATCTGCGCTATGGTCTGACGCGGCAGGCGTATACAGACACCGGAGTTCAAGCGGTGCCCTATGTGACGCCGCGAGACATGGATCAGATTTTCTCCGGCAGTCGCAATCTTGACGCCATTATTCCCGTCCACCAGTTTTCGGACGATCTTTCATGGACGCGGGGAAATCACACCCTGTCATTCGGCGGCGTAATGCGCTTCATCAGCGTGGCCCGCAACGATCAGGGTAATTCCTTTAGCGATGGGTTCATGAATTCGTCCTGGCTAGAAGACTTGGGAGATTCGCTCCTGCTCCCCGACGCTGACGTTAACTTCGGCACCGATTACGTTCGTCAGATGACCAACCTGCTGGGCATCGTTTCGGAAGGTGATGCGCAATACAACTACGACAAGGCGGGCAACGCTTTGGCCGAAGGCGCTTCCGTCAAGCGCAAGTACATCGACAATGAATATGAGCTGTACGGGATGGACGCCTGGAAGATTAATCGTGGTCTAACCGTCACCGCAGGTTTGCGTGCCTCGCTCTTTCCGGCGCTTTACGAGGCCAACGGCAACCAGACCAGCAGCAACATCCCGCTCGGTGTTTGGTTCAACACGCGCGGGAAGCTGGCTGCAGAGGGCCTCCCGCAATCAGACGTCACGCCTATTGATTACATCCTGGCCGGCAGCCCCGGAGGGACGGGCCTCTATCCAAATCAGCATCATTTTTCCCCCCGCTTTTCGATTGCCTATTCCCCACAAAGCGACAGCGGACTAATGCAAAAGCTGTTCGGTGGGCCCGGCAAATCGTCTATCCGCGCGGGTGTGGGCTTGTACTACGACATTCTGGGTCAGTCCTTGATTCAGCTGGCAAATTTGACCGCTCAGGGATTTGCCACTGCAATTTCTAACGCGACCAATTCTACCGAATCCAGCGCGCCGCGTTTTACTAGCACAACCTCGATTCCGACCGGCCTCCTTCCGCCGGCGCCCCCGGCCGGTTTTCCCCAGGTTCCGCCGCCCGATCTCCTCTCCATCACCACCGGCGTGGACCACAATCTGAAATCCCCTTACACGCTGAACGCCGACTTCAGCTACAGCCGCGAATTTGGCCACGGCTTCCTCATACAAGGGGCCTATATCGGCCGGTTCTCGCGAAGGTCTCTGCAAGGCGATGATGTTGCAACGCCCACCGATCTCGTGGACACCACATCTGGAATGGATTACTTCACGGCCGCGAATCTGATGCAAACATACTTGCGTGCCAACGGGGGGCAAGGGGCAGACGTGAGCACCGTCAAGCCAATTCCCTGGTTTGAAGACATATTCCCCGGATATGCTGGCAGCGGATTTACGGCAACCCAGAACCTCTACCAGAATTATTGGGCTGGAAATATCGGCAACGACACCACTCCACTCGCAGAAATTGATACAACGGCAGATGGATGCAGCCCATGCAGCAAGTTCGGGCCGTATGCGCTATATAATCAGCAATACGCTTCGCTAGCCGTCTTCCGCACCCGAGGCAGGGGCGATTACCATTCCATGCAATGGACGATTCGTAAGACTTTCACCAACGGCGTCC
>CAVSCQ010000012.1:0-9073 GCA_963726465.1 uncultured Solirubrobacterales bacterium
GGGGTGCCGCCGCGGCGCTGCTTGCGCAGACCGTGGTCCGTCCGTTGGCGATGCGCACTCGCTCGCGCCTGCCCGACCGTGGCGCGCGCGAAGCGGTCACGTTGTACCTGGACTCGGTCTCGCTGGTCGTGGCGGCCCTCGTCGCCTTGGTGCACCCCTCGGGTATGTGGCTGTGGCGCTGTTCGCTTGGTTGTGGCTGCGTATGAGGGCCCGCTCCCAGGAGAAGTACGAAGGCCTGAGGATCTTGCGTCGCTAGTGAAGAAGCTCGTATTGTGCGTGATCGACGCGATGGCGCCCGCGATGCTCGAGCGGGCCGTCGCCGCCGGCGAGGCGCCCGTGCTGGGCGCCCTGATCGAGAGAGGCCTGTACGTGCCGGAGTGCGTGGCCGCGTTTCCGTCTGTGACGCCGGTGTGCGCGGCGTCGATTGTGACCGGAGAGTGGCAGGAGCGCCACGGAATTCCGGGCATGAGCTGGTACCACCGCGAGGAAGAACGCTACGTGGAGTACGGCTCCAGCTTCAGGGCCTCCCAGAAGGTGGGGTTGGGTCGCCAGTTGACCGACACGGTCTACAACATGAACGGCGCGCATCTGTCCAAGGACACCGAGACGGTGTTCGAGACGCTCGACGACGCGAGTGTGCGCACGGCGGGCACGACCTACCTGATGTACCGGGGCAGGCACCGCCACGAGCCCCAGCGCGACACCACGCTCACGCGGATCGCCTCGAGCGCTGTTGCGCCACGCGGTGATGGGCCCCAGGGAGCTGTTCTACGCCGACATCTTCGCGAGTCGCCAGACAGGCTGTCGCTCGAACCTGGGGATGCCGGGCGTGCGTGACCGCCATTCGGGTTGTGTGGGCGCCTACATGGTCGAGCACGACCTGTTCGACTTCATGCTCCTGTCGCTGCCCGACAACGACTGGCACTCGCATCGCTCGGGCCCGGACGGCCAGGTGCGCTCGATAGCGCTCGCCGACGCCCAGCTGCAGCGCGTGATGGACGCGGGCGGTGGGGTCGATCGGTTCTTGGAGGAGCACGCCGTGATCGTGATGGCCGACCACTCCCAGGCGCCGGTCGCGAACAGCGTCGCCCTGGCCGACGCGCTCGCGGAGCTGGACGTGCTGCCGGCCGGCGCGCGGGCGGGATCGAGTCGGGCCGAGCGCTCTCGCATCGCGGTGTGTCCGTCTCAGCGTGCGGCCATGGTCTATGTCCTTGACGAGGACTCGGCGCGAGCGGGTGCGCTCGGATGTGGTGCGCAAGGCGCTGGGCATTGAGGGCGTGGAGCTGGCGATGTGGTTGCAGCGCGACCCGCACGGCGTGCCGGTCGAGGCCGCGATTGTCCGTCCTGGACATGGAGGAGCTCAGGTTCTGCCCGGGTGATGATTATGAGGATTGGGAGGGGCGTGCTTGGTCTGTGGACGGCACTGCTTCGGTGCTCGACGCGAACTTCGACGATGCTCGCCTCACAACGGCAAGTCACCCGGCGGCCCTGGAGCGTGTGTGGTCGGCTTTGAACTGCGCCACCTCGGGCGACGTGTTGCTCTCGGCCGCCCCCGGCTGGGAGTTCGCCGACCTGGGTGGTCAGGCTCACGTGGGCGGCGGCTCGCACGGGTCGCTGCGCGGCGAAGATTCGCTTGGGGCCCTGATCTTGTGTGGGGTGGAGCTGCCCCGAGATCGGGCCCAGTGGAGGATTCGCGACGTGGCCCCGCTCGTGCTGGAGCACTTCGAAGCTCGCCCAAGCTGAACCGGGCGCCGGTACCCTCGCACGATGGGGCTCCGTCTTCTGCCGCTCCTTCGCGTGGGCGCCTTGGCGCTCTTGGCGGCCACCTGCGTCCTCCTCGTCAGCCCATTCGCGCTCGCCGCCACGCCCGGCACGACGCGCTCGCCAACGTCGGCTTCGCTGCTTGCGACTTCGCCTTCTGCCCGCGGAGGGCACGCCCGACAATCCGAAAAAGAAACCACGGTGGTCGTCAAGCAGACCGCTTCGACGTCGGCTTCGAAGACGACGGCCACCAACCCGGAAACCCCGGTCCCCGTCGAAGCGTCGGACATGCCCCCGGTCGGTCGCCATCTCTCCTCCGACGAGGCGCTCGAAATCGCCAACCGGCTGCCCAAGATGAGGGCGGTGCGCGCCAAATACAAGGGCTCCTACGGCGGCGCTTATCTAAAGGGCCCGACCGCCCCGGCGCGCTGGCAGGTCAGCTACTTCTCCAAGCAGGGCAAGGAGATCGGCCAGGTCATCATCGCCGACCACAACGGCAAAGTGCTCGAACAGTGGACCGGCTTTCAGATCGCCTGGTCGATGGCGCGCGGCTATCCGGGGGCGTTCGGCAGGCACGTGAACGCGCTCTACATCTGGATTCCCCTGTGCGTGCTCTTCTTCGTGCCCTTCTTCGACTGGCGCAAACCGCTGCGCCTGCTGCACCTGGACCTGCTCGTGCTGCTCTCGTTCTCGGTGTCGCTGGCCTACTTCAACCACGCCGACATCTATGCCTCCACCCCTCTGGTCTACCCGCCGCTGGTGTACCTGCTCGCGCGTATGCTGGCGCTCGCGCGGGTCGGGCGGCGCGGCGCGCCCGCGCGTGAGCCCAGGCCTTTGCGCCTGCTGGTGCCGCCGGCTTGGCTGGCGATCGGCGTGGTCTTCCTGCTCGGCTTTCGCATCGGCCTCAACGTGACCGACTCCAACGTCATCGACGTGGGCTACGCGGGCGTGATCGGCGCTCAGCGGATCGCCCAAGACAGGCCTTTGTATGGCGCCTATCCCTCCGACAACGAACACGGGGATACCTACGGCCCGGTCAACTACGAGGCTTACGTTCCCTTCCAGCAGGTCTTCGGTTGGAGCGGTCACTGGGACGATCTGCCGGCGGCCCACGCCGCGGCGATCGTGTTCGATCTGCTGGCGGTCGCGCTCCTGTTTCTGTTGGGTCGAAGGGTGCGCGGGCCGGGGCTCGGGATCGTGCTGGCCTATGCCTGGGTCTCCTACCCGTTCACCCTGTTTGCCTTGGAGAGCAATTCCAACGACTCGCTCGTGGCGGTGCTGATCTTGGCGGCCCTGCTGGTGGCGTCCTCGCCGCCCGCACGGGGCATGTTCGCGGCGCTGGCAGGCCTCACCAAGTTCGCGCCCCTGGCGCTTGCGCCGCTGCTGTGGACGCACGGCGTCAGGCGGGCTTTCCGCTCGCGCCCGCGCGCGGGCTTTGGCCCTGTTCGCGCTCGCCTTCGCCGCGACGGTGGCGGTCGTCTCGATTCCCGCCCTGACCCACGACTCGCTGCACACGATCTACGAGCGCACGCTCGCCTACCAGTCAAACCGCGAATCGCCGTTCTCGATCTGGGGCCTGTATGGGAGCCCACCCACCCTTGGCTATCTACAGGCGGCTGTCCAAGGCGCGGCCCTGGCACTGGCCCTGTCGCTGGCGATCTTGCCTCGCCGCCGCGACCTGATCGGCCTGGCAGGGGCCGCCGCCGCGGTGCTCGTGGCGGTGCAGCTGGGAATCGAACACTGGTTCTACCTGTACATCCCTTGGTTCTTCGGCCTGGCGATGCTTGCCCTGTTGGGTCAGGTCAGCTTGCCGGAGCGGGAGTCCCCCGAGCCGGGGCAGGCGGCCGCGCCATCAGGATCTGCTCGATCGAGTCAGCTCGCAGCGGCTTAGAGGCGCGCACCAAGACGCCCATCAGCCACGGGTCCTCCTTGGAGGTCTCAAAGCGCACCGGCATCTGTGTCACGAGCGCCTCCACGGCCTGCTCGCGCTTGACGCCGATCACACCGCCACGCGGGCCGGTCATGCCCACGTCGGTGATGTAGGCGGTTCCTCCCGGCAGGACCCTGCGCGTCGGCGGTGGGCACGTGGGTGTGGGTTCCGACCACCGCGGTCACTCGTCCCGTCCAAGAGCCAACCGAGAGCCACCTTCTCGCTGGTCGCCTCGGCGTGCATGTCCACCAGGACATGGTCGACCTTGCCCAGCTCGCGCAACGCCGGGTCGATCTCGGTGAAGGCAGAGCGGCCGGCCTTCAGGAACAGGTTGCCGCTGAGGTTGACCACGCCGAGTCGGACTCCCCCTTTCTCGACCACGCACACGCCGCGCCCGGGCTGTCCCGCGCAGGTAGTTGAAAGGACGCACGATCCGCTCCTTGGTGTCCAGGTAGGAGTAGATCTCACGCCGGTGGTAGGCGTGATTGCCGAGTGTGATCGCGTCTATTTCGTTGCGAAACAGCTCCTCGGCGACCTTCGGCGTGATGCCGAGGCCCCCGGCCACGTTCTCGGCGTTGACGACCACGAACGTGGGGGCGTAGCGCTCTCTCAAGATGGGCAGGCACTCGAGCAGCGTGTGGCGTCCGATGCTGCCCACCAGGTCGCCCACGAACAGGATGCTCACATCGCTGCCGCTCCCCGTTTGGGTGTCGTTCGGGGGCTCGCGCGGCTTGCCGTCCGGTTGCCGCGTGTCAGCACCGACTTTTGCCTCCTGCGCCGCCTCGGGCTCAGCCATACTCTGGCCATCGTTGGAGGGTCAATGACAGCGGCAGCTTGGCGGGAAGCGACGGGCGCATGAGCGAGGAGCGGGGTACCCCGCGAGCGCAGCCGCCAACCGCGAGCGAGCGCGAGCTCCTCGACGGCGAGGAGACGCCCGAGGGACGAGCAGGCGCCGGTCGAGCCGCCGCGCGTGATCGTGCCGCGCTGGGTGCAGCTGGTGCTGCTGCCGATCTCGCTGTTGGCCTTGTGGGCGCTTGCGCGGGCGGCCGGCAAGGTTCTGTTGATCTTCGTTGTGGCCGGCCTGATCGCGCTCATCCTGAATCCTCTGGTGGCCTTTATGCAGCAGCGCGTGCGACTGCCGCGCGGGCTTGCCGTCTTGACCGTATACCTCGCATTCTTCCTGACTTTGGCAGGTGTGGGCTTCCTGCTTGCCAACCCGATCTCAAATCAGGTGCGCACGTTCACGAACAATCTCCCGCATATCGTCAACGAAGCCAACAGCCAGATCGCGAGCTTTCAGGCTGAACTGAACAAACACGGCATCCACGCCAAACTCGTCAGCCAGGGCAAGACGGCGCTGCAGACGTTGCAGGACCAGATCTCCAAAAGCGCCTCGGAACTCGCCACCTTCGGCGGCGCTCTGCTCACCGAAGTGGCCAAAGCGCTCGTGGATCTGGTGCTCGTGTTCGTGCTGTCGGTCTACATGCTCGTCTACGGCCAGTCGATCGGCCGGTTGGTGCGCCAGGCGATGCCCACCGGCGACGGCACTCCGGCCGACGACTATCCGCGCCTGGCCCAGCACGCCGTGTCGCGCTATGTCGGCGGACAACTCCTGTTCAGCGTGGTCATGGGCGCCTCGACCGGGATCGCGCTGTACCTGTTCGGCGTGCTCGGCATCTTCCCGGACGGGCGCAAGTACGCGCTCGCGTTCGGTGTCTTCTATGGGGTGATGGAGCTGATCCCCTACATCGGGCCGATCCTGGGAGCGATCCCGGCGCTGGTCTTGGCTCTGTTCACCGACCCCATCAGCGCTCTGTGGCTGGCGCATCTTGTTCGTCGGGCTGCAGCAGTTGGAGGGCCACGTGGTCGCGCCCCAGATCTTCAGCCACACGCTGCGCATCAATCCTCTGCTTGTGATCTTCGCCCTGCTGCTGGGTTTGCAGCTGTACGGGATCATCGGCGCGCTGTGTCGCCTGCCGATCCTCTCGGTGTTGCGCGAGACCGCGATCTACCTGCACCGTCACCTGAAGCTCGAACCTTGGGAGCGTCTGTCCCCGCCGGGGGGCTCCTCCCCGTCGGGGGGCTCCTCCGGCGGACTGTTGTGAGCGAGACCGGCCTCGACATCCCGGCAAGCACAGGCTTGCCCGTGAGCGAGCCGGCGCTCGGGGCGCGCGGCCTCGGCAAGCTCTATGGCGAGCGCCAGGCGCTGCACGAGGTCAGCTTCGACGCGCACGCCGGCGAACTGGTCGCGGTGATCGGGCCCAACGGGGCCGGCAAGACCACTTTGCTGTCGATCCTCGCGGGCGTGCAGAAGCCAAGCTCGGGCACGCTCGTTCACGGCGGAGGGCGCATCGGCTGGGTGCCCCAGACAGCCAGCGCTCTACTCCAAGCTGACGGTGGCCGAGAACCTGCGTCTGTTCGCGCGCTTGGAGCGCGTCGAAGACCCGGAGGACGGCGGTCTCGCGGATGCTCGAGCAGACAGGCCTGGCCGAGCGCGCCGACGATCGCGTCGGACGTCTTTCCGGCGGCAATCGCCAGCGCGTCAATGTTGCGCTCGGCCTGCTGGCCGATCCGCCGGTGGTCTTGCTCGACGAGCCCACCTCGGCGCTCGATCCAAGCCAGCGCGAGCGCTTGTGGGGGTTCATCGGCGGGTTGGCCGGGCGCGGCGCCAGCGTCGTGTTCTCGACCCATGTGGTCGGCGAGGCCCAGCGCTACGCCCAGCGTGTGATCGTGCTCGATCGAGGTCGGCTTCTGTTCGACGGGACGCCGGCCGCGCTCGCCGCCGAGGGCGGCGAGGAGGACTTCGAGCTTGCTTTCGTGGCCTTCCTGCGCAAGCGGGAGCAGCGGTGATGTGTATGTCCTGTTCGGGGTGCCCTGCGCGCGCGCGCGTGCGTGCGCGCGGCCGTCTCGAGGATGCCCGTTAAACTGTGCGCGGGGCCGCTCATCGCGGAGCGCGCACTCGCGGCCGCCGCCGGACGGAAGGGCCCCGATGAGGTGGTTGCTGGGCAAGGATCTCTCGATCCTGGCGCGTTCGCGTCTGCTCGTGGCGCTGCTGGTCGTCTATCCCGTGGCGATCGCCCTACTGATCGGGTTTGCGATCTCGGCGAGCCCGTCCAAGCCGAGGGTCGCGATCGTCGACGAAACCCCGCCCGGGGAGACGATCACGCTTGGGAACAGGAGGGTCGGCCTGGACGAATACACCAACGAGCTGTTCGACCATGTGCAGGTCGTACGTGTGCCCACGCGCGCCGAGGCGGTCGCCAAGGTCGCCTCCGGGAGATGTGCTCGCCGCGATCGTGATACCCCCGGACATCGTCTCCAAGATCTCCTCGGGCGTGAGCCAAGCCCAGGCCGAAGTGATCTACAACGGCGACGCTCTGAAGCAGTCGTTCGTGCGCTCGGCGATCGACTCCGCGCTGGCGCAGGCCAACCTGGCGCTCTCCCAGCAGATCAAGAGCGTCGCCGTGCACGATCTCAACCTGTTGCTGACGCGGAGGGGAAAATCGGGCCTCTGGGAAGCCAGGAACTGATTGGCCTACGCCAGCTTCCCGCGACGCTCAAGACGATCGCGGCCCGCCAGCCGCGGGGCCAAGACCGGGCGACACTGACCCGCATAGCGGGCTTCGCGAGCCTTGCCGCCAACAACTTGGGTATCGCCGCCGACGTGCTCACGACAGTGAGCCAACCGATCGCTGTCCACAGCACGTTGCTGCACGGCAAACGCACGCCGCTCGACACCTATGCGGTTGTGGTCGCGGTGAGCATCTCGCTGATGTTCATCTGCGTATTGCTCGCGGCCGGGGGAATCGCGCTCGAGCGCGAAGAGCATGTGCTCGTCGCGGCTGCTCAGACGCTCGCCCGGGCGCGGCGGTGGGCTGATCTCGCGCGCGGGCTTGCTCGCCGAGAAGGCTTCGCTCGGCGCCGTGTGCGGTTTCGTGGTGGCTTTCGGGATGCTGCTTGGCGTGAGCGCTTTCGTGGCGCTTGATCTGTCGCGCATCGGATTGTGGGTGCTCGCGCTCGCTTTCGGGGCGCTCGGCTTCGCCGCGCTGGGCATCGCGATCGGCGCGCTCGCACGCGAGGTCAGAGCAGCTTCGCTGCTGGCCTTCTTGCTGTCCTTGCCGCTGGCCTTCCTGGCGCTTGGTCCCCAGTGGGTCGGTCGCTGTCGGCTTGTACGACGCGATCGGGGCGATCTCGTTCGTGTTTCCCTACAAGGCGGCTTTGCAGGCGCTCGACGCCGCCGTGAACGGCGCCTCACCTGGCATCGGGCGTGTCGATCGCGCACCTGGTCGGCGTGACGCTCCTGTTCGCGGCGTTGGCCCGCTTCGGCTTGCGCCACGCCGAATAAGCCGTCCGTAGATTCGCCATTCCTGCGCTGCGTTGGTCGCCGTCCGAGCAACGCGCGGATCGCGCCTGCCGTCGCGGGCGAGTATCCTCGAAGCACGATGGCTTTCCCCACCACGCGCATGCGCAGGTTGCGCACGTCCGCGGCGATGCGAGGGCTGGTGCGCGAGACCGAGCTGCGCGCGGATCGCCTGGTGTTGCCGCTGTTTGTGTCGGAGGCCGCCACGATGCGCGAGCCGATCGAGTCGATGCCCGGGTATCGGCCGCCTTCCGTTGGACGCCGCCGTGGCGGAGGCGCGCGAGGCTGCCGAGCTCGGCCTGGCGGCTGTGCTCCTGTTTGGCGTGCCGGCCGAGAAGGACACGGAAGGCAGCGGCGCGTGGGACGAGCAGGGCGCCGTGCAGCTGGCCGCCGCGGCGATCAAAGCGGCCGTGCCGGACCTGTTGGTCATCACCGATGTGTGCCTGTGCGAGTACACCGATCATGGACACTGCGGTGTGGTACGGAGCGACGGGACCGTGGACAACGACGCCACCTTGGAGCTGCTCGCCCGCACCGCCGCCGTCACGCCCGCGCCGGCGCGGACATCCTCGCCCCCTCGGACATGATGGACGGGCGTGTGGGCGCGATCCGCGCGGAGCTCGACTCCGAGGGTTATGGCGAGACTCCGATCCTGGCTTACTCGGCCAAGTTCGCCTCGGCCTTCTATGGGACCTTTCCGCGACGCGGCCTCCTCGACGCCTGCTTTGGCGATCGCCGCTCCTACCAGATGGACCCGGGCAACGGCCGCGAAGCGGTGCGCGAGGCCCTGCTTGATGCGGCCGAGGGCGCCGACATGGTGATGGTCAAGCCGGCTTTGGCCTATGGAGATTTGATCGCAGCGGTCAAGCAAGCTACGCGCTTGCCCGTCGCCGCGTATAACGTGAGCGGGGAGTATGCGATGGTGAAGGCGGCCGTGACGGCTGGTTATATGGAGGAGCGAGCGGTCGTTGGCGAGATCCTCACCTCCCTGTACCGGGCCGGGGCGGACATCGTGATCTCCT
>CAVSCQ010000013.1:0-79168 GCA_963726465.1 uncultured Solirubrobacterales bacterium
AGCTTCAGCCTAGCCGCCTACAAGGTCAACGCCGCGGGCTCTTCCAGCAGCTCGCGGATTCGGCTCAGGAACAGCGCCGCGCCTGCCCCGTAGAGGATGCGGTGGTCACACGCGAGCGTGACCGTCATTGTGTTGCGCGCCACGATCTTCTTCTTGCGCACGACGGGACGCGGTGCAAGTGAGCCGACCGCGAGGATCGCCGCTTGCGGCGGGTTGACGATGGCGGTGAACTGGCGAATGTCGTACATGCCCAGATTGGAGACGGTGAACGTGCCGCCGCTCAGCTCGGGCGGGGTTATCGATCCGTCGCGCACGTGTGCGGCCAGTGCGCGCGTCTCACGCGCTATCTCTCCCAGCGCCTTGGCGTCGGCGTCGAACACAGTCGGGACGACGAGCGCTCCGCCGGTCGGATCGTCGGCGCCAGACGCGACGGCCACGCCGACGTTGACCCGTGTGTGCAGCTCGAAGCGCCCGTCACGGTAACTACCGTTGGCGCGGGGGTAGTCACGCAGGGCCAAGGCACAAGCCTTGACGATCATGTCGTTATAGGTCGGGGGCGCCTTGTCCTGCCCCTCGCCAGCGCGTGCGAGCCGCTTGAGCTCGGCGCGCAAATCGACGCAGCGCTCCATGTCGATGTCTGCGCTCAAAGTGAAGTCGGGGATCGTCGCCTTGGACTCGGCCATGCGCCTTGCGATTGTGCGCTGGGTGCGCGATGGATCCACGACGGTGGTCTCGCCCTTGGCGCTCGCCACGTCTGCGACCGGAGGGCGCTCCGGCTCGGGCGCGACCGAGGAGGGCGAGGCAGTAGAGAAGGGTTCGATCGCCGGCAAAGTAGCGGGAGCGACGGGGGTCGAACTCGCGCCCTGCACGTCGGCCTTGACGATGCGCCCACCAGGTCCGCTTCCAGTGAGCCCGCCTAGGTCCACGCCCGTCTCGTGCGCGATGCGCCTGGCAAGTGGAGATGCCTTGACGCGCTCGCCATCGCCGGGAGGTGAGGAAGACTCGATGGACGGCGACTGGCCGGCCTCTGAGTCTGTCGGGGGCCGACCGGGCTCCACGGCCGCCGTGGCCTGCGCACTGGACGTGTCCGCTGTCACGGACTCATTCTGTGCGGCGGACGAACCGTTGTGTGTCGTCATCATCTCGCCACTTGCCTCGCCGACCCGCGCGATCGGCTCCCCTACGGCCAGCGTGTCCCCCTCCCTCGCGAGGGTTTGCAAGATCCCTTCGCTGTCGGACTCGTAGGTCATGGCGGCCTTGTCGGTCTCGATCTCCACCAGCTCCTCGCCGCGCGCGACGTGGTCGCCGTCGTGCTTGAGCCAGCGCAGGATCGTGCCCTCCTCCATCGTGTCCGACAGGCGCGGCATCACGATCTCGTTCATCGTGATGCCTGCCTGATCTCTTGCTCGAGGCCGGTCTCTTGCATCGCTTCCTGGACCGCACCGGGTGCGTTGGCTTCTCCCTCTCGTTGTCCATCGCCTGCTTCTGAGCGGCTGGTCGGTGCTTGGGCAGGGTCGTCCTGCCCAAGCACGCTGAGCGCGGCCCGCACGATCTGCGGCTCGTGCGGGAACGCGATTTCCTCCAAGGGCTTTGAGTAGGGCATCGGCACATCCGCCCCGCTAACTCGCATGACGGGCGCATCAAGGTCATCGAAGGCTTGTTCTGAGATCAAGGCCGCGAGGTTGGCGCCGACGCCACCGTGCGGCCAACCCTCCTCGACGATGACACAGTGGTTGGTCTTGGCGACTGACTCGAGGATCGTGTCCAGATCCAGGGGACGCAGGGTGCGGGGGTCGATCACTTCGGCCTCGATGCCTTGCTCGGTGGCCAGTTGCGCGGCGGCGCGCTCGGCGGTCAGCGCCATCCGCGAGACGCCCACGATCGTGACGTCCCCACCTGAGCGTGCGATGCGGGCGCGGCCGAACGTGAGGGGTTGCTCGTCGTTCTCGTCAACCTCGCCGCGCACGCCATACAGGGACTCGTGCTCGATGAAGATCACCGGGTTCTCGTCCCTGATCGCCGCTTTCAACAGGCCTCGGGCGTCGGCGGGGGTGGAGGGGACCGCGACGAGCAGGCCGGGCACTCCCAGGAACATCGACTCGAAGCTGTGCGAATGAGTCGGACCGAGCTGGTGACCGGCGCCCTGGGGCATCCGCACGACCAACGGTACGCGCACCTGCCCGCCGAACATGTAGTGGATGTGGGCGGCATGGTTGACGATCTGGTCGAAGGCGAGCAGGGCGAAGTTGACCGTCATCAGCTCCACGACAGGGCGCAGCCCGACCATCGCGGCTCCCACGCCCATTCCCACGATCGTGTTCTCGGAGATCGGGGTGTCGCGCACGCGCCGCTCGCCGAACTCGTCCAGCAGGCCGGAGGTGACCTTGAAGGCTCCGCCGAACACGCCGATGTCCTCGCCCATCAGGATCACGTTCTCGTCGCGCCCCATCTCCTCTCGCAGGGCCAGTTTCAGCGCGTCGCGGTAGCGCATCTCGGTCACAGGACCACCCGGGGTGACCAGTGGTAGTGGCCGTGGACCTGCTCGTCGAGCACGTACACGTCCTCGTAGAGCATGTCCGGGTCCGGGAAAGGTGAGCGCTCGGCGAACTCGACCGCGTCGTCCACCTGCCGCACGGCATCGCGGTCGATCTGCTCGCGCTGCTCCGTCGTGAGCGCTCCTTTACGTTCCAGCAGGGCCCCGAAGGCAGGGATGGGGTCGCGCTCGCGCCACTCGGCTACCTCCTCCTTGGTGCGGTAGTCCTCGGGGTCCGCCATCGAATGGCCACGGAAGCGGTAGGTGACGGCCTCCACCAGCAGGGGCCTGCGCTCCTCGCGGACTCTTGCGAGCGCCTCGGAGAGGACGCGGTGGGTGTCGAGGATGTCCATGCCGTCACAGCGCATCCCAGGCACGCCAAGCGACTCGCCCTTACGCTGCAGGTCGGTCACGGCCGAGTGTCGGCTTAGCGAAGTGCCCATGCCGAACTGGTTGTTGACGACCATGAACACCACCGGCAGGCGCCATAGGGCGGCGAGGTTCAAGGTCTCGCCGAACGTGCCCTGATTGGAGGCGCCGTCGCCGAATGTGCAAAGGGTCACCTCATCGTTCGCATCGCCATTGTTCGCATCGCCACCGTTTGCATCGCCCTCGGTCGCGCTCGCGCCAGCCAGCCGGCCGGCCGGCCGGAGGCCACGGCGTTGGTCGCACGCCAATGCGATTCCCGCGGCGATCGGCAGGTTGCCGCCCACGATCCCGTAACCGCCCATGAAGCGTCGTGAGGCGTCGAACATGTGCATCGAGCCGCCGTGCCCTTTGGAGCAACCGTCGCGCTTGCCGAACAGCTCGGCCATGACCCGCTCGGGCGGCGTGCCCCGCGCCAGAGCATCGCCGTGGGAGCGGTAGGTCGAGACCAGGTAGTCCTCGGCGCGCAAGGCCCGCGTGCTGCCGACGATGGTGGCCTCCTCGCCGATCGACAGGTGCAGGAACCCACCGACCTTGGCGCGTGCATACATCTCGCCGGCGCGCTCCTCGAAGCGACGGATCAAGACCATCGCGGCCAGCCACTCGCGTGCTGTCTCGGGTGCCGGGAGGTTGGCGGCGGAGGCATCGGAAGCCCAGCCGTTGGGGCGGCCTAGGGACATATTGTCGTGTGCGTTGCGAGCCGCTGGGACTTGGAGGAGAGCGGGCGCAGGAGCGAGGAGATTCTCATCACGCTTCCACGGTACTCCAGCGTGCCAGGAAGTCCTCGCGATCCATGCGGCCCAGGTCCTCGCGCACTTCTCGGGCACGGCGCGAGGCGGTGTGAGGCGGGCAATCCCAGAAGAACACGACCTCGCCACCGTCGATCTCGACCACCTCGATGTGGTCGACGCGGTCGGGGCTCGCCAGGAACGCGGGCATCAGCCCGCCGCGACGCACGATCAGGCGAAAACAGCGTCCGGCCCTCATCGGGTTGGCGCCAGCGCGTGGTCGGCAGCTTGCTCGAGGGCGCGCTCGCCGTGGAACACGCGCCCTCGCACGCGTATCGCGGGGACATCGGTGACACCCAGAGCGGCGGCCTCGGCGGTGGCGGCGGACAGCCGCTCGCCCACCGAGCGCAGCGCGACGCCCTTTTGGACGGCCGAGGGGTGCATCTCGCACGCGGCCGCTGCGATCAGGACGTTGTCGGTGACGTCGAGCGCCCGGCCCCCTGCGAACGCTTGGCGAAACGCGGCTTGCGCAAACGCGACCACCTTCCCGATCGACTTCGCGTACGTGGCGACGCGCATCACAAACTCGCTGTCGAACGGGAAGGGATCTGGCCAGCGCAGTTCCTGTAGATCGAGTGAGCGGGCGCGCCGCTCGACCTCCAGGCGGAAGATGTCTTCCTCCTCGCGACAGCGGAACGCGGCAAACGACTCGTGGTTGGGCAGCTTGGACGCGAGCAATGGTTGCCACTCGCATGCGACAGGCATTGTGTGCAACACCCGCTCCGCCGCGAGGTAAGCGAGAGGCGAGGTTAGGTCGAAGTAGAAGGCGGCGTCCGAATCTGGCATTTGCGCATTACTGGGCTATGTCCACTTCGAGGCTAGCGACGAACTGTCCCAGCCGGTTCGGGTTCGGCTAGGCGTCTGTGTGTGTATTCATTTTTTCGAGATCCTTTCGCTGCAAAACGATTTCGACTTGTAGCGAATGGAAAATTTCGACATAACAACAGCGCGGCCTTGCTGTTGACCGACACCGGCCCGCACTCAGCCGTGGATTAGCCAGCCGTCGGCTGCGCGGCCGGCCTCCATGACCGCCTCCGACAAGGTGGGGTGGCCGTGCACGATGCGGGCTACCTCGCTGAAACCGCCCTCCAAGGCGCGCACGTTGACAAGCTCCTGAATCAACTCGGTCGCCCGCGAGCCGACGATGTGGCCGCCGAGTAGCTCGCCGTACTTGGTCTCACCGACCAGCTTCACCAGGCCGGTGCGATCGCCGTAGACGGTGCCGCCGCCGACCGCGCCATAGGGGACCTTGCCGACGACTACGTCATAGCCCTGCTCCTTAGCCTGGACCTCGGTCAGTCCAAACGAGCCGACATTGGGCGTGCAGAACGTGGCCCTCGGGATGTCCACATAAGACAGGGGATGCGTTGCCAGGCCGGCGGCGTCTTCGGCGGCAATGACGCCCTCGTCCGAGGCCTTGTGGGCGAGTGCGGGGCCGTGCACGAGATCGCCGATCGCGTAGATGCCCTCGACGGTGGTGCGCTGCGCTCCGTCGACCCTGACGAGGCCCTTCTCGTCCAGCTCGACGCCAGCGTCCTTGAGGCCGAGCGCGTCCACGTCGGGGCCACGACCGGCCGCGATCACGAGGTAATCAACCTCCGCTGAGTCCTCGCCATAGCTGAACTTGACCGAGCCAGACTCGGAGCTGACGCCTTCCACGGGGGTCTGCGTGTGGATGTCGATGCCTTGACGCTTGAGGCCCCGCTCAGCCAGACGCGAGATGTCGGCGTCCTCGGTGGGGAGCACCCTGTCGAGCATCTCGAACAGCTTGACCTCGCTGCCCAGGCGCGCGAACCCTGAGGCGATCTCGGCGCCGGAGGCGCCGGCCCCCACGACAGCCAAGCGCGCCGGCAACTCCGGCAAGGCCCAAGCCTCCTCAGTGCCGATAACGCGCCCGCCGAACTCGACGCCGGGGATCGAGCGCTTGATCGAGCCGGTTGCGAGAATGACCGTCTTGGCTGTGCAATTCGTTGTCTCCTACGCGTATGACCCCGCGCGCGCAGCGTGGCCTCGCCCTCGATCAAGTCGATCGCGTTCTTCTTGAATAGTCCGCCCACACCGCCTACGAGTGTGGCGACGACCTTTTCGCGCCGGCCTTGGACGGCGCCGTAGTCGACCTCAACGCCGCTCACGTTCAGGCCATACTCGCTGGCCTCGCGGATCTCCGAGAGCAGATCGGCTGAGCGTAGGACCGCCTTGGCGGGGATACAGGCGTAGTTGAGGCAGCGTCCGCCGACCTTGTCCTTCTCGATCACCGCGGTCTTCATGCCCAGCTGGGCGGCTCTGATCGCGGCGACGTAGCCGCCGGGCCCGGAGCCGATCACGATGCAGTCGTAGGTGCTCTCAGCCATTGCGAGTCTGAGCCTATCGCAGCGCTTCGTCTGTCTCCATCTGGCCCGCCTGGATGCGACCCATGACTCGCACCAGCTTCCAGAACAACCAGCCGGCGAGCCCAATCGAGACCGCGCACACGCCGGCGGCAAGCAAGGTCTCGGCCACGACCAAGGCCAACGAGGTGACGATGATCTGGAAGGCGAGCAGGGCCTCAAAGCCGAGCACCGCCCAATAGCGGCGCTCCCACATGCCCCACGCAAGCGCCACCAAAACGCCCACCAGGAACACGCCGCCGGGCAGCGAGCCGCCATGACTTGAGAGGTCGTGGACGGTGGCCAAGCCGACGCATATGCCCAGCGCCAGCAAGAGGGCGACCGCCACCGCCACCCGCAAGGGCGTCGGTCGCTCGTGCTCGCCGAGCGGTTGAAGCGCGAGGCTAGGGTCGGCCATCGCCGTTGAACAGGGGCCGTAGCTCCAAGGCGGCGCGCAAGGTGAGCGCGGCGCGCTCCGGATCTTGGGCGTCGCAGATGGCGCGCAACACGCATACGCGCGAAGCGCCCGCGTCGAGCACGGCCACCACGTTCTCGCTGTCGATGCCGCCGATCGCAAAGAACGGGACGTGGGCGTGGGCGGAGGCGTAGGCCACCAGCTCCGGGCCGACTGGGGGGCGCCCGAGCTTGGTGGGCGTAGCGTGGACGGGACCCACCCCCACGTAGTCCACATGGGGTGTCCCATCGGGCGTGGTGGGGACGGCCGCGTCGATCTCCAACGGCGCATGCGTGGACAGTCCGATCAGCATGTCCGGTCCCACGATCTTGCGGGCCTCGGCGACGGGCATGTCGCCTTGGCCCACGTGAACGCCGTCGGCGCGCACCGCGGCGGCGATGTCGGGGCGGTCGTTGAGGATGAACAGGGCCCCATGGGCATCGCAAGCGTCCGCCGCCACGGAGGCTGCTTCGGTGAGGAACTCGTCCTCGAGGTGCTTCTCGCGCAGCTGCACCACGTCCACGCCGCCGGCGATCGCGGCGGCCAGGAAGTCCGAGAGGTCGCGGTCGCCGGGCATGCAGTTGCACACGAGGTACAGGCGCGCGGCTGCCAGGCGCGCGCGGCGCTGCTCGCCGGTTGGGTCGGGTACGGGCCGCAGGTGGGCCATCGCACGCCAGTCTGACACTCCGAGCGCGCCGATCCGGTCATACGGCCGCGTGTGTTGACCCACCACAGACTCCTAAAGGGTGGCGGGGGCGAGCGGTGGTGTGCCTCTAGCATCAAGGTCATGGCGGAAAACGGAGGCTCGACGGTCGATCTGGCAGTGCTCGGCGGCGGGATCGTGGGCCTGTCTGTGGCCTGGCGCGCCAGAGCCCAAGGCATGAGTGTGGCCGTCTTCGAGCGGGACAGCTTCGGCGAGGGAGCCACGCACGTGGCGGCCGGGATGCTGGCGCCCGTGGCCGAGGTCGAGTTCGGCGAGGATGGCCGGCGCCTGCTCGACATGGGGATGCGCTCAGCCGAGATGTGGCCCGACTTCGCCGCGGAGCTTGAAGATGCTTCAAGTGTCGAGGTGGGCCTGCGCCGCAGCGGCACGCTCGTGGTGGCCCGTGACGAGGATGAGGCACGCGAGTTGGAGCGTCAGTTGGCCTTCCGCGAAGGCCTCGGGTTGCGCGCCGTGCGCATGAGAGCGAGCGAGGCGCGTGCTCTGGAGCCGGCCTTGGCTCCCGCAGTGCGTCTCGCCTTGCACGCACCCGAGGACCACAGCGTGGACCCGCGTCTGGTCTCGGCCGCCTTGCGGGTGGCCTGTGAGCGGGCCGGAGTGACGCTGCGCGAGCACACGTCTGTCCGCGGCCTGGAGCTGAATCAGAGTGAGACTCGCGCGGTGGGGGTCAAGCTCGGCAGGGAGCGGGACGAGACGTGGTCGGCGAGCACCGTCGTGGGCGGCGATATGGGCGCGGATGGATTGGGGGGGAGAGGTTCGTACGAGTCGGTGTACGCCGGCGATGTCGTTGTGGCGATGGGCGCCTGGAGCGGTCTACTCGAGGGCCTGCCGGAGGGGGTCGGCGTCGATGTGCGCCCGGTCAAGGGTCAGATCATGCGCTTGCGCGATCCTGCCGGCCCGGGTTTGTTGGAGGGCGTCGTGCGCTTCCAGGGCGGCTATCTGGTGCCGCGTGGCGACGGTCGCTACGTGCTCGGCGCGACCGTGGAGGAGCGCGGCTTTGAGCCCGACGCCACCGCCGGTGGGATCTATGAGCTGTTGCGCGACGCGCACGACTTGGTGCCAGGGGTTAGCGAGCTGCACATAGAAGAGATTGGCGTGGGTTACCGTCCCGGCACGCCCGACAATCTTCCCCTGGTCGGGGCGGGAGCGCTCGAAGGGTTGACGTGGGCTACCGGCCACTACCGCAACGGCATCCTGCTCGCCCCGTTTACCGCCGAGCTTGTGACCCGCGGTCTGGCCGGTAACGATGTGAGGCACGAACGGGTTCCCTCATGATCTTCCTCAACGGCGACCCTCGTGAGAATGGCGCGGGCGAAACGGTGGCCGCGGTCTTGAGCCTGCTCGACCTGGGTGCGGATGCGCGTGGGGTGGCGGTGGCGGTCGACGGCGAGGTCGTGCCCCGCGCCGGGTGGGCCACATTCGCGGTCCCCGAGGGCGCGCGCGTGGAGGTCCTGACCGCGATGCAGGGAGGATGATCTGGGTATGGCCACTGTCCAGACCGACACCGACCCGCTCACGATCGCCGGGCGCACGTTTCGCTCGCGCCTTCTGCTCGGCACCGGCGGGTTCCCTTCGCTTGATTTGCTCGCCGAGGCGATTCGTGCGAGCGGGAGTGAGCTTGTCACCGTCGCCCTGCGGCGCGTGGGGGTGGGCGGGAATCCCAATCAAAGTTCTTTGATCGACGTGCTCGAGCGCGAGGGGGTCGAGCTGCTGCCCAACACGGCCGGTTGCTTCACCGCGCGCGATGCCGTGCTCACCGCCAAGCTGGCGCGCGAGGCCTTCGAGACCGATTGGGTAAAGCTTGAGGTGATCGGCGACGAGGACACGCTCCTGCCGGACGCGCCCGAGCTGTTGTTGGCCGCCGAGCAGCTCGTCGACGACGGCTTTACTGTCTTGCCCTACACGACCGACGACCCGATCCTGGCACGCCGCCTGGTCGACGTGGGCTGTGCCGCAGTGATGCCTTTGGGCGCGCCCATAGGGAGCGGCATGGGCATCCGCAACCCCTACAACATCGCTTTGATTCGAGAAGCAGTCGATGTGCCGGTGGTCTTGGACGCGGGCATCGGCACCGCCTCCGACGCCGCCTTGGCGATGGAGCTCGGCTGCGACGCGGTAATGGTCGCGAGCGCCGTCTCGCGCGCCCAGGACCCAGTCGCGATGGCGAACGCGATGCGCCACGCGGTGCAGGCGGGGCGGTTGGCGCGAGGGGCAGGGCGTATCCCGCGCCGGACTTACGCCACCCCTTCGACTCCGGTCGAGGGAGTAGCGGACTTCTCCTCCTAGCTACCGTCCTCGTCGCGTGCGTGCTCGGTCCAGAACCGCACGGTCTCACGCTCGTGGCGAGTCCCGAGGTCGAGCGCTAGCCGGGGTCCAAGCGGGCCCTGCTCGGCATCTGCTCGCCCAAGCTCTCGTATTCGGAGAGCTTCTGGCGATGGGTCTCGACCTGGGCCTCGGCCAGTTCGCGCACATCGGCGCCGAAGAAGAGCTTGAGCAGAGCCAGGTCGCGCAGGACGTAGGGCTCGGGGGTGAGCACTTCCAGCCAGTCTTGCAGGGCTTCTCGGCCGCGGTCGGTAAGGGCGTAGAGCTTGCGGCGCCTCCCGTCCTGCTCGCGGTTCTCGGTCACATAGCCGGCTCGCGCGAGGCGTGTGGGCTCGGCGTAGAGCTGGGAGTGGGGCAGCGACCAGAAGTGGCCCACCGTTGCCGATGCCATTTGCTTGAGGTCGTACGGGGTGGCCTCTCCGCTCATCGAGAGCAGCCCCAACACGATGTGGGAGGTGTGGGTGAGCTCTATCTCCTCGCTCATCAAAACGCCCTTGATTAATCCGTTTCGGATGGTATGTTTCGGACTATAGACCGAGACGGCCGGAGGGGAGCTTAGATGACCGAGGCACACTCAACACAGGCGGAAACGGGCCGATCTACGCCGAATATCGCCGATTTCGTCTGCCGGACCGGGTCCAAGGTGGGGGTCGATGCGGCGAGCGGGCGCCGGAGCGCAGCAGGCATGAGGGTGCGCCGCACAGCCCTCTGGCAGGCCTGCTCCGTTCTGGCCCTGCTCGCCGTCGTGCCGATCGCCTCGGCCGCGCCCCATGTCACGCTCAAGGTCACGCCCACCCCCATCCCCGGGTTCCCCGGGACCGGCGACATCCTGGGCGCTGGCACCGACGTCGAAGCCAAGGTCACGATCAGCGGCACCGAATACGGAGGCTTCCCATCTCCGGTTACCGCTTTGACCTTCTACACGCCGGCGGGCGTCAAGGTGGACACTCAGGGCTTCAAAAGCGTGCGACCCGTCCGTGTTCGCGACCGATGGGGCCGCGGGGTGCCCCAAGAGCTCGAGCGCGGGGCCGGTCGGCGAAGGGTTGGGAGTGGTCAGCTTCGGAGCCACCAGGGTCGACGAGAAAGTGTCGATCCAGGCCTTCTTCGCTCCTGGAGGAGGGCTCAACTTCTATGTGGAAGGCACGACACCGGCCTTCTTTGAAGTCCTCGAAAAAGGTCAGTGGAGCGCGGCCGGGGCTCCGTATGGACCCAAGTTGGCGGTTGAAGTGCCGCTGGTCGAAACGGTGCCCGGCGCCGACGATGCCTCGATTCTCTCCTTCAAAGTCAAGCTCGGCGCCGCGTACGAGAAGGCCGGCAAGACGGTCTCCTACTTCACGCTGCCCAAGAGATGCCCCCGGGGCGGCGCGCCGCTGAAGTTCGAATTGAAGTTCCTGAGCGGTGAAACCACCACCGTGGCGTTCAAGCAGCCTTGCCCGAAGAGGTAGTCGATTTCATAGCCGGGCTTGGCCGGGTTAGGGCTGGCTCGGCCGGCCGCCGATGCATCGGATTGCGTGGTCAGCCGCGTAGCGCCGGCTTGGCCCCGTCAGCTGACGACTTCGATCGTGCCGTTCATCGTCGTGGGGTAGGAAGTGCACTCGTAGTGGATCGTGCCCGGCTTGTCGAGCTTCAACACGAACGTCCTTCCTTCGGGGAGGCTGCCCGAGTCGAACGTGTAGGGCCCGCCCTCACTCTTGACGTTGCACTTTTCGGTGTTGTCGTTGGTCCATTCGATCGTGCTGCCCACCTTCGCCTTGACCGTGTCCGGTTCGATCGCGAATTCTTTGTAGGTGATTTTGATCAGGCCGCTCTGGGTTGGCGCGCCGGCGGGTGGCTTGGCGTAGTTGATCTTGCCCGGCGTCGTCAAGCCGCTTTTGACGCTGGAGGTCTTTGAGCTCGTCGTGGTCGATCCGGTGCTCGTAGTGCTCGATTTGCTCGACCCGCAGCCGGCCAGCAGCAAAGCCGCCGCGCAAGCCAGCGCGACAGGCCTCATACACTGCCTGACTGTGCCTCCCCACTTCCTCACAGGCGCCGAGCTTAGCGCGGGCGAGCTCAGCGCGTTGCTGGACCGCGCGATCGAGCTCAAGGATGCGCCCCTGTCCTCGCGCGCCCTGGCCGGGCGTGGCGTGGCTTTGATCTTCGAGAAGCCCTCGACGCGCACACGCGTGTCCTTCGAGATGGGCGTCCACGAGCTGGGCGGCCACGCGGTCGTGTTGCGCTCCGGCGAGACCCAGCTCGCGCGCGGCGAGTCCACTCGGGACACCGCTTTGGTGCTCTCCCGTCAAGTGTCGGCCGTAGGCATCAGAACCGGAGCCGACGCGATCTTGGAGGAGCTGGCCGCCCATGCCACGATCCCGGTGTTCAACATGCTTACCGCCTCCCACCACCCCTGCCAGGCATTGGCCGACCTGATGACCGTGCGTGAGGCTTTCGGTGAGTTGACAGGCCTGCGCCTGGCCTATGTCGGCGACGGCACAAACGTCGCCCGCTCGCTCGCGATCTTGGGCACCATGGCCGGCATGGACATCGCGATCGCCTCCCCGCCCGACTATTCCTTGGAGGACGGCCTGTCTCTGCCGCCCGGCGCCGAGGGATCTTTGACCCTCTACCACGACCCGCTCGAGGCGGTCAAAGGGGCGAGCGCCGTGTACACCGACGTGTGGGTCAGCATGGGCGACGAGGACACCGCTTCCGAGCGCCGCGCCGCCTTGGTGCCCTACCGCATTGACGATGCCCTGCTCGATGCGGCGGCCCCGGACGCCATCGCCCTGCACTGCCTGCCGGCGCATCCGGGCGAGGAGATCACCGCCGAGGTCCTGTACGGCCCGCGCCAGCGTATCTGGGACCAGGCCGAGAACCGTCGCCACGCCCAGAAGGCGTTGCTGGAGCTGCTGGTAGAGCCGGCGCCGGCATGAACGTGTCCCCGCAAGCGGGCGCGAAGCTCGCCGCCAACGGTCTCGACCCGAGCGCCACACAGCTCCCCAAACGACCCGAGCGCGGCGAGGAGATCGAGCTGCGAATCGACTCGCTTGCCCACGGTGGCGAGGGTGTGGGACGGCTTGGCGACGGCGGCTACGTGGTGTTCGTCTCAGGTGCCTTGCCCGGCGACCGCGTGAGGGCCCAGATCGTGAAGCGCAAGCGCAGCTACGCCCACGCGCGTCTCGTGGAGATCGTGCAAGAGAGCCCCGAGCGCATCCCGCCCACCGCCGATCATCCCGGTGTGGCCTGGCAGGTGCTGCCGTATGAGCGCCAATTGAAGATCAAGGCCGAGCAGGTCGAGGACGCCCTGCGGCGGATCGGCAAGCTCGACGGCTTTGCGATGGAGCCGATCGTGCCCGCGCTGGCCCAGTGGCGCTACCGCAACAAGCTGGAGTACTCGTTCGGGCAAGACGACGCTGACAACCTCGTCTGCGGTTTCCACGCCCCCGGCGGCTGGAAGCGGGTCGATCCGATCGAGGACTGCCTGCTCGCGTCGGAGATCGGCAACAGGGCCCGGGAGGTGGCCTTGGCGTGGGCCCAGGAGCAGGGTTTGCGCGCTTGGGACCGCCACCGCGAGAGCATCGCCTCAGATGAGTCCCTGTTGCGCAACCTGGTCGTGCGCGAAGGTCGCCATACCGGCAAGCTTCAGATCCGTCTCGTCAGCACCGATGGCGACTTGGACGTTCCGGCACTGGCCGCGGCCTTGGTCGCCGAGCTGGGCGAGGAGACGCTCAGCGGCGTGCTTTGGACGCGCTCCTCTTCGCTCGCGGAGACCACGATGGGCGGTGAGACCGAGCTGGTGTGGGGTGACGCGGAGCTACCTGAGCGCTTGGGCGAGCTGGACTTGCGCATTTCCTCAGAAGCCTTCTTTCAGACGAACACCGAGATGGCTGAGGTCCTGTACGGGATCGTCGTCGAGTATGCGGCCTTGGAGGGCTGGGAGAGGGTCTATGACCTGTACTCCGGAATCGGCACGATCGCCCTCACCTTGGCTCCCAGAGCGGGCGAGCTGTGGGGCATCGAGATCATCGAAGGAGCCGTCGCCGACGCGATCGCCGCCGCCAAGCGCAACGAGGTCACAAACGCCCACTTCTTCGCCGGCGACGCGCGCCTGGCCTTGCCCGACTTGATCGAGCGCGCAAGCAAGCCGGACGTGGTCGTCGTCGACCCACCCCGTGCGGGCCTCTCCCAGAAGGTGGTGCGTCGCATCATCGACGCCTCGCCCAAGCGTGTCGTGTACGTGTCTTGCAACCCGACCACTTTGGCTCCTAACGCGGCCCAGCTGGTCGAGGCGGGCTGGCGGCTGGTCAAGGTGCGTCCCGTGGACATGTTCCCGCAAACGCCTCACATCGAGTGCGTGGCTTTGCTCGAGCGTGTCTAGGCACGAGCAATCACCGGCCCAGCGGTTTGCCGATCTTGGCTTGCGTCCGGCAACCGTGGAGGACGCACACCGCTTGAGCGCGGTTTTGGCGGAAGCCTTCTTCGACGACCCCGTCTTCGGCTGGCTGATGCCCAAGGACGGCAAGCGGCTTGCACAATTGCGGCGCTACTTCGGACTCGATCTGGGTCACTACGCGCTGCCGCGCGGGCGTGTGTGGACGACAAACGATCTCACCGGGGCCGCGCTGACATTGCCGCCCGGCAAGTGGCGCGTACCGCCGCGTACCACCCTTTTGCACGGCACCGCCTTTGGGATTTACCTGCCTAGAGCCGCGAGGATTGGGGCAGCGATGGAGTGGCGTCATACACGCGAAGTCCGTGGCCCCCACTATTACGTCCGCGACATCGGTGTGCATCCCGACATGCAGGGCAACGGTCTTGGCAGCGCCTTGCTGACGCCGACGCTCGAGCGCTGTGACCGGGAGGGCGTGCCCGCCTATCTGGAGGCCTCCAGCGAGCGCAACGCCGCGCTCTACGAACGTCACGGCTTCCAACACATCAAGGAGCTGCGTGTCGGCGACAGTCCACCTCTGCGGCTCATGATTCGCCCGCCCACCGCGGCGCAGTAGGGTTCCGCCACATGCGCGCCGCAACGATCCGCGACGGGGAGATCCTCCTCGAGGAGCACGCCAACCCTGTGCCAGGGGACGGCGAGGTGCTCGTGCGCGTACGCGCGGCCGGCCTGAACGGAGCCGACATGATGCAGCGGCGCGGACTCTATCCGGCGCCGCCCGGCTCGCCCCAGGACATCCCGGGGATGGAGTTGGCAGGCGAGGTGCAGGCGCTCGGCGCCGGTGCGGCGCGCTTCGCGGTCGGCGATCGCGTCATGGCGATCGTTGGCGGTGGCGCACAGGCCGAGTTTGCGGTTGTGCACGAGCGCCAGCTGATGCCGGTTCCGGCGGCACTCGGCTGGCCCGAAGCAGGGGGCTTGCCGGAGGTGTTCACAACAGCCCACGACGCGGTGTTCACGCAAGGCGAGTTGCGCAGCGGCGAGCGACTGCTCGTGCACGGCGGGGCTGGTGGAGTCGGCACTGCGGCGATTCAGCTCGCCAGGGCGGTTGGTGCACGCGTCGTTGCGACAGTGCGTCGCGAGGAGTCGCGAGTGGAGGTCGCTGCGCTTGGCGCGAAGGTCATCGCACCTCAAGACTTCGTCGAGCACGGGCCGTTCGATGTGATCCTCGAGCTGGTGGGAGCCCCAAACCTGGCCGACGACCTGCAGGCGCTCGACGTCGGCGGGCGTATCTGTGTGATCGGCGTTTCTGCGGGCGCCAAGGCCGAGTTGAACCTGCTTGCTCTGATGGGCAAGCGCGCCCGCATTCACGGCTCCACGCTACGCGCGCGTCCATTGGAGGAGAAGGCGCTAGCGGCGCGTCTTCTGGAGCGCGAGGTGCTGCCGCTGTTCGAGGCCGGCGAGCTGAGGGTCCCTGTAGCCGAGACCTTCGCGCTGGATGATGCCGCCGCCGCTTACGATCGTTTCGCCGCAGGCGGCAAGTGCGGAAAGATCGTGCTCACACTCTGACGAGTCGGCCCTCCGGTCTTCCGAGCCACGAAGACTTCGCGCTCCGAAAACCTCCGTCAGTACGGTGGCTGTGCCGAGTACCAGTCGCCCAGTGCTCTGAAGGCCGCCCAGAATTCCCGCTTGGCGTCCTGCTCGTCCAGGGATTCGTCGATGCTCGGGACGTACAGGGCGTCGATCATCGGCGTCAGTTGCTGGATCTCTCCCAAGTGCGGTTGCAAAGGTTTGGCGAGCGGAATGTCGAGATCGTTCAGCGCAGTAAGCGCCTCGGGCCCCATGACGACCACGATTCGTGGCTGAACGATCGCGATCTCCTCGACCACTCTGGCCATGCAGGCCGGGTCGGCCATGGATGCGTCGGCAAGCGGACACTTCACACACAAGGTCCCGTACACGGTCAGGGGATCGATCGAGAGGCGCTTGAAGGACTTCATCAAGGCGCCGCCGGCGCGGCCGTAGAAGGCGACGCCCTCCTCCACCTCGGACGGCAGGGGCGCGTGCTTGAGCAGCATGATGTCGGCCTGGGGGTGCCCCGAGCCGAGCACCGGCATCAGCTGGCCGCGCGGGCAGTGCGGGCAGCTCTGCAGTTCGCGTGTGAGCGTGTTCAGCTCTCTGATTGCCCGCTCTAGGTACTTCTCGCGGATCTCGTCATCTGTAGCGGGCATGGACGCGGAGGAATTTGACGGCGTCTCCGGTTGTCCTTGCGCGTGCATCTCTACTTGCGCCGCCGCCGAAGGCCTATGTCCTTCTCTGATTGCCCTCGACGGTCGTTCGGGCGCCGTCCTCCGCCATGCGGGAGATGGCTCATGCGCTCCTCCTCCGGCGCTGTTCTCAGCCATGCACGCGACAACCTCATACTCCACCTCCGGCGCCGCGTGTGGCTCGGCGTACGCGGCGCTCGCGCGAAGCCTTGCGGGCGGCGGCGGGGGTCGCCTTGGTCTGCAGGAACTTCAAGGCCTGCACGTATATGAGACTTGATGGCTTGGTCGTGATCTCGGCGTCTCTGAGCGACTGCAGGAACTCCTGGGGTCCGTCGAAATCGCGCATCCTGATCCTGACCGAGCCGAGACCTTGGGCGACGTGAGAGTCTGAGCCGGCGCCGGCCACGATCCGGTACTTGGCGGCGAAGCGGACAGCCTCCTCGTTGAACGCTCCGATGGCAACGCGCGGATTGAACACCTCGATCGCGTCAATGTCGTCGAGGATCTCGGGCAGGTGCTCGTAGTCGGGTACAGCGTGCATCCGGTCGAAGGGATGCGGCACGTATACCAAGCCACCTTGGCGCTTGATCTCGGCCACGGTCTCGGCCATGGTCAGGCCGCGTGGGATCTTCTCCTCGATGAACAGGCCGATCACCTCGCCCTGCTCGGCGGTCTTGACCTCCTCGCCGACGATCACCTTGATTCGGTCCCGCCCGCCCCGGGCACTGGATTTATTGGCCTTCTCGCGCGCCTCTAAAGCGCCGGAGATCTCGTTGTGGTCGGTCACCGCGATCGCTCCCAGGCCGACTTCTTCGGCGGTAGCCAAGAGCACCTCGACCGGCGTTTCGCAGTCGCCGGAATGGTCGGTGTGCATGTGCAGGTCCACGTCGATCAAGGGTCGCCGCGCCAGGCGCTTGCGCAGCGTTGGATCGCCGTTGGGGTCGTGGCGCCGGGCGGCCAGCTCACGGTAGATCGCCTCGATATCGTCGGTCGTGTCTATCGCGTCGTTCGCCAGCAGCCGGTACTCGCCGGGGAAGTGGCTCCCCATCAACTCAGCGGTCTCAGGCAGGCTCGCGATGCGGGCGTCCAGGCGCCCGAAGAAGCTCTCCACGAAGCGGCGTGCCAAGGATGTGGAGAGCAGGCGCTCGGTGGGGGCATGGAAGGAGCCCACATTGAGCGCGCGCGAGTAGCGCAGGGCAGTGCTCGAGGCGCTCGGGGGAAATGGCTCGTGCACGTGTACGAAGTCCAGCGGCGTTTTGCCCAAGAGATCCTCCAAGGTGCGCGCCACGTCGACCGGTAGTGCGCGCGGACGGCGCCCCGAAGAGCTGGGCACGTCCAACACCTCGCCGACGGCCAACACGCGCGGCTCGCCTTTGTTGGTGGCTCTCCAGCAGACTCTCCGGCTTTGACTTGGCCGCGCGCAGTTCGCGGCGCGACTCGCGCACGCGCTCGGGCGAGCGCGAAGGCGCCAGTATCAAGACGTTGTGGCCGCGCTTGGATAGCTCTCCCGCCAAGCGCACGATGTGGGCGTTGACATCGTTCTCTTGGGCCTCCCACGGATAGGGGGAGACATGCGCTATCGAGAACGTACCCTCTGAGGCACTGGTGGGTGGGGCGCTCACACTCCCATTATGCTCGCCTCACTGACCTTCTACGCCCGTCCACGGTTGTGACGGGCAAGGTCGTTGGGTCCACTGGCCTTCCACGCCCTTCCCGAATGTGACGGGCGTGCTCGGCAGCTCACAGGCCTTCCACGCCCGTCCCCTGGCCGGGGACGGGGCGATGTCGGCTGTTAGGACTTGGCGGCGACCTTGCGCCGTGAGCCGGACTTGGGGGCCGCGGTGCGCCCCTTCGGCTTGGCGCTCGCGCCGCGAGAATACTTAGCGATGAACTTCTCGGTCTCCTCACGCGCCAGGTTGTCCGGACGCTGGTTGTGGGGCGACTTCATCAGGTAGGAGGAAGGCCCGTCGAGCTGGCCGCCTACACCGCTGTTGAGCGCCAGCTTGCAGCACCTGACCGCGTCGATCACGATGCCGGCCGAGTTGGGTGAGTCCCACACCTCGAGCTTCATCTCCACGTTCAGGGGCACGTCGCCGAAGGCTTGACCCTCGACCCTGATGTGGGCCCACTTGCGGTCGGTCAGCCACGGCACATAGTCGCTCGGGCCGATGTACACGTCGTCGGCGGGTAGCTTCTCGTCCATGATCGAGGTGACCGCGTTGGTCTTGGAGATCTTCTTGGACTCCAGACGCTCGCGCTCGAGCATGTTGTAGAAATCCATGTTGCCGCCCACGTTGAGCTGGGAGGTCCTCAGCATCTTCACGCCCCTATCGGCGAACAGGCGCGCGAGCGTCCGGTGCACGATTGTGGCGCCCACCTGCGACTTGATGTCGTCGCCCACGATCGGCAGTTTGGCCTTGACAAAGCGCTTGTTCCAATAGTCCTCGCGTGCGATGAACACGGGGATGCAGTTGACAAAGCCGCAGCCCGCCTCGAGGATCTGCTCGACGTACCACTTGGTGGCGTCCTCGGAACCGACCGGCAGATAGGAGACGACCACATCGGTGTGGGTCTCCTTGAGGATCTTCACGATGTCGGCGGTCTCGCCGGGAGCCTTTTTGATCTTCTGCTTGAGGTACTTGCCGAGGCCGTCGTGGGTCATGCCGCGATATACAGGCACGTCCAGCTTCTTTGGCACCTTGGCGAACTTCATCGTGTTGTTCTGGCCTGCCCAGATCGCTTGCCCCAAGTCCTTGCCGACCTTGGTGGCATCGATGTCGAAGGCGGCGGTGAACTCGATGTCGCGCACGTGATAGCCGCCGAGGTCCACGTGCATCAGGCCGGGCACGAGCTCGTTCGGGTCGGCGTCTTTGTAGTACTGAATGCCCTGCACGAACGCCGAGGCGCAGTTGCCGACGCCGATGATCGCGACGCGGACCTTGTCCTGCTGGTAGCGCGCCTTGCCGTTGCTGGAGGCGGCGCCGTTGCTCTGTTGAATGCTCATCTGGTGGTCTGTCCTTTGTGGAGGTCGGGGGAGATTACCCCGACTCTCGGGTTAGGTGACATCAGCCAAGCATCAACTAAGCGCGGCCTTCACGTGCCAGATGCGCTGGGCGACGGTGACCACGCTGAGCGCTGCCAGAACGTAGACGGCGGGTGCCAACAGGCTGAAGTCGCCGAGCGAGGCGCCCTTGGCGAAGATCAGGCCGATCGCCAGGATCACGACCCTGACGGGACGAGTGGCGATGCCGACCTTGCATTCCACGCCGAGAGCCTCGGCGCGGGCACGTGTGTAGGACACCATCAAGGAGGCCAGGACCGCGACGACCACGGCGGCCGCGGCGCCCGAGCGTCCTTCGCGCGCGAAGTCGGCCGCGACCGCGGTCAGGACGATGCCCTCCTCGATGCGGTCTAGCGTGGAGTCCAAGAAAGCGCCGAACGGCGTGCCCTTGCCGGACATGCGCGAGTAGCGCCCGTCGAGCGTGTCCATGACCGAGCCGACGATGAACGCGATGCCGCCCAGGAAATAGAAGCGTTCCCACACGAGCACCGCTGCGACCACGTTCAAGGCCAGCCCGGTCATCGAGATCGCGTTGGGTGTCAGGCGTGACTCGATCAAGCGGTTGCGCACCATCTCCCGGCGCTGGGCGCCGGTCAGCGACACTCGTCCGCTGGTGCGCCCGCCGCGTCGTGCCGGACCTCCCGCGCGACCCCTTGCGCCCTTGCGAGCACGAGCGGTCGACTGTCTATGCGAAGGAGGGGAAGGGGCCATCGAGTGTGCTCAGCAAACCCTGGCGCTTGGACTCGCCGCGGGCCGGGACGGACGAAGCGGGAAGCTCGCCTGGGGCGCTTGGAACCCTATCGGCCTCAAGCCGGCGCCGTCCCGAAACGCCACGCGGCGGGCCGCAACTGCCCCAGCCTACGTGCGCCCAAAGCCGATGCGCCGGCGGTGAGCGCCCCGAGGACGGCGTCGAGGATGAAGTGGTTGGCCGTGGCCACGATCACGAAGGCGATCAGGAGCGGATACAGCCGCCACAAGACGCTCGCAATGCGCGTGCGAGAGAGGGAGGCCAACGGCCAGCCGATCATCAGAGCGAACGCTACGTGCATCGAAGGCACCGCCGCGTAGGGGTTGAACAGCGCGTTCATCGAAGCTGACGCGTGCGAGACGTGGACGCCGGTTAGATCGGAGACGGAGTCGATGAAGCCCCACTCGGGCAAAAAGCGCGGGGGAGCTGTCGGGAACACGGCATATCCGATTAGGGCGATCAGCATGGCGATCGCGAACATGTTGCGCACGAAGTAGAACGAGCCGTTGTGGCGCACATACAGGTAGATCAACGCGGCCAGGGTGATCGAAGTCTGGGCGTTGACATACAGCCAGCTGGAGAAGTCCATCAGGAGATGGCTACTCGACGCCCACGCTTGGACGCTCGGCTCGACGAACACGTGCAGGCTGCGCTCCACCTGGATCAGGTCCAGGGCGTGGCGGAAGGCTGCGGTCGTATCGCTGTGGACGAGCCCCCTCACGAGGCTGTAGGCGCCGTAGGCCAGGCCGACCAGGACGACCTGGCGCAACAGGTCTAGCCATCCCCGCGGCAACACGCGCGCCTGCAGGGTCCTGAGCCGGGCGACCATCCCGGAATCCTAGCCCATGACTCGGTAGACGCGCCATTGCTTGGAGTGCCACAGCTCTCGCAAATAGGGCAACCTGCGAGCGATCAAAGCTCCCTCCAGAGCACCGGCTTTGTCTAGTGGCGCATCGGGCAAAGCCACGTATTGGACCTTGTTATCGACAAGCCACGACCGGTATGCCGCCGGCCCAAGGGTCGGTCGGTAGAAGATCGCCGCGTAGCGTGTGTCGAGCTGGCGCTCCCAGCCCCTTGCCAGCTCGATGCCGTCGTGGCCAGCCAGGTAGGCGGCCTCCCAGTGGGCTTTCGTGAGCGGGACCTCGACGATGGTGGGCCTATTGCGGGCCAATTGGCGCAGCTGGGCCAGGACGGGTGCGTAGTAGGAGGCTTTGACCGACGGGTCGCCCGAGATCGAGGTGTAGTCGCGGATCGGGGTGGACAGCTGCCAGTAGAGCAGCAGCGGGGTCAGGACGAGCAAGGTGGCACGGCGCTTCTCCCACAGGACGCCGGCGAGGAGTGGTCCGGCGAGGAGCGGTCCGAGGCGTGCCGCGTTGCCGCCCATCGGCGTGTGGATCGCGTAGGCGGCGATCAAGGCGAGCGCATATAGGGCGGCGCCGACCTGTACGACTAGGCGACCCGTCGCTGTGAGCGGGCCCTGGGGCAGCAGCAGGGCGATCAGGACGATCCCGCCGAGTGCCGGCCAGAAGGCAGAGGCGGCAAACGGCTCGTAGCCGCCGTCGGGATAAGCGAGGCTGAGGACGAGGATCGGGACGATGGCGGCCGCGGCGAGAGCGAAGCAGCGCAAGGTGGAGGCGCGGGTGTTGTTGTTTGCGCTGAGGGGTGCCCTGCGCGCGCGCGCGGTCTTTTTAAAAGAACTAGTTCTCGTTACCAGGCTGCGCGCGCGCGCAGGGCACCCCTTTTTGGACAACACAACCCCCAACCCTCCTGCCATTGCCGCGAGCGCCAGGAATGCCCCCGCGACGGGGCTGGCCGCGCTTGTCAGCACGGCCAAGGCGAAGGCCCAGGCCCAGCGTCCGTTGATCGAGGCCAATACCGCCCCGAGGCCGATCGCGAAGCCAAGGTCGTAGGGCACGCGGCCAGACAGAAGACTCACGCACACGCCGAGTGCGAACCAGGCGGCGGCTATGCGCGCGGCAGCGATGTCGAACACACGCTCGGCGATCAGGGCGAACAGGATCGAGGCGGCGAGGGCCGAGAGGGCAAGCAGTAAGCGCACGCCCAGCAGCGCCCCAAGGGCGGGCGAGAGCAGTGAGTAAGCCGGCAGCCAGTGGCCGTGGGCGGCGTACCAGCCGGTGTCCCATGTGGTGAAGCCCACGCGCGAGAACAGGTCGCTGCGATACGTCGCGGCGGCCAGGTCGCCGGCGGGGGGCGCCACGATCAGGTAGGCGACGGCAAGTGGGAAAGCCACAGCGACGGCGATCGCCCACGGCCGTTCGAGCGATTCTCGCCAAAGCTGCTTGCGGCTGGTGCTTTTCTTGGCCCAGCAGGTGTCGTCGGTGGGTCGGGGGGCCTCGTTGGCGCTTTCGGCCGGTCGTGCGCGCTCCGCTTCTGAGGCCACAGGCCTGTCCCCGCTCAGGTGGAGACGAGGAACGTCGTCACGCGCTCGATCGCCTCCGGACGGTCCAACCACCACCAGTGGCCGGCGCCGTCCAGCTCCACCAGCTCGCTGTTGGGTAGTGCTCGTGCGTACTCGTGGGCGAAACGCTCCGAGATGTAGGGATCCTGCATCCCCCAGAACACAAGCGATCGCATCTCCAGCCTTGAGAGATGCTCGCCGGCCTTGGCCAGCGTCTCGCTGGGCGAGCTGCGGTACAGGCGCAGGATCGCGCGCTGGGTGCCCTGGTCGAAGTGGGTCATCACCGAGTCGATCCAATCCATGGGGAGCGGTCCCGGGGTTGCGCTTGCCTCGATTGTCGAGCGGCGCATCGCCCAGCGTGAGGTTGCGCCCATGACCAACTCTCCGAGTAGCGGAGTGCGCCACATTCGCGCGGTACGGTGCCACTTGTAGCCGGGCAGGAACGGGACCGCGTTGGTTACGACAAGTCGCTCCACGCGCTCGGGATGGGCTTGTGCAAAGGCGAGGCCGACCGCTCCCCAGTCGTGCACGAGCATACGCACACGCTCGACTTCGACCATGTCCAGGAATCGCTCGACGAAGTCGGCGTACTCCTCGATCGTGTACTTCAAATAACCGGGCTTGCCCGAGCGTCCGAAGCCGGGCAGGTCAGGCGCCAGTCCGCCAGTGCGCTCTAGGAACCCCACCCAATCGTCGGAGCTGGTAGGGACACCGTGTAGGTAAAGAGCGGGCGTGGTTGCTGGACCGCTCGGCGGCGCGCTTCGCCAAAAGATGGGCAAGCCTTCGAGCTCGGCGGTGTGCTCGGCGATCTCTGGCACTCCGCGAGGATATAGCCGCGCGGGCGTCGGCCTGCCCGGATACGGTGAGACAGTGCCTCAATCCATGTCCAAGCAGACGCGCTCGCGCGTTCTCCAGACAGCGTTCGCGTGGAAGTCACCCACTCGGGCACGCGTGCTGCGTATCCGCGACCGCCTGCGCCAGATCTATGGTGTCCCGCGCATGGCGCCCCATGGGCGGCCACTAGATGAGTTGATCTTGACAGTGCTTTCACAGAGCACTAACGACCGCAATCGCGACGTGGCGTTTCTGCGTTTGCGCGAGCGTTTCGCAAAGCCGGAAGAGCCGATCGACTACGAGGCCGTGCTCGAGGCGCCCGTATCTGAGGTGGAGCAGGCGATCCGACCGGGCGGCATCTCCAAGGTCAAGTCGGCCCGTATCCAGGCGATCCTCGCGGCGATCTCAGACTCCGCGCGGAGCGCCGCGCCCAGGACCGGCTCCACATCGCGGACCACGGATCGCCTGTCGTTGGAGTGGATGCGTGAGGCGCCGTTGGTAGAGAGTCGCGACTACCTGTGCGCACTGCCTGGTGTGGGCCGCAAGACGGCGGCCTGTGTCCTGTTGTTCTCCTACGGCCTGCCCGATGTTCCCGTTGACACGCACGTTTCGCGTGTGGGGACGCGCCTGGGCATATTCCGTCCCGGCGCTCCCTTCGAGGAGCTACACGACCAGATGCTCGCCATCACGCCGCCGGGCGAGGAGCTGGAGTTTCATGTGAATCTGTTGCGTCACGGGCGGCGAACCTGCCATGCACGCAACCCGGCCTGCCACGAATGCGCTCTGGCGCGAATGTGTCCCAGTCGGGGCATGTTCGGTCAGGGGTGAGCCCTCCGCGTAGAAGCCCGAGTCCTCAACCGTGAGGCAGCACCGCGAAAGCGATCACCGCGTATTGGAGCGCCGCCGCGACGATTACGAGTGCATGAAAGATCTCGTGGTAGCCGAACACCTTTGGCCACGGGTTCGGGCGCCCGGTTGCATACACGATCGCCCCGAGTACGTAGAGCAAGCCACCCAAAGCGAGACCAAGCACGCCAAACCAGCCGATCGTGGCGGGCAGCTGGCCAAAGACGGCCGCTGATACCAGTCCAAGCACGACATAAACCCCCGCAAAAAACCACTTGGGCGCGTCGATCCACAGCAGCTTGAACACTACGCCCCCCAGCGCTCCCGCCCACAAGACGATCAGGATCGTGCTTGCCAACGGTCCTTTCAGGGCAAGTAGAGCGACGGGAGTATAGGTCCCGGCGATCATGACGAAAATCATCGAATGATCCAAGCGTCGCATCCAGCGGCGCGCCTTTGGACGCCACGTGATGCGGTGGTAGAGCGCGCTTGTGCCGAACAGGGCGGACACCGCGACCGCGTAGATGCTGGCCGCGAGCCGCGCTCGCCCGTCGGAGGCCGCCAGGATCAGCGTGAGACCGCATACGAGCGAAACGAAGAAGGCGTACTGGTGTGAGACCCCGCGCAGCTTGGGCTTCATACAACTAAAGGTAGCCGGTTGCTGGGCCGCAGATTATCTGCTACGCTCCCACTTAGATTTGATCCAACTGAACCGAAGGAGCACCAGCTCATGGGCAAGACCATAGGCATCGACCTCGGCACGACGAACTCGTGCATGGCCGTGCTCGAGGGTGGCGAGCCCACCGTCATCGAGAACGCCGAGGGTGGCCGTACCACCCCCTCCGTAGTCGCCTTCACCGCCTCCGGCGAGCGCCTTGTCGGCACCGTCGCCAAGCGCCAGGCCGTCACCAACCCCCAAAACACCGTCTTCTCGATCAAGCGCTTCATGGGCCGCAAGGAGGGCGAGGTCCGCGAGGAGGAGTCGATCGTCCCCTACAAGGTCGTCTCCGGCCCCAACGGCGACGCGCGCGTGGAAGCGGCCGGAGAGCAGTATTCACCGCCGGAGATCAGCGCGATGATCCTGCAGAAGCTCAAGACCGACGCCGAAGCGTATTTGGGCGAAACGGTCGACTCAGCCGTGATCACCGTCCCCGCTTACTTCAACGACGACCAGCGCCAAGCCACCAAGGATGCCGGCAAGATCGCCAACCTGGAGGTCAAGCGCATCATCAACGAGCCCACCGCCGCATCGCTGGCGTACGGGCTCGACAAGGAGAACGACCAGACGATCCTCGTCTTCGACCTCGGCGGCGGCACCTTCGACGTGTCGGTGCTTGAGATCGGCGACGGCGTGTTCGAGGTGAAGTCCACCGCCGGTGATAACCATCTCGGAGGAGACAACTTCGACAAGGCGATCGTCGACTGGCTCGTAGCCGACTTCAAGCGCGACCAGGGCATCGACCTGTCAGCCGACCCGATGGCTTTGCAGCGCCTGTACGAGGCCGCCGAGAAGGCCAAGATCGAGCTCTCCACAACACAGGAGACGCAGATCAACCTGCCGTTCATTACAGCCGACTCCTCGGGCCCTAAGCACCTCGACACGCGTCTGACCAGGGCAAAGCTCGCCGAGCTGACCTCGGCCTTGCTCGACCGCGTGGTGGCCCCCGTGCGCCAGGCGATCGACGACGCCAAGGACAAGGGTGTCAAGGAGATCGACCACATCGTGCTCGTCGGTGGCATGACACGCATGCCCGCCGTGCAGGAGAAGGTCAAGGAGTTGACCGGCAAAGACCCGCATCGCGGGGTGAACCCCGATGAGGTGGTCGCCGTTGGAGCCGCGATCCAAGCCGGCGTGCTCGCCGGCGACGTCAAGGACGTGTTGTTGCTCGACGTCACCCCCCTGACTCTCGGCATCGAGACCAAGGGAGGCGTGATGACCAAGCTGATCGAGCGCAACACCACGATCCCCACGCGCAAGGGCGAGGTCTTCTCAACCGCCGAGGACAATCAGCCCTCGGTTGAGATCCACGTGCTGCAAGGCGAGCGCGAGATGGCCCAATACAACAAGTCCCTTGGCAAGTTCCAGCTGACCGGTATTCCGCCGGCGCCACGCGGCATCCCCCAGATCGAAGTCGCGTTCGACATCGACGCCAACGGCATCCTCAACGTGTCCGCCAAGGATCTCGGCACCCAGAAGGAGCAGAAGATCGAGATCAAGGCAGGCTCGGGTCTGTCCGAGGACGAGATCAAGCGGATGGTCACCGACGCCGAGTCCCACGCCGAGGAGGACCGCAAGGCACGGGAGCTCGCCGAGGCACGCAACAATGGCGAGAATGCCGCCTACCAGGCCGAGCGCCAGCTTGTCGATCTCGGTGACCAGGTGGATGCCGATTCGAAGGGGCGCATCGAGGAGGCGATCAAGGAGGTGCGTGAGGCTCTCGAGTCTGAGGACCCGGCCGCGATCAATGCGCGCACCGAGGCCTTGCAGAGCGCTTTCCACGCGGTCTCCGAGGCCATGTATCAGAAGGCTCAGGCCGACGCGGCCGCTGCTTCGCCCGACGGAGCCGGTACGGGGGGCGACGGTGACGGTGCGTCCGCCGAGGAGGACGTGGTCGATGCGGAGGTCGTCGACGAGGGCAAGAGCTGACCTCGATGACCGATACCGAGTCGCACACAACTGGCGTCCCTGAGACGCACGAGGTATCCGACGGCGGCGAGGCCCAGGCTTCGCCGCCGGTCGTCGAGGCCCAGTCCGATATGGGCACTGAAGCCGTAGAGGATCTTGATGGTGAGGCCATCGAGGGAGAGATTGGCGAGCTGGTGAAGACCGCCGCTCAGCGCGACGAGTACCTCGCGCTCGCGCAGCGCACACAGGCCGACTTCGAGAACTACCGCAAGCGCGTCGCCCGCGACGCCGCCCAGGCCCAGGACAGAGGCGTCGCCAAGCTCGCCAAGGAGCTGCTGCCCGCGCTCGACAATCTCGATCGCGCGATTGAGGCGGCCGAGGACGAGGACCCGTTGCTGGCCGGCGTGCGGCTCGTGCGCTCGGAGATCGCAGCCGCGCTTGCGCGTGTGGGCATTGAGGCATTCGCTCCCTTGGGAGAGCGGTTTGACCCCAACCAGCAGGAAGCCATGGCCCAGCAGTCGGTCGAGGGCGCCGCCAGCGGGACCGTGGCCGAGGTCTACCAGAATGGCTATCGCATGGGCGAGACGATCATCCGACCGGCGCGCGTGCTCGTGGCCGCGTAGGGGTCTAGGCCACATGGCAACGCGTCCCGACTACTACAAGACGCTTGGAGTCGACAAGAAGGCGAGCGCCGATGACATCAAGAAGGCGTATCGCAAGCTTGCGCGCAAGTATCACCCCGACCGCAACCCCGACGACAAAGAGGCCGAGGAGCGCTTCAAGGAGATCTCCCAGGCCCACGACGTGCTCGGCGACCCCGAGAAGCGCAAGCAGTACGACAACGGCACCGGACCGTTCGCGGGCGGCGCCTCAGGAGGTCCCGGCTTCGGCGGTTTTGGCAACTTCGACTTCGATGCCTCCTCGATGGGCGACATTCTCTCCAACCTGTTCGGTGGCAGCGGAGGTGGCGGAGGCGCCGCCACGGGCGCCGGTGGCCGACGTGCTCGCTCGCGCCCTCAGCGAGGACGCGATCTGGAGACCGAGGTGCGCATCACCTTCGAGCAGTCGATCTCGGGAGCGCAGGTTCCATTGTCGGTTCCCACGACCAGCGCCTGCCCGACCTGTCACGGCACGGGGGCCAAGCCGGGCACCACGCCGAAGGTATGCCCTCGCTGCGAAGGGCGCGGGATCGAGAGCGAGGGGCAGGGCATGTTCTCCATCACCCAACCCTGCTCTCGCTGCGGCGGCAGCGGCACCGTAATCGAGGACCCCTGTCCCACCTGCAGCGGCTCGGGCGCAGTGCGCAGCGTCAAGAAATTTCGCGTCAACATCCCAGCCGGGGTCAAGGAGGGCTCGCGCATCAGGGTGCCTGGTAAGGGGGAGGCTGGGGCTCGAGGCGGACCAGAGGGCGATCTTTATGTGATCACCTATGTCGATCCTTCACCGGTGTTCAAACGCAAGGGCGACAATCTGGAAGTCGAGGTCCCACTGACCGTTCCCGAGGTTCTGCTTGGCGCCGAGGTGCCGGTGCCCACACTGGATGGGACGAAGACTTTGCGGGTGAAGCCGGGAACGCGAGATGGCTCGTTGCAGCGCCTGCGAGGCGAGGGCCCGCCGAAGCTCGGCGGCAAGAGCCGCGGCGACATCCACTATCGCTTCACGATTGACGTTCCCGATCAACTCACCGACGAGCAGCGGGCCGCGGTGGACGAGTTGTCGAAGACGATGAACGGCAACCCGCGCGCGAAGTTGTTCTCGGAGGTGTCCTCATGAGCGTCCCGGAGGCGTCCTCATGACCGAGCAGAACCGCGCAGGCAGGCGCGTCACGCGGATCGAGGTCGAAACCGATCGTGGCGTATTCATGATCTCGGTCGCGGCCGAGCTGGCCAAGATGCATCCGCAGACGCTGCGCATGTACGAGTCGCGCGGCTTGGTGGAACCCAAGCGCTCCCCCAAGGGGACACGGCTGTACTCCCAAGAGGATGTCGAGAAGCTGCGTCGCATTCACGAGATGACAGTCGAGTTGGGACTCAACCTGGCCGGTGTGCAACGAGTGCTGGACTTGGAGTCCGAGGTGCAGGACATGCACGCCCGTATCGAAGAGCTCGAAGTGAAGGCATTGCACGCCCAGGTGGAACTGGCCGAGGAGCTGGAGCAGGTGCGTCGCTCCTTCCGTGCCGAGCTCGTTCCCTATCGCGCCGTCGGCACACAACTCGTTCGCAGGTCTCAGGCTTCATGAGCACGCAACCACCCGTCCAACCGCCCGAGGATGAGCAGAAGCCGCTGGAGCGCTTCGGCAAGGACCTTACCGAGCTCGCCGAGCAGGGCAAGCTCGACCCGGTGATCGGCCGCGACGAGGAGATCCGCCGCGTAATCCAAGTGCTTTCGCGCAGGACCAAGAACAACCCGGTCTTGATCGGTGAGCCCGGCGTCGGTAAGACGGCGATCGTCGAGGGCTTGGCCCAGCGGATCGTGTCTGGTGACGTGCCCGAGTCGTTGCGCGAGCGCCGCGTGGTCGCGCTCGACATGGGTGCCCTGATCGCGGGCGCGGTTTATCGCGGCGAGTTCGAGGAGCGCCTAAAGGGAGTGCTCAAGGAAGTCTCCGAGGCCCAGGGCGCCGTGATCTTGTTTCTAGACGAGCTCCACACGATCGTGGGAGCCGGCGCCGCGCAAGGCGCCGTGGACGCCGCCAACCTGCTCAAGCCGATGCTCGCGCGTGGCGAGCTGCGCTGCGTGGGCGCGACCACATTGGACGAGTACCGAAAGCACATCGAGAAGGACGCGGCCTTGGAGCGACGCTTCCAGCCGGTGATGGTGGGCGAGCCCAGCGTGCAGGACACGATCGCGATCTTGAGGGGCTTGAAGGAGCGCTATGAGACACACCACGGCGTGCGCATCCAGGACAACGCCCTGATCGCCGCCGCCACGCTTTCCCACCGCTATATCGCCGATCGCTTCCTGCCCGACAAGGCGATCGACCTGATCGACGAGGCCGCCTCGAAGATCCGTATCGAGATCGACTCGGTGCCCACCGAGATTGACGAGGTCGACCGGCGAGTGATGCAGCTGGAGATCGAGTTGACCTCGTTGCGCAAGGAGAAGGACGATGCTTCCAAGGAGCGCCGCGCCGCGCTCGAGGCTGAGCTGGCCGAGTTGAAGGCGCGCTCAGAGACGATGAGGGCGCAATGGCAAAAGGAGAAGGACGCGATCCAAGGTATCTCCGAGCTGAAGGAACGCTTGGAGCAGGCCCGCGTTGAGGCCGAGCGCGCCGAGCGCGAAGCCAACTTGCAGCGTGCAGCCGAGCTGCGCTATGGCGAGATTCCCGAGCTGGAGAAGCAACTTGCCCAACACGAAGCCGCCGAGCGCGAGCGTGAGCGGGGTGACGGTGGAGACGAGGCCGACGGAGCTACAGCCGGTCCGGGTGGGATAGAAGGCTCGGGCGGACCAATCTTTCTCAAGGAGGAGGTTGATGCCGAGGACGTGGCCGAGGTGGTCGCGCGCTGGACCGGCATCCCTGTCTCGCGCCTGATGGAGGGCGAAGTCGAGAAGCTGATCCACATGGAGGAGCGCCTACACGAACGCGTCGTCGGCCAGGACGAGGCCGTCGAGGCGGTGGCGACTGCCCTTCGGCGGTCGCGCGCGGGGCTGCAGGACCCCAACAGGCCGATCGGCACCTTCCTGTTCCTGGGTCCCACCGGCGTGGGAAAGACGGAGTTGGCGCGGGCCTTGGCCGAGTTCATGTTCGACTCGCAGGACGCGATGGTGAGGATCGACATGAGCGAGTACATGGAGAAGCACTCGGTGTCCCGTCTCGTTGGTGCGCCTCCTGGTTATGTGGGCTACGAAGAGGGTGGACAGCTCACCGAGGCGGTGCGACGCCGTCCCTACTCGGTAGTTCTCTTGGACGAGATCGAGAAGGCTCACCCTGACGTGTTTAACACCTTGCTGCAGGTCATGGACGACGGTCGTCTTACCGATGGGCAAGGGCGCACAGTGGACTTCAAGAACGCTGTTCTGATTATGACCTCTAATATTCCGATCTCCGCAGCCGGCGACGGTATGCGTGCTGAGTTGACCAATTACTTCAAGCCCGAGTTCATCAATCGGCTCGATGACATCGTTCGCTTTAATGCCCTGTCGCGCGAGCAGATATCCGAGATTGTGGACCTGCAACTGCAGAATGTGATCGAGCGCGTAAGCGAGCGAGGGGTGCAGCTAGAGATCACGCCGGCCGCTCGTGAGCTGCTAGGGAATATGGGCTATGACCCGACTTATGGGGCGCGGCCTTTGCGTCGGGTGATCCAGAAGCAGTCTGATCGACAAGCTGGCGCTGGCATTGCTGGAAGGCACCTTCTATGCGGGCGAGACGGTGCTTGCCGATGCCGAGAACGGGCAGGTTGTGCTGGAGGGTGTACCGAAGCCGGTGTCTGCTGTGCCTTGACCGGGTGGCCCCGATCAAAAAGCCAGCCATCGACAGGGTCCTATTGAGTGGGATTTCGGTTGACAGGGACGTATACACCTGGATACGATGCGCCGCAAATCACTACGAGGAGTATCGGGGGATAAGGCTCTAGGCGGAAGAGTGACGAACAGCGCCTATACGCCGCTGGAAGGGGTTGATGTCCAGGCGGCTAGTGTTAGTCGCGGCTTTGTAGTCAATGCTGGGTTCACTGATGCAAACGGGGAATATGTGGTTGAAGATCTACCACCGGGCGAATATGAGGTTGCTTTCCTCCCTAGCGGAAACGAATACATAACCCAGTTTTACAATGGGCAGAATTCGTCTGCCAGTGCCAATCCGGTTCTGGTTGCCGCCGGAAAAACGACCTTTTCGATCAATGCGGCTCTTATCGCGACCGGCAAGATAACTGGCACGGTGACCGATGCATATACCCACGCCGGACTGGGCAAAATCGCTGTCTACGCGAGCGGCGAATTTGGTTTCGGGTTCGCATCGACTGCCTCCAATGGCGAATAGACGATTACCGGCTTGCCGAGCGGCAGCTACAAGGTCCAATTCTTCTGGGAATTTTCTAAAGACGAACGCAAGGCGTGCGAACACACGCCGCGCTGTCCGCCCAGGTACATCACCCAGTTCTTCAACGATCAACCTTCGGAAGTGACCGCCAATCCGGTTGGCGTGACGGTGGGGTCGCTTACATCGGCGGTCAATGCCGCCATGGTGCCCGCGGCGCCGTTCAACACTGCCGCGCCGGCTGTATCCGGTACGCCGAGGCCCGGCAGCCAGACTCTCATGCTCGAGCGGATCGTGGACGGGTGAACCCGAACTGACGTTGTCGGTCGGATGGCCTCTGACGAGCGTGTTCTCATACCAGTGGCTGCGCGACGGAGCGCCGATCGCCGGGGCCACCTCGCCCGTATACACAGTGCTGGCGAGCGATCTGGGACATTCGCTGGTGTGCGAAGTCACGGCTACCAACGTCGCCGGTCGCACGAGTGCCAGGAGCAGCGCGATCACGGTCGTCGTCCCTGTGGTCACAACGGCCACGAGGAAGCTGAAGGTGGCCAAAAACGCGACTAAGGCGAGCATTGCCTGTGCAAACGCGTCCTGCGTCGGTTCGGCCGAGGTGATCGAACGGAGCATCGTCAAACAGCGCAAAGGCGGGAAAGCCAAGAAGGTGAGTGTCGTGCTCGCGAAGGGGTCTTATTCGCTGGCGGCCGGCAAGACCGGCAAGGTCACCTTGCGCCTGACTTCTGTAGGCAAGAAGCGCTTGGTTCACCGTCGTCGTCTGTCGGCGAAGCTCGTCATCTCTGTGGTCGGCGGTAAGCAGATCGAAAAGACGGTGCAGCTGAGCGCTTAGCTCAGTAGTTGGTCGAGAGGCATACCGAGGACCTATCCCAATAGGCGCTTGAGCCTGGAGGGATTGGTCCTAAGCCGCGATGATCTGAGCCGCCAGGACCGCGGCGTTGCGTGCGTTATCCAAGCCAACGCATGCCACCGGCACGCCCGGCGGCATCTGCACGATCGAGAGGATCGCGTCGAGGCCGCCCGCGGCCGTCAAGCGGCCTGAGAGGGGCACGCCGATCACGGGCAGGTCTGTGTGGGCGGCGACGGCGCCTGGAAGTGCCGCGGAGATGCCGGCGCCGGCGATAACTACCCGCAGGCCACGGGACTTGGCGCTCTTGGCGTACTCGGCGACGGTGTCGGGTTCGCGGTGGGCGGACATGACCTTCATCTCATGTGGAATGTTGCGCGTACGTAGCTCCTTGGCGGCCTTCTCCATCGCCTCCATGTCGCTTTCAGAGCCCATCACGATGCCGACCAGAGGTCCGTCCACGTCAAACTCCTCCAGCTGGGCTTGGACCTCGGCTTCGGCGAGGTCGGCTCTTATCGGGGTGGGGGCGTCAGTCATTGCACGTTCGTGGTCTGGGGTTCGGCGTTCGCGGCGATATCGCGCCGCAGTTGCATCCCCTCGAAGGAGATCTTCTGTGCGGCAGCATACGCGCCGGCCCGGGCTGACTCCGCGCTCGGTCCCAGCGCCGTGATACCTATGACGCGACCGCCGGCGGTGACAATCTTCTCGCCAACGGATTTCTGGCCGTGTCCCGCCTTGGCGGTGCCACTGCTGCCGGACGCGAGCTCGGGGAGTATGCGGCGGGTGCCCGCGTGGGTCACCTCGATCCCGACTGGCACTTCGTCCAAGCCTTGGATCTCATCTCCGTTGGAAGAAGAAGCGGGGTAGCCCGCTGAGGCCAAAACGAGCGTCACCGCCCAGTCCTCGGCCCAAACCAGTTCGGCGCCCTCCAGGCCCTCCGGCCTGGAGGAGGCGAGCAGCAGCTCCAGCAAATCCGAGCGCAGCCTGGGAAGCACTGCCTGTGTCTCGGGGTCGCCGAAGCGCACATTGAACTCGAGCACCTTCGGCCCGTCGGCGGTGAGCATCAGCCCCGCGTAAAGCACGCCGTGAAAGGGCGTGCCGCGCTCGCGCATGAGATCGACGACGGGTTGGTGCACAATGCCCGCCAGCTCGCGCACCGAGGCCGCATCGAATCCGGCGACCGGCGGAATAGGAGCCCATTCCACCCGTGTTCGGACCCCGATCCCCGTCGAAGATCCGCTTGAAGTCGCGTGCCGGCGCCATCGGCACCGCTCGCACTCCGTCGCACAACGCAAGCAGGGACAGCTCCTCGCCGAGCAGGAACTCCTCGACGACCGCGCTCGGCTCAGTGCTCAGTCCAATGCTCAGTCCGGCGCTCGGTTCCGCGGTGCCTGAGTCGGTTGCGCTCCCCGGCCGGTCCGCGGAGGCGCTTGGGGATCGCCCCCCGAAGCGCTTCTCGATGAAGATCTCCCGCAGGGCAGTGTGTGCCTGCTCGGCATTCTCGGCGACCGTCACGCCCTTGCCGGCGGCGAGTCCATCCGCCTTGACGACCACCCCTGGACTTGCCAACTCGCCGACTGCCTCGATCCCCTCCTCCAACGAGGCAACCCGTCGCCAGGCGGCGGTCGGGACGCCGGCCTGTTCCATGGCCTGCTTCGCGAACGCCTTCGAGCCCTCGAGCTCCGATGCCGCCGCGCTCGGACCGAAGGCCAGATGACCGCGCTTGGCAAGCTCATCGACGAGTCCGGCAACCAACGGCGCCTCCGGCCCCACCACCGTCAGGTCGACTTGCTCGCGCTCCACGGCCTCCACGAGTCCGTCGATGTCATCCACCGCGATGTCCAGCACTCGGGCGTCCTGCGCGATCCCGGCATTGCCAGGTGCGCACAGCAATTCCGGCTCTTGGGGTGAGCGCGCCAGAGCACGCACGAGCGCGTGCTCTCTGCCCCCGGCTCCTACAACGAGCACCTTCATCGCGGGTCTATCACTTCTTCACGTGGCTCCTGTGAATCGCGTGACTCACAGCGAAGCTATGAACTCGTCCACGCCGATCGCTGCCAAGGTCTCATAACGGCCGGTCCCGCGAGAGCCCAGCTCCAACGACACGCGCGCCATTGTCTTCTCGTCGGGAGCCTCCACGACCGAGATGAAGTCCACAGCGCCCAAGGTGGCCCACTGGGCCTTGACGGTCGCTCCGAGCTGCTCGACCTCCTTGTTGACCTCGCGGATGCGCTCCGGATTGTTCTTGACGGTCTGCACGCCCTCTGGTGTGAGGGTCGAGAGCATGATGTAGGTGGGCATGGCTCCTCCGTCCGTTCGCAGGGTCGGTTTCGCGCGCGTGCGCTCAACCCGTTTGTACATGATTGGAGGGCGGCAGGGATAATCAAAGGGTGATCCCCCGCTACACGCCTCCCGAGCTGGGCGCCCTATGGACTGACGAGGCACGCATGGAGACGTGGCGCCGCGTCGAGGTCGCCGCATGCGAGGAGCTGCCCGAGCTGCTCGGCCGCGCCGGTGCCCGCCAAGACCGGCCAGGGTCCGCCGGCGAGCAGGAGGGGCCCAGCGCCGCCGACTTGGACGCGATTCGAGCCGCCACTTTCACCGTCGAGGAGGTCGACGAGCGCGAGCGCACGACCGACCACGACGTGGCTGCCTTCGTCGACGTGCTCTCGGCAAGCGCCGGCGAAGCCGGGCGTTGGATCCACTTCGGGTTGACATCCTCAGACGTGCTCGACACAGCACTCGCCTTGCAATTGAAGGCCGCCGGCGAGGTGATCGTGCCGGGCGCCCAAGCGCTCGTGCAGGCTTTGACCAACAGGGCGCGTGAGCATGTCGACACGCTTTGTGTGGGACGAACGCACGGGGTGCACGCCGAGCCGACGACCTTCGGCGTGAAGCTCGCGGGCTTTGCTTTCGAGGCTCATCGCAACGCCCTGCGCTTGCAAGAGGCCTTCGAACAGGTGGCGGTCGGCGCGATCTCCGGAGCTGTTGGCACATATGCCGCGACCAGCCCCGAATTCGAGCGACGCGTGCTCGACCGGCTTGGTCTCGCCCGCGAGGATGTCTCCACGCAGGTCGTGGCGCGCGACCGGCACGCCCAGCTGTTGCAGGCGATCGCGCTCGCGGGCGCCGGAATAGAGCGCTTGGCGACTGAGATCAGGCACTTGCAGCGCACCGAGGTGCGCGAGGCCCAAGAGCCTTTCAAGGTGGGTCAGAAGGGCAGCTCGGCGATGCCCCACAAGCGCAACCCGATCAAGAGCGAGCAGCTCACCGGGCTGGCTCGAGTGTTGCGCGGCAACGCCCAAGCGGCCGTGGAGAACGTGGCACTGTGGCACGAGCGCGACATCTCTCACTCCTCGGTCGAGCGCGTGATCCTGCCCGACTCGACGATCCTGATCGACCATATGCAGCGCAGCGCCACCAAGCTGGTGCAAGGACTGGTGGTGGATGAACCTCGGATGCGCGCCAACTTGGAGATGACTTGTGGCGCGCTGTTCTCGCAAAGAGTGCTGCTCGCGTTGATCGAAGGCGACTCCGAGCGGCATCGCGCGCCTATGGTGCGCGATGAGGCTTACCGCATCGCCCAGGAGCTGGCCCAAAGGGCTTGGGACGAAGGTGTCCCGCTGCGCGACCTGCTTGCGGCCGACGATCGTGCCGCCACGCTCGACTTGGACGCGATCTTCGACTACTCGCATTTCACGCGCTATGCACACGAGATTGTCGCCCGTCTCGACGAGATCGCCTGACAGGACGCCAACTCCGGCTGACGTGCCGCCCTGATTGGTAGCATCGCCAAAAGTGACTGCCGCCCTCGCCGATCTGCCCCTCCTTGCAAGCGGCAAGGTACGCGAGCTGTATGACTTGAGCGACCGTCTTTTGATGGTGGCCAGCGATCGGATCTCCACCTACGATGCTGTCCATCCAACGCCGATCCCGGACAAGGGCAAGGTTCTGACCGGCCTGTCGGCGTTCTGGTTCGAGCAGACGAAGGGGATCGTCGCCAACCACATGATCTCGGCCACTGAGGGAGTCCCGGCCGAGGCACTCGGTAGGGCCCTGGTCGTGCGTAAGTTGAAGATGTTGCCCGTCGAGTGCGTCGTGCGCGGCTACATCACCGGCTCAGGCTGGAAGGATTATCAGGCGACTGGAAAGGTGTCCGGGATCGAATTGCCCGCGGGTCTGCGCGAGTCAGAGCGGCTGCCGGAGCCGATCTTCACGCCGTCCACCAAGGCCGAGGTCGGCCACGACGAGGCGATAGATTTTGAGCGTGCCGCCGAGCTTGTCGGCGATAGAACCTTGATGGAACGAGTCAGGGACATTTCGATCGATCTCTACTCCTACGCTGCCGCACACGCGCGCGAGCGTGGCGTGATCTTGGCCGACACCAAGTTCGAGCTGGGCCTTGACGAGGACGGTGAGCTGGTAGTGGGTGACGAGGTGCTCACGCCCGACTCCTCGCGCTACTGGCCCGTCGCAGGCTACGAGGTGGGCAAAGGCCAGCCCAGCTTCGACAAGCAATACGTGCGCGATTGGGCCGCGGGTAGCGGCTGGGACAAGAAGCCGCCCGCGCCCGCTATTCCCGACGATGTCGTCGCAGGCACACGCGCTCGCTACGTCGAAGCCTACGAGCTGATCGTGGGCGAGCCGTTCCAGGCGTGGCTAGAGCGCACCGGCGCCAGGGTGGACAGCGCCGGCCCTCCGGCGGCGGCGTGAGCGTGAGGGCGCGCGTTCTGATCCGCCCCAAGGCAGGCATTCTCGACCCCCAAGGCGAGGCCGTGCAGCGGGCGCTTCCGGCGCTTGGCTTCGAGGGCGTCGCCAACGTTCATGTCGGACGGCTTGTGGAGCTTGATGTGCAGGACCCCAGTCAGCTGGAGTCGATGTGTGACAAGTTGCTGGCCAACCCCCTGGTCGAGGACTATGAGATTGTCCTCGCGGGTGATTGACCGCCGCGCGAGGGCGCGCCCCCGTCTCTCGCTCCCGCCCGATCACGTGCGCGCGGCCTGCGCGCACGTCCAAACGGAGCGACGATGAGGTTCGGAGTACTCCAGTTCCCGGGCACCTGCGACGAGGTGGACGCGCTCAACGCGGCACGGCGCGTAGGAGATGCCGAGCTGCTGTGGCACGGAGAGCGCGACCTCAAAGGCGCTGACGCGATCGTCGTGCCAGGTGGCTTCTCCTATGGTGACTACCTCAGAGCGGGCGCGATTGCACGCTTTTCGCCTGTCATGGAGTCGGTGATTGCGTTTGCCGAGGATGGTGGGCTCGTGCTCGGGATCTGCAACGGCTTTCAAGTCCTCTGCGAGGCACACCTCCTGCCAGGAGCCCTGTTGCCGAACACAAATCTGCGCTTCACCTTCAGGCAAGTGGACTTGGAGGTGGTCGAGGATGAGACGGCATTCACCTGCGCCTGCAGGCGGGGGTCCGAGCAAGACAGCCAGGCGCCCGCGGGTCCGAGACGCCTAAGCATTCCCGCCAAGCACTCCTGGGGTCGCTACTACGCCGACAAGCCGACGCTCGCGACGATGGCCGACAACGGCCAGGTCGTGCTCAGGTATGCACCCGGCGAGAACTTCAACGGCTCGACCGAGGACATCGCGGGTGTGCGCAACGAGCGGGGCAACATTTTCGGCCTGATGCCTCATCCCGAGCACGCCGTGGATGAGCTGACCGGCTCCAGCGATGGGCTCTGCATCTTCGCCTCGATGCGCATGGCGGTCGAGGGCGCTCATGTTTGAGGGCGCGGCTCGCCACACGGGTGGCACGGGTGCCTGACTCCGCCACCCTTCCGAGTCTTGATGACGCACTTGCGCTTGGACTCACCGAGGCCGAGTACGACCTGATCTGCGAGAAGCAGGGCGGCCTGCCCAACCAGGTCGAGCTGGCGATGTACTCGCTGTTGTGGAGCGAGCACTGCGCCTACAAGCACTCCAAGAAGCTCCTTCGCACCTTGCCCACCGAAGGCCCCCACGTGGTCATGGGTCCCGGTGAGAACGCCGGCGCCGTCGATCTCGGCGACGGGCTCGTGTGTGCTTTCAAGGTCGAGTCCCACAACCACCCCTCCGCCGTCGAGCCTTTCCAAGGCGCAGCCACTGGTGTGGGGGGAATCCTGCGCGACATCTTCGCGATCGGCGCACGACCGATCGCGGTGCTCGATTCGCTCAGGTTCGGGGAGCCCCGGCCCGCGGATGGGGCGACCCCGGTGCCCGGCGGGGAAGGCTCGCGCGCGCGCTATCTGCTCGATAGAGCGGTGGCCGGCATCGGCCACTACGGCAACTCGATCGGCGTGCCCACGATCGGCGGGGAGGTCTATTTCGAGGCGCCCTACGAGCAGAACTGTCTCGTCAACGCGATGGCCTTGGGAATAGCCAAGCGCGAGCAACTCGTGACAAGCGCGGCCGTTGGCATCGGCAACGTGGTTCTCTTGTTTGGCGCCTCCACTGGCCGCGACGGGATCGGCGGAGCGTCGGTCCTGGCCTCTGCCGAGTTGGGCGAAGACGACGATAAGCGGCCCACCGTCCAGGTCGGCGATCCTTTCGAGGAGAAGAAGCTGATGGAGTGCTCTCTCGAGTTGTTGGAGCACGGCCTGCTCGTCTCCTTGCAGGACCTTGGCGCCGCCGGTCTCACCTCCTCCGCTTCGGAGATGGCCTCCAAGGGGGAAGTCGGGATCGACATCGACGTGGCCAAGGTCCCCCTGCGCGAGCCCGACATGGAGCCCTTCGAGATCATGGTCTCCGAGTCCCAGGAGCGGATGCTGTGCGTGGTGGAGCCCGCCAAGGTGGACGCCGTCCTGGAGCTATGCGAGAAGTGGGAGGTCTCCGGTGCGCCGATCGGCACGGTCACCGACACGGGCCAGATGCGCGTGTTCAAGGCGGGCGAGTTGATCGGGGCTATGCCCGTCAGGGCATTGGTGGACGACTGTCCCCTCTATGACCTGCAGCCTGGGAAGCCGACAGGTACGACCTACCTAGCGCCGCAGGCGCTCCTCCCCCCACAATCCCCCCGAGGGGACGTGTCAGGCCAGCGAACCGTCGCGGGCGGTTGGACCGGGAACCAGTTGCTGCTCGCGCTGCTCTCTTCGGCGAATATCGCTTCGCGTAGACCTTTGTTCGAGCAGTACGACGCGATCGTTCAGTCGCGCACGATAAGGCGTCCCCAGCAGGCAGACGCGGCGGTGCTGGCGATCCGCCCGCTTGGGGATCGCGCCGGCGCCCTCCGCCACTGAGGCGTCGGAGGGAAGTGAGGGAAAGTTTGGCGGGCCGATCTCCGGGATCGCGGTGTCGATCGACTGCAACGGCCGGCGTGTCGCGGCCGACCCTTACACTGGCACGGTCGCGGCCGTCCTTGAGTGTGCTTCCAACCTTGCCTGTGCCGGGGCCGAGCCGCTCGGCACCACCAACAACCTCAACTTCGGCAACCCCGAGAAGCCCCACATCGCCTGGCAGTTGACCGAATCGGTGCGAGGTCTCGGCGACGCCTGTCGCGCCTTGCAGGCCCCAATCGTGGGCGGCAATGTCTCGCTTTATAACGAGGGTGCCACCGCCGGCCCGATCTACCCGACGCCCGTGATCGGCATGGTTGGTTCTCTGCCCGACGTGCGCCGCGCGGGCCAGCTCGGTTTCGTGCGTGAGGGCGACCCGATCGCGCTGGTCGGGCCCTTCGCGCCCTGCATGGATGCCAGTGAGCTGGCCAAGCTGTGGGGCCATGCTTTGCCCGACGGTTTGGCTCCCGTGGACATTGACGCGGTCGCGGCGGCCCAGGCGGTCGTTCGCGAGGCGGTGCGCGCCGGTGCGGTCTCGAGCGCCCACGACATCGCCGAGGGCGGACTCGCGGTGGCTTTGGCCGAGTGTTGTCTCGCAGGCGAGCTTGGCGCCGTCGTAGCGCTGGAGGACGACACTTTGGAGGCACTGTTCGGTGAGGGCTCTGGCGGGTTCGTGGTAAGCGGCTCCGACGATGCTTTGCGCGAGCTTGGGGCCACCACGCCGCTTTCGGTCCTGGGGAGGGCGGGTGGAGACGTGTTGCGAATCGAGGTGCCTACGCGCACGGGCGCGGGGGGACGGCAGATGCAAGGTGAAAGCGGGGTGCTGGGTCAGGGCAGCACGATCGAGTTGACACTCGCCGAGCTAGCCGATGCCCACGGCGCCCTGGCGGAGCTTTTCGCGTGACTGCTACCGTGAGCAAAGCTATGCCTGTTGGAAGGGCTGTTGGCCCTTGTCCGGAGGACCGCGACGGACCGCGCGACGAGTGCGGTGTGTTTGGCATATACGCACCCGGCCACGAGGTCTCGCGGCTGTCCTACTTCGCGCTGTATGCGCTCCAGCACAGAGGTCAAGAGTCAGCCGGGATCGCCGCGGCCGACCGTGGCGGCAACATCATGACCCGACGCGAGCTGGGCCTTGTCTCACAAGTGTTCACCGAGAACGACCTTCGCACCCTCCAAGGCGAGCTCGCGATCGGACACGTGCGCTACTCAACGACTGGCTCCAATGCTTGGGAGAACTCCCAACCCGTGCAGCGCTCCGAGGGCACTAACGGCTCCCGGCGCGAGGTCGCCTTGGCCCACAACGGCAACCTCATCAACGTCGTCGAGCTGCACGCCGACCTCTCCGAGCAAGGCGTCACGTTCTCCTCGACATCTGACTCGGAGATCGTGGCGGCCATGATCGCCACGCACCCCGCCGAGCAGATCGAGGATGCGATCGCCGACATCCTGCCTCGTCTGCAAGGCGCCTTTTCGATCGTTGTGATGACCAAGGATCGGGTAGTCGCCTTCCGCGATCCCCACGGCCTGCGCCCTCTGGCGATCGGGGTGCTTCCCCCGATCGGGGATGGCACGGAGGCAGCCGGCGAGCGCCTCGGTGGCGGGATGGATTCGGGCACAGGGCAACGAAATGAAGGGGATCCGCCCCGCTACTGCGTGGCCTCCGAGTCGTGCGCCTTCGACATCATCGGCGCTACCTTCGTGCGCGACGTCGAGCCTGGTGAGGTTGTCACTCTCGGCGCCGACGGCCTCCAAAGTAGGCGCGTTATGCCTGACTCCCGCAAGGCCTTCTGTGTGTTCGAGTACATCTATTTCGCGCGCCCCGACTCCCGCATGAACGGTCACGTCCTGCAAGTCGCGCGGGGGAGGATGGGGGAGATTTTGGCGCGCGAGTCGCCCGCCGACGCCGATCTCGTAATTCCCGTGCCCGATTCCGGCAACGCCGCCGCGCGCGGCTACGCGCGCGCGAGTGGTTTGCCTCAAGACGACGGCTTCGTCAAGAACCGCTACGTTGCCCGCACCTTCATCCAGCCCGGGCAGGAGCTGCGCAAGCACGGCCTCCGACTCAAGTTCAACCCCCTACCCGAGGTCGTAGGCGGCAAGCGCCTGGTCGTTGTCGACGACTCGATCGTGCGGGGCAACACCACCCGCCAGATCGTCCAGATGCTGCGTGATGCGGGCGCCGCGGAGGTCCACATGCGGATCTCCGCTCCCCCGATCAAGCACCCGTGCCACTACGGGATCGACATGTCCACGCGCGAGGAGATGATCGCCCACGAACGCACCCTCCCAGAGATCGCCGAGGAGCTGGGTTGTGACTCCCTGGCCTACCTGTCTTTGGATGGGGTGTACGAGGCCGTCGGCGGCGAACGCGCCACTCACTGCGACGCCTGCTTCACCGGTGAGTATCCGGTCAAGGGCAGCGCCGGCGCCCAGGGCAAGTACGCCCTAGAGGTAGCTCCCGCTTGACGTGTCGGCTCGTCGCACCCGCCCGCTAGGGTGGCGCGGGCATGAGTGAGCCGCTCCCTATCGCTGTGCTCGTCGCATGAGCGCATTGCTTCCCATAGCTGTGCCTGTCGCATGAGCGAACCGTTCCCCATCGCCGTGCTCGTGTCGGGAACCGGCACCAATCTCCAGGCTTTGCTCGACACCGTCCACGGACAGGAGGCGCAGGTAGTGGCGGTTGCCTCTTCGGCGCCCGGGGCCTTGGCCCTTGAGCGAGCCGCGACTCGTGGTGTGGCAACCGCCGTGTTCGAGCGATCCGCCTACGAGGGTCGCGAGGCGCACGACGCCGCGATGGCTGCCTGGCTTGCGGAGCGCGGCGTGCGCCTGGTCGTGCTCGCCGGCTACATGGAGTTGCTCACCTTCGCCTTCCTTGAGCGCTTTCCAGGAGCTGTGATCAACGTGCACCCTTCCTTGTTGCCGGCCTTCCCTGGATTGTGCGCGATCGAGCAGGCCTTGGCCTACGGGGTCAAGGTGTTCGGGGTGACCGTCCATTTCGTGGACGCGGGCGTCGACAGCGGGGCGGTGATCGCCCAGCGGGCCATCGAATTGCCACAGGCTCGCGAGCCCGACGAGGTCCTGGCGGCTCTGCGGCCGATCGAGCATTCGCTGCTGCCCGAAGCCGTGCGTCTGTTCGCGCGTGGGGCGCTCGGCACCGATCCCGAGAACCCCCGCCGCGTCACCATCGTCCCAGCCCCAACCCAAATCTCGTGACCGGCAAGCGGTCCTTGCGCCCCGCGGATAATCTGGGCGCCAGATGAGCGCTCCCCAGTCCCACACAGCAATCGAGCGTGCCGAGCCGGGCGCGCCTCAGGTGCGCAGAGCTTTGATCTCTGTGTCAGACAAGACGGGTGTCATCGACTTGGTCAAGGGCTTGATCGACCTGGGTGTGGAGATCGTCTCGACCGGAGGCACCGCGCGCGCGCTCGCCGCCGCCGGTCTAGGGGTCCGTGCGATCGAGGATTTCACCGGCTTCCCCGAGATGATGGACGGGCGCGTCAAGACTTTGCACCCGCGCCTCTACGCTGGCCTTTTGGCCGTGCGCAGTGACGAGGCCCACCTCCAGGCCGCCGCCGAGCACTCGATCGAGCCGGTGGATTTGGTGTGCGTGAATCTGTATCCCTTCGAGCAGACCGTCGCCCGTGGTGACGCTTCCGACGCGGAGATCGTGGAGAACATCGACATTGGTGGCCCCACCATGATTCGCGCCGCCGCCAAGAACCATGCTTACGCCGCCGTGCTCGTCGACCCGGTCGACTACGCCCCCGTTTTGGCCGAGTTGCGAGAGTCCGACGGCCACCTGTCGATGGCCGTGCGCGAGCGCTTGGCGGGCAAGGCATACGCCTGCACCGCACGCTACGACGCCGCGATCTCCACCTGGTTTGCCGAGCGCGCCGATGAGGACTTCCCTGCCCAGCGCGCCTATGCCTACGAGAAGAAGGCCGACCTGCGCTACGGCGAGAACCCTCACCAGCGTGCCGCCTACTACGCCGAGGCGGGTGCTCCCACACACTTGTTGGCCGGTGTCACCCAATTGCACGGCAAGGAACTCTCTTTCAACAACCTGCTCGATCTCTCCTCGGCACGCCAAGCTGGTCGAGGACTTTTCCGAGCCCGCCTGCGCCATCGTCAAGCACAACAATCCCTGCGGCTGCGCGCTCGGCAGGACCGCTGAGGACGCTTACGAGCGAGCCTTCGCAAGCGACCCCGTCAGCGCCTACGGCGGTGTGATCGCGCTCAACAGGCCCATCGATGCGGCCTGCGCAACGGCCCTGTCCCAGCAGTTCATTGAGGTTCTGCTTGCCCCCGGCTTCGAGCCCGAGGCCTTGGAGGTCTTGACCCAGAAGAAGAATGTCCGTCTTCTGGAGCTACCCAATTGGCCCGAGCCGGCGGGGGGTCTCGAGGCCAAGCCGGTGATAGGGGGCCTGCTCGTCCAGGATCGCGACGAGGTGTCCGAGACGGCCGAGCAGATGACGGTCATGAGTGCCAAGCAGCCTTCAGAGACCGAGTGGGATGACATGCGCTTCGCCTGGCAGGTCTGCCGCCATGTGCGCTCCAACGCGATCGTGATCGCGCGCGACGGGGCCACGATCGGGATCGGGGCCGGACAGATGAGCAGGGTGGATGCTGTGCGCATCGCGATCGAGAAGGCCCAGGCGGGGGAGGCTGACGCGGGGTCGGGAGCCGAGGCTGGGACCGGGTCGGCTTCGGGCGCGGGCGTTGGCCGGCTCCGTGGCGCCTCGCTTGCCTCCGACGCGTTCTTCCCCTTCGCCGACGGCCCCCAGCTTGCGATCGACGCAGGTGTCACGGCGATCATCCAGCCGGGTGGCTCGGTGCGCGACGAGGAGGTCGTGGCGGCGGCTGACGCGGCGGGCGTCGCTATGGTGGCTACGCATGTCCGCCACTTCCGCCATTAGCTCGAACGGACACTCACAAGGCAACCAGGGCGTCCCGGCAATCTCCGTCGCGGGGCTGACTAAGTCCTATGGCGAGATCGAAGCGGTGCGCGGAATCGATTTCGAGGTCGCGCGTGGGGAAACCTTCGGCTTCCTTGGGCCCAACGGTGCCGGCAAGTCGACCACCATCTCGATGCTCTGCACCCTGGCTCGACCCACCGGCGGCTCGGCCAAGGTCGCGGGCCTGGACGTGGTGCGCGAGCGTGACCGTGTGCGCCGCAACATCGGGCTCGTCTTCCAGGACACCACGCTCGACAACTACCTGTCGGCCGAGCAGAACTTGCGCCTGCACGCCGAGCTGTATGGGATGCCGCGCGAGCAGATCGCCCCGCGCATGCAAACGGTCTTGGAGATGCTGCAACTTTGGGAGCGGCGCGAGAGCTTGGTCGGTACGTTCTCAGGAGGGATGAAGCGCCGCCTTGAGATCGCGCGCGGGCTGCTCCATTCACCGCGCGTCCTCTTCCTCGACGAGCCCACGATCGGCCTTGACCCGCAGACGCGCAGCTCGATCTGGTCCTACATCACCAAACTCGAAGACGAGCAGGACGTGACGATCTTCTTGACCACCCACTACATGGACGAGGCCGAGTATTGCGACCGCATCGCGATTATCGACCGCGGCAAGATCGTCGCGCTCGACACGCCTGAGGCTTTGAAGGCAAGCGTGGGCAAGGATCGCGTGCAGATCACGACCGAGGACGACACTGCCGCGATCGTCGCCTTGGCAGAGCGCTTTGATATCGAGGCCCAAATGGCCGAAGGCGAGGTCACTTTCGGGGTGGCCTCCGGTGAGCAGTTCGTGCCTCGCCTGTTCGCCGAGCTTGGCATCGCGATCCGTTCGGTCAGCGTGGCCAGGCCCTCCTTGGACGACGTTTTCATGTCCTACACCGGCACCACGATCAGGGACGCCGAGGCGGGCTCCAACGACATGATGCGCAACATGGCAAAGATGATGAATCGCTGATGGCCACCAAGAGCACAGCTCCACCCACTCCCGCCGCGTCAAGCACTGGCGTCGGCTCGCACGAAGTCGCGGCCCGTCACATACCCGCTCGCACCCTGCGTTCAGAGTTGCGCGCGATCAAGGCGGTGTGGCGGCGCGAGCTGATCCGCTTCTCGCGCGACCGCCTGCGTATCTTGGTCTCCCTGATCCAGCCGTTCCTGTTCCTGTTCGTGCTCGGCACCGGGCTGTCCACGCTCGTCTCCTCCAGCACGCACGGCGTCAACTTCAGGACCTTCATCTACCCGGGCATCCTCTGCATGGCGGTCATGTTCACGGCTATGTTCAGCGCCGCCTCGATCGTGTGGGATCGCGAGTTCGGCTTCCTGCGCGAGATGATGGTCGCGCCGGTCAGGCGCTCCTCGATCGTGCTCGGCAAGTGCGTCGGCGGAGCCACGGTCGCCACCTTCCAAGGCGTGATCGTGATGGCGATCGGGCCGCTGGTGGGCGTCCACTACACGCTGGGCCTGGCCTTGGAGGTGTTCGCCCTGTTGGTGCTCCTGGCCTTTTCGATCACCGCCTTCGGCATGATGGCCGCTGCGCGTGTCACCCAGATGCAGTCGTTCATGGCTTTGATGCAGATGGCGATCATGCCCATGTTCTTCCTCTCGGGGGCACTGTTCCCGGTCAACAAACTGCCGCCCTGGCTGGCGGTGCTCAACCGCTTGGATCCGCTTACCTACGCGGTCGATCCGATGCGCAGGGCCGTGTTCGCGCACCTGAGCATCTCTCCCGTTGTGCGCCAAGCCCTGGCGCCGGGCGTGACCTGGTGGGGTTGGCACGTGCCCAGCCTCTTGGAGGCCGCCATGGTCGGCATCATCGGGCTCGTAATGCTGGCGATCGCGATCGCCGAGTTCTCCGCAGTCGAGTAAGAGCAGGCGCCGCCCGGCGCTCGCCCAGCTCGAGATGCCGGCGTCGGCTCGGGAATGCTTGCGTGGCTTGAGGCGCTCGCGAGCCCTGCTCGCCGGTGCGCCCTAGGAACAGCTCGGACCAATGCAATGAGGCCCCCTCTCGGGGAAGACTTGACATTCCCACGTTAACGATATATCGTGAGCTTACTTTGATAGAACACGATAGGAGTTAGATATGTTCGCTCACGCGATATATGCAAATGAGGAGGGGGGCTGTTTGCACGATGATCTTCGTTGCCTACACCGCTCTCGACAGGACTTGAAGGACTACTTGCGTGCGATGACAGGCCGCGGGGATGGGCCTGGAGGTGCAGGGCATCGTCACGGCCACCATCGCGGACCCCGCGATTTCGGTCCGGGCGGTCGCGGCGGCTTCGAGGGCTTTCCCTTCGGCGGTCCCGGCGGCGGTCGCTTCGGTCGCGGGCGTAAGGCTCGCCGCGGCGACATCCGCACCGCTGCACTGCTCTTGCTGGCGGAGGAACCGCGCAACGGCTACCAGATCATGCAGGAGGTCCAGGAGCGCAGCGACGGGGTATGGCGTCCCAGTCCCGGCTCGGTCTATCCGGCCTTGCAGCAGCTCGAGGACGAGGGTCTGATCCGCTCGAGCGAAGCCGGTGGCGGTACGGGCAAGGTGTTCGAGCTGACCGACGCCGGCAAGGCCCACGTAGAGGAGCGCGACCCCGAGGCGCCGGCCCCGTGGGAGCAGATGAGTGGCAACGTCAGCGATCAGGCGACCGACTTGGCGCGCACGATGCGCGAGGTTGCCTCGGCTTTCGCCCAAGTGATGCGCAGCGGCAGTGACGCCCAGATCGGGGAGGCCCGCAAGGTGCTCTCGACGGCTCGGCGCGACCTGTACCGGATCCTGGCCGACGGAGATCCCGAGGACACCACAGAGGGCTAGTGACAACTCGGCGCTGTGGACACCGCATTTGGGGCTGTGGGTAGTTCCCTAAGTGGCCGCGGGCGGTCTTCCGAGAGCTAAGGCTTCTCAGAGACCGCCTGCATTGCGACTCCGAGCAGCGGGTCCTGTGTTGCCGTCTCCCGCGATGATTCGGATGCGCGGATGCTCTCGCGCAGACTGTCCTTGTCTGATAGCAGCCGGCGTTCGGTGAGTGGCTGTATCAGCCCGCGTAGCGCGATCATCGGGCCCACCCAGCGCGGCGCCCACAGGCGCGCCGAGCGCCGTTCGATGCCGCGCTCGATCGCGTCGACGGCTGTCGAGACGGGCGCGGGCTTGGTCAGGAAGCCGGGGCTGTTGCGGCGTACTCCCTGCGTCGATGGTTGCGCGAAGCTCGCGCGCACGAGGTCGGTGTCGATGAAGCCGAAGTAGGCGCATCCGACCTGGGCCCCGCTCGGTGCGGTCTCCATGCGCAGCGCGTCGGTGAGCGCCTCCACGCCCGCCTTCGCGGACGTGTATGGCGCCATCAGCGGCGCGTGGGCGATGGCCGACAGCGAGGAAATATTGAGCAGGTAGCCCTTCCGCTCTGTGATCTGGCCGATCAGTGCGCGGTCGGTGCGCCACACGCCGAGGAAGTTGACCGCGAGCGTGCGCTCAACCTGCTCGATCGGTGCGCTGGCGAGTGGCCCCGTGAAGGCGATGCCGGCATTGGCGATGCCCACGTCGATGCCCCCGAATCGCTCGACCGTCGTGCCCACGGCGCGCTCCAAGGCCTCGAAATCGCACACATCGGCCTCGATCGCGATCGCGCGGTCGCCGAGCTGGGCGGCCAGGGCCTCCAGGCGCTCTGGCTCAAGGCCGACCAGCGCCACGTTGGCGCCCTTGGCGTGCAGCCGGCGAGCCGTCTCGGCGCCGATCCCGCGCGCGGCGCCGGTGATGAAGACGGTGCGGCTATTTACGTCGTATGGGGGTGTGGCGTTGCGGCTCATGCGAGCGTCTCCTAGTGGGGGCGGCTTGTGTTGCCAGTCTTATTCTCCCGGATTGGCAAATTTGCCGCGATCTCGAGTCGAGACGCATTCAGACGGGCGGGCACTGCTTGCGAGTGAGCTCGACGCGAGGCTCACCTATGCGACCCTGACAGCCGGCCGATTAGCTTCCTGTATAGACGGGAGGCGCCGGTGCTTCGGGTGCGGGTATGGCTATGTTGACGAGGTCGCTGAGCGTGAACTTGCCCTGGGTCGCGCTGGCCAGAGTGGGCTGCCAGTTGGGTTGTACGCTGAGGTAGGAAAGCGGATCCGCCGCCAGTAGGCCGATGAGGACCTCAGCCACGATGCGACCGCCAACCGGCCCGAGATGCGCCGATTCCGTCAACTTTTCGGCCTCCTTGAGGACATAGAACCAGAGTGGTGCGTGTCCTTCGAGGTCTTTCTTGGTTTCCTCCTCCAACTCGAGACCGCCGAGCAACTGATCGTCGCTGAGTGGCTCGATGCCCATCGCGCGAGCCACGTCCTGGCCGCTCGGCAGTCCCATGCGCAAGCCCCGGAGAAGGTTCCGCACGGCGAGTATCTGGGCAATGCTTGGATCGAATCCGGCAACTACCAGATCCGGTTCGGCGGTGGCGTTGGTGAGTGCGCCGAGCGGATGCGACAGGACCGCGTCGAGCTTGTAGCTGGGCTGGGGAAGATGGTCTGCGCCGGTCGGATCGGAACCGTTGATGCCCGGGAGGAAGAACTTCCACTGGACACCCCACTCGGTGGGGAGGACCCGGAAGCCGTCCAATGACTGCTTTTCCTGCCCCGTTTGGCTGAAGAGTGGGATACGACTTGCACCTTCTACGGGAGGCTCGGCTTTGGCGACGTCGTTGACGAGGTAGCTGGGGCGCACGATCGAATGCCCAAACCGGTAGGCCGCGACCGAGAACTCGATCGGCATGATAGGGCTCGCTCGTGCCAGTGGTAGAAGCGAAGCCGGGGAGTCGGCAGGTTGACCTCCGTGCCTCCCGGGGTCGCGTAAGGGTCGGGTTGAAGGATGTCGTCGATGACCTCCTGGCCCACGAGCCTGCGCAGGTAGTCGTGGATGACGACCCACTGGTAGTGCCAGCGCACCGTTTGTTGGGTCAGCTTGAAGACGTCTTCCTTGCCCAGATTGGAATTCGCCGCTCCGACCTGGTCGAGCACGGCATTGTGAAACCTGAGGAACGTGGACTGAAGCTGGGAGACGATCAGGTTCTCGTCGTTGCGCGGGATCGCCGATGATCGCTCGTCCGGTCTCGACGCGTTGGAGGTCGGGCCCGGCGATTCGCGGGTCTTCGGAGACCGGCTTGCCCAGCGTGAGGCGCAGCCCGTCCGGTTGATACAGGTAAGGCTGGTCTGAAGGTCCCCGACCGTAGAGATTGTCGAGGTCGAAGCGCGGCGTGCGGTAGTCCACCAGCGCATCGGGATCGTCTTGGCGGGTCAGGCTCGAAGCCGGGTCGAAGGTGATGTCGTGATCGACGAACTGCCCGAAGTAGGTGTAGCCGGCGGGTAGGCGCAACTGTCCGTCGAGCTGTGCCGTGTTCTCATCGTCATCGTCGGTACCCAAGGGTTGATCGAGCTTGCCTTCCTCGATGTCCTGGATCATCGACTGGCCGAGCTTCACGAGTGAGGTTTCGCTCGGCGCGTAGACCGGCAGGTTGCGAAACATTCGTCCGAACCGGCCCTCGAAGGCCGAGGAGGACGATGTCGCCGAAAGTCCGCGCGGGGGCAGTCCGCCGTGACCTGCAGGTTCGGTGGGAGTCGTCGGTCCAGGCATTGCGGTCCCCTTGCTCATCGTCGTTCGGGTAGAGGCAGAAATTCTACATAATCCACTAGTTCGACGAGAAAACATATTGTAAAGAGCGAGTGGGTGAAGCGACAAAGCCACGCGTCCACCGAGAAATCCCGAGCTTCAGGATTCTGCGTCTTCTGCCGATCTGTTCCCGCAATGTCCAATCGCCACAATCCGCACAATCGGGTGAGTGAAGAAGGGTCGGTCCTGGCGCCACCGTCGGTTCCAGGGATGCAGTCCGACGAGGATCTCAACCATCTGGGGGAGGCGCTCAAGGCGCGGGTGGAGGAGGTGCGCGATTTGACGGTGGCGCGAACTGCCGGGTCCGAGCATGCGGTCGACGCTCTGGTGCAGGAGAGCTTTGAACGTATCTCCATGACCTCCACGATCGCGGTAGCCCGTTGGATCGCAGGGGAGGGCATGGAGGTCGCGATCGAGGCCGGTCGCGAGACGTGGGAGATATTCGGTGAGCTTGCGGCGCGGCGCGCAGCATCTTTGAACGAGGTGACGTGGCGCTGCTTCTGGTGGCGCAACGTCATGGCCGAGGTACTCACCGAGAGCGCCGTCCAGCTGGAGGTCTCGGCTGCGGGGCTATCCCAGGCCTTGAACATCCTGCAGTTGAGCTTGGAGTTCAGCCTACTGCGCATGTGTGAGTGCTTCGAGGTGGAGCGCCGACGCACAGACGAAGAGCTGGCTCGGCGCGAGGACGAGCTCGCGTTCCTGGCGACTCACGACGCTTTGACCGGCCTGCCCAACAGGACGCTGATCCTCGACCGGGTCGAGCAGATGCTGGCGCGCTCGACTCGCAGCAAAACGCCGGTGGCGGCCCTGTTTGTAGATCTCGACAATTTCAAGCAGATCAACGATACGTTCGGCCACGCTGTCGGAGACGAACTCCTGCGAGCGGTCACCGCCAGGCTCGGCGGTGTCATCCGCGACGCCGACGCTTTGGGACGCCTCGGTGGGGACGAGTTCGTTGTGATCTCCGAAGAGCTCTCGCTGTCGGTGGGCCCTGAGTTGATCGCCGAGCGCCTACTCGACGCGCTCTCCCACCCCTTAATCTCGGCGAGGGGCGGGCGACGCGTGTGAGCGTCACAGCGAGCATCGGCATCGCCATGGGAGAGCGGATCTCCGCCGAGGAGATCCTGCGTGACGCCGACATCGCGATGTATCGCGCCAAGTGGGATGGGCGCAATCGCTACGTCGTGTTCGAGACTGGCATGCAGGACACGATCCAGAAGCGCATGGAACTCGAGATGGATCTACGCGATGCGCTGGAGGGTGGCGAGTTCTTCCTCGCCTACCAGCCCACTGTCGATTTGAGCGATATGAGGCCCACTGGAGTGGAGGCCTTGATTCGCTGGAAGCATCCTTCGCGCGGCATAGTCCAGCCCGACGATTTCGTGCCCCTCTTGGAGGACACGGGCATGATTGTTGATGTCGGCCGCTGGGTGCTGCGCGAGGCCTGCGTCCAAGGCGCTGCCTGGCGTGCGGCCGGCTATCCGATCGGCATGGCCGTCAACGTCTCCGCGCGCCAGCTCGACACCGACCAGGTTGTTACCGACATCGAGGAGGCGCTCTCACATTCCGGTCTGGACCCCGCCGCGCTGACGATCGAGATCACCGAGACCACACTCATGCGTAACGCCGATGACACCTCTCGTCGACTCACAGAGATCAAGCAGTTAGGGGTGCGCATCGCAATCGACGACTTCGGCACCGGCTACTCCTCGCTTGCCCATCTCCAGCGGTTTCCTGTCGACGCTTTGAAGATCGATCGTTCGTTCATCTTCGGCCTGCGACACAACCAGGAGGGCGAGACGCTTGTCCGCACTTTGGTGCAGCTCGGCAAGGCGCTCTCGATCGAGACGTTTGCCGAGGGCATCGAACAGCAGCAAGATCTTGCTTTGTTGCAAGACGAGAACTGTGACACCGGGCAAGGGTTTCTATTCGCGCGGCCGCTTGACGCGGAGGCCACCGAGGCCTTTCTCCAGGAGTGGGCCAAGAGGACCCAACTTTCCGGGCTACACGTCTGAGTGGAGGAACTTTCGGGCTAGGCCGACTACGTCCTCCCCAAGCCCAGTCGGCCGATGCTCGACATCAAAGTTGCCCCCTGGTTTGACACAACTGCCAGGACTTGTCAGACTATCGGGATTATCGAGGTGCCCCCGGGCAATGGCCGCGACAAGCCTGAGGCGCCACCAAGAAAGTCCAAGGAGGTCACGAGCCGTGTCCGAAGAGTTCAAAGTCGTGATCGAGGGAGTGCAATTGCCCGCGGAGCAGCGGGAGCGAATCGGCAAGTCGATTCAGCGCGCCGTTCTGTCGCATCTCGGGGAACTCGATTTGGGCGGGGATGAGAAAGCCGCATTCATCGTCCACGGTCACACACAGGGCATCTGGGCGGTTCCCCGTCCGCTAGACAGTCTCCAGTCGCTCGTGCCGAGATCGTTGCTAGACGAGCGTGAGTGACCGCCAGTCTGACGCCGAAGGGCTGCTTTGCCCCAGCGCTCGGTGCGAGCCCGACGCTCTCTTGATCGGTATCGTCGGCCCAACAGGACGCGTTGGTCACATCAACCCAGCGCTTGTGGTGGATGAGGACTTCGTCCTAGCGGCACATCGGGGTCGCGCGCCGGAGAAACGATTTCGGTTTGCCCAGCCGTGCACCGAAGGCAGTCTGCCGGCACTGGACCGGCACGCGCTGCGGAGTAGTCGACGCCGCACTCTCACGTGACCTGGAGCCGTCCGGATCGCTCCCGCGCTGTGGTATCCGCACCGGCTGCCGCTGGTTCGCCCAGTCGGGCGCAAATGCCTGTCGCGTATGCCCACTGGTCGTGACAGACATACAGTGAGCGATCCCGACTGCTGGATCCACCTGCTCTCGAACCGGCCTATCTCGGTACCAATTGGATACCAATTTGGCTGGTCGGCATCTCGTTCCAAGCGGAAATGGCTCGGTTGTGCGCGATCGGAGGTGCGCCGTGCGGGACTCGAACCCGCCCCGCCGGATTAAAAGTCCGGAGCTCTACCCGATGAGCTAACGGCGCGCGAGCAACCCAGTGTGCCAGATGGGGCGCCGGGCCGGGTCCGCGGCCGAGCAGCTTTCTTGGATGCTGCGCGCGCGGCCTCGCACGCGCGCGCAGGACGGCCCCAAACGGGAGCACATATCCCCGCTCGACTGAACCTTCAGCGCAAGCCCAGTGTGTCGAGCGGCTCCTCAGTGGGAGCCTCCCCAGCCGCCACTTTCAGGAGGTGCTCGATCCGCGTCAACTTGACCCGGGGGCGGCCATGGGGCTCGCCCAAAGCCTGCTCGTGGCGGTCGATCTCAGACCAGCCCTCATAGGTCACCAGGGCAGGCACGCGCTCGGCCAGGAGTCGCTCGATCGACTCGGAATCGGGGTCGCGGGGTTCCAGATGGGTGTCCGCGGCGAGATCGGCCAGGAGCGCGTCGACTGTCTCTTGGGCGTCCTTCTTGTTGGTGCCGATCACGCCCGAGGGCCCGCGCTTGATCCAGCCCACCGCGTACTCCCCGGGCAGGGTGCCGCTAGGGCCCGTGATGCGACCGCCCTCGTTTGGGATCGTGGCTGAGCGTCCATCGAAGGGCACGCTCGGCAGCGGCTTGCCCTGGTAGCCGATCGCCCGCATCACGAGGCCCGCCTCGATGTGCTCCCTCTCGCCGGTCGCCACCGCCTTCAGGCGCCCGCCCTCGCTCACCTGAAGTTGGTTGCGCGCGAGGACCACGGTACGTACGCCACTTCCATCCCCAACCAATTCAACCGGGGAGAGCAGGAAGCGCAGGATCACCCGCTTGCTCTTCCCCGTGGGGGCACGCCCCGCATAGTCGCGCAGGATCGCCACGTTGTTGGTGGAGGTGATGTCCATGTTGGGGTCCTCCACGGCCAGGGCCCGCTCCAGCTCGGCGGCGTCGACGACCACGTCGGCGTCGGCCAAGTCCCCCAGCTCGCGCAGCTCCGGGTTCGTGAAGGCGGCCTGGGCGGGGCCGCGCCGGCCGACGACCACGATCTCTTGGACATTGCTCGCGTCGAGCGCCTCCAAGGCATGGTCGGCAATGTCGGTTACCGCCAGCTCCTCGTGGGTGAGCGTGAGCATGCGGGCCACGTCGAGTGCAACGTTGCCGTTGCCGATCACGAGGGCCCGCTCGGCTGACAGATCGAAGTCGTGGTCGGGGAAGTCGGGGTGGCCGTTGTACCAGCCCACGAAGTCGGTCGCCGGATGGCTGCCTGGCAGGTCCTCGCCCGGGATGCCGAGGGGCCGGTCGGCGGGGGAGCCGGTCGCGTACACGATCGCGTGGTAGTGCTCGGCCAGCTCGTCCCGGGAGATGTCGCGCCCGAGCTCCACGTTGCCGAAGTATCGGAAGCGTGGATGGGCGGCCGTCTTCTCGTAGATGCGGGTCACCGACTTGATCTTGGGATGGTCCGGCGCCACTCCTGAGCGAACCAGGCCCCAAGGCGTGGGCAAGCGCTCGAACATGTCCACCTCGAGCGTGTCTGAACCACCCTTGAGCAGGTGCCCGGCGGCGTAGAACCCGGCGGGCCCCGATCCGATGATTGCTATGCGTGTCATATGGGCGCGGCCCGACTCGAACGGGCGACCCCCTCGGTGTAAACGAGGTGCTCTAGCCAACTGAGCTACGCGCCCCCGTTGGCCCGTGTGGCGTGGGCCGAAGGGTGCGCTTAACAGTAGGGACTCGTGGCGTGCGAAGCTGTGGGACATGGCTCTCCTCGCGTCACGACGCCGGATGTGGATCGTCGCGTCGTGCGTATTGGCTGCTCCCGTGCTTCTCGTGGTGCTCGCTCAGGCCATCCTGCCGACGCTGGCGGCACATCGCGTGCGGGGGCGTGTCGCCCGCTATGGGACGGTCAAGAGCGTCAGCGTGAAAGCTTTTCCGGCAATCGAGCTGTTGTGGGGCAAAGCCGACTCGGTCGAGGTCCACGCCGGCGCCCTTTCGGTCCCCTCGACAGAGATCGCCAAGCTCCTGTGGGAATCCCATGGCGTGACCGATGTCACGATGAGCGCCCGGGCGGCTACCTTGACCGCGATCCCGAGCCTTGCGAAAGGGATCACGGTGAGCGACCTGCGCACCGAGAAGCGCGGCTCGGCGATCGTGGCGAGCGCCAGCTTGACCCAACGGCAGCTCGACGAAGCGCTCCCCAGCGGCTTTCGCATCGAACCTGTCGGCTCCGGGGACGGTCAGATCGAAGCGAAGGCCTCCGGTGGGCTGTTCGGCTTGCAGGCTTCGATCAATGCGGTCGTGCGCGCTTCCGAAGGGCGGCTCGTGACCGAACCGAGGGGTCTGCCTTTTGGCGGCTTCGTCACGATCACGCTGTTCTCAGACCCCCACTTGCGGGTGCAGTCAGTGGGTCTCTCGATCGAGCGCTCCGACCCGCTCACTTACGGGCTCTCGTTGCGCGCCAGCCTCACCTGAGCGCTCCCGGACGAGCATCGGCATACCGTGCTTGGGGCTGATCGTCGGCATCTGGCGATACTCCAGCTTGAAGTCATCAGTCAGCTCCAAGGTGAAGCGGCTTGCGATCGAGGTCGCGATTGTGCGCACCTCCAACTGACCGAAGCGCATCCCGATGCATGTCCTCGAGCCGCCGCCGAAGGGTATGTAGGCGCCCTTGGGCAGCTCCGCCTTGGCCTCTGGGCTGAAGCGCTCGGGGCGAAACCGCTCGGGGTCTGAGAACACGTCGGGCAGATGGTGGGAGGCCCAGGAGCTGTAGTTCACGTAGGAGTTGGCGGGCACCGTGTGCCCTTCGAACTCGAAAGCGTCGACCGACTTGCGCGGCCCGACCCAGGCGGGCGGGTACTTGCGCAGCGTCTCCTCCATGGTCATCTCCAAGTCGGTCAGCTCGCCGCTCATCAACTGGGCGGCATTGGGCGCTTTGCCGTCGAGCATGGAGCGTTGCTCGGCCACGAGGCGATCCGCCAGGTGGGGGGCCTTGGCCAGCTCGTAGAACATGAAGGCCACGGTCGAAGTTGTCGTGTCGTGTCCCGCGAACAGCAAGGTCATCATCTCGTCCCTGATCTGTTCGTCTGAGAGTCCCTGTCCGCTTTCGTCCTGAGCGTCGAGCAGCAGGCTGAGCACGTCTTCGCCTCGCTCGCCTGTGGCGCGCTGTCGTGAGATCTGGGTGTAGAGCAGGCGGTTGAGGCGTTTGGATGCCTCCTGTAGGCGTGCCCAAGGTGTGCCGGGGACCCTGAGGAAGCGGAACTCGTAGCGGCTCGCGTAGAAGGCCAGGGCCTGCTCGAACATCGCGGCGGCGTCGATCTCCCGTGCGGCTGGACCGTCGGGATCGATCCCGAACAGGGCCTTCATCGCGATCCTCGTGGCCAAGTGGCGCGTCCACGCGTACAGGTCGATCCTGGTGTTTGGACGCCACTGCTCCAAAGCTTTTTCGGTCTCTTCGACCATCGTCTCGATCGAGGCGGCGATGCGCTCACGGTGGAAGGCCGGCAGCATGATCTGGCGTGCCCGCTTGTGGTACGGGTCGTCTGTCGTCAAGAGCCCATCGCCGAGCAGGGCGATCAAGTCCCTGAAGTGGGATTCCCGCCACTTGAAGTTGGAGGCGTGGGAGACGGTGACGTAGTGATTGGCGGCCGGTCCAAGCATGAACACGACGTTGCTGTGCAAGATCCGCAGCGTGAAGATGGGCCCGTAGCGTTGGTAGGCGTCGAGAAGCAGGGGCAGAGGCTCCTCGATGAAGCGCTTGGTGCGTGCGATCGAGAAGGCGGTATCGCCAGGTGGGTAGGGCACCGTGGCGGCTCTCTCGTCGGCCAAGTCTTGGACGAGGATCCGAAACGGGTTTTCGTGGCGCAGCGGTGGTGGCTCAAGGACGGGCATGGCCTAAGCCTAGAGGACCGGTCAGCGGTTTGGCTGGCCGGCCAACTTGGGAGCGAGGCGAGCGGTGGCGTGGGTTGGCGGGTCGGCGCGCGGGGCTTGATTCCCGCTGGGTCTTTGGGGTGGGATGGAGTTGTTTGTTGTCCGGTAGGGGGTGACTCGCGCGTGCGCGCGGCCTTCTTAATAAGACCTACCTTGGTCACTGGCCGCGCACGCGCGCGGGGCACCCCTTAGCGTTAGCAACACTCCACGGCGAAGCGTCGAGGAGACCCGGTGGGAGACGCAGGCTGCGATACTCTGCGCTACGCACGATCGTTGGTCCCGTGCATCAAGCACGGGGGCGTAGCTCAGTTGGTTAGAGCGCTGCCCTGTCACGGCAGAGGTCGCGGGTTCGAGTCCCGTCGCTCCCGCTCTTCGAAGCAAGTGCGCCGCTTGATGGCGTGGGCGGTATCGGCTTTAGCCTTGCTCGCGAGGCGGCGCAGTAGTAGCTAGGCACTGGCTTGCGCTCGATGGAGGTGCCGTGCATCTTCCCTGACGACGCTCGCAACGCCGCCCAAATGAGGGCTAGCGCGGGCGAGGCCGACCTGTGATACTAGGCCTCACGTTATATGGCAAGTATGGAAGGTTCGTATGCCGTCGAATGATCGTCCAGACGAACGGTGGGACAGGCGCCTCGCCCGCGGGCTTCCAGGAATCTTCAAGAGATTCCTGGAAGCCTTCTGGCGGTTTGCTCGGCGACCGCTGATCCTCGCGATCGTCTTCGCGGTCTTTGTCGCCAACGCTGACAAGATCTTCAGGGTAGGAGGGGTTGAGCGCTGGGTGCTTGTGGCGGGCGTCGCCGCTCTTGCCTGCTCCATCTTTCTCGTCCTCTGGCGCTCACGTACACGTCGACGTCTACTTAATCTTGAACGCCAAATGCGTTTGGCGGAAGAGCTTGGGCGGGTGAGCAGCGAGCAAGCACTGCTTTTGGGGGCCCAACGAGACGCTGACAGCCAGGATCTCGCAATAGCGGCGCGAGATCGTACCTACGCCAACCTTCAGCGAGATGTCGGCAACGGGCTGACAAAAGTCCTCGAAAGCCCGGACTCGATTGATGTGGTCCGCTACGTTGAGCGCAACTGCCTCCGAGCAATCAACGAGACTCTTGCGGGCGAGCTAGGCGGGGAGTCGACAATCGTCAGGATTGAGACCGGGATTGCGATACGCACAGACGATGGCCTCCGAGTTACGCATGCGTCGGGTCCGATTACTCAGGAGCTCAAGGATGAGGGCGGCTGCCTGAGTGGCGAGACCCCAATCGAGGACCTCTTGGCGCGAAAGGCCGCAGCGCACTTCCGTAGAGAAGGGTGGTACGTGGCTCCCCTCGCAGATACGGTGCCCCAGCAGTACCTATTTATGCTGAGTACCGAGCTACTTGGTCCGGCTGAGCATTATGCGCTGAAGCAATTGGCGTGGTTGTGCAAGCTTGCGACAGTGGCTCTTGTGCGGGTTGTACCCTAGGACTGGAGATGTCTTCAGAGCGCAAATCAGACAGCGGCGACTTGCAGACGATTCTGGACGGCTTCGACGTGCTTCTCGGTGAGGCAGCAAAGCGTCCGCAGCACGTCGCTGAGGCACGAATGTCAGGGGCCTATGCGCGGCTTGTGCACAGCGAGATAGAGCCAGCAGACTATGCGCGTTCTCTGCGGGCCATGTCTCGCTGGAGGGGGCGTGCCAGTCACCAGTCGGATATCGATGCTCGTACTCGAGCCGCTCGGCAACGCGAGCTGTCGTCTCGTGAGGCCGAACTTCGCGAGATTTACGCTCGCGCAGAGCATCGGCTCGCCCATGCTTCACTTCGCTACCGATTCTCGATGTTCCGATTGTCGTCTGAGTTCGTGGTCGGGGCCACCGCGTTGATGTTGCTGGCCGTGGTCGTTGTCCCTCGCTCTTGGAGGCTAGCTCAGTCAGTCTCCAGTGTCGTCGTCCTGTCGTACGTGGCAGCGGCGACTGTCGTCGCCCTTGTCGTCAGTCTTGCGGTTGCAAGGGCGCTGGTGCTATTCGATGACAGAAGGGCATTGCGGTCGTCATTGTTTGGTACCAGATCGGAATGTGAATGCTCTGCTACAAAGTCACGGAGTCTGGTCGCATCGCGACACAATGACCGCCAGTACAGGCACCGATATCGCGTCGCTGTTGTGACTGCGGTGTTCTGCCTTGTCATTGTCGCCTCAATGACGGTGGTCACCACTGTAAGTCTGGTTAGCCACTTGAATCGCAACCTGCCCGCCGCTACGCACTCACGTTCCAGCAGAACTATCGATATTGATTCCCCCGCGGCGACACTCGCTCCGCGGGTGAGAGGAAGCTCTGATTCGCTTGTGAGGCATTCGGAAGGCAAGCCGGCGTTGCGAAAAGTAGCGGCCCCGCCGTCGTTGTCGAGTGCTTCTGAAGCCAGCTCGGAAACAGCGCAACGTACTTCCGATCCTCGTGGTAAAGCAAGTGAGACTAGGTCTGCCCATAGTTCCGCAAGTACCGGGGTCAGTACGAATCAGACGGTTACCCGTAGCTCTGGCGGAGTCGCCGTCTCTGGGGCTTCGAATAGCACCGAGACAACTCAGTCTGGATCTACGAGTACGACACCGACAAGCGCGCCAGCGTCCTCGGGGATACCCACAACTGGGGGCACAGCTCCCGGAGTTAGTCCGTGACCATCGTGGTCAAACGAGGAAACTCGGTACATACCTTCAGTCACCGTGGGCTACCGAGCCTGCTATCCGACCGGCCCCCCACAAACGACGGCTTGCCTGTTCGGTCCTCGGTTGGGACACCAGAGCGGAATCTCAACTGATCGGAAATCGAGAAGCCTTGAGTGCTCGCTGCGGCTAGGGTGAACGCCATGAGCAAGGTTACGAAGGCGAACACGCGCCCGCGCGTACCCCGCGCTGCCGACAGCCACGAGTCGATCCGCGTGCACGGCGCGCGTGTCAACAACCTCAAGGACATCAGTGTCGAGATCCCCAAGCGCCGACTGACCGCATTCACAGGCGTCTCGGGCTCGGGCAAGAGCTCGCTGGTATTTGGCACGATCGCCGCGGAGTCCCAGCGGCTGATCAACGAAACCTATAGCGCCTTCGTGCAGGGCTTCATGCCGACATTGGCGCGGCCTGAGGTCGACGTGCTCGAAGGGCTGACGACCGCGATCATCGTCGACCAGGAGCGGATGGGTGCCGACGCTCGCTCCACGGTCGGCACCGCTACCGACGCGGGCGCGATGCTGCGCATCCTTTTCAGCCGGCTCGGCAAGCCGCATATTGGCTCACCCCAGGCGTTCTCCTTCAATGTCGGCTCGATCTCGGGCGCCGGGGCGGTCACGATCGAGCGCGCTGGGCGCACGACAAAAGAGAAGCGAAGTTTCAGCATCCTGGGCGGCATGTGCCCGCGCTGCGAGGGCCGCGGCTCAGTCAACGACATCGACCTCACTCAGCTGTATGACGACAGCAAGTCGCTACGCGAAGGCGCGCTCACCATCCCGGGCTACAGCATGGATGGCTGGTACGGGCGGATCTTTATGGGCTGTGGCTTCTTTGACCCGGACAAGCCCATCAAGAAGTACACCAAGAGGGAACTGAACGATCTCCTCCATAAGGAGCCGACCAAGATCAAGGTCGACGGGATCAACCTGACCTACGAGGGCCTGATCCCGCGGATCCAGAAGTCGATGCTCTCCAAGGACGTCGACTCGCTGCAACCCCACATTCGCGCCTTCGTGGAGCGGGCAGTCACTTTCACCACCTGTCCCGAATGCGACGGGACTCGGCTCGGCCCGGAGGCGCGGTCGTCGAAGATCAAGGGGATCAACATCGCCGACGCCAGCGCCATGCAGATCAGCGATCTCGCCGCGTGGGTGGGCAAACTCGAGAACAAGTCGGTCGCGCCGCTGCTCGAGGCGCTGCGGGCGACGCTCGACTCGTTTGTGGACATCGGACTGGGCTACCTTTCGCTCGAGCGGCCCTCGGGAACGCTGTCGGGCGGTGAGGCCCAGCGGGTCAAGATGATCCGCCAGTTCGGCTCCTCACTCACCGACGTCACCTATGTGTTCGACGAGCCCACGATCGGGCTGCACCCGCACGACATCGAGCGGATGAACGAGCTGCTGCTGCAGCTGCGCGACAAGGGCAACACCGTGCTCGTCGTCGAGCACAAGCCGGAGACGATCGCGATCGCCGACCATGTTGTGGACCTCGGTCCCAAGGCAGGGACCGACGGCGGCGAGGTGATGTTCGAGGGCACCATCGAGGGGCTGAGGGGGAGCGACACGATCACCGGGCGCCACCTCGACGATCGCGCCACCCTCAAGGAGGAGGTGCGCTCGCCGGACGGTGCGCTGGAGGTTCGCGGCGCCAACACCCACAACTTGCGGGACGTGGACCTCAACATCCCGCTTGGCGTGCTGGTCGTTGTCACCGGCGTGGCCGGCTCGGGCAAGAGCTCGCTGATCGACGGCTCGATCGTCAAGTCCCAACCACCCCGCGAGGGGATCGTCTCGATCGACCAGGCGGCTATCAAGGGCTCGCGCCGCAGCAACCCGGCGACCTACACCGGTCTGCTTGACCCGATCCGCAAGGCGTTCGCCAAGGAGAACGCAGTGAAGCCGGCGCTGTTCAGCGCCAACTCCGAGGGCGCTTGCCCCAACTGCAACGGCGCCGGCGTGATCTACACCGATCTGGCGATGATGGCCGGCGTTGCCGCCCCGTGTGAGGTGTGCGAGGGCAAGCGCTTCCAGGCGGAGGTGCTCGAGTACAAGCTCGCCGGCAAGGACATCAGCGAGGTGCTTGCGATGTCGGTGATTGAAGCCGAGAAGTTCTTCGGCGCCGGCAAAGCAGAGACGCCGGCGGCGCACAAGATGCTCGAGCGGCTCGCCGACGTCGGGCTCGGCTATCTCAAGCTCGGCCAGCCGCTACCTACGCTGTCGGGTGGTGAGCGGCAGCGCCTGAAGCTGGCCACACGCATGGCCGAGAAGGGCGACGTCTACATCCTCGACGAGCCAACTACTGGCCTGCACCTCGCCGACATCGAGCAGCTGCTCGGCCTGCTCGACCGGCTGGTCGACTCCGGGAAGTCGGTGATCGTCATCGAGCACCACCAGGCAGTGATGGCACACGCCGACTGGATCATCGACATCGGTCCCGGCGCCGGCCACGACGGTGGCAAGATTGTCTTCGAGGGAACACCCGCGCAGATCGTCGCCGCGCGCTCCACCCTCACCGGCGAGCATCTCGCGGACTACGTCGCCGCCTGACGACTCGTCCCAGCCTGGGTCGCCGCCTGACCACTCGCCCCGGCCTGGGTGGCCGCTCCTGGCCTGCGTCGCCGCCTGACGACTCGTCCCAGCCTGGGTCGCCGCGTGGCGGGTTGCCGCCTGACTAGCTCGGCGTGCGCTCGTATCGCGTGAGGCCCTCGAAGTGAGGCGCCCACGGTTGCGCCGAGCGCGTCCAGATCTCGGCTGTCGGCTCAAACCAGGATGTGTCGTCGATCGTGCCCCCCTTCAGGAAGGCGACTTCGGGCATCGACTCGATCGTGCTGTATAGCGGTGACCCGCAAGCCGAGCAGAACCGTCGCTCGGTTGTGCTCTGGTAGTCCTCGCTGGCGGTCTTGAAGGAGGCGACCGTGTCGCCCTTGACCGTGAGTGCCTTGCTTGGCACGCCCACGATGATCGAGAACGCCGTGGCGGTTTGGCGCTGACAGTTCGAGCAATAGCAGACCCCTTGCCACACCGGCTCGGCGTCGACGCTGTAGGTCACGCCACCGCATAGGCAGCGGCCTGTAATGGGTCTGGGTGTATCGGCCACGCACCTAGACCCTACTAACACCAACCGGCTTTGGTCGGGAGCGAGCCCCAGTTTCGAGCGGATCGACCGGCTCTGGCGGGAAGAGCCCCGATCCAAGTGCATGGCGGCTGTGTCTACGACGGGACATCGAAGCCCACTCCTCACTTACTTTGACTAAGTGTATACTTAGCCAAGGGAAGTCCGTTAGGAAAGGGAATCCGAGTACGGCTCGCGAGGAGGGCCAGGCATGGCGGGAAGGTCGACCGAGAGCCGCGCCGCGTTGCAAGTGCTCGAGCGAGCGCTGTTGCCAACAAGGAATGTGCTCGAGGAGGTCGGGGACATGATGATCTTGACCGGCAAGACGCTCTCCTCGGCTGTACGCCCTCCTTATCCCTACGGCGAGGAGTTCGTCTCGCAGTTCCTGTTTGTGTTGCGCATGGTCTGGTTTCCGCTGCTGGTCACAACGTTCGCGATCAACTACGGAGCACCCGGCCTACAGGCCGCCAACTTTCTGCGCATCTTCGGCGCGACAGACCGGTTGGGTGGATTTTTCGTGCTCGCCGCGATCCGGGAAATCGGTCCCCTCATCACTTCGGTCGTGCTCGCCGGGGTCGCGGGGACCGCCATCACCGCCGACCTGGGGGCGCGCAAGATCCGCGAGGAGCTCGATGCCTTGCAGGTGTTGGGTGTGGACCCGGTCAAGAATCTTGTGGTGCCGCGTTTCCTGGCTTTGATGCTGATTACGGGCTTGTTCGACCTGTATGCGTTGCTGTTCGGCATTTTCGGTGGCATCGCCGCCGCGACCGTCACCGGACAGCCGCTTGGCCCCTTCTGGGCGACCCTGTTCGCGAACGCCACGTCCACCGACCTGTGGGGCTCTGTGCTCAAGACCACCCTGTTCGGGGCGATCATCGCGATCGTCTGTTGTTACAAGGGCATGACCGCGTCCGGGGGCGCGGAGGGTGTGGGCCGGGCCGTCAATCAGGCAGTCGTGATCTCGTTTTTGGGGGTGGGCTCATTCAACTACGTGTTCACCCAGATGTTGCTCGCCACACACCCGAACATTCTTGTGATCAAGTGAACAACGTACTGGCTTTGCCGCGTGAATGGGTAGCGAAGGCGGGGCTGATCGCCGGCTTCATGGGCAACGTCCTGCGCAATGTGTGGGGCCTGCGTGTGCTTCGCTTCTTCGGCGAGGCGCTGCGCCAGGCGGGTACCTTGATCGTCGGCTCCACGCTTGTCATCTGGGGACTGGTGTTCGTCACCGGCCTCGGCACGTGCGGCATTGAGGGGGCCTACTTCCTGGAGTCTCAAGGCGCTCCCGCGTATGCCGGCGTGTTCACCGCTCTGTGTGACCTGCGCGAGGCCGTGCCGTATGCGTTCGGGTACATGATGTCCGCGAAGGTCGGCACCGGGATCGTGGCCGAGCTCGGGGCGATGCGGATCAGCGACGAGATCGACGCCCTGGAGGTGATGGGGTTCGACTCGATGACGTTCCTGTGCGGCACCCGACTGCTGGCCTCGTGGATCGTGTTGCCGTTCGTGTACATCACCGCGATCGGGGTCGCCTACCTCGCCTCCTATATCGCGGTTGTGCTTCAGATCGGATACACGTCCGCCGGGGGTTACCTGTTGCCGTTCTGGGAGTTCCAAAATCCGCCGGACCTCCTGTTCAGCTTGATCAAGGGTATGACGATGGCCACCGCGATCGTGCTGGTAGGTTGCTACTACGGTTACAACGCCAGCGGCGGCCCCGTGGGGGTGGGAGCAGCCACCGCGAAGTCGATGGTCTTGAACCTGGTCCTGGTCACCTTGATCGGAATGCTCGGGACACAAGTCTTTTGGGGCACAAACCCGCATGCCCCGGTCGGAGGGTAGCGGCGCGAACTTCAAGGACCCCCGTGACTGATCTTCCAAATCGTCCTAATAACAGGACTACAAGGGGTTATCCCCTAATTCAACCAACAAGCGAAAGGACAATCAAATGTCTCGGGCAAAGATCGTAGTGGCGGCTTGTGTCGCCTCCTTGGCGCTCCTCGCCGTGAGCTCGGCCTCCGCTTCGGCGGCGGGGTGGTTCGTCAACAAAGCCGCACTCGCCTCGGAATCCTCGGCTGAACTCGCCAAAGCCACAACCACCTTATCCAACTACGAACTCAACCTTTTGAACAACCAGATCAAGGTCACATGCACCGGTCTGCAGAACAATGAAGCGTTCATTGTGGGGACCAATTTATTCAAAGCGAAATCTCTCTCGTTTACCGGATGCACCTCGAATGCCGTGAATTGCCCGATCGAACCGACGATCACCACAACCTCAGTACGGGGCACGGTGGTGTCGGGCACGCCGGACACCATCAAGATCGAACCGGTAGCCGGTTCCACCGCGCTCTTGGCGGTCGTCGAATTCACGGGTCCGCTGTGTGCCCTCTCCGAATTGCCGGTCAAGGGCAATTTCACCGAGTCCTCTTCGGATCTTGGGACCGAACAGCTCGAACATCAGTTGACAGTCAGCGCCAGCGAACTCAAATCGGCCAGTGACACCGACACATTGACGGGATCCTCCGACTTCAAGCTTGTCACTAGTGGCAACACTTGGAGCTTCCACTAAGCACCACACTGGAGCCCCCAGTGAGGCTCAACCGTAGGTAGACGAAATGTCAGGGCGCGGCGGACTCCTCCTCGGGGGGGATCGCCGCGCCCTCTCCCGCAGCGTTCTTTTCCGCAGCGTTCTTTCCCGCGGAGTCCTCTCCCAGCAGCTCGTCTTTGTGGGACGCCGTCCGTGAATGCATCTCATGCGGCCACCAGAAGTGCCAGCCACGAATCGCCGCCAAGGTGGGAACGATCCGGGTGGCCAAGACGTTGGCTGCCAAGAGCACGCCCAGGGCCACGGCCAAGCCGATCTCCTCGAGCAACTGGATACCGGTCAGCAGGAGCGACGCGAACGTGCCGGCCAAGATGAGACCCGCGGCAGACACCGCCGGGGCGCCTTGGACCACAGCCGTGCGGACGGCCTCACGCGGCGGCAGACCGGCCTTGAACTCCTCGCGCAAGCGTGAAGAGATGAGGATGTTGTAGTCGGTCCCGATCGCCATCACGAACAGGTAAACGATGATCGGGATCGTGAAGTCCAGGCCCGTGAAGCCGGCACCGTCCAAGAAAACGAACACGATCGCGCCGATCGTGGCAGCGTAGGTGAGCACGACCCCGATCAAGAGGTAGACCGGGGCCAGGACCGCTTGCAGCAGAAGCGCGAGGATGACGGCCACGATCACCAAAGCCAAGGGGAAGACATGCTTGATGTCTTTGCGCAAGGCGGTCTGGACGTCGACCAGCTGGGAGGTTGTACCTCCCACCAACACCGTGTCTCCGGGAACTGAGTTGTTGGCGGTTTCGCGGACCGGCCCTTTGACATTGTCGATTGCGGCGATCGAATAGGGGTCGTCAGTGAGGATCACTTGGAAGACGGCGGCCTTACCGTCTTCGGAGTATTGGATCGGCAGGACGCTTGCCACGCCCTTGGTCTTAGACATCTTCCCGGCGAGCTGTTCGACCTGCTTGTGGTTGACCTTCTCGGATGAGGTCACGAATATCTGTGTGGGGCCGAGGAAGCCCGGTGGGAAAGCAGTTTCCATCGTGTCGTAGGCCTGCTGGGAGAGGGTCGAGGAGGGCAGCTCGGCCAGCTGGTTGTAGGTCGTCTTGTAACCGAGCGTGCCAAGTGCCAAACTGATAAGGACGACCCCGCACACCGAGAGCACGAGAACCGGACGCCGCGCGACCATCGCGCCGACCCGCTCTGAACGGGTGCGGTGGTCGTGGGACGGCGGCTTGGGTGGGCTGGGCCAGAACAGGCGCATCCCGAACAGACTCATGATCGCCGGGGCCAAGGTGACCGCCGCCGCCAGCATCAGGGCCACGCCCACGATCAGGCCGGGGGCTAGGGTGCGCAAGGACTCCAGGCTTGCCACCAAGAGCGCCGCGAATGCCGCGATCACGGTTGCGGCCGCCGAGGCGATTACGACTCCCACACGGCTGACCGAGATGCCCAAGGCCTGGGAGGCGGGCTCGCCCCGGGCGACGTGCTCGCGATGGCGGAACAAGAGGAAGACGATGTAATCGGTGCCTACCCCGAACATCACGACCAAGAGCAGGGGAGCCAACTCGGGTCCGACTTGAAATCCGAGCCAGTCGGCCAAAGTGGCCGTGATGCTTTGGGCGACCTCGTGAACGGCGCCGATAATCACGATCGGCAATACCGCGATCACGGGGCTCCTGAATACGAGTCCGAGCAAGGCCAGGATCAAGACCACGGTTGCGATGGCGATGATCGTCTCCGCTTTTTCGTAGGCGGTCGTCGAGTCGACGCTGATAGCAGCGTTGCCGGTCAGCTGGCCCCTCAGGCCCGAGCCGGACAGGTAGGCGTCGGTTTGGGCACGCACGAGGGGTACGGCCGCATTGGGACCGGGATCGCCGGCCTGACCCTTGAACACGACCTGGACGAGCTGGACCTTCTTGTTTTCGGAGAGGTAGGAAGGGGAGGTGGTGACTGAGGCGACCGCAGGAATGTGCTGGGCTGTCAAAGTCTTCGCCAAGCCGGCGATCTTGGACTCATCGGCGCTGTTCAGCACGTGGCCGTCGCCGCGGCTGACCACGATCAGGCCGCTGGCCTGGGCCAAAGGCGGGAAGTGTTGTTCGGCAGCTTGCAACGCCTTGACCGACTCATAAGAGCTGGGCAGGAACGAGGAATTGTTGTTGGAGGTGTAGGTGCTCAGCTTGGGCGCGAATGCGACCACCAACGCGCCCAGGATCACCCAAGTAGCGATCACTCGCCAAGGGTGTGCGATGACCAGCTCGCTGACCCGCCTAAACATCGGCCCACCTCCCTACTTGACTGTGCGCGGTGCAGAGTGTTACAGGTCGGGAGGCCTCCGATCCTTCGCCCTTAGAGACGCACAAGGGCTGCGACATCGGAGCCGCGCGGTCCTGGCGGACTCACACCCTCAGGCGAAGCCCGTCAGGAACTTGGTCGCCTGCGCAGACGCGCCGTCAGCTCGGAAGCGGCTCCTGGGCGCGCGGACCGGGCACGTAGGCCTCAGCCGGCTCGAGTATTTGCACGATCTGCTCGCGCATCTCAGGTGAGTCGGCGTGCCCGTGCACCGAGGCGGCGTGCTCAGAGGCCGCGCGTATAACCTCGTCCTCCTCGCCGATGATCACTAGGGAACAGTTGGAGTCGCTTGGAAAGCGACGGCAATCAGCCATCTTGCGGGACATGTGCATCTCCTCTCGGAATGGTTATGTCCATCGTTGCGCTCCAACGCCCCAACGTCAAATCGACCCTTGCATGCAAGGGTCGACCTGCCGGCACATGTGCCGGCAGAGCCCTTGGCACATGTGCCAAGGGCTTCCCTAAAGTGGACGTCTGAAGTCGCTCTGCCAACGCCGGAAGGAGAAGTCTCGTGAAGATGCGTGCCGCTGTGCTCGAACAGTTCGGCCGGCCCCTGGTTGTTCAGGATGTCGATCTCGCCGATCCCGCTCGCGGAGAGGTGCTTGTTCGCCTGGTGGCCTGCGGCGTTTGTCACACCGACATGTACACAGCTTCGGGTGTCGATCCATCCGGCTATGCGCCGACGGTGCTCGGCCATGAGGGGGCGGGAGTAGTCGAAGCGGTCGGGGAGGGCGTGACTTCGGTGAAGCCTGGAGATCACGTGGTCACCCTGTTCTCTCCGCAGTGCCGCGAGTGCGAGCACTGCCTCAGCCCCAAGACCAACCTTTGCCTCGCGATCCGCGAGCAACAGAACAAGGGCTACCTTCCCGACGGCACTGTGCGTCTCTCGCGCGCGGGCGAGCCGATACGCCATTTCATGGGGACATCTACCTTTGCCGAATACGCGGTCCTGCCCGAGATCGCGCTCGCGTGTATCAATCCAGAGGCGCCCTTCGATCGAGCATGCCTGTTTGCGTGCGGCTTGACGACAGGCCTCGGCGCCGCGATCTATACGGCCGCGGTTGAGCCAGGTTCGACATGCGTGGTCTTCGGCGCCGGCATGGTTGGCCTTGGTGCGGTTGCCGGATGCAGGCTCCAGGGCGCCGAGCGGATCGTATGCGTGGATCTCTCCCCCGAGCGCCTCGACTTGGCACGAGGACAGGGAGCAACCGATTGCTGGCGGGCCGACGAGCACACGGTGCAGCGGGTGTTGGATGCAACGGGTGGCTTCGGCGCCGACTACACCTTCGAGGCGACCGGGCTGGTCTCGGTGATGGGACAGGCCGTCGAAGCAGCCCGAATGGGCTGGGGCTTGTGCACGGTGGCCGGCGTGGCCGGGAAGGGTGAGACGCTGGACATCGTGCCGAGGATGCTGATCACGGGGAGACGCGTGTGCGGGTCGTCGTTCGGTGGGGTCAAGGGCCGCGACCAGGTGCCCCAACTGGTCGATCGCTACCTGCAAGGCGATATCGACGTCGACCCTTTCATCTCCCATCGCATGAGCCTTGATGAGGTCAACCATGCATTTGAGTTGATGGAGCAACAGGACGGATTCGCTCGGTGTTGGAGTTCGATTCGTGAGTGTCCGGGTAGTCCGTGGCTGACTTGGGTCGTCGTCCGCTAGCAGCGAGAATATCCAGTAGATGATGCCGCTCCTCGCCGTCGATTGGCCGACGATCGCGTCATTGGCGACGGCGGCCGGCACGCTCGTGCTCGCCGTAGCGACGTTCTCCTCGGTGCGCTTCGGGCAGCGCTCCACGCGTATTGCGGAGCGCTCGACCGCCATTGCGGAGCGAGCGCTGTTGCTCGGCCTGCGACCGGTTCTCGCTCCCTCGCGCGTAAACGACCCACCTGAGATCGTCCGCTTCGGAGAGGGACGGACGGTGACCGTCGATGGCGGCATGGCCTCTGTCGAGTGCAAGGGCGAGAACTACTACTTCGTAATCCCGCTACGGAATGTGGGCAATGGCCTCGCGGTCCTTCAAGCATGGCGTCTGACGCCGCGGCCCCCTGAGTTGAATGCCGGTCATGCCGAGCCCGAGGAGCATCGCCGGCAGTCGCGTGACCTGTACGTACCTGCCGGCGACGTCGGCTTCTGGCAAGGGGCGATACGCGAGCCAGATGATCCCTTCCGCGAGGGTCTACGCGAGGCGTACCTCGCGGGTGAAACGCTGACTGTCGATCTGCTCTACGGCGACCACGAGGGCGGTCAGCTTACGATCAGCCGCTTCATCTTGACGCGCGAGGAGAACGGCCAGTGGCGCCCTGGAGTCGTCCGGCACTGGCCTTTGGAAGGTGTCGACCCGCGCGAACGCTGACGCCGCCGCGCGACACTGCCTAGACTCGAGACGATGTCGTTGCACCTCTTCGCGGGTCTGCGCGTACGCGACTTCCCAGCGGCCCTGCCCTGGTATGAACGCAAAATCTAGTCGGACCACCATCCCATGAGAACCTCGCCGTCCCCTTCAAATCGAGGGCCGAAGACGATCAGATCGAGACCGCTCGGTCCCGCCTCGAATGCGCGGGTTACCTTGGGAGCGACCCTAATCGCATCGAGCGCCTGAAGCCCGACGACATCATCGTCGAGCTTCACTCGGCCCGAGCCGGCGAGAACGACATAGACCTCCTCGGCGCGCTCGTGCTTGTGGGCAAAGGGCTGGCGCTGCCCCGCCTTCAGACGGTGGTAGCTGAAGCCAGTGTCCTCGGCCTCAAGCGCGTCCGTTGCGAACCGCGCTTCTTGGACATCGCCGAATCCTGACTTCGGCGCGGAATCCTCTACATCGGTGAGTTTCTTCAACGTGTATGGCGTCGCCATGGTTGCCTCCGGAATCGGACTGGGAACGTGAGTCGTATATCCCGCTCCCGGTTATCCACTAACGCTTCCGGAGCCTACCTGTCCATCCTCCCGTTTCGGAGTCTGTTCGTCTCAAGCTCTGGGCGGCTCGGACAGGGCCGTGACCATCGTCTGCACCCACGTGTCCACCAGCATCACGTCGTCGACTTGAGATGGGATGCCCAGTACGTCGCGCAGCAGCCGTGAGGAGAGCAGCGAACCCAGTCCGAAGCCTGCGATCGCAGTTGCTTCCTCGGTGGGTATGGCGCGCTCGGCGCGCTCGCCGATCCACGTGGCGAAGCCCGTGAACATCGAGCTCACAAGTTGCTCGACGGCGGTCTTCAGTACTTGGGGACGGTTGCGCACATCGGAGGCGAGGATGCGCAATAGCTCGGACTCGCTGTCGAGCTCGGCGAGGATGTAGCGAGCCGTCAATGTCAGTTCGGCTTTGAGGTCTTCAAGCGTTCCGAGCACCTGGCGAATCTCGCGTAGTGCCGCGAGTCTTGAGAGCTGGCGCTCTATCCCGGCGGCAAGGACCGCTTCCTTGCTCGCGAAGTGGTGGTAAAGACCCCCGGCCCCCGGTGTGAGCCCGGCGGCTGCCTCGATCTTGGCGATGCTGGTGGCCGCATAGCCATGCTCGCTGAACAAGCGCATCGCTTCGTCGAGGATGCGCTCACGGGTCGGGGTTGCACTTGACATGGGAGCCTCGACTAAGGATACACTTAGTTGAAGTCAGTACGAGAAGGGATGGTGCTTGGTGTCCTTTGCGGAACTTCCCCCAGATGCAGATGACGCGTCGATGAAGGTTGACCGCATTAGCCGCGGGCGGTGGCGGCGGACCGCCCCTCTGGCGGCTCTGAGCGCTCGTACCGCGAGTGAGGCGGTCGTGGTCGGGCTGCGGAGCAAGATGAGGGGCACGGATAGGACGGACTTCTATGCCCGCACCGCGGAGCGCTACGCAGAGCTGTTGGGACACTCCAAGGGCGCGCTGATGAAGGCCGGGCAGATGCTCTCTTTTGTCTCGGCGTCGTCCGCGGTGCCGGACGAGTTCCAATCGATCTACCAGACGGCATTGACGCGATTGTGCGATGACGCGCCACCGATGGCGCCCGAGCTCGCGCGCGCCACACTCGAGTGCGAGCTGGGTCGGCGGACCGAGAGCGCATTTGCCGAGTTCGACTGGGAACCCCTCGCGGCAGCATCGATCGGTCAGGTTCATGCCGCCCGGCTGCACGACGGCCTAGCGGTTGCGGTGAAGATCCAGTACCCCGGAGTGGCGGAGGCGATCGAGGCCGATTTGAAGAACGGTGAGCTGCTGGCCACGTTCCTCGGATTGATGCTCGGTCTTTCCGCCAAGAAAGCGAGCTTCGACCTTCGTGGTATGGCATGCGAGATAGGGGCTCGAGTAACCGAGGAGCTTGACTACAAGCTCGAGGCCGCCAACCAGGCTGAGTTCGCCGACATCTACCGCGGACACCCGTTCATCCACGTTCCCGAGGTGATCGGCGAGCTGTGCGCCGATCGGGTGCTGACCCAGGAGCTCGTACAGGGCAAGTCCTGGAGCGAGGCTCTTACTTGCGAGGAGGCTCTACGTAACAGTTGGGCCGAGGCGATCTATCGTTTCGTATACGGCGCCAATCTGCGTTTCTGCGTGTTCAACGGCGATCTCCACCCCGGCAATTATCTGTTTCACGACGACGGCAGTGTGAGCTTTCTGGACTTCGGCTGCGTGAACCGGCTGAGGCCGGAGCAGGTAGACGCGATTATTGCGGTAGGGCGTGCATGCCTGCGAGGCGACGTGCCGGGGACCTGGCGAGCCTGTGTGGAGGGCGGATTTTGTCGATCCACGGATCCCGTCACCGCGGAGGAAGTGTATGAATTCTGGCGTGGGCCTTGGGAGCTGTTTTGGGCCGAGCAGCCATTTACGGTCACGCCGGAATGTGCGGCCAGGTGGATCGGATCCAAGTATTCGCCGACCGGCCACTCAGCCAACGCGCTTAGATACTTCACCCCGTCGCCCGAGTACGCGGGCATGGGCAGAATCGAGTTGAGTGCGGCGTCTTTGATTGCCGAGCTGGGCGCAACCAACCATTGGCGGTCGATGGCCGACGAGTTCTTCGAGGGCGCAGCCCCGCTGACTGCTCTTGGCAAGCTGGAACATGAGTTCTTTAGAGATCGCCGTCAAGGAGTCCCCGACCCGCTAGCGTAGAGAGATGCTCACGCAAGCAGATCGTGCGGCCGCGCGCCGCACCGAGAAGCTGGAGGAGATCCGCTCACAGGTCAAGAGTGGGTCGTTGACGATCCGCAAGATGACCCCGGCCGAGCGCGAGCGATATCCGCAGCAACCGCCACGGCCCCCACGCGGTCGCCGCAAATGACCGCCTTCTTCGTCGCCGGCATCGAAGGCAACGGCAAGCATGCGGAGGCTGCCTACAGCGAGCTGCGCGAGCGCTCGCTGGCGGTCGTAGGCTCCCCGGCGAGATCGCGCAGGATCTTCAAGCTCAGCTGTCGCTTCGACGGAAGTGACACCGAGATCGAGGTCGGCAGGCGGCTTGCGAGCGGGAGCGACGTCGTGGCGGCTATCCTCGACCACGGCCGCGAAGAGGCGTTTGTCGTGCACACAGACGGCGGCGAGGACAGCAAAGACGCCGGCAGTGAGGCCGTCGGTCGCGCAGTGCGGGTCGGCCGTCCCGTGTACTCAGTGACGGAGTTCTCATAGACGCCGAGGGCCTGGGCACCGAGGCCAAGCATGCGGAGGCCGAGGGCAGCGAGGACGATGCGATCCGGGCTTTGGTGGTCCGCCTTAGTCGTCCTCACCGCTCTGGAGGAGAGGTGATTGAGCGTGCCGCGATCATGGCCGCGGGCGCCGACTCGGCAGCGGTGATCGCCTGGATCGCCGATCACGCCGGCATTCCAGAGGCCGCGATCGCAAAGGCACCTGGACGCGGGCTGCACGGCTCGCGTCTAAGCGACGACAGTAAAGCGCCGCTTCGCTTCGTCTTGCCGGCCGGCGCGCTGGTCTGAGCCTTTTCTCTAGAGCCCGGCTACTCTGAGCTGAAGCTCGCCATCCACCTGACCAAGGAGAACACATGTCCCGTTACGCCACCGTGAATTTGTTGGAGATCGAGGACTCTGTCGGCGAGCGGGCCCCCGGCATCGAAGGTCGCTTCGGGCGCAAACACCTTGACTCGCGCGACCTGGGCGTCAGTCTCTTCAGCTATGCGGCCAACCTGCGCAGCCCGATGGCCCACAGCCATCGCGAGCAGGAGGAGGCCTATGTCGTCGTCTCCGGATCTGGACGGGTCTTGCTCGACAACGAGGTCCAGGAGCTGAATCAGTGGGACGTGGTGCGCGTGTCGCCTGAGGTCGTGCGCGCCTTCGAGGCCGGCCCCGACGGGCTTCAGGTCCTCGCGGTCGGTGGCCCCAAGCCGGAGGACGGCGACGGCGTCATGGGCGAAGCGGCTTGGCCTGACGGCGAATAGCTACAGATGGGCACCAGGCACTCAATGTTGTGCCTCGGTTGCAGGCCGCTGACAGCGTGTCTTTCGCCCGCGGAGTGCCAAACTCTGATTGACTGCTACCAATCTGCTACCGTTTTGGTATGAGTAAGCAGATCGCAGTTCGCCTACCAGATGAGCTCGTTGATTTCGTGGATGAGCGAGTGGATGCTGGCGCAGGGCACAGTCGTGCGGCGGTTGTGACTCGCGCTCTCGAGCGTGAGCGCAGGCGCGTGATTGCCGCGCGGGATGCCGAGATCCTCGCTCGTACCGGTCCGGACCCTGATCTTGCCGGGCTTGCCGAGCACGTCTCGAGCCTGCCATCGTCGCTTGCTTGATGCGTCCGATTCACGTTGCTCAATTGGACAAGGCAAGGCCGGTCCTTGTTCTCACGCGTGAGATGGTCCGTCCTCATTTGCAAACGGTCACGGTAGCCCCGATCACCACCACCGTCCGGGGTCTCTCGACAGAGGTGCCAGTCGGCCCGGCCAACGGTCTCGCGGGACCGTCAGTGGTCAGCTGTGACAACGTCACCACAATCCCCACTGAAGCTCTGCGAGACCAAATCGGTGTGCTCCTCAGTCACCAGGAGCTTTGCCTGACCGAGGCGATTCGCGCTGCGTTCGCCCTCGATTGAGCCACATTGGGCTGCGAGTACCGCGGTTACTTAACCGCTGGCGCCTTCAGGCGCAGGCTCGCTTCTGGTCGCGTCCTCGTGCAGGAAGCCTGTGGCCTCGCGGTGGGGAGGTTCCACCGCTGCTCCCCGTGCGCCTTCCTTCGGCACGAGCACTCCGGCCAGCAGGCACAAGATCAAAAAGCCGGTGGCCATCAGGAACGTGTCGCTGAAACCGGTGACCGTCGGTAGCCCCTTGGCCATGTTCGCCGCGATGAAAGTTGCCGACAGCTGGCCGCCGAGCGCCCCGCCCAAGGTCCGCATGACCGTGTTCATGCCGCTGGCCACACCCGTCTGCTCTGGGGAGACCGCTTGCACGATCAGATTGCCGAGCGCCGCGAAGGCTAGACCGACACCAACTCCGAGCAGACCCGCGGCGATCAACAGGTCATAGGGATGGTTGTGGGCGACCGCCAGCAACGCAAAAGAGGCGGTGGTGAAGGCGGTGCCGACCAAGAGCGCGCTGCGCGAGCCGTATCTGCCGGAGATCCGTCCGGCCGAGAGGCCCAGGATCGTCATGCCGATCGTCGTCGGCAACAGGTACAGACCCGACACGACAACCGACGAGCCGAAGCCGAAACCGGTGCTCTTCGGTAGCTGGGCGATCTGGGGAATCACGATGAACGAGGCGTACATCCCGGCGCCAAGCAGGAACGCGGAGGTATTGGTCGTCCAAACACCCCTGATCCGCATCATCGTCATGTCGATCAAGGGGTTCTCGCTACGCACCTCCACGGCTATCCAAGCGCCAGTGACCACGATGCCCACGGCCAGTAGGCCGAGCGTCTTGGGCGAGCCCCAACCCCAGGTGGTCGTCTGACTGATCGCGATCAACACGATCGACATTCCGAGTGTCATCAGGCTTGCCGCCAGCCAATTCACGCGTCCCGGCACCCGCACGGGGGACTCGGGGATGAAGCGCCAGGTCGCCAAGGCCGCGAAGACCGTTGGGATCAAAGGCAGCCAGAACAGCCAGTGATAGTTGAGGTGCTCGATGATCACCCCTGCCAGCACGATCCCGGCGCCGCCGCCCACGCCAAGGATCGCCGACAGCAGGCCGATGCTGCCGGCCACCTTCTCGCGCGGAAACTCGTCGCGCACGATCCCGAAGGCGAGCGGAAAGATTCCACCCGCCGCTCCTTGGATGAAGCGACCCACGACAACCACGGCCAGCGAGCTCGACACCGCGGCCAACAGCGTTCCGAACGCAAGGATCACCAGCGTCCAAAGGAGCATCTTCTCCTTGCCATACATGTCGCCCAGCCGGCCCAAGATCGCGGTGCCCACCGAGGCGGCGAGCAGATAGGCGGTGAGCAGCCAGGTGACGCCCGTCTCGCTCGTGTGCAAGGCGTGCTGGAAGGTCGGCAGCGCTGGAAGGACCGCCGAGCTGAGCATCGCGTAGGCCAAGCCGCCGAGTGCCAGCACGGCGAGAATCAGATTGGGATGGGTGCGCTCCCTGGTGGTCTCGTCCCAGCCGTCTGTCATGCGCCTCACCTTAGCTCCGTCCTGACGTCGGTTCGGAGCGGATTGGTGCTGCCTCGCAGGTGGAGCGTCGTTAGGCGCTCCACGGGGAAGACCATGCTTACGCCATGATTGCGAGATGCTTTCGCCCACCGAGCTAGAGGTCACAGCTCCGTTTGCCGGTGTGGTCGTCGCGGTCGAGCATGTCCCTGGCGGATCGGTGCCGGCCGGCGGGGCGGTGGTGGTGCTGGAGGCGATGAAGATGGAGCACGAGATCCTCGCCGAGGCGGGCGGGGTAGTGAGCCGTGTGGAGGTCGCGGTCGGCGATTCTGTCCAGGAGGGCGAGCTGCTGCTTGTGCTCACGCCCGGAGACACAGCAACGCGAGACACCACTGGTGGGGCGTCCTCCGGCGCGCGCGACCCCGACGCCGTTCGCGCAGACTTGGCGGCTGTGCGCGAGCGCCACGCGCTCGGTCTCGACGCGGCCCGACCCGAGGCGGTCGAGCGGCGGCGCGCGCGCAACCGTCACACCGCGCGAGAGAACCTCGACGATCTCCTAGACGAGGGAACGTATGTCGAGTACGGCCCGCTGCTGTTCGCCGCCCAAGAGCGCCGCCGCGCGCGCGAGGACTTGATGGCGAATACGCCCGCCGACGGCCTGATCGCGGGCGTGGGAGGTGTCGAGGGCAACCAGATCGTGGCGATGTCCTACGACTACACCGTGCTTGCCGGCACCCAGGGAATGAGGGGTCACCTCAAGAAGGACCGCCTGTTCGAGCTCGCCGAGCGCCGGCGCCTGCCGGTCGTCCTGTTCGCCGAGGGCGGCGGGGGACGTCCGGGCGACGTGGACTTCCCAATCGTGGCTGGCCTCGATTGTCGTGCCTTCAACCTGTTCGGCCGCCTCAGCGGCCTCGTTCCTTTGGTGGGGATCGCTTCGGGCTACTGCTTCGCTGGAAACGCTGCGTTGCTGGGTTGCTGTGACGTGGTGATCGCTACCGAGGATTCCTCGATCGGCATGGGCGGGCCCGCGATGATCGAGGGCGGAGGTCTCGGTGTCTATGAGCCGGGCGAAGTGGGTCCGATCGACGTACAGCACGCAAATGGCGTGGTCGACCTACGCGTCGCCGATGATCGAGCGGCGGTGGCTGCGGCTAAGCGCTACCTCTCCTACTTCCATGGTCCGGTTGATGATTTCACCGTGCCCGACCAAGGTTTGCTGCGCGAGATTGTGCCCGAGCAGCGCAAGCGCGCTTACGAGGTGCGCCGGGTCTTGGATGGTCTCTGCGACGAGGACTCCTTGCTCGAGCTGCGCGAGGGCTTCGGCCACGGCATGGTCGCAGCGCTTGCACGGGTCGAAGGCAAGCCGCTTGGGATCCTGGCCAACGATCCCTCCCACCTGGGCGGCGCGATCGATGCGGATGGGGCCGACAAGGCGGCTCGCTTCTTGCAGATGTGCGATGCCTTCGGTTTGCCCGTCCTGTTCCTGTGCGACACGCCTGGCTTCATGGTCGGCCCCGAGGCGGAGCGGACCGCGACCGTGCGCCACTTCTCGCGCCTGTTCGTGATCGGCGCCAACCTCCAGACCCCATTCGGCACGATCGTTTTGCGCAAGGGCTATGGCCTTGGCGCCCAGGCGATGGCCGGCGGCTCCTTTAAGGCGCCCCTATTCACGGTCGGCTGGCCGACTTCGGAGTTCGGCGGCATGGGCCTAGAGGGAGCGGTGCGTCTTGGCATGCGCCGCGAGCTCGACGCGATCGAGGACCCCGAGGAGCGCGAGCGCGTGTTCCAGGCCACGGTCGCGGCTGCCTACACACACGGAGAGGGTCTCAACATGGCCGCCTATGGCGAGATCGACGATGTCATCGACCCAGCCGACTCGCGCCGCTGGATCGCCACCTTGTTCGACCCCCCGGTCGAGGACTGGCGCAGGCGCCAAACCAAGCGGCGCCCCAACATCGACACCTGGTGATGCGGGTGTCGTGGGCCGCCTCGCGTACCCCGAACCGGCTGACTACCCGGCTTGCGGCGCGGTCTGCTCGGGGTCGGATTGCGCGTCTGTCCGCTCGGCGGGAGCCTTGAGCCGGGCGCGGAACACGTGGAAGGACCAGCCCTGGTAGAGCAAGACCAGCGGGAAGAAGATCACCGCGACGACCGTCATCACAACAAGCGCATAGTGGCCTGAGGCCACATTGTTAACGGTCAGGTTGTAGGCGGCGTTGGTGCTCGAGATCATCACGTTTGGATACAGGTCGATGAAGATCGAGCCGACCATCGCGGCGATCGCGACGGCTGAGGCGGAGAAGGACAGGCCGTCGTGATCGGTCATCGCCAGGCGCGCCGCGAAGGCCACCGCGATCAAGGCGAGGATCTCAACGGGTTGGGGCACGTCGGGACCGCCCGCGACGCTGCGCGTCCAGATCACCCAGCCGACTACTAGTGCGATCGCCAGCCAGCCGAGCGGCCGTGCAAGGCTGCGGGCACGCTCGCGTACGTGATCTGTGGTCCTCAGCTTGAGGAAGGTTGTGCCGTGTAGGAGGCACAGTGAAACAAGCGTCACACCGGTCCACAGGCCATATGGGGTGAGAAGGTCGAAGAAGTTGCCCGCGTACTCGT
>CAVSCQ010000014.1:0-82503 GCA_963726465.1 uncultured Solirubrobacterales bacterium
CCTTTTTTTTGCGCCTTCTACTCGTTCAGTTGGTTTGCTCGTTGGCGTCGGTGAAGAAGCCTGCTGCGTCCGATCAGGCCGGCGACCGGCAGGGAGCGCTCGGTCTCGGCCAGGCGCTCGACCCGGGGCAGACCGTCGGGTGCGAGTGAGGCAAACCAGCTCTCCAGTTCGACCCTCACCGGCGGCGAGGCGTCTGAGCGTGGGCGGTAGGGGCCGTAGACGATGCCCACATCCTCGGCCAACTCGAAGCCGCCGAGCAGGCGCTCAAGCCATCGCCCGTCGGCCGGCTCGGCGTCTTGCGTGAGTAGCGCGACGTGCTCCCCGCGGGCCTCGCGCAGGAGCAGGTTGCGGGTCCCCCCGTGCGAGAACCGGGCGGGCTCGATCTCGATGACTCGGGCACCGTGCGCGCGGGCGAGAGCGGCCGAATCGTCGCTTGAGCCGGAGTCGCACACGAGCAACTCATGCTCGACGCTCTGGCGCGCGAGCGCATCCAATACCCCCGCGAACAGGTACCCACCGGAGCGCACCGGAATCGCCACGGTCACGCTCGCTGCCACGATCCCTCCCCCGCGAGCAATCCGACTCGAGAGGCTGCCACGGACCCTGTCGCGCAGACCTTCACCCGCGCACGACCTCGACCCAATCGGCTTCCTTGCCGCAAAGGCTGTGCCACCTGGACAGGGGCAGCGACACCATCCGCTCGGGCTCCTCGCTCTGGAGGGCGACCGCGCCGAACGTGCCGACCGCCCATTCGCCCGGCCCGAGATGGTCGCGCCCCGGAGCCTTTTCGACTTCGACGCGGTGAGGGCCCGCGGTCAGGTGCACCGTGGCCGCCTGCAACCACTGCAGGGGCGTGTTCGAGCCCGACACGGTCCCCACTTCGCGCCCACCCACGCGCACGTGCAAAGGCCGCGGAAAATCGCCTTGCACCCACACTCGGTAGGAGCCCGGACGCTTGACCGTGAGCGTGCCTTCGATGTGTCCGGGACCGGACGTAAACACCGAGCCGGCCTGTCCCGGGTCCGGGGGCCAGAGTGCTGGACGTTTTGGATTGGGTTGAGGTTCGTACGAAACTAGTTCCGGCGCCTCTGTCGCGATCAAGCGCGAACGGCGGGAAGCCTCGGCAACCATCGCGGCCAGCGTCGGGCAGTCCACCGGGGACATCGGACTGTAGAGCTGCTGCAGGGGCATGTGGGCGAGCACTTCGGGCTTTGCCATCCGTTCCCAGCCAAGGTAGTAGGCATTCTCATAGACGAGCTTGTAGTTGGCGGGCGGGCGGCTGGCCGCGGGCGAGCGGCGCGTCACGACGATCGGATATTTCTCGACGAACGAGAGCAGCTCTTCGTCGAGGTCGAAGTAATGCCCGTAGAAGTAGGTGGGATTGCGCAATTCGACCTGCTGAGGGGTGAGCGCCTCGAACGGCACACTGATCTTGGCCGCTCGCGCGAAATACTTGGCGAACTCCTGGAACTCGTTCCACAGGACCAAGCCCCGCCCGGCGAAATGGTCGCCGGTCTGGCGGATCGCTTCCATCTGCGCCGTCGGGGCAACGCGATCGTGGTTGTAGGCCAACAGGTCGGATGCCAGGATCGCCAACCCCACGCCCGCCGCCAGGATCGCGCCGAGCGCCCCCAGGCTCCCGGCGCCCGCTCGGCGCGCGCCGGGGCCTCGACGCGCGCCGCCCCACCGACCCGCGCCGGTGCCTCCATCCGCGCTTGCCTTGGCGCCCGCGCTCCGATCGGCGCGGCCGCCACGCACGGGGAGCAGACACAGCAAGCCCGTGACCCCGCCCAGAACCACGAAGGGGCTGCAGACCGCCAACAGCTTGCCTTGCGCGTAAGGGCTCGCGCGCGGGAACACGATCAGCAGGACGAGGCCGACCATGCCGACCATCGCGGGCACCGCTGGCGCACGGCGCTTCAGGGCGAATGCCACGCAGGGCACGATCGCCAGCAGTACCGCGACGGTCGCGATGCTCGTCAACAGACCGGCGTGGTGGGAGGCGATCGCGGAGCGGTATTCGCCCGAGAGCCATACCCCGCTCAGCTGGCTGAGCGGAAGGGGGCGCAACAACTGGCCGAGCTGGATCGCTCCAACGCCGGTCGAGCCCTGCCCGGTGCGCGCGACTTCGAAGAAGGTCTTGAAGGAGACAAGCGATGGGATCGAGAGCAGCGCCGCCAAGCCAAGGCCGGCCAGCAGCGGCCCGATCCACGAGAGGCTCGGGCGCGAGTGACGTACGAACAACAATCCCAACCCCAAAAAGAGTGCAAGCGCACCCAGAAAAGGGACCGCGACCGCGTTGTAGGAGGCCATTGCGGCAGCAGCCACGACCGCCATCAACACCGCGCCGACATAGGCCCTGCCCAGCTCGATTGCTTCGCGCCCCAAGGCCACGCCCGCGCACAGGATCGCGAGCAAACCGATCTCCTTGATGTTGCCTTGCATCGCGTACTGGTAGGTGAGGTTGGCCGCAATCGCCACGAAGGCGGCCAACGCTGCCCTGCGCGCATCGAGCAGACCCTGCGTGACGGTCGCCAAGGCAAGCGCCCCGAGCGCTGCCAAGCTCGCAAGGAAGCCCTGGTAGAGCACCGCCACTTCGGTGCCCGTCAACCCGCTGATCGTGCCTAGCAACGACTGTGTGCCAAGCGGATAGCCGGTGTTCAGATAGGAGTTCAGAAACTGCTGGGCGCTGGTCAGCGGGATGTTGCCGAGCGTCAGGCCGTAGCCCTTGATGTGGCTCGCCAGGAGCATCTCGAAGCCGGAGTCGTTGACGAAGTCGTATCCGACCCATGTCCAATGCCCGTAGGCGATCACGGGCAGCATGTAGAGCACATAGACGGCCAGGCCCGCCACGCCCGGCCAACCGGGGTTCAGACGCGCGCGCAGCCCGTCCTTGGCGAACACGAATCCAGCCAGCGCGACCACGACCAGCAGCCCGATCGCGAGCGCGTCGCCGGCGCCGGCCGCGTAGCCGGGATAGATCAAAGCAAGCGCCACGCACAGGCCTAGCGCGACCACCAGGGCGTTACCCAAGCGCACGGTCAAAACGCGCTCGAGCGCCAGGCCACAACCCAGGCACACGACCCACATGGCCACAGGCGCCCCCAACAGGGCCATCAAGTCGTTCCGCACAGCTTTGGGCTACGCGCCGCGACGCAACCCGAGAATGCTCAACAAGAACGAGGAGAAGAAGATCTGGATGCCCACGATGATCAAGGTCGCGGCCACCACAGCCATGTGTTCGTCGGCGAGCGTCCCAAGGCCGTGGGAGATCCAGGTGCCCACGATGACCCCACCGAGGATCAGCCCCATCAGTACGACCAAACCCCCGAGCATCAACCCATGCTCGAGCCTGAAGCGCGCGCGCATCCGGTCAAACCAGGGATCGCGCTCGCCCATGTAATAGGTGCCATAGGCGTGCGCGCACAGACCGAGCGCTAGCACCTGCGTGCCGACCACCATCAGTAGGGCCCCTCCGATCAGCGCGTGAATGCCCCAGGAGCGCCCAAAGAAGTCCAATCCTCCCCCGACCAGCACCACGATCAGAGTGCCGATCCCGGCCAGCGCCGTGCCCGGCACGATGAACAGATGTGTCGGGCTGTGCACGAGCAGAAAGCGCAGATGACGCCACCCATCGCTGAAGCTCGACAGCTTCGACTCGCCGCCGCGCGGGTGATATTCGATCGGAAACTCGGCGATCTTCAGTTTCTCCTTGGAGGCCCTGATCACCATCTCCGAGGCGAACTCCATGCCTGTGGTGCGAAGGTCGAGCCGCGGCAGCACATCGGCGCGCAAGGCCCGCATGCCGCAGTGAGCGTCGTTGACTCCAGTGCGAAAGAACAGGTTCAAGAGGCCCGTGAGGATCGGATTGCCGATATAGCGGTGAAGCCACGGCATCGCCCCCGGCTGGATGTTGTCCATGCGGTCGCCCATCACGAGCTCTGCGCCATCTTCGAGCTCGGCCACGAAGCGGGGAATCTCGTTGAAGTCGTAGGTCAAGTCGGCGTCGGCCATCACGATGTAGCGTCCGCGCGCCGCGGCGAAACCGGCCAGGTAGGCGCTGCCATAGCCACGGCGTGGTTCTGAGACGACGCGCGCCCCGGCGGCGGCGGCAAGCGCGGCGGAATCGTCTTCGGAGGCATTGTCGACGACCAGTACTTCGCCGTCGATCCCTTGCTGTTCGAGCACCGTCGAGTGCGGTGCGCACGCACTCCTCGATGTTCTCCTCCTCGTTCAGGCAGGGGATCACAACCGACACGAGCGTCGATGGCTTCTCCTCGGCGGCCTCGGCGAGCGAGGCCCTGCTCTTCTGTGCGGTGCTCATGGTTTGATTCGTCCGGCGCCCACTCGTTTGCAGGTTCGGCAGTCGCGGAGATAACCCCCCTCGGGCCGAAAAGCAGCGCACCGAGATCTCAAAAACGGCACGCTTTTCGCTTTCAGATCCTACCGGACACCACGGAGGCTCCATAACGGCCACGCTCACGGGCAGGGCCCGGCGGCTATTCTGACGGCGGCCCAAATGCGCATCTGCCTGATCTACGACTGCCTGTTCCCTTACACGGTGGGCGGAGCCGAGCGCTGGTATCGAAACCTGGCCGAGCGTCTGGTCGCGGAGGGGCACGAGGTGACCTATCTGACGCTGCGCCAGTGGCCGCGTGACGAGCCTCTGGACATCGACCCGCGCATCCGCGTCGTCGTGGCCGGTCCGCGTATGGCGCTGTATACAGGCCCGCGCCGACGCATCCTGCCGCCGCTAGTGTTCGGCGCCGGCGTGCTCTGGCACCTGCTGCGCCAAGGGCGCTCCTACGACGTCGTGCACACCTGCGCCTTTCCTTACTTCTCGCTGCTGGCCGCCGCTGCAGCGCGCCCGCTCGGGCGCTACGGACTGCTCGTCGACTGGTTCGAGGTGTGGTCTCGCCAATACTGGCGCGGCTATCTGGGTGGCCTCGGCGGGCGCATAGGCGAGCTCGTGCAGTGGATCTGCGCACAGGTCCCACAACGCGCTTTTTGTTTCTCACAACTGCACGCAGTGCGTCTGCGCGAGCTGGGCCTGCGCGGCCAGGTCACGGTGCTGCGAGGTCTGTATGCGGGCAGCGGAAAAGCGCGATGCCCCCCGGGCGCGCGGGGGGCATCGCCGTTTGGCGAAGACTCGACCAGCCCACTCGCTCCCTCAGCGCTGGGGGTGGACCCGCTCGTGAGCGACCAACCCGAGGCGCCTGCTCCCCACACCCCCTCACGGGGACAGGCTCAGGAGGGGCACCGCCGTTTGTGCTGTTCGCCGGGCGCCTGATCCCTGAGAAGCGAGTCACCGTCGGCGTGGCGGCCGTAGCACGCGCCGCGCAGCGGATCGAGGGGCTGCGCGGCGTCTTCTACGGCGACGGACCCGAGCGTGCTGCGCTCCACGCGGCTATCGCCGAGCACGACGCCGGCGCATTCATCTCCGCGCCGGGCTTCGGCGAGAGCGAGCAGGTGGACGCCGACATGAGTCGGCGCCCTGTGCGTCCTCTTGCCCTCCGAGCGCGAGGGCTACGGCATGGTCGTGGTCGAGGCCTCGGCCCACGCGACCCCGGCTGTGGTGGTCGCCGCGCCGGACAACGCCGCCGTCGAGCTGGTCGACGACGGCGTCAACGGCATAGTCGCCGCGAGCGCCGATCCCGAGGCGATCGCCGAGGCGATCGTGCGCGTCCACGAGGCAGGGACGGCGTTGCGCGAGAGCACGGCAAAGTGGTTTGCCCAGAACGCCGAGCTGCTGTCGCTGGAGGGATCGTTGCGCGTCGTGCTCGAAAGCTACGCGCCCAGCGCCCGCCCGTAGCTTTCGAGCGTCAGACCGCGCCGTGCGCTCCCAGGTGAACTGGCGTGCGCGCTCCAGGCCACGGACACGCAGACGCTCGACCTCCGCACGGTCCTGACCGTTCTCGGAGAGCAGACGCTCGAGCGCGGCGGCGATCGCGCGCTCGTCGTGCGGGTCGAACAGCAGCGCCGCGTCGCCCGCGACCTCCGGCAGCGAGGATGCGTTCGAGCACGCCACCGGCACGCCGCGCGCCATCGCCTCGAGCACCGGCAGGCCGAAACCCTCGTACAGCGACGGGATAGACGAACGCCCTCGCCAGCCGCCACAGGCCCTCGAGCTCCTCGCCGCTCAGCCAATCCAGGAAGCGCACGTCTGCTTCCACTCCGACCGCTCGCGCACGCTCGCGCAGCTGCGCCTCGTGCTCGGTCGGATAGCCCGGCAGCACCAGCAGCGGCCGGCGCTCGGCAGGGATCAGGGCGAGCGCGCCGATCAGCGCGAGCAGGTTCTTGTGCGGGCGCTTGGCCGACAGGCTCAGGAGCGATGCGGCCGCTCGCCCAAGCTCAGAGCGCTCGCGCAGCTCGCGCTCTGGCAGCGGCCGGCTGCGCGCCACCGTGCCGACGCCCGAGCGGGACGACGTCGATGCGCTCGGCGGCAGTGCCCAGCAGCTCGACCAGGTCGCGCGCGTGCTCTGCGAGTCGACGATCACGCGGTCGCGAGCGGCGCACCGCCAGCGGCACGAGCACGCGCATGCCCAGGTCGCGGATGCCCGCGTGCGCCTCGGGGAAGCGGGCGTAGATCAGGTCGTGGACGGTGACCACGCGGCGAAAGCGTCCACCTGCAGGCGCGGTGCTCGCGAGGCTGTGCACGAGGTCGACGCCGGCGCGGGCGGCCAAGCGCGGCAGCAGCAGCTGCTCGCCGCGCACCCACTGCAGCGCGGTTGCGCGCGTTGACCGGCACCGTCACCGCCGGCAGCAGCTCGCCCCAGGGACCGTCTTTGGCGGCGGCCGCCTCGCGGTTGACGAACGCCGTGAAGCGCACCTCGCGCGGGCGCGGCCTCGATCAGAGCCGGGATCAGCTCGCGCGCCGCGACCTCCATGCCGCCCGTCTCGCCGGGCACGAGGAAGATCAGGTTCAGGCCGACGTGCATCGCGGGGGGAGGCTAGCGGAGCGCGCCGAGGCCGCTCCTCTTTCCCGGCGGAAGACTGCCGGAGAATGTGCAAGGCTCAGACGCGCTTGAGCCGGCATCCATCAACAACGATCGGCATCGACGCACGCGCCGCCGCCGAGGTGCCCGCCGGACGCGGGCGCGTCGTGCGCGAGCTGCTGCGCGCGCTCGCCGATCGCGAGGACGAGGACTACCGCTACATCCTCTACGCGCGCAGTACCGTGGCAGGAGCAAGCGCTCGACGAGCGCTTCCGCTGGCGGCTGATCGGCGCGCGCGAGCCCTGGTGGCACTTGCTCGCCGCGCGCGCGCGCGAGCGCGAGTGCGACGTCTTCCTCTCGACCAACTCCTACCTGACGCACCATGTTCCTGCGCATTCCCACCGTCCCGATCGTCTACGACCTGACGACGTTCGAGCCCTCGATGCGACCGAACCGCCGCTCGACCGGATCGAGCGCCTGACACTCGGCGCCGGCGGTGCGACGCTCGGCGAGCGCTGCTCGCATCTCCGCAGGCGACGGCGGACGCGCTCGTGCGCCACTTCCCGACGGCGGCAGGCGCGTACGTCGTCGCGCCGCTCGGCGTCACGCCGGCGCTCTCCGCCGAGCTCGATCCGATCGAGGCCGCGACGCTTGCCGCCCGAGGGCTTCGTGCTCGCGGTCGGCACGCTCGAGCCGCGCAAGAACCTGCCGCGACTGGTGGAGGCCTACCGCTCGCTCGGCGAGAGCTGCAGACGCAGCCATCCGCTCGTCGTCGTCGGCGCGCTCGGCTGGGAGACGGGCGAGACGCTCGAGCGCGCTGCAATCGCTCGGTGAGCGCTGCACGATGCTCGGCTACGTCTCCGACGCGGCGCTCGCGGAGCTGTACCGCCGCTGCGCGCTCTTCTGCTACCCGTCGCTCGGCGAGGGCTTCGGGCTGCCGGTGCTCGAGGCGATGGCGGCCGGCGCCGCCGGTGCTCACCTCGAACGTCTCCTCGCTGCCCGAGGTCGGCGGAGACGCGGTCGCCTACGCCGACCCGCGCGACGTGCGCGACATCGCGCGCGCTCTCCGATCGCTGCTGGAGGACCCGTCGGCGAGCTCCGAGCTGGGCGCGCGCGGTTTGGAGCGTGCGCGCGAGTTCACCTGGGCGCGCTTTGCCGAGCTCACGTCGAGTGCCCTGCGCGACTCTGCGCGTCGATGACGACCGCAAATCCGTTCCCGACCTTGTCGTCGGGATCCTGGTGGTCGATCGCGCGCAGATCGGCGACCTTGCACATGTCCAGGAAGCTCTCGCAGCTCCACACGCTCCAGTGACGATCCTCCTCAGAGCTGAAGCCACTGCGGTGGCGCTCCATCAACTCCTCGGTGCTGGTCAGCTGGCGATCGGCGTCGAAGGTGCGGTCACGATGGGGCACGATCACGACCACGTAGCGACGGGCGACGCGGACCCACTCGCGCAAGGCCTTGATCGGGTCGGGAAAGTGCTCGATGACATGCGAGGAGAAGACGAAGTCGTAGGAGTCGTCGGCAAAGGGCAGGTCATCGCCGGGCGCCACCACGTCGACCTTGGCGACGTGTCCGGCCAGCCGACGCTCGAGCAGCTTGTGCCTCGTGTCGTAGTCGCCGTAGCGATCCACGTTGATGGCGTCGAGGTAGAACCTGTTGTGACTCGAGGCGCCGATCTCGATCCCCTGCAACGAGCCCAGATAGCCGCTGACGAACTTCGAGCGGCGGCGCATGAGCAGCCGTCCGAGCACCATCACCCGGACCAGCATGTCGAACAGCCCATCCTTGACACGCACCGGCAGCGCATCCTTGACGCTCTGGGGCACGAGGCGGACGATGCGAGAGAGAATCGGGTCCATTCGCGCGAGGATACCTGGCGAGGTCCGCCGCCTATCCCCAAGCCATCCGTTCCAGTTGCGATCGTCGTCTCGGATCGGCCGTCTCGTACTCGCGCGTGCGGTTGTCGCCGAGCATCTGGTTTACCTGACCGCCGCTGCGAAAGGTCGCGCTCTCGCGCCAGAGCTCGGGCGGGTAGGCGCGGCCTTGGCGATCGACTGTCAGGAGCTCGAGGCCCCGCTCGCGCACTTGGCTCGAGATCCCGTCGCGGCCGCTCTCAAGGCGCCAGGCGTCAAGCTTGCGACGCGGCAACGGCCAGTCGAGCGACAGCAACAACTCACGCGTCAACGCAAAGCCGTTGGTGCGTATGTGGGGGTTGGGAAACGGCTCAAAGTCGCGGCGGAATGGACGCAACGGACGCGGGGCAGAAGAGTAGGCGCTCTCCAGCGACCCGCCTGTCCCAACCATGCCGACACCCGGCTCCAGCAGGTGGCGCTCGAGCCCTCCTAGCCAACCGTCGGCCAGCACCTCACTATGGGAGTTGACGAAGCAGTAGCGCTCGGCCACATCCAGATCGACGGCTTGGCGGTAGGCCGCGAGGTCTAGCACCGGCCGATCGAGTCGCAGCTCTCGATGCTCGACCTCGTCGAGCACGCGACGCCAGGGCGAGAGATCCTCGCCCTGGCGAAAGCCGTTGTAGAGCACGACCAGATCGTGCTCGGCGCCGGCGTCGTGAGCGCGGTAGGAACGCACGAACTGCTCGAGCGAGCCGGTCCCAAGTGGCGCCCACACCAGGTGGACGAGACTGAGCCCAGCGCTCAAGTCGCTTCCCCCGAACCCGAGTCGAGCTGCGTGCGAGCAAGCCGACCCTCGACCTGGCTGCGCTGCCAGCGCATCGCCAGCTCGACTCCCTGCTCGAGCGTGAGCGTTGGCGTCCAGCCGACCTCCTCGCGCAGTCGCGTGACGTCGGCGCTCAGCTGCAGTGGCTCGCCCGGGCGCTCTGGCAGCTCGCCGAGGCGCACCAGCTCCGCTCGGCCCGCTGCCTCCCCGACGAGGCGCACGAGCTCGCCGATGCTGACCGGCCGGCCCGAGCCGATGTTGACCGCGCCCTCCACGCCGGAGTCGAGCAGCGCCACAAACGCACCGGCCGCGTCCGCGGTGTGAAGGAAGTCGCGCAGTTGACGGCCGTGCGAGCAGGGAGCGGGATGCCCGGCGAGCACGGCTCGCGCGACGCTCGGAACCAGTCGCTCGGACCACTCGCGCTCGCCGAACACGAAGAACACCCGGCCCCACGCAAGCGATATGTCGCGTTCGCGAGCCCATGCTTGCGCGAGCCTGCGCAGCGCGTCCTTGCTGACTCCATACAGCGTTTGTGGCGCAAGCGGCGAGCTACCCTCGACGCAACGCCCGACCTTCGACCAGTCATACTCAGCGCACGTGCCGGCGATGACAGCCCGCCGCCCCCCATGCTCCTCGAAGGCGCGCAGCAGGCCAAGACTCGCCTCGACCCAGCGCAGATTCTCGCTCGAGCTCCAGAACTCGCCGTGCTTGGCATACCAGGCAAAATGCAGCAGATGGGTTGGGCGCACCTCGCGCACGAGCGCGCGCGTGGCTCCGGGGTCGAGCAGGTCGACGCGATGCCATACGGTCCCATCCTGCGGCTCGGCGCCGGCCATCTCACGCGAGCTGACCGCATGCACCTCGAAGCCACGCTGAGCCAGCGGCCCGAGAGCCTGACTGCCGATGAAACCGCTCGCACCCGTCAGCAGCAGACGCTTCACACGTCACCGTCCACGACTCGATGCGGTCGCAGAGCGTGGCCGACCTCGGGCGGGAAGCGTCCGAGCAGAGTGAGCACGCCCGCATACACGACGCTGCCGACCAGCACCTCGAGAACGGGTTGCAGACCACTCAGTCGACCGGCGGCGACGCCGGCCACGCCGGCCACGAGCGCGACCGGGACGGCACTCAAAGGCAAGCCCAGGTCTGAGCGTGCCCGCGTCAGCATCAGCGTGAGCGTGCTCGCCAGCGCAAGCTCCGCACCGAGGGTCGCGATTGCCGCGCCGCGCGCTTCGAGCACCGGCACCAGCGACAGCGACAGCGACAGCGTCACCACCAATCCGAAGGCATTGGCGAACAGCAACTCGCGATGGCGCCGCAGCGACAGCAGTGGAAAGGTGCAGGCAATCGCCACGAACGTGCCCATCACCGCCAACCCCTGGATACGCAGAACCGCGGCCGCGGGCTCGGCGGCCGGCCCGCCCAGCACTTCGACGATGAAGCCCGCGCCCAGCTCGAGCCCGAGCGCGATCCACACACCGGCGAGCACCGACAGCTCGAAGATCCTCTGGGTCGCGTGGCGGAAGCGATCGGGGTCGTCGCGCTCGGCACGCGCCACGATCGGGTAGGCCGCTCCGACCACCAGTGCCGGCAGGAAGATGAGAATTTCGACGACGCGGAAGGAGGTCGAGAAATAGCCGGCCTGCAGTTCGCTCGCGATCAGCGAGACGATCACCACGGTCATCCGGAAGTAGACGCTGTTGAGCGCGATCGCGATCGCGAAGGGGAACGTCTCGCGCAGCATCGGCAACCAGACACGCAGGTCGAACGCGGGTCGCAACGGCATCGTCCCCCGCACCAACCACAGCGTCAGCAACAGCGCCGAGAGCGAGGCAGGGATCGCGACCGCCAAGAGTCCGACCAGCTGGGCGCCTAGCAATACAAGTGTGACGATCAGCGTGGTCGAGACCGCTTGACGCAACAGGTCGGCGCCGGCCACCCAGCCGAAGCGCATGGTGCCCTGCAAAGGGATCGAGACAAGACTCTGCGTGGACTGGGTCATCACGCCGACTCCGGCCACGGCCGTGCCGAGCACCAGAGCCGAGCTGTAGCCGGCGATCAGGGCGAAGGCCACCGAGCCGAGCACGCCGAGGACGTTCAACACGATTCGGATGCCAAGCATGTGAACCATCAGACTGTCGCGCTTGCCGCCCGTTTGCGAGGCGAACTCGCGCAGGGCGACGGCGTTCACGCCACCCTCGGTCAAGCTCGCGGCGATCGTGACGATCGCGATGGCCGTGACGTAGTGACCGAAACCAACCTGTCCGAGATGGCGAATCAAGAGCGGCGCCGACACCAGCGCCAGGAGCATGCCGCCGCCATAGCCCCCGACGCGAAGCACACTGCCCCTCAGGGCGAGTGGCCCGGCGCGCGGCGTGTCGAGGACGTCGCCCTCGACTGCGCTCGCCACAGTGCTCGGGGTGGGCGACTTGGTGGGGGACATTGCTGTAATCGTAAGGGTGCCGCCGCGGGCCAAAGGCTCAGGCCGTGGAACGCAGGCGCCAAACAGGCGCTCTACGACTCGGCGAGGATCGGAGCCCTAGACTGCTGCTACCGCCAAGATTCGTGCGCGGTGCAAACGATGCCAGAGCGCAACCTCACAGTCCTCGTGCCTTCGCGCAACAGGCCCGAGATGGCGCTGACAGCGGTGCGATCGCTGCTGGCTCAGGGGCTTGCGGACGTGAGCATCGTCGTATCGGACAACTCGACCGACGAGCGTGCACGGCAAGAGCTCGCGGCCGGATGTGCCACGCTCGACGGCGTCGCCTACATGCGCCCGCCCGCCGACCTGGCGATGACCGACCACTGGAACTGGGCCTTCGACGAACTGGCCGCACGCTTTCCGGCTCCGTTCGTGACGATGCTGACCGACCGGATGGTGATGCGCCGGGGCGCGCTGGCGGGCCTGCTCGAGCTTGCCAAGGCCCACCCCAGGCACGTGATCTCCTACAACCACGACGCGGTCGATGACACCGCCGCGCCTGTCCGCCTGCGCCTGGAGGACCGCTCCGGGCGCACACTCGAGCTGAGCGTGGAGCATCTGCTGGAGCGCTGCTCTCGCATGTACTTTCACCCTTGCATCCCCCGCGTGATGAACTGCATCGTGCCGCGGACGGTGCTCGAGGCGGTGGCGGAACGGTTCGGCGGCCTGTTCGCCTCGATATCGCCGGACCACTGCTTCGGCTTTCGTTGCTTGGACGTCGTTGAGACGATCGTCTACCACGACGCCTGCCCGCTGATCCACTACGGGCTCTCGAGCTCCAACGGCGCGACCTACGCGCGCGGCGTGCGCTCAGCGGCGGTCGAGGACTTCCAAAGCCACCTCGGCGGAGTCCAGATGAACGCGTCCGCGCCGGTGCCGGGGTTTCACTCGATCACCAACGCCGTCGTCAACGAGTATTGCTTCGTGCGCGAGGAGCCGGCGTCGCGCAAGCTGCCACCCCTGGACTGGACGAGATACCTGGGGGTGATGGCGCGCGAGACCTCGCGGCTGGAGGATCCGCGGTTGCGCGAGCAGATGCGCGCGCTGCTCGACGAGCATGGCTGGCAAAGCAAGCGGTTGCGCTACCGACTCCTCCGCGCACGCGATGCGGGAGGGCTCTTGGCACGGTACCCGCGGCCGTTCCTGCGCATGCTGCGCCTCGCGCTCGCCGATCGCGCTCCAGCGCGCCTGGCTCGGGTATTCGGCGACGATGAGCGCCGGATGACCTTCCCCAGCGCCGATCTGGCGCTCGCCCATCTGATGCGGGACGAAGCCGGCGGAGCATATGTTCACGTGCATCTGCTGCCGCTGCTCCTCCCGCCCGGCGCGGGCCTCGACGTCTCATGCTCGGGTGCCGCTCGCATCGCGCCAAAACATCTAAAAAAGTGGGTGTTCAAAAACTTCTAGGCTTTTCTGACACGGGCTTTCTAGTACCACCACATAGACGGTGCCCGCTAACCATGCCCACCGAACGCCCCAGAATTTCTAGGCTTTCCCGACCGAGCTTTCGAGCACCACCCACGCACAGCCCCCCGCTAACCACCCCCACCGAACGCCCCGAAACTCTTAGGCTTTTCCGACACGCGGCTTTTCGAACACCACCGTGTACGTGGTGCCGTTGTGCCCGCGCCGTTCGACCGGGCGCAGCGCCCGCGTGAGAACACCCGTGAACAGAGTCCACGCGCGACTTGGGGTGTGACTGGCAAGCGGCCGGCGACCGGCCCACTGCCAGCCAGAGCGATTGCACAGGAAACCCGTCGGGTCCGAGCTTGTTATCACCAGCTGACGTAGGCCCAGCTGGCGCGCGCGCTCCACCAAAGCCTCTGCCGGCACGAGGCGCAGATGCCGCGGGGCGTCGAGGTGCAGCCAGCGCGCGCCCAGCAGCCGGAATTGAAGCGAGCGGGGGTTTGGGGCCGCTAGCGCGAGTAGACCACCGGGCTCGAGGTTGGCGGCGGCAGCCGCCAACAGGCCGGCTGGGTCTGGGAGATGCTCGATCGTGTGCCAGAGCACTATCGCCCCGCTTGGCGGGAGCCCCGCCAGCACCTCCGCCGGTCGATCGCTGGTGATCGCTGTGATCCCCTGGAGAGCGTCCAGGTGCTCGGTGGCGTTGGCGTCCATATCTACCACCGAGACATCGAAGCCGGCCTCGACGGCGGCCTGGGCGAACAGGCCAAATCCCGGCCCGATCTCGACGAGCCGGCCCGGCTCTCGGAAACCACGCAAGAGCCGCACGCGCCATCGCTCAGCCGCGACGGCTAGCTCCCGCTCGCGACCCCTGGGAATCGCGTAGGCGTCCTTGGGGTAGTAGCGGCCGAGGTCGGTGGGGATCTCCGCGATGAAGACGGTTCCGCAACTTTGGCAGCGCCAATAGGGGAAGCGCTCGTCGCTCAACGCGCGATTGCGGTCCTCGGCGATCAGCTGCTGGCGGGATTCGCTGTCGCAGAACGGGCAGGGCGGATTCACGGCTGGCCATGCTATTCGACGGGCTTGGGCCGACTACTTGGCAGCAAGCAGTGCGGGGCCACGCGCATCGACAGAAGCTGGACCCCGCGCGGCGGACCCAATTCCGCGAAGGGTTCCCGCGAGACAACTCCCTCGAACACTGGAAAGGTCATGGCGACCGTCGCCTTGCGCAATGGCGCGGCACCTGTCGCCGGCACGCAGACGGCGTATGTACCGCCGCCGAGTTCGGCTATCTTCAGGCCCGGCTGATGGGTTACTTTGGCATGGACGATGAGCCTGAGCTCTAGCGATACCCAGGCCTTGCTTCTGCCGCCGCCCACCACCAGCATGTGGAGCGGTCCCTCCACCCACGCCAGGCCTTCTGTGTCCATGCGCACCATCGGGATCCCGATACCTGACACAAGCGTTACGTCAAGCGGCCCAGCGCGTTCCTCCAGGGCCTGCGAGCCGTTGCGGGCGATGATCCGCCTTCCTGTTTGCATGCCACCCAACCGTGTAAGCACGTAGCGATAGTTCGGATCGAACTGCGAGTTGCGTGGATTTGGGTCGCCTACGTAGGCCAGACCGTTGTAGTCGCCATATTCGGTGGGAACCGATACCGCTCCACCTGTGCGCTCAGAGACCATTGCGTAGACGAGCGGCACTTCGCCTACCGCCGAGCCAGGGTTCTCGCCGTAGCCTTCGATGTCGACCACTCCTGGTTTCGCCGGGACGTGGGATAGCAGGTCCCTGCTTTCCGAGTCGAGGAAGTAAGCGCCCTGGGAGAAGCGAAGGCGCTCTTGCCTTGTGCGCTCGGCCACTGCGAGCAGGAGGATCACGGCAATAGCCATTCCCGCCCAACGCATCCAGGCGCGTCGCCTGGTCGCCAAGGCAGCCACCCCCAGTGTGAAGATCCCGATGCTCAGCGGGGCGACTGGCAGCATGGCCCTCTCTGTGCAATAGGCGCACCCATGCGCGGCGCTTGTATAGAGAGCCATCAGGGCATAGATCGAAATCGGCACGAGCAATATCGCCCCGACGCGTCGGGGCGTAACGGCGAACAGCATCACCGCCACGACCGCGACCGGCAGAACCACAGCCAGCAGCACCTGCCAGGTGGATGCGTGTCCAAGCGTGTGCAGAGAATAAAATTCACGGGTTTGAAATAGCCAGCCCGGGAGAATCGGAAAAGGGAGGTGATAGTGCGGCAGCGTGCTGAAGTAGTCGGCTCCCTTGAGCACTTCATGCCAGTAACGTACGTTCCGCGAGAAGACGACGAGGTCGAATAGGGCGCTGAGCGCGACGAGGAGAGCCGCTGCCCCAGCCGCCTCCCGCAACGCGTCTCGACTGAGGCGCCCTTGCACAGCGCTTCTGACGCCGAGAACGAGAAGAACCACCACGCCTGAGATCGCTATCGCCGGCACGAAGAGCGGATACAGCGCATTGAGCCCCGAGACCAGCAGCGCCAGTATCACGAGGCTTGGCCAGCGCTCTTTGCGCAAAATATCCGCACCAACCGCTGCAATCGGCAGGATTAGCCCCAAGCCACATATTGCGGCCTGGCTTCCGTCTGCCATCGAGCTTGTAGGAAGAAAGGGCCGGCAAACAGGATCCCCGCGAATGGGGCCGCCCAGGTTGGCTTTGGCGCGAAATATCGTACGGCCGCAAACGCTCCCAGCGCTCCCGCCAATAGGAACACGATCAGGAACGACGTCTGCGTGTCGGTTCCATGCAGGCCGATCACCTTGTTGAGGTTTGCCGATAGCGGCGAGGCGTCTATATTCTGATAGCTGCTGGCGAAGAGCGTCCAGAAGATGCGGCTGAAATTCGTACTCGCGAGCGTCGGGTGAATCGACTGGTGGCCGGTGCCTTTCACATAATTTACGACGGCTAACGATTCCTGGCTGGCAGCTTGGCGGATCGACTGCTGTTCCAATGCGTCCGGCTCGGTTGCGTAGTCATCGACGTCCCAAATCTCATAACCGAGAGGACCCACGCTGTGGCGTTCGTGCAATGTGCTACTGAGTGGCGCTGCCACAATAATGCATACCGCCACCAACGCGACGGCGTCCAGGGGGCGCAGGCGCCGCACGAGCACGATCGACCGTCTCGCAATCGCTGCGATTCGCGAATCTCCCGATTTCGTATCGGACTCCGCGGTGATCGATGCCAAGCCTCGTCGCAGCGCGATGGCCAGGGACGCGAGCGCCAGGGGCACGAGCAGCCAATAGGTATTGCGCGCCGCGGTGAGCCAGATCAGAGTCGAGAAAACAGATGTGCCCAGACACAAGCCAAGCACGGGAGCCATCGCAACCCGCGACGCGGCTTCGAAGCGACGTCCCAGGAAAGATGCGGGCGCACTGCCCAGGGCGAGCAGTGCGGCCAACATCGCACCCTCACGTCCGAGAATGGAGGCCCATATCAACATATTCAGTTCGGATCGGTTGGCACTTAAGTTTACACACCCGAATGATCAAAATGAGTGCTATATCGCGTCGACCCTGTCAAGCTACCTTCGATGGTGCCCAGCAAGCACACATTCGCCTACATGTCGGCCGTCGCCGACATTGCCTGTGCCATTGACCCAGGACTGATCGACGCCGTGGCTCGAGGCCTTGCCGACGTGCGTGACCGCCGTGGCCGTCTGTTCGTCCTCGGAGTGGGCGGCGGAGCCGGCCACTCCTCCCATGCGGTCAACGACTTCCGCAAGCTCTGTGGCATCGAGAGCTACGCACCCACCGACAATGTCTCCGAGTTGACCGCGCGCACAAACGACGACGGCTGGGAAACCTCGTTCAGCGGTTGGTTGGGCGTCTCGAGACTCTCGGCGGACGACGCGCTGCTCGTCTTCTCGGTAGGTGGCGGCTCGCGCACTCACAACGTTTCCACGAATCTCGTGTGTGCGATGGAAACCGGGCGAGCCCTCGGAACGTCGATCTACGGCGTGGCGGGCTCCCCTGGGGGGTCACTCGCGAGCTGGCCGACATCGCCATCCTGATCGACCCGCCGGATTCACTGCGCACGCCTTTGGTCGAGTCCTTTCAGGCGGTCATTTGGCACGCAATTGTTTCTCACCCTGAGCTTGCGTTGAAACGCGGGCACTGGGAGTCGCTGGCGGCACGCTCGGGACCGTGACCGCCACTGGCAGGCGATCGTCTTGAATGCCCGTAAGGCGGTGTTCCTCGATCGAGACGGGGTTCTCGACGAGCTGGTTTACGATCGTCGCTCGGGGACGGCGGAGTCACCGTTGCAAGTGGACGACGTGCGTCTGCTTTCCGGTGCTGCGGCAGGTGTGCGCGCGCTGGCCGGAGCGGGGTTTGCGCTTGTGTGCGTGTCCAACCAGCCGGCCGCCGCCAAGGGCATCGTGTCGGTTGAGCAACTTCAAGCGGTGCATGAGCGGGTGCTGGGACTGCTCGAGCTCGAGGGCGTCCGGTTGGACGCATCCAGCCTCTGCCTTCATCATCCGCTGGGCGTTGTACCGGAGCTCTCGCAAAGGTGCGATTGCCGCAAGCCGGCCCCAGGGATGCTGTTGAACGCAGCCGCAAAATTGGACCTGAACCTCGGCGAGTCGTGGATAGTCGGAGACACTGACGCCGATATGCAAGCCGGGCGGGCCGCCGGTTGCCGCACCTTGCTGATCGAGTGCCCGGGCAGTGCTCACAAGCGAACCTCCAGTATCAGCCCCGATCTGCGCGCTCCTGACCTTGCCGGCGGAGCGGTACAGCTGCTCGAGCAGCTGTACCGCTGATTTCTACGTCTTGCAAATTGATTCGAACTCATGGACATCTGCCGATATGTTGTTCGCTGTGCTAGGCCAGATTTCGACACGAATCTTCGCCGACGGAGCCGACCTGGACAGCATCGTCGCGCTCGCTGCCGATCCGCGAATCGCTGGCTTTACGACAAACCCCACGCTGATGCGCAAGGCCGGCCTGACCGACTATGCCGAGTTCGCCAAGCGCCTTCTCGAGCGAATCAGCATGCATCCCGTCTCCTTTGAGGTCTTCGCCGACGACATGAGCGAGATGCGCCGCCAGGCCGAGTTGATCTCCTCGTGGGGAGAAAACGTCTATGTCAAGATCCCCGTGACGACGACCTACGGAGAATCGATGGCGCCACTCGTGCGCGAGCTTTCGGAGAGCGGCGTACGAGTGAATGTAACCGCCCTGTTCACGAGCGCTCAGGTCGAGCTCATGACCGGGGCCGTTAGAGACGGCGCGCCCTCCTACCTCTCGGTCTTTGCCGGCCGAATCGCGGATGCCGGCGTCGATCCGGTGCCGATCATGGCTCGAGCAGTGGACATCATGGTCGATGCACCCCGTGCAGAGCTGATCTGGGCTTCCCCTCGCGAGCTTCTCAACATTGTCCAAGCCCATGAGGTGGGTTGTCATGTGATCACGGTGACGCACGGCCTACTCGAAAAGCTCGACAACCTTGGCAAGAACCTCGAGCAGTTCTCGTTGGAGACCGTGCAAATGTTCCACAACGACGCCGTGGCGGCGGGCTTTTCCCTTTGACGAGATGAGGCGGGCTTGCATCACCGGCGGAGGCGGGTTCATCGGAAGCACCCTCGCCGATCGCCTGAGTGCCGAGGGCGTCGAGGTCGTGGTTCTCGACGACTTCCGCACGGGCAGACGCGAGTTCCTCGCCGACCTGCTCGCGCGGCCCAACGCAAGACTTCTCGAAGGAGATGTGCTCGACACAAGCACGCTCGAGCACGCCATGGAAGGATGCGACTGGGTATTCCACATGCAGGCCAACGCCGACGTGCGCCACGGACTGCGGACCCCGACACTCGACTTGGAGCAGAACACGATTGCCACGTCCAATGTGCTGGAGGCGATGCGCACGGCTGGGGCGAGCCACATCGTCTTCGCCTCCACCGGATCGGTCTATGGCGAGCCGCAGGTGTTTCCAACCCCGGAGGATGCTCCGTTTCCTGTCCAGACCTCCCTCTACGCCGCGTCGAAGCTCGCCGGAGAGGGACTGATCGGCGCCTATGCGACCGGCTATGGGTTCACCGGCTTGATCTGTCGCTTCGTCTCGATCCTGGGCGAGCGCTACACCCACGGCCACGTGTCTGACTTCTACAGGGCGCTCAAGCGCGACCCCACCGGCTTGCGTGTGTTGGGAGACGGGCGCCAGGAGAAGTCGTATCTGTACGTCCAGGACTGTGTTTCGGCAATCCTCACCGCCGCCCGCCGGCACGAGGACGAGCCGGGCGCCCACATCTACAACCTTGGATGCGACCAGACCGTGATCGTGGACCGATCGATTGCGATCATCGCCGAACACATGGGCGTTGAGCCTTCGATCGAGCACACCGGCGGGCCTCGTGGATGGCCGGGAGACAGTCCGTTGATACAGCTTGACACGACGCGTATTCGCTCCCTTGGATGGGCGCCCAACCTGTCGATCGAGCAGGGGATCGTCCGCACGCTCGAATGGCTCGATCGCAACGACTACGCCTGGCAGACGCCGAGCGAGCATCCGCTTGGGCCACGAGCGAAGCCGACACGCCAATGAGCGTCATCTACAGTCGCGCGCCATTGCGGGTCTCCCTTGGTGGCGGCGGCACCGACCTTCCCTCTTATTACAAAGAGCATGGCGGCTTTTTGGTGGCGGGAGCAATCGACAAGTACGTCTACATGTTCACCCACACCGTCTTTCAGCGCCGCTGGCGGATGAAGTACTCCGAGATGGAGGAGGTGGAGATGGTCTCAGAGATCCGTCACCCGATCCTGCGCGCGACGCTGATGCATCATTGGCATGGCAAACCGCTCGAGATCTCCTCGGTGGCCGATGTACCCGCGGGAACCGGGATGGGGTCCTCGGGCGCCTATGCCGTGTGCCTGCTGAAGGGGCTGGCCCAGGCGCGCCGCGTTGCGATAGCGCCCAGCGATCTTGCGGAGGCCGCATGTGAGATCGAGATTGGGGTCTTGGAGGAGCCGGTCGGCAAGCAAGACCACTACGTGGCAACTCATGGCGGGATATGCGCCTACACGTTTCATCCGAACGGCGAGGTGACTGTCGATCCGCTCGAATTGGACGAGAACGTACTGCGCCAGTTGCGCGATCGACTGCTGTTGTTCTACACCGGCGAGGCGCGCACCGCCTCCAAGGTGTTGCTCGACCAGGACGAGCGCTCCAAGGCCGGGGACCGGGAGATGATCGAGAATCTGCACCACACGAAGAGTCTCGGCGAGTTGAGCCGCAAGTTGCTCGAAGAGGGCGACCTGGAGGCATATGCGGAACTGATGCATGAGCACTGGGAACACAAGCGACGGCGCTCGCCTGGCATCTCCGACGAGCACATCGACCGTCTCTACGCGCTCGCACGGCGCAGTGGCTGCATAGGAGGCAAGCTGGTCGGCGCCGGCGGCGGCGGTTTCCTGCTCGTTTTCGCTAACCAGCCAGAGGAGACGCGCGCGGCGATGGCCGGCGCCGGAGCATCCGAGCTTGCCTTCGACTTCGAGTTTGGCGGCGCGTACGCGAGCGAGAACAGATGAGCGGCGAGGGACTGCGCGTCGCGATTGTCGGCTGCGGACTGATCGGCGCCAAGCGCGCGCAGGCTCTGCGGGCACAGGATCTACTGATCGGCTGCTGGGACATCAGCGCCTCGGCGGCCGAGTCCTTTGCGCTTGAGCAGCGCACACAGGCCTGCTCCACGCTCCAGCAACTGTTGGCGCTCGAGCCCGATGTGGTGATTGTCGCGACCTCTCACGACTCGTTGGCTGAGCTGACGCGGCTGGCGCTCGACGCCGGCGCGCATGTGCTGGTCGAGAAGCCGGCCGGTATTGGCTTGGCGCAGGTCGCGCAGTCGATCGCAGCCGAGCGGCGCAGCGGCCGCCGCGTGAAGGTTGGCTTCAACCATCGCTTTCATCCCGGGCTGAAGCGAGCCGTCGCGGAGGTCCGCTCCGGCGCCCACGGCAAGTTCTTGCATCTGCGCGCGCGATATGGACATGGTGGGCGACCCGGCTATGAGCGTGAGTGGCGCACCCAACCGCAGCGCTCGGGCGGCGGCGAGCTGGTCGACCAGGGCATGCACCTGCTCGACATCAGCCACTGGATCGCCGGCGCGCTGCCACTGCATTCTGCGCTGTTGCGGACGCACTTCTGGGAGAGCCCGGTGGAGGACAATGCCGCGCTGATACTCGGCGAGGGGGGCTCGCGCGACGGGCCGTGGGCAATGCTTCACGTCAGCTGGACAGAGTGGAAGAACATGTTCGGCCTCGAGATCTACTGCCGCTCGGCGAAGCTGCAAGTGGACGGGCTGAGCGGCTCATACGGACCGCAGCGACTACGCATCTATCGAATGCGCCCCGACCTTGGGGTGCCCGACATGCAGGAGATCGTCTACCCCGAGCACGACAATTCCTGGCGGGCCGAGTGGGAGCACTTCGCCGAGGCGCTGCAAAGCGGTGTGTCGGGGGCGCTGCTCGGAGACTTGGTCGACGCACACTACGCGTGGCTTCAGATCGAGCGTGCCTACGCGGGCGGACCCTATGCCGACATGCACAGCAGGGCGGTCGCGCTGTGAGCGGACGCCGACACGTGCTGGTCACCGGCGGCTCGATGGGCATCGGTCTCGCAATCGCACGCGCGCTGGCGGCCGACGGTGACCGGCTGACGCTCGCGGCTCGCGACGCCGGGGCGCTCCAGCACGCCGCCGAAGGGCTGCCCGGCGCCGAGCACCGGGCGTTCCCGCTCGATGTCACCGATGAAGCAGGCTGGCGGGAGCTCGCGGCGCAACTCGGCGCGCTGGACGGGCTCGTATGCGCCGCGGCGCTGCTCGGACCGATCGGGCCGATCGGCTCCTATGCTCCTAGCGAGTTCCTGGCCACAGTCGAGGTCAACCTCCACGGTACGCTTCGGGCCATCCATCACTGCCTACCCGCGCTGCGCGCCGGCCGGGGCGCGATCGTGACCTTCGGCGGCGGCGGCGCTACGGCGCCCCTGCCTCGCTATGACGCGTATGCCGCATCGAAGGCCGCCATCGTACGTCTGACCGAGAACCTTGCGCGGGACCTGCTCGAGGACGGCATCCGCGTCAACTGTGTGGCGCCAGGATTCGTCGCCACCCGCATGCACGAGCAGACACTCGCCGCTGGGGTCGAGAACGTGGGCAGCGACTACTACGAGCGTACAACGCGTGAACTGGAGTCTGGCGGCGCTACCGCCGAGGATGCGGCCCAGCTCGTGCGGTTCCTGCTCGGACCAGAGCGGGACGTGCTATTTGCCGGCAAGCTGATCTCCGCTCGCTGGGACGACTGGCGCGATCCGGGCTTCCGCGCGCGACTAGCAGACAGCGCGGACCTGGCCACCCTGCGACGTATCGACGACACGACGTTTGCGGCGGTGGCAGCGACATGAGCGTCTGCACGCCAGGACTGCTTCCGCCCGCCGGTAGCAAGCGGGTGCCGGATTTCGACCGCGGCTGGATCGACCGTTCAGGGTCGCGCGCGCCGTTTCTCGCCTATACGCACACGAATCTAGAGGTCAACTGGTCGGAGGAGCTCGAGCGGCTGCACGAAGAGAGCAGCCGCGATCACGTCATCGACAGACATACGCGAAAAAGCATGCTTGGGGCACTTGGTGAACTCTCGCCGCAAGCCACCGTCGCCGACATCGGCTGCTCCAGCGGCTATCTGCTTGAGGACCTCGACATCCGCTTTCCGGAGGCGACGCTGATCGGGGTGGACATGATCGCCTCTGGACTGCGCAAGGCTCACGCGCTCGTGCCGCGCGCGCGGCTGCTACGGGCCGACGCTTGCGATTTGCCCATCGAAAATGCTTCCGTCGACGCTGTGCTCAGCGCCAACCTGCTGGAGCACATAGCCAATGACCGGCGAGCTCTGAGTGAGATGCGCCGCGTGCTGCGTCCAAACGGCGTGGCGGTGGTGGTGGTGCCCACAGGATCGAGCACATATGACTACTACGACCGCTTTCTTGGGCACGAGCGGCGCTACCGGCGCGGGGAGATCGCGGCGAAGGCTCGCGCTGTGGGTCTACACGTAGTCGCCGATGTACACCTCGGCTCGCTGCTTTATCCGCCGTTCTGGCTGGTCAAGCAACGCAACCGCAGATGTTTCGATGCTTCCACCGGCGAGACGCTGCAACGACGCGTGGCACACGACATTTCCGACACGAAGGACTCCTCGCTCGGCGCTTGGGCTTGTGCGGCCGAGCGGCGCCTGCGCAATCTCGGTGTGAACCTCCCCTTTGGCATCAGGGGCTTGACGGTGTTGCATCGCTCCGGGGCGATCTCGTGAGCGCCGCGCCGCGTCCAGCTCGCTTGTCAAGCACAGAGATGGTCGGCGACGCGCTACAGCCGCGTGCGAATCGAGGCAGGGAGCTTGCTTACCTGAGTGTGGTCGTGCCCACATACAACGAGCAGGCAAATATTGCGCACCTTTACGAGCGCCTGAGCGCTGTGCTTGAAAATTTTGGGGTGGAATGGGAGATCGTCTTCTGTGTCGATCCCTCCACCGATCGCACCGAGGAGTTGATCCTCGGTCTATGCGAGCGCGACCGGCGCGTGAAGATGCTGCGCTTCTCGCGGCGCTTCGGCCAGCCGATGGCGACTCTCGCCGGTCTCGACGCCGCCTCGGGCGACGCGACGGTCGTGATCGACTGCGATCTGCAGGACCCCCCAGAGTTGATCTCAGAGCTTGTGGAGCGATGGCGCGAGGGCTATGAAGTCGTGTACGCGCAGCGGCGCACACGTACCGGCGAGACGCTGCCGAAGCGGATCGTCGCCGCGGTCGGCTATCGCGTGATCGCTCGCATCGCTGAGGTGGACATACCACCCAACACTGGAGACTTTCGCCTGCTCAGCCGGCGCGTAGTCGACAATGTCGTGGCGCTCAAGGAGAGTCACGGCTTTCTGCGCGGGCTTGTGGCGCTTGTCGGCTTTGCCAGCACCAACGTGCAATACGACCGCGATCCTCGCGCCGCCGGCTCGAGCAAGTACAACCGCTTCTGGGGGTCGCTTGCGATCGGCTTCAACGGGCTTCTCGGGTTCTCACGATACCCGCTGCAGCTGATCTCGATGATTGGCTTTGGCATATCTGGGCTGGCGTTTTTGGTCGCGAGCCTCTATCTCGTGCTCAAGCTCGCCGGCCAGAACTTCCCGGTGGGCAACCCCACCGTTGTCGTCGCCGTCGCCTTCTTCAGCGGTATCCAGCTGCTCTCACTTGGTGTGATCGGCGAGTACGTCGGACGTATCTATGACGAGACGCGTGGGCGGCCAAAGTACATAGTCGAGTCCAGTCATGGCTGGAATGAGGACTCGCGGCTGTGAATGCGATGCCGCCGGTTTGCATTCTCGCCGGCGGGCGAGGGACTCGCCTCGGCCACCTAGTCAGAGACACGCCCAAGCCCTTGATCGAGGTCGCCGGAAAGCCTTTCCTCGAGCATCAGTTGCGGCTGCTCGCCGGTTGTGGCGTCAGCGATGTCGTGTTGTGCGTTGGCTACCGTGGCGAGGCAATCGAAGCTCGGCTCGGGAGCAGCTGTTGCGGGATCGGCATCCGCTACAGCCGCGACGCTCCAGGGCTCGAGGGCACCCTCGGCGCGATACGCCGGGCTTTGCCGCTGCTTGGCGAGCGCTTTCTCGTGCTGTACGGAGATACCTACCTGCGGATCGACTACGCCGCTGCCTTCCACGCTTGGATGGCCAGTGGCTTGCCGGCGTTGATGAGCGTGTTCTACAACGACGCGGGGTTGGGCATATCCAACACGCTCTACGCCGACGGCCGTGTGCTTGCCCACGCCAAGCATGCGCCGCGGCCGGAGATGCGATGGATAGATTATGGCCTCGGCGGGCTCGAACCCGAGGCACTGGATTTTGTCTCCTCGCAATCGAGTGACTTGTCAGATCTATACGACCAGCTTGCCGGCCGCGGGATGCTCTATGGGTTTCCGGCCGCTGAGCGTTTCTACGAGATAGGCACTCCGACCGCACTCGCGGAGACCGCGGCATTGCTCGGACAGAGCGACGGCTGCGCGCGGCGCGAAGGGCCTAGCACCGGGTCGCCGTGAACAGGTACGGACGGGCGGGGGTCAGTCTTGTCGGCGTGCGCACGCCAAATTGGATGATCCACGCTCCGACTGGGATTGGCCTGACCGTGACGTTGCCAAACCGAGCACCGATCGCCTCGGCGATCGTTCGCGGTGGAAACTGCAGGGTCGCCGGGTGTCCCATCAACGGGGTTTGGGCAAGCCGCCGCAGAGCGCCAAATAGCCGCCGCTCGATCGCGAACGCTCGCTCTGAAACGCAGGACTCCATGACGACGAAGCGTCCGCCGCGCTCAAGCACGCGATGAGCCTCGTCGATAGCGCGACCGATGTTGGCGAGAGTCGAGCCCACGCCGGTTCCAATCAGATGATGGAACACCGACACCTCGAGAACCCTGTCATAGGCCGAGTCGGGCTCCTCGAGTGCAAGCGCGTCACCGCGTCGCAGTGTTATTCGCCCGTCGAGCTCGAGTTGATTGTACTCCTCAAAGAACAGGTCGACACCGACGATTCGCTCTGCCAGGCTCGTGTCGTAGTCAAATACTCCCCCGTTGCCGACGTCGAGCAGCATCCGGGCGCCTGCGATCTCTGGATCTATCGCGCTTCGTATGTTTCGGTAGGTCTCGAGGACGGCCACCTTATTGGCGTAACGCTCGTTGGCGTCGAAATATCCCGCGTTCTTGGCGACGCTGGCTTGATCCTGGCCGGTGCTACCGCTGATTTCCATAGAGGTATCCGAATGGTGAAGGTAGCCGATTCGACAGCGGTCGGTAGTGTACCATATAGTATTGTTTATCGGGATAATCTCGATATTCCGACCATGTGCTGGGGTGCTTGGTCTTGAGATATGCTCCGAGAACACTCGGCATAAAGCGCATGCTGCCTGGACAAGAGACGCTCGCGCGGAGCGTGAACTCGAAAATGCCTGGCGAAAAACATGGGCGCTCTCCTGGAAGGTGGGCGAGCGGTTCAGGCCTGGGCGCCCAAGGGCTGCGCTTTGGCATCGCCGGGGGGGCGGTGACAGTCGTCTACCTGAGCGCCACCACGCTGCTTGCGGATGTTGCTGGACTTCCCTTCCAGGTGGCCCTGGCCGGCGGCTTCTGTCTCGCCCTCAGCGTCCATTTCACGCTACAGAGGCTGTTTGTCTGGGCTCACCGCGACGATTTCGCGCTACCTCTACGCCACCAGGCCGGTCGCTATCTGGCGCTGGCCGTACTCCAGTACGCGATCACCGCCGCATCTACGACGTTGCTGCCTTCAGCACTTGGGGTACCGACCGAGGCGATCTATCTGGCCACTGTCGCGATCATCACCTGCGTCAATTTTGTTGTTTTCCGGCACGGGATTTTTCATGCCAAGAGCGCCTGATGCGAGCCTTGAAACGCGCGGCGCTCGGTTTGGCGTGAGCGCTCTCAGGTGGACCAGATCACTCGACGCCGCCGTCATGGCTGCAGTGGTCCTGCTGGTGGCGAGCCCGCTCCTGTTCACATCGTCCGGCTTCGGCTTGGACTTCACTAACTACCTGTGGCTCACGTGGGCGGCAGGCAAAGAACTTGTCGCTGCCGGCCACATAAATTACTTCCTCAACGGACAGAGCTTTGGCGTCTTTTATCCCTGGATGGCCTTCGACGGAGGACCGCTCTATACGATCACCGGCGGCATCGGCGAACTCATCGGCGGTCATCCCCAGGTGGCGTTTGTCGGGGTCACGACCCTGGTGATAGCCGCGGACTATGGGGCGATGCTGTGGCTTGGACGTCAATTTGACCTTCGTGGATGGACGGCCCATGCGCCTGCGATGGTCGTCGTCACAAGCGCTTACTACGTAACGAACCTCTACGGTCGCGGCGCCTGGGCGGAGTTCATGGCCGTGTCCTCGATAGCCCCCCTGATCGCGAGCGGAATGTGCCTCGTCCGGGCTGGCAGATGGCGACCGTTCCCGATCACTGTGTTTGTCCTGTCCGTGGTGATCTTCTCTGGTAGCCACAACATAACGCTTGTGTGGGGACCCACTCTCGGCGGGTTGGCTCTGATCGTCACCTGGCTTGCGCTTGGAGTGCCCATACGCCTGCCTTATCGTCGCCTGGCGATGCTCGCGGGACTGGGGATCGCGGGCCTTCTTGTCAATGGTTGGTTTCTCCTCCCAGACATTGCCTACGAGACATTCACCGTCGCCCACTCGATCGCTGCAGGGAGCGGGGAGAAGGTCTGGATCGCGACAGACTATTTCAACATTCCCTCGATCGTGCTCGACCCGTTTCGGAGTGTGCCTAGCCTCTCGAGCACACCCTCGCTCTACATCCAGACGCCAGATTGGTTCTTGGCGTGGGGGCTGCTAGCCGGCGTGCTGCTCGTTTGGCGCCGGTCGGTGAATCGAGCACTGCGTGGCGTTTGGGTCGGGGCGGTGGTAATGGTCACCCTTTTGCTCTGCATGATTCTGGTGGAGCAGTTCTGGTCGATCATTTCTTTTCCGTACAACGAGATCCAATTTCCGCTCAGACTATGTAGCTATGTCGCCTACGCCGTCGCATGGCTGGTGCTTGCCGGGGTGCTGCTCCTCCAGCGCGTCGCAGACAAAGGAGGCAAGCGCTACACCGTCCTCGGGCTGCGTATCACCCTAATCGGGGCTTGCGCGATCAGTCTCGGACTCTGCGCATGGCAGCTTTGGGTTCCCGAAACACTCTTCCCGACGTCTTATCGTAACCGTGGACAGGCGCTTGCTAGCGTCCACACCGTGCCAGGCACTTGGTATGATCCCGGCTTCTACTTTGATCAACACGCGCCGATTGTGATGAGTGAAGGTGGGCGTGGATTGGTTATCCCGCCGAATCAAGTCCACGGTGACCACTTCGCAGCCTGGATGAGTGTGCCGCCCGGACCCGGGCCTATACAAACAAATATCAGCGGTGGCCCCTACCTGGTTCACGTGGCCGGCCTTCGGCAGATAGGTAGGAATTCCGAAGGATACGCCGTGGTGAAGAGAATCGGTAGCGAGACCGGCCCTGTGCATGTGGTTGTGGAAACCACACACAGCGCCGTCATCACAGACTGCACGGGCGATGAGCATCATCGGCCTCCTCATCGTCCTTGCGATCCTCGCCTCTGTGACGATCCGCGGCCCCAGGGCTTCCGGGCGTCGCGGGCGACGCGCGCGTCGAGACTCTGAGCCTAGGACCGATTAGCTTTTGCGCTCCGCGCCGGAGACCCTCTCTCGACCGCGAACCTCAACGCGGCGGAGCTCCCGCGTGTCCCACGCCCGAAGCCTCCCGCGAGCCCTACGCCCGAGCCTCCTGTGAGCCTCTACGCCGCGAAGCCTCAGACGTCGAAGTCCGGATAGCAGCGGTCGCGCTGGGAGACCACCAGGCCCTCCCGCGGCTCGGGCCAGTCGATCGCAAATGCCGGGTCGTCGAAGCGCACTCCGCGGGCGGCCTCTGGCACGTATGGGTTACCCATCTGGTAGAGCACGTCGCTGTCGTCTTGCAAAGTTTGAAAGCCGTGGGCGAAGCCGGCTGGGATGTAGAGAGCGTGACCGTTCTCGGCGCTCAGCTCTACACAGTGCCAGGCGCAATAGCTCGGCGAGTCGCGGCGCAGGTCGAGCGCGACGTCGAAGATCGCGCCACGCACGCAGCGCACGAGCTTCGACTCGCCGTGCGGATTGGCTTGATAGTGCATTCCGCGTAGCGTGTGGCGCTTGGCGTTGTGCGAGGCGTTGCACTGCACCACCTCGGGGTTCATGCCGCGGGCCTTGAACTCTTCGCGATCGAATGTCCGCGCGAACCAGCCGCGCTCGTCGCCGATGCGCTCGGGCTCGATCAGCCACACACCCGCCAGCAGGGTCTCGTGGAACTTCATCAGAGCAATGTCAGCTCCGGCGAGCGTGCGGCGAAGCGGCCGCCCCACTCGCCGATGAAGCCTAGCTGCTCGACGATCTCGTCCTTCAGGTTCCATGGCAGGATCAGCACGATGTCCGGCCTGTCTTCTCGCAAAGCCTCGGGCGAGCGGATCGGGATGTGGCTGCCCGGCAGGAAGTGGCCCTGCTTGTGCGGGTTCAGGTCACACGTGTAGTCGATGAAATCGCGGCCGAGGCCACAGTAGTTGAGCAGTGTGTTGCCCTTTGCCGGAGCGCCGTAGCCGGCGATCCGCATGCCCTGGCGCTTGAGCTCGATCAGGAAGCTGAGGATTTGACGCTTGTCCTGCTCGACGCGGTCGTTGTAGGCCAGGTATGTGTCGATCTGCTCGTAGCCGGCCTCCCGCTCCCGCTCGCACAACTCGGCGGCAGCGGCGCTTTCGGGCTTCTCGGCGTCACCAGCGTGGCAGCCGTAGATGCGCAGAGAACCGCCGTGGGTGGGCAGTTCTTCCACGTCGAACAGGCGCAGACCGTGCGCCTCGAACACACGAGAAACGGTCAAGAATGAGAAATAGGAGAAGTGCTCGTGATAGATCGTGTCCCATTGGTTGTCGTTCATAAGGCTCATCAGGTGCGGGAACTCCATCGTGATGACGCCGGCGGGCTTCAGCAGGATCTGCATACCGGCTACAAAGTCGTTGAGGTCCGGCACGTGCGCGAGCACGTTGTTGCCGAGCAGCAGATCGGCCGAGGACTCACCGGCGAGCGAAGTGGCGGTGTCCTCTCCGAAGAACTCGACGAGCGTGGGGATCCCCTTCTGCAGGGCCACCTTCGCGACGTTGGCAGCGGGCTCGATTCCCAGCACCGAGATGCGACGTTCCTGGAAGTACTGCAAGAGGTAGCCATCGTTGGAGGCGATCTCGACGACGTGGCTGGAAGCGTCCAGTCCGAAGCGCTCGATCATCAGCTCGGAATAGTTCTTGGAGTGCTCGAGCCAGCTCGAGGAGTAGGAAGAGAAGTAGGCGTAGTCGGAGAAGATGTGCTCGGGCGTCTCGAACTCCTCCAGCTGGACGAGGAAACAACTACCGCAGACCAGGGCGCGCAGAGGGTAGAACGGCTCCATCGCGTTGGCGCGCTCCGGCGGCAGGTAGGAGTTGGCAAGCGGGGACATGCCGAGATCGGCGAAAACCGCCTCGACTGGGGCGCCACAGAATCGACAGGCGGTCTCGGTCACGTCGATGAAGCGTATTCGAACGCGCGGATCTGCTCGCATGTGACTACCCGCATGTCGCCGCCTTCGCGCAGATCCAGGTACCAGTCGACGACCGCCTCCAAACCGTCGGCCAGATCCCATGTCGGGCGCCAGCCGAGGTGGGCACGGGCACGCGAGGAGTCGAGCTTGAGGTAGCGCGCCTCGTGCGGGTGGGGGCCTGGGTCCTGGCTGACGTGCAAATCGCCTGACCACAGCTCAGACAGGCGCGAGACGATCCAAGCGACCGAGCGGGCATCCTCGTCGGCGGGGCCGAAGTTCCATGCCCACGCATAGTCTGGGCTCTCCCACAGGGCCTGCGCCAAACGCAGATAGCCACTGAGTGGGTTGAGCACGTGCTGCCACGGGCGGATCGCCTCGGGGTTGCGCACGCGCAGCGGCTCGCCGGTGAGGGTGGCGCGCATCAGGTCTGGCACGAGCCGGTCCTCGGCCCAGTCGCCGCCGCCGATCACGTTGCCCGCGCGCGCGGAGGCCACGCGGGTGCCGTTCGGATCGGAGAAGAACGAGCGACGATAGGCGTCAGTCACCAGCTCGGAGCAGCCCTTGGAGTTGGAGTAAGGGTCGTGGCCGCCCATCGGCTCGTGCTCGCGATAGCCCCACTCCCACTCGCGGTTGTCGTAGCACTTGTCTGAGGTGACGTTGACGAGCACACGCACGTCCGCGTTGCGGCGCACGGCGTCGAGCAGGTTGACGGTGCCCATCACGTTCGTCTCATATGTCTCGCGTGGGTCCTCGAAGGAGCGCCTTACTAGCGACTGGGCCGCCATGTGGATCACGATCTCTGGCGTATGGGCCGCGAGCGCGTCGGCGATCGCGACGGGATCGCGGATGTCGCCGTGAACGCTCCGCATGTCCTCGCCTGCGCGGGCCAGCTCGTAGAGCGAGGGCTCGGTAGGGACGCCGTTTGCGAAGCCACACACTTGCGCGCCGAGCGATTGCAACCACAGCGCCAGCCAGGCGCCCTTGAAACCGGTATGGCCTGTCAGCAGCACGCGCCGCCCCTGCCAGAAGGAGGGCTCGACCTGGTTTCCTGTCCCGTCGGCTGTGCCGGTCTCGATGCTCATGCTGTCACTCCCATACTTTCCACGGGGGCTCGCCGGAGGCCCACAGCTCTTCGAGCAGGATGCGCTCGCGCAGCGTGTCCATCGCCTGCCAGAAACCGCGGTGGCGGTAGCAGGCCAGCTGGCCGTCGCCGGCGAGCCTGCCCATCGGCTGGTCCTCCCATACAGTGGCGTCGTCCTGCAAGTAGCGCGCCACCTCTGGGGAGAGCACGAAGAAGCCGCCGTTCGTCCAACTGCCGTCGCCGCGTGGCTTCTCCTCGAAACGGCGCACTCGCTCGTCCTCTACGTCGAGCGCGCCGAAGCGGCCCGGAGGCTGCACCGCGGTGACGGTCGCGAGCGTGCCTTGGCGACGATGGAAGGCAACCAGCGCGGAGATGTCGACGTCGGCCACTCCATCGCCGTAGGTGAAGCAGAAGTCCTCATCGCCCAGGTAGGGGAGCACGCGCCGCAGGCGCCCACCCGTCATCGTGCGCTCGCCGGTGTCCACCAGCGTCACACGCCACGGCTCGGTGGCCGAGCGGTGGACCTCCATGTCGCCGCTCGACAGGTCGAACGAGACGTCGCACGTATGCAGGTAGTAGTTGGCGAAGAACTCCTTGATCAGATAGCCCTTGTAGCCAAGACAAATCACGAACTCGTCGATGCCGTGGGCGGCGTAGATCTTCATGATGTGCCACAGGATCGGCTTGCCGCCGATCTCGATCATCGGCTTGGGGCGCACGGTCGTCTCCTCGCTGAGCCGCGAGCCGAATCCGCCGGCCAGGATCACCGCCTTCACCGTACCGAGTCTATAGTCCGATCTCGCGTCGACAGTCTGACCTTGCGTTGGTAGTCCGACCTCGTTGGGGGCAAGCCATTGCGCATGCACCAGGGGCATTGGGCCGCCTCGAGGCTTGGCGCACACCTGATATGTCGTGTTGTTTGTCAAGTGGGCAGGGTTGATCGCGTCCGCTAGGCGGGCGTTTGGGGGAGAGCGGGGCGCCGGGTTCGGTGTCGGCGTTGCCAGTCTGATGATGCGGGGATTTTGTTTACCCAGGGCCCGGTTTCGTACTGCCAGCGTGCGCTGTCTAGGAACGGACGTTTGGTAAAGCTCTGCTCCGGGGACTCGCGTCTTCACGAGAAAGCGCCGCAATAGTGCCGGCTGCCCAGTATAGTCCGGGCGCCCGTGGAGGACACCGTCAACGACACGCAGGGGCCTGGACCGCAAGCCGGCAGGGGGCTTGGAGGCAGCGAGCACCGACGGATTCGGGAGCGGGCGAGAAGAGTGGTTCGTGCCTGCCTACCGAAGACACGCGGCGGGTGGATAGCGCTGGGAGGCCTCCTGCTTATCCTCGCCGCTGGAGCGCTTCTTCGGTTCTTCTTCATGCAGGCGTGGCGCCCCGCGTTCTTTGGCTTTCCCGATTCTGTCACCTACGTCGGGCTGGCGCGGGAAAAGCTGTGGATAGATCCCACTCGTGAGATTGGCTACCCGCTCTTCTTGCGCGAGATGCACGCAATCTGGCCGACACACCTGGCTTGGGTAATCGGATTGCAGCATCTGTTCGGACTGGCGAGCGCCGTGCTGGTTTTCCTCGCCGTGCGACGAGCGAACGGGCCTCCGTGGCTGGGGCTGTTGCCTGCGGCCTTGATCGCCCTCAACGGCGCCGAGATGTTCCTCGAGCACACCACGCTGACTGAGTCGTTGTTCATTTTTCTCTTGTCGGCCGGTTTGTACTTCGCGGCGCGAGCGGCGAGCGCATCAATGCCGGTGTGGGCTGCGCTGGCCGGGCTGACCTTCGGCTTGGCAAATACTGTGCGGGTCGTCGCGCTGCCGTTGATCCTCGTGCTGATCGTGTGGCTGCTCTTCCTTTCGGGCGGGGCGTGGCGACGGCGATTGCTTGCCACCTGCTGCTCTTTGGTGTGCCTCGCGGCGGTGCTTGGCACCTACGCGACCATCCAACACGAAAAGACCGGATATTGGGGAATAACCACGCCGGCGGGAGCTTGGAATCTTTATTCCCGGGTCGCGCCGTTCGCCAACTGTCACAAGTTCACGCCTCCCCCAGGGACGAGCGTGCTGTGCGAGAGCACGCCTCCCGCGCAAAGGCGCATTTCAGTTGAAGAATTCGTGTTCAGTAACACCGTATCGCCCGCCGATATCGCGTTTGGGAAGGGAGCCGGCCCATTTTGGGCGACTCAGGCGAGCGACAAGAAGATCTCGGAATGGACGCGTGCGGTGATCCTGCACCAACCGTTCGAATACCTCGCCACAGTCTTTGAAGGTGTGCTGGCGTATGTGACGACCCAAAACATCGTGTTCGGCAATCACAGTGAGGTTGGCGCGGACTACAACACTTTCTACCACGCGGAGCTTTTCGAACCGCAAGAGCAGGAGGTTGCACGCCAGACCCGATTGGACTACTACGGAGCGAACGGCTACAAGATCGACCACTCCCTGCTGAACTCGCTATTGGACTATGAGGAACATTCGCGCGTGCATGGCGCTTTGATGGCGATCCTCATGCTGCTGACCCTCTTCGCACCGTTCGTCCCCCGCGGGCGCTCCCGGCAAATCGGCCTGTTGTTCTTTCTGATGGCTTGGGTTGCGCTCATCACCCCGGCGGCAGGACACTGGTGGGACGCGCGTGCCGCCATCCCGCCCATCGGTCCGGTCGGTGCCGCCGCGGCTATCGGAGCGTGGCAGGTTGGACGGCTTGGCCGGGCGAGGTGGGGAAAGATGCGGCGGCGACCCGCGACCGCGTAGCTATCGGATGAGAGCCGAGCCCGGCCTGGGCAGCTCTTTGTGCGCACAACATCGACTCAGCTCGCCCACCTGTCCCAAACTCAGTCGTCGCGGGGCACTAATGATCCTCAGTGCCCTCGCCCTCATGCTACGCTGTAGCATATGGAGATCGGCGTTCGTGACCTTCGCAATCACACCGCACAGGTGATTGATGCCGTCAGGGGAGGCGAGCGCGTGGTGCTGACTGTGAGCGGCGAGCCACTGGCGGACATCGTGCCTCACGGCGCCCGCACACGCTGGCTGTCCGGCGAGCGACTGCGTGAGAGCTTGGCGGCCCGCGCCGCCGACCCTGGCCTCACGCGAGAGTTGGACGAACTCGCCGGACAGACCATGGACGTGCTGTGAGCGCTGAGGCGCTTTGAGCATCCCGGAGAGAGGCCTGCTTGACACCTCCGTGTTCGTGGCACGCGAGAGTGGCCGACCGCTTGGCGAGTTGCCCAAGCAGGTGGCGGTCTCGGTGATCACGATCGGAGAGCTGAAGCTTGGCGTGATCAACGCGGACGACGACGCAATCAAGGCCCGCCGCGCGGACACGCTCGCGCTCGCCCGAGCAGCCGACCCGATTCCGATCAGCGAGGCCGTGATGGATACATGGGCAACGTTGGTGGCGGACTGCAAGGCAGCAGGAATCCACCGCACCGTCAAGCTGACAGACGCGCTGATCGCCGCGACCGCGGTCGAGCGCGGGCTTCCAGTCGTCACCCAGGACGATGACTATGAGCAGCTCGCCCGCGCCCACCCCACACTGCGCGTATACAGAGTGTGACTCAGCGCTCGTGCACCAAGACCATAGGCGAGGATCCTGCGCCATAAGGGAAGTCGGCCTCGTGGGGACAGACGGCCCTGAACCGGTAGTCGATCGGGCCCGCCAAGCGGAAGCGATAGGAAGCCTTGAAGCGCCCATTGGCGGCAGTGGAGAGCACCTGGAACTGGCGCCACGGGCCGTGCAGGGTGCGCGCCTCGAGGATCACCTGCTTGCCGCCGGGCGGTAGCGGCCCGCCGGACAAGGCGCCCTTGAACACGATCGTGCCGCCCACGTGCGAGACCTTGGGTGCCACCTTCAGGAAGACTCGGGCCGGAACGGCCAGGGTCAGCTGGGCGGTCACGGTCGGCGCGGCTTGACCCTGGTTGGCCGCGTAGGCGAACGTGAGCCGGGTCGAGGGCAAGGAGGCGGGCAGACGCAAACGAAACGAGCCGTCTCCGCTGGTGCGCACGCTCGTGAGCACCTTTGTGCGGGCGCCCTGGAAGGCGGGCGTGGAGAGGACCTGCACAGCAGCGCCCCCGATCGGCGAGCCCGTGGCCCCCGTCAAGCGGCCGGCCACGACCTGGGAGCGTCCGTACGCACTCACCCGCGCAGTCCGGGCGGTGGTGGCCCAATGGACCACGAGCGTGGGCGGCGCCATGTACACGACCGGCGGTCCCATTTGGGGGGTTGAAGGGGTCGAGGATTGTTGTTCGTGCGTGCCGTCGTTCGCAGGCCCCTGGCCGGGGGAGGGAGCCTGCGGCGCCGGTGTTTCAGGCGAGTTCGTTTCCGGCGCGGACGGCGCGGACGGATGGTTGGCGACCGTAATCTTGCGGTCCAAGGCCACCGTCGAGTTGCCGGCCGCGTTCGTGACCGACACAACCAGGTGGTGGGTGCCGTCGGACAAAGTGGTCGTGTCGAACTGCAGGTCAGCGTTCAGAGACGGTGCGCACGGCTGCAGGTACAGGAAGGCGGGCAAGCCGTCAGTGGTCTGACCCACGTCGTGGCAGCGCGAGGAGGAGTCCAGCACGGTGTGCCCCACTTCGGTGCCGTCCACAGTGAAGACCGCCTGATACACGCCCGAGCCCGAGTCGCTCGCGTGGAGGGCCAGGTCGGCCGTGCCCGCAAGCGTGGAGGCAGTTGCCAGTTCTCCTTCGACGTTGGAAACAGTTGGCTGGGAGGACTGGGTGAGGACGAGGTCGGCCGCGTAGAGGTACACGACGGCGGCGTAGCCGTTGGGGTCGCCTTTGCCGCTGGGGCATTTGTAGGTCTGGAGTCCTCCGCAGGACGCGTTGACGTAGAGGTGTTCGCCGATGTTTTTTGCAGGCACCGCGAGGATGTTGGAGAGCGACATTGGTTCTTCGGGTTCTCCCCTCAATTTTGAGCACCCAACGGCATAGATGCATTCGTCAAATGCTTCAGGCTCGGTCGGACCAGATATCCAAAACTGGTACGTGGCATTGGCCGCAGAACCCCCTTCGGCATCTCCTGCGCGCCAAAGGATTGCTTTCTTCAGGGTCTCGTTTGACGGACCACCAAATGTCCAAGTTGCGTCGTCCGTTCCGACAACATGGCTCACGCTTTCGCCAAGCTCGGCAATCAGCGCACCGCCTTTGGCACACGTGTCTTCCGCATGAACAGAAGCCCCCGTCGCGCTGCCGTTCCACCCATCCGTGGGCGCCGCTTCGCCGTTGGGCATGCGACAGCTGTACACGTGATATTCGCCGGCCCGGGCTACCGCCGGGCTCGACATCGCCAACCCGCACACCACCATCCCCCACACAACCAGCCCGCACAACGCCAGCCCGCAAACAGATGGTCGACGCACCGTCGCCGCGAAGCCTATCGTCCAAAACATGTTCCAGATTCCTTTCCATTCGATCGGGGCGACCAGTCCGATCGCCCTCTACGTCCATGTCGCAGCCGCGCCCCTCTTGACCCCCCTGTCAATTCGGGAATGCTCCGTCTGCGTCGGGCCAAGATGCTAACCGCCGAGAATCTTCGGATGTGCCAAATCGACGGATGTTCGGTAGAGTTCGGCTGGCTCAAGGGGGAGGAGCACAAGGGATATGGCTGCAAGGACAGGCGAACAAGAGCTTTCATCGAACCAGTCGCCGCTCAAGGGAGCGGTGCTCGGCTTGTTGGTGCAAGGCCCCAGCTATGGCTATGAGCTTGCCAACCGCTTGGAGCGCCAATTGGGGCCCGGCTGGTCGATCGTGAGGCCCAGCCTGTACCGCATGTTGCGGGGCCTCGACCGCGAAGGCCTCGTGTCTTCTTCGCAAGCTTCGGTGTCTTCCTCGCAAGATTCGGAGGACACCAGCTCGGCGCGCATCATGTACGAGGCGACCGACTTGGCCGAGTCCGCGCTGGTCGCCTGGATGGACAGCCCCTTGTCCTTCGATGAGGCCCAGTTACAGCTGCAGGCCCGCATGGTTGTCGCGCGCCCCGAGGACCTGCCGCGGCTGCTGGTCGCCTTGAACCAGCACGAGCGGGCCCTGTTCTCCAAGCGCGACCAGGTCCAAGCGGGCACGCCTGCCCAGCATTCACTGCGAGCCGCGATGATGTTCCTGGTGCGCGAAGCCTCGATGCAGCGGATCAACGGAGAGCTGCTGTGGCTCGACCTGGCGCGTCAAACGATCCGCACCCTGCTGGCCTCCCGAACCTGAGTGGCGCGGATGGCTCCGTTGCTGACAGTGGCGCAAGTGACCAAGCGCTACGTGGACGGCCGCCACGAGATGCTCGTGCTCGACCGCGTCTCGCTGGAGATCGACGCGGGCGATTTCGTCGGCATGTGGGGCCCCAAGCGCTCCGGCAAGTCGACTTTGCTGCGGGTAATGGCCGGGATCGAGCAGCCCGACGAGGGCGAGATCCGCTTCGACGGTCGTCCCTTGCAAACAATGTCCGCGCGCGAGCGCTCCCGCCAACTGCGCCACGGCGGGATCGCGCTCGTCAGCTCGGAGTGGCGTACCCAAATCGTGCGCCCCGCGATCGAGTTGGTCGCAACCGCGTGCGCCAGCGACGGTACTTCGATGCGCCGGGCTCGCGCGTCCGCGCGCAAAGCCTTGGCGTGCGTGGGCGGCTCGGATTTTGCCGACGTGCGCACCGATCGCCTCACGCTCGGCGAGCGCTTGCGCACAGCTTTGGCGATGGCCTTGGTGCGCGAGCCGCGCCTATTGTTGATGGACGAGCCCGCCGTGCTGCCGGGACCACTGGAAAGCAACGAGCTCTCAAGCCTGTCGCACTCGCTCGGCGAAGACCCCGACCTGGCGGTGGTGATCGCCTCCGAGAGCTTGGCGGCACTGTCGGGAACCTCGCGCACGATGGCCGTCTCCAGCGGCGAAGTGCGCTCGATGGATCAGGACGGCGTGCTCGTACGCTTCCCCGGACCGTCCGCTCCCCGCGCTCCCCGCGCGGGCGACGCGCGCTCATGAGCGCCCTGGAGCTGCGCGAGGTCGTAAAGCACTATCGGGCCGGCGAGGAGGTCGTCAAGGCCGTGGACGGCGTCTCCCTGACGGTCTCCCCCGGCGAGCTGGTCGCCCTGTACGGGCCGAGCGGGTCCGGCAAGACGACCCTGCTGTTGATCGCGGCTGCCTTGCTGGAGCCGGACAGCGGCCGGGTGCTGTTTGAAGGACGCGATGTCTCCAGCCTGTCGGCGCGCGAGGGCGCACGCTACCGGCGCGAGGAAGTGGGCTTCGTGTTCCAGTCCTTTCACCTCTTGGCGGGCGCGACCACGCTCAACAACGCCGCACTCAAGTTGATGGCCGGCGGGCCCAGCCTGCACGAGGCCCAAGAGGCGGTGCGACCGTGGCTGGAGAGGGTCGGCCTGGGCCACCGCATTGAGCAACGCGCGGGCAAGCTCTCGATGGGAGAGCGCCAGCGGGTCGCCATCGCGAGGGCCTTGACCGGCGATCCGCGCCTGTTGCTGGCCGACGAGCCAACCGGCAATCTGGACAGCGTGCGCACGCGCGAGATCCTTGAGCTGCTGCGCGAGATCTGCCACCAGCGAGAGATCCCGGGCCTATTGGTCACGCACGACCTGCAGGCCCAGCGTTTCGTCGACCGCGTCTTGACTCTGCGCGACGGACACCTGACCCAAGGCTTGGACGCCGATCTGGAACAGGCTTTGGCATGAAACGCGGGATGCCGACGGTCTTCGGGCTGAGCGTCGGCTTGCCCTTCACCCTGTACGCGTGGCGTCTGCGTACCCGGGCCGCCCAAGAGCTATTGGCGGTAGCCGGCATCGCGGTCGGCGTCGCCCTCGTGTTCGGCGTACTCGTGGCCAACACCAGCATCGGCGGCTCCGCCGGCAGCCTCGTCCACCAGCTCATCGGCTCCGCCCAACTCCAACTCGTGGCCCGCTCCCAACAGGGCATCGACCAGAGCGTTACCACCAAGGTGGAAGCCCTGCCCGGAGTCCAGGCCGCATCGCCCTTGCTCAGAGAGGATGTGGTGATTGCCGGGCCCAAGGGGAGTGAGGCGATTCAGTTGATTGGCGCTACAGCCCACCAGCTTTCGCTCAACGCACAGGCGACCCGCGATCTCGGCTCGAGCGCGACCGGCCTCATCTCACGAGGCATCGGATTGCCGACATCTGTCGCCGACGCGATCGGGGCACAAGCAAACGGAACCGTAATCTTGCGCGCCGACGGGCGGCGACAGATCGAGCCCATCAGCGCCGTGCTCGGCAGCCAGACAATCGGGGCCGTCGCAAAAAGCCCGATCGGGATCACGCTGATGAGCAACGCCCAAACACTGACCGGCGAGAGCGGCCGCGTCACCAACGTGCTGATCGAGACGAGGCCCGGCGCGCAGAAGCAGGTCATCGGCGAGCTGAGAGCACTGGCCCACGGACGAGCCAACGTCACGCCTGCCGACAATGAGCTGCGCCTATTGAGTGTCGCGGCCACACCAAACCAACAGTCGACGACCCTGTTCGCCGCCATCGCCGGCATGGTCGGCTTCCTGCTCGCGCTCAACGCGATGCTGCTCACAATGCCGGAACGTCGTCGCCTTGTCGCCGAGCTTCGGACCTACGGTTATGACCCGGCGCAGATCGTCTTCCTGCTGATGGCACAGGCGTTGATGCTGGGCATCGTCGGCTCGATCCTCGGGATGGGGCTTGGGGCGTGGCTCTCTCACACGCTGTTTGGCGGCGTGCCGAGCTACCTCTCCGCGGCTTTCGCGATCGGCGATGCACAAGACATCACGGCCACCACGATCGCTATCGCAACCGCATGCGGCGTGCTGGCCGCGATCTTGGCCTCGTTGCGACCGTTGCTCGACCTTCGGGCCGAAGCGGCCCATGGACACGGTCATGCAGCAATCCGGCGAGGCCGGGCAGACGATCCCACGCGACACTGCTCGGGCGGCGGCCCTGATCGGGGTGGGACTGGTTGCGATCGTGAGCGTCGTAGCGCTGGTCGCGCCTCACCTGACGATCGTCGGAGGCGCACTGCTCGCGATCGCCGCGGTGTGCCTGCTGCCTTTCGTTTATCTCACGGCCATCTCCGTGTTGCGCCCTTTGAGCGAGCGCTCCAAAGGCGCGCTGCCGATAGCCATAGTGGGAGCTGGAGGCCACGGCCACAAGGTCTGTGGCGCTTGCCGCGATAGCAGCGCTGACGGTGTATGGCAGCCTGGCGATCGGCGGCGCCAAGACAGACCTGATCCATGGGATCGAGTCGCTGTCACGCAGTACGAGGGCACCGCCAATGTCTGGGTCACCACAGGTAAAACGTGTTCAACACAGACAGCTTCGCTCGAGCCGAACTGCGATCGACCATCGGCACGCGCCGGGCGTCGCATCTGTGCGCGCAGACCAAGGCGCTCTGTTGGATGTTGGGGATCGCCGCCTGATGATTCGCGTGCACAGTCCCAATGCGCCGTCGGTCATCCAGTCCAGTCAAGTAACGAGCGGCAATTTCGTACGGGCCAGCAGGTTGCTGCGCGAAGGCGGCTGGGCCACCGTCTCACAAGGCTTTGCCGCTGAACGGAAATTGCATGTCAACGCCCCCTTCACGCTGCCAACCCCCTCTGGCGCCCTGCACTTGAGGCTGGCAGCCATAACCACGAATCTGGGGTGGCCAGTGGGCGCCATTGGACTCACCACCGCCGACTACGTGAGAGGCTGGCATTCGGCCGATCCGACCGCCTACGAAGTCACGCTGAAGCCCGGCGTCAATCCGTTGGCGGGAAAGCGTGCGATGACAAAGGGCTTTGGGAACGGGCTCGGGGTCTGAGGGTTCGAGACATTTCGCGAACGGGAAGCACAGACCGACCAGAGCGCGCGACAGGGCTGAGCAGCCTAGGCTCCATCTCGACGCTGCTTCTGCTCACAGGCGCACTCGCGGTGGCGGCTTCTCTGAGCGCGGCAATCTGGCAGAGACGCGCCCGGCTGTCGGCGATGAAGACTGGGGATACGATCACCTACAGCTATGGTGCGTCAATCCTGCTCGAGCAGCGCAATATTGCTGGTAATCGGCTGCATCGAGGGTGCCGTACTTGGTCTCATCGGACACGCGCTCGCGGACCGCTGGCTGAGGGCAACCACCGATTTCCCCGCCCCGTTCTCGCTCGGCGCGCCCCAGGTGTTTCTCACCTTGGCGATGATTCTCGGAATAGCGATCGCGGTGGTCGCCGTCCTGGATTCTCCGCCGCACAGGTACCACCCGGCGTTAGTTTCCAGGAGTAGCGGCCGCCATGGTGGCTGGTGAGAGCGACTCGCGCGTGGCTGTAAAGAGTTGCAAACGGATCATCCGAGCTACGACGTTCGCCTGCGCGGCTAATTGCTATCTGGTTGAGCGTCTTTCCAAGAGCGCGCGCCGAACTGGCAGCCTGGCATCGTCACGCCCAGCAGATCCCCGACCGCGTGCTGCGCGAGGCGGCATTTGACGCGCTGAAGACAAAGAGCTCTGATCTGGAGGGCGCCGTCGCCTTCGCCGTCTTCGCGCCACCTTCGATGCGAGGCAACGTGGTGCGGGCGATCACTGCTTTCGAGATCGCTTTCGACTACATGGACAGTATCGTCGAGCTGCCCAACCGCGACCCGATCTCCAGCGGCCACAGCCTCAACCAGGCGCTAGTGGTCGCGCTTTCGCCAGGAGCCAAGCACCTGACTATTACCGCCATTACCCTCGGCGCGAAGACGCCGGCTATCTCGAAGGGCTCGTTCGAACGTGTCAGACAGCGGTCAACTCGTTGCCTTCATTCGCGGCCATCGGCGATCCGTTGCGCAGGGCTCTGTCGCGCATAGTGACCTACCAGAGCCTCAACCACGGCGATGCGCACGGCTCACACGACGCGTTCAGGCAATGGGCCGATTCACAGTCGATTCGCGGTATAGATCTGCATTGGTGGGAGTTGGGAGCCGCCGCCGGATCGCAGCTTTCGGTGCTCTCGTTGATAGCTGCCGCGGGAGATCCGGCTATGTGTCCTGAGCGCGCAATCGCACTGGAGCGCGCCTACTTTCCTTGGGTAGGTGCACTCAGCACGCTACTCGATGGGGTCATCGACCAAAACCGCGACAACGCGGAGGGACAGACGAGCCTGATCGATCACTACACCTCACCCGAGGAGACGGCTAGACGCCTAAGAATGCTCGCGGCCGAAGCATTGGAGGCCATCCTCCCGCTCTCCGATGCCCCTAACCACACAATGCTCCTGGAGGCCATGGCGGCTTTTTTCCATGCGATGCCACAAGCGTTAGCGCCAGATGTGAGATTGGCGACACGAGCAGTCGTGGATGCAATGGGCGCCTGGACCGCTCCCGCCCTCCTCTTCTTTAAGACACGCAGGGCGTTGGCGCGCAGCAAGCCCACGCTATAGATCAGTAGCCTACCGTGCCAGGAACGCCAAATCCTGCCTTAAACAGGTATCCCTGATACTAGTTTCAGGGACTCTAGTCACACCCGTCCGGGTACAACAGAATGTAGGCAGATGGATTCTGTTTATCCCGACCAGCCCAGGCGGCGCATCAAGCTGGAGCCCCAGCACCAGACTTCGCGCTCGCTCGAACATGGGGTGCGGCTGCTTGCCTGCTTCACGGCCGAGCAGCCGGCGTGGCAAGTCAGCGAACTGGCTGACGAGGTCGGCCTCGGGCGCTCTACCGCTCACCGCTACGCCAAGACGCTGGTGGCACTCGGTTACCTGGAACAGGACAGACAGAGCCGCTACCGACTCGCCCTGCGCGCCGGAGAACCGGGGAAGGCAGTCGTCGGGACGCTTCGCCTGGAGGCGCCGGCCGCTCGCACGATCTTGGAAGACTTGCGCGAACAGACTGGCCACACTGTCACATTGGCCGTGCTTGACGGAACGTATGCCCTGTACCTGCAGCGCTTCTACGCGCACGGACCGGGCCAGTTCGAGGCCGACCTGCAGCAGGGCATCGGTGTGAGAGTGCCGGTTTACTGCACGGCGATTGGCAAGGCCCTACTGGCAAACTTGGATGAGACCGAACAACGCGCCGTTATCGCCTCAGTGACGCTGGAGCGCGAAGGACCGAACACGGTGAAGACGAAGCGGGTACTGGCCGAGCAGCTCGCACAGGCCCGCGCGGAGGGATTGGCGATCTGCGACGAAGAGCAGGATCTTGGGGTGCGATCGATAGCCGCAGCGATCCCGCACCCGGGGCGCTCACGGCCGCTGGCGGTCGGGGTTACCGTGCCGGCGCGGTTGTACACGGTTGAGGCGATGGTGGAAATGTTTGGGGGGCGCGTAAGGGCGGCGGCCAAGCGGATCTGAGGACGCCCGGATGTGCCTACTAGACCTCAATGCGAAGGCAATGCCCAAACCCACGGTCCTGACCTTCGTTTCCTGTGCTAACCGAGCAAGGCACAGATAGTCCGAGGAATTCGCTCCTACTAGTGCGAAGCGTGCTTCGCACTAAGCGTGAGTGTGACTCTGCCCCTCACTTGAAGCGTCTCGCCGGGACGAGGGTCCTGTCTAGTCACGACAATCTTCTCGTGGTGATGCCGAGGACGGCTGACCTTGCCGAGACGGCAGTGGGCCTTGGCGAGCGCATGGTTGGCGACGGAGAGCGTGTCACCCCTCAGCGAGGGCACCACACAGATAGCGACTCTCCGCTGGGCAACCGCAGCAGCTTCGGCTTCTTCTCTATGTTGGCGTTCTGCCTCTACGACGGAAAGCGGGATACGTTCTAGAGCTTCCTTTTCTTCTCGCTCTTTGGCTTCCCGTTCGCTTCGTTCCCTGGCTTCCCGTTCAGCGATCGCCAGGAGCTGACCAGTCGAGGCGCCCAAGTAAGGCGCTTCTATGATTCCGACTGGAGCCGTACCGGTGGGAAATGAGCCCGGGGATGATGGAACTTCAAGGATTTCGCTGTGCCGAGACGCTTCGCCGGAGGCGTTGTAGACGCGCACAGAGAACCCGTAACGGCCTGGCGGCAAACTGCTCAGCACGAGCGCGACGGCGCGGACTTCATTGACCGCCGGCAGCATGCCCGAGGCGTATCGTTCGGCCGGATCGCACAAAGAGCATTCCAACCAGATTTCGTACGTGGTTTCGAGACCGTCCGGGTCTATGTTCGCACCAACCGTGACTTCGCCGCCTGCCCCCGCCGACATGCTCTCGATGATGGGAGGGCCTGTGGTCGCCAGCGCCGGAGCGGCAAAGACCACACCGGCGGCGAGGATCGCGGCCGCGCCCAGCACGAGGCAGCGACTACGCTGACGCCGATGAGCTCTCGGCGTCCGGTGAGTTGCTGGTCTGCTTGTTCCTTGGCTCATTCTGGGTTTAAAACGATACAGGATGATGGGTTCTTCCGCCGTGAGTGACGACAACTGCTTACGTCTGAATGGCCTGATGTAGCGAGCAACTAGACGCTTCCTCGAGTTTCGCTAACTCACCCTTAACCTTCACGCGCTTTGAACTCGCTTCCCAACCAGCCACTTTTGCCAAGCGCGGCGGCGCAGACCCACAACCGCCGCGCCAGTCGGCAGAGGGCCTTACTTGACCGCCTGCCCCTTGGCATTGACCGCATACCACTTGCCGCCGAATTGGCTGGCCCCAACATATGAAGTCGAGGTGGGCGCGGCCGCGTAAATATAGAGCGGATGACCCGCATAGGTGACCTGCGTGCCGGCCCCAGGGACGGTAATGGTGGACAGCAGCGACGCCTTTACACCGGAGCCCGCCGAAGGCTTGCCTTCCACCGGGAGAGCCAGCCATATCCCGGAGCATCCACTGACTTTCTGGCAGGTGTTCTTCTTGGGATGGTCCTTCGTGAACTCATACAGGATGGAGCCGGCTGAGTTGACCAGGATCTTGCCCAGTTTGGTCTTGCGCAGTTCGACCGTATGAAAGAGGCTCGAACGCGCCGCCGGGCGGGCGCCGGCCAATGTGGACAGGCTCGCCGCGGCGAGCAAGCTGACGACTAGAAGAATGCAGATCCGCTTCATGTGGTCCTCCGTTCGGGTGTGAGCGTGTGAGACGCCAACTTGGGGCTATTCCCCAAAGCGGATTGGCAACTTCGCCAACCCGTAGATACCGAGAATACTCTCGAACTCGGGCTCACCGTCCAGTTCGAGACGGGGCATCCGGCGTGCGAGAAACGCGAGGCCCTCCTCCAGCTCCAGGCGCGCGAGGTTCGCGCCCAGGCAATAGTGGACCCCGGCGCCGAACGTGAGCGCGCGCGCACGAGGCCGCTCAACGGTGATGTCAAACGAGTCCGGCTCGGCTGCGTCACTTGGCAAATTACGGTTACCGGTAAAAGAGCACACCATGACGATCGTGTCCGGGGGAAAGGTGACGTCTCGGTAGGTGAGCTCCTCAACCGTAACGCGGGCGGTAAAAGGGGTAATCGGCTCGTAGCGCAAAGCCTCCTCGACCGCTCGGCCTGCCAACGAGGGATCAGCCACCAAAGCCGCCCACTGATCCGGGTGCTCAGCGAACAGGCGGATCGCGTGGGCCAGCTGACTTTGAGTCGTGTCGACACCCCCGATCAACACGTTCAAAACAAGGTTGACGCACTCCTCCTCGCTCAACCTGTCGGGTGGGTGGGCCGGATCTGCGGCCGCCAGGAGGGTCGAGATCAAATCGTCGCCGGGGGTCTGGCGGCGCGCGGCCAGGAGAGCCTGGGCGTAATCGTAGAACTCGGCGACCGCTTGCTCGATGCCGTCGCGCTCGTTGGCCATCGAGGCGGCGTCGAACTGACGCTGGATCCACGTCGACCAGTGGTGCAAACGGGGGGCGTCTGATAGAGGCGCACCCATGACCGTGGCGATCGTCTGGGAGGGATAGGGCTTGGCGAAGGCCTCCACGAACTCACAGCGACCCGTCTGCTCGACCGAAGCGAACAGGCCCTCCAAAAACTGGCGCATCGCCGGCCGCCAGCGCTCGACGGCGCGTGGGGAAAGCGATGGGTTGACGAGGCTGCGCAGGCGCGTGTGGTCAGCGCCGTTGATGTGCAGGATGTTGCGCTTCATCTCCTCCCAGAGAGGGCCTTCTGAGACTTCGAACAGCTCGGCGATCTTCATACCCGGGAAGATCGCCGAGCGTGTCCGTAGGAAGAACTCGCCCGCCTCGCGGTCGAAGACCACGTACCCGTACGGCCCCGCCGCCAGCCATCCCTCCGCCGCCAGCTCCTTCATAGCCGTGTGAAAGCGCTCCCCCTTCAAATCGGGGTCGGTGTAATCGAAGCTCGCGAGCTCCAAGTCACCTACGAGCGCCATCGCGTGGGTGGGGGAGAACTACTTTTTGGGGTGCACCGTCTGCTTGAGGCTCGCTCCGGGGGTGAACTTGGGGGCCTTGGAGGCCTTGATCTTCACCTTTTCGCCCGTACGCGGGTTGACACCCTGACGGGCTGCCCGCTTGACCACGGAGAACTTGCCGAAGCCCGTGATCACGACCTCGTCACCCTTCTTCAAGGTCTTGCCGACGGTGGTCAGGAACGACTCGACCGCACGTCCGGCATCTGCCTTGGAGAGACCGCTGTCGGCGGCGATCGCCTCGACAAGCTGACTCTTGTTCATGGAGTTCTTCCTTTCGGTAGCTGTGCTTGGCGAGGGCAGACTAGCGTGCTTGCGGCAGATCTGGCTTGAGCACGCGGTTTAGTTGCTCGCACACCAACTCGACTCCGCGCTCGGGAGCTACCGCGCAGGAGCCGATCGCAGCCGTGGCCTTCTCCTGGGAGAGGGCGACATTGGAGGGCAATTTCAGGTGGGGATCCTCACCGCAAGCTTGCAGGTAGGCAGCCGCGGTGCCCTCGCGAACCAAGTCGCGCGAGCAGCCGAGGCCACCAGCGAGAAGCTGTAGCCACTCCATGCGTCCGAGCGAGCGGGGACCACCCATGTGGTAGACGCCTTCGCATCCTTGGGCCAGGAGCTCGCACAGACGCTGGGCGTAATCGCGCGCGTAAGTGGGCGAGCGCCACAGGCCTTCCGGCGCGGGCAGGGAGGTATGGTCGCGCAGGCGCTTGACCAAACGCAGAGACAAGCTGAAGCGTCGCGGACGGGCCAGGTTGACTCCATACAAATCCCCGGGTCTGGTAATCAGCCAAGGCACGCGTGAGCGCATCGCGGCTTCCTCGCACGCCAGCTTGGAGCGTCCGTAGGCATTCACCGGATCGGGTAGGTCGCGCTCACTGAAGCAAGTTCCGGCCGGGCGATAGCCGCTGTGCACACAGTCGCAGGAGACCAAGGCGTAGCGTGCTCGCACCGCCTGGGCGGCCGCCAGCGTGTGCTCGGCTCCGACGTACTCAACCTGTGCGAGGTAGGGCTCACGCTCAAAGCGACTGGGCGAGACCGCGCCGGCAGCGTGAACGATTACGTCGGGCTCAAACTCCAAGGCGGCCTGAACACACGCTTTGCGATCGGCCATGTCGAAGACGACCGACCGCACCCCTCGCAGGTCCAAGGAGCCGTCGCGAGAGCAGCCGAGCACCTCCCAACTTTGCTGCACGGCTACCGCCGCCACGTTGGACCCGACCAGTCCGCCTACCCCTGTCACCATGACACGCATCCGATACGCACCGTCTCCCTGTTGTCAAGAGACAGTAGCAGCTGGGACACGCTGAGCCGCTCGATCGCTGGCGTCCATAAACGCTGACGCCGACTCAGGGCAGAAATTCGTTCGTCCCGTAGCGAGGAGACGCGATCGGGGAATGGAGCAAACCCGAGTCCACCATCCAGGTTGACATCGCCTGAACATTGGCCGCTTGCAAAGTCCCGAAAGGCACCCCGCCGGCCCTAAACAGAGGCAGATAGACCTTTAGGGAGGCGGCTGTCAGCTTGTGGGGCAAGGTCGGGTTGGCCGCCTCAAGCTCGGCCAGGCTGCGCTGAGGATCGGCCAAGGTGTCCTCGTAGCCGTGAACTGTGGCCGCCACGAAGTCCTTTACAAGCTGGGGATCTGAGGCGATCAGGCGACGCGTGGTGAAAGCCACCAGACCCGGGTAGGCAGGCCCACCGTTGCTGTTCAACGCGAAGGCGGTAATCGGGTGACCGCTTGCCGACAGAGCCACGCCGTCATCGGGAATGAAGCCGGTGAAGGCCGCGATCTTGCCGGCCACCAAAGCTTGGCCGCCGTTAAAGTCGACGGTCACTACCTTCACGTGGATCGGGCTTACGCCGGCGTGGCGCAGCTCGGTGTCGAGCACGGCCTTATCGGAGGGTACGCCGGTAATCCCTACCGTCTTACCGACCAGGTCCGCGGGCGAGCGCAGATGCTCGGAGGCCAAGGCGATCAATCCTCCAAGGGGAGCCTGCACCAAGGCCATGACCGCTTGGGCATCGCCGCCTTCGCTGATCAAGCCGGCCACGTCGCTGCCGTCGGCCAGGCCGAACTGGGCCTTGCCGGCGTCGATCAGCTTCAACGTTTCTTGGGTCGAGGTCGGTTGGACCACCTGCAGGTCGATGTGCTCGCGCTTGTAATAGCCGGCGGCCAAAGCACGGTAGACGCCGGCGTGGACCGCGTTGGGGGTGAAATCGAGGATCAAGGTCGCCTTGGTCGTGTGGATCAAGGGCACGGGCGCGGTGGGACTGGAGAGCGCCGCTCTACCGCCGCCGCCGGTCGACGGGCTCGACGAGGAGCCGCACCCCGAGAGGGCGGAGAGGACCGCGACGACCAATACACCGCAGAGGGTGACTCGCGCGCACGCGCGGCCATGACTAAAGGCTTGTCTTGTTAATAGACCGCGCACGCGCGCGGGCACCCCCCAAAGGACAACAATCAACCAAGACCACCACCGCTGGTGCCTCCCCGGGAGGCGGTATCTTCCACTCACGTGACGGGACTCCCTCAAACGCATGTTGCCGACCAAGACGCCCGCACGCTATCGGGCGAGGCGGTCCGTGAGCTCTACACGCCCGCCGACCTGCCCGAGGGCATCGGCGATCCCGAGCGCGACCCAATCGGAAAGCCTGGCGCCTACCCATACACGCGAGGGCCGTATGAGTCCATGTACAGGGGTCGCCTGTGGACGATGAGGCAGTTCGCTGGCTTTGGCACCAGCGAGGAGACCAACGAGCGCTTCCACTACTTGCTCGAGCACGGACAGACGGGCCTGTCGACGGCATTTGACATGCCTAGCCTGATGGGCCATGACTCCGACGACTCTCGCTCCCTGGGCGAGGTCGGCCGGGAGGGCGTTGCGGTCGATACGACCGATGACATGAAGACCCTGTTCGCGGGCATCGACCTGGGCGAGGTGTCGGTCTCGATGACGATCAACGCTCCGGCGGCAATCATGCTCGCCTATTTCGTCGTCGCCGCCGAGCAAGACGGGGACGGAGCCGGCGGTGCGGTCGCACCCGAGCACCTCTCGGGGACGATCCAGGCGGACATCCTCAAGGAGTACATCGCCCAGAAGGAGTGGTGCTTCCCGATCGACCCGGCGATGCGGCTGTGTGGGGACATGATCGAGTGGTGCACACAGCACATGCCACGCTGGCACCCGATCTCGATCTCCGGCTACCACATCAGGGAGGCGGGGGCGACCGCCCAGCAGGAGCTGGCGTTCACGCTCAAGGACGGGCTCACCTATGTCGAGCAGGCGATCGCCAGGGGCCTTGATGTTGACGAGTTCGCGCCGAGGCTGTCGTTCTTCTTCAACGCCCAGATCGACTTCTTCGAGGAGATCGCCAAGTACCGAGCGGCGCGCAGGATCTGGGCACGCGAGCTCAGGCACACCTACGGTGCGAAGAAGGAACGTTCGTGGCTGATGCGGTTCCATACGCAGACCGCGGGTGTCTCGCTGACCGCTCAACAGCCGCTCAACAACATCGTGCGTACCGCGATCGAGGCGCTTGCGGGGGTTCTCGGAGGGACGCAGTCGCTACACACCAACTCCTATGACGAGGCGCTCGCGCTGCCTACCGAGGAGGCGGTCAGGATCGCACTGCGCACCCAGCAGGTGATCGCGCACGAGTCGGGCGTGGCCAACACGGCCGACCCTTTGGGCGGCTCTTACTTCGTGGAGGCGATGACCGACGAGATGGAGGCACGGTGCTACGAGTACTTCGCCAAGATCGACGAGCTCGGTGGGATGGTGGAGGCGGTCAAGCGCAACTATCCCCAGCGCGAGATCGCGGACGCCGCGTTCGAGTTGCAGCAGGCGATCGATTCCGGTGAGCGCGTCGTGGTCGGCGTCAATAAGTTCACCGAGGGCGACGAAGGCGAGCCCGAGATCCTGCGTATCGACCCGGCTTTGGAACGCAAGCAACTCGAGCGCTTGCAATCGACGCGCGCGCGTCGCTCGGGCGCGGAGGTGGAGCGCACCCTGGCCGAGCTGCGGGCCGCGGCAACCGGCGCCGGCAACCTGATGGACCCATTGATCGAGTGCGCCAAGGCACAGGCCTCGGAGGGCGAGATCGTGGAGTCTTTGCAACAGGTCTTCGGCCGCTACACAGAGTCGCCTGTCTTCTAACTTCGCAACTCCTTACGTTGGGTCTGTGTTATGCGGGCACTAGGGTTGAACAACCAACGTATGCCAAGAGACCCATTGATCAAAAGCGCCGTCAAGAGCAGCCTGTTTCGCAGGACGCTGCTGATGCTTGCCGTGGCGATCGTCGCCGGCTCGATCGCCACGCTCACCTTCGGCGCCAAGCGGATCGCAGCCGAGAATGCGGCCTACAAAGGCCCGGCGGCGCCCCAGTGCTTTCCCTCCCATCTAGGCATGTCGGCCGTCCTGCCGGGCACTCATCTCAGCGTCGCGCCGCTGCCCGATTCGATGGACGCCTCCAATGACACGCAGGTCAGCCTGCTCGGCTATCCGATCGGCGAGCTCTCCTCGATCTCGGTCAGCGGCTCACAGAGCGGCGGGCACTCGGGGCGCCTGGAGGCCTACTCGCAGGGCGATGGCGCCAGTTGGGTGCCCTCCAAGGCCTTTGACTCGGGCGAGACGGTGGTTGTGCACGGCAAGCTCAGCTTGGGCGGCAAGAGCTATCCGTTCGCCTTCCACTTCACGACCGCGACGCGTGACGCGATCGGGCATCCCGCCTCGACCCCCAAACCCGCGGGCAAGCCGGCAGAACTTTTCTCCTTCCATACCCAGCCGAGCTTCCATGTACCGCTCGTGACGGTCGACTCCTCCTCGACTGGGCAGACAGCGGGCGACCTGTTCATGGCGCCCTATTCGGGTCCTGGTCAAGACGGACCGATGATCGTGGACTCTGCGGGCAACCTGGTTTGGTTCGACCCGTTGCCGACAGGCACCGAGGCGACCAATCTGCAGGTGCAAGCCTATGAAGGCAAACCGGTACTGACCTGGTGGCAGGGCTACATCCCGCCGCAGGGCTTCGGGCAAGGCGAAGAGGTGATCGCCAACACCTCCTACCAGCAGATTTTGAAATTCAAGGCCGGCAACGGTCAGTTGGCCGACCTGCACGACTTCGACATCACCCCCCAGAACACGGCTTTCCTTACGGTGTTCAACCCGATTCGCTGCAATCTCACGAGCGTCGGTGGGCCTAGCAGTGCGGCTGTGACCGACAGCTTGTTCCAGGAAATCGACCTGAAGACGCACTTGGTCAGGCGTGAATGGAACCCGCTCGACCATGTCGCGCTGTCCCAGTCCTATGCGAGCCCGACAGGCTCCTCGCAGGAATGGCCGTTCGACTACTTCCATATCAACTCGATCGCGGTGCGCCACGACGGGTCGCTGCTGATCTCCGCACGCAACACTTCGGCTCTATATGAGTTGAGCCCGAGCACCGGCCAGATCGTCGCCCAGATCGGTGGCAAGCACGGCACCGAGAAACTTGGCGCGGGAGCCGCCACCGCCTACCAGCACGACGCCGAGGAGCTGCCAGATGGCGACTTCTCGGTGTTCGACAACGGCGCCGTGCCCAAGGTCCATCCTCAGTCGCGGGGACTGGTCCTGTCGGTCAACCCCACGACTAAGAGCGACACCGTGGTCAACCAGTACGTTCACTCAGGGCCTCTTTCCTCCGGCAGCCAGGGCAACGTGCAGGCGCTTGAAAACGGCAACATGTTCATCGGCTGGGGCGCGGAACCCTACTTCTCCGAATACACCCCGACGGGGACGCTCGTATTCGACGCTCACCTGCCCGCCAAAACGGAGTCCTACCGAACCTACCGCTTCCCCTGGAGCGGTACACCCACGAACGCTCCAGCGGTCGCGGCGACAGCCGGGCGCTCGACTACGACCGTCTATGCCAGCTGGAACGGGGCCACCGGCGTGGCCAGCTGGAACGTGCTCGCCGGCTCCTCCTCCACCCAGTTGTCGCCGGTCGCAAGTGCGGCCAAGTCGGGCTTTGAGACTTCGATCTCGGTGGCCGGCAAGCCGGCCTACGTACTCGTTCAGGCACTTGGAGCGGCCGGCGAAGTACTCGCCAACTCGCCCGCGATCAAAGGCTGAGCGCGAACTTGCCTCAGTGGGGCAGGGCCAAAACTTGCTCGACGTAGGGGGCGAGCAAGGTCGCCACGGCGGAGGCGCTCTCGCGTGGCGAGCGGCGCGGCATCGTGACATAGCTGAGCGCCAGGCGCACGAGCGAATCGGCGAGCAGCTCCCCGTCGTCGTCGTCCACTCCCGGCCAACCGATGCGCATCGCTCTAAACAGGCGACTGGAAGCCCATTCGAGTACGGGACGGCTCTGGGTCGTGATCAAGGGCAGCATCCCGCCGGTGCCGTCGTCTTCCAGGAGCATCCGCACGAGCGGATCCTCGGATGCGACCGTTAGAAAGACCTCCAAGCCATTTGCCACGGCCGCCTTAGGGTCGTCAAGATGGGCGAGGATTGCGCCTTCGACGGCGTCCAGGAAACGGGCTCCCTCACGGATCACGAACTGTTGGGCGAACTCGTCGCGCGTACCCAACTCCTTGTAGAGCGTCTGACGGCTGAGGCCCGCGGCTCGCGCCACATCGGACATCGTAATCTGAGCCCACGGGCGGTCCTCCAAGAGGCGCCGCGCGGCGTCGAGCAGACTTTCGCGCAACAGTTGACGCGCGGCCGCTCGGTAGGGCACCGCGGGCTCAGATGCCGCGGGACCGAGCCTGGCTCCGCGACGGCTGCTCGTCGTCGCGGTCACGAGCCCGTGATAGGCGTCCCGTAGCGAGCCAGGACGCGCCTACGTGTACGCGGGTGGATGTTTATCTGCGAAAGGTCGCCTTGGTAGTGCTCGAGCAGGCGGCGATCCATGATCCGCCGCCACAAGGGCGGGATTGCGGCGGCCACAATCATCCCGGCGTAGCCGGTCGGCAGTTGGGGCGCCTCCTCGAAGTGACGCAAGGACTGGTAGCGACGCAAAGGGTTGGCGTGGTGGTCGGAGTGGCGCTGTAGGTGGTAGAGCAGGACATTGGAGGCCACGTTGTTGGAGTTCCAAGAATGCTCGGGGCGCGTGCGCTCGTAGCGGCCGTCATCGCGCGTCTGGCGCAGCAGGCCGTAGTGCTCCAAGTAGTTGACGACCTCCAGGAGCGAGAACCCGATCACCGCCTGGATCAACAGGTACGGGAGCACCACCGGCCCAAAGGCCAGGGCCAAGCCGCCGAACAGGATAAGGGTCATCAGCCAAGCGTTGAAGATGTCGTTGCGCAGACTCCAGAATTTGTGGCCGTCGCGCTCCAGGTGCTCACGTTCGATCTCCAAAGCCGAGCGCAGGCTGCCGATCACCGTACGCGGCAGAAACTCGTAGAAGCTCTCACCCATGCGCGAGCTGGCCGGATCCTCGGGCGTGGCTACGCGTACGTGGTGGCCGCGGTTGTGCTCCACGAAGAAGTGCCCATAGCCGGTCTGCGCCAAGGCCACCTTGGACAGCCAGCGCTCTGAGGAGGCGCGCTTGTGGCCGAGCTCGTGGGCCGTGTTGATCGCCACGCCGGCGACCATCGCCACGGTGAAGGCCAGGCCGACCGATTCAAGCGTGGACAGCCCTCCGTGGGACCACACCCAGCAGGCGAAAATCAGGCCGGCGTACTGCAAGGGCAGAAAGGCGTAGGTGCACCAGCGGTAGTAGCGGTCCTGCTCCAGCCACTTGATCACCGAGTCGGGCGGATTGGAGGCGTCCAAGCCGCCAAGCAGGTCGAGCAGGGGGAAGACAGCGAAGATCAAGACGGGCCCGTAGAACCAGAAAGCACCGATCCCGGTCGCTTCAACCAAGCCCCAGGAGATAAAAGGCAAGAGGGGCACGATCAAGCCAAGTAGCCATGCGTAACGCTTGCGGTCGCGCCACCTTGGAGCATCTGAGACTGCGGGGCTCTGGGCCGATGTTTCCAGAGAAGAACTCATGCTCCCCACCTCCAACATTGTCAGCTTTTTGATCCTGCGCCGACGAGTCCCCCCGCCAGCGGTTTACAACCTTAGCAGACTTGTAAACTAGATGGACCGTTGAGAGGAATGTGTCGCCGGCACGACCTGGCGCTCGGTGCCGTCTGGTGGCTCTTTGTGGGGCGGGCATTCCAGAAGAAGTCAGGGTAAGTCGAGACAGGGCGTCCCGCTGGACAGATAGACGAGTCAAAACGCTCTCCCAATCGCCGGATTCCGCCGATTGCGGTGGAAGGATTGCCGCCAACGCCCACCCCCGAGGAAGGAAAGCGCCCCACATGAAACCGACCACAGCATCAAGAATGAAGCCGACAGGGCACGACACGCCGCCGCGCCTGACATCGTCGTCGCGTATCGCACGACGCGTGGGACGAACGGTCGGCCTCGGCAGTCTAGTGGCACTCTTGCTGCCCGCCATGGCAGCCGCCAACACGCTCCTCGTGACTACCACGACCGACAGCAAAGACGGTAGCTGCACGATCGCCCTGTGCTCCTTTCGCGATGCGCTCGTTGCAGCGACAACGGGCGACACGATCCTCTTGGGAGCAGGCACCTACAAGGCCACGATGACCGAAGGCAACGGCGTATGGGAGCCCGACGGCGAATACACGATCCAAGGCGCGGGCGCCGGCAAGACGATCATCGATGCCAACAAACTGGGCCGTGCGTTCGCCTTCTACGGCGCCATCACGGTGAGCGGCGTCACCGTCACGGGCGGAATAAATCCAGGCTCCGGGTGCGGCTGCGGCGGCGGCTTCGAGGTTCGTCAGGGAGCATTCTTGACACTCCTCAACAGCGTGGTAGAGGGCAACTCCGCGGGCGGTGGTGGCGGGATCGACGTCGACTCGCAGTCCAGGGCGGTGCTGGAAAACGTGCTTGTCAGCCAAAACACCTCCTCCAACGGGGGTGGCGGGATCAGGGTCGAGCCTGTTTCGGGGACGATGGGAACGCTGGCGATGACCAACGTGACGATCAGCGGAAACTCGACGACTGGTGGTTCGGGCGCGGGCCTCGATAACGAAGGCTCGACCACTTCCACGAACGTGACGATCAACGGCAACCAGTCCTCGGGGGAAGGCGGCGGCATACTCAACGCGAGCACCGGCGCCTTGGCGATGACCAACGCGACGATCGCCGAAAACATCGCGCATGAAAACGCTCCGGGGATCCGCAACCTGGGGAGCGCGAGCGCGGTCACGCTTCGCAACACGATCGTCGCCGACGGCTGCTCGGGACCGAGCACGCCCGCCGTCACCTCTCAAGGACACAACCTGGACGCCGGCATCGGGCGCGGCTTTGCGGAAACGGGAGACATCAGCGGCAAGAATCCCTTGCTCGGCCCGCTGCAGAACAACGGAGGCACGACGGAACTGCCGACGATGGCGCTGGCGCCGAGCAGTCCTGCTGTAGACGCGGGCAACAACTCCGTGTGCCCCGCGACCGACGAGCGCGGTGTGCCACGACCCCACGGTCCGGTTTGCGACATCGGCGCGTTCGAGCTATCCACGCCGATCGTAGCCGCGGGCACCGCCAGCGCTGTGACCGAAAGCGCAGCGACGGTGGCGGGGAGCGTGAATCCAAGCGGGTTCGCGACAACCGCCCGAATCGAATACGGCACGACAACGGCCTACGGCAGCTCCACAAATCCGCAGACGATGGGTGCGGGCAGCGCCGCGGCACAGTTGAGCGCTTCACTGGCGGGACTCGCGCAGGGCACGACCTACCACTTTCGGATCTCCGCGAGCAACCGAGACGGCACCACGACGGGCCCGGATGCGACCTTCACGACAACCAAGCTCACACCAGCGCCCACAGTCCCTGTGCTGTCGGCGCTGAAGCAGTCGGCCAGCAAGTGGCGCGAGGGTAGCTCGCTGCCGCGCGTGGCATCGCGACATTCACGCAAGCCGCCGGTCGGTACGACGTTCAGCTTTACGCTCAACGAGGCCGCCACCGTGCAGTTCGTCTTCACACAGCACGTGTCAGGACGCAAGGTCGGACACAAGTGCCTGGCGCAGACACACGCCAACAGGCACAAGCACAGCTGCTCGCGCACGGTTACCGCGGCGACGCTCATTGTGGCGGGCCACGCGGGCGCGAACACGCTGCGCTTTCAAGGGCGGGTGAGCGGATCGAAGAAGCTGAAGCCTGGCGCCTACACGCTCGTCGTGACGGCTACCGGCCCAGGCGGCAAGAGCTCAGCGCCACAGCGATCGACGTTTACGATCCTCAGCAAATAGACGTCAGCAAAAGCAGGCTCATACCTTCAGCACGAGCTTCCCCACGTTCTCGCCCGCGAACAGCTTGGCAAGCGCGTCGGGGAAGCCGTCGAAGCCTTCGACGATGTCCTCACGCGCGATCAGCTTGCCGTCGGCGATCCAAGCGGCTATCTCGCGGATGCCTTCGGGATAGCGCGACATGTAGTCGATTACCACGAAGCCCTGCATCCGTGCGCGGTTGACGAGCAAGGACATGTAGTTGGAGGGACCGTCCATCGAATCCAATTTGTTGTACTGGGAGATCGCGCCGCAGATTACAACCCGCGCCCCACGCGCCAGGCGCGCGAGGGCCGCGTCGAGGATCTCGCCGCCAACGTTGTCGAAGTACACATCGACGCCCTCCGGGCAGTGCTGGCGCAGAGCGGCGCCCACGTCCTCGCTCTTGTAGTCGATCGCGGCGTCGAAACCCAGCTCCTCGACGATCCAGGCGCACTTCTCGGGCCCACCGGCGATCCCGACGACGCGACAGCCCTTCAGTTTCGCGATCTGCCCAACCACGCTGCCCACTGCGCCGGCGGCGCCCGAGACGACCACGGTCTCGCCCTCTTTGGGGGCGCCTACATCGAGCAGGCCGAAGTAAGCCGTCATGCCGGGCATCCCCAAAGCACCCAGGTACTTCGGCAGGGGGACCGTTGACGTGTCGACCTTGAAGACCGCGTTCTCGTCGCATATGGCGTACTCCTGTACCCCCAGCCAAGCCGATACGTGGTCGCCCGCGACCAGCTTTTGGCCCTTGGACTCGACGATCGTGCCGACGGTCCCGGCCCGCATGATTTCGCCGATCTGGACGGGTGGGATATAGGAGCGACCCTCGGCCATCCAGCCCCGCATCGCGGGATCGAGCGAGATGTAGTCGATCTTGACCAGGACCTGGCCGTCCTGCAGCTCGGGCAAGGTCTCCTCGACATAGTCGAAGTGCTCGCGTCCCACCATCCCCTCGGGGCGGGAGGCTAGGCGGAACTGGTGGTTTACGGCATCCATGGCGTCTCCTCGGTTCGGGGCGGGACGGTTACTGTACGCTCGCGCCGATGGATTTCGCCCACTCACCCCGCACGCAAGAGCTACTGGAGAGCTTGACCGCCTTTCAGCAGAGCGAGGTGAGCCCGCGTGAGGAGCCCTACATGCGAGAGCTGCTTTCTCGCCAGGACCCGTGGGTTGTGCTGCCACAGATTGAGGAGCTCAAGGCAATCGCCAAGCGTGAGGGACTATGGAATCTTTTCCTGCCCGACGGCGAGCTTGGGGCGGGTCTGTCGAACGTCGAGTATGCGCCCTTGGCCGAGCGCATGGGCCGCTCCCTGATCACGGCCGAGACGTGCAACTGCAATGCTCCGGATACGGGCAACATGGAGGTTCTTTGGCACTTCGGCTCCGAGGAGCAGAAGCAGCGCTGGCTGAAGCCCTTGCTCGACGGGGAGATCAGATCGGCCTTTTGCATGACCGAGCCGGAGGTGGCCTCCTCAGATGCCACCAACATGCAGGCAACCGCCGTGCTCGAGGGGGACGAAGTTGTGGTGAACGGGCGCAAGTGGTGGAGCACCGGCGTCGGTCACCCGAATTGCAAGGCGATCATTTTCATGGGCCTGACCGACCCGCAAACCGACCGCTACCACCAGCATTCGATGGTGCTCGTGCCGATGGACACGCCCGGAGTAAAGGTCGAGCGGATGCTGGAGGCGATGGGCTTCCTCGACGCTCCCGGCGGACACGGCGAAGTGTCGTTCACCGACGTGCGCTTGCCCAAGGAGGCGATCATCGGCGGGCCCGGACAGGCCTTCGCAATCGCTCAAGCGAGACTCGGGCCGGGGCGCATCCACCACTGCATGCGCTTGATCGGGCTGGCCGAGCTGGCACTCGAGTTGGCCTGTACGCGAGCCACCGAGCGCGTGGCGTTCGGCAAGCCACTCGCCAACTTGGGCGGCAATCGCGAAAGGATCGCCGACGCACGCATCGCGATCGACCAAGCACGTCTACACGTCCTACACGCCGCTTGGCTCGTGGATCAGAAAGCGCCCGAGGCAATCGGCGCCGTATCGCAGATCAAGGTCGCGACTCCGAACATGGCGCAAAAAGTGGTGGACATGGCGATCCAGTTGCACGGTGGCGGCGGTCTCTCAAATGACTTCCCGCTCGCCGGGGCGTGGACCGCCGCGCGGGCATTGCGGCTGGCCGACGGCCCGGACGAGGTGCACAGAGGTGTAGTCGCGCGCCTGGAGCTGGCGCGCTACGGCAAGGGGAAGTGGTCGGGCTAGCGGCGGACCGGCGCTAGCGGCTTCGGCAGAAAGGCGGGGTCGATGGGGCAACGACCGTTCTTGGTGTCCTCTGGGGCCTCTCGCCGGCCGGGCATGTAGCGCAGCAGCAGCTTCTCCCAAGCCTCGGGGCACGCGACGCACACCTTGCGCAATTGGGGATCCAGCATCCTGCGGCCCGCCATCTCTCCGCCGGACTCGAGCCCCAGCTCCAGTTCGCGCAAAGCTTCCGACGGCAGCTCCCTGTCGGCGTACCAGCAGGCGAGATTGAGTCGCGTACGGCTGGTTCGCCAAACGTGGTTGCCGCGCGCGAAGTGGACAGCGGCGCTGGGCGTGAGCGTTCCCTCGCGCAAGTGTTCGATCACGATCGAGCGTTGCTCACATGGCCCGCCATCCGAACGATCCTCGCTCACCTCAGCTGAATCGCTCAACTCGTCTGCCGGCCACATAGTCCCGTCGGCGCGCCCCGCCCGAGCAGCGACCATCGCCCACAAAACAAGCATCGTTCCCTCGACTGCGCTCAGCATCTGCCTCAGTTCGCGCCAGGCCTTTGAGCCCGCCGCCGGCCACCTCCGCGCATCGCAGACATGCAGTACCTGAAGCGTTTCCTCCAAATCGCGCAGGTGCGTCGCTAGGTCGTCCGCGTCTGGCGGAACGAGTCTCCGGTGAGAAGTTGAACCATCGTGGTCGACTTCCTGCTCGGAGTCGGCGAGCACATCTTCGTTGAGCTTGCAGGCACCACGCTTGTAGGCGACCTGGTAGTGCAGAGGATCGCGGTCGAGCAGCGCTTGCTCGCGCTCGAATCGATCAGCCGGCGATTCGCGCGGAGCGCAGTCCGACATCTCGTCCCCGTCCAGGTCGTCGTGCACACGCTGGAGCCTGAGCAAGCCGGCCCCGCGCACGTCTTCAAACCAAGCGTCGTCGAGCTCCAGAGACGCGAGGTTGAATTGGGCAACCGAGTTGTGAGGGTCTGCGTCTACGGCCCTGGCATACAGGGCACGGGTGAGGTCGGGGCCGCGGTGGTCCTTACCTTCGAGGCCGACCTGCATGAAGGCATAGCTGCGCCACACCGCGGTCTGCAGCAACTCCCGCAGGTCCTTCTCTCCGAGATGCCAGATGTCGGAGAGGATCGTGAAATGCGTCCATACGGCACCGGCAGTGGCGATGCACATCAACCTGTCCGTCTCGGCGTGCTTGCTAGGACTCTCGCCGAGCGCCGGCTCGAACTCCCAGGCCCACACCGTCAACCGTTCGATCGTGCGCCCGCTTGCGGTTGCGATCGTCAGCGCCAAGCCCGGTCCCGCCGCCTCCGATTCGAGCACCCGCCCGCTCAATTGAAGCTCGCCACGCGCGAGCAGCCACCAGCCCAAGCGCAACAGCGCGGCCGCCAGTTCTCCACCTGCGGGGGCAGCCTTGACACCTCCGGCGATCGCGTCCAAGGCCGAACTGGCGGCGACCGGCGCGGTCACGCTGTCCACACCGGAGCGCCGCAGGCTTCCGATGCGGGTCATCGCGGCGCTCAAAGCCGAGGAGACTCCGGCGGCGTCGACGTCCTTGCCGCCTTCGAACGGTTCGACCCGAAGCGGACGTTCAGCGAACTTGGCGAGGCCTATCGCCAGAAGATCGAGAAGCTTCTGGCTCGGGCGGCTACCTGTACTGCTGAGTGAAGCGGGCAAGGACCGCTTCCACACCCAAGGCATCACCTTGGCGCTGCGCACGCACGTGCGCGCCAAACGCAGCAGGACATTCAAAACGAACAGACCCGCCAGGGCGAACCCCAAAGGTTCGAGAGTGGACATCCAATGGGTACGGAAGTAGGGGCTGCTTGGTTCACAGACTCTGCCTACGTTTCGCCCCGAGCTCGAGATCATCTGGACCGGGTGATGACCGGACACTCAAACACCGTACGCTAGGGCGGCATGGATGAGCACCAGAGCGCCAGGATCGATCGCTGCGCCATCGAAGCCCGCATCGGCCCCTGGTCCAGCGCATCCGCAGGCGGTGCTTGCCGCGCTGATTACGGTCGCGGCCGTCGCCAACCTGAACCTGTCGGTCGCCAACGTGGCGTTGCCGGACATCGGCAAGGCATTCAACGCGTCACAGACCGGACTCGACCTGGTTGCCGTCGGTTTCTCGCTCGGCTTGGCGGCCTCGGTGCTCTATCTGGGCGCGCTCGGCGATCGCTACGGGCGCAAGCTGATGCTCCTGCTCGGCACGGCGCTCGCGATCCCGGCATCATTGGCAGCCGCTCTAGCCCCGTCGATCGCGGTGCTGTTCCTCGCCCGCCTGTTGGGGGGGCTCGCCGCCGGCATGGCCTATCCCCACCACGCTTGCGTTGATCACCGCCCTGTGGTCAGGCGGTGCGCGTACCCGCTCGATCGCACTTTGGTCCGGTTTGGGGGGCAGCATGTCGGCGCTGGGACCCCTAATCGCCGGAGCGCTGCTGACCGGTTTTGATTGGGGTTCGGTTTTCCTGATCACCCTGCCACTCGCGGCCGTGGCTCTATTCATGGCTTGGCGATATGTACCCGCACACGTAAATGAGACCACCGAGGCCGTCGATAACCTCGGCGGAGTCCTTTCAGCGTTGGCTGTCGCGGGATTGGTGCTCGCAATCAACTTCGCGCCGGAGCCCAAAGAGGGCACGATCGTGCTCGTGACAGTGATCGTCGCCGTCGCGGCCGGAGTGGCGTTCGTGATTCGCCAGCGACGCACGAGCTCGCCGCTATATGACTTGGATATCGCCGCACGGCCGACCTTCTGGGTGGCCGCGCTCGCCGGCATCGTCGTGTTTGGATCGTTGATGGGCGCGATCTTCGTCGGCCAACAATTCGTGCAGAACGTGCTCGGCTATTCCACGCTCGACGCGGGCCTGTCGATCGTGCCCGCCGCGCTGTTGATGATCATGATCGCTCCTTTCTCTGCCAAGCTCGTGGAGTCTTACGGCTCGCGCATCACGCTGCTGTGCGGCTATGCGTTCTGCTTGCTCGGCTTCCTGACGATGCTGCTGCTCTGGAAGGACGGTATCCCGTATTGGAAGGTTGGCCTCGGCTATGCGTTCATCGGAGTTGGGGTTGGCTTCGCCGGCACTCCTGCCTCCCACTCGCTCACCGGCTCGGTCCCGGTTAAGCGCGCAGGCATGGCTTCGGGTACCGCGGACCTGCAGCGCGATTTGGGTGGGGCGATCATGCAGTCGATCATGGGTGCCCTCCTCACCGCCGGCTATGCAGCCGCGGTGGCTGCGCAGGTTGCGGGAGCACCCAACAAGGCGCGCATCACGGAAACCGTGGAAACGGAACTGACAAAGTCGTTCTCGAGCGCGGCGGCAACCGCCTCGCGCTACCCCCAGTACGCAAAAGCGATCGTGACGGGAGCAAAGGAATCGTTCGTCAAAGGCGACGAATGGGCCTTTGCGGCTGGATTGATCGCGATCGCCCTGGGCACAGCGCTCGTGTTCTTCGCATTCCCCCACAAGCGTCACGAGGGGGAGCTGATGACTGAATACCAAGCGCTTGACGCGGACACCACGGGGGCGAGCGATCGTGGAGCTGCGACAGCGACCGGCACTTGAGCCGCCCAGCGGTCCGGCTAGCCGCCTCCCCCAACGTCGTCCCCCGACCCGTTGCCGCTCAGGTCGGTTGAGTCAGGGTCACACCGACGCTCCGCTATTTGGTCGCGCGCGCCACCGAGATCTGGGAGGTTTCGTTGCAGGGCGGCAATGCATTGTGGGGAAAGTCGAAGTGAACGCTGATCGTGCCGCCCGCGCGCGTGGGCGAGCTGAAGGTGCCCCTGATCGAATATTGGGGGTTGATGCCCCCGCCATAGGTGATCGAAGTCGATCCGTGGAAGCTTCCTTTGACAACCGCGAGCGGAGGGAAGTGCACGAGCGGAGGGTTTTCCGCGGGAGGCCCACAGTTGACGGTGGCCTCGAAATGAGTGCTCAGATCAACGATCTTCGTGCCTTTCGCGGTCACCTTGAAGCCGATGTCGGACGCCCCGGCGAAGCCCGCGTAGTTGCCGATCTTTGGCACCATCGCCGCTTTCCCGGCCGCGAGCGCATAGGCAGCCTCGCCGAGCATCGCCGCCGTGATGAGCAGGGCTGCCGCGAAGCGAATCTTTCCGGGCCTCATGGGCGTGTCTCCTTTGATTCGAAGTAGCGATTCTCAAGTCGAACTGACCGCGTTCGGGGAAATCTAGCCGCCGAACGCTTCTAGTGTCTCAGGACGAATGTCTTCGGGGCGCTCACAAGCGCTCGTAATGACGACGTCTGGGTGGGCAACCGGTGCTCGGGGTAATTGAGCAGTATCGAGATCGACACCGCCAATAGAAGGGTCCTGGTGACGGGAGCCACCGGGTTCATCGGCGGGCGCTTGGCCCGCGCCTTGGTCCAATCCGGCGCCGATGTGCGTTGTCTGGCGCGCGACGCTTCGCGCGCCGGCGAGCTGCGAGCCTCAGGCTGCCGGGTAGTCGAAGGCGACGTCACAGACGCCGAGAGCCTGGAGGGAGTAGGCGAAGGCGTCGAAGTCGCCTACTATCTGATCCACGCCATGGCCGGCGGACAAGGCTTTCAAGAGCGCGAGCGCAGCGGTGCGCTCAACTTCGCGCGGATGGCCTTGCGTGAAGGCATAGAGCGAGTCGTCTATCTCGGAGGCCTCGGAGATCAGAGCGTCTCCAAGCATTTGCTCAGCCGCCACGAGACAGCTCTGACGCTGACGCGACACGGGCCAGCACTCACCTACTTTCGGGCGGCGATGGTGGTGGGAGCCGAGAGCGAGTCCTATCGCACGCTGCGCTACCTCGTGGAGCGACTTCCTGTGATGATCGCTCCCGCTTGGCTGCGCACACAGACGCAACCAATCGGGATCGACGATGTGATCGAGTATTTGCGCCGGGCTCCGGAGATCCCCGAGTCAAGTGGCCGTGAGGTGCAAATCGGCGGACCCGACATCCTCTCCTACGGCGACATGCTCGAACGGATGGCCTTGGCAATGCAAAGGCGTCCACGCTTGATGATCCCGGTACCACTGATCACGCCGTGGCTGTCCTCGCTGTGGATCGGACTCGTGACCCCCGTCGACACGAACGTGGCCCGCCCGCTCGTGGAGGGCCTGAAGACTGCCACCGTCGTCACAGATCCAAGTGGTGCAGATCCGTTCGGGATCGCACCCGCGCCTTTCGACGAGGCCTTGCGGAAGGCTTTGGCGCAGGAGAGTCAGAGGCGCTAGGGCTCGTCCGACAAGCCCAGTGCGGCTGAGTGGACGGTCCCAGTGCGGCCGAGTGGACGGTCCGGACCGGCCTGGGCGCTGAGGGCCGTGTCCGAATTCGAGTCATCCAAGGACACGACTCGGCCCATACGAGCGTCGGCCTTGATCCAAACCACGACGGCCACGACCGCCGCCACCAACAGCACCGACGGCCAAGCTCCGATCGCCAGACCGAGCATGTGGGAGAAAACGAATGCGCTGAAACCAACGCACCCAAGGATCACGGCCGTGCGCGTGCCGTGACGGCGCCGCCAGGTCCAGATGCACCACAGGCCCCCGGCCGCAAGCACCAAGCCTCCGAGCGGGCGCGAACCGGTGCCCACCGCGACCGCAAAGCCCGCAATCAAGGAGGCGGCGGCCACCAGGGATGTGGGCATGAAGCGCACCGGGCCGAGCGTAGCGCGCCAACGACCAATCGATCTTTCCGATATCGCGGCGCTCACTGATCCGGAACATCGCTCACAGCGCTAACTAACTGCTTTACCAAGCCCGGGGCCTACTACCCTCAAAAGAGGGGAAGCAACAGTCATAGGGGAATGGATGCACACGCCACCGCTGTTTCGAGATCGGCCTCGCTCGATCCAGATCCTGCTCGGGGGTGTCGTGCCATTGGCTTTCGGAGCGGTCGTTGGGATCGCTCTCGGCATCTCCGCAGGCGCCTACTGGGGACTGTCGGTGCTCGCCGGGCTTGGCGCAATCCTGGCCGGCTTCGAGCACCAGGACGGTTGGGGCGGAGCCGATCGCGGACTGGTCGGCGGGGCCACCTTCGGCGCCGGCATCCTGATCGCCCACGCGATCGCGGGAACCCACGCGAAGGTCTCGCTCGGAAGCTTCCCGCCTCTGCTCATCGCGATCGACGCGATCGCGGGGATGCTGCTAGGTGCGCTTGGAGGGAGGATCGGGCGAGCATTGTGGGTGCGCTCAGCCGCTGACGACCAAGACTCAGGCGCTGCCTCGCCGGACGATATGGAGCCGCTGGTTTAGGACACGGCAAGAAGGACCGGATTCCGCGATGGATCGCGGACGAGGACGCCGTCTTCGAGTTGGAGAGGCTCATGCCCAGTGTCCGCCACACGCGCAACCAGCCGGTCGCGCTCGGTCTTGCTTGGCAGCAGAATTGTTGCCGCCTTGAGGGTGGCAGCCCCTTCCGGCGCCTGCCCGGCGCCGGCGCTCTCCCAGGTGTTGGCGCCCACATGATGGTGGTAGCCGCCGGCACTAAGAAAGGCTGCCTGCCCACCCAGCGAGGCCATCAAGCCGAAGCCGAGCATGTCGCGGTAGAAGGTGATCGTCTGGGGGATGTCAGTCACGCAAAGATGTACGTGGCCCATCGCGGTTGCCGCGGGCAGACCCTCAAATGGCTCGTTGGCTGGATCGGCGAGCTCGCCGAAAAGACTCGACGTGTCGAGTGGGAGCGTGGTCATGCGCTCGGCGACCCTGCCCTCCCAGACCTCTCGCGGGCGATCCCAATAGATCTCGATGCCGTGACCGTCTGGATCACTGAGGTAGATCGCCTCGCTCACGAAGTGGTCGGACATGCCCTCGAGCGTCACGCGCTCGCGCGCGGCGTGAGCGAGCCACCGCGCGAGATCCTGGCGGCGAGGAAGCAGCAACGCGAAGTGATACAGACCGCAATAGCCACGGACAGGGCGAGCGCCGGGTTGCTCGATGAGCACGAGCAGATCCTCCTCTCCCACCCCCAGCGTCGCGCGCCCTTCCCCACGCTCATGGACGCGCAAGCCGATCACGTGCTCGTAGTACTCGACTGAGCGCTTGAGATCGGAGACCGTGATGTGCACCGCTCCAGGTCTTGTGGTCGGTGGAATCTCAGCCCGAGCCGGGGCACCGGCCGCGGTGGCCTCCTCGGGATCGGGCGGGAGCGTGCTCATCGCTTCACCATAGGCGAGCCGACCAGATCGATCCTCACCTCATGCAAGAAGCCCTAGCCTGTCTTACACCTGTCCGGGGACGTCACGGACGTGCTCGGCGAAGAAGCCGAGCATCCGCCGCCAGCCGTCTGCCGAGGCGTCCGCATCGGGGCCGACCATCATCGGCGTGGGCATTCGCGCAAGCCAGCCCTGCCAGCCTTCGTGCTGGGAGAAGAAGGAGTGACCCGCTCCGTCATAGGTCTGGATGTCGTGCTCCACGCCGAGTGCGCCCAGATGCGCCTCCAAGCGCTCGGCCATGTTACGCCCGAACATACGGTCTTTCGAGCCGAAACTGGCAACGACAGGACACACGCCGTCGAGCTTGGCGCGGTCCTTGGGCACGTCGCCATAGTTGACCGCCGCCGCCTTGAAGCCGGGCTTGGTCGCGGCAATCAAGGCAAAGCCACCGCCGAGGCAGAAGCCGGCCACGGCGATGCGATCGGCATCGACGTCCTCGCGCTCGGCCAAAGCCGCGCGCGCGGCGAGGATGTCGGCGATCTCACGGTCGATCGAGCCCCTAACCATGTCGGTCATGACCCTGCTCAAGCATACGATCCGTGAGCCGTGCGAAAAGAGGTTCGGTAGGAGCACCGCATAGCCCTCCTCGGCGAAGCGGCTCGCGATGCGGCGCATGTCGTCGTTGAGGCCAAACGACTCGTGCAGCACGAGCACACCGGGATACGGACCGGCCGAGCTTCGGCCCCCGTCCGCACGTCCGGCCGCATCCAGGGGACGGGCCTGGCCTTCGGCCCCGCCCCCGCGTCTGGCCACCTGCGGCAGGAACAGCTCGGCCTCGAGCGAGCTTCCGTCGGTCAGTGGTATCGCCAAGCACTCGCCGGTGGACGCCATCGCGGACACCATACTGTGGGAGATGGACTCGCTGTTCGACCCCGCCGACGCCGCCACAGACACCGCCCTGTCGCCAGGTGCGCCGTTGGCCGCACGAGTGAGGCCAGTCACGCTCGAGGAGTTCGTCGGCCAGGAGCACCTCTTGCACCAAGGCTCGGCCTTGCGCACGGCGATCGAGCAAGGCACCCCCCACTCGATGATCCTGCACGGTCCTCCCGGCAGCGGCAAGACGACCTTGGCGCGGATCGTCGCGGCGAGCGCGAGCGCCGCGTTCGAGGAGCTGAGCGCGGTCGAGGCCGGCCGCCCAGAGGTCCGCGCCGTAATGGCCAGGGCCAAGGAACGCAAGCTCGGAGGCCGCGACACGATCTTCTTCCTTGACGAGATCCACCGCTTCAACAAGGCCCAACAGGACGCGCTGCTGCCCGCGGTCGAGGAAGGCTTGGTGACGCTGATCGGGGCGACGACCGAGAACCCCTCCTTCGAGGTCAACCGCGCCCTGCTCTCGCGTACACGCCTGTATGAGCTGGCAGAGCTCAGCGAGGAGAACGTGCTCACGCTTTTGCGCCGGGCCTTGGAGCGGGGCGAGTGCGGAGAGGCCCAGGTCGAGGAGCAAGCGATCGAGATGCTCGCCGCCCGGGCCGGCGGCGACGCACGAACGGCGCTGAGCGCGCTCGAGCTGGCTTGCGAGACGGCCGCGGACGGCGTGAGCGTCGAGCACGCCGAAGACGCTTTGCAGCGCAGGATCGTCCACTACGACAAGAAGGCCGACAGCCACTACGACACGATCTCAGCCTGGATCAAGGCGACGCGCGGCTCGGACCCCGACGCCTCGCTCTACTACCTGGCGGTGATGCTCGAGGGCGGCGAGGACCCCCGCTTCATCGCGCGACGAATGGTGATCCTCGCAAGCGAGGACATCGGCAACGCCGATCCAAACGCGCTCGCGGTCGCGACCGGCGCGGCCGCGGCCGTCGAGCACGCAGGTCTTCCTGAGTGCCAGTTCGCACTTGCCCAGGCAGCCATCTACCTATCGCTGGCGCCCAAGTCCGACGCCGCCAAGCGCGCGATCGGCGCGGCAAGAGACTTCGTGCGCGAGCACGGCGCCTCGCCTCCCCCGGTCCAACTGCGCTCGGGCGGCCGTGGCGAGGGCTATGACAGTCCTCATTCCCACCCAGGGCATCTAGCCGAGCAGGAGCTGGCACCCGAAGATGTGGCCGGCGCACGCTTCTATGAGCCCGACGATGCGGAGTCTGAGTTGGCGAAACGCCTGGGCAAGATCCGCCGCGCTCGTGGACTCGACGACTGAGAGCCACTGCTGGGCCTTACCGTGCCGCCTGCGGCTCCGTATCCGCTCAGCGCGAAGCAGCCACGCCACCGAGGCGGTGGCTAGGTCTCCAGCTCCTCAGCCATCTCCAGCAACTTCGTGGTGGTCTTCCAATTCCTTGCGGTAACGGTTACACCGAGGCGCTTGTCTGAGAGCCGGCGCGCCAGCAACGAGCTATGGATACCTTGGGGATGCCACGCGTATATCTCTCGCCCCGAGTACACGAATCGCTCGGGCGCGAAATCGATGGCCTGGATCTCTTCGATCGCCGCCAAATCGGGCTCGGCCGAGAGGAAGCTCACCTGGTAGAGCTTGTGCTCCTTGGCGATGTCGCCGAGTGGATCGAGCTCGACCACTCCAGCGAGCTCCTCACGGGTACGCACAATCACCGGCGTCCGCACACCGAACCTGCCTGCGATCTCCCGTTCTAGCTCAAGCGCAAGCTCCTCCGGGGAGACGTCAGCTGTGAGCACGATATTGCCGCTCTGCACGAGGGTCCGCGCATCGCTGTAGCCGAGGCTCCCCAGAAGCTCACGCAGGTCTGCCATCGCGATGCGATTGTGCGAGCCCACATTGATACCGCGCAGGAGAGCAATCTTTGCCGCCATGAGTTGGGTGTGAGCGTAGCGCCGGTATCGCTCCGCAGTACCGCCACGAGGTACACGCCATGTGCCCCTCACCTCACTTGTGTGACACTGCCGCCAGTGGCACCGAACCCACCGAAGGTCGCCGTCGTCGGTCACGTGGAGTGGGTCACATTCGCGCGCGTGCCCCACATCCCGACGGCCGGCGAGATAGTGCACGCGCGAGGACTCCTTCGAGGAGCCGGCCGGTGGAGGAGCGGTGGCGGCCGTACAGCTAGCGCGCCTGGCCGGCGAGGCCGTGCTGGTGACGGCGCTCGGCGACGACGAGCACGGTCGCCGCTCGGTCGAGCGTCTGCGAGAGTTGGGCGTGCGAGGTCTGGGCGCCCCAAGGGACCGCCCCCACACGCACGGCCGTCACGCTCGTGGACGACAGACCGCGAGCGCACGATCACGACCTTCGGAGCGCGCCTGGAGCCGACAATCGACGACGCCGACATCCCGTGGGAGCGAGTTGGCCGAAATGGACGCCGTGTACTTCACCGCAGGCGACGTCGGCGCCCTGCGCGCGGCGCGCGCCGCGCGGGTGCTCGTGAGCAGCCCGCGCGCGCTCGCACGCGCTCGGCCACGGCATTCCATTGGACGCGCTCGTCTGAGCGCCGACGATGCTTTCGAGCACCGCGAGGCGAGCCGTGCCGAGCAGGACGCCCGGCTCGTGGTGTTCACCGAGGGTGCACACGGCGGCATCTATCGAAGGCGCGACGGCGACTCGGGTAAGTGGCCGGCCGCCGAGCTTCCCGGCGAGCCCGATGGACTCCTACGGCTGTGGAGACTCGTTCGCCGCCGGGCTCACCTACGGTCTCGGCACAGGTCTCTCGGTGCCCGAGGCGCTCGAGCTCGCGGCCCGCTGCGGCGCCATGTGTCTCACCGGCCGCGGACCCTACGAGCGCCAACTGACTTTCCCGGCTTGATGCGCGCCCTGCGCGAACGATCGGCACAGCCGCAAGTCACCCGATGCGGGTGATGTGACCCAGCTGTCAGCATGAAAGCATCCGCGGACTCCCGCGGACCGGTCCTCTCAGACGAAAGGCACCTATGAGCACAGCGGCACAACCCCGGTCTGCGGCAACGCCCGCCTCCAACGGACTTCACCGACGCAGCCGACGTCCTGGTCGTATTCGGCATCAGCGGCGATTTGGCCAAGGTGATGACCTACCACTCGCTCTACCGTCTCGAGCAGCGCGAACTCTTGAACTGCCCGATCGTGGGCGTGGCCGCCGACGACTGGACCCTCGAGGATCTGCGCAAGCGGGCCCGCACCTCGATCGAAGAGTGCGGCGAGACGATCGACGAGCGCGTGTTCAAGCGCTTCGCCGAGCGACTGAGCTACGTGTCCGGCGACTTCGCCGACGAAGGCACCTATGCGCGCGTGGCCGACGCGCTCGGGGATGCCCAGTGTCCCGTCTTCTACCTGGAGATCCCGCCGTTCCTGTTCGGCACCGTGATCAAAGGCCTCGCGATCAGCGGCGTCACCAAGAACGCGCGCGTAGTCGTGGAGAAGCCCTTCGGCCACGACCTGCAGTCCGCACAGGCGCTGGCCACGGAAATCCACCAGTACATCGAGGAGCCCCAGCTCTACCGGATCGATCACTTCCTCGGCAAGATGGGGATCGACGAGTTCCTGTACCTGCGCTTCGCCAACACGATGCTCGAGCCGGTGTGGAACCGCAACCACATCGCCTGCGTGCAGATCACGATGGCCGAGAGCTTCGGCGTCGAGGACCGTGGACACTTCTACGATCCCGTGGGCGCGGTGCGCGACGTGGTCGTCAACCACCTGATGCAGCTGGTGGCCGTGGCCGCAATGGAGGCGCCCGCCGGCGATGACGCGGAAACGTTGAAGGACGCCAAGTTCGCCCTGTTCCGCTCAACCGCGGCGGCAGATCCCAAGCACTACGTGAGGGGCCAGTACGACGGCTACCTGAGCATCGACGGCGTCGCCAAAGAATCGACGACCGAGACCTATGCGGCGCTGCGCCTGGACATCGACAACTGGCGCTGGGCAGGAGTGCCATGGTTCATTCGCACCGGCAAGGACCTGCCTATCACCCAAACCGAGCTACGAATCGTGTTCCGCAACCCTCCACGCCTGGGCTTCATGGAGCACGGGCATCGCCGGCCCGAGCCCAACCAGCTCGTGATCAAGCTCGACCCCACAACCGGTGTGCAGATGATCATCGACGCCCACCGGGCCGACGAGGGCGGGCCACAGGCGATCACGCTCGACATGGAGTTCGCCCAAGAGGGCGGTGAGGCGCCGACCCCCTACGAGGTGCTGCTGCTGGACGCGATGCGCGGCGACAGCGTGCGCTTCACCCGCCAGGACAGTGTCGAGCAGACCTGGAGGATCTTCGAACCACTGCTCAAAGATCCCCCGCCCGTGCACGCCTATGCACCCGGAACGTGGGGGCCGCCGGAGGCGGACAAGCTGGTTGCCCATTACGGCGGCTGGCACGGACCGTGGGTGGCCTCATGAGCCCACCTAAGGCCAAGGCAAAGACCAGCGCGACCAAGAGCAGCGAAGCGAAGGCGAAGACCAACACAAAAACGCCTGCCCCACGCACGCGCGCACGCGCACAGGGCACCCCAAACGGGGCAACACACCCCCAGAGCTCAACCGAGGCAACACAACCCCAGAGCGCGGCGATGCCCTCGCCCTTCCCGCCGATCGCCGACTACGCGTTCCTGTCGGACTGCCACACCGGCGCACTGGTGGCCCCCGACGGCACAATCGACTGGCTGTGCGTGCCGCGCTTCGACGCCCCGAGCGTGTTCGGCTCCCTGCTCGACCGCCAAGCCGGCGGTTTTCGCTTCGGCCCATTCGGGATCAACGTGCCGACTGCGCGCAGCTACGAGCCCGGGACCAACATCCTGCTCACGACGTGGAAGACGACGAGCGGTTGGGCGATCGTGCGCGAGGCGCTGATCCTGGGGCCACGCCGGGGCGTGGATCTCGTCACACCGCACACCCGTCCCCCAGCCGACCAGGACGCCGACCACGTGCTCGTGCGACTCGCGATGTGCCTGGAGGGCGAGGTCGAGATGGAATTGACGTGCGAACCCGTCTTCGACTACGGGCGCGAAACGGCAAAGTGGGCGGTCAGCGACGACGGCCACAGGGCCGACGCGAGCGGCGCCGAGCAGACACTCAGGCTGCAGACGGACATGGCCATGGGAGTCGAGGGCGATTGGGTGAGAGCCCGCCACGTGCTCAAACAAGGTCAGCAGATCTACTGCTCGCTGTCGTGGGCCGAGGAGCTGGCGGTGCCCGAAGACATCGACGACGCCAACGCACGGCTGTCCTCGACCGCCAGCTTCTGGCGCGGCTGGCTGAGTCGCGCACGCATGCCCGACCACCGCTGGCGCGACCCGATCCAGCGCTCGGCGCTCACGATCAAGGGCCTCACCTACATGCCCACCGGCGCCACCGTGGCGGCGCTGACAACCTCGCTGCCCGAGACGCCAGGAGGCGAGCGCAACTGGGATTACCGCTACACGTGGTTGCGCGACTCCACCTTCACGCTGCAGGCCCTGCACTACCTCAACCTCGACTGGGAGGCAGAGGAGTTCATGCAGTTCATCGCCGACCTGGAGCCCAACGGGGACGGGGCGCTACAGATCATGTACGGGATCGACGGGCGGCGCGACCTGACCGAGTCCACGCGCGACGATCTCTCCGGCTATGCGGGGGCGAGCCCGGTGAGGATCGGCAATGGCGCCTTCGACCAGCGCCAGAACGACGTATTCGGCGCGGCGCTCGACTCGATCTTGCTGCACACCCGCCGCTCCGAACGGCTACCGCGCAGGCTGTGGCCGATCGTGCAGGCACAGGCGGAGTGCGCGACCAAGGTGTGGCGCCAACCCGACCAGGGCATCTGGGAGGCCCGCGGCAAGCCCCAGCACTACGTGTCCTCGAAGCTGATGTGCTGGGTGGCGATGGACCGTGCCGCCAAGCTCGCGGCGATGCGCGGCGACAGCAAGCGCCAGGCCACGTGGCACGAAACCGCCGAGGAGATCAGGGCGGACATCCTCGCCAACGGGCTCACCAAGGACGGGGTCATGCGCCAGCACTATGGGACAGCCGCCCTGGACGCCTCCAACCTGCTGGCCGCGATCTTCGGTTTTTTGCCGGGCGACGACGAGCGCTTGCGCGCGAGTGTGCTGGCAATCGCAGAAGACCTGACAGAGAACGGCTTCGTGCTGCGCTACCGCACCGATGAGACCGACGACGGCCTGTCGGGCAAGGAGGGTAGCTTCCTGATCTGCTCCTTCTGGCTGGTGTCGGGGCTTGCGGTCATCGGTGAGCAGCAGCGAGCACGTGACCTGATGGAGAAGCTGTTGAGAGTGGCCTCGCCGCTCGGTCTATATGCCGAGGAGTTCGATACGAGCACGGGCCGCCACCTCGGGAACTTTCCCCAAGCCTTCTCCCACCTAGCCCTGATCGAGGCCGCGGCGCGGATCATCCTCGCCGAGCGCATTGCGGAGATCTCCTGATGGACAGCTACGACGTGATCATCATCGGCAGCGGAGCCGGCGGAGGCACACTGGCACGTCACCTGGCCCCCTCAGGCAAGCGCATACTGCTGCTCGAGCGCGGCGACTGGCTGCCGCGCGAGCCACAGAACTGGTCGGCCGCGGACGTATTCGTGGATAACCGCTATGTGTCTCCGGACACCTGGTATGACGCCGAGGGCAAGCCCTTCCAGCCACAAGTTCACTACTGCGTGGGTGGGGCCACCAAGATGTACGGCGCCGCGCTCTACCGCATGCGGGCGGAGGACTTCGGCGAGCTGAAGCACCACGACGGCATCTCTCCCGCCTGGCCGATTCCCTATGAGGCGATGGAGCCCTATTACACGAAGGCAGAGCAGCTCTACCAAGTACACGGCTCGCGCGGGGAGGACCCCACTGAACCGTTCGCCTCGGCCCCTTATGACCATCCTGCAGTGTCACACGAGCCACGCATCGCCCAGCTCGCCGAGTCTTTCGCGGCGGTCGGCCTACACCCGTTTCATGCGCCCTGTGGAGTGATGCTCAACGAGGGCAACATGCCCTACAGCAATTGCGTGCGCTGCTCCACTTGCGACGGCTTTCCGTGTCTGGTGCACGCCAAGTCAGACGCAGAGGTCCTGGGCGTGCGACCAGCGCTCGAGCACTCCAACGTCACATTGCTCACAAACGCCACGGCGGTTGAGCTGAGAACAAATCCCGGCGGCACAGCCGTCACCGAGGTCGTGGTCGAGCGCAGCGGCGACCATAGTGGCAACAACGAGGGCGGCCAACACACGGGCAACGGCGATGACAACGAGGGCCAGCACGAGACCTACGCTGCGGACATCGTGGTGGTCTCCTGCGGCGCAGCCAACACCGCCAAGTTGTTGCTCGAGTCGGCCAGCGACAAGCACCCGAACGGGTTGGCCAACGGATCAGACCAGGTGGGTCGCAACTACATGTTCCACAACAGCCAGGCCGTGCTCGCGATCTCCAAGGAGCCCAACCCCACTGTGTTCCAAAAGACGTTGGGGGTCAACGACTATTACTTCGCCAGTGACGCTTGGGAGTTCCCAATGGGCAACATCCAGATGGTGGGCAAGTCGGTGGCCGCCATGTACCGCGGCGAGAAGCCATTGATGACAAAGCTCGCGCCCACCTTCTCACTTGCTGACGTGGCAGAGCATGCTGTGGACTTCTGGCTCTCAACCGAGGACCTGCCCCAACAGGAGAACAGGGTGAGCGTGGATCGCGATGGCAAGCTGACGTTGAACTATCGCCCCAGCAACAACACAGCCAGGGACCGCCTGTTCGAGCAGCTGCGCTCGCTGCTCGGCCACCTGGGCATGCACGAGCACCATTTGATCCCGCGCTGGGCCTACCTCGAGAACAAGATCCCAGTGGCAGGCGTGGCCCATCAGGCCGGCACCTGCCGCTTTGGCTCAGACCCGGCATCCTCAGCCTTGAACGAGGACTGCCGTGCACACGAAGTCGACAACCTTTACGTAGTCGACACGAGCTTCTTCCCGAGCATCGCAGCCGTCAATCCAGCGCTCACCGCGATGGCCAATGCCTTGCGCGTAGGCGACCACCTATTGCAGCGCCTGGATGCCGATGGAGGGTGAGCAGCGCCACAAGGTGGTGATCGTCGGCGGCGGCTTCGGTGGCCTAGCGGCAGCGCACGAGTTGAGGCACGCCGACGTGGATGTGACGCTCGTGGACCGCACCCACCATCACCTGTTCCAGCCGCTGCTCTACCAGGTGGCGGCAGGCGGCTTGGCGGCAGGCGAGTGCGCCACGCCGATCAGGACAGCACTAAGGCGCAACTCGAACATCACTGTGCTGATGGGCGAGGCGAAGAGCATCGACGTGGAGCACAGGCAACTGATCCTCGACCGCGAGGAGCGCTTGGACTACGACAGCCTGATCGTGGCCTGCGGGGCGCAGACCTCCTATTTCGGCAAAGACGAGTGGCAGGATGTCTCGTGCGGCTTGAAGACACTCCAAGACGCGCTTGACCTGCGCAACAGGTTCTACGGCGCGTTCGAGGAGGCCGAGCGCGCAGTCGACCCAGCCGAGCAGCGCAAGTGGATGACGTTCGTCGTGATCGGCGGCGGCCCGACCGGCGTGGAGATAGCCGGGGAGCTGCGGCTCATCGCCCTGCACGGGATGAAGCGCGGCTTCAGGCGGATCGATCCGCGCAATGCACAAGTGATCCTGCTCGACGCGGGCGAGCGCGTGACGGCCGCCTTCAGCGAGCGGCTGTCGGGCAAGGTCGCTAAGGAGCTGGCCTCCTTGGGAGTGACGGTTCGCGAGGGCGCACGTGTGACGGCGATCGACGCCGACGGCGTGACTGCTTCGGTCGATGGCACCGACGAGCGGATCGACGCGAAGACAGTGATCTGGGCGGCAGGCGTGCAGGCAGTTGACTTCTCGGGCGTGCTTGCCAAGGCAACCGGCGCATCCACCGACCGGGCGGGGCGCATGCAGATCGAACCGAACCTGACGATCCCCGGACACCCCGAGATCTCGGCGGTCGGCGACTCGACGCTGCTCGATGGACCAGAGGGCAAGCCCTACCCGGGCCTTGCGACAGTCGCGATCCAACAGGCACGTCACGTGGCCAAGGCAATCCGCGGGGGAGCGCCAGGCGCGACGACGCCATTTCACTACCTCGACAAGGGCGCCTTGGCGGTTGTCGGCAGGGGCAAGGCCGTGTGCGAAATCCGTGGCCATGAAATCTCCGGGCGGCTCGCGTTCTTCACCTATTTGACGGTGCACATGTATTACCTGGGCGGCGTCAGGGGCGGACGCCTGAAGGTATTGATCGATTGGATCAGCGCACGTCTTGGCAATCCCCAGAACCAAGTGATGGATGGTTATCTGGCCAGTGTCGAGCGGGTACCCCCGCCGTCTACACACGGGGAACCAGCGCCCCAGGCGGAGGTCAAGTAGTGAGGGTGCCGGCCGCTCCCGACGATGTCGTGAGTGAGCTGTGAAGGCACTCGATCCAAGATTGCTGCGGTATGCGCGCGCGACGCGCACATTCCTGTTCGCGTCGGTCGGCCTGGGCGCACTCAGCGCTCTATTGATCGTCGCGCAGGCCTGGCTGCTGGCAGATGTCGTCGCGAGCGCGTTCTCCGACGGCAGGAGTGTGGCTCAGCTGCAAACACCGCTTGTGGTGCTGCTGTGCGTGGTGCTGGCACGCGCGACGGTCGCCTGGGGAGCGGAGCTGGCAGCAGGCCGAAGCTCGGCACAGGCGAAGTCGCAGCTGCGCGGTGCCCTGCTGGAGCGCGTGGCCGGGCTGGGCTCGAGCGGCTCGCGAGAGGAGCGAGCGGGCGAGCTTGCGGTACTTGCCACGCGCGGAGTAGACGCCCTGGACGGCTATTTCTCGCTGTACCTGCCCCAACTATTCCTGGCCGTGATCGTGCCGCTCGTGGTGTTGGTGGCGGTAGTCGACAAGGACTGGATCTCGGCCGCGATTATCGCCGCCACGATTCCTCTGATCCCGCTGTTCATGGCCTTGGTGGGCGCTACGACACGCGAACGCATGGACCGCCAGCTGCGCACGTTGCAACGGCTGGGCGGCCACTTCCTTGACGTAACCGGGGGATTGCCGACGCTGAAGGTCTTCGGGCGCGCGAAGGCACAGGCGGCGAGCATCCGTGAGATCTCAGAGCGCTACCGCGACACGGCTCTGGCGACGCTGCGGATCACGTTCCTCTCCTCACTGATCCTCGAGCTCGTGGCGACGTTCTCGGTGGCGCTCGTGGCAGTCGCGATCGGCCTGCGCTTGATGGGCGGGGAGCTGGGATTGCGCACCGCGCTGTTCGCGCTCGTGCTCGCCCCGGAGGCCTACCTGCCATTGCGCCAACTGGGCGCTAACTACCACGCGAGCGCCGAGGGCATGGCGGCCGCCGAGCAGGTATTCGCGGCGATCGAAAAGCCGCTACCGGCACGCGGGATGCGCCGCGATGTGCCCGACATGGCGGTGACGGACATCACTGTGGATGGACTGTGGGTCAGCTATCCCGGCCGAGCCGAACCAGCCTTGGAAGATGTTTCGTTGAGCGTCGATGCAGGCGAGATATTGGCGCTCACGGGCCCCAGCGGCTGTGGCAAGTCAACGCTGCTGAGCGTGCTGCTCGGCCTGAGCGTGCCCGAACGCGGAACGGTGAGCATCGGAGACGTGGAGCTGGGGGATCTTGACCCCGATGTGTGGCGTGCCCAGCTCGCGTGGGTGCCCCAGCGACCACACCTGTTTGCGGCATCGATCGCCGAGAACGTGCGGCTCGGGCGAGCCGCAGCATCCACCGAGGAAGTATGGGAAGCCGTCCAAGTCGCCGGGCTCGCAGGCGTCGTGGACGGCCTGCCCGAGGGCCTTGAGACCATGCTCGGCAACCGCGGCGCGGGACTCTCTGCAGGCGAGCGCCAGCGGGTGGCCCTTGCTCGGGCCTTCCTGCGCGACACGCCGCTGCTGTTGCTCGACGAGCCGACCGCAAGCCTCGACGGCCAGACCGAGCGCGATGTGCTGGAAGCTGTGCAGCGCTTGTCCGAGGATCGCACCGTAGTGCTCGTAGCGCACCGGCCGGCACTGCTTGAGATCGCCGACCGCGTGCTCACACTCGGCGCAGTCGAGGTGGCGGCGTGACGTCTGTGCCTTCCACAGATTGGACGATCCGGTGAGTCCATCGCCTCCCGCGAGCGAAGCCATCTCCTTGCTCGACGACCGCGCGCCCAAGGCTCCACTGTTGCGGACGCTCGCGATCGCGCGTCCCGCCATTGGGCGTCTGGCCCTCGCGACGCTGCTGGGTGCAGGCGCGGTGGCGGCCGCGATCGGCTTGATCGCCACGTCGGCGTGGCTCATCTCACGCTCCTCTCAACACCCGCAAGAGTCTGCGGTAGCGATCGCGATCGTGGGGGTCCAGTTCTTCGCGCTGGCCAGAGGCCTGTGTCGCTACGGCGAGCGTCTGGTCGGCCACGACGCAGCCTTCCGTGTTCTGTCCAGTCTCAGGGTCAGCGTCTATGAACGCTTGGAGCGGCTGGCGCCGCTCGGCCTGCCCGCCTTCCGCGACGGCGACCTGCTGGCGCGGTTGGTCCACGACGTGGACTCCTTGCAGGACTTGCTGCTGCGAGTGGTGCCTCCGTTCGCGATCGCCCTGCTCGTAGGCGTGGCAACGGTTAGCTTGGTGTGGTGGATGCTGCCGGCCGCCGGCTTGATCCTGCTGGTGGCCTTGCTGATCGCAGGAGCACTCGTCCCGTGGTTGACCGGCACGCTCGCCGCCCGCAGCGAGACCAAGCAGGCGGCCGCACGCGGGCTCTTGACCGAGTCAGTCGTCGATCTGTTTGAAGGCGCGCCCGAGCTGATTGTCAACGGCGCCGCGCCCGAGCAACTGAGGCACACCCTGGCGGCCGATGAGAAGCTCACACAGGTGGCACAGGCGACGTCGCGCACCGCGGGCATCGGCCAAGGTCTGACCAGCCTGTGCTGCGGCCTTGCGATGTGGGGCTCGCTGCTTGTCGGCGTCGATGCCGTGCACTCGGGAAGGTTGGACGGCGTCCTGCTGGCAGGTATCGCGCTGATCCCATTGGTGGCGTTCGAGCTCGTGACGGGCCTGCCGGCGGCGACCCAGACGCTCCAACGGGCACGCCGCGCGGCCGCGCGCATACAGGAGGTGCTCGATACACCGCCGCCGGTTGTAGAGCCCGCATATCCACAGCTACTCAACAAGCTGCTACTTCTGCAAGAGCCCGAACAACCACCGATACCCCCCGCATCGAGCAAGCAGTTGACCGGTGGCGAGTCTCACCGAGGCCGCGTCTCGTACGGTCGGCCAGGCCTCCGCGACACGCACGAACAACGATCCCACCATCTGAGGGCGCGTGGATTGAGCTGCTCCTATCCGCGCGCAAAGCGTCTGGCGCTCAGCGGGATCGACCTCGATCTGAGCCCGGGACGCCGCATCGCGATCGTGGGGCCCAGCGGCGCCGGCAAGTCGACACTGGCGGGAGTGTTGCTCAGATTCCTTCCCTATCAGGGCGGTTCTGTCGAATTGGACGGCCTCGAGTCCTCACAGCTCGACGGCGACGAGATCAGGCGCGTGGTGGGACTGGTGAGCCAAGACACCCACGTGTTCGACAGTACGCTCGAGGAGAACCTGCGGCTGGCCAGACGCGAAGCAACGGTGGACGAACTGCGCAACGCGCTCGCCGAGGCGAGGCTGCTCGACTGGGTGGATGGGTTGCCGCTGGGTCTCGCCACAGAGCTCGGCGAGCGTGGCGCACGCATGTCCGGCGGGCAGCGCCAGCGCCTCGCGATCGCGCGCGCCCTGCTTGCCGACTTTCCCATCCTGATCCTGGACGAGCCCGGCGAGCATCTCGACACACAGACGGCTGACGCGATCGTCGCGGACCTCCTGACCAGCACACAAGATCACGCCACGCTGCTGATCACGCACAGGTTGGCTCAACTCGACGAGGTCGACGAAGTGATCGCGCTCGATCACGGTCGAACGCTGGAACGAGGCACGCACACCCAGCTCATCCAGCGCGACGGGTACTACGCAGCAATGTGGCGCCGCGAGATAGGTAATGGTGTCGAGGCATGACCAACGACCTGGCCCGCTGGCAGTTCGCGACAACGAGCATTTACCACTTCCTGTTCGTGCCGGTCACGATCGGCCTTGCCTTCCTGGTCGCGCTGCTGCAAACGGCTTGGTATCGCAACCAGAAGCCCGAGTACAAGCGCGTCACTCGCTTCTTCGGCACCCTGCTCCTGATCAACGTCGCTGTGGGCGTCGTCACCGGCCTGGTGCAGGAGTTCGAGTTTGGCATGAACTGGTCCACCTACTCGCGCTTCGTCGGCGACGTGTTCGGCGGCCCGCTCGCGATGGAGGGCCTGGCCGCCTTCTTTTTGGAGTCCACCTTCCTGGGACTGTGGATCTTCGGCTGGGACCGCCTGCCCAAGCGAGTGCACTTGGCTTGCATCTGGCTCGTCGCCGCCGGCTCGATGCTCTCGGCGATGTTCATCCTGGCCGCCAACTCCTGGATGCAGCACCCGGTCGGCTATGTCTTGAACAGCCACAGCCAGCCGGAACTGAACAACGTATGGGCCCTGTTCACGAATCCTACGTTCCTGTGGGGATACGTCCACGTGGTCCTCGCATCGCTCGTGACCGGCTCGCTCGTGATGCTCGCGATCTCCGCTTGGCACCTGCGTGTCCGCAACCGCGCCCTCAAGGGTGGAGGACAAGCAGGCGCGTCGGGTGGACATGCGAGCGCTTCGAGCAACGCCGAGGCCTTTCACCACACCGCCCGCCTATCGGTACTGGTGTTGTTGCCGGCGATCCTCTTGCAGATGTTCGTGGGTAACAAGCTCGGCGAGATCGAGAACACCTACCAGCCAGCCAAGATCGCCGCAGCCGAGGCACAGTGGAGCAACTGCCAGCCGTGCTCGTTCTCGGCCTTTCAGATCGGCGGCGGCAACAACGACCAGACGCCCACCCAGGTCATCTCGATCCCACACCTGCTCTCGGTGCTCGCGACGGGCACTTGGGACGGGGCGGTCGTCGGTCTCAACCAGTTGCAAAAGGAAGACGAAAAGAAGTATGGGCCCGGCAACTACATCCCCGACGTGTTCATCCAGTACTGGTCGATGCGCGTGATGGCCTATCTCGGCTCTTTGATCGCCTTGTTGGCCTTGTGGGGAGCGTGGCTGATCCATAAGGGAAGGCTCGACCGCTCCAAGTGGTTCCTGCGCATCGGCCTAGTGGCGGTGGTGACACCATTCATCATGAACACGGCCGGCTGGCTCTTGACCGAGAGCGGGCGCCAACCCTGGATCGTGCAAGGCTTGATGAAGACGATCAATGCCAACTCCCCATCGGTCAGCTCGACTGACATCTGGATCAGCCTGATTGCGTTTGTCTTGATCTACATCGCACTCGGCGCGGCCGACTTGGTTCTGATGCTGCGCTACTCGCGCAAGGATCTCGATCCTGATGACGGCTCCGACGGGACGAGCCCGGACGCGCATGCCCCGACCCCGGCGATGAGCTACTAGGGCCACTGTGCAACTTCACACGATTTGGTTCGTCATCCTCGCGATCTTCTGGATCGGGTTCTTCGTGCTTGAGGGCTTTGACTTCGGCGTGGGCATGCTCCATGCGATTGTGGGGCGGGACGAGGAAGAGCGCAAACGTGCGCTCTCCACGATCGGTCCCTGGTGGGATGGCAACGAGGTGTGGTTGGTTGTCGCGGGCGCCGGCACGTTCGCGGCCTTCCCCGGCTGGTACGCCACGATGTTCTCTGCCTTGTACCTGGCCTTGCTGCTCGTCTTGATCGCTTTGATGGCACGCGGCGTATCGCTCGAGTTCAGGGAGAAGAGCGATAATCCACGCTGGCGCTCGACCTGGCGCATAGCGCTGACGGGAGGTTGCCTCTTGGTTCCCTTGCTCTTGGGTGTTGGGCTCGGCGATCTCTTGAACGGCCTACCGATCGACTCGAGC
>CAVSCQ010000015.1:0-3377 GCA_963726465.1 uncultured Solirubrobacterales bacterium
CACAGAAGTACAAGGTGCTTCCCATGTTGGCCGGGTTTAGCTTCTTCTTCGGTCTCATACCGCCGCTCCCAGACAAACCATCTACACCTACTACGGTGACGTGCAGAACATCGCGTCCGGCATGATCCCCCGGATTTACAACCACTCCTATGCGATCTCGGCCGACCTGGTGATACCTGAGGGCGGCGCCGAGGGCGTGATCGTGGCCGAGGCCGACCACCTGGGCGGCTTCTCCCTGTTCGTCGCCGACGGCAGGCTCAAGCACACCTACTCGATGATGGGCGTCCAGGTCTACCGGCAGGAATCCGATGGCCCCCTGCCCATCGGCGAGGTCAACGTCCGGCTGGAGTTCCACTCCGACGCGCCGCAACCCGCCACCGGCGGCGACATACGCCTGTTCGCCAACGGACAGGAAATCGGCAAGGGCCGGATGGACCACTCCGTGCCGTTCCGGTTCTCCGCCTACGCGGGCCTGGACATCGGCCGCGACAACGGCGGCGTCGTGACCGCGGCTACGCGCACCTGGCACCGTTCGCGTTCACCGGAACCATCAAGAAGGTCGTCTTCGACATCAAGCCGCACCTGACCTCAGCGGACGAGCAGGCGCTGCACGAATCGGCGCACCACGGGCACGTGGCCCACGGCATCAGCGGATAGCACCCGGGCGCCGGGCAACTACCCCTGTTCCATGGCGCGCCTCCTGCAGCGGGTTCGAGGGAGGACACCCACCTTTTCACTCGCATGCTGACAACTCGGCGACCTTACGTTCCCGGCCGCCGCGACCCACCTCGATAAGGAGAACGCTGTGAGCCAGAGTCATCTCGTCGTTGACTTCCCGATTAAGGGCGCAGCCAACGCTAAGGCGCTGCCCGGGGAGCATGCCCCCGTTGATGCCCGATCTCGCGGCAGCGCAGGACGATCTCGGTACCGTGCACTTCTCCCGGTTCATGGTCGTAGGAGACGAGAAGCTACTCTTCCTCTCCGACATCGACGGCGAGACCGACCAGCACATTGAGCGGCTCGTGGAGAAGGCCGGCCCGGTGCTTGACGCCATCTTCACACACGTGGACAACCCTCCGCCCACGCCGTGGCTGATAACCCTGAGCAGGTCATCAAATGGCTGAAGCGGCATGTCCGCGAGCCTATAGACACGTACTTCGCCTATGAGGACGCCTCGGTTCAGGACATCAAGGAATGCGCGCGTGCAGCGGGCTTCACTGGCAATACCTCGCAGGGCACCTTGCTGACATACATGTCCTTCAAGTCACGTGTGCAAGGCTTTGCCCTGAAGCACCTCGCCGGGGCCTTGATCGCCGAGAAAGCACATAAAGCGTCGGATCCATCGGGACGCTGCATGTCGCCCACTTTGTGCCCTTTGAGCACAACCACGTAGGCTTCTTCACCGTCTACGACGGTGATATGGAAAAGTACTTCCAGGACTTTGCAGACAAGACTTCCTCTACCTTCAATGCTCTCTTTCCACGTGTCGTTGGCGGGGCGCCAACCCCGGTGGAAAAGAACGCCCAGGCGTTTTATCAGTGGGGACTCGACAATAACTATCCGCCCATCGGGTTTTACAGCGCCTATCCTGGCTTCTCGGTGCAAGACATCCGAGCCCTGCTGGCCGATTACGGCAAGTCACCATCGGCCACCGCTGGATAGCACTAGGTGTCACGTGATGACGAACCATGATCAACTCCGGGTCCGGCGTTGGCCAGGGAGTGCAACTCACCACGAGCGCCGGCGATGAAGGGCCCGGGGTCCGTTCGCCGGTGGCTTGGTCGACGGCGGCATGAACCTTTGGGGACCGGTGGCGGTTCGGCGGCCGCGGAAGAGTCGGCGTTCGACCTCGCTGACATTCAGGGGTTCATTCTCCGCGGTTACAGAATGCCGATGGTGCGGCATTTCTTGTTGACGGTGGGTACTCCGGCGCAAGCGCGCAGGCAGCTGGGACGGCTCGTGAGCGGCGACGAATCCGACGTCCCGCAGATCACCACTGCCGAGGACTGGCAGGTGGGGTTCGGGCCCGGGCCGGGAGATGATCCCGCGGCCGCCCCGCGTCGCGAGCCAGACTATTGCCTCAACATCGGCATCACGTGGCCCGGGCTGGTGGCGCTGGAGATGGAGGAACGCGTCCCGGCGCTGTCGTTCAGGTCGTTTGGCGCGTTCACCGAGGGAGCCGCGCCACGAGCGGAGGCGGTCGGAGACACTGGGCCAAGCTCGCCCGGGAACTGGATCGCCGGTTTCGGGAAGGGGCACGATCACGTCCTGGTGACGCTGCACGCCATCAGCCCGGAAGCGATGGAGGGCTACAGCGACAGGGTGCGCGCCTGGTTTACCGAAGGAAACGCTTTTCGGGAAATCTGGCGCCAGGACGGGATGGCGCTGATGGAGATGCAAAACGGCCAGCCCGTGCCTACGTCCAAAGTTCACTTCGGATATACCGATGGAATCACTACGCCCGCCATTCGCGGCGGCCCGGAAGAGTACCGGCCCGATCACCAGCGGCCCTGCGAGCCATGGCTCTTCGTCTTGCGGGAAGAAGCGGAGAACTACGTGGTGCCCGAGCCGCGGCAACTTGGCCTGAACGGCAGTTTCGCAGTTTTCAAGAAGGTCGAGACTGACGTCGTGGGCTTTGAGGACTTCTTGCAGTCGAACAAGGACAAGATCGATCCCGAGCTGCTGGCCGCAAAGATGTTGGGGCGATGGCGCAACGGCGTTCCTCTCGCCTTGTCACCGGACACCGATAGCCCCGCGGGAGGGATACCGCCCGAACAGCTGAACAATTTCGAGTATGTAGATGCCGATGGTTCGGGAGATCCGAAGGGGATCCGCTGTCCCGTCGGCGCGCACATACGCCGCGTCAATCCACGAGGTCAGCCAGTCCAGGGGCAGGGGCTGCCGGGCGGCAGCAACAATTCCCATCGGCTGATCCGTCGCGGCCTGCCGTACGGACCGGCCTATGATCCAAGGAAGCCCTACGATGGCATCGAGCGCGGGATGCTATTTCATTTCATCAACTCGAACATTGAAAACCAATACGAGTTCGTGCTGCGGCAGTGGGTCAATGACAGCGAGTTCGCCGGGGCCGTCAGGCTTCACCCAAAGTCGAAAGATCCACTTATTGGCACTCAGAATCCAGCAGAGAGCATTTTCGTCATACCGCAGGCAAATGGAGGGCCGCCGATCGACGTTACGGGCCTCTCGAGCTTCGTTACGACCAAAGCCGCTGCGTACGTGTTTCTGCCGAGCATCACGGCCATCAAATTTATCGCCAACTTGGGAGAAGGCGTGTAATCCGCCGCCAAGTACGGGAGCTTTCATGCTGTTCCTGCCGCAAATGTTTGGCGGGACCGGCAGTGACCGACACCACAGTG
>CAVSCQ010000016.1:0-5475 GCA_963726465.1 uncultured Solirubrobacterales bacterium
CTGCACCCGGATCGCTGCTAACGCGATCGCGTCGGCTGACCCGAGCGGAGGCGTCGCCGGCTGGAGCGCCGCCCAGATCGACATCAACAACTTGCAGGGCGGCGGGCTCTCGTGCAACCGGTCGTTGTGCGTGGTGGGCGACGACGTTGGCGCCATGGTCCTCGGCCTGCCAGCGCCCAGGCCGACGCCCGCGCAGCTCCGGAAAACGCTGCTAAAGCAACTCGTCCCGTGAATCGCATCAACCGAGCCAGGCTCAACATCACCCCGGACGCCTCCGCCCACCGTCCAAGGGGGTCAAATCTCAACCGGCGAACGGCGGGTCAGCTTCACACCGGCGCCGACATTGTTGAAGGCTGGCGCAATCTCTGCGACGGCGCGTGTTGGCAGCGACGGCTGCGGCGTTGCGCGAATCCGCCCAGGAACCTGCGTGCTTTCGAATGTCCGCTGATCGTGCTCGCAGCCAGCCCCTATCGTTTGGCTTCTCGTCTCCCGATTCGAGCCCGCAACGCCAGCGAGAAAGTCATGGCTGCCATGAGTTCGACGCTTGATTGCCGCCTGATTAACGCCAGCATCGCCGCCTACTACATCAAGGATGGGGGAATTGATCCGTCGGCTCCGGGCTACGACAAGATTGGGATTGCGCCGGGAACGGTGCCGACAGTTTTCGTGAGCGGGCCTGAACAGATCGACGCTGGTTATCTCGCCGAGACGCAGGACAATTGGATCTTCCTGGTGTTTCGCGGCACGCTTCCCCCGTTCGAGGGCGATTTCTGGCGCTGGGTCGACGACTGGCTCAACGACTTCGCCCTCGGGCCAACAACCTGGACTGTGGATGGCGTCCCGTTTGGCCAAGCCGAAACCGGCTTCGCCGACGCCCTGCTGGCCCTCTGGCCGCAAGCGTTGACAGCGCTCCAATCGATCGACTTGGCTCAGAAGAAAGGCATCATCGTCGCCGGCCACAGCAAGGGCGCAGCGATGAGCGTCCTCGCAGCCTCGCTCCTGAAAGGACAGGACGCCAAAAACACGCTCGTCAAGGTGTGCTGCTTCGCGGCCCCGCTGGTAACCGATCGGACCTTTCAGGCCAACTTTGACGCACTCGGCCTTCGCCCCCTGTGCGTGCGCTACCAAAATGAGTACGACCTCATTCCGTTTCTACCCTACCTTCCGACCATCGACGCCCTCGCGACGGCCGAGCGCCTCTCCAACCCCAACACGGAGAACGTCGTGATCACCGATGCTCGCCGGCAAAACGCGATCGAAAACGACTATGTGCCACTCGGAATCCTGCGATTCATTACAACAGACTGCAGTATCGAGTACGGCGAGCAAGGAGAAAAGGACGCCTGGGATGCCCTGCTGGAAGCGCTACTCGAGCTTCAATTCACCGAAATTGCCGACGCGCACGCTGCCCAAGGTCGGTATCTCACCTGTGTCTGCTCCTAACCGCCAACCGCCCTCGAGTTTGAGGCAGCCGCCGCTCAACATGTCGGTGGCCATGAAATTCTCCCTTAGGCCCATCGGGACCGCTTTCGGCTGCGCCGGACCCGTTACCTGCGCCCCCAACCGCCGCGCACGACCCCTGAAGGCCGGCGTGCCTTCGATCAACGATCACGCGCTCAGACGGACGGCGATTGTTCCTCGATCATCGCGTCAGCACGTCAGGCGAACAGTTGCCTGTCAGTGAAGTGCAGGTCGTTGGGATCGAAGTAAGGCCTGGTCCACTGGTCGGTAGTGGAGAGGAACCATCCGGCTGCTACCGCGGCTTGCTGCTTGATCGCGGGCGGGGACGTGTTCTGGTCGGCCGGGCTGGAGCCGGCTGCGTTGGCGAGTCCGTCGAGGAACTGGAAGTGGTCGACGAGGCGTTAGGCCCTCGATCGCGAACGCGGTGACCACGTCCCGGTCGTGGATCTCCAGCAGGTTGTCGCCGTTGTTCTCCTCGCCTCCCTGGGCGAGGTTTGAGGATCCGCAATACACGACGGGGTCGCTGCCGGTGAACCCGCACACGACGAACTTGTGGTGGATCTCGTGCGCGCGGCCGATGCCGGGCACTTGGTTGAACGGCGGCGGGAGCCGCGCCTTGTTGGGTCTGCCGGTCACTAGCACACCGGTTTTCTTGCCCGGCGCGTACAGTGAGATGCCATTGGGGCTGTCTGAGATTCCCATGCTGAAGATGTTCTGATTCTCGTGCACGGCGTTGAGAGCGTCGTAGACCGGGTTCGTGCCGCTGATGTCCATCACGGCGAACAGCACGCTGCCTACGCCGGTCGCGCTGCCGCCTTCTTGCTGGATCCGGGAGACGATCCCGCCTAGAAGGCCGGCCGCGAAGTCCGGCGGGTGTGGGGCGAACGTGATCGTCACGGTGGGTGGCGGATCCGGCGCGGTGAACGTCTCGCGAGCAAGCGACGATTGGAGGTACGCGGCGCGTGACACATCGCCGTCCCAGACGGTTTGGAACAACTTCGCATACTCCGAGGCCACCGGTCCCTCGGGGAACACAAGCACGTGGTTGGCGTTCACGTAGAGGCCGGTGACCGAGAAGTTCGTCGCGCCCGTCAGCACCTTTTGCGCGCCGCTGTCGTTCGAGACGATCAGGACCTTGTCGTGGGCATAGCGCCCGAACTTGCCGCGCTTGATCTCAGCCGGCGGCTTCGCCTCCTGCTCGAACAGCGTCTCGAACTGGTCCTCAGGCGTTGGGTTCGAGGTGGAGTGATGGAGCGCGGCGTTGTCGAGGATGATGCGCACCCGTCCCTGCCCGGCTAACCCAAGCAGGATCTTGAGCACATCGGGCTCGTTGAGGTCGTAGGCGAACACGTCCAGCCGAAGAGCAGGGTTGGACTGGACCTCATCCAGAACGGCGAAGATCTTCTCCCGCGCTGTCGAGCCAGACCACGCGTACTCCTCCGCGTAGCTGAACTGCTGGCCCTCGGCGTTCGTGCCCGCCTGCTGCCCGGTATCGAACAGCAGCTCGTTGGTGTTGGGGCGGATCAGCGCGTTCAACCCGAAATGGTTCGCAAAGGCCTGCGACTGCACATAGCCTCGCGTGAACCCGAGCTCCACGGCGCCATCGTCCAGCGGCCCAACATCGATGTCAATCGTGGTCGTGCTGCTCGGGTCGAGGGGCTGGAGCGAACCCTTGTCGTCGAAGTATCGAGGCGTTACCGCGTAGGTATAGGTTCCATACACCGGACTCACGCCCTGATGGACCGACCCGGGTACGTGCAGCCACCGAAACTTGTGAAACGGCGCGTTGATGCTCGAGTTCGGCGACTCGCTAGCGACCTGAGCATGCGCTGCGGGATTCTGGAAGCGCAGCGTGTTGTACAGGTAATACGGAGCAACGCCCGGCGGCCGCGCCTCTATCGTGAACCCCGCCAGGTTTTTCGCCTGCTGCTCGGTTAGATCGAACGCGAGCAACGTCTTGGCGTCCCCTCGGTACGCGACCAAGCTCATCGAGTTCGACCTCGTCCTCGAATCGGCTGCCATGACGGTGATCCCCTTCTGAGCAGTGGACGCTGTCTGAGAGCACGCTCCCATCCTCTGGCCGGGAAGTCAAGGCGCGGTTTACGACAGGCGCGACAGCCCCGGGGCGGCAGCCCGCGTTGTGACATTTCTTGCATCGCCTGCCCCAGGTTGCTGTACCGTGAAGGAACGGGCCGGCGCGGCCGGCTACTGGTCGGTGGAGGGGACTGGTGCTCGGTTTAGGGCGCAGGCGTAGAGAGACGGGCGGCGAGATCAGGGCCGTGCCGCAAATCGATGCGAACCTTGCCGGCGCAGTGATCAGCGGTCAGGTCGCGATCCGCATCGAGCTCGTTCACTACGAGACGAAGCTGACCTCGACGGTCGTCGACGGCGACGTCCTGTCGAACTTCCCGGTGTGGATCTTTGAGGTCGAGGACCGCGACGCGAGCCGGCCGACGTTCGGCTTCAAGCTCGTCGGCGGCCGGACGGCGGGCAGCTCGTTCGCCGGCATCACCCACGCGCTCGGGTGGCCGGTCGAGATGCGGGCCGACATCTACCACACGACCTGCGAGGCGTCGGACAGGTTCTGGGTCTCACACGCCACCTTCGTCCGGACGTGCGCGATCTCGGCGAGTGGCATCGCCACGACTGACTTCAACCTGGCCCCGCCCAGCAGACCTGGCTGCTCGACTCGGGCGAGGAGGCTTGGACCGCCTTCCTGAAGACCTGGGATCCGAGCGAGTACGTCAACCGCAACGGCCGCAAGCTCGCTGGCATGGGCACAGCGGCATCATCGCCGCCGAGCAGCCCGTCCGCGGGCTCCCCGGCGGCAGAGTCTCGGACGGGAGTGGCGTCATGACGAACCTAACCGGCATTCCGGCGCTCGACGTCGCGATTGGTCTGTCGTTCATTTACCTTGTCCTGAGCTTGCTCGCCTCGGCCGTGCAGGAGTGGATCGCGGCGCTCCTCGCGCTCCGCTCGCGAACGCTCGAGAAGGGGTTGGAGAGCATGCTGGCTGAGGACGACAAGCTGCTCGACGGCACCGATGTCCCGCCCGCGGCCGGCGGGGCTACCTCGCGTGATCTGCTGGTGGACTTCTTCGCCCATCCGCTGATCCGCTCGCTCTACAACAAGACCGGGCGAGTCCTGTTCAAGCCGAAGTCGCCGCTGTGGCAGAACGGCCGGCTCCCCTCCTACATCTCGCCCAATGCGTTCGCGGTGGCGCTCAGCGACATCCTCGGCGCGTACGGGAAAGTCGACGACCTCGAGGCGACGATCGGTGGGCTCGGGATCCCGGCCGGGGTGAAGTACCGGCTGCTCACGCTCGTGCGTCAGAGCGACAATGACCTCCAGCTGTTCCGCGCCCAGCTTGAAAAGTGGTTCGACGACACGATGGCGCGGGTGTCGGGCTGGTACAAGCGGCAGACCCAATGGGTCCTTCTTGTGCTCGCGCTCATCCTGACGCTGGCACTCAACGCGAACAGCCTCACGATGGGGCAGCAGCTCTACAAGGACCCAACGGTGCGCGCCGCGGTCGTTGCGCAGGCCACGAGCGGCGGCGTGACTGGGCAGACGAGCGGTTCGACGCCCACCGAGCGCCTCAACAATGCGGCGAACAATGCCGAAGCCGTCCACGCGCTCGGCGTGCCACTCGGCTGGGCCGAGAAGGCCACCGATCCCGCGCACGTCGACTTCGACAACTTCAGGGACTGGGTGAGAAATCTCGTCGGATGGATCCTCACGATCGGCGCGATCTCGCTCGGAGCTCCCTTCTGGTTCGATACGCTCAGCCGCCTCTCACGGCTCCGCAGCAGCGGCAAGCCAGAAAGACCGCTACCCGCGACCGGCAGCGGCAAGCCCAACGAGCGCGTCCCTGCGCCGGACTCCAAGACCTGAGCGGGGGCTGCCATCGGAGTGACAGTCATCCGGAAGTCACGTCGGCGCGAGATCACCTCCTCAAGCAGCTCGCAGAAATAACAGGGCCGATAGTCTTTGGTGCGATCGCGAGTATTTCCA
>CAVSCQ010000017.1:0-406729 GCA_963726465.1 uncultured Solirubrobacterales bacterium
GAGAAAGCTCGACCATGCGTGGGAGCTAGGCGGCCTGGCCTTCGATCTCCTCGGCGCTCACCTTGATCGGGCCGTCGCTCGGATCGGCGGCGAGCGCGAGCTTCTCGAGCTCGCGCAGCAGGCGCTGCTGGCGCTCGCCCACCTGGGCCACCAGTGTCTTGGCCGCGAACGCGTCGAGCGAGATGCCCATCCGCTTGGCCTGTTCTAGTACCCAGCCCGCAAGCTCCCACGGCTTGATCGTGGCCTCGTTGACCACCTGGCCTTTCGCCTTCTTCCGCCTCGTGCAGAGCTGCCGGAGCCTTCGTGCGGCCCTCCTCGCGCGCGAAGAACGCGATCGTCGTGTCAGGCGGCATCGCCGCCATCGCCGGCGTGACGTGCTCGGTCACTTCGGCATCCTTGAAGCGCTCGACGTGTCCACGCGGTCCGACCATCGCTACCCGATCGCGAAGGTCACGTGGTCGAGCACCGGCGCAGCGCCTTCCGGTGTGCCGAGCTCTCGCGTTCAGGACCTCCACGCTTGCCGCGTCGCCGTCGGATTCGGCCAGCGACTTCAAGCGAGAGCGACGCTCGCCGACGGCGCCGTGGTCATCGCCGTGGATTAGGTAGGCGGGCTTGAGGGCAGGCATTGGTCGAGTCTAGGCGAGCTCTCCGACGAGCTGGAGCAGACGGGGTGATTGGCGCAAATCCGCCAGACATGCACGCTCGCATGCGCAAGACTTTCGTGACAGCTCACTCTGTGTCCCCCATCACGCATATCCCATGACGCCAGGTACATTGATAGACTAGCCACGCATGGCAAGCAGACGCGCTAGATGTGCGCGCTACCGAACAACGTACGGGATCAGGGGGTTGATGACGCGGGCCTTAATGGACGGTAGGGCTTCATCGAGGAAGCCTGGGAGCCGCAGGTACCGTCCGCGACCCGTTTTGTCCTCTCCGACACGGATTACTATGAGCGGGGTGCCCTTGATCTCCACATCACGGAGTTTCGGGGATTTGGATGCGTGCCTTGTCCTTCGCAAAGTCGATGGTTCCGTTGGGGAGCCCCTTGTAGAGCTTCCCCGCGCTTTTGAGGGTGATCGTAAAGTCGGCCAGACCGGAGATGGTCACGGGCAGCTTCTCGTGGCGGTCGCGGTTCGAGAGGCTGTTGAGGACTTGGAGGCGTTCCCCCTCCGCCTCATCCCCAGTGTTCTCGCGCGGTTGCAGACCCTTGAGGATTGTGAGTGCCGGATCACTCAGGGTGCCGGTGTCGTGAGCCCACCGTTTCCGCAGCTTGCATCGCTGCTTGTCCTCCCCTGGGAGGGCATCCCAGATACCTTGATACATGACGGGGAACATCACGCTACTGCGGTCCTTGTTCGCGACCAGGCACGCCATCAGGTGGTCGAGTGCGGAGCGCAGGTTGTAGACGATATCGGCCGTGATGATCGGGATGTCCGTGTTAGCGGGCTCGGCTGTGAAGACGAGGCGATGGACGACCTTCTGCTTCTTGCCCTCGATTCCCTGGCGCACCGTGTATGGCTTGGTGGCGGCGTACGCGTCGATGGCTTCTTTCAACTCGATGAGGTGCTTTTCGGCCCTGCTGAGCTTGGCGACATAGGACGGGATGACAGCGGTCATCGCGCTACCCTCGTCTTAGATGGTCGAGAAACAAGAGCCGAAGCCTACCCAGTTGACGCAGCCGAAGAGGGGCAAGCCGGTAGAGATTCCTGTGCCAAAGGTCGGCACAATCCGGGCAGCTATACGCAAGTTGGCGCAGCCCGATAAGTCCCGTTAGCGTTCCGCGCGGGCTATAGACTCGGAGGGCCGAACCCCAAGCGTGGCGGCCAATGTCGCGATGGTTGTGAGCGTGGGTTGGCGCTCTGCTCGCTCGATCCCACCAATGTAATTGCGGTGTACGCCTGAATCTAGGCTCAACCGCTCTTGGGATATCCCGCGTTCTTGGCGTATATCTCGTATAGCTGTCCCGAGCCCGGTGAGTAGTTGTTCTGGTGTAGACACGAGGCTGCACGTTGCAGCCCAATCGTGTTATGTTCTACAGCCTAATCGTGTGATCCTAGTATTTAGACCGTAGAGCGCCCCCGCGAGCACGAGACTCCGGGGGCATGACACCAGGAGGTTCAGTCCTGATGCCGACCAAGACTACCGCGTTCCTGCACCTAAATTCCAGACTGTTGATTCTGTGGGGTGCCCTTATCCTGGCCAGTCTCGCCATCATTGGCTGTGCTCAAACTTCGGCCGAAGAACACGCCTCAAGCCCCGCGCCACCGCCAGAACACGTCTCCCACGCTCACGCCGAGGCGCTATGGCTGCACGTATTCAAGGGGTTCCTGGTCGCAGGCGAAGGTCAGACCATGAAAACCAACGGGGTGGAACAGCGCTGTGAAGCCAAGGGTAATGATTGGTCTTGTCGGGGCGTCATCCCCGAGGAAAATAGCCCGTTCCCGTCCAAGGAGACCAACTGCATGATCGTTGAAGCAACCGTGACGGGCTCGGGCAAACTGACCGAAGAATCAGCGGAGCCTTTGAGCAAGGTGCGAGAAGCACTCAAACAGGAAGTCGAATGCCACCTCTAGGAGAGCACGCTATGTTGCAAGTGCGGCTCGCTTCACGAGCAGATGAAACATTGACTGGCCATCGTTGCGGTGGTTGTAGCGCCAGGTGTACTCGTTGAGATAGCCCTGTAGCCACTTGTGCGAGACCTTCTTGTAGTTCCCTCGGATGCCGGTTTTGAGGTTCCCAAAGAAGCCCTCAATCGTGTTTGTGTGCGTGTCGCCTTCGACGTAGACGCCGGTCGAATGGTTGATTCGACTATGGGAGATGAAGTGCTGGTCCAGTCCGTTATAGGCAGGCCACTCGTCTGTGAAGATCATTGATGCGGGCTCGACCCATTCGATTACTTGCTTCTTGAGTTGAGGACCACGCCGGGACTCAAGAACAGTCGCCTTGATCCGCCCACCACGTTCTACAGCGGCGAACACCGTTGCTCTACTACGTTCACGGAGCTTCGCGGCTTCTGAACGCCGGGAGGGGCCTATAGCGATCTGGGAGTGCGATCCCTGCTTCTTGCGTGGCTTGCCATCCACAGACGCCTCATCCACCTCGACATCGCCTCTCAAGGGTCCCGTATCGTCGGCCATCAACTGGTTGCGGATCTTGTTGAACATCCTCCAGGCCGTCTTGTACGTGACGCCCAACTCGCGCTCCAATTGCTTGGCCGAGATCCCACAGCGAGTGCTAGCCATCAAATACATGGCGTAAAACCAGAGCTGCAGGGATGTCGAGGACTTATGGAAGATCGTCCCAGAGAGCGGGTAGAGGGAACGTCCGCACGAATCGCACGAGTACGCTGGACGTGAGGCTATGCGATGGAAACGACGGTCACGATCACACTTCGGACAATGCGCCGTATGGCCGTCCGGGGCGTACCGTTCCCGCCAGAGCATGTCCAGGCAGGCAGCATCGTCGGGGCATTCCTGCATGAACTCCATGAGCGAATAGGTCGATTCAGAGGCTTTGCCGCGTTTGGGATTGTTTCTATCGGAGGGCATAGCCAGATCATAGCACACCTACCTGGCGTCATGGGATATGCGTGTCCCCCATCACACTTATCCCCTCGCGCCAAGGATCACGGCGGATATTTCCCCAGCAGTCGCTCAAGCACCTGTAGCTGTTCATTCAGGGACCGCTGGCGCAGGAACAGTTCGGCGTCCTCTTGTGCAGCGTGTTCATGGAGCAGCTGAACGACGGGTGTAACCCATTCCTCATGTGATTTCCGGGTCATGCCACCACCCCTTGCTTGTTGGCGAAGCTCCTCGCCGAGACGTATGGAGTTGAGCAACGACAGACGCATGTTGAACGGTGGCCCTGCCGGTGCCGATGTGACAGGCGCTGCTTCAACGTACTTGCGTATTGCAATCACATCCTCGGTCAACAGGCGCATAGGGGCTTGCAACCACGCCCACATGAGCCTGCCCAACGGCATAGAGGAGCGCTGCTGCGATGGCCGTCCCAGCGACTATGGCGACCTCTGTCACGGTCTTCCCTGGAAACCCAAAGATGGCGAGCACGACAACCGCGAACAGAAGACCAACGGCAGCGATGACCAGATCGCTCCATCGGAACCCGGGCCAGTCATGCCACGCCTTCTGCCAGCGCGTCGATCGTGTCTGCTCCACGCCCCCATCATGTCCTGCTGGTCGGTCACACAGGACTTTCGTGGCTGCTGGCCTCACGTCTAAAGTCGGGGTATGGCAGACGACAAGCGCAATCAGGAGCCGGATGCAACGGAGCAGCTGCCCCGAACGGGGCTGCGCGTGCCCGTGCCGAAGCGCAAAGAGGTGATGGATGCGATCCGCAAGGTCGCCCGACCCGACGAGCCCGACGAGGACGAGCAGCCACCGTCGCGCTAGCCAGAGCCAGGGGCTTCCTTCCAGGACTGCCCGTCTGGCGCTATATCCACTTCTATTGATTCCGGTCCTTCTTCGGACGGGCTCGTGCCTTCTGGATAGCGAAGCTCACAGCTAGCGGTGGTTTCGCCTGTCTTGATGCAGGTGGCCGCGACGATGCGCGCCTTGCCGTTGGGTTGTTCGTTGAGGCGCTGGACGACGTTCGCTTCAAGGGTGGCCATGTTGAACAGCGATGAATGGGCTTGCTTGGATGAGCCGCACCCCGCAACCGCAACGGCGAGCAGGGCAAGGCCGACGACTTGGTTTCTCATGGTCCGGGATTCAATCAGACCAAAGCGCTCCCTACCAGTTCGCTCTGGACCGTTTGGCATCCAGCGTCGAGCATGGGTGGATGGAGGACCACCTTGATCAAGACCCACGCGCGGCGAGCGTTGCTTTCGGCCAGCGGTTGCGCGAGCTGCGTACGGAGCACGGCCTGTCGCAGGACGATCTGGCCGACAAGACCGACGTTCATCCCACAGCTATAGGACGTCTTGAGCGTGGCTCCCGCGAGCCCCGGTTGACGACGATCTTGCGTATCGCTCGGGGTCTGGATCTGCCACCCGGCGCGTTGCTGGACAAGCTAGAAATCTCGCCTGATAAAATCTAAGGTCCTAAAATCTAAAGTTCGTTTCTTAGCCGCGAAAATAGCGTCCAAGATTACGTTACGTGTTTTGGGCGCATCTTTTGTCGTCCGATACGTGATATACAAAATGCAGGGAAATGTGGAGCTGGAGAGAATCGAACTCTCGGCGGCGTACCTTGAAAGAGCCCCGCCACTAACCTGTCAGCCCCTTGTTTCCTGCGTGCTGGCGGTGGGGGGAAGCACAGCGCGTCTCCCCACCGCCTACTAGCACCGACGGACAGTACTGTCTCCGTCGGACAACTACGTACACGTACTAGACGCCATCCATTTTACTCGGATGTCGGACGTATTGGCACTCTCTTGAAAGAGTGCCAACGGTCGCTGTCAAATGCTCAAAGCATCCGATTTAGAGGGATAGCTTAGACCGGATGGGCGGCTCGCTCGATGAGCGTGTGGAACATGGCTCGGCGGTCGTGGCGGTGGCTGTAGCGCCAGCAGAACTCGTTGAGATAGCCCTGTAGCCACTTATGCGACACGAGCTTGTAGTTGCCTCGGATACCCGTCTTGAGGTTGCCGAAGAACCCCTCGATGGTGTTCGTGTGGATTTCCCCGTCCACGTATTCGTGCACGCCGTGTCGGACTCGGCTGTGCTTGACAAAGTGCTTGTGTAGCTGGTTGTAGGCGGGCCACTCGTCGGTCATGACGATCGAATTGGGGTCCACCCACTCGATTGCCTGCTCCCTGAGTCGTGGCCCGCGCCGTGACGGCAGGACCGTGGCCCTCACACGCCCGCCACGCTCTACTGCCGCGAACACTGTCGCCCTCCGGCGTTCGGCGAGCTTCACGCCTTCTGAGATTTGCGTTCGGGCGCTTGCGCGTGCCCTGGAACTTGCGGGGCTTGCCGTCCACCGAAGTCTCGTCAATCTCCACCGCGCCGGATAGCGGCTCGTCATCGTCGGCCATCAGCTTGTTGCGGATCAGATTGAACATGCGCCATGCGGTCTTGTAGGTCACGCCAAGCTCGCGCTCCAAGTGCTTAGCGGAGACGCCACATCGGGTGCTCGTCATCAGGTGGATCGCGTAGAACCACAGGTGCAGCGAGGTCGATGACTTGTGGAAGATCGTCCCTGCGAGCGGGTAGAACTGGAAGCCGCAAGCCTCGCAGGCGTATGAGGGACGGGCCTTCACGCGATGGAACTTGTGCTCGCGGTCGCACTTAGGGCAGTGGGCGTGAGAACCATCCGGCGCGAAGCGCGAGCGCCACAAATGGTCCAAGCACGTGGCGTCGTCAGGGTAGTCCCGCATGAACTCCATAAAGGAATATTGGGAATGCGAGGCCGAGCCTCTTGTGGGGTTGTTGCGGTCAGACATTGGGCGAGGTCGAGAGAGGTACCTAAAATTCGGATAGATGAAATTCAACCATATAGACCGGACGGACTCTTGTGCAGTTTGTTACATAAGGGCTGGGGGTTCCACGGGGCGCTACTCGCCGAGTAGGTGCCTATATCTCCTATATGCATGGACCCGCACTCCGCTAAAGATGCCAACAGGTTCTGGGATGTATCTATCCCTCAAGAAACTGCAGGCGGCGAAGCCAACAGATGACGGATTAGGCTCCGCTAGATGGCTTGGTGGCAGCGATGGGTTCGAATCATTCGCCACGCATGGCGACACGCGACGACGGCTGCACTGTCACTGCCGGGGGTCATAGCCTTGTCGCTCGGCATCGGCCTTGTGAGCGCGTTCTTTGCGCTGCCCGCGAAGAACACCCTTGTCGAGCGAGCCATCACGGGCGTTGAGGTTGCGGGAATCGCGCTGGCCGTTCTTCGAGCTGCGCCATTCCTCTGGCATCTGATGCGCTATCTCCGGACTCGGGGACGTATGGAATGGGAGAGCAATCTGTCCCTCGCTGGTAACGGCATCAAGATCCTGCTGTCTCGCCACGCGGATGCGATGCCCGAGTCGTTTAGTGCGCATGGCGTCATGGCTTGCGAGGTGAGGTGCCCTGACGGAGCGATCGTAAAGCCTGAAGTCCATGAGCACGGCATGGACGCCATGTATGTCTTGATTCCGATGGATTCACCGCAGCTAGGTTGCTACGAAGTGTCCTGGTACGGCTCCTACGGACGCTCTCGCCGAAAGCGCAAGCACTACATCATGGCCCGTGCTCATTGGAATCTGACGGCCGAGGACGAAAGCGTCTCTGGCGGCGTGACCGGAACGTAAAGCGTTCCTTGGCGCGAGGGGATAAGTGTGTCCCCCATCACACCAAGTAATCTCCCGAACCAAGAAACTGGCTGGACAGCCAAACCGATGACCAAGGGGTCGGAATGCAGAACCTGATGCTGAGACTGGACGGCTGGCTACGGCGCCGCAGGACGCTGGTACTGGCGCTATGGGGTGTGCTGGTAGTGGTGGCAGTACCACTCGCGGCGCATCAGAGCGACCACCTGTCGGGCGGCGGCTACACGATCCCCGGCTCGGGCTCTCAGAAGGTGCTGACGTCGGTGGCGCATTCGTTCCCCGGCGCACAGGGCGCGACGCTCGGCGCGGTGATGGCGCCTGCACAGGGCGCGAGCGCCACGGACATGCGCGCGGCGCTCGCACGCCTTGCGAGGGAGATCCGCGGGGCACCGCACGCGAGCCTGCCGCCCTTGACGCGCAGCTACGCGGAACAGGCGATCCTCGAGGCCGGCGCGCGTCAGCGCACGCTGGTGATCCCGCTGCGACTGAACGTGACCGAAGAAGGAGCCACCAATGTGGCGAGCGAACTGCGCAAACGCCTCGACCTGAACGGCGCGGAAGGGTCGCCGGTATCGCTTCACCTCGTTGGCCAGAGCGCGCTATGGGCGGGCCTTCAGGACCTCTCCAAGAAGGATCTCGCCTCCGCTGAGGCGCACGGCTTTCCAATCGTGGCGCTGATCCTGATCGTGGTGTTCGGCTCGCTGCTCGCTGCCACGCTGCCGCTGGCGCTGGGTGTGGTGTCGGTGATGATCACGGGCGCGATCATCTATCTGCTGTCGCTGACGATGGAAATGTCGGTGTTCGTGACGAACATGGCGTCGATGATCGGGATCGGCGTGGCGGTGGACTATTCGCTGTTCGTGCTCGCGCGCTACCGCCAGGAGGTGCACGCGGGCAGCCCGCCCGAGCAGGCGCGCGCGACCGCACTTGCGACCTCGGGGGTGGCGGTGATCTTCTCGGGCGCCACGGTGGTGACGGCGCTCGCGGGCCTGTTCCTGGTGCACGCCACCGCGATCCGCTCGATGGCGCTGGGAGCGATCGTGGTGGTGAGCGTGTCGGTGCTCGCGGCGGCGACGCTGCTGCCGAGCATCATCTCGCTGCTGGGCTCCCGCGCGTACAGCACAGGCCGCGTGTTCACGCGCATCTCGGAGCTGATGAGTCGCTGGAGGACCGCGCTGAGCCCGGCGCGTAAAGCCGACCCCGCACTCGCACGCGCGGGATTCTGGGAGCGCTGGACCGCGCGCGTGACACGTCGCCCCGCTTTGACGGTGGCGGTGGCGGCAATCGTGATGCTGGCGCTCGCGACACCAGCATTGCGCCTGCACACCGCGGATGGCGCGCTGCACCAGTTCCCCAAGGGCAACGAGACGCTGCGCGGTTTCGATGCGGCCGCGAAGGTGACCGGAGCCGGCGCTTCGGAGCCGCTCGAAGCGGTCGCACCCGTCTCAGAGGCGGCGAGAGTCAGGCATGTGTTGGCCTCCGACCCTGAGGTGCTGAGCGTGCAGTCCCCGATCTTCTCGCGCGACCGAAGCGAAGTACTGATCCGTGCGGCACCACGTCACGAGGGCGAGTCCTCGCAGGTCCAGGCGGCGGTGACGCGCATCCGAGCGCACCTACCCGCGGGGGCGCAGCTCGGCGGGATCGGTCCGTACCTGAGCGACTACCGCGCGGGCGTGATGGGCTCGATGTGGAAGGTGGCGCTGTTCGTGATGAGCGTGACGTTCCTCGTGCTGATGCTGCTGTTGCGATCGATCGTGCTGCCGTTGAAGGCGGTGCTGATGAACCTGCTGTCGGTGGGTGCGGCCTATGGCGTGCTGGTGATGGTGTTCGGCACCATCGAAACGCTGATCCCGCCGCTGGTGCTTGCGGTGGTGTTCGGCCTGTCGATGGATTACGAGGTGTTCCTGTTGAGCCGTATCCGCGAGCGCTACGCCGCGACCGGGGACACCCCCACGGCGGTGGCGCAAGGCCTGTCTTCGAGCGCGTCCACGATCACGAGCGCGGCGCTGATCATGGTGTGCGTGTTCTCGGTATTCGCGCTCACGGGAGTGCCGTCGATCAAACAGCTGGGGCTGGGCTGCGCGATCGCGATCGCAATCGACGCGACGATCGTGCGCCTCGTGCTGGTGCCCGCCGCGATGGAGCTGTTCGGCAAGTGGAACTGGTGGCTACCGCGCGGCCTGGCCGCGCGATTGCCGGACACCTCGATCGAGTCGCTCGGCCAGCACGCGGTGGCGGCCGTCAGCGGACGACCAGGTTCACAAGTCGCCCCGGCACCACAATCTCCTTAACGATCTCCTGCCCGTCGATGTGGGCAACCACGTTCGGCGCCGCCAAGCACAACGCCTTGAGTTCCTCGGCGGTTGCGTCGGACGGCGCTTGGACACGGTCGCGTAGCTTGCCGTTGACTTGGCAGACCAGCTCGTAGGCCTCGCGCTCCAGCATCTCGGGGTCGGCGTGGGGCCATGGTTGCTCCCATACGCGCTGGCCGGTGAGCATGTCATAGACATCGGAGGACAGGTGCGGCGCAAATGGGGAAAGTAGGGAAGCGGCGGTGGCCAGGCCAAATCGCAAACTGTCGACGTGTAGGGACTCGCGCATCCGCGAACAATCGTTGAGCAGCTCCATGACCGCCGCGATACACGTGTTGAAAGCGAAGCGGCGCATGTCTTCGGAGACCTTGTCGATCGCCCAGTGGGCCTTGCGCGCCAGCTCCAGATCGTCGCCGTCCAAGGAGCCGTTTTCGCCGAAGGCGTCAACCGAGGGCAGCGAGCCTCCTTCTCCTCGCTCGGCCGTGTCAGCGGCCAGGCGCCACAGGCGTGTGAGGAAGCGGTGGACGCCCTCGACACCCTCGTCTGACCAGTCGGCGTCCTGGTCGGGGGGTCCGACGAACAGGATGTAGCAGCGGGCGGTGTCGGCGCCATAGCGCTCGACGATCGAGGCGGGCGAGACGACGTTGCCCTTGGACTTGGACATCTTGGCCCCGTCCTTGGTGACCATGCCCTGCGTGAACAGAGCCTTGAAGGGCTCTTGGAAGTCGACGTGTCCAAGGTCGGCAAGCGCCTTACAGAAGAAGCGGGCATACATGAGGTGCAGAATCGCGTGCTCCACACCGCCGATGTATTGGTCGACGGGCATCCATTGACGCAGAGCCTCGGCATCCCACGCGGCACGATCGTTGCGGGCGTCGCAGTAGCGCAGGAAGTACCAGGAGGAGTCGACGAAGGTGTCCATCGTGTCGGTCTCGCGCCGGGCGGAGCCGCCGCAAGAGGGGCACTCGGTGGCGACCCAGTCCTCGGCGGCGGCAAGCGGTGAGCGGCCTTGGGGGGCGTAGTCCTCGATGTCGGGCAGGATTACGGGGAGCTGGTCGACGGGCACGGGTTGCATGCCGCACTGCTCGCAGTAGACGATCGGGATCGGACAGCCCCAATAGCGCTGGCGCGACACCAGCCAGTCGCGCAGACGATAGTTGACCGAGGCGTGACCCTTGCCCTCACGGTCCAGCCACTGCACGATCGCGGTGAGCGCGTCGCGGTTGTGCATGCCGTCGAAATCGGGATGGGATCCGACCAGTGGACCGTCGCCTGTGTAAGGCAACTCGCCCTCCCAGGCATGAGTGTCGCCCCCGTCGTCCGGGACCTCCTCGATCACGCGGCGAATCGGCAACTCGTAGGCGCGGGCGAAGGCGTGGTCACGCTCGTCGTGGCCGGGCACGGCCATAATCGCGCCGGTGCCGTACTCCATCAAGACGTAGTCGGCGACGTACATGGGGATCGCCTCGCCGTTGACCGGGTTGACCACGGTGCGCCCGAGCGCGACGCCGGTCTTGGGCTTCTCCAAAGAGCCGCGTTCCTCGCCGGATTCGGTGAGGGCTTGGTTTATGTAGTCTCGAACCGCCTGCTCTTGGGGCGTGCCTTCGACTAGGCGCAACACGTCGGGGTGCTCGGGGGCCATGACGAAGAAGGTGGCGCCAAACAGAGTGTCGGGGCGAGTCGTGAAGACGGGATAGTCGATCGGGTGGGCTGGATCCAAGTCTTCGCAGCGGAAAGTGACCTCGGCTCCCTCAGAGCGGCCGATCCAGTTGCGCTGCATTGTCTTTACGTGCTCGGGCCAGGCGATCCCGTCGAGATCTGAGAGGAGACGCTCGGCGTAGTCGGTGATCCTGAAGAACCATTGCTCTAGTTGCTTGACCTCAACGACGGCGCCGCAGCGCTCGCAGCAGCCGTCGATCACCTGCTCGTTGGCTAGGACGGTCTGGTCGTTGGGACACCACTTGACGGCGGCCTCGCGCCGGTAGGCCAAGCCAGCCTCGAACAGTTGCAGGAAGATCCATTGGGTCCAGCGGTAGTAGGAGGGTTCGTGGGTGCCGAGCTCGCGCGACCAGTCGATCGATATCCCCCAGGAGCGAAACTGGCGCTGGAATGAGGCAATCGAAGCGGCGGTGGACTCGCGCGGATGCACGCCTGTCTTGATCGCGTGGTTCTCGGCGGGCAGACCGAAAGCGTCGTAGCCCATCGGATGCAAAACCCGGTGGCTGGTGCGGCGATGGAAATGGGCGATGGCGTCGCCGACGGCGTATTTCTTGAGATGGCCGATGTGGGGCTCACCGGATGGGTAAGGCAACATCTCAAGGACGTAGGAGGTGGCGTCCTCGGCCTCTCCCGGGACGGGCTCGTTGGAAACCTCCCAGGTGTGCTCGCGGGCCCACACCTCTTGCCAGCGGGGCTCTATCTCGGACGGGTCATAGCGACGCTCTGCCATCGGACAGCGCAGGTTAGCGCCCGACCCGCGCCCAAGCCCGCCTGCACACGCCCCGCCGACGCAGTCTCGTAGGCCTCAGAACTTGTCGGGGGTGTCCAGCGGGCGCCAGAAGTTGGGGGTGGGCTGCGCGGTGACCCCGGCCTGGCCGCAGACCTGTCGAGGCTTGTACGTTTAGGCAGCGTTTTCGGCAAAGCGTGAGTAGGCCCGAACGGCCTCGACGATCTCGGCGGGTGCCTTGTGCGGCGAGCCGGCATCGAAGGGAGGCTCGGGGTCGTACTCGAGACCGAGTTGGATCGCCTGGGCAACCTGCTCACCGGCGATCTTTGCGGCCAAGGAGAGCGCCATGTCGAGCCCGGCGGTCACACCAGCCGAAGTGGCGTACTTGCCGTCGAAGACAACGCGGTCGGGCACAACCTCGGCACCGAGATCTCCTAGCTGATCAAGCGCTTGCCAGTTGCTGGTCGCGCGCCTTCCGGTCAGGAGACCGGCGGCGCCGAGGATCAAGGAGCCGGTGCAAACAGAAGCCGTCCAGGTCGAAGTGGCATCGGCTGAGCGCAGCCAGGCGTGCACGGGCCCATCCTCCATCAGCTCCGATTGCCCGGGCCCTCCCGGGACGAGCACGATCTCGGGATTGGGGAGATCCTCCAAGGTGGCGTCGGCGAGCAGACCTAGCTGACCGGTGTCGGTTCGTTGGGGGGTGGCCTGCTCTGCGACGAACGTGACGCGGGCGCCGGGCAGGCGACTGAGCACCTCATAAGGACCAACGGCGTCGAGCGCCGTGAAACGGGGGTAGATGAGAATGGCAATGTCCATGTGTGTCACCTCTGCTGGTGGGGTTGGGATGGTTGGGCGTACGTGTCGCGTACTTCCGCTCACGCCCGAGTCAGGCCACCGCCTCCTCCCCGGAGGGCGATCCGGCGGGGTGGAAACGACGGCGATACTCGGTGGGACCGACGCCGAGCGAACGCAGAAAGGCGCGGCGCAATGTCTCAGGGGCGCCGAATCCGTAGATGCGGGCAATACCGGCGACGGGCAACGAGGTGTCCTCGAGAGCACGCCGGGCGGCCTCGAGGCGCACGCTCTCGACATAGCGGGCGGGCGTAACGCCGGTCTCGGCGCGGAAGGAGCGGGCGAAATGACGCGGGCTCATGTGGGCGTGGGCCGCGGAGCTTCTTCTACCGAGAGGTCATCGGCGAGGTTCTCGAGGATGTGGCGACGCACCTCTCGCAGGGGCTCGCGTAGAGGCTCCTGTGAGGCCAAAGTCGCGCTGAACTGAGATTGGTTGCCGGGGCGGCGCAGGAACAGCACCAGTTGGCGCGCGATCGCCAAGGCGGCCTCGCGGTCGAGGTCTTCTTCGACCAGGGCAAGCGCGAGGTCCATGCCGGCGGTGACGCCGGCCGAGGTCCAGATGTCTCCATCGCGCAGGAAGATTGGCTCGGGGTCGACCTGCACGGAGGGATAGAGCTGCTCTAGCCGGCGCGCGGCGGACCAGTGGGTGGTGGCGCGACGCCCGTCGAGCAGGCCGGCGGCCGCCAAGAGGAACGCGCCGGTGCACACCGAGGCGGTGCGCCGCGCTTGCTTGGAGCTCTTGGCGATCCAAGCGACGGTGGCGGGATCGGCGCTCATCGCGCGAGAGCCGTGGCCTCCGGCGATGATCAAACTGTCGAGCCGGGCGGGCGCGTGCTCAATGTCTGTATGGGGCACTATCTGAAGTCCGCTGGAGGTACGGAAAGGGGCCCCGTTGGGACTAAGGATCTGCACCTCATAGCCAGGATCCTTGCGGCCTGTCAGCTTGATCAGCTTGTGGGCGGTGGCGAACACCTCCAAGGGCCCAGTGACGTCGAGACTCTGAACCTCGGGAAAGGCGAGGATCGCGATCTGGCGGGGATGAAGTGCGGCCATCCCTCGATCATGCCCGAGCCGGCTCTTGTCCGCAAGGACAGGTTTCCAACGATTCCTGCCATACCGAGCAGACACTCCGGTTGCCTGACTCGCTCCAGCACCGCCGCGTTGCGAAGGACAGTCCGTTATTTGCGATGCCGCGGCGGGGGACCCATGTTCACGCCCACTCGCGCGTTCACTGGAAGCTTCCTACCGGGACTGAATCGCTGCCCGATGACGACCAGCTTGCCAGTCGACCGCCCTCGGGGGCTTGTCACCTTGCCGAGTCGGCAGTGCGCTTTGTCCAGGGCACGCCCGGCTTTGCCGAGCGAATCGCCCCTAAGCGAGGGAACAACGCAATGCTCCGTGGCGGCTTTCGCTTTCCCGATTCCCGCTTCGAAATCCTGCTGGACCCGTTCTATGGCTTCGAGTTCTTCCTGTTTCTTGCGTTGCTGGGCTTGAAATTCTTCTACGACACGCTGGGACGCTTCGCTGCCCGATTGAGCTGCTCCCGGTGAGATTTTTGATTCATAGGGTGGGACTGGACCTGGCTCGTCCGGTGGGAGCGGTCCAGATTCCGCAGGCGGCAGTTCGCTGGCAATCGACGGCAGTGCATTCGTGCGCGCCACGCCAATCCCGCCGGCATTACCGGCCAGCACTTCGCACGAAATCGACACACCGAGATCCGCCTCGGTCAGGGGATATGTCGATGAGGAGCCGACTTGGAGGACCTGGTTACCCGCGCTGTTGTGGAAGCGATATTCAAATGTCGGCGAACCGCTCCAGCTACCGGGTTCGCACGTGGCCGTCTCGCCTACACGCGTGATCGCCCGGATGCTTATCCCGCCTCCCCGCGGAGCAACCGGCGGATCTTCGTTTCCTTCGATGAAGTCGCGTATCTCTGGGGCGGCTACGTTGACAAAGCCGTTGGCTGTACTGGCGAGACAGGCTTCCCCGGATATCACCTCCACCGTGTCCATCACGCCGACAAGTGCCGGGGTGACACCACCGGTCAGGGCGCTGCCGCTGTCGCCCTCGCATCCGGACCCTCCCGCTGCGCTTGCGCACAAGAAGACGGCGTCCGCCGGACCACCGCATGGCCTGCTGAAACCGACGGTCATGCCGATCGAGTGCAAGGGTCCTTCCAATTCTCCACTCGGAGCCTCACGCCCGAATCCGGTGAGGTTGACCTGTGTTCCTTCTGCCGGAGTTTCCCCGGCCGCGACCAGCCCAATTGGCTGCACGGACGCGTTGAACGTCAAGGGATGGGCAAGTACGATGACTGCGACATCGTCCGGAGCGCCCGCTCCCAAGGCATATTCGTAATCCGGGTGTATCCGGATATTCGCGGCTTCGGTTTCCTGTTCGCTTGCTTCGACCTTCCTGAAGTTGGACGTTCCCGCCACGACGAAAACGTGTTCGGCGGGGATACGAGAGCCGGTTTCCGGGTCAAATTGACAGTGCCCTGCCGTGACCACGTGTGTTTCGTCGACGATCGATCCGCCGCAGAGCAGCAGCAGGGCTTCTTCCGGACCGAGCGGAATAACTCCGACGACGAACACCTGCCAAGGAGCCTGGCCGATCGGTATCTGGCCTCCGCCGACGATCGAAGCGCGAGCGCGAGCGGACGAGCGATTGGCCCTGACGATCAAATGGCGCAAGGAATGCCGGCCTCGCCAATGAGTGACCCGGTACACGGTCGGCGGATCCTGACGATGCATCCGCGTGGCGGCTGCGGCTCCGGAGGCGAGCGCGAAAGCCGCGATTGTTACGAGTATGCCTACCTTACTCAGCGCTACTAGACGCCCGACCACTGTCCGCTACCTCCAAAAGACTCGCTCCGAGCCCGTCGGTCGCGGACCCACCAGGCGTCATGCTAGTTGGTCAGTCCCATTGATCGCAACTTTCGCCCTCTATGTTCGTCCGAGCGTCGTTGCCTCAAAATATTCACTGTCAGTGGACTTCAGGAGTGACCATTACTGAGGTTCCGAGGACTTCGGAGCCACCTCCGAGAGCTTGTGCGACAAGAAATCTAGGCGTGGCGGGGATCGAGATCGCGGTCTCGAAACCATGGCGCGCAACTGTCGTCAGGGGCGTGAGCGCGTGCGAGCTGGAGCCACTGAGCAGCCGCCATTGAGCGACGGTGGTGGCTCCGTTCCGGCTTGCGTAGGCAACAAGCCCACCATGAGCACCTGCTCTCACTACAAGGCGAGGCGGTTGGGGAGGGCTGCCTGTCCAGGGGAACTTGAGCACGGTGTAGGACTGGTAGAGAGGCGGTAGGTGGGCGTCGAACAGGAGGCTGCCTTCGGGCGCGAATTCCGAGAAATACGGTTCTTGGCCCCAACCGACGAACCAGTTACCCCCCGCCAGCGGCTGGAAGTCGCCCTGGCTTGGAGCAAGCAGGGGCTTTGCGTGCGTGAAGCTGGAGAGCAGATTGGCAGTCATGGTGTGGGTGTTCAGCGCGAGCACGATCACACGCGACTGAGAATGCACCTTGGGGGTGCCGCCGTTGTCGAAGAAGGAGAACGTGCCGGAGGGATCCTCACGGACGTCGTGCTGCCAGGCGGGACTGGCGCCGGATCCCATCTTGAAGCTCGAATGCTTGCCGCCCAGGGTCCAGACGACCTGACCGCCGCTGGGATTGACGCTGTAGGCGGCCCACGTGTTGCGCGAATCGATCAGGAGCGTTCCCGGCGGTTCGGAGACTGCGTTGATATGGAACCAGTCCCACGGCGAGGTGGGCGTGCCACCGTGGCCGATCGGCATGTAGGAGTTGGTTAGGGGCACGTGGTCGAGGCTGTGCCACTCGAAGCGGACCAGGCCGGTCTTCAGATCGATCTCCTGGATCAGGGTGTCCGCGATCGCCCCGTCGGCTGGTCCTCCGTAGGCGGAGAGGTTGCAGCGGATCGCGTCGTAAACCGTGAACAGGGCCGTGCCTTGAGGAGTGATGTCAAAGGCGTGCAGGTCTGGCTGGTAGCCATTGCCGGCACGGACGATCGCGATGTCTTTGTAGGTGTCGTCGGCGATGACGACACCAGCGTCGCTGCGACCGCCGGAGACGAACGGATCCTGCCACCAGGTCAAGACCGGTTTACCTTCGTATTGCTGTACTCGTAGGTCCGCGGCACGCTCGCCGGATGGGATCGGCTTGAACCACAAGAGGTTGCCGGAGCCGTCGAGGATCATTGGTCCGTACTGTCCGGGACCCGCGTAGGGCGCCAGGAAGATATCCCCGGGGGCTTGGGCGCCCGTATCGGTGCTCACAGAGACGGTGGGGGGGCGCAGTTCAGGACGCGAGAGGAAGTGCTGCAGTTCGCTTGACTTCGCGGGCGGCGGAGGCGGCGGAGGCGTCTCTAGAGAGCGGCTGACCGAGTCAACCTCCGCAACCGTGAAGCGCCAGGCGAACGGGGTCGTAGCCGAGCCGCGACGTAGGGCTCCATGGACGGTGATCGTCTCGCCTTGGACGAACGGGTGGCTCGGCATGAAACTGGCGCCATCCCCCTGCGAGTAGGCGATCAGCTTTCCGGTGTGGCTCCCCGAGCGCGAACCGGAGACAGTCAGGTTCACGATGTCGGCGGCCGGCGCGCCGAGGAAGCTGATCTGGGTGAGATAAGACGCGTCGAGCGTGTCTGGAGCCGGGGAGACGGTGAGCGCGCCACCGGCCAGCGCGGCTGAGACGTTGAGCTTGGCCGGCGCGCACGTTGGCGCGGCGGAGGCCGCCACGCTGCTCGCGGGAGCGGCTGAGACAATCGCGCAGAGGAGCGCGAGGAAGGCCGCGATGGGAACGAAGAGGTTGGAAGCTCTGTGTGAGATCGGCAAGCGGGTGAGGATACGCGGGCGCGGAACGGATGGCGCCAGGGGAAGCCCGTACCATTCGGATCGTGGAGGTGGGCGAGACAAGCGAGCGGGTCAAGGGAATTGTCGACGCCGCCGAGCGGGCGGCACGTCAGCTACGAGAGCGCGCCGAGGAGCGCGCGGCGGAGCGAATCGCGGAGGCCGACCGGGCCGCCGATCACCGGGTGGAGGCAGCCGAGGAGGAGGCCGCGGAGATCTTGGCCCAGGCGCGTGCGCAAGCCGAGCAGGCCCGTAACGACGCGGTCGCGGCGGTAGGCGCGATCCATGCCGACGCGGACGAGCGCATGCGCGAGGCCGAGCGCGCGCGCGCGGAGGCGCACGAGCTAGCCGAGAACATGGTGGCAAAGGCCCGTGAAGATGGGGAGAGCGCGATCGCGCACGGCCGTGAAGAGGCCAAGCAGATACTCGCCGATACCCACACACGAGCAGAGTCCTCGCTTGCAGAGGCTCGCGCTCAGGCGGACTTGGAGTTGAGTTCCGCACGAAACGAGGCTGGTCGCGTGCTTGAGGAGGCCCAACGGGAAGCCGAAACAGTTACGGCCGCGGTCCATGAGGAGCGGACAGCGCTGCTGGCGGACGCCGAGAAGCAGGTCTCAGAGAAGCTGGCTGAGAGCGATAGGCAGTTCGCTATCCAGCGCGCTGAGGCACAGGAGAAGGCTAACGAGTTTCGCGCTCGGGCCCGCGAGGAGGCCCGGGCGATCGTCGGCGACGCCCACGAAGCGGCACGCGACGTGATGCGCGACGGCGCCGAGGTCTCCCAGAACCTGCGCGACCTGTCAGCCTCAATGCGCACCAACGCCGAGCGCCTGCTGCGCGACGTGCGCCTGACCCATGGCAGCATGACGGCGCGCCTGGACCAGGCGGTGCCGGGCGGATCGGCTGGGAGCCCACACCGAGAGTCCCCCCTCCCCCGCCTGCGTCGCTCCACCCGGAACGAACCCGACGACGATCTGGACGTGCCGGAGTTCATGCCCCGGGATTGAGACTCGACTCCTAGCGGTCAGGCGTTATAGGATTGATCGCAGACTCGGGGCTATAGCTCAGTTGGAAGAGCGTCTGGCTGGCAGCCAGAAGGTCGTCGGTTCGAGCCCGACTAGCTCCATTCGCGCCGATACACACGAGCCCCGGACATCCGGCGACCCGTATGCCATCTGAGCCCTTGCCAAACGATGCTTCATACGAGCAGATTGGTCTCGGGTACGCCCATGCCCGCCGCACCGAGCCGCGGATCGCCGCACGCATCTTCTCCGCGCTCGGCGATGCTCGTACTGTGCTGAACGTCGGCGCCGGCACCGGCTCCTACGAGCCTCCTGACCGTGACGTTCTCGCAGTTGAGCCCTCCCACGTTATGCGCTCCCAGCGCCCACCTGAAGCGGCGCCCTGCATCGACGCTTGCGCGGAAGCTCTGCCGTTCCCTGACCAATCCTTCGACGCTGCACTAGCCGTGCTCTCCGACCACCACTGGCCCGACCCGATCGCCGGGCTACGCGAGATGCGCCGCGTCGCTCGGCGAGTAGTCATCTTTCAATGGGACGACGCTGAGATCGAACGCTTCTGGCTCGTCCGTGATTACCTCCCCGAGTATCACGACCTAACTACGGGCGGTCCCACCCTCCGCAAGCGCGCTGCGGCGATCGACGCACGCATGGAGCCCGTCTCGATCCCTTTCGACGTGATCGACGGTTTCTTTCACGCATACTGGCGCCGACCGGCGGCCTATCTGCGCGAGCCCGTTCGTCGCGGTTGCTCGGTGTGGGCTCGAGTCGGCGAGCAGGCCGAGCGGCGAGCCGTAACGTCGCTCGCCGAAGACCTCGATAGTGGTGCTTGGGCAGCGCGCAACACCGAGTTGCTCGATCTGGAGAGCATCGACCTCGGCGCACGACTGCTAATTGCCGACGCGGCGTAAACCCACAGCCCGACACGAGCAAAGGCCCATATTTATAGACTTGACTAGATTTAGAGCCTGATCTAAACTTATGGTCGGATGTCGGGTCCAGCCCCAGCGACAGGTCTGCGCGAGCGTCACAAGCAGCAACGTCGTGAACGCATTCTCACGGCTATCCGCGAACTACTGCGTGAGCGCCCAGACGAGACACCGACGGTTGAGCGCATCGCCGAGCTGGCAGACTTGTCCCCAGCGACCGTCTTCAATCTCGTCGGACCGCGAGAGCAGCAGTGGGCGGCATTGTGCGAGGAGCTGCTTGGCGAACTCGATACCTGTCTTGCTTTCGCTGCCGAGGAGGATCCGCGAGAGCAGGCGCGCAGGATCGTCAGTGATACGGCCGAGTTGTTCATCGCCGACGCAGCCGTCTTCAGGCATCTCGTCAATAGCTGGGAGCGCAGCGGCCCGCTGCTTCAGGAGAACCCGGTCCCGCGATTGCGGGCCGCGTTGCGCCGCGGGCAGGCGAGCGGCATGCTCAGACCCGAACTTCACGTCGAGGCGCTCGTCGGGCACATCGCGACGGCATGTGGTGGCGCGTTGCGTCAGTGGGCAGCGGGTCAGATCTCCGATACGACGTTTCGCAGACGGGTGCGCTTCGCGGTCGACGTGGTGTTCGCCGCGGGCGCAAGCGAGGACTGGGCTACGGAGCTGTCCGCGCCGCTGGCACGTAAAAGGGGGGGTGGGTCACGGTGACGCGAGCCGCTGTCCTGTTCGACGTGGCGCCGGGCGTCTACCTTGCCGCGGACACCTTCGGGGACCCCGATGCTCCTGCCGTGCTCCTGCTGCACGGTGGTGGACAGACGCGACACGCGTGGCATGCCACCGCCACGAACCTCGCAGACGCTGGTTGGCGGGTGATCACAGTCGATCTGCGCGGACACGGCGAGAGCACCCAACCGAGACCCCCGGCATACGCGCTCGAGGACTTCGCCGCCGACGTGCGCGCTTTGACCTCTTCGATCGCGGGCGATCCGATCGTGATCGGAGCCTCGCTGGGCGGTATCGCCGCCCTGCTGGCACTCACGGAGTCACCCACAGCGCCCGCGGCTGGATTGGTCCTTGTAGACGTTGCTCATCGTTTCCAATCACGCGGCGGGGGACGGATTGTGAGTTTTATGGATGAACATCCGGATGGCTTTGCCACTCTGTCCGACGCCGCCGACGCGGTCGCCGCCTATCTTCCTCACCGCGCCCGCCCCAGCGATACGAACGGTCTGCGCCACAACCTCCGACGCAACGACGACGGACGCTGGATCTGGCGCTGGGACCCAGAGATCTTGACCTGGGCCCGCCCACTCATCCAAAATCAAGCGCAGCTCTCTGAGCGCCTGACGAACGCCGCCCTACGGCTACGCCAACCCTGCCTGCTCGTCCGCGGTGCTGACAGTGAGGTGCTCAGCGCCAGCATTGCGCGCGACTTCATCGAGCTCGCACCGACCGCCACTATGACCGATGTCCCACACGCGGGTCACATGGTCGCCGGCGACAACAACGACGCATTCACTGCGGCAATCCGCGCCTGGCTTGATACGTATGCGCCACATATATCCCCAACGCTGACCAGCGACATCGCACGATGACTACGGTCGATCGAGAGCGCGTAGGTACGTTTTTGAGCTCACGTGAGGCGGAGCGCTTGGCCCACCCGGGAGGCACCCTGTATGAGCACCTATGCCGCGTCTCAATGCTGTTGTCGGACTGGGGCGCGGACGAAACCATCCAGATGGCCGGTTTGTGCCATGCCTGCTACGGAACCGACGGCTTCGATCATGCAATGGTCGACGTCACCGATCGGCAAACGCTGGTAGAGCTGATCGGTCCGACGGCGGAGGGGCTCGTCTATCTGTACTGCAGCTGCGATCGAGCTGCGACTTACCCGCTGCTCGCGGGCGACGGACCAGTGGCCTTCCGCGACCGTTTCACAGGTCGCGTACACACCCCATCACAGCGCGAGGTCCGGGCCTTCCTGGAGATCACAGCAGCGAATGAGCTCGACGCTCTCGCCCACAATCACACTCTGCTCTCAGAACACGGCGCGGAATTGTTCACGCTGTTCAAGCGCATGCGTAACTGCCTATCAGAGACGGCGTGGCGCGCTTGCGTGGATCTACTCGGAGCCAGGGGCGATGCCGGGCTAGAACGCGCCTGTCCGCGTTAACTTCGATTGGCTCCCTCATTAGCTTCCGCGCCCGGCGCAAGGGAAGCCCTCAGGCTCCGCTAGCCGATGGTCGCGGCGTCGATCACGAAGCGGTAGCGCACGTCGCTGCGCAACACGCGGTCGTACGCGTCACCCACCTCGTTCGCGCTGATCAACTCGATCGCCGGCTTGACGTCGTGCTCGGCGCAGAAGTCAAGCATCTCCTGGGTGTCTGGCAGGCCGCCGATCGACGAGCCCGCAAGGCTGCGCCTGGCGCCGATCAGCGAGAAGGCTCGAAACTTGTCCGGCGCCGAGGGCGCGCCCACATTCACCAGCGTGCCGTCCACGCGCAGCAGGCGCAAGTACGCGTCCACGTCCAGGTTCGCAGAGACCGTGTTCAAGATCATGTCGAAGCTAGATGCCAGCTCCTTGAACGTGGCGCGATCAGATGTCGCGTAGTAATGCTTTGCACCGAAGCGCAGACCGTCGTCCTTCTTGCTTAGCGTCTGACTCAGCACCGTCACATCGGCGCCCATCGCCGCCGCGAGCTGCACGCCCACGTGTCCCAGGCCACCCATGCCGATCACCGCCACCCTCGTCCCATCGCCCACGTGCCAGTGCTTCAGCGGCACATACGTCGTTATCCCGGCACACAGGAGCGGAGCTGCGTATTCCAACTCAATGCTGTCCGGGATGCGGACCACGAAGCGATCCTTCACCACGATCCGCTGGCTGTAGCCGCCATAGGTCGGCTCGCCGTCGTAGTCGCGGCCGTTGTACGTCAAAATGGCGCCCTTAGTGCAGAACTGCTCCTCGCCCGCTTTGCAGTACTCGCACTCCTCGCACGAGTCCACCAGACAGCCGACACCTACGCGGTCGCCGACGGACAGCTTCTCCACCGCGCCGCCGACAGCCGTGACCATGCCCGCGATCTCGTGGCCGGGCACCATCGGATAGATCGAGCCGCCCCACTCGTCCTTGACCTGGTGGATGTCGCTGTGACAGATACCGCAGTACTTCACGTCGATCGCCACATCACGCTCACCCAGTTCCCGACGCTCGATCGTCGTGTGCACGAAAGGAGCGTCAGCCAACGGCGCGCTCAAAGCAGGTGTGGAGGCCATCAGGAGGGGAGCTCCGACTCGATCGCGTCGATCAGCGCCTGGGACTCCGGCTCCGCCGTCGGGCGAAAGCGCGCCACTGGCCTTCCGTCGGCGGATACGAGAAACTTCTCGAAGTTCCATTGCACGTCACCCGCCTCGCCCGCCTCGTCAGCGAGGGAGGTCAAGGTGCTGTAGAGCGGATGGCGGGCGGGCCCGTTGACTTCGAGCTTCTCCGTCATCGGGAAGCTCACGCCGTAGGTGGTCGAGCAGAACGTCTTGATCTCATCCGCGCTGCCAGGCTCCTGTTCGCCGAACTGGTTGCACGGCACGCCAAGCACCGTGAAGCCGCGCTCGCCATAGCTCTCCTGCAGCTGCTCCAGGCCCGTGTACTGGGGTGTCAGTCCGCAGCGCGAGGCGACGTTCACCACCAACACCGTGCGTCCCTGCAGCGCACTCTCGTCCAAGGGAGCGCCGTCCAGCCCGCTGAGGTTCTCGAAAATCGCCATGGAGCCCATCCTATGCGAGTGCCGATGCGGGGCTGCGCTTGACCCATCCCTGGCGCAGCAGATCCAGCAGCGCGTCCGGCGGTTGCGCGCCGGACGCACCAAGCTTGCGGTCGACAACGAAAGTCGGCACGGCGCTGATCCCAAGCTCGCCGGCGGTGCGCTCATCGGCGCGAACCTCATCGGCGTAACGATCGCCGGCGAGAAGCTCGCGAACCTCCTGCTCCTCGATCCCCACTTCGAGGGCCATCCGCACGAGCATGTCGTGATCTGACATCAGCTCGCCTTCCGTAAAGTACCCCTGCAGCAGTCGCTCCTTCATCGCATCCTGCAAGCCATGCGTCTCGGCCAGATGCACCAGTCGGTGGGCGTCGAAAGTCGTACCGCTACGAGCGATGTCGAAGCGGAAAGTAAGGCCCTCCCCCTCCCCCACGCCCGTCAGCCGCTGCTCGGCTTCACGTGCCTGCTCGACGGTCATTCCGTACTTCTGCGCCACACGCTCTGCGCGATCGCCCGTGCGCTCGTGCGGCGCGTCGGGGTCGAGCTCGAAGCTACGCCAAGTCACATTGACGTCATCGCGGTGCTCGAACCGCTCGAGAGCGGCTTCGAAACGACGCTTACCGATGTAGCACCACGGGCATGCAATGTCAGACCAGATCTCGACGTCCATAGCAGGCTCCTTTGTTGAGCACACAACTGAGCCCACTATAGGAACCTTCTGCGCAACCAACTGCAGGGCGACTCAGCCGATCGGCGCCAGCAAATTGCCAGGCGCAATGCTCAAGCAGTTCTGAGCCTCTCTGCGCTACGGTGCGTCGTCAAGCGACCACCTGCGATCGCTTTGTAGGAGATGGAACCTCACATCGACATCATCACGCTCGCGGTCGCCGACCTGGAGCGAGCGCTTGCCTTTTACGAAAACGGCTTGGGGCTGGAATCGAGCGGGGTGATCGGCGAGGAATTCGTTGGCGACGAGGTCAATCCAGCCGGAGCTACGACACTCTTCAAGCTACGAGACGGACTGTTGCTGTCCCTTTACCCCCGATCGGAGCTTGCCAAGGACGCCAATGTCCCGCTCGGACCGCCGAAGACCGGCGAGTTCAGTATCGGACACGCGGTCGCAAGCGCGACGGATGTCGACGCCGTGCTTGCCCAAGCCCAAGCAGCAGGCGCCACGCTTACTGATCAGGCGCACGAACGTCCGTGGGGGATCTACTCCGGTTACTTTCGCGACCCGGATGGACATTTGTGGGAGGTCATCTGGAACCCCCGCCTCGCCGACATGACGAAATGATCGCAGTCGCCAACCCCCTATTCTTGCCGCTTGACTATTCGTGGCTGCTTTCCTTTTATCGTGCTCTCTCCAAGGTCACGCGTCCCTGCGCCCGTGGCGGCCTGCGCCCTTCCTCCGTGAGCATCTCACCTAAGCTATAGAACGATGCTTCGGCGACTTTCGATCACGTGGGCGTTCAACACCGTGGCGCTGTTCGTGGCGACCTGGCTGCTATCCGGCTTGAGCTACGGCAGCGAGTGGTGGGCGCTGTTGATCGCCGGCTTCGTCTTCACGGTGGTCAACTTCTTTTTGAAGCCCGTCTTGGCGATCCTCTCGATCCCATTCATCATCGTGACGCTCGGGATCTTCTACTTCCTGCTCAACGTGCTGATGCTCTACCTGACCCACTGGATCGTACCCCAATTCACGATCGCGACCTTCTGGTGGGCGGTGCTCGCGTCGATCATCATCAGCATCGTCAACTGGACCTTGCGCGCCCTGTTCGAGCGCCCCACAGCCGAATCGCAGTACGGTCAGCTCGCCTGAGCCGCGCCTGCTTCCATGACTCTCGAGTGTCGAGTCGTGGCCCAAGACAGGCCCTTTGACCGGAACCAGTCTGTCCTAGGACTCTTCCTCGACCGTCTGACTCGGCGCACCGCCGATCGCATTCATGAGCCTGCGCCTGCGCTCACGCACACGCTTGTAGCGCGCCCGCGAGCGCGTCATGCGGTGCCCCTCGGGCGGATAGCGCCGCCGCGCCCAAGGTGAGGACGGAGCGGCCAGGCGTACCGCGCCAACGATTGAGAAGACGGGCACGAACACTCCCAATAGGCCCAGCATCGGCTTCCCCTTGAGGATCGCCAAAGAAGAGAAGATGAGATCGATCACGATCACCAACACCAGCGACTCGATCGGGGTCGTACGATTGGACAGGTCAAACGGCGCTATGCCCAGCACGATCAGACCCCCCAGGAGCGTTGCCACGACGACCGCGTCGATCGAGACACGTCCCTCCTGGGACCAGTAGACGTCTTCGAGGTGGATCCAAAGCGCGAACTCGTCCAAGGTCAGACCCGCGCCGATCCCGAACATGGCCGCGAAGATCTCGACCCCTGGACTACCTGGACGCAGTACGAAGTTCAGAAAACCGGAGACCAAGATGAGCACGATCCCCCACACCAGATGGTGCAGGTGCAGGCCCCCTTTTGTGGTCACGCTGCCGGGCCACCAACTGATTTTGGGGTTGCGGATTAGACGGGCGCTCGTACGGATGAACAGGAACGACGCAAGGAAGGAGCCGAGCAAGATGAAACCGGCCCGCTGTCCGCGGTCGTCGAGGAAGTGCTGTGAAATCGCGAAATTCAAGCTCATCGGCTGCCGTAGCAACGATGCTAGACGGTGCGTCTCAGGCCGTTAGCGTGATCGTGCGAGCCCGCTCGGCGATGATCCGTCCACCCGATCGGATCACCATGACGATCGTCGCCCTCAAATGTCCGTCTCGCTTGAGCAGCGCAACCGCACTACGAGTCAGGGGAATGCTCACATCGACGTGTTCGCCCGCCCGCAAACTCGCCACGCGAGACCCGAGTAGTACGGCGATGCGGCCAACGTCTTGCGTCGTCGACTTGGACCGGCCGCGCGGGCCACGAGCTGTGATGACGCTCTCGGTTTGGCAGCTCACTATGCGTGCCGGGCATTGCGCATCGATGCCGGTGTTGACGATCTCCCCGCCAATCGAGCTGTCTAGACGAGATGGTTGTGTGAACGCCAACAGGTGTTTGGGCGCAGCGCCAAGGCGTTTGGGCTGGCGCTGGGAGGAGAGCGAGGACGCCCCTGGTTCGAGGGCTTCAAGTGGTAGAAGCGCGGGAGCCACTCCTATACCGTTGACACCCAGCACGTTGATCTGTGGGGTGGCATTCGTGATGAAGATCAGTGAAGCGTCCTTCTCGCCTGGCGTGGCCGGTTCGAAGCCGACCGTGAACTCGCAGGACGCACCGGGCATGACGATCTTCGAGGCGCAGGTGTTGGACAGGAGCGGGAACATCTTGGGCGTGCCCGACACGAGAAACGACTGCTGAATGAACAGGGGGTAGTCACCGCTGTCGGTGACGGTGAACGTGTGCGAGGCCGCCGTGCCAAGTGGCACTTCCCCTAGCTGCGATTCGCTGGAGCTGAGCTCCACGTTGGGGCCGAACAGACCTTCGCCTTCCAGCGGTACAGCCATCGTGCCGCCCGAAGCATCGCTCTTGATGATGAGCTGTGCGTGCTTGGGTCCGGGCGAGACGGGCTGAAAGCGGACATCCTCGTCGCACCAGTTGTTCGCTCCAAGCTGATCGTTTTCGCAGTCGCCATATTGCACCGAGAACGAGCTCCGCATCGGGCCCGGTGATGCTGAGCGATTCGATCTGCACGCCGGCTTCGTGCGCTTCGACGTCGATCTGTTGATCCTCGCTCTGGCTTTCTTCGCGTTCACCGCGCGTATATGGGATCGCCGAGAACCCCGCCGGGTTGGGACTGGCGGAGAGCGTGCCTGTGATCCCAGCGCCCAGGAGGGGAACTTCGATCATGCCTTCCCCACCGAGCGATTCGACGCTCAGCGTTGCGACGGCTTCGCCGAGCCCTTGCGGCTGGAAGCGCACTTCAACCCTGCATCCTCCGCCCGGCCATACCGTCTGATTGGCGCATTCGTCATAGACGACCTGGAAATCGGAGGAGTTATCGCCGTCGATTTTGGCCGGCGCCAGGCTCACCGCCGAGAGCGATTCATTGGAGAACGTGACGCTCTGCTGTGTACTGCCGCCGAAGTGGATTGCGACTTCGCCGAACTGCAACTGCGCGGGAGCGGAGACCAGACCCAGTTGCGCGGGCTGAGGGGTGGGCACTGGGTCGGCGTAGGCCGACGCTGCCCATGCGAGCATCCCGACAGACATGGCAACGGAAAGCGCGGCGGCTCGTACGAACATCAGGACTCCTGACCTTTGCCCGGTTGTTCGGGTCACGCTCGCCGGTCGTGCCGGCGGACATGGTTGTCTCGACCCCTGCGCAGCATTGCTGATGTCTGCACAGAATCTTGGCTGGGACGTTCGTCACGCTGGTAAGCTCCCGCCGCTATGCGGCAGCGGCACGATGGATAGTCCCACGCAGCCCGCGCGGGACTAGCGTCTCGTGAGGGTGCACCTGTGCGGAGTGCGGGGCTCTACCCCGGCGCCGGGAGCCGACTTCCTGCGCTATGGCGGACATACCTCGTGTATCGCGATCGCCCACGACGACCATGACGTGCCCACACTGATCCTCGACGCGGGCACCGGAATCAGAAGCGTCACCGCGCTTCTCGGCGCGCGGCCGTTCGAGGGAACAATTCTCCTCAGCCACCTGCATTGGGATCACGTGCAGGGGCTGCCTTTCTTCTCAGCCGGCGACCACGAGCATGCGCGGGTAAGGCTGATGCTGCCCGCCCAGGAGGACGGCTCCACGGCCGAGGCGGTGCTCGAACGGGCGATGTCACCGCCACATTTTCCGATGACCCCAGGCCAGTTGCGAGGAGCATGGACATTCGCGAACGCTACCTCCGGCACATGGCAGTGTGAGGGTTTTGAGGTGCTCTCGCGCGAGATCCCTCACAAGGGCGGACGCACGTTTGGCTACCGCGTGAGCGACGGTCATGCGACTTTCACCTACATGCCCGACCACTGTCCCACCTCGCTCGGGGCAGGACCTGATGGCTGCGGCGAGTATCACGAGGCCGCGCTGGAACTCGCGGCAGACGCCGACGCACTTGCCCACGACGCGCAGTTGCTCACGCCCGAGGAGCTCGCCAATGAAGGACGCTTCGGACACGCCCTCTGTGACTACGCGGTCAAGCTAGGCAGTCGCGCCGGGACCCGTACGGTGGTTCTGTTCCATCACCGTCCGGACCGCACCGATAAGGCTTTGGACGAGCTGGCACGCCGCTATGAGAACACCCCCGAGGTGATATTGGCCGAACAGGACGCGATACTGCGACTGTGAGCGCACAGCCGGGCTCCACTCACAGGCAACGATCCAGAAGTAGTCAATGAGCGCGAGCAAGAGCGCACCCGATGCGATCGTCCTCGGCTCTGGCCCTAACGGGTTGGCGGCCGCGGTGACATTCGCGCGCAAGGGCCTTGCGGTACACCTCTACGAGGGATCCAATGCTCCCGGTGGAGGTTGCCGCACCGAGGAATTGACGCTGCCCGGCTTCAAGCACGACGTTTGCTCAACCGTCCACCCCTTGCTCGCGGCCTCGCCCTTCTTCACTCAGACGCCTCTGCGGGAGGTGGTGCTGAAGACACCGCGGATCGCCTTCGCCCATCCGCTCGACGGTGGGCGAGCGGTCATCGTGACAGCCTCGGTCGCCGACACCGCGGCGGCGCTCGGGGCAGATGCGACTGCATACCGGCGTCTGTTTGACGGTCCGGTACGCGACACCGCCAAGATCATGCCGAGCGTGCTCGCGCCGCTGCTCTCCCCTCCGGCTCACCCGTTCGCGATGGCGCGCTTTGGCTTGCGCGGACTTTGGCCGGTCTCGCAATTGGCTCGCCGCTTTCAAAGCGAGCAGGCAAAGGCCCTGCTGGCGGGCTTGGGCGCTCATTCGATGCGACCGCTTGACGCCCCAGGCACGGGCGCTTTCGCCCTCTTGTTGGGGATGCTGGCCCACGCCGTCGGCTGGCCGGTGGTCGAGGGAGGAAGCTCGCGCGTTGCCGAGGCCTTGGTGGGCGAGATCGAAGCGGCCGGCGGGCAGATACACACCGGCCGCTTCGTCGAGAGCCTCGACGAGCTGCCACCCACGAGAGTCAAGTTGCTCGATGTCACGCCCCGCCAACTACTCGATCTCGCGGGCACAGGACTTCCAGATCGCTATGAGAAGGCGATGCGTCGCTACCGCTACGGACCAGGCGTCTTCAAGATGGACTGGGCGCTTGCTGGACCGGTGCCTTGGCAGGCTGAGGAGTGCAGGGAGACGCCCACGCTGCACATCGGCGGAAGCTTCGAGGAGATCGCGCGCAGCGAGGCCGACGTCGCCGCCGGGCGCCACTCCGAGCGCCCCTTCTGCATCGCGGTACAGCCCGGCGTGGTCGACCCCACGCGAGCCCCCCAAGGCAAGCACACCTTCTATGCCTACTGTCATGTACCGAGCGGCTCGACCGTCGACATGAGCGATCGTATCGAAGCCCAGATCGAGCGTTTCGCCCCCGGCTTTCGCGATCTGGTGCTCGCGCGTCACTACGTCAACGCGATCGACACCGAGCGCCACAACCCAAACTACGTGGGCGGCGACATCAACTCGGGCGCGGCCACCTTGCGACAGACGATCTTCAGGCCGACGGCCAGTTTGCAGCCCTACAGAACGCCGCTGTCAGGCGTCTACCTGTGCTCCTCCTCGACGCCACCCGGTGGGGGTGTACATGGAATGTGCGGCGTGGGCGCGGCTCGGGTCGCGCTGCGCGAACTCGGGCTCTAGAGAAGCAGTCCGTCGCGCCAGGACCAGAGGATCTTCACCCCATCTCCAGACGTCCCTGGCCCCCAGGCCGATTGGACGCCTCGTGCTCGAGCAACCACACCTTGCGCTCAAGCCCTCCCCCATACCCGGTGAGCGAGCCGTCGGCGCCGATCACCCGGTGACAGGGCACCACGATCGCGACCGGATTGCGCCCGTTGGCCAGACCAACAGCGCGTGAGGCTTTGGGGTTACCAACCCAGCGCGCCAGCTCGCCGTAGCTGATCGTCTCCCCGTAGGGGATCTCGCACAGGGCCGTCCACACGCGGCGCTGGAACTCCGTTCCATGCATCGTGGTCGGCAAATCGAAATATTGCAGCTCGCCGGCGAAGTAGGCATTCAACTGCTCCGCCGCGTACGCAAGTCCCGGATCGTCACGACGGTAGCCGGCCGGGACCTCTTTGAGGTGGCGCTGCTCATGCATCTGGATGCCGGTGAGCGAACCATCCTCGGATGTCAGCGTCAATACGCCGATTGGACTGTCGATCGTGGCGAAGATAGTCGAGGGCGATGCGATGGTCGCTGTCATGCTGCCTCCTTGAGTGGGTGGGTTGTATCGGTGGACGAAGGCCAGCGGTTAATCGGGTGCGGCGTAACCGACCACAGGTACTGCACCGCGTAGGCCCGCCAAGGTCGCCAGCGCTCGGCGTGCGCGGTGAGCGCCACGGGCGCGGAGGGCAAACCCAAAGCTTCCGCGGCGCGGCGCACGCCGAGGTCGGTGACGGGAAACGCATCGGGGTCGCCGAGCGCCCTCATCGCGATCACCTGGGTTGTCCACGGACCGAAGCCCGGCAAGTCCGAGAGGATCGAGAGCGCCTCGGCACGGTCGCAACCGGGATCGAGCGACAGGCGCCCGTGAGACAGCGCGTCCACAAGCGCACGCAGTGTGCGCGTACGCGCGGCCGGCATCGCCAAGCGCACCTCGCCGAGCGCTTGCGGCTCGGGGAAGAGATGAGTCAGCCCACCGCGCGGATCCTCAAGCGGCTCGCCGCATTGGTCCACGATGCGGGCGGCGTGTGTGCGAGCCGCCGCGGTCGAAACCTGCTGGCCGAGTACCGCCCGCACCGCCATCTCTGCGCCATCGACACAGCGCGGTACTCGACGCCCCGGGGCCACGGCGACGCTCGCCGCGAAGTCCGGATCCGCGCTGAGCAGCTCATCGATGGCCTGCGGATCGGCATCGAGGTCAAGCAGCCAGCGACAACGCGCGATTGCCGTCGTGAGGTCGCGCAGATCGGAGAGCGTCATGCGGCACGCAACGTGATCGGCGCCGGGCGTCAGTTCGACGATCCCCGGTCCATGCGCCAAGCGCAATGTGCGCCTGTATGTGTCCCCCACGACGTCCTCCACGCCTAGCACTGCTGTGGCGGCAAGATGGCCAAACAGGTTGTCCGGGCACAGTGGTCTGCGAAAGGGGAGTCGCAGCAGAATCGCGCCCGAGGCTCCCACACCGGCGGAAGCGCCCAGGGTCGGGTCGGGCGCGAACTCTCCCTGGCCACGCTCTCCATGCGAGCGTGTGGCGGCGCTAGCGGCGCCGCGGGGACGAGCACGTTTGCGCAGCTCAGAAGGCGCGGTGGCGAACACGGACTTGACCGTCTCGTTGAACTGCCTCACGCTGGAGAAACCCGCCGCGAAGGCGACTTCGGTCATCGTCAGCGCGGTCGTCTCGATCAACACTCGCGCAGTCTGGGCTCGCTGAGCTCGCGCTATCGCGACCGGCCCGGCACCCACCTCGGCCAGCAACATGCGTTGTAGCTGGCGCACGCTGTAGCCCACCCGCGCCGCCAAGCCTGGCACGCCCTCGCGGTCAACGACGCCGTCGCCGATCAGCCGCATCGCCCTGGCCACTACGTCGGCGCGCCCGTCCCACTCCGGGGAGCCGGGCGCGGCGTCCGGACGGCAGCGCTTGCACGCCCTGAAGCCGGCCTGCTGGGCCGCGGCGGCCGACGGGTAGAAGCGCACATGCTCACGCTTGGGCGTCATGGCAGGACAGCTCGGCCGGCAATAAATGCCAGTCGAGGTGACAGCCGTGAAGAACCACCCATCAAAGCGGGGGTCACGTGAGCTGGCGGCTTGATAGCAAAGCTCGAAGTCCTCGATCACGCCTTCCAGTCTGACCTACCTCGAGGCGAAAGTCTGGCGGTATTGCGACATCACCGTTTGGGTCCTAAGGTGGGGTCATGACGATCGAGTTGTTCTTCTGGGCGGGATGTCCTTCCCATCCCAAGGCGCTTGCCGACTTGCGCGAGGCGATGGGTGAGTTGGGACTCGACCAGAGCACCGTACTCGTAAGCGAGATCCGCGACGAGGCCGACGCCGAGCGCGAGCGCTTCGTCGGCTCGCCCACGATCCGGATCGACGGACACGACATCAAGCCGGCCGAGGGCGAGCCCTACAGCCTGAATTGCCGCGTCTACCATCGTCGTGACGGGCGCATCTCCGCGACGCCTGACCCGGCCGATGTGCGCGAGGCGCTGCTCGCCGCCCAAGCCAAGCAGGACGACCCCGCAAATTCGGGCCCCGCGGCCCGAGGGCGTCCCCTATCTGTGCGACGAGACCCAAGCGGTAGCCCGCGCTTACGACGCCAAGACGACACCCGACGTTTTCGTGCTCAACGCCGGCGGGGTCCTGCGCTACCGAGGTGCCCCCGACGCCGACTACGAAGACCCCTCCCAGAATGCGGCCTATCTACGCGCCGCGCTCGACGCTGTGCTCGACGGGGGCGAGCCAGACCCGGCGGAAACGACGCCCGTGGGCTGCTCGGTGAAGTGGAAGGCCGAAGGCTGATCTCAGCGCCGCCGCGCCACCACCTTCGCGCCCCTGGACGGCACCAACACGATCGCCCGCCGGCTCGTGCGCTCCGGCCGGCGCTCGACCGGGCTCAACTCGAGCGCTTTGGTCAGCTCTTCCAGCACGATTTTCGCCTCGAACTGGGCGAATGAGGCGCCGATACAGCGACGCACAGACCCACCGAACGGAAACCACCCCCCGGCCGGAGGCCTCATGTGAAGAAAGCGCTCCGGCTTGAACGTCCAGGGGTCCTCATATATGTCGGCGCGACGGTGGACCAGCAATGTCACGGGAACCAGGTCGGTCCCGGCCGGCAGCTCAAAGCCAGCGATCGACAGCGGCTCGCGCAACCTCCGCGCCAGCCCGCCCGTGGGCGGGTGCAGACGCAACTCCTCGGCCACGACCGCGTCGCAGAAAACACCCCCCTCTTCAGCCAGGCGCTGCTGGGCGGCCTGATCGCGTGCGAGGTCGTGGATCGCCCACGAGAGCAGGGTGGCGGTCGTCTCATGCCCGGCGATCAGGAGCGTCAGCAGTTCGTCGCGCAACTCCGCGTTTGTCAGGTGCTCTCCCTCCTCGTCGGTGGCCTGGACGAGCATCGAGAGGATGTCCTCTCGCTCCTCGAGATCCGGCAAGGCGCGCCTGCGCGCGATCTCGGCGAGGATCTCCCTGTCCACGCGCGCCTGCTGGCGACGAAAGGCGGGCACGCTGTTCAGCCGCTCGGGGCCCGCGATGAAGAAGAACAAGACCCGCCTCATGTCGGTGACCCAGGAGACCAAGCCCCTCAAGGCCTCGCCCAACTCCCCCACGCGCTCGCCTTCGCGCACGCCGAACACACAGCGCATGATCACCTCGAAGGTGAGCTCTTGCATACGCGGCAACGCCGCGACCGGCTCCCCTGGTGGCCAGCCTGCGATCTGCTTGGCGGCAGCTCGCGCGGATCGTCTCCTCATAGGCGCGCATGCGCTCCCCGTGAAACGAGGGCAGCACGATGCGCCGACGATGCAGGTGCTCCTCGCCGTCGAGCAGCAGCAGGTTGCGGGCGCCAAGCACCGGACTGAGCGCCTCGTTGGCCTCGCCCGAATTCAGCTCCTCTGGACCGTGCGAGAAGACTTCCTTGACCGCATCGGGATGCGCGATCGCGACCCACTCCTGCCCCAAGATCCGCAACTTGAAGACGTCGCCGTAGCGACGGTGCGCGGACCAGAAGAAGCCGTCGGGATCAAAAGTGAAACGCAGAGCACGCAGCAATACCGAGCCCCGCATGACTGGCAGCTCACTGCTTGGGCGCGGACGTAGTGGCGGTCTGTCCTCAGTGTGCGGCGCTAATGCCTCGACGCTGGCCATCGCTAGACCGCAACACTACTGAGCCGACGCTCGAGCGTGGAGTGTCTGGAGAGCAGCGCACCCCACTCGGCGTCGTCCATCTCACACGGTTCGGTCTGCTCGATGAACTCGCGCAGGACGCCGGCCAGGGCCACGGGGTCTTCCAGATGGGGAAAATGAGCGCTTGCCGGCAGTGTACGAAAATGGCTGTGGGGAATCGCCTCGTGCGCGTGGCGTCCATGCTCCAGCGGAATCGTGTTATCGCGCTCGCCCCACACGATCATCGTGGGCATCGACTCCAATAGATAGAGGCGATCGGTGGCACTGACGCGCTGGCCGCGCACGTCGATCACCGCGCGCAGGGTCTGCAAAAAGGCCTCGCGCGCCTGCGGGCGCTCCAGTGGACGCAGCGCTCGCGCGACCGCTTGCACGTAGGCGCCGTGGCGCACACCCATGCTCCGCAGGCGGGCGCCCGTTCCCCACAACGTGCCAAGCAGGCGTGGATGGGCCGCCAAGGACAGGGCGGCAGACATACCGGGCAACGCTGCGGTGCGCAGCATCGGGCTGACCTCGTGCCCAAGACCACCGCTTGAGACGAGCACCAAGCGCTCTACCCGGGCGGGGAACTGGTAGAAGAACTGCATCGCCACACCCCCACCCAGGGAATGGCCGACGATCGTGGCGCGCTCGATACCCAAAGCGGTCAACAGGTCGCGGATACTCGCCGCGTGGGCGCCCAACGAGTAGTCCCCGCGTGGCGCCGCCGAGTCACCGTGGCCGATCAGGTCGGGGGCGATGACCGTGTGTTCGGCGGCCAAGTCCATAGCGACCGCTTGCCAGTGGCTGGAAGAGTTGAGCATCCCGTGGACGAGCACCATGGGCGGGCCCTCGCCGGCGATCCGGTAGACCGCACGGCGTCCGTGCAATTCGATCTGCCACTCGTCGAAGTTGGGCACCTGGCGAGCAACACTAGCAACGGAGTGGGCGACGCAGCGAGGGCACTCAGAGCAGGCCCATCCCCAGCGAGCTAGGCGCGAGCACCGGCTTGCGGGTCCAAGCGTGACATCGTGACAGCCGCTTTCAGATCGGCGCCGGCGCCGCCCATATACAAACCCTTGACCGGGGCCACATCGGCGTAGAAGCGACCGTGACCGATCTTCACGTGGGTCTCGCCCGCGAGCTGGCGATTGGTGGGGTCGGCGCCAACCCAGATCGGCTCGCCGTGGCCGTCGGTGCCGGGCAGGAGTGCCTCAAGCCAAGCATGCGTGTCCAGCTCCAAGGACTCCGCGCCGCCATCCTCGGGTGCGGCCCACAGGTATCCGGACACATAGCGCGCGGCGATCCCAAAGCGGCGCAAGAGCACCAACGAGAGATGCACGAAATCCTGGCACACGCCCGCTCTCGTCTGGAGTAGATCCTCGACGCTCGATCCGACGTAGGTGACCCCCGGGCGGTATTCAAAACGCTCGGGGATGCGCTCGCACAACTGTTCGAGCATCACCAGCGGACTGACACCAGCCAGCCCCGCTTGCATCTCCTCAAGACCCGCAATCATCGGTTGGTCCTGCCACGGCAGCGCGAACTCGCCGGCGGCGTCGATGTAGGCGTCGCTGTCCACGCTCTCCCACGAGCCACGCGGAGGCACGGGCGGATCGGAGGTGACAACGCGCGCTCGCACGTCGATCGTCAAGTTTTCGTGGGCGGTAGGCACGCCGAACTCGAGCACCTCGGTGCCGAAATAGTCCAGGTGCCTACTCACCCGAGCCTCGGGCTCGATACGAGTGTGAAACTCGTCGCAGCGCTGAGAGCTGGTCGTGGCGGGACGCACACGCAGGGCATTGAGATTGTCGGAGACCGGCCCTTCATAGTGGTACTCGGTCATGTAGCGGATCGCGAAGTGCACTTATCGCCTCTCCTGGCCGGCCGTGGCGCCCGCAAAATAACGCTCGGCGACATCGGCGTCGATACGCGCCAACTCCTGCTGGGTGTGCTCACAGATGCCCGACAGCTCAGCCCCGTCGGGTAGGGCGCGACGCTGGAAGTCGAGGTCAGCCACGAGACGACTGACGCGCAAAACGGGCTTGGAGTTGCGTGGACCGGCGTCGGCGGTTGTGAAGGCGTCGTGCAACGAGTCCGCACACGCCGCCACGCTGTCGGGATAGGCGCGCTCGAACAACAGAAAACGTGCGACCGGCTGTGCGTTTGGAGGAGCGGTGACAGCCCGCAGATAAGCGTGAAAACCGCCGACCGCCTGCAGCAGGATCAAAGCGTGCCCATCGGCGGGCGCATCCTCTCCAGGCGGCAGAGCGATGCGCAGCATACGCAGGACCATGTCGGATACCTCGATTGTGCCACCCGCGTCGAGAAAGCACTTGGCTTCGTCGCGCAGCATCGTGCGCGCGGCGACGCCCCAAATCAGGGCGGTGCGCTGCTTGACGTACTGGGCCGCCATATAGGGCCCCGCAGGCGCGCTTGGCTCGGGAGCCCACCCACCTTGCCCGCCACCGCGCAAACTGAGCGTGGTTGTGTTGATCGCCTCCCACATCTCGGCGCTGATCACGTCGCGCACCGTGCGGGCTCCTTCGCGCGCACGCTCCACGCTTGCGAGCATCGAACCGGGACGATCGGCGTCGAGCGTGAGCCGGGCGAGCGCAGCGGCGCTGTCGGCGCGTTCGCGCTCCACTTCGTCTCCGAGCATCGCCAAGAGCCCATGCGAGCCGAAGCTGACGCTCGATCCCAGGTCCGAGGCGCCTTGTACCTCAGCCTGGAAGACGGCCTCCACCGCGCGGGCGGTGAACTCGGCGCGCGCCAGGTTGCGCCCGAGCCAGTACAGGTCGTGAGCGATCCGCGCGAGCATCAAGGTTGCCCGCTCACATCCGTGTGCACCGTCACCGCTGGCTGTTGGGGCTGTTCCTGTTGTTGCTGCTGTTGCTGGCCCATCCAGGCGCCGTAGCGCAGATCTGGCAATGCGGGCGGCAGGGTGTCCGCGATCGGTGGGCCGGCACGGTCGGCGTCGTCGCCGTCCTCCAAGACCCACGTGTCCTTGGAGCCTCCGCCACGCGAGGAGTTGACGATCATCGAACCCTCTTCCAAAGCCACGCGCGTGAGACCTCCGGGCACGATGTCGATGCGCTCGCCGAACACCGCGAAGGGGCGCAGGTCGACATGACGCGGGTGCAAGCTGCCGTCCGCGGCGACGGTGGGGACAGTAGAGAGGCACACCACGTCCTGGGCGATCCAGCGCTCTGGGTGGGCCCTGATCAGAGCATCCATCCGAGCGATCTCGGCCTCCCCGGCATGAGGCCCGATCATCACCCCTTTGCCGCCTGACTCGCCGGTCGGCTTGATCACCAGCTCGCCCAAGCGCGCCAGCACGTGCTCTCTCACTTCGCGGTCAGAGAGCAAGTAGGTGCGCACGTTCTCGAGGATCGGCTCCTCGCCCAAGTAGAAGCGGATCATCTCGGGTACGAAGCAGTAGATCGCCTTGTCGTCGGCCACGCCGGTGCCGAAGGCATTGGCGATCGCGACGCTGCCGGCCCGGTAGGCCCGCACAAGTCCGGGCACGCCCAACATAGAGTCGGGCATGAACTCCAACGGATCGACGAAGTCGTCGTCGATGCGCCGGTAGACGGCGTGCACTCGCTCCAAGCCGCGCGTGGTGCGCATGTAGAGCACGTCGTCGCGCACCACCAGGTCAGAGGCCTCGACCAGCTCCACCCCCATCTGGCGCGCCAGAAAAGCGTGCTCGAAGTAGGCGGAGTTGAGCGGCCCCGGTGTCCACACCACCACGGTCGCCTCACTCTCGGCGGAGGGAGCCACAGAGCGCAGCGCGCCCAAGAGCAGTTGCGGGTAGTGGTCGACAGGACGCACCCGATAGGAGGCAAACAACTCGGGCACCAGGCGCGCCATCGCCGCACGGTTCTCAAGGACGTAGGAGATCCCTGAGGGGATGCGCACGTTGTCCTCGATCACTCGCCAAGAGCCGTCGCTGTCGCGTACCAAATCGCAGCCGGCGACATGGCAATAGACGCCGCCGGGCGGCCTGATGCCGTGCACGGCTCGCGCGAAGTGCGGACATCCGGCGACCAGACGCCACGGCACAAGCCCCTCGCGCACGATCTCGCGCGCGTGGTAGATGTCATCGACGAAGTGGTTGAGCGCCCTGATGCGCTGGGCTAGGCCACGCTTGATGGCGCGCCATTCCTCTCCGCTGAGCACTCTGGGGACGAGGTCGAGGGGGAAGGGTCGTTCGTGCGAAGCGCCACTCTCCCCGCTCGTCTCGAAAGTGATGCCCTGCTGCATGAAGATCGCATCACGACGACGGCCTGCCTCTACGAGACCCCGCGGACCGAGTCGCCCAAGCTCGGCCACGAGTGCCTGGGCGGCCGGGCGGGGCGTGCCGTCAAGCTCAAACAGCTCGTCACGAAACGGCGTGCGCGGCCGGTAGTGCCCAGCCTCGAGCGTGTCGGTCAAGGTGCCCACCGTTGGATTTTCGCCCCATGCGAGCCCGAGCGCCTTCGACGGTTGGAGCAAGTCTGGGGCACGCGGGTGCGCGTTTGTAGCAACGCGGCCCCCGCTCACGTTCAGGCCGCGATAAAGGCGCGGACGCCACGCTCAACCTGGACTATGCAGCTCAGGTCGTGGGTTGAGCGCGGCGCCAACCGTTTAGTGCAGTGCCCTATTTGAGCGTCATGTTCGGCTCACCGGCGGCGTTGAGCCCTTCACCGGAGATGGTGCAGGCACCACTCTTGGGCGTGCCCGCGTTATAGGCCTGGGTCAAGCAGTTGCGCAAAGCAAGCTGGGCCCAGTAGTTGGGGTGCAGGTCTTCCTGGATTTCATATGGCGGGAACAGGCCCGTGATCGTGCGAACTTGGTTGATCCACTCGGTCTTGTTGACCGCACCGCTCGATTTCCAAGATGCGAGACCCTCTTCCTCGAGCAAGCCCACGCCTTTTTCGCACAGACGCCGCCCGTTGAAGGCCGATGAGATGTTCATCGTCTTCAGGTTTGAGAGTTTCGCTTCTTCTGCCCCTTTGAAGACCGCGCTGTCGATCGTGGGCAGCATCGTGGTGTTGGCTTCGGTGGCGTCATGGTTCCAGAAGCCACAACCGCCCACTTCTTGGCGTGTATAGCCTTTCTGGGAGTAGCGGAAGCCTTCCCCATTGGGGATCGGCGAGGGATAGTTCTGCATCATGATCGTGTACTGGGTGCTCGAGTAGCCGGCATTGGTCATCGCTTTGGCGACGTTCAGGACCGCTTCCTTAATCGCGGTGCGCTGTTTGGCCACATTGCTTTCGGTGAAGTTTTCGGTCACCGATTTTTCTTCGCTGCAGTAGGACGGCCACCATTCGGGGGTCAACAGGAAATCCTCGATGCAGCTCTGCACGATGCTCGCGAAGTTGAAGTTGTTGCCGCCGATCGAGATCGGCACCAGTTTCACGTTGTGTGTTTTGGCGAATTTTTCGAGCATCAACGCTTGGCCTTCGTGGCCGCCTGAGTTGTAGAAGTCAAGGCCAGGCTTGAAGTCGCTTTCCTCTGTGAAGGAGGAGGTCTTGGCGCCCGAGCAGGCCAGGTTCTCGCCGTTGACGCCCCCGCCGATATAGGCCTCGGCCGATTGCGAGCGGTGACAGCCGGGGATTAGCTCGGCGGTGTGGCCGGAGTTGTCGTAATAGGCGGTTTCGCCGAGCGCGTCTGTCTTGGAGGAGCTTTCGTTGGTGTTGCCGGCCCAGCGCCCGGCCTCGCCGGAGATGTAGGAGTCGCCGAGCGTGACGACCCAAGGCGTGCCTTCGCCCGGGCCGTCGGCGCGCGCGGCCTGACTTGCGCCGAGACCGACAAGCGTGATCAGGAACGTTGTCACGGCCGCCACGAGCAGCGCATAGGGCGCTCTCCGGCCGGTGGTGAGGGTGGTTGAAGCGTGCATCCGAACTCCCTTTCAATGACCCGCGCGACGCCGGTTGCGCCACGCTGTGCGCCGACACTAGCGCCACCGGAAAGTCAATGCAATGGAATTAGACGGATGGGCGGTCGCCCTAAGCGCTCCCGGCGCCCTCTGCCTTGCGCGTAGGGACCTCTCCCCACAATTGCTCCAAACGGTAGTACTCGCGCGTGGCGGGCGTGAAGATGTGGACGACCACGTCCAGGTAGTCCATCAAGATCCAGTCGGCGCTGGCCACGCCCTCGACGCGGCCTGGCAGCAGGTCGTGCTCGTGCTTGAGGCCCTCCAGAATCCCGTCATGGATCGCCTTGGTTTGGCGCTCGGTGTTGCCAGAGCAGATCACGAACCAGTCGGTATAGCCGAGCACCTCGCGCAAATCCAGCTGCAGAAGATCGACCGCCTTCTTGTCCTCGGCGTAGCGACAGATCTCCGCGAGCAACTCCTCTGAGCTCATCTCCCACCCCCGGCTCGCGCGGCCGGCTGGCGACCGTAGAGCTCATGCTCGGCTATATAGCCCGCCACCTCGGCGCCAACGAGCCCGTCGATCGGCTCGCCGGCGGTCAACCGCCGGCGCACCAGCGAGGAGGAGATGTCCAGTGGGGCCATGTCCACGAAGGCGATCCTCGCCGACTCATCCACCTGGGCAAGGGCTTCTGTGACCTCGTCACGAGTCGTACCTTCGCGCTCGGCCACGGCCAGTCGCGCCAAGCCGAGGATCTCACGCGGCTCGCGCCAAGAGGCAAGCGTACGAGCCATGTCGGCGCCGACGATCAGGGTCAGCTCTGCATCTGGATTGCTCTCATGGATGCTTCTCAGGGTATCGACCGTGTAGGACGGGCCCGGACGCTCCAGCTCGAGCGTACAAACCCCCAAACGGGGATCCCCCTCGACAGCAAGACGACACATGGCCAAGCGATGCGCGGCTCCCGGATCCCACTTGGCCGGCTTGTGTGGAGGCACCAAGACAGGCGTCAGCAACACTCGCCTGAGCTCCAACTGGCTCGCGGCTGTCCTCGCCAAAGCAAGATGGCCGAGATGAGGTGGATTGAACATCCCGCCAAGGATGCCGATGGCCTCAACGGCTTCAGGGGCGAACGTGGCCGGCGCCTTCGATGAGGTACTTGAACGTGCACAGCTCGCGCAGACCGATCGGGCCGCGCGCGTGAAGCTTCTGGGTGGAATTGCCAATCTCAGCGCCCATCCCGAACTCGCCTCCGTCGGTGAAGCGGGTCGAGGCGTTCACGTACACGCACGCGGCGTCCACCCCAAGCTGGAATGCGCGGGCGTCGGCGGTGTCTTTGGTGAGGATCGCCTCGGAGTGTCCGGAGCCGTGGCGGGCGATGTGCTCGATCGCCTGCTCGGTGCTGTCGACTACAGCGACCGCCAAGGTCATCGCCAAATACTCGGTGTCCCAGTCCTCCGCCACCGCGTCCTGGACTTGAACGCCCGCCCGCTCGGCAACGCGAGCGGTGCGCTCGTCTACCCGCAACTGGACGCCGGCTGCGCTCAGCTCGGCCAGCGCCTTGGGTAGGAACGTCGAGGCGAGTGCCTCGTGGACGAGCAAGGTCTCGGCGGCGTTGCACACCCCGGGACGCTGGGTCTTGGCGTTCAGCACGATTGCGAGCGCTTGCTCAATGTCGGCCGAAGCGTCGACATAGACGTGACAGTTGCCCGAGGCGGCATAGATAACGGGCACGCTGGCCACATCCTTGAGGGCCGCCTTCAAGCCCTCGCCTCCACGTGGAATCAAGAGATCGATCAAGTCGTCCTGAGTGGCAAGTTCCGCCAGCTCTTGACGCCCGCCGCCGGCTACCAAACCGATCGACCCGTCGGGCAGACCGGCGCTGACCGCAGCCTCGGCCGCGATCGAGCAGAGCACCGCGTTTGAGTTGGCGGCGCTTGAGGAGCCGCGCAGGACGATCGCGTTGCCCGACTTCAAACACAGGGCAGCCGCATCGATCGTGACGTTGGGACGTGCCTCGTAGACCACCGCGATCACACCCAAGGGAACGCGCACCTTGCGCACGTCCATCCCGTTGGGCAGACGATGACCGTCGATCGTCTCGCCGACCGGGTCACCAAGCGAAGCAATCGCCTCGACAGCGCAGGCGATCGACTCGATGCGGGACTCGTCAAGCGCCAGACGGTCGAGCAGTGCCGCCCCGATCTCAGCTTCGCGCCCGGCGATGAGATCCAGCTCGTTGGCTGCCAAGATCTCTTGCGAGCGTGCTCGCAAGTCCGTGGCGATGGCACGCAAAGCAGCGTTCTTGGTGGCGGTATCGGTCTGGGCGAGCGTCCTGGCTGCATCGCGAGCACGCGCACAGACATCTGCCACCGATGAGAGCGTCACAGCCATCGCTCTACAGGGTACGACAGGCCCACCTGCGCATCGGGCCAGCACCGTCGCCCATCGCCCTCAGCCCGGCCAAGCTCAGGAGAGCACCAGGTAGTCGCGGTGAACCGCCTCCTCGGTGGCTCGCGGCAAGATCTCTTGTACGGCCTTTGACTTCAAGCCCATCACGCGCCGCAACTCCTCGGCCGAGTAGCTGCAAATGCCCTTGCCCAGCGGCGCACCGGCACCGCTCGCGTCGGCATGCTCGGAGGGGGCACGCTCGGCGATCTCCACGGCGTCGCCTGCGTCGAAGGAGCCGAGCACGTCGATGATGCCGACCGGCAACAGACTGGTGCCGTCCTCGCGCAGGGCGCGAGCGGCGCCGGCGTCCACGACCAAGGTCCCGTGGCTGGGCTTGGCGTAGCGCAACCACAGCTTGAAGGAGGAGTGACGCGCCGCGCGCGGGGGAAAGTTCGTGCCCTCCATGTGCCCGGCCAAGACGGCCTCCAAAGCCCCCGCGCGCACGCCGTTGCAGATCACGGCGCGGATGCCGGCCGCGGTCGCCATGTCGGCCGCAACGACCTTCGAGCGCATTCCACCTGAGCCCAGCGGCGAGGTGCTGTGGCCCACCTCAATCCCCTCGAACTTCTCGAAGTCGGTGATCTCGGGCACAAGACGCGCCGCTGGATCTAGACGCGGATCGGCGGTGTATAGCCCATCGATGTCCGTCAACAGGACAAGTAGATCAGCGGACACGAGGATCGCCACCTGCGCGGCCAAGAAGTCGTTATCGCCGAAGGAGATCTCGTCGGTAGCGGTCGTGTCGTTCTCGTTGATGACCGGCACCACTCTCCAGTCCAGCAGCTTGCGCAGAGTTTGGCGCGCGTTGAGGTAGTGAGTGCGCGCGCTCATGTCCATGAAGGTGAGCAACAGCTGTGCAGAGAGCAACTCGCGCTCACGTAGAAGCTCGTCGTAGACGCGATAGAGCTTGCCCTGCCCGACCGCACTTGCGGCCTGCAACTCCTCCACAGCGCCCGGGCGCGATGGCAAGCCCATGATGCGAACCCCACGCGCGATCGCGCCGGAGGAGACAATCACGACCTCCTTACCTTCGCCGTGCAAAGAGGCGACGACATCGCAGATACGCCGCAACACCTCCTCGCGCAGCTCTCCGCTGTCGTCGGCGACGATGCTCGAGCCGAGCTTGATGACCACGCGTTTCACGCCTTGGAGCTTATGCGCCGCACGGCGGTTCGCGCGATCTGGACTCCCACGGAGCCTTCGTCGCTTGAGGCTTCGTCCCCTCGAGCCTTCGTCGCTCGAGCCTTCGTCGCTAGGCGGCTGCCGCTAGGCAGGCTTGTCGCTAAGCGGGCTCGTCGGGATCGAGCTCGAACGCGACGCCCGCGATCTCCAAATCGTCGCCGGCCTGAAAGCCCTCGGCCTCCAAGGCCCGTAGCACGCCGATCTTGCGCAAGCGTCCCTCTAGGTAGGCCATCGCGTCCTCGTTGTCGACGTCATAGCGCGCAAGTAGACGCTCGATGCCCCTGCCTTTGATCGCAAACGCGCTCGCCCCCACCCGCTCCACGACAAAACCGCTGGTGGCGGCTGGGCGGAAAACCATGTGCTCAGCCAATTCCTCCTCCTCTGCGCCGACTCCGGCTCCGTTAGGAGCGACCGGCTCGGTCTCTTTGGCCAAGTCGGTGTCAAGCGCCGGGACCCTGCGCAAGAGCTCCGCCCCCAACTCTCGTACGCCCGAGCCGGTAGCGCTCGACGTGGCGATCACAGGCACCTCCTCGCCGAGCCTCTCCGACCAGAACGCGATCGCCTCGGCGACGCGCTCCGCTGGGACGAGGTCGGCCTTCGACAGCGCCAGTACGCGCGGCAGTCGCGCCAAGCGCTCGTCGTGGGCCAGCAGCTCACGCTCGATCGTGGCGTGGTTGGCGGGCGCGTCGGCGTCTGCCTCAGAGCTCAGCTCTGGCGCGAGGTCGAGCACGTGCACGAGCAACCTGGTCCGCTCGACATGCGCGAGGAAGTCATGACCGAGCCCGGCCCCTTCGCTGGCACCTTCGATCAAGCCTGGGATATCGGCGATCACGAGCTGACGCTCGTCACCTTCCAGCACACCCAGGATCGGTGAGAGCGTCGTGAAGGGGTAGCTCGCGACCTTTGGCGCGGCTCGCGTGAGGCGAGCGAGCAACGAGGACTTGCCGGCGTTGGGCAGACCAACAAGGCCGACGTCGGCAAGCAACTTCAGCTGCAGCTGCAGCCAACCTTCCTCGCCGGTCAGGCCCCGCTCGGCAAACCGGGGGGCTTGGCGTGTGGGGGTGGCAAAACGCTTGTTTCCCCTCCCGCCGGAACCGCCCTTGGCGATCAAGGCCCGCTGGCCCGCGATAAGCAGATCCCAGCGCCGTCCCTCGACATCGCCCTCGACTCCTTCGACCTGCGTGCCCGGTGGCACCCTCACGATCAAGGTCTCGCCGTCGGCGCCGTGACGCAGCGATCCTTCGCCTCGTCCACCGCGGCCCGCCCGGTAGTGGGCGGTGCGCCTGAAGCTCTGCAGATCGCGCAAGGAGTCGTCGCACACGAGCACGACATCTCCCCCACGACCGCCATCGCCTCCATCGGGTCCTCCGCGCGGCACGTGAGCTTCGCGCCGAAAGCCGGCTGACCCCTCGCCGCCAGCGCCGGCCCTGACTTCGATTCTTGCGCGGTCGTGAAGCATCCAGCAATAGTGGCAGCCCGGCGCGCCCGGGCGCCGGCGTCAGCTGTTCTCAGAGAGAACGTTCACAACGCGCCCACGACGACCGACCGTGAACTGGACGGTGCCGGCGGCACGCGCATAAAGCGTGTCGTCCTTGCCGATCCCAACGCCGGTACCAGGCTTGAAGCGAGTGCCGCGCTGGCGCACGATGATCTCCCCACCAGTGACGGTCTCACCGGCAAACGTCTTGACGCCGAGGCGCTGAGCGTTGGAGTCGCGGCCGTTACGGCTGGACCCTAGCCCCTTCTTATGAGCCATCTGTTGTCTCCTCGGGTTTGCTCGCCGCCGGCTCCTTAGCCGAGGCGGGCTTGGCGGGCGCCTTCGTGGCCGTGGACTTGGCCGCAACCGGCTTGGCCTCGCTCTTAGGGGCTGCCTGCTTGACAGCCGCACCCATCGAGATGTCGGTGACCTCGATCCGTGTGAGCTCCTGGCGGTGGCCGGTGCGACGCTTGTAGCCGCGCTTGGGCTTGAACTTGAACACGCGCAACTTCTCGCCGCGCTCGTGGGCGACGATCTTTGCCGTGACCTTGACCTTCTTCAACGACGCCGCGTCGAACACGGCGTCCTCGGAACGGTAGAGAATCGGCTCGAGCGCCACACTTGCTCCCTGCTCGGCAGGGAGACGCTCCACGAGCAGGGTCTGACCCCGCTCGACGCGGTATTGCTTGCCGCCTGTCTTGACGATCGCGTACATGTCTACTCCGAGGTTGCCTGGGCCTTTGCAGCCGAACGGCGCCGTCCGCCTCTGCGGCCGCGGCGCCGAGGCTTTGATTGTAGGTCATCCTGCTCGGACTCGTCCCCAGCCTCCTCGAGATCGCCCTGCGGGGTCTCGGACACGGGCTCGCGCTCGGACTCAGGAACGCTCGTCTGGCCCTCCTCGACTACCTGGGCCTCGGCCTCTCCTGCCCCGTCAGGCTGCGCCACGACCGCAGCAGATCGCTCGGCCGGTTTACGCCTACGCGAGCGTTTTGCGACAGGACGCGCCGCCGGTCGCGGTGCGGGACGAATGACCTCACCCGCCTCGTCGAGCAGGAACGCGCTGGCGGCCGTACGGCCGACCGTGTCGACGCGCACCATGCGCTTTTCGCCAACGTAGCGCGCGGCGCCCGCGATCGAGATGATGTAGCCGTCGAGCTTGGCCACAGCGTCGTCCACGTCGTACATATGCGGCTCAACGATGTCCACGAGCACCTCGTCGCCCTCGCGGAACGGCAGCGCACGTTCTTCAACCTCCTCGCGAGTGCCTTGGAAAGTGACGGCGAAGTGGTCCAGCGCGAGCCCTTCGGAGCCCTCGAAGTGAAATGAGCGCTCCGTCTGCGCCTCCAAAGCATGCAGGACTCTTGAGCCTTGCCCAGTGAATTGGGTGCTGACGCGTGGATTGATCTGCACCAAGAACGCCTCGGCGTCGGGGTGCTCGACCACCAGGTCGCGTAGCTTGCGCTCGAATTCGATCGCGATCGTCTCCTCTGAGCGAATCACGCCCTCTCCGTCGCAGGTGGGGCAGGGTCGACTCATGATCTCGCGCACACCCTCGGTGACGTTCTGGCGGGTCATCTCGACCAGTCCCAAGCGTGAGATCTCAGCCGTGAAGGTCTTGGTGCGGTCCTCGTCCAAGGCCTTGCGCAGAGTCTTCATGACCGCGTCGCGGTTGCGCGCGCGTGCCATATCGATGAAGTCGATCACGATGATCCCGCCGATGTCGCGCAAGCGCAGTTGGTTTACGACCTCCTCGGCGGCCTCCAGGTTCGTCTTGGTGATCGTTTCCTCAAGACCGGCTCCCTTGCCGCGCCCGATGAAGCTGCCCGAGTTGACGTCGATCACGGTCAAGGCCTCGGCATAGTCGATCATCAGATAGCCACCGCTGGGCAGATCCACCCGCCGGGACATAACTCCGTCGATCGCCTCGGTCACCTTGTAAGCGTCAAGCAGCGGCTCAGGGCCCTCCCACAGCTCGACTCGCTCGACTAGCTCGGGGGCGGTCCGCGCGAAGAACGAGACAAGCCGGCGGTGCTGTTGCTCGTCGTCGACGATCGCCCGCTCGAAATGCTCCGAGAAGATGTCCCTGACGACACGAACGGACAGGTCAGCCTCCTGGAAGACCATCGCCGGGGCTTGCGTTTCCTGCACGCGCTTCATCAACACCTCGTGCAGCTTGTGTAGGTAGAGCAGCTCTCTTTCGAAGTCCTCGCGCTGGGCGCCGTGGGCGGCCGTCCTGATGATCGCCCCTCCCTGCCCTATCTCGAGCTTGGCCGTCTGGCGGCGCAAGCGCTCTCGCTCTTTGTCTTCCAAGCGTCGCGACACGCCGATACCCTCGCCGGTGGGGGCATAGACCATGTAGCGCCCGGCGATCGTCAGCTCCATCGACAGGCGCGCGCCCTTGGTTTTCAAAGGATCCTTGACGACCTGAACGACGATCTCCTGCCCGGGCTGGAGCAACTCGGCGATCTTGCGACCTCCGCCACGCCCGCGCTTGGGCGCCTCTACACCAGGGAGCACGATCTCATCGACGTGCAGGAATCCGTTCTTCTCAAGGCCTATGTCGACAAACGCAGCCTCCAGGCCGGGCAGAACGTTGTCGACCTTACCCTTGTAGATGTTGCCGACGATCGAGCGCCCTCCGCGGCGCTCGATATATAGCTCAGCTATGCGATAGCCGGCTCCCGGGCGGGCACTGGAGCGCTTGCGCGAGCGCCCTGCGGGACGTGAGGCGCCGGGGGTGCCGGCCGCCTCCAGGAGCGCCACGCGCGTCTCGGCGCGATCGACGCTGACAAGTACTTGCTTTCTCAATTTGATCCAGTCTTTCGATAGCTGTAGTGGGCGAGGACGGAGTCCTCGCGGCCCGCGTACTGACCGAGTCCTGTGCAGGCGAGCGCCGCAGTGATGTGACTGACGGCAATACCTGGGCTGGTTGTGGAGGATCGGTGTGCATCTTCTAGTAGCGGTAAACGCGGCCCTTCATCGCCTGGGAGGCGCTTGCTTGAACGTAGATCGACTGCAACAGACCTATGGCCAGCAGCGTCGTTATGACCGACGATCCGCCGTAGCTCATGAGCGGTAGCGTGACGCCGGTGATGGGCATTATCCCAACCGACATCCCCACGTTCACAAACACCTGAAACATCAGCATAGCCACAACCCCGGCCGCAACCAGCGAGCCGAACAGGTCCTTGGACATCACGAGTATGCGCAGTGTGCGCCATATCAGCAGCGCGTAGAGGGACAGGACAAGCGCCGCTCCGACGAAGCCGTACTGCTCGCCGACCGCGGCGAAGATGAAGTCGGTGTCGTCCTCAGGTACATAGCTGCCCTTGATCTGCGTCGAGTTCACGCCGCGCCCGGTCTTCTGGCCAGCGCCTATCGCCACCTTCGACTCCTCTTGCTGGTAGCCCTGCTTTTTGGAGTCGGTTGAGGGATGCAGGAAGGCCGTCAAACGTTCCACCTGGTAGGTCTTGATCACATGCACCCCCGCCGCGGGAGCCACCACGAGCATGAAAGCTCCCGCTACGGCGACGAGAGCGAGCAGACCTGTCATTTGGCGCCAGGAAGTACCGGCGACGAACAGCAGCATGAAGGCGATCGCCATGTACACCAGGCCTGATCCCAAGTCGGGCTGGATCACGACGAACATCGCCGGCACGAGCGCAGCCAACATGACCTTGGCGGTCGTCTCGAGCTCGCGCAAGTGCCTTGAGCGGCTGACGACGAAGGCCGACAGGGCGAGGATCAGGAGCACCTTGCCAATCTCCGATGCCTGGAAGGAGAAGAGTGGGAATTCGATCGCTCGCTGGGCGCCCAAGGCCGTCTTGTGCCCGAGCGCGAGCACCGCCAGGATGCTCAGGATCAGTGCCCCATAGATCGGATACATGAGATGGCGCAGGCGCGAGTAGTCCAAGCGCGAAAGCGCCAGCATCAGGACGAAGCCAACGATCAGGTAGATGGCTTGACGGTCAACGTAGTAGTGGGGGCTGCCGGGCACGAATTCGCGCGTGGCTACCCCCAAGGTGAGGATCGAGCAGATCCCCAGGCCGATCGTGGCGAGCGTCAGCAGCGGGTCCAACGGCAGGCGCATCTGGCGGGGCGCGCCAGCAGCGTGACCGTGCGCCTCCTCGGGCACCTCGATCGGGCTTGTTGTGCTTGCGGGCGTCATCCGGTCAATAGGTCTTGGAGGAGCCGGCGACGAACTTCTCCGGCTGGTTGAACCACTTGGAGGCGATCAGACGCGCGATCGGGGCGGCCGTTTCCGCACCGAAGCCACCCTGTTCGACGGTCACCGCGATCACGACCGGCCGGGTCGGATCGGCGATGTAGCACATGTACCACGACTGGTCTTCCTTGCCGGTGTGCTGGGCGGTGCCGGTCTTGCCGTAGACCGGGTGCTGAGCCTGATTCCAGCCGGCCCATACCGCCGCCGAGGTTCCGCCCGGTGCGCTGGCAGCCTCGTGGATGCCCTGCATCACGAGGCTGAGGTCGCTGTAGTTAAGGTGGACGTGGCGGACTGGAGGTGAGGCGAGCTCCTGGACCAAGCCGCCTTTGGCTTCGTCGATCTCCATTCCCAGATGGGGTCGCACCACGGTCCCGTGACCTTCGTGCATGTAGGCATTGGCCAACGTTGAGTAAACAACCGCCATCTGCAGCGGATCGGTAAGCAAGTCTCCCTGGCCTACTGCCAACTGCATATTGTCGCCCACGCTCCAAGGCCTGACTTCGGCGACCAATCCACACGAAGCGACATGATGCGCGTGCTCGCATTCGAGCTCTTCGCGGTCGCGCTGTGCCCTCCATTTGCGATCCGGCACAACGCCCTGGAACTCTTTGGGCAGATCGATACCGGTTTCCTGGCCCACGCCGAGGCGGTGGGCCATGTCTTGGATGACGTTGCCGTGACTGTTGGCACGCTCGCCCGTTTCAAAGAAGTATGTGTCAGAGGAGACCTTGAGCGCTTCCACCAGGGGTAGAGCGCCGTAGTCGGTATGGCCCGAGTTGCAGAACTGCTCTTTGCCCGCTTCGATGCAGGAGCCTCCGCCAAGAGCTTCGCCTGGCGTGATCACACCGCCTTCGAGCGCCGCCATTGCCGTGATCGGCTTGAATGTCGATCCGGTCGGATAGGCGCCTTCGATAGCCCGATCGAACAAGGGACCACCACCGGCTTCGTTGCCGCCGATCAAGGCTTCGTATTGCGAGGATGTCAGCGGTTTGGCGAATACGTTCGGGTTAAAGCTTGGATTGGAGCCGATCGCGAGGATCTGCCCATTACGGGGATCCATCGCCACATAAGCGCCACCGTTAGCGGGCTTGCCGGCCGCGCGAGCGATTTCGATCCCTTCGCGCAGCGCCTTTTCCCCCTCCTGCTCCAGGCCGAGGTCGAGCGAGAGCCTGAGGTTGTGCCCGGCGGTCGGAGGTGTCAACGGTAGGGCGATCGGTTCGGGTTCGCCGAAGGCGTTGACCTGTACCCGACGCTCGCCCGCCCGGCCTCTTAGGTAGCGGTCGTAGTAGAACTCGAGGCCTTCCTGGCCGACGATCGTGCCCGGTTGGACACCGCGGAATGCAGCTTGCTTGAGCTGTTCTTTGCCCACTGAGCCGACATAGCCGAGCACCTGGGCCGCCGTTTCCCCGTACGGGTAGTGCCTGATCGAGACCGGTTCCTGGCGCACGCCCGGGAAATCGTTGTGACGCTCCCCTAGCACGGTCAAGGCTGCCCTGCCGGCATCGGTCTTGATCGTGACCGGGGCGTAGGGCAATGCCACGATGCCGGCAATCACGCGTTCATCGATCAGCTTCGGACTCAGGCCGATCACCGGGGCCAAACGGTCATATAGATGGCGTAGGCCCAGCGCCGAGGCCGGTAGTCGCGGGATCGGCACGTGCCTCAGGTGCGCTTGAGTGCGCAGTAGACGCAGCTCGGCTCGCTCGCCGGCTGTCGTGTGGCGTTTGGCGTCGCGCAGGTCCTCCTCAAAGGCTTTCAACCGTTCCTTGGCCTGTGCGTATTCGCTTGCCGCGGTGGCCACCGCCTTCTGATATTCGGCGGCCTCTAGCTTGACCGAGGCCGGTAGGGCGCTCGGCAAAATCTGCACCGCATTGGTGACGGTGCTCGTCACGATCGGCGTGCCCGCGCGATCGACGATCTCTCCACGCGGGGCGGCGATCGGCAGCGTTCGCTGATCGTTGGCCTGGGCTTGCTTGACGTACTGTTCGCCGGTCAGCACCTGCAAGTACCACAGCCGAAAGAAGATGATCCCGAACATCACGAGCGCGAAGCTGCCCAGGATCGCGACCCTCAAGGCCAGCTGAGGTGATGAAGGCCCACCCGCCCCGCCGCGCGGCTCGTTCGGCTGCAACCTTTCGATACTGCTCACCGCGCTCCCCTGCTCTGGGAGAGCGGACTGAGCCCGCCCGTCGTGTAGGCGCGACGGCGACGACGACGCGGATCATCGGGCAGTCCGCCCACCAAGCAGCGTCGCACCAGCGCCCACATAGGCAAGGCGACGACGGTGTCCACGAGCACGCCAACCACGATCTCGCGCAACAGCTCGAAGCTGACCGGGGCATCGACGCCAAGCAGGAACTCGATCACCGAGTAGCCCACCATCGCTGCTGCTGCGGCGGCGGCGCCCACGAACAACGGCGTGAGCGCCGCCTGCGGATCGCGCAGCTCGCGCAGGCGCCCAGCCCAGTAGCCGATGATCGTGAACGTCAAAGACGTGACGCCAAGCATCTGCATCAAGGCCAGGTCGATCAACAGACCTACACAGAACCCAGCCACGGCACCCACCGTGGAGCCACACAACAACCCAATGAAAGCCACCAGCAGCGGCGAGAGATCGACGCTCACGCCGAACACGGGCACCTCCGAGACGACGCTGATCTGCAGGAACACGACCACCACCGAAAGCAGCGCAACACGCCACAACAGCGAACCAGGGAGCCAAGCCGAGTCGGGCCTCATCCGCCACCCCCCGCCTGCGCTACCTGTCCCGTCTGGGTTTCTTCTTCGGGGCCCAACTGGTGGACCGGCGTGAGGCTGGCCGCCACGCCGTTTAGCGATTCAGGACGCGAACCGGTGCGATAGGTGAGCACTTGCACTACATCCAGGCCGTGCAGATCGGCCAGCGGGCTGACCTCAACCGACTTAAAGCCACTCTGTTCACTGGTCGAGGTGACCTGGCCGATCGGGATGCCCTTCGGGAACAGCGATTCGCCCTTGCTGGAGATGGTGCCCGAGGTGACCACATAGTCGCCGGGCACGACCGCGCTGGTGGAGGGCAGGTACTGCATCAACAGACGGCCGGGTTCGCCGACCTCCGGCTGCACCATGCCGGGCTCTCCGGTGGCGCTGATCTTGGCGCTCACTTCGACTTCGCTGTCGGTGATTAGGCTCACGAGCGCGCCGTCTGAAACCACTCTGGTGACCTTGCCGATCAGCGCGCCGTCGGCGATCACGGGATCGTTGACTCGCACCCCAGCTGAGGAGCCGTGATCGATCACGATCGTGGAGTACCAGACATTCGGAGACTGATAGATGACTGTGGCCGTAAGCGGGCGATAGTCGGAGAGGCTGAGAGCCGTATCGAGGTGGTAGAGCTTGATCAGTTCGCGATAGCTGCCTTCGTCGGACTGTTTAGTTGTCAGCTGCTGGCGTACGGTGGCCAGCTGCTTGCGCAGTTCGGCGTTCTGTTCCTTGGCTTTCAAGGTGCTCCCAAACCAGCCGAACAGGTCGCGCACGGGCTTCAGCGCCTTGTTGGCGCCATCCTGGATCGGCGCGACAACCGTCAAAAAGCCGCGCTGCACCGAATGCAAGCCACCGCTCGGGGCCTCACCGAAGTAGGCGCTCAGAAGTATCAGGGAGAGCACGACGAGCAGTGCGAGCACCGCGCGCCTGCGCCGGACCGTCTTGTCATACACGAATGGGGACCTTCCGCAACGGGAGCTTCTGAGACCTTCATCGACAGAGTACCCGCGCACACCACGGGCGACAGCCGATCATCGGCGCCGGCGACTGCGCGAGTTGCGGTTGGAGCGGTGGATCGCCTCGAACTCCTCAAGCGAGCGCCCCGAACCCACGGCGACACAAGTGAGCGGTGACTCGGCCAGATGCGCCGGCATCTGCGTCTCCTCGCGCAAACGCTGATCGAGACCCTGCAAGAGAGCTCCACCGCCCGCGAGCATAATCCCGCGATCCATAATGTCCGAGGCGAGCTCCGGCGGGGTTCGGTCAAGGGTCTCCTTGACGGCCTCGATGATCTGAGAGAGCGGCTCCTCCAAGGCTTGGCGGATCTCCTCGCTTGTAAGAACGACGGTCTTGGGTAGGCCGGCGACCATGTCGCGGCCACGAATCTCGGCCTGCAGCTCCTCCTCCATCGCACAGGCGGAGCCGATCTCGAGCTTCAGCTCCTCGGCGGTCTGCTGGCCGATCAGGAGCTTGTACTCCTTCTTGGCGTAGTTGATGATCGCCTCGTCCATCTCATCCCCGCCGACCCTGATCGACTGTGAGACGACGATCCCGCCGAGCGAGATGACCGCAACCTCCGAGGTGCCACCGCCGATATCCACGACCATCGATCCGGTCGGCTCGCCCACGGGTAGGCCCGCCCCGATCGCGGCCGCCATCGGCTCCTCGATCAGATAAGCAGTGCGCGCGCCCGCTGAGAGGCAAGCCTCCTCGACGGCGCGCTTCTCAACGCCTGTGACCCCAGAGGGCACACAGACGACCACGCGCGGGTGTGCCCAACGGTTTTGGTGGACCTTCTGGATGAAGTGACGCAGCATCTCCTCGGTGACATCGAAGTCGGCGATCACGCCGTCCTTCAAGGGCCGAATTGCCTGAATCGTTCCAGGTGTACGGCCGAGCATCCGCTTGGCCTCGATGCCTACCGCGTGCACCTCACCGGTGCGCGAATCGATCGCGACAACGCTCGGCTCGGACAGCACGATGCCGCGACCACGCACGTAAACGAGCGTGTTGGCCGTCCCCAAATCGACCGCCATGTCGCGGCCGCCGAATCCGGTCAAGTAGGTGAGGATGCTCATCGTGAGGGTGGGAGCACGCTCGGATTCGACTTGGCCTCGCCGGTCGTCCAGCCCCGGCGGGCAGCCGGGGCGTACCCCGCGGGGAGTCTAGCGAACACAATCGCCTCACTAGCAAGCTTGACAGCGTATTTGCAGGCGAAAGCGACCCTCAGCAAGCCGGCGAGAGCAGCTCGGGGACCATGTCGAGCAAGGTCGCAAGCGGCAGGCCGACCACATTCTCATAGTCGCCGTGGATCTCCCGCACAAGCATCGCGCCGAGCCCTTGAATGGCGTATCCCCCCGATTTCTCACGCCACTCGCCGCTGGCGACGTAACGCTCGACCAGAGCTTGGTCGCAGTCGCGAAAGACCACCTCGGTGCGTGCCAAAGCAACCTGCTCGCTCTCGCCGCGCAGCAACGCAACGCCGCTCAACACTTCGTGCGTTGCGCCGACGAGCGCCGAGATCGTCTCACGCGCCTGGGCCTCGTCGGCCGGCTTGCCGTAGATGCGCGACCCGAGCGCAACCAGCGTGTCCACCCCCAGAATCGTCTCGGGCTCCCCGCTGATGCGAGCCGCGCGGGCCTTGCGCAGCGCGTTCTCAACGGCTACCTCCGCCGGATCGCCGTGTTCGACCTCGGCGACGCCGGTGGGACGCAAAGTGAAGGAGACGCCGAGACGCTCGAGCAGCTTGCGTCGCTGCGGCGAGGCCGAGGCCAGCACAAGCGGTGGGTTCAGCTCCACCACTCTCTGTGGACTCAGGCCAACTCGGGGAAGAACAGAGCGGCCTCGCGGGCAGCGGACTCCGCCGAGTCGGAACCGTGGACCATGTTCTGGCCCATCTCGATCGCGAAGTCGCCGCGAATCGAGCCGGGCGCGGCGTCGAGCGGGTTGGTGGCTCCGATCGCTTGGCGGGCCGCCCTGACCGCCTCGACACCCTCCAAGACCATCGCCACTATCGGCCCGGAGGTGATGAACTGCACCAGCTCGCCGAAGAACGGCTTCTCTGCGTGCTCGGCGTAATGACGCTCGGCCAGCTCGCGGGAGACGGTCATATGGCGCAAGGCGACGATCCGCAGACCCTTGCGCTCGAAGCGGGCGATGATCTCGCCGGTGAGCGAGCGCGCGAAGGCGTCCGGCTTTACAAGGATCAAAGTACGGTCCATTGGTGTCCTTTTGATTGGGAGTTCAGGAGGTTCGAGGGCGCCGCATACCGCGCGGGCGGGTGCTCGGCTTGGTTGGCTCAGAAGAGCCTTCCTCGGAGATCGTGTCGGGCTCGGCGGCCAAAGAGGTCGTCTCGCCGATCAAAGTCGCCGCTTCAGGAGCCCCCAACGCGGCCCGTTCGGCTGCCCGCTCGGCGGCCCTCTCAGCAGCGCTAGAGCGCGCCGCTAAGGCCCCCTCGAGCTCGAGCGCCTCGGCCTCGCGCTCGGCATCGACGCCCGTACGAGGAGAGCTTGAGACTCTGCCGCGTCGCGCCGCGCGCGCCGGCTTGGCCGCGGCCGGCACCTCGGTCTCGCAGTAGGGACAGATCGTCCAGGCGCGATCGAGCGGGCGCGAGCAATTGGTGCAGCGCTCCTTGAGCTTGCGCAGGCAGCTCGGACAGCGCACAAAGTCGCGCTCGATGCGGTAGTCGCAGTGCGGGCACAGACCGTGGTCCAGCTCGTGCAGTCTCGCTTCGGCTGCCTGCAAGTCCAATTCGCGCTCGCGCACGTCCTCCAAGTACTCCGGCGGGCGCAGGATCATGTAGACGATCGTCCCCACGAACGGGAACAGCGAGGCTAGGGTCGCGCAGCCGACCAGCATCGGATCGGCGATCCGTCGACGGGCGTCGGCATAGGTCCAGTAGATGAGCGACAGATATAGGACGATCGCGAACAGGATCAGCAGGTCGATGACCAAGCTCAGGCCGCTGCTTTCGATTCCGAAGTAGGCGATTGGTGGCATCGGAGAGTCCCTTTAGGAGATCACGCCGTGGCGGTCGCGCACACGAGCACGCAAACCTGTGCGAATTGATACTAGAGGGAGCATTTAGGCGGCCGAGTTTAGAGCGTGGTCCGGCAGTAGGTTACAAGTATCACAGGAATAGCCTCCCGAATCCGTAACCGGCAGCGAAGAACACAAGGATCACCAGCGCCACGATCAAGGCCACAGCCCCGATCATCGTCAATACGGACGGGCCCTCGTTGTTCATGCTGCACCAGTGCCCGCAGCTGAGCCGTCTTGCTCCGAGCGCTTCCCAGACATCTCGACATTGACACTCAGACCCAAGTCACGCGCCTGGGCGAGCAAGTCTCCGACCAAGTACACCGAGCCGGTCGCAAGGACCGCAGCGCCTTCCGGGCGCGTACGCGCCCAGCTTTGGGCCGCGGCCAACGCTCGGGCCGGCGCTGACTCGCAAACCGCCTCGGCAAAGCCCAACTGGCGAGCCAAGGACAGCAAGGTCGCGGGCGGCAAGGCGCGCTGGCTTGGTGGAGCCGTGAACCAAGCACGCTCGCATATGGGCAGAAGCTTTGCCAGCATCGCGGCCGCGTCCTTATCCTCGAGCACCCCCAGCACCAAACCCAGCCCCCTACCTCCCAGCAGCTCGGGCAGGGATTCCGCCAAGGCATCTGTCGCGGAGGGGTTGTGGGCGCCATCTAGCACTGTCAACGGATCGCGCGCCACCACTTGCATGCGACCCGGAACCGACGTTGCGCTCGCGGCAGCCTGCACCGCTTCCTCGCTCAAAGGGAGGCCGGCCACTTGCAGATATGACTTGGCCGCCAGGCGCGCCAGGGCAAAATTGGCGCGTTGGAAGGAGCCGCGCGCGCCGAGTTGAAGCCCATCCGGAGCCTCCTCGGCGATCGAGACCTCGGCGCCCCGCTCAGCGGCGATCTCGCGCGCCAAGTCCAGAACTTCGGGCTGCAAGTGTGCACCCAGGATCAACTTGGAGCCGGCGCTCAGTACGGCGAGCTTCTCGGTTGCGATGTCGGCGATCGTCGGGCCCAGCCAGCGCGTGTGCTCAAGACCGACGTTGGTGAGCACCGTGACCGTTGAATCGATTACGTTGGTGGCGTCGTAGCGTCCTCCAAGCCCGGCCTCGACGACGACGACCTGCGCTTCGCGGCGGGCCAGCTCCCACAGGGCGGCGGCGGTCAGCAACTCGAACTGAGTCACGTGGTCGTCCTCGGCGAGTGTGCGGTTGACGCGTTCGGCTGCCCACGCCGCCTGGGCGATCGCGGCGGCGAAAGCATGCGTCTCGATGTCGCGCTCCTCTATCTGGACACGCTCGGCGTAGGAAACGAGGTGCGGCGAGAGATAGCTGCCGGTGCGCAGCCCGTGGCGCTGCAGGATCGCCGCGATCATGCGTGTGGTCGAGCTCTTGCCGTTGGTACCCACCACGTGAATCGTCTGAAAACTGCGCTCGGGCGAGGAGAGCACAGTCATCATGCGATGCATTCGGTCCAGGCCGAAGCGCATGCCGAACAGCTCGAGCGAGTGCAGATGACGCTCGGCGTGCTCGGGACTCCAAGCCTGGCTCATAGCGACTCCAGCTCGCCGCGCAAGCGTTCCAGGCGCTCGCGCTCGCCGCTCACCACGCTCTCCGGCGCCTTCTCCACAAAGCCTGGCTTGGCCAGCTTTGCCTGCACGCGCTCGATCTCCCCGATCAGCTTCTCGCGTGCGGCGGACCGACGCCGCTCGGCCGCGTGAAGATCGAGACCCTCCGCGGAGAGCACCTCGATCGTGCCACCGGGGACGGGAATCGACGCGACCGGCTCCGCCCCGACTTCATCCTGGAAGCTCAGTCGCGCCATTCGCTCCACTAGTGCTCCCACTTCCTCATATCCGTGAGCACCGAGCCGCGCCGGGATCGTGGCGCCAGCGCGCGCGCCCACAGAGTCCCGCCACCCGCGTACCGCGACGGTCGCCTCGATTACCCGCTCCAGCTCGACCTCGGCCTGCAGGTCGGTCAGCGACTCCTCGATCAAGGGGTAGGGAGAGGCGGCCAGCATCTCCCCTGAGCCATCCAGATAGCCCCACAGCTCTTCTGTGACGAATGGAATGATCGGATGCGCCAAGGCCACTGTCTGGCGCAACACATGAAGCAGGGTTGCAGCAAGCGCTTCGCGCCCCTCAGTTTCGGCGTCCTCGGGCGCGTGCGGATCGAAGTCGGTCAAGCGATGCTTGACGAGCTCCAGGTACCAGTCGCACAGCTCGCCATACACGAAGTCATATAGCCCAAGCGCGGCGTGAGAAAAATCGTAGTCTTCGATTCGTGCGGCCGTGTCAGCCTCGATGCACGCCAAGCGGGAGAGTATCCAGCGGTCCTCGACGGTGCGCGGCAGCGGCTCTGGCTTGCGCTCGGCGAGGGCCCGCGGTCCGAGGCTCGCGTGGATGCGAAGCAACGCGAAGCGAGCCGCGTTGAACAGCTTGTTGGCAAGCGCCTGGCCTTGCCCCACCTTCTCGGCCGAGTAGCGCACGTCTTGCGTTGAGGACATCGCCAGCAGGCCGAAGCGCACCGCGTCGGCCCCATGGCGCTCGATCTCCTCCAGCGGGTCGATCCCGGTGCCGAGCGACTTTGACATGCGCCGCCCGTCGGGGGCTTGGATGACCGAATGGATGTAGACGTCGGAGAAGGGCACTTGGCCGGTCAGCTCCAAGCCCATCATGATCATGCGGGCGACCCACAAGAACAGGATGTCCCTGGCCGTGGAGAGCACCTTGGTCGGATAGAACGCTTTTAGCTCAGGCGTGTCCCGCGGCCAGCCGAGCGTCGCAAACGGCCACAGGGCCGAGGAGAACCAGGTGTCGAGCACGTCCTCCTCTTGGCGGACTTGCCCGCCACAGGCCGCGCAGACCTCAGGCTCAGATCGGGCGACGTTGACGTGACCGCACGTCTCGCAGTAGTAGACGGGCAGACGATGGCCCCACCACAGCTGACGCGAGATACACCAAGGCCGGATGTTCTCCATCCAATCCAGGTAGACACGCCGGTGGTTCTCCGGGACGATCCGTACGCGGCCCTCGCGCACCGCGGCGATCGCCGGCTCAGCCAAGTGCTCCATGCTCATGAACCACTGCAGCGAGATGAGCGGCTCGATCCGCTCGCCCGAGCGGTGCGAATAGGGAACCTCGTGCTCGTAATCCTCGCGCGCGACGATCCTGCCTTCCTGCTCTAGGGCGCCAACAACCGCTGCGCGCGCCTCCATCACTGTCAGGCCGGCGAAGCGCTCGCCGGCCTCACCGGTCATGCGTCCGTCCTCGCCGATTACCGATACCTGGTCGAGCTCGTGGCGCACACCGATCTCGAAGTCGTTGGGGTCGTGCGCCGGTGTGACCTTCAGCTGACCGGTGCCGAAGTCCATCTTCACGTAGTCGTCGGCGACGATCGGCAGGTGGCGCCCGACCAGAGGCAGGATCGCCGAGCGCCCGATGAGGTCGCGATAGCGCTCGTCCTCGGGGTGCACGGCGACCGCAGTGTCGCCAAGCATGGTCTCGGGGCGAACCGTCGCGATCGTGACCGAGCCGCCGCCCTCCAGGTCGTAGCGAATCGAGTAGAGCGTGTCGGTCTCGCGCCGCTCCTCGACCTCAAGGTCTGAGATCGCCGAGCGACTGCCGGGGTCCCAGTTGACGATGTAGCGGTCGCGGTAGATCCAGCCCTTCTCGTAGAGACGCACGAAAACCTCGACCACAGCTCGTGCGTAGTCCTCGTCCAACGTGAAGCGCTCTTCGGAGTAGTCACAGGAAGCGCCGAGACGCTTGAACTGCTCGACGATCGTATGGCCGTAGTGCTCGCGCCACTGCCATACGCGCTTGACGAACTCCTCACGACCGAGTTCCTGGCGCGAGAGCCCTTCCGCGCGCAGCGCCTTCTCAACCTGGGCCTGCGTGGCGATCCCGGCGTGGTCGGTGCCGAGAATCCACTTGGTATGCGACCCGCGGGCCTTCATCCGGTGGTAGCGCACCAATGTGTCCTGCACCGAGCCGTTGAGCGCGTGGCCCATGTGCAGAGAGCCGGTCACGTTCGGCGGCGGGATCGCGATCGAGTAGTTCTCGGCCGCCCCGCCATCGGGCTCTGGGTGAAAGAGCCCAGAGTCCAGCCAGCGCTCGGTTATCCGCCGCTCGACCTCCGCGGGCTCGAAGCGGGTTCGCTCCTGCAGCTCTCCGATGCGCTCACTCATGGGAGCGTGAGTGTACGCCGGGTGAGATCCTTCGGCCAGCTTGCGACGGCGCTACTGTCCCAAACCGCCGAAGATGGCAAACGGGCGTCCAGGCGCGTTGACCGCCTGCCACATCGACCATGCGGCGCCCTCGACCTCGACGCTCGAGCCTTGTGGACTCTCAGAGCGCAAACGCTCAGCCAGTGCGTTGGCGTCGTCCTCGTCCTTGGCACCGAGCGTGAGGTGGCGCCAATGGCGCTTGACGGGGATCCCCTCACCGGCCAAGCGCTCGGCAAAGCTACGGGCGTCGTGATGGGTGGGCAAGCTCACGCGCACTTCCCACTCGGGAAAGCCGGCCCGTTCCGATTCCTCGGTCTCCTCCTGCTCCAAACGTTCGTGCTCGGCGGCGTGCTCAGACGGTGTGCTTGGCAGCGGCAGCGAGGCGTCCTCCCAGCGATCCTCCTCGGAGTGCCAGCGCCACGAGCTGACCTGCCCGGTGATCTGCTTCTCGGCGAGCACTTTCTCAACCGCGGCGCGGGCGCGGGCCGCTTCTGCTTCGGAGTCGGCATACAGGAACACGTGCCCGTCCTCGTGACTTACGGCGACGTGCTCGGGTCCGGGCAGACCGGCCGCGCCGTCGCGCTCGTGGGCCTGCAGGGCACGCAACAGCTCGTGTGCCTGCTCGTGGGGGACCTCTACGCGAATGCGAAAGTCGTCGTGCACTGCTCAGCGCTTTCCCGGCTTGACCATGACGATGCGGATCCTAGCGAGCAAGGACGGGCCGGCGATTACGCCGACTCCTCGCGCAGAGAGTGCTCGCCCGGCTCCTCGGCAACCGCTTCGGTGACGAGCGTCGGGGTGGTGCCTTTTTCGACCGTGTCCCTCGTCACGACGCACTTCTTGACATCCCTGCGCGAAGGCAGCTCGAACTGGACCTCGAGCAGGATCTCCTCGATGATCGAGCGCAGGCCGCGCGCCCCCGTTTCGCGCTCAAGTCCCTTCTCGGCGACGGCCAGCAGGGAGTCCTCGGCGAACACCAGCTCGATCCCGTCGAATGAGAAGAAGCGCTGGAACTGCTTGACCAAGGCGTTGCGTGGCTCGGTCAAAATCGAAACCAGATCCTCGCGCGTGAGTTGGTGCACAGCCGACATGACCGGCAGGCGACCGATGAACTCGGGGATCAGGCCGTACTCGATCAGGTCCTCGGGCAGGCAGCTCTCGAAGATCTCACCCGTGTCGCGTTCCTGCTTGGTCTGCATCGAAGCGGCGAAGCCGAGGCCGTTGTGGCCGATGCGCCGCTCGATCACCTTGTCGAGATGGGCGAACGCCCCACCGCAGATGAACAGGATGTTCGTGGTGTCGATCGTCAAGAACTCCTGGTGGGGATGCTTACGCCCACCCTGCGGGGGAACCGAAGCCTGGGTTCCCTCCAGGATCTTCAACAGGGCCTGCTGGACGCCCTCGCCGGACACATCGCGTGTGATCGAGGGGTTGTCGGCCTTGCGCGCGATCTTGTCGACCTCGTCGATGTAGATGATCCCCGTCTCGGCCTTCTTGACGTCGTAATCGGCGGCCTGGATCAGCTTGAGCAGGATGTTCTCGACGTCCTCTCCCACGTAGCCCGCCTCGGTCAGCGCGGTCGCGTCGGCAATGGCAAAGGGCACGTTGAGGATGCGGGCCAGAGTCTGCGCGAGTAGCGTCTTGCCACACCCAGTCGGACCGAGCAGCAGGATGTTCGACTTCTGCAGCTCAATGTCCGAGTCCTCGGACTGCATCATCTGCACGCGCTTGTAGTGGTTGTAGACGGCCACCGACAGTGTGCGCTTGGACGCCTCTTGGCCGACCACGTACTCGTCGAGCACGTCGTAGATGGCACGCGGCTTGGGCAGGTTCTCCAGGTCAAACGCGGGCGGAGCGGCCAGCTCCTCGTCGATGATCTCGTTGCAGAGATCGATGCACTCGTCGCAGATGTAGACGCCTGGGCCGGCGATCAGCTTCTTGACCTGCCGCTGGGACTTGCCGCAGAAGCTGCATAGGAGCTGCTCGTTGGAATCGGTTGGTCTCGCCATATTGAGTCTCTCCTCCTACAACGCGACCATCAGCTCAGAACTAATGCTCTGAGATGACGCGATCGATTATGCCGTACTCCTTGGCCTCCTCGGAGCTCATGAAGTAGTCGCGCTCGGTGTCCTTGCTGACTTCCTCGAGCTTCTTTCCGGTGTGCTTGGCGATGATCTCATCGAGGCGTTTGCGCACGTCGATGATCTCCTTCGCGTGGATCTCGATGTCTGTCGCCTGACCTTGGAAGCTGGATGAGACCTGATGAATCAGGATCTTCGCGTTGGGCAGCGCCATGCGCTTGCCGTGGGCGCCACCGGCGAGCAAGAGCGCGCCCATCGACATCGCGATCCCCACGCAGATCGTTTGCACATCAGGCTTGATGAACTGCATCGTGTCGTAGATCGCCAGGCCCGCATAGACCGAGCCGCCCGGCGAGTTGATGTACACGGAGACATCCTTGGTGGGATCCTCGGACTCCAGATGCAGTAGCTGGGCGACGATCAGGTTGGCGATCTGATCGTCGACTGGAGTGCCGAGGAAGATGATCCGCTCGTTGAGCAGACGGCTGTAGATGTCGAACGCACGCTCGCCTCGCGAGGTCTGCTCAACCACCATTGGGACAAGTGGGCTCATGGTCCTCGCTTCAGTTTCGCTTTACAGGCCGGATTCCTTCACAAGACATCCCGGTATGCCCTCCCGGAGCGCCCGTGGCGGTGCACCATAGGCTAGCGCTCCGGAGTCCATAGTCGGGCCGCCTCCCCGCCGGGCGCCGCGTCTTGCTCCTCGGAGTCCGGCGTCCACAACTTCTCGCGAGCCTGGGCCTGCTCCAATGGGATCGGCTTGGCCTCCGCGGCAAGCAGCTCGACGGCCTGGCGCGCCGCGAGATCGTCGCGCACATCCTCCAGGCGCCCGGACTTCTCAAGCTCGGCCAGCAGATCGCTTGGCTCGGCTCCCTCACGCGCGGCGGTCGGGGCGAGCGCCTGCAGCACATCCTCCTCGCTTGCCTCGATCCCCTCGGCCAGCACGATTGCCGCGATCACAGCTTCGCGACGCAGCGACTGGGCCGCCTCGGGGGCCAGCTCGGCGATCAGGTCCTCCTCCTCGCGCCCGGTGATCTTCAGGTAGGCCTCACGCGAGATGCCGCGGTGGGAGAGCGTGTGCAGCATCCGATCCCACATCTCTCGTGCCTTGGCCTGAACGAGCGTCTCCGGGGTCTCCACGTGTGCTCCCGCCACGGCCGCGTCGAGCGCGGCCTCGCGGAACTCCGCGTCTACACGCCCTGTCTCCGCCTCCCCGAGCCGCCCGCGGATGTCCTCACGCAGCTCCTCCACCGAATCGAAACCCATGTCCACGGCGAAGTCCTCGCCGACATCGGGCAACTGCTTGTGCTTAACCTCCTTGACGGTCACCTCGAAGGAGGCATCCTGGCCAGCAAGCTCTTGGTTGGGATAGTCGGCGGGGAAGGAGAGGTCGATCGTACGGGTCTCACCCGCTGCTGCTCCCGCTAGTCCCTCCTCAAAACCGGGAATCAGGTTGCCCGAGCCTAGTTCCACGAGCTGGTCGCGTCCTTCACCTCCTTGGAAGCGCTCACCGTCGACTGAACCGACATAGTCCACCACGACAAAATCGCTCAACTCGGCGGGGTGCTCGACGGTCTCCAAACGGGCCAGGCGCTCTCGCAGCCCGTCCATCTCGTGCTCGATCGCCTCGTCCTCAACGATCGCCTCGCGACGCCCTACCTCCAGACCCTTGTAGTCGCCGAGCTTGGCTGTGGGCAGCACGCCGATCTCGATCGAGAACTCCAAGGCCGAACCCTCGGCGGGCAGATCGGAGAGGTCAAGCTTGGGGTCGCCGACAGGCACGATTCCGGCGGTGTCGATCGCGTCGGAGTACCAATTGCCAAGCGTGTCGCGTACCGCTTCCTCCAGCACGACCTCGCGACCCACCTTCTGGATCACCAGAGGCGCCGGGACCTTACCGCGACGGAAGCCGGGGATCCTCATTTCGCGTCCGAGCTGGCGCGCCTTGCGCTCCAAACGCACCTCCACCTCGCTGGGAGGAACTTCCACGAGCACGCGCACGCGCGACTCGGGCAGCTCGGTGACTGTTGTCTTCAAGGCGAGGGACACGGCTGCCACGATACCGTGCGCGGGAATGCCTGCTCGTGCACGTTGGACGGATCGTTTGGAGAGATGGCTGTGGACCGGTCCGGTCGGCCACCTTCTCGGAGGTGCCCTCGACTTCGCACAAGCCCTCGCGCGCTATATGCGCGCGAGGTGGCTTGCGTGAGGGGTTACTACGCGACGACGCTTGCACCGTCGAAGGAGAGCGCCTTGCCGTGCGGTACTACCAGCACGGGCGCAACGGCGTTCTCGATCAGGTTCTCGCTGGCGGCGCTGATCGACACGCGCCCCTGCTCGGCCTCTGGGCGCGAACCGATAACCACCAGGTCTGCGTTCTGCTCGCCGCCGGCGCTCACCTCGGCGTCGAGCGCGCTGGCAAGCGCTTGGGCGGTCTCCTGAGCACTGCCGTCGCCGACGACGCCGACGCGGCTGATCTGCTGCCCGGCTGTCTGGGCAAAACCGGCGGGCGCGATCGCGACGGCAACCGTGCCGCCGTTCAGCAGACGCTGAGCGGAGTTGCCGACCCCGATGTGACCGCGAGCGGTGTGGGAGTCCGAGCAGAAGACGACTACGTCGGCGCCGTTCTGGGCGGCCAGCTTGCTGAGGCCCTCCGGCGTGGAGCGGTCGGTGATTACGTGGCGAGGCGCGTCCTGACCGAGCAGCTCTGTGCCGCGCTGCAGCAGCACTTCTGCCTCGTGCTGGGCAAGTATCTCGCGGCTTGCCTCATCCTCGGGTGAGTGGCGCACATAGGCGAGCGCTACCTCTGCGCCCGCGGCCGCGAACAGTCGACCGAGCGCTACGGCATCGTCCTCATTGTTGGTTCCGTCATAGGAAATGATGATGTTGGCGGACATTTTCGACTCTTTTCTCCTTGTGCCTTTTCGCCTGACCGTGTGTCCGGCGCCTGTTGGAAGGTGTGGCGATCGTCCTGTGTGGCACGATCCAAGCTTGAACTTCTCATACAGGGTTCCACCTACCTGCCATCAGTACCAGTGAAATTCATAATCTGAGCTATAAGGACAGCTAATGCTGAATGTGGGACGACTCAGAGTGCTGGTCGAGGTGGCGCGGCGCGGGTCGTTCTCGAGCGCCGCGGAGGCCCTCTCCTACACCCAGTCGGCAGTCTCTCAGCAGGTGGCCACCTTGGAGGCCGAAACGGGGATGACCTTGCTCGAGCGCCATGCAAGAGGCGTGCGAGTGACGCCTGCTGGTCACGCCTTGGTCGAGCATGCCGAAGGAATCCTCGCGCGCCTGGAGGCAGCCGAGGCGGAGCTCTCAGCCATCGCCGGGCTGCGCGCGGGTCGTCTGCGGATGGCCTCTTTCCCCACCGCCGGAGCCACCTTGATGCCGCTCGCGATCGCGACCTTTCGGGCCGCCTATCCCGAAGTCGAGCTGACTTTGGCCGAGGGTGAGCCTGAGGAAATCGCTCCGCGTCTGAGCGCCGGCGAGTTTGACCTGGCGCTGCTGTTCGAGTTCGAGGAGCCCGACGCACTCGACGGACTCGAGCGGGTCGAGCTATTGGCGGACCCCATGTACCTTGCCCTGCCAGGCACGCATCCGCTGGCCCGCAAGAGTGGCCTGCGCTTGACCGACCTGCGCGGCGAGGCTTGGATTCAGACGTCGCGCGAGAGCCCCTGCGCGCGCCATGTGGTGCGCTGTTGCCATGCCGCCGGCTTCGAGCCGAACGTGTCCTTTGAAAGCGATGACTACCAGACCGTCCAAGGCCTCGTCGCCGCGGGCGTCGGAGTCGCCCTGATCCCCGAGTTGGCCCTGTCCGGCGTGCGCGAGGACATCGCGATCCGCGAGCTGGCCCCGAGCCCGCCCCTGCGCCAGGTGATCGCAGCCGCTCCAACCGACGCGCGCCTCAGTCCCGCCACACCGGCGATGCTCTCGATCCTGCGAGACGCCGCCGAGCGCTACGAGATCCAGGGGAAGCGCACCGCTCCAAGCGTCTGAACCTCGGGCTCCAGCTCGACCCCGAATTGCTCAGCCACCAGCCGCCTGCCCTCGGCCATCACGGCAATCACGTCGCCGGTCGTGGCGCTACCTGTGTTCTCGATGAAGTTGGCGTGCTTGAGCGCAAAGCGCGCGCCGCCCACGCTCAGGCCGTTGCAGCCCGCCTCTGAGAGCAGTAGGCCGGCGCTACGCCCACCCGCCTTTGGGTCCTCGGGGTTCTTGAAGGTCGAGCCGAACGTCTTGATCCCTTGGGGTTGAGCTTCATGGCGGGCCGCCCGCATCTGGGCAAGAGTCGCCTTGACTTCCTGCACCGCAGCCGGGACGAGCAGGAACGAGGCGCGAGCCACGATCTCCGCGCTCCCCAGGTTGGAGCGGCGATAGTTGAACCCCAATCGCTCGGGCGCGCGACGCTCGCTCCCCTCCGCGCTGACGATCTCCACCCACTCAAGTGTGTCGGCCAGCCGCCCGCCATAGGCGTTGGCGTTCATCCGTACAGCGCCGCCCACGCTGCCCGGGATGTTCACCCCGAACTCGATCCCCGACAGTCCCGCCTGGGCGGCGCGCGCGCTCACAGAAGGCAGACGGGCTCCGCCTCCACACACCATGCGCTGGCCTTGATGCTGGATCAAGGCCAGCTTGCGATCCAGCTTGAGCACCAGCCCGGGCACACCGTCGTCGGCGATCAGCAGGTTCGAGCCCGACCCCACAACCGCGACCGGGGCTTCGATCGCCCGAGCCCATACCAGCAGCTCACGCAGTTGCGCGCCCGACCCGGCGCGCGCGAAGTACTCCGCCTCGCCGCCCGTTCGGATCGTGGCCATCCGCTCCAAGGGAAAATCGCGTTGCACGATTGACGGCAACGTCTTTGGCGAGGATCTAGACATCGGCGCACACCAGTTCGTGGCCAAGTCGATCGACATCGCCAGCACCCATCACCACGCACAGGTCGCCGGGCTGGAGCACCTGGGCCAGAGCGGCCTGCGCTTCCTCGAAGCCTGGCGCCCACAGGACCTGGCGCCCATCCGCGTTGGCTACGGTGGAGCGCACTAGCGTGAGCCCGCCCACCCCCGGATAATCCTCGGGTCGCTCGCGCGCGGGGTACACATCGAGCACGACGACCACGTCGGCTTGAGCGAGCGCCGCGCCGAACTCCTCGCTGAGCAGCGCCGTGCGCGAGTACAGATGTGGTTGGAACACGGCCACCAAGCGCTTCGGCCCCAACGTGCGCGCGGCCGCCAAGGTCGCCGCGATCTCCGTCGGATGATGAGCATAGTCCTCATACAGGAGCGCCCCGCCGGCGCTCCGGCCAAGCGGCTGAAAGCGCCTCCCGGCGCCCTGGAAGCCCGCCAGGCCCGCTATGGACGACTGTGTCTCGGCGCCGGCCAGCTTGGCGGCCTCCAGAGCCCCGACCGCGTTGAGCGCGTTGTGCACGCCCGGCACGGCCAACCTCACCTCGTGCTCACCCCAGGCGAAGACAGAGCCCTGCTCGCAGGGGCGCCAATCGGCCAGGTCATAGAAGACGGCCGGACCGTCGCGCAACTCGCGCAGATCCGGCCGATCCCAGATCACTGCTTGGGGAGCACCCGCCAGAAATTCGCGAAATGCCTCTCGCAGCTCCTCAAGCGAGGCGAAGCTTGCGTGGTGGTCCAGCTCCACGTTGGTCAGCAAGGCGATCTCCACGTGCAAGCTGAGCATCGAGTGGTCGGACTCGTCGGCCTCCACGATCAGCCACTCGCCCTCGCTCCAATGCGAATTCTCAAGCTGCCCACCAACCGAGCTGCCTACCAGCCAACCTGGGTCCAGGCCCGCCACAGCCAGGATCTGCACGAGCATCGCCGAGGTTGTCGTCTTGCCATGGGCCCCCGCCACCGCGATCGTGCGACGCATGGCGCTTAGCTCGCCTAGTAGCTCGGCGCGGGGACGATCGGCCAAGCCTCGTTCGCGAGCAGCCGTGCGCTCGGGGTTCTCGGCGGGCACGGCGCTGGAGTGGACCAACTCCACATCGGCGTCCGCTGGAACGTTCTCCGGCGTGTGGCCGATATGGGCATCGAGCACACCCTCGGCGCGCAACCTCTCCAGGTAGGGCGTGGATGCCCGATCCGAGCCCGACACGCTCGCCCCCAGCGCGTGGGCGGCACGCGCGTAGCCGCTCATTCCCGCGCCTCCGACACCCACGAAATGAAGGCGTCTACCGGCCCAAGGTCGAGTACTCATCGCGCCGCCGCCATGACGATGCCTGCTATCTCATGCGCCGCGTCGGGACGAGCCAGCCGGGCCGAGGCACTCGCCATCGCCGCCAAGCGATTGGGATTGGCAAGCAGTGCCGCGACGTCGCGCGCCAGGCGCGCGGGCGTGAGCTGGGCATCGTCGATCACGGTCGCGGCACCCGCTTGAGCCATCCAGCGCGCATTGGCGCTCTGGTGATCAGCCGCGGCGTGAGGATAGGGGACGAGGATCGCGGGCAGGCCGTGCGCGGCGATCTCGAACACCGAACCACCCGCGCGCGCCACCGCCAGGTCGCTAGCCGCCAGCGCCTGGCCGAACTCCTCCACCTCGAGGTACTCGCGCAGGTCATAGCCCGCGGGCAACGGCTGCTGGGAAAGTTCGGGATAGTCGCGCCGCCCGCATACGTGCAGAACGTGAAAAGCGCCGGAGGAAAACGCGCTCAGCGCCGCCTGATTGACCGAGCGCGAGCCCAAAGAGCCGCCGAAGACAAGCACGCACAGCTCCTGCGGCGCTATGCCGAAACGGGCGCGGGCACTGTCGCGGTCGGCCTGTACCGGAGGTACCGGCCTGCCGGTGAGTCGGTAGCGCGACCCCTCGCGCCCCTCGATCGGAAACGACAAGCAGACCGCACGTGCAAATGGTGCGAGCGCTCGATTGGTGAGGCCAAGATGGCTGTCGGCCTCGGTCAGCACCAGCGGCACACGCCTGCTCAGCGCGGCCAACCCGACCGGCCCGGCCACATATCCGCCGCCTCCCATGACCACGTGCGGCGAGAGCTCGGCCAGCAACGAGCGCGCAGCGAGCGTGGCCCGCGCGGCACGCGCAAGTCCCCGCGCCGCCTTCAGCGGATTGCCGCGCGAAAGGCCTTCCACGGAGATCGTGCGCAATGGATAGCCGGCGTCGGGCACGAGTTGCGCCTCGGCACGCTCGCCGCCTATGAACGTCACCGTTGCGCCCTCAGCGCGCAGCGCGTCTGCCACCGCGAGCGCCGGGATCACGTGCCCGGCCGTCCCTCCGGCGGCTATCGCGATCCTCTTGGCTGCTCCGTTCACGGCCCCATCGTGCCTGTTCGCGAGCCTGAGCGTCGCCCACGGCGCGCCCACGGCGCTCCACGGCGCTCGTGCCGCTTGTCGCCTTCGCCCGCGCGGGCTTGCGTCGAGCCGGCTCCACAGCACGCATGTGGGCGCTGCCACCGGCAGCCACATTCATCAACAACCCCATCGCCGCGAGCGTCACGATCAGGCTGCTCGACCCGTAGGAGACCAGCGGCAAGGGCACCCCCGTGAGCGGAGCGAGTCCCAACACGGCAAACACATTGAGCAATGCTTGGGAGACGATCAGGCAGGTCATCCCCACCGCGATCAGAGCGCTGTGCAAGCTGCGAGCGGCCTTGGCCACGCGCAGGCCCGCGTAGGCGATCAGGCCATAGAGGAACAGCACCGCGAACATGCCGACCACGCCAAGCTCCTCCCCGATCACAGCCAGGATGAAGTCGGTGTGGGCCTCGGGGAGATAGAAGATCTTCTGCACCGACTGCCCCGGTCCGACGCCGAACAGGCCACCGGAGCCGATCGCGATCTGTCCCTGCACCGCTTGAAAGCCACTGCCCGAAGCGTGCGCCCAGGGATCCACGAACGATGTCAGCCGCGCGCGCTCGTATGGGCGGGCAATCGCGTACAACGCCACGATCGCAAGCGTCGAGCCGCCGATGATCGCCAGGTTGCGAGCCGGAATGCCCGCAGCCACCAGCAGGGCGCACGTCGTGAAGGCGATCACCATTGCGGTCCCTAGATCGGGCTGGGTGGCCACCAGCACGCAGGCCGCGGCCGCGACCGACAACAGAGGTTTGAACAGCTCGCGCAGATCGAGCACCCGCTGGGGCCGACGCGCGAGCAAGGCCGCGGCATACAGCACGAGTGCAAGCTTGAGTAGCTCCGAGGGCTGGAACTGGAGCGGCCCGCTGCCGATCCAGCGACGAGCACCGTTGACGCTCACACCGACGTGCGGGATATGCACCGCCACGACCAGCGCAAAGGAGACCGCGAGCATCGGTCCGACCAGGCTCTGCACGCGCGCCACCCCATCTCGCGCGAGAAGCTGCATCACGACCAAGCCGAGCGCCCCGTAGATCACGAACTTGACGAGATAGCCAGTGCCGGTGCCCTGCCCTTCCAGCAGAGTGCTGGCCGAGGAGGAGCTGTAGACCATTACCGCGCCGAAGGCGAGCAGGCACAGCGTGGCGGTCAACAGGATGCGCTGCTCAATCGTCTGGGAGGCGGCGCTCGAGCGGGAGGAGGAGTTCGCGCCCCGCGATTTGCGAGTTGCGGTAGCGGTTGAGCGCCGTGCGGCTGCGGCCATCAAGGCTCACTTCGACGCCAACATCGAGATGCCTCCATGATTCCTTGTGGGTGTGCCACGGCAGGCGATGAGACGGGGTGCCCTGTAGTGTGCCACGGCGGCGGTGGCCAGTGCCTGCGGTGTGCCTACAGCCCGAGTACCAGTTCGCGGAAACGCTCGCCGCGAGCCTCGAAGTCGCGAAACTGATCGAAGCTGGCGCAGCCCGGCGAGAGCAGCACGATCTCCCCCGCGCCGGCAGCCGCGCTTGCCGCGGTGACAGCGCGCTCAAGATCGCCGCATTCGCAAACGGAGACGCCCGTGTCCCGCACGGCCGCGGCTATCGCGGGCGCGTCCTGCCCGATCAGGTAGACGGCTCGGCAGCCGCTCGCCACAGCTGGGGCGAGCGCGGAGAAGTCCTGGCCCTTGCCTTGACCGCCCAAGATCAGGTGCACCTTGGACGCCTCGCTGCCCTGCCCCGCCATCGCCGCCAGGGCCACGAGCGTGCTGGCCACGTTGGTGGCCTTGGAGTCGTTGACGAACATAACGCCCTCCTTGCTCGCCACCTCCTCCAGGCGATGGGGAACGCCAGCGAAGCTGCGCAGACCCACTCGGACTCCGTCCGCCTCAACGCCCCGCGCCAGACACACGGCGGCCGCGGCCATCGCGTTCTCCAAGTTGTGGCGCCCGCGCAAGGAGATCTCGCCGGCCGCGATCAGTGGCTGCCCTTCCCAACAGAGCATGCCGTCGGGGCGCTCGAGCAGTTGCGCTTGCGCCTCGGCCCCGAAGTTCACTCGCCTGGCCTTACCAGGCAGACTCCCTACCCGAAACCCCGCGGGCACGACCGCCACATCTTGCGCTTCCTGTCGCGCGAACGCTTGCAACTTGGCCGCCTCATAGGCCTCGAGCGTGTGATGGCGGTCGAGATGGTCGGCGGACACATTCAGTAGGACAGCGGCCTCAGGGCTGAACGCGAACGTGTCCTCCAACTGAAACGAAGAGGCCTCACAGACGATCGTCACCTCCTCGCCGATCTCCCCAACCAGAGCGCTCAAGGCCAAGCCAACGTTGCCGGCCACGACCGCCTCCACGCCTGCATGGCGATGGATGTGGCCGATCAGCTCGACGGTTGTCGTCTTGCCATTGGTGCCCGTGACCGCGATGAATTCATTGGGGAGCATCCGCCAAGCAAGCTCCAGCTCGCCGATGACGCACTTGCCCAAGGCGAGCGCGTGTTGCACGACCGGCACGCACGCGGGCACGCCTGGGCTCTTGATAACGGTTGCGGTGCGGCTAATGAGGGGCACGCCCTCCCCCTCCCCCATATGCAGTCTCGACGCCCGCAGCGGCCAATGAATCCGCCTCGGGCGGGTGACCGGAGTCCAGGCCGATCACCTGCTCGCCGCGAGCGCGCAGCGCAAGCGCAGCAGCAACGCCCGAGCGGGCAAGGCCCACCACCAGATAGGGGCCGGGCGGCAGATCGGGACGCGGCTTCATCTCACGCTCTCTGCGCTACCGGTGGGCCGACCGCAACCGAGCCTGCGAGGACACCTCAATGGAGCAGGCTCTGCCGGTAGAGCGTGAAGCCGATCGCGCAACAGATCGCCGCCACGATCCAGAAGCGCAAGATGATCTTCGTCTCAGACCAGCCCTTCAGCTCGAAATGGTGGTGGATCGGCGCCATCAAGAACACACGCTTGCGCGTCATCTGAAAGGAGATCACCTGGATCACGACCGACAACGCCTCGATTACAAAGATCCCGCCGAGCAGGATCAACAAAATCTCGGTCTTGGTCATCACCGCAAGACCCGCGATCGCGCCGCCGATCCCCAACGAACCAGTGTCGCCCATAAAGATCGTGGCCGGAAAGGCGTTGAACCACAAAAACCCGATGCAGCCACCCACCATCGCCCCAGCGAGCATCGCCAGGTCGAAGTCTTCGGCGATGAAGGTGATGCCGATGTAGGCGAGTAGCACGATCGCGCCACAGCCGGCCGCCAAACCGTCGAGGCCGTCGGTCAAGTTGACCGCGTTGGTCGTACCCGCCACCACCAGATAGATGAGAACGGGATAGAAGACGCCCAGGTCAACCTGATAGTCGATGAAGCGCAAGCGCAGCGTCGGTGCCAGGTCCGCCTCGTGCCTGGCGATGTACCAAAGGCCGAGCGAGATCGCGATCGTGATCGCCAGCTTGGTGCGACCGCGCAGGCCCAGCGAACGGCGCTTGACCAGCTTGGTGTAGTCGTCGGCAAAGCCCAGCAGGGCACACGCGATCGCGGTCCCGAACACCCCCACCGAGCGCCATTCAAAGTCGGTCAAGATCAGGTAGGGGATCGTGACCGCGAGGAAGATGATGATCCCCCCCATCGTCGGCGTCCCCGCCTTCTCGTGATGGCCTTGGGGACCGTCCTCGCGGATCTGCTGGCCGAACTCGCGGTTGCGCAAAAACTCGATGAACTTCGGGCTCAGGAATATGCAGATGAGCAGGGCGGCCGTGCCGCCGATCAGGATGCGTCCCATCAACGCGTCCTCCGGTCCTGCTCCACGCGTGAGCGCGGCAAGCGGCGCCTCGCGTGACCCATCATCCGACCCGCGCGCCCAAGGCTTCGCGGGCGACCGTCACGTCGTCGAAAGGCACCTTCACGCCTCCGGCAAGCTCCTGGCCTTGCTCGTGTCCCTTGCCGGCGATTACGAGCACGTCGCCGCTCTCAGCCAAAGCCACGGCCCGCTCGATCGCCGCCCGGCGATCGACCTCGGCGGCAACCGGCGGTGCACCAGTAGGTCGTGCGGCGGACCGAGCACCCTCCATGATCTCGGCGATGATCGCTTCCGGGTCCTCCGAGCGTGGATTGTCGGAGGTGACAAGCAGGACGTCGGCAAGCTGCGCCCCGATCTCTCCCATCAACGGACGCTTGCCGCGATCGCGGTCGCCGCCAGCGCCAAAGACACAGATGACCCGCCCCTCGCCAACTTCATGGGCGGTGCTGAGCACGTTCGCCAACGAGTCGGGCGTGTGGGCGTAGTCGACAAGCACCGCGAAGCCCTGGCCCTCGTCGACTGGCTCGACCCGACCGGGAACGCGCACGCCTCGCTCCAGCGCGGCCACGAGCGTGTCCAACTCGATGCCCATGGAATGCGCCACGGCGAGGGCGCCAAGCGCGTTGGAGACGTTGAAGCGACCGGGAAGCGGCAGTGAGAGCCGGCGCTCCCCGGCTGGTGTGCGCAACAGAAAACGCGAGCCGCCAAGATCGACGCTGACATCCAGAGCCTGGTAGTCGGCCGGCGTGTCGATCGCGAACGTGACGACTCCCTCTAGTTCGCCGGCCAAACGCCGTCCGTAGGGGTCGTCGAGGTTGACGACCTTCACGGTGGGGCCACCATAGAGCTCCAGTGAGGACTCGTCGGAGTCAGCGATCCCTACGCCCGCGCCAATCGTGGGCGGGCCGAACAGCCGCCGCTTGGCCTGGAAGTAGTCCTCCATCGTGGGATGGAAGTCGAGGTGGTCCTGAGTCAGGTTGGTGAAGACGGCCGCGGCGAAACGCGTGCCGTCGGTGCGACCGAGCACGAGTGCGTGGGAGGAGACCTCCATCGCGCAGAAACGCTCTCCGCCGTCCAGCATCGCTCTGAAATCGGCCTGCAGGTCGATCGCCTCGGGAGTCGTGCGAGTCGCGGCCCGCTCTGACCCAGCGATCAGCGAGCCGACCGTGCCGAGCAGACCGCAACGCTCGCCGCCCGCCTCGAGCAGCGCGCGCAAAAGATGGGCCGTTGTGGTCTTGCCGTTGGTTCCCGTCACACCCACTACGCACAGCTCGCAGGTGGGATCTCCCTGAAAGCGCGCGGCCAGAGGACCCATCGCGGCGCGAGCTGAGTCCACCACGATCTCAGGAGCGTGCAGACCGAGTGGGCGCTCGGCCACGAGCGCGACCGCCCCGGCCGATAGTGCGGCGGGGGCGAAGTCGTGACCGTCGCGCACGTGGCCGGAGATACAGAAGAACATGCTCCCAGGCACGACCTTGCGACTGTCATAGGCCAGTCCAGAGATCTCCAGTCGATCAGGGGTCGGCGAGATGGCCCGCAGACCGGGGATCTCAGCGGCCGTCAACTCGTCAAACCTCATGGTTTTGTGCCCCGCGATGGCAAGGACCGAGAGTCTAGGGCTCGTGCCAGAGGGGACCCGCGGGCCGACTCGAGGATCCCCGCGTATCGCACGTGTGGCGCCTGGGACGAGGAGCGCCTAGCCCGGCCCTATGCCGAGGTAGGGCAGGGCGAATTCCATGATCTGGCCAAAGGCGGGCGCCGCGACCACGCCTCCGTAGATCGAGCCGGTCTGCGGTTCGTCGATGATCACCGCGCACAACAGCTTCGGGTCAGACGCCGGCGCAAAGCCGACAAACGAGGCGACATAGGCGCTTTTGGAGTATTCGCCGGTCTGCGGGTCGATCTTGCTAGCGGTGCCGGTCTTGCCGGCCAGCTGATAGCCGGGAATCGAGACCTCGCTGGCGGTGCCGCCGGGCGCAAGCACCCCCTTGAGCATGTTGCGTAGCTCGGTCGCGGTCGTCGTAGAGACGATCCGCTTACCCGCGGGCTCCGGGACGCGGCGCCCGCCGATTTCGCCGACGATGTGCGGGGGACGCAAGACGCCGCCGTTGGCGATCGCCGAGTAGGCGGTGGCCATCTGGATCGGCGTGACCAGCTCGCCTTGGCCGATCGGCAAGTTGCCCATTGAGGAGCCCGAGTATTTGTCGAGAGGCAGCGTGGCGCCTCTTTCTTCTCCTGGCAGCCCACTGCCGGTGAGCGAGCCGAAGCCAAAGCGGTGCACCCACGAGTTGAATTTTTCGCGACCCTCCAGCAGCCCGATCTTGATCGCCCCCACGTTGCTTGACTGGGCGAGGATCTGCGAAGTGGTCAAGGACTCGCCGGGATGTTCGGTGTCGTCGTGGATCGTGCGCCCCCCCAGTTCGATCTGGTCGGGGATTTCAAAGCCGCTCTCGGGTGTGATGCGACCTTCCTGCAAAGCTCCGGAGACGACCACCGACTTGAAAGTGGACCCCGGTTCGTAGTTGAAGTTGACGGCCCGGTTCTGCATCGCTTCGATCGCTTTGGCACCAGGATCGTTGGCGTTGACCAGCGGCCAGTTGGCCATCGCGAGAATCGCCCCCGTCCGCGGATCCATCACGATCGCGGTCGAGTCCTTGGGCTGGAACACCTTGCCGACAGCGCTGAGCACGTCTTCAGCGCGCTGCTGGATGTTGGCATCAATCGTCAAAGACACCGTCGCGCCAGGCCGCTCGTGACGTGTTTCGGCGATCGAGACAGGTTGACCCTTCGCGTCGCTGACGACATGTCGCTGGCCCGCGTGCCCGGCCAGTGTCGAGTTGAGTGAGTACTCCAGACCGAGCCGTCCGGCGCCTTCGTGTTCGGTGCCCACGGTCCCGAGCACCTGCGCGGCGAGCGTGCCGCGCGGATAGATGCGGCGCATGACCGGGGCCCCCTGCACTCCTGGGAGTCTCAGGGCGAGGATCTTGTGGGCCGCCTCATATGGGAGCGCGTGTGCCAGATAGACAAAGCCCGTGTGCTCGCTGAGCTTCGTCAGGACCTGAGCTTGGGTGAGGCCCAGTATCGGCGCCAGCTCGTGTGCGACGGCAAGCGGCTGTTTGAGCAGATAGGGATCCGCGGTCAGTTCCTGGGCCGGTTCTGAGATCGCGAGCGCAACGCCGTTGCGATCGGTGATCGTGCCCCGCTCGGCCGGCACCGTTTCGCTGGTCAGCTGCTGGGTGCGCGCCGCCCTGCGCAGAGCGCCCGCGTGAGGACCGCCCAGATACAAGGCGCGCGCGGCGGCCAGCAGCAACAGCGCAAAAAACAGCGCGAACAGCATCCCGACCCGGCGCTGGACGACCGCCATCGGCTACCCGCCCGTGCTCGTGGAGGAGCTTTCCAGCGCTTCGGAGGAGCCGCCCGTTTCGCTCGTGCCCGATGATTCCGCCGTTGTCGCCGTGCCGGCGGTAGCTTCGTCACCGGTGGTCGCGGCACTCGCTGTGGCTTCATCACTTGTGGGCGTCGAGCCCGAGGCTTCGCTCGTCGAGGACGAGCTCGTTGCTTCGCCTACTTCCGTTGAAGCGGCGCTTGCCGCCTCGGCATGGGCCTGGATCGGCTGCGAAAGCACACTCGCCGCCCGGGATATGTCCGCCTGAACAGCCTGTACAAAATGGACCGAGCCGGGCGGCGCTAGCGTCATTCCGGCTCCGGCTGCCAGGGGTGCGACGCGTGTTTCGGCCGAGTACATCGAGTCTTCGATCCCCAATTGGGCATTTTCGCGCTGAAGCGTTGCCTCGTGGGTCAGCGTGCGCCCGACGTCAGTGTTGAGCTTGAGCACGACCATCTGCATCGCGACGATCCCGATCAACGAGAAGGCAAGCAGTCCGATCCACAGGCGTCCGCGGATCAGTCTGTCGAGCACCGCGCCGGCCGGCCGCGGTACGACGCGCGCAGCGGCCCTGACAGGACGCGCGGCACGTGCGGGGTGGGCGGGCCCTGAAATTCTGCGCGGGCGACGCGCCGGGGCACGACGTGGAGTGGGCGCTCGACGCGGAGCAGGCGCACGTCCGGGCATCGGAGCGGCACGGCCGACCGGGGGCGCGACAGCGGAAGCGGGCGGGGTCATGCTTCACCTCCTGATGGTTCGATTGAATCGCCGAGGAGCTTCTCGGCGGCGCGCAGACGGGCCGAGGAGGCGCGCGGGTTGCGCGCGATCTCCTCCGGCGAGGGCACGATCGCGCCACGCGTCAAGAGAGCCGCCTCCGGTTCGCGACCACAGCCGCAGACCGGGAGATCCGGCGGGCAGATGCAGCCGCGAGCGCGCTCGACCAGAAAGCGCTTGACGCGACGGTCCTCCAAGGAGTGAAAGGAGATGCCGGCCAAGACGCCCCCCTCGCGTAGAAGATCCCACGCGAGCGGCAGTGCTCGATCGAGTTGTCCCAGCTCGTCATTGACAGCGATGCGCAAGGCCTGGAAGGTGCGCTTGGCCGGATGGCCGGCGCCGAAGCGCGCCGGAGCGGGAATCGCAGACCCGATCACCTCGACCAGTGCCAACGTCGTATCGATCGGTCCCCGTGCTCGCTCGCGCACGATCGCGCGCGAGATCTGGGAGGCGTATCGCTCCTCGCCCAGCTCACGCAGGGTCACCGACAGACGGCGCTCGTCCCACTCGGCCACGATCTCGCGCGCGCTCAGCTCTTGGCGCGGATCCATACGCATGTCAAGCGGCGCGTCATACGAATAGGAGAAGCCCCGCTCACGCGTATCGATCTGCATCGAGGACATGCCCAGGTCGAGATAGATCGCGTCGGCGCGCACGCCCTCCTCGAGGAGCATCTGCAAGCCCTCGACGTAATCGCCCCGCAAGAAGCGCATCGTGCAGGGGGCCTCCTCGGCCAGCTCCAGGAAGCGCTCCTCGGCCAGGGGGTCGCGGTCGATCGCGACCAGCATCCCGTCTGGACCGAGGCACTCGGCGACCATACGCGCGTGCCCACCTCCACCGAAGGTGCAGTCGACTGCTACCTGGCCCGCCCGGGTTCGATCCAGGTCGAGCAACTCGAGCAGCTCGTCGGCAAGCACCGGGATGTGAACGGATGTCATGTCAAGCAGGATGGTCAACGCGCGCCGTGATCTCTGCGACGCTGCCGAGCAGCGCCGGTCGATGTTCGTCCCAAGCTGTCTTGTCCCACAGCTCCAAGCGCTCGCCCGCCCCGACGACGACGACCTCTTTGTTGAGCTTGGCGTGATCGCCGAGAAAGCCGGGAACCATGATCCGCCCGGCCGCATCCAGCTCGGCGTCGTGGGAGCTGCCGTAGAAGAAGCGCTCCAGCTCGGTCAGGCGCGAGGACAGCGGCGGTAGCTCAGCCAGGGAGCGCTCGGTGTAGCGCTCGTACTCGGCCGGGCGCCACACGCCCACGTATGGCTTCAGGTCGACGGGCATCGCCAAGACCACTCCCTCGGACAGCGCCGCGCGATAGCGAGCGGGAACCGTGAGCCGGTTCTTTGCGTCGAGCGTGTGGTCGAAGGTGCCGCGGAAAGCCATCGGGGGAGGCTCCAATCAAGTAGATCGAGCCGCGGTGGAGGAGTGGGAGGAGCTCCTCCACCACGGCTCGCTGCCGCGAAGTTACCCCACTTCCTCCCACAATGCAACCCCAATTGCACATTTTCTCCCACAATGGCTATCCAGAGGCCCAAAATCGAGCAAAAACCCCTGCTGGGCGGGCGATATCGGCGGTGGGAGGCCCTCCCGCGAAAAGCCCGGATCCACGCACGCGAACTTGCAGGACGCTCAAATGCACGGCAACGTGCAGGCCGCACCTGTGTAACGTTCTTGTCATGAGATCGGGGGTTTGCAGGGCGACGGGCGCTGCCGCGCTGATCGCTGCGGTAGCGGCGTTGACGGGCTGCGGATCTTCCGGGTCCAAAGGCGAACCGTCGAGCCTCGTGCCGTCCTCGGCGCCGCTTTACGCGAGCTTTGCTGTCAAGCCGAGCGGAGGCTCTTCAGGCGAAGCTTCCATCGCGGCCAAAAAGTTGACGCATCTAGCCGAACCGTACGGGAGCCTTGCCCAGGCCTTGCTGAGCAGCGAAGGTAGCCACGTCGAATTCAAGCGTGACATCGAGTCCTGGGTGGGCAAAGACGCCGGCCTGTTCTTGACCTCGCTCGACACGAGCAAACTCCCGCAGAGCTCCAGCTCGCTACAGACACTGCTCGAAGGGGGCCTTGCGGGCGCCGCCTCCTCGCTCGGCGCCGATGCCTTCGGCTCAAGCGCCACCCAGGGAGCAATCGTGCTCGAAACCTCAGACGTCGGCGGTGCGCGTTCGTTCCTTGAAAAACGCGCCCATGAACAGGGAGCCCATACAGCCAACTACAGGGGCGTCAGCTACCAGGTGTCCCCCAAGGGAGCCGCCGAGGGCATCGTCAAGGACTTCGCCGTGATCGGCAGCGAAGCGGGCTTCAAGAACGTCGTCGACACCTCGCTTGGAGGCGCCGCGATCACCAGCGCAAGCGGCTACACCAAGCCACCGGCAAACGCCGTCGCGAGCGCGTACGTCCGCCCCGAAGAACTGACGAAGGCGGTCCATGGCTCGGGTGGAGTCGCCGGCCAGGGCATCTCGCTACTCAGCCAGCTGTTCGCGGGCGCCGAATCGGCCTCTCTGTCAGTGACGCCGACATCCAACTCGATCTCGCTGCAGGGCGAAATCCACTCGGCAAGCGGATCGACGCCACTGTTTGGCCAGGAAGGCGCCAAGGCGCTGGGCGAAGTCCCAAGCGGCGCCTGGCTGGCCGCAGGCGTAGGCAACGTCGGGAGCGACCTTCCCCGCGCGCTGGCCCTACTGCACGGGGTCGCTTCGTTTGCGACCTCGACCGTGTTCGCCTCGTTCGGCGGCCCAAGCATCGAAAAGCTGTTCACGGCGATCGACTCGCCAAAGGCGAACCTGCAACAGGACTTCGGCACGTGGGCGACATCGGGCGCCATGTTCGTGAGCGGCACCGGCCTGTTCAACTTGCAGGCCGCGCTCGTGATCGGCTCCAAGGAAGCAAGCGCCTCCCAGGCCGCGGTAGCCAAGTTGGGGAAGCTGATGCGAAGCGCGGGCGCAGAAGTCTCAAACGCGACCATCCCTGGCGCCGACTCGGCCTTGAGCGTCAAGCTGGAGGGCTTTCCGGCGGTCATCTTCGTCGCCAACGGCGTGGGCTCAAACGGTCAAGCCAAGTTCGTGCTCGGGCTTGGCCAGCAGTCGGTACAAGGCGCGCTTGCTCCCTCCAGCACGCTTTCCACCTCTCCCGCCTATACGAGCGCCACGACGGCGCTCGGTGGCGGCATCGAACCGAGCCTGATCGTCGAATTCCCGACGATGCTCGGCTTCCTCGAAGGACTGGGCTTGACCCAGAGCCCGGGCGTTTCCAATCTGGTGCCCTACTTCAAGTCGCTGGGGACGCTGACGGCCGGGGCTAGCGGTCAGAGTGGGGTTCAGCACTTCAAGCTGGTAGTGGGGCTGGCCTGACCGACAGGTCGCGAGACGTCAGATGTAGTAGCGCTTATACAGTCAGTGCAGAATTGCAGAGAGCAATCGACCACCCTGCATCCAATACAGCTTGTCACCCTGACGTGAGGTCAGTTCTCCAAGGACATCTGCGCCAACAACGGATAGCGCAAGCGATGACGGATCCACATTTGTGCCGGACGCCAACAACCTAGCACCCGACTTATCCACCGCCTCTACATCAAAATAGCGTTTTTCAGAGAGCGTTCCAATCCCTTCAGTACGTCCGTTGTCTTCTGCTATCCATGCCGCGGAACTGTCACTCCTGACAATCAAGGACAAGGGATTCCCAACACCAACTTGCCCAGGCTCCGGCTGTACAGGCGTTCCCGTCGGGACCCTATGAACGACGCGCCCGCTACGAAGATCGCGGACAACGACGAGCCATTCCACCCTTCCTCCCACACGTTCTTCGGAAACGCTTTTTCCGTAGGCCACCATCGATCCCGCAAGCGTCAGGTGTGTCGGTGCGCCCGCGATAAAGGAACTATCCGACGGCAGCGGCCCAAGGAAATGTGCCCGGCGCCCCTGGACACATCCCCAGACACCTAGTGCTCCGAAACCGCCAGAAGGCACTGGCGCCTCGAAGATCTCCGCCTGCGCATCGGCGAGAATAAGATGCAGATGGTTTGGCGCGCACGTAAGCGGCTGCCCGACACGCCGAGCAGCCGCAGCCATTGCGCTGGCCGAAAGAAGCAGCCCAACAATAGTAGCCACTACAAGAAGTCGTATGAGCATGCTTACAAGACTCATGAAGCCATGAGAAGTTGCGTTTGGATTCACTTAAACGATACAGTGAGATGATTGCGTCCCGGTAACCTTTCTAACCAGGCATCCGGTACGTCACCCAACGCGAGTACACAAATCGAGACATCAAACCCGTGCCCCGCTCAAAGCCCCCGCCTCCCCCTCGCGCGGGCGCTCGGGCCGGTTCTCGGTCTCGATGATCACTCGACAAGGCCGCTTGGCCAGCAGGTAAGTGGCGGTTGGCCCGATCCGCTGCTCGCCGACGGGCGCGTGGATCGTGGACCAGTAGATCACGTCGGCGCCCACGCGCTTGGCCTCTTCCACGAGGGCGGCACCGGGGTTGCGCGTGCGGATCAGGCCGGTGCGGATCTTGATGTTCGAGCGCCGGGCCTTGATGCGGGCCGTCTCCAAGGCCGAGCGGCCCTGCGCCTCCTCGGCCTCCAGACCAGCCTCCAAAGACAGCTGGGAAGGCACAGGCAACACGAACACCGCGTACACGACGCCCTCTTCGCCGATCAGCTTGGCGGCGCTCGACAGGGCGCTGGCGCTGACGTCGCCGCCGAAGATCGGCACCAAGGCGGTGCGATAGCCAAGCGCTTGGAAATCAGCCGGGCGCTCGGCGCGCTCGATGCGACAGGTCTCGCGCAGATCGAGACCCTGACTGCGCCGGTAGATGACATAACCGACCATCCCGAACGCCATCCACGGGATGCCGACCAGACGCGCCTCGGGGTGGGTGGCCACGACCACGATCCAGACCGTGGCCGTGCCGATCCCTCCGATCACGGCCGTCATGGGAATCGAGGCGCCGCGGATGCGCACGTTCCAGGGCATCCGGTAAGGGCGCTCCTGATCGGGCTTCTTCACGCGCAGGGCGATCACCGAGATGTGGGCCACCGTGAACGAAAGCAAAGCCCCGAAGGAGTAGAGGTTGCCGAGCACGTTCGTGTTGCCATACAGCACGAGTAGGCCGGCCAGGCCCGAGAAGAACACGATCGTGAACCAAGGCGTGCGAAAGCGGGGATGCAACTGCGAGAAGATGCCCGGCAGCTGACGATGCTCGGCCAAGGACCAAGACAGGCGCGAGATACCAATCATGCCCGCGTTGGTCGCGATGAACAGGATCGTGGCGGCCAGCAGGCCCACGTAGTACTGAGCCAAGGTCAGGACCGTGCCGTGCAGGCCCAGGCGCGAGACGATTCCCAGGACTGGGTCGTTCTGAAAACCGCCGTTACCTTCGACCCCCAGCAAGGTCTGAAACTGGTGCGGATGACCCGCGACTGCTGTGACTGGCAGGGCCGATAGCGCGATCAGCGAGATGCCCAGATACACGCCCAGCACCGCCAAGACCACCAAGTTGACCGCCTTGGGCACCTGCTTGCCGGGGTCGCGCGCCTCCTCGGCCATGTTCGAGACGGTCTCGATCCCGGTGTAGGCAAGCATCGCCAGCGACAGGGCGAAGATCAGTTCGTGCCAGGTCGGCACCTGGCCGAGGTGGATCTGATTGATCAAGAGCGAAGGGTCGAATACCAGGACCGCGCCGATCGCCACCAACAGGACCTGGGTGGAGAGATCGACGATCGCGAGGATGAAGTTGAGCTTGGCCGACTCCCCGAGACCTCTGATGTTTAGAGCCGCCAGGGCAACGACGACGATCAGGCCACCGAAGATGTCGCCAGGGTTGTGGTTAAGACCGCTCAGCCCCGGAAAAGTGCTCAGGTAGTGGGGAACGAAGAACGCAGAGATCGCGATCGTGAGGATGTAGTCGAGGCTCAAAGCCCAGCCCGCGAAGAAGGAGATCAGCTCGTTGAAGGCGTGGCGCGCAAACGAAGAAGAGCCGCCGGCCTCGGGGAACATCGAGGCGCCCTCCGCGTAGGTCTTGGCCGTCAGGGCGAACAGACCGCCCGCGAACACGAACACCAAAGGCGTCAGCCCGAGCGCATGGGCGGCAACGAGCCCGAGCGCATAGTAGATCGAGGAGCCGACGTTGCCGTAGGCGGTCGCGAACAGGCCAGAGGTTCCGACCGACCTGCGCAGACCGTGCTCGCTGAGGCGTGCCATTACCGGAGCGTATAGCCAGCGGCGGGTGCAATATCGCGTGCAGGTACAGCGCGAAGGCAGGAGGCCCGCTTATGATCTCGACGCCTGGCGCGCCGCAAGGAGTGCGGGCGCCACCAAGCACATCACGACCCCAACCTTTCAGTCATGGATAAGACACGACGCGGCAACTACAACTCAGGTGAGGACTTCGTCCTGGAATACGGCGACCTGCGCTTCACCTTCAACGAACGAGACTTCGGCGAACGCTGCGAGCAAGCCGCCCTCAAGCTGGGCTTCGTGGGCGGGCGCCTCGGCGAGGACGAGCTAGAGGATCTAGTCAACCTGGCCGTCAACGGCGATATCCAAGACCCCGCCTCCGCGCTAGGCGAGCACGTCAACGAATGCTGGCCGGAGATCATCGGGCGGGCCGAGCGCTCGCTCGTGCACTGGCTGCGCCGGCTCGTCTTCAGGGGCGCCTGGCTCGACCAGCGCGTCAACGAGGGCGAGTTGACATTCGCTTTCGTCGAGGAGACCGGCAGCTTTGTCTACGTGCAGCACGACCGCACCGGCGAGCCGATCGAGCTCGCGCCCGAGCCCTCCTGGGGCCGGGTCGCCTACCGCCGCTAGAGGGGCGCTGAGCTGCGCGATACGGCGTCCTCGCTCGCTTGTGTGCAGAGCACACGGCGCTCGCTGCGTCCTTGTCTCGCTTGCTCATCGACCCTCTAGATGGCCTTCGCTTATCCCTCCGCGGCGGTCTCGCGGGCGCGAACGATCGCCTCGGCGCCGTCCTCGCCGACGAGCAAGTCGGCCTTAAGGGTTCCACTGGCGACCAGATCCAAGGCCGGGAAGCGGCCCGTGCCGGCACGCACCGGATCCAGGGCGATCGTGGTGGTCTCCCCGCCGAAGGGGTGGGCGGCGGTGGCGATTACGGTCAGCGATCCGGCCTCGCTCAGATTGCGCGCGGCCGCCAAGACCTTGCGGGCGGTGTGTGGGTGCAAGCCGTCAAGGCCGTCGATTAGGACGATGGCGTCGCCGCCGCGCGAAGCGACGCGCTTGGCCGCATCGACAGCGGCCTCGACCGCCTGACCCTGAAGGTCGGGCGAGGCCGCAAAGCTGAGCGCCGCCGCCGGCTGCACGGGACCCTCGCGCCACTCGGCGATCTCCTCGGGACGCACTCCCGTGAGCACCAGGGATATCTCCAAGCCCTCACGTCCCGCCAAAGCGCCAAGGACGCGACGCAACGTGTCGGTCTTGCCTGCGCGAGCACCGCCCGTGATCACGGCTCTTGAGCCGCGACCGAGCGGGGTGAGCCACTCGATCGCCTTCAAGGTGGGGTCCTCGGAGTCGAAAGCGAAGCGCTCGCTGGGATATGAGACCGGCAGATCCTCATAGCGCGTTCCCTCGGCGACGGTGTCGGCCGATTGTCCGTTGATCGTGTCGATCCGGACCAACGAGGAGTAGCGCTCGGAGCGACGCGGGGTGCGTACCGGCCCGCCCACGCGATCGCCGGAGACAAGCTCACAGCGGCGCACCTGGGCAGCCGAGATGTAGACGTCCTCGTCGGAGGACTCGGGCGGGTCGACGCGCAAGAAGGCCGAGCCGTTGCCGAGCACCTCGACGACACCCTCGGCGCTGCGCTCGGGCTCGCTGGCCTTCTCACGCTCAGCGCTCCCGCGACCTCCTCTTCCGCCTTGTGCCCGCTGGCCACGTCGCGCGGCCGGGGCGGCGTCGGCAGCCGACCCTGAACTGTCCTCCTCCTCCGAGGAGCCCTCATCGGTAGCGCCCGCCTTACTCGCGGAGCCGCGTCGGGAGCGAGTCCCGCGTGAGCGCCGAGCCGGAGAGCGACGCGCCGGCTCCTCCTCGGCCGCGTCCTTCGCCTCGCCGGCGTCGTCTTTCTTCTCGCCGAGGATCGCATCGATCAGGTCGGCCTTGCGCAAACGGCGGAATCCCTCGAGTCCGATCTGATCGGCGATCAGGTGCAGGTCAGACAGCGGGCTTGCTTCAAGCTCGGAGCGGTCGAGCACAGTCATGTGGTTCTCCTCTTGTGTGAGTTCGGGCGGTTGGCGTCCGGCCGCGTTGGACAGCGGTCGGCACCCCTTTGCGCGTCAAAGCCTAGCCTGCCGCCCGGCCGCAAGCGGGGAGCCTCCCCCCGAATGGCCCTTATGGCTCGACGTCGGCGACTGGTTGGGCATCGACTATCGGCTGGAGTCGGCGATCGGCGTCGGATCGGCGACAGTCCCGTCGTAGCGCAGTTCCTCGGTGAGCGCCAAATTCCTGCTGGGGAGGATTTCGCCCGAAAGTGCGGCGCGCACCGCGAGATAATCCGCAGCGGCGGCGACGTCATGTACACGGAAGATGTGGGCTCCCTGATCCACTCCGTGAGCCATGGCCGCCAAAGTGCCGGGCAGGCGCTCGCGCGGCGAGCGGCCTGTGAGCGCGCCGATGAAGTCCTTGCGCGAAATCGCCATCAGCAGCGGGCAGCCGAGCTCGTGCAGGCGGGAGACGCCAGCCAACAGCTCAACGGTCTGAGCGGGAGTCTTAGCGAAGTCGGGCCCTGGATCGACGATCAACTGCTCACGGGCCACGCCCACCTGCTGTGCCAAGACGAGGCGCTCGGACAGGAAGCGGAGCACCTCCTCGACGATGTCGCCATATAGATCCGGGTCCTGCAGACGCTGCTTGGGCGCGGCGCTTGTGTGCATCACGACCAAAGCGGCACCGCTCTCGGCACACACCCGCGCCAAAGCGGGATCCCGCAGGCCGCTGACATCGTTGACGATCGCGGCTCCCGCGGCCACTGCCGCTTGGGCGACCGCGGGCTTGTAGGTGTCTATCGAGACAACCGCCTCGAAATCGCCGACGAGGCGCTCGATCAGAGGCACCACTCGCTCGATCTCCTCCACCGGATCCACCGCAGGACGGTTGGTGCTTGCCGACTCGCCGCCCACGTCGATTATGTCGGCGCCGGCCTCCAGTAGCTCGGCCGCGAGTCCGAGCCGATCGGCGAGGTTGCGATAGCGACCGCCATCGCTGAAGGAGTCGAGGGACGCATTGACCACGCCCATCAGGTAAGGCCTAGCTCCCAACTCGAGTACACGCCCGGCGGCACTGAGACGATACACAGGCGAGACCCCCATCAGGAGGAGCCGTCCTGCACAAGGATCCCCTCCAAGCGAGCCTCCTCGAAAAAGCGCTCGGCCTCGAGCGCGACCCGCTCAGCGTTCCAGCCCAACTCCTGGCCAAGCAGTTCCGCGACGCGCTCAACGGCGGGCGCTCGCTCGGACCCTTCGCCGACAAGCTCGCGTGCCGCGAGCAGGCCAAGGCGGGTGCGTCGCAAGAGCACGTCACCGACGCTAAGAGCCTGCTCACGACGGGCAGCCAGCGCGACCTCGGCCATCAGATCGGGCAAGCCGGGCACGATCGGCTGGCCCAACTCCTCACGCTCGGCCGCGAGCGCGAGCACCTCGTGGGCGCCATAGCCGTAGCGGGCTGCGAGTGCGGTGCGAGCCGCCTCGGAGACGCCCTGTACCACGGGCAGCTCCTCGACCGCAATGGCCTGGCCCAACGGAATCTCGGCTGTGCGGCAAGGAGCGTCACGCGCTTCTCGCTCGACCAGGCGGTCGACGGCAAGCTTGGCCATGCGCCGCCAAGTGGTGAGCTTGCCACCTGTGATCGTGATCATGCCGCTCGAGGTCTCATACAACTCGGCCTTGCGCGATATGTCGACCGATTTCTTGGTGTCGCCTGTGGAGATCAGGGGTCTCACGCCTGCGTAGGCGCCGGCGATGTCGGTAGGCGAAAGCTCAGTGGCGAAGAACTCGTTGACAGCCGCGAGCAAGTAGTCGATGTCCTCGCGGGAGGGCTCGATGTGCTCCAAGGAGCCTTCGTAGTCGTTGTCGGTGGTGCCGACCAAGGTACGCCCCAGCCAGGGCAGGGCGAAGATCGTGCGGCCCCCGCCGGCAGGCACGATCGCTCCTCCGACCAAAGGCAAGTCCTCTTGGCGCAAGGTTATGTGGGTGCCGCGACTCGGCCTGATCTGCGGCAGCTCCGCCTCGTCGTGCAGCTCGTTGGGGCGCAGCTCGTCCGCCCAAACGCCGGTTGCGTTGACGACGTTGGCAGCGCGTATCTCAAAACGCTCGCCGGACTCGCGATCGCACACCTGGACCCCGTGCGCGCGACCGTCTCGCTCAAGCAGCGACGTCGCGTCAAGGCGATTGGCGCACACCGCGCCGAAACGCTCGGCCTCGCCCAAGACCGTAAGGACCAGGCGGGCGTCGTCGGTTTGGCAGTCATAGAAGAGATAGCCGCTGCTCGGCTCGCGCTGGGCGAGGGCTGGAAGCAGCTCGAGCACGGCCTCTCCAGAGATCACGCGATGGCGCTCGGGGCTCCACGACTCACTTTCGCCGCGACGTCCACGCAGGCGCTCGCGGTCCACGGACATCACGTCGTACAAATTCAAGCCCACCCCCATCAGGCGGTCCGGCCGGGCTCCGTTGAAAGCGGGCACGACCAGCGGCAGCGGACGCACCAAGTGGGGAGCCAAAGCCACCATCAACTGACGCTCGAGCAACGCCTCTCGCACCAACCCCAGATCGAAGTGCTGCAGATAGCGCAAGCCCCCGTGCACGAGCTTGGAGGAGCGACTGGAGGTGCCCGACGCGTAGTCGGCGCGCTCCACCAAAGCGACGCTGTAGCCGCGCGCGGCGGCGTCCAAGGCGACGCCCGCGCCGGTGATTCCCCCGCCGACGACCACGAGATCAAACTCATCGGCGGATAGAGCGGCAAGCGCTTGGGAGCGAGAGATCACGCTCCCAGTCTTCCAGAGGACGCGGAGGAGTACCCACCTTCTCAGACTTGCTCGTGAGCAGCGGGTCGGCACAGTCGTCGGGCTGGCCCTTTTCCGCGCCGGTAAGAGGGCTAATGGGCTTTGTGACGGTGGCGCTTGCGCTTCTTGTGCTTGCGGTGCTTAGCCAAAGTGCCAACCGGGCCGATCACATGACCGACGCCGGAGCTCAAAAAGCTCATGATCTGGGGGTTTGTAATGCGGGTGTAGACGCCGGCATAGCCGGCCTGCGCACAACCATTGCCGAAGTCCACAAGACCGGCCAAGACGTAGTCGAAGGGCGGGTGCGCCGGACTATCACCATCAACCACCAACGGACCGCCGGAGTCTCCGTAACAAGTGTCCAAGTGCGAGCGCCCTCCACCCGCGCAGATCATGCGTGGGGTGATCGGCTGTTCGATCGTGGCGTACTGTTCTTCACACAAGGAGTCGGACACAAGCGGCAGATACACCGAGCGCAGATCGGTCGGGTAGCTCGCGAGATGGCCAGGAGCCGGATTGACGTCCCCCCAGCCGCTTGAGAGGGCGACGATCGCCGGGGTCCGGTTGGGGTTGACTGCGCCCGAACTCCCTTCCGGTCCAGGCGGCAACGGGGCGATCGGGTCGACGCCGTTGATGGCGGGCGCCGAGCCCGACCAGAGCGGCCGTGCCAGGGTGAGCAGTGCGATGTCGTAGTCGCTGGTGATTGGGTTGTAGTGGGAGTCAAAGGTGCTCGAGGCCACCGGGTCGCGCACACTCGTTGGTTCGGATGCGGTGAGCGAGGTCGAACCGGCAAGCACCTCCACGTCGGCCGCGCTCTCGCTCTGGCCAGCGCCGGTCACACAATGAGCGGCGGTCACGACATGAGTCGCGTCAATGATGACTCCGCCACAAAAGAACCCCGCGGCGGGCGAACCGGCGCGGGGATCGTAGAGAGCGACTTGAAAAGGGAAGCTCGCGATAGAGGCTGCTTCTCCGCCGACGATGCTTGCTTTCGCGAGCGCTGGTGCGGCGACGCCGGCTCCCTGCGCGCGGCCCCTCGACCCGGCCGCGCGCACGAGCGAGGGTCGCGCTGCGCCCCGGGGTGACTCGGCCCCACCGCCAAAGGGACGAGCCACCCCGGAGATCCACACGAAACACGCCAAGGCACCAACCACCACAAGCGTGAATCGCGTTTGACCCGAGGCTATGAAGCGATGCAGCGAAATACTGACCCCTTAGATGACTGCGTTTCCTCCCCTCAGTTGAGTGTAAGATACGACGTACTTCATTGACAATGCGTCTTTTGTCTGAGCTACGTACCAATTTGGCACGCGTAGGGATCCGCGCGCCGAGACGTGACGGAAGCCGGGTCCAGTGCCTAACCCGCTCCGGTGTCTAGGAGACTCAGAGGGCCGACAGCTCGGCCGTGATCTCGCTCACGGCCGACTTGGCGTCGCCGAACAGCATCGAGGTCTTCGGATCGAAGTAGAGTTCGTTCTCGATGCCGGCGAAGCCGGGGTTCATGGAGCGCTTGATCACGATCACCGAGCGCGAATCGGCAACCTCGAGGATCGGCATCCCGTAAATCGGCGAAGAGGGTGTGTTCTTGGCGGCCGGGTTGGTGACATCGTTGGCGCCGATCACCAAAGACACGTCGGTGCGCTGGAACTCGGGGTTGGCGTCGTCCATCTCCTTGAGCTGGTCATAGGGAACGTCCGCCTCGGCCAAGAGCACGTTCATGTGGCCGGGCATACGACCCGCAACCGGATGGATCGCGTAGCTGACCTCCACCCCACGACTCTCGAGCTCCTTGGTCAACTCGCGTACCGCGTGCTGGGCTTGAGCGACGGCCATGCCGTAACCCGGCACGACGACCACGCGGTTTGCGTAAGCGAGCTGGATCGCGGCGTCGGCGGCGCTCGTAGAGCGCACCGTGCCGTCGTGGTCGCCGGCACCTACGGCGCCCTCCACCGCTCCTCCCCCGCCGAAGCCCCCGGCGACGATCGAGGGAATCGAACGGTTCATCGCGACCGCCATCAGATTGGTCAGGATCGAGCCCGAAGCACCGACGATCATGCCAGCCACGATCAGCGCCGGGTTGTTGAGCGCCATGCCGGTCGCAGCCGCCGAGAGGCCGGTGAACGCGTTCAAGAGCGAAATCACGACGGGCATATCGGCGCCGCCGATCGGCAAGACCACCGCGTTGCCGAGCAGGGCGGCCACGACCAGCATGCCGATGAAGAGGGCTTCAGAATGCGCGCCGGCGATCAAGTCGATGCCGGCAGCCACGGCCAGGATCAGGAGAACGAGGTTGACGATCTGCTGGGCCGGCCCCAAGGAGATCGGGCGTCCTGGAATGATTTCTTGGAGCTTGCCGAAGGCGATGTTCGAACCCCAGAAAGAGACCGAGCCGACGATCGCCGCGAACACCGAGAAGATCGCCACATAGGTCGGCACGCCGCCCCCGAGACGAATCGTTTCGCCGGCGATCTCGAACGTGCGCCCACCATAGGTGGAACCGAGGCTGCGGAACTCGACCCACGAGATGATCGCCACCGCGCCACCGCCGACACCGTTGAAGAGCGCCACCATCTGTGGCATCGCCGTCATCTTCACCTGACGCGCCGCGGGCACACCGACGGCGATGCCGAGCGCGAGGCCGAGCGCGATCAGGCCCCAATTGCCCTCGCCGGGACTCAGGAACGTAGCAATCACGGCAATCGCCATGCCCACTGCCGCGATGCGATTGCCGCGAACCGCCGTGGTGGGCCCCGACAGGCCACGCAACCCCTGGATGAACAGAGCGAAGGCGATGATGTAGAGGACGTAGATGAAGTTTTCGCTCTGCACGAAGCTGGTGGCAAGTGGCAGACCGATCATGACCCGGCCTTCCCATCAGTGCCGGACTTCCCCTCGCCGGCGGAGTCCTCCTCGGCCTTGGGCTTGGGGCGCGACTTGAACATGTCGAGCATCCGGTCGGTGACGAGGAAGCCACCGACGATGTTGATCGTGCCGAAAGCGACGGCGATCACGAGCAGCGCCTTGCTGAACGCATCGAGGTTAGCCAAGCCGAACAGCAGTAGAGCTCCCAGCAGCACGATCCCGTGAATCGCGTTGGTCCCACTCATCAGAGGCGTGTGCAAGGTGTTGGGCACCTTGGAAATCACGACGAAACCGATGAAACCGGCGAGCACGAGAATCGCGAGGTTGGTCGTCAGAACGCTTGCCAGGATCATGAGCTTGCCTCCACCGCGGCCTTTGCGCCGGCGCCGACGATCTCGCCGTCGCGCACCGTGCACGCGCCGGCCACGATCTCATCCTCGAAGTCCAGTTTTAGCTCGACCTCGCCCTCGGCGCCGGGGTGGGCAGGATCGTCAATCTTTGCGACCAAGAGATCGAGCAGGGCCTGCACGTTGCGAGCGAACAGCTGCGAGGAGTGCTCGGCCATGCTCGCCGGCAAATTCAGGGGCGAGACGATCTTCACGTCGTGCTTGACGACCGTCTGACCGGGCTCTGTCAGCTCGCAGTTGCCGCCCGATTCGCCAGCCAAATCGACGATCACCGAGCCGGGCTTCATCCCTTCAACCGCCTCGGCCGTGACTAGCTTCGGCGCAGGGCGCCCGGGCACCAGCGCGGTTGTGATGACCACGTCAAAGCCCTTGATCGCGTCGGTGAGCGCCTGCTGCTGTTGGGCGCGCTCCTGGTCGGTCAGCTCGCGCGCATAGCCACCCTCGCCGCTTGCCTCAAGTCCCAGATCCAGCCATTGGGCGCCGAGCGACTGGACCTGCTCGGCAACCTCCGGGCGCACGTCATAGCCGGTCGTGCGCGCGCCCAAGCGCTTGGCCGTGGCGAGCGCCTGCAGGCCCGCTACACCAGCCCCGAGTACCAAGACCTTGGCGGGCGGGATCGTGCCGGCCGCAGTCATCAGCATCGGATAGAAACGTCCCATGTTCTCTGCGCCGAGCAAAGCAGCCTTGTAGCCGGCGATATTGCTCTGCGAGGACAGCGCGTCCATCGACTGGGCGCGCGAGATTCTCGGGATCGACTCCATCGCGAAAGCCGTCGCTTTGGCGGAGGCGAGTGCGCGCGTGGTCTGCGGACTAGTAAGCGGCGCCAAAAAGCCGATCAGGATCGAACCCTGCCCGAGCAGGCCGACCTCGGCGTCGCTGGGCGGGGAGATCTTCACGACCACCTCAGAGCGCCACACTTCGCCCGTATCGGCCGTCAGCTGAGCGCCCGCGTCGGCGAACGCGCTGTCGGGTAGCAGGGCGTCCGCGCCCGCGCCATTCTCGACCAGGACATCAATGCCCTTGGCCTTCAACTTGGCGACGACCTCCGGGACGAGCGCAACTCGATGCTCGCCCACGGCGGTCTCCTTCGGAACACCTACCCGCATGAAGGCCGGGAAAGTATCTGATCTGCCCGACACCACGCAGTGCGGTCCGGGTGGGTGGGTCTTTGTGCAAGACTCGAAAGGGCATGACGGTCAACCTGACGCGCATCTACACCAAGCTCGGAGACGGCGGCCAGACACACCTCGGAGACATGAGCCGGGTCTCCAAGTTGCATCCTCGTGTGGAGGCCTATGGGACCATCGACGAGCTCAACGCCACGGTCGGCGTGGCCTTGATCGCGCCGGGCATGCCCTCGCGTTTCGTCGAATGGTTGGAGCGCGTACAGAACGATCTGCTCGACGTGGGCGCCGACCTGTCGGTTCCCATACCCACCGACGAGCAGCCCGATGAGACGCGCAAGGGCCAAGCACGCCTACGCGTAGGCGCCGAGTACTCGGCTTGGCTGGAGCAGGTCTGCGACGAGGTTAACGCCACGCTCGAGCCCCTGCGCTCATTTATCATCCCAGGAGGCACGCCCGCCTCAGCGCATCTGCACGTTTGCCGCACCGTGTGCCGCCGGGCGGAGCGGCGTGCGATTGCCGTCGAGGATTGCAACCCCGAGGCGATCCGCTATCTGAACCGCCTCTCGGACATGCTGTTCATCCTCGGCCGTGCCGCCAACGAGCACGACCCTGGATCGGAGCCGCTATGGGCTCCAGGCGCGCACGGCTCCGGACGGACGCCGTCCAGTTCCTAGCCGGGCACGGGCGGGCTCCAGAGCGTCGCCGTCCTGGCCGGCCGAGCGCAGTGCCGCGAACGCCAACGCAGCCCAGAAAGTGGCGAGCAGATAGCCGCCGACGACATCGCTTGGCATATGCCAAGCAAGCACGAGCAAGGCCACTCCCACAGCGAGCGCAAAAGCCGCCCCCAGAGCGGCCACCATCCGACGATGAGTCGGCGGCGAGACCAGCAAGGCACACCACGCGAGCGTCGTCGCGGCGGTCGCGTGGCCGCTCGGCCATGAGGCATTGGCGATGTATTTCGGGCCTATCTGATCGTGATGGTGGGCCAACAGCGGCTTGAGCAGCTCGGCGGTGAAAGGCGCCAACGGGAGCAAGATCACGACCGCCAAAGCGACCCACAGAAGACGGCGGCGCAGGGCGATCGCGACAAGCACGATCCCCCAAGTGGCGTAGAAGGGCGGGTAGAGCAGATCGAGCAGGGCATTGGCGGGCACTTCAACCAGCGGCCGATCCAAACGCGTGAAGTCATACAGGGCGACAGCGTCCTTGACATGAGTGATCGGCACCAACTCGGCGAGGACCCAGGTGAGCCCCAGCCCAACCAAACAAAGCGCGGCTACGAGCAGGGCCAGACGCGCGAGGCGACGGTCGCTCGGCGGAGCACTCGCGATCGTGGACATCTATGCAGGGTAGGAGAGTCGCTTAAGGGCGCTCAAGCCAGCGCTATCGGGAACGGCTTGCCCGCCAGCGCGGCAAGCGCCTCCGCCGTCACCCAGACAGGCGTCTGCGCGCTGGTACGCGAGTACCGGACGCTCCCATCGGGAGCGGCCAAACTCTCCAGGTAGGCGATCGGCGAGCGGCTGCCACCGCGTTTCACTGAAGCCACGTTTATGCCGGCCGCCGTCAGGCCCTGCACAGCCCAGGCGGTCGACTGGGCATTCGATCCGCCACCCGACTGCTGTGGAAAGCCACCATCGGGATTCTGGGCGCGACGCAGATAGGCCACCGCTCGCGCGGCAAGCGCACTGTTGTGTTGACCCGTCGCGGCGACAGCACCCTGCAGGGCCGCGGCCGTGTCGTCCACGTCCTCGCTGCCTCCGCGCCCAGCGAAGCCGAAGCCGCCGTCCCTACCCTGCTGGGCAGCCAGCCAGCGCCCCGCCGAGTTCACGACCTGGTCGTCTGCGGAGCTGCCGGCCACACGCACAGCGAAGATCGCAAACGCCGTGATGTTCACAAGATGCCCAAACGAGCCGTCGCTGGAGCGTTCCTTCAACAGCCTGCCGAGCAAGCTCGCTCCGCCGAAGGACGACGCAGGCAGACCACAGGCATGCAAAGCGAGGATCGTGCGCTCGTAATCGCCCGCGCCTTCCAACGTCGAGGCCTCACCCCGCAGGGCATCGAGCACCGAGTGGCCACCACGCCTCAGAACGAGCGGATCGTGACCGGCGGCCGCAAGCCCCATCGCCGTCCAGGCAGAGTAGAGCTCGCTGCTGCGCTGCCCCTTGGCCGCGCCGAAGCCGCCATCGCTGTTCTGAGCACCCTCCAGGTAGGCCACACCGCGAGAGATCACGCCAGAAGATGCGGCGCGGGCTGGGACGGGACGACCGACCGCATATGAGCCCGCTCCCACAAGCGCGATCGCCACCACCATCATCGCCGCCGGCGGGCGGACAGGCTCCCACTCCACCGTCATGCGTGCCCGTACGCGACCGAGTAGGCGCGCCAGCCTCAGGGCCGAAAGCGAACCCGAACAGAAAGCTGGCGACGGTGTCGGTGATGTCGTAAGGCAGAGCTTGACCTGCCGTCAAAAAGAATGCGGCCGGCGTGTGGCTGGCCCCAAGCGTCCACGTATACACGTTCATGATCTCCTTTGCGACCAAAGCCATAACCGCACATGCCAGCGCGATCCCGAAGCGCCCCAAACGCCTATTGCTGAGCCGCCCAAGCGCGGCGCCGGCGAGACCGACCAGCCCCCATGCGGCCATCTGCCACGGCGTATAAGGGCCTTGACCAAGCACGATGTTCGAGGCCAGCATTCCGATCGCGCCGACCGCAAAGCCCGGAATCGGGCCGAGCGCATAACCCACCACGAGCGTCATCGCCGTGATCGGCTTGACATCGGGCAACGCCACGAACGCGTCGCGCCCCAGCGCCGCCACCGCCGCAAGCGTGCCCACAACCGCCGTCATGCGCGCTGAGGGACGCGAACGCTCATAAGCCAACCAACCGACTATCAGCACACCGAGCACGATCGCAAAGCTCGACAAAGCCCAGCTCACTGCAAACCTCCGTGAACGACTGTGCGCAGGGGTTCGACGGGACCCTCGCTCGGCGGAACCGACGCAGTAGCGCGCTCGCACAACAGGCGGGCGCCCGCCTCGGGCTCCAGCACCTCCCCCTCGCCACCCAGAATGCGAGCGGTTTCGGTAGAGAAGTACCAACCGCCGGCCAGAAGCTCCGCCGCAGAGCCGTCAGCGATCACACGCCCGTCGGCAAGCAGGATCGCGCGGTCGGCACAGGCCGCCGCGAACTCGGGGTCGTGCGTGGCAACGATCACCGCCTGACCGCCGTCGGCGCGACGGCGCAACTCGGCGGCGAGCGCCGCTTTGGCCTCACGGTCCATCCCGCGCGTAGGCTCATCCAGGGCGAGCACAACCGGCCGATCCCCATCCCCGGCGACGATCGCCAAGGCCAAGCGCTGACGCTCCCCACCAGAGAGGTCTCGCGGGTTGCGCTCGGCCAAATCCTCCAGGCCCGCGGCAAGAAGCGCCCGCGGCGAGACCTCCTCAGCCACCCGCTCGTGCAAGAAGTAATCGTTGGGGTTCTGCAACAACAGCGCCACTCGCCCCGCCGCCTCGACCTTGCCGCGCGTGGGATCCAGCAAACCCGCGGCATGGCGCAACAGAGTCGACTTGCCCGCCCCGTTTCGACCCATCAGGGCGATGCTCTCGCCCGCACGCACGACCAGATCGATCCCGCGCAGGATCGCCGGTCCGCGCGGAATCTCATACCAAAGCCCACGCACCGCGAGAGGCACGCCCTCCCCTCCCCCAAACCTGGAACCCCTATGACGATGAGGCCTCGCTGCGCCGCGAGCGCTCCCGGCGCTCGACCCCGCCACAGGACCGGAAGCTGGGGATGGAGGTTCGCTTCCCTCCCCCAGCAGACCCCGGGCTCGCAAAGTGGCACGAGCCTGCTTGACGCCTATCGGGGCCGGATCAAGCCCTGACAGTGCGAACAGCTTGGCGCCTGGAGTCTGCAGCGCGGGCGCGTCGTCTCGCGCCCATTCCAGGAAGCTCTCCGGCGGACCGTCATGCGCGACACGACCCTCGTGCATCGCGATCACACGGTCGGCAGCCGCCAAACAGCGCTCCAGGCGATGCTCGCACAGCAGGATCGTCGTGTCCCACTCCTGGTTCAAACGTCGCAACAGGCCGATCAGCTCATCGCCGGCGACCGGGTCCAGTTGCGAGGTCGGCTCGTCGAGCAAGACCACCTTGGGACGTCCCGCCAAGGCTGCCCCAAGCGCTACTCGCTGCTGCTCGCCACCCGACAACTCTTGAGTGGAGCGCTCGAGCAGACGGTCGATCCCGAGCGCGAGCGCCACCTCCTCGACCGCCCTCGCCACCATCGCCGGGCCGTAGCCCCTGTTTTCCAGCGCAAGCGCCAGCTCCGCCCGCACCGAACCCATCACCAGCTGGGTCTCCGGGTCCTGAAACAGCGCACCCGTCAGCGCCCCCAGGCGAGCCGGCGGATGTTCGCGGGTATCGAGTCCTCCAACGGTCACCCTGCCCGCGAACGAGCCGCCATAGAAGTGTGGCGCCAGACCGCACGCAGCTCGCAGCAGTGTCGACTTGCCATGCCCGGAAAGCCCCGCCAGTACACACAGCTCCCCCGGCTCGATCGCGAGGCTCACGTCCCGCAGCGCGGGAGCAGACTCCCCTGGATAGGCATAGGTGACGGCCTCGAATGTGACCCCACTCACGGAATCGCTCGTTCGAATCGAAGGCTATCGGCCGCGCTCACGGCCTGATCCCCTTACGGTCCGCGAATGGGGCCAGGATCACGAGCGCCAGCACTATGCCGAGCGCGAGCGTCTCAGTCGTACCCGCAGCTTTGATTTCGGGATAAGCGTCGAAGGCTCCGATTCCCGCCGCGCGCGCTCCGATCGCAAGCGTGGCGACGGACGCGGCCGAGATTGCGAACGCCAGATCGTGGCGAGACCAAGGGATGGCCCTGCGCTGGGCGCGTCTGGCCTCGGCGAAGCCGCGCAGCTCGAGGGTGGCGGCCACGTCCAAGGCACGGTCCAGGGAGGAGGACAATATTGCGCTCACAAGGGTGACTTGCGAGCGCGCGCGCGCAAAACGGCTTTCTTCGCGCGCGCGTGCGAAGAAGTGCTCGCCACGCGTGCGCTGCGCCTCGGCAAGCCGGCGCGCATCGCCCGCCAAGACCGGGATCATGCGAGTCGCCAACGACGCCGTCAAAGCCGAACGAAACGACAGCCTGCGCACCCCCCGCAGCAGCTCGTCCGGATCAACGGTCAGGCTTCCCAAAGTCGTGGCGAGCATCAGCAGCGAAACCTTCAAAGCGATCACCAAGCCATAGACCAGCGCCTCGACCGTCAGGTCTCCCTGGCCGAAAGGCCCCAGGTCGCCAAGCCTTAGAAACACGGTCAAACCGTCTCTGGCGACAAGCACGTTCACCACCACGATCGGGAAGGCCACGATCGCCGCCATCCGCAGCGACCTGGCGACCTGGCGACCCACGCCCGCCGCAACTCCAGCCCCCACGATCGCGCACACCAGAGCAACCAACACGAACGGGCTTTCGCAGGCCAGGGCAGCTACGATCAAAGCAGCCGTCCAAGCCGCCCCTACGCTTGCGCGCGTAGCGTGCAAAGGACTCGCCAGGCGGCGATAGAAGAGCGTGTACCCCATCATGTTGTCGGGAGGGGACGCGGGGTGCCGTTCGCTTCCAGCGCCAAGGCGAAGTGGTTGTGCAGCGCAGCTTCGGAAAATGCGTCTGCCGCCCTTTCGACCCCACGCGTGTCGGTGCCGGTGACTACCCACAATGGCTCCTCTTGGGCATAGCGAGTGGCGGCCACCAGGCCAGCGCCCGATGTCAGCGTCTTGGTCGTGTTTCCGCCCGCGTCGAGCAGGCTCAGCGACTTCCCATCGCCCGCGAAGCGCGCATAAACGCCGCTGGCGCTCGGACCCCGCTCGATCGCCTCGCTGGCGGGTGTAGCCCTGACCGTGGGCCACGGCCCCACGAGCACCCTCAGCGTTTCCGGCTCGTCACCAGGGCCGATCGCGGCAATTGCGGCTGGCACGTTCTCTGCGCGCAAGCGAGAGACAACTGTCTGACAGGCCCGACCGCTGACTTCGGCGCATTCCACGCGTACCGGCAAACGCTTGCCTTCGCTGCCGTTCAGAAACGGCTCCGGAAAGGACCCCACGACGGCCGGTATGTCCTCGGTTTGACTCCAATCGTGTAGATCCCACCAGATGTGGTCGCCCGCGCGTACCTGTGTGCTCGCCCCGCCCTTGGACGCCTCGATGCCGTTGACGTAATAGAACCAGTCGACCGGTTCCCCACCCTGCGTCGTGCCGGCGTGGCCGTCGATGCTCTGTACGAAACCACCCCCATAACGGGTCGTGACCGTGCGGTTGCGCATCAGCAGGCTCAAAACCGTCTCCTGGCCACGCGCCTTCGGCGGCCCCTGGCCGCCGATCGGCTTGGCACCGAAGTCTTCGGTAACGGTCAAGTGGATCGCGCTGGGTGTGGCTCCCGGGCCTAGACCACAGCCCGCGAGAGTCAGGACGATCAAGCCGAGCGGACTCCACCTGCCCAGCAGACCTGGCAGGGCGCGGGCGGGAGGACGCTTTCGGCGCCCTCCCTCACCCACCGACCCGATCCGTCTGTTACTTGACATAGAAGACGACATGGCTCACGCCAGCGACCAGCTTGGTCGCATGGCCTGAAGCGTCGACCGCCTCGATGTCATAGATGTAGTGTCCGGTCGGTAGCGCCGCCGGCAACAGGTAGCTGAACGACTCTGTGTCGCCCACCGAGAAGAACTTCGCGGCTCCGCAGCGACTTTTGAGGAAGCGCTCCTTGGAGCCGTTGAAGGCGAAGCAACGTTTGCCCTTGCGCCGCACCAAGCTGACCCGCACATCCTTGAGCGCGGCGCCAGCCGGCACATTAACCGTACCCTTCAGGATCCTTGGCGCTTTGCGCTTGGAGTACACGTGGCCCGCCTTCACACCGCCTGCTACGGCCGTCACGGCGGACTGTTGGGGTGGCACAATCGCCGGCCCCCCGCACCCAGCGGACGGCGCCGACTGGGTCGCGCAGGCATACAGAAGAAGCTGGGTACCGCAGGTCCCATCGTTGCCGTTATGGACGCAGACGGTATGTGGGTCGGATGGCACAGAGTCAGGCGCAGAGGCTTCGATCGTGTATGTGCCTACGCTCGGGAGCGTCAACGTCGCAACACCCTGCGCGTTCGGAGTGGCACTAATCGAACCGGCGCTGACTGTAACGCCGCTCGGCAGTGACTCTTTGGCCCCGGTTTCGGCGCTCTGCGAACCTACGGTCACCGCGACCGGCGTACCGACCTGCACACTGCTCGCAGCAGGCGCCGTCTCCGTCAAAAAGTGCTGCGGAGCGTTGGCGCTCGTCGGACAGTCTGTGCCCAGTTCGATGCATTGAGCGAAGAACACAATGTCGTCGCCCGATTCAAGCTCTTGCCCACAGGCCCCTTCGGTGGCCGGCGCGTCGTTTAGCCAGAACGACCAGTAGGCATCTGGGGGCGACGTAGGCGAGAAGGACGGGAAGTTCAGGCCTTGTATGCCGTCGATCGCGTAGCCGAAGGATTCGTACTTGACGACCCAGTTCCCGTGAACGGCGTCGTACAGCGCCCCGCCAGCGCTTGTGCCGCTGCAGGCATGGCCCGCTTCAGGTTCAATCGGCGTGGCGGTCGTCGTGACCGAGGCCTGCGGTAGCAGCGTCGTGCCCGTGAGCCCGACGACGCGTACCGTGACTGTGCTCGGCTGGCTGGCGAAGACCGAGGGAACGAGGGACAGAGACAGAAGCAACACGGCGCCAAGCGCCATGGAGAAACGACGGTAAGTGAGCATGAGCCAACCCCTTTCCACGAGGGCTTTGTGGGCTTTTGGTCGGAGGCAGGTTTCCTGGCTCCTGGGCCTACCCTCCGCGCCTTCCCGATCCGCCGAGCGGCCGATCAGTGGCTGCGCTTGCGCGCCGCGTCTGGCATCCCCAGTCACAGTGGCGGGTCCGCGCCGGATTCGCACCGGCTTCCCTTTCCACCGACCTTATGGACGAACGTAGCCTACAGCCTCGCGAGGTTGTCGTCTCTAAAGACTCGCAAGGTCCTCGTCGAGGCTTGCCAGCTTCGCCCGCCCCTGTTCGTCGAGTACTGCGCGCGTGGAAAGCATCCGGCGCGCATGGTCCAGATCGTCAGAGCGCCCGAACGTGAGCGCCCCCCGCACACGCCCCTCTGCAGATAGAAGGTCGTGAACTTGCCCTCCTCGTAGGAGCCTCGCACAACCTCCTCGTCCCACTCGTAGGCGGGACCCACGTACTCCAATTCCCCCCAGTCGCCGAGCACCGAATAGAAGTAGGGGACGACCTCGTGGGGCACGTTCCCGCCAAGCATGTTCAAAGCGGCGGTCTTACCGTGGTTAAAGGCGACATCCCAGTGCTCGATACGCACGTGCGTGTCGTGTAGAGGCGAGTCGTACTCGGCGATGTCTCCGGCAGCGAAAACCCCCGGCACAGAGCTCTCCAAGCGCGAGGAGCAAAGGACCCCGCCCCGCTCACCTATCTCAAGGCCCGCACGCTTGGCCAAAGCGACATCCGGGGTGACCCCAGCGCCCACCACTACCGCTTCGGCCGGCAGTTCCAGGCCACCGGTGGTGATGACCTTGCCCACACGCCCCTCCTTGCCGGGCCGATCGTCGCCCTCGAAGCGCTCCAGCTCGTCCTGTGCGTGCACCTGGATGCCATGTGATTCGAGTAGCTCTTGAAAGAAGCGTCCGGCCCGCTTGCCAAAGCCGCGTTCCAAGGTGGCCTGCTCCTGCATCACGATCGTGGCCTGCTTGCCCATCAGGGTGAGCGAGGCAGCAACCTCACAGCCGATGTAGGAGCCACCGATCAAAACAACCTTCTCGGCGTCCGCCACCCCTTCGCGGATCGCGTCTGCATTGCCGAGCGTGCGCAGGTAGTGGATCTGCTCAAGCTCACAGCCGGGCACGTTGAGGCGGCGCACATTCGCGCCAGTTGCGATCAACGCCTTCTCGAAACGCAGCTCCTGCTTGTCCGAAAGCTTGGCTGTGCGTGCCTCCAAGTCCAAGGACATCACGCTGGTGCGCCTCAGCAGCTCGACTTTCTGCTCCTCCCACCACTCCCCCGGCCTGAACAAAGGCTCCTCGCGGGTCTCCTCACCGCGGAGATAGCCCTTCGAGCACTCCGGCCGGTTATACGGCGAGTCGGGCTCGCGTCCCACGAGCACTATCTCCCCCTCGGCACCAGACTCTCGCAGCCAACGGGCGCAGTTGGCAGAAGCGAGGCCACCGCCGATCAGCAGGAACTCCACTTCACGCGTGCTCATGCTCGCCACCTTACAACCCTGGCGGATGCCTCACCGACCAGTGCGCCCACGTGGGGATGCGGTTGAGGATGCGCCAGCGAGGGCCGTCTTCATCGCGATTGGGTCCCACGTCGGTGCCATTGTGGGAAGTGTCCAAACGCAAGCCCGCAATCACCATGAACACGTGAGGGGTCGGAACGTCAGTGGCATAGATGGTGACCCACCGGCCCGGCCCGGGTGCACCCCAATGCAAATAGTCTTGGGCAAGCGGGTTCTCGCGTACGATTTCCCCGATCGGGCGCACTCCAGAGCGGTAGAACACGTAGTTGACGGTGCTCGAGCAGTCCTCGTCCAGAGCGCCCCTCGGGTCTGGATGGCCGTCGGGCCCATACGGTAGGTCCTGCAACTCGTTGCCCGCAAGCACCATTGCCTGTACCATGCTGGGCGCCTCTTCAGGTACCAGCGCCACATGGCCGTCGTTGGGTGAGAGCACCGCACGAGGGCCCGACGTGAATTCGACCTCGCCCACTCCCGGCCATTCGACGATCGAGACTTCCGGGCCACCTGTGGCGCTCGCCTGAGCGGGACCGCGGTAGAGCGAGGCCCAATGCTCCACCTCGTTCACGTACCAATCAGCGTGGTTGTAAGCGAAGATCGCTTTTCGGTAGTCCCCCGGAGCACCCGAGGTCCGCAAGTAGTTGGCCATCGAGAAGATCGCGTCGGCCGGGTCCCAGCGGTCCGCCCGCCCGTCTCCATCGCCGTCCATTCCGTACTGCCGCCAAGTCGACCCCAAGAACTGAGCAGGGCCGCCTGCCCCGGCCGAGTTGACGGCGCCCTCCCTCGTACAAGAGGGGTCGGGGTCGCGCCCATGATCGCACTCGACCTTGCCGATACCCGCCAGGATCGCCCAGTCCAACCCGTAGTGCGAGGCAGCTTCGGTATAGAGCTTGAGGTATTCAGGCGGGATTTCCGCACGTGCCCTGGCCGAAGGCTCATATTCGGCGACAGCACCTGTCACAGAACCCGTGGAAAGACCTACCGTCACGCCGAGGATGGCAGCGCTTGCCGCCAAAACGACCAAGCCCGCGCCAGCAAGGACCGCCAGGCCTACGAGAGGGCGCGTACCGTGGCCTGGCCGCAAGTGCGCAGAGTCTTCCCTCCAGGAGCCTTGCCCTTGTCTCTCGACGATCGATCCGACACTCATTCCACTGGTCCCGGTCCCGGCGGATCTGTTCCCCAACCCAGCTGGCGCTTGCGTCTTGCCGCGACCTCGCGGGCATCGTCCATCACGCTCGAGCGTTGCCCCACCGAGTGCCTTCCGGCGGACCCACGATCGGAGCGTGAGGATCCAGGCCTAGGTGCGAAGCGGACTGGCGCATCGGCAACCGATCCAACCCGTGAGGCCTGCCCGCGGGGGTGTTTTGCGGCCCCGCGGGCAGGCGTGGAGTTCGTTGACTTGAGCCCTGAATCGAGCGTTGCCGAGGCAGAGGCAGGTGTATGCCGACGTGGCTGCTCGTCTTCGATCCGCTGTTCACGGGCCGCCAGCTTCGCGACTCTGCGAGTGTCGCCCTTTGCCATGGCCTTCTGACGCTCACGCCGCACTCTCTCCAGTTGTCTGCCGTGGGCCATCGTGTCCGGCGCGATGGGTGGCCCCGTATTTGAGCGAGCGCTCTGGGTGTCAAGCCGCCGGTCGATGGCTTGGCGTATGGGCGCGCCTGAAGTGCCCATACGCACGCGCTCAGCTGTCATATGGTCCGCCTTGGACAGGGCGTCCTTGGCGAACCCAACGATCCCGGAACCCCTACCGCGTTCAGTCGAAGCGCTACCACCCCGAGGCTCGCCAGAACCGACCGTGCCCACCGAATCGCGTGACCCCGCATGGATCCCTGCCGAGGACCACCCCTTCGGACCTGATCGAATCGCTGTGGGAGGCCGCGAGTTCGGCTTTTGGGGCTCTGTCTCTGGCGCGGGCTGCTTCTGTTTTCTCATCGCGACCAGTGGCTTGAACAAGGCACGCGGCGTCTCCAATGCCTCCCCCACACGTCGCGCCATCGAACGATGCGGTGTCGGCGGTCGCCCGCGAACAGATCCCTGTGCCCACCCAAGTGTCTGGTGGCGCTTGAAAAAGATTCCCCACCAGAAGGCCGAGACCAACAACCACTGCTCCCACCAGCCCAGGAGTGTCACACTCAGGAGCAGCCTCATCACCAGCAAGACGACACCCAACAGAAATGAATAGGTGAGCTTTGCGACCACCGCTTCCAGCAACTTCAGAGCCCAATCGCGAAAAGCTGAGCGTCCCCCGTCGCCGAGTGCGGGCGCAAGTACCGCGGCGGGTGCAAGTAGCAGAAAGAACAGCCCCGTCACGGCCGCCCCCAAAAGCCGCAACGCCAGGAAACCCAGCAGCAGCAACATCCCCAAGGCGCCCAACCAAATGGCAAACAGGCCGATAACGCGCGAGCCCGTTCCCTTCTGAGAGCGAAATTCGGCCTGTGGCGCAGTCGGGCCTTTGCATTCGTCAGCCGATTTCCCACCACCGCAGAGCACGTTGAGCAACGCGCCTTTTTTGGTAACCGAATTGCGCCCCGGTTCGTTCGCGGGCAACGCCAGAAACAACTCTCCGTTGGTCTGCGCTTCGCGCAACAGTTGAGCGCTTGTGAACAACTCTCGGGTGCCCGCGGCCGCATCTGCCGAGCAGCTATCTCGGCATCCACTCTTTTGCTCCTCACCCTTGGCGATGACCAGACCGGCCTGCTTGAGCCCACCATCCAATTGACTGGCGTCATCGCACCACTTGACATCGCCGAACTCCAGGTAGCACCAAGGCGCGGTAATCGCGCTGGCGAAGACCACTTGCATGTTGTCGGCCAACGCTCGCTCGGGATCTTCGGGCGTTCCCCTGGCGGCAACCGCCATCGCGCCAAGGCCCGCTTGATTCGTCCACTGCTCAACCGCTCCGACCGTGCCCGCCGGATCGGCAATCACCCACAGTCCGCCCGCCATCATCGCGAGCATCGCCAATGCCTGTCCCATTGTGTCGGCGACCTGACGCTTGACCAAGCCGTGATACACGATCAGCATCGAGGCCACCGCGAGCACGAACGCAAGCCACGGTTCGGTGAAAGTCAAGCGAGCATTTCGCAGCGCCATCGTCACCTGGCCCAACAAGGCTCCGCTTAGCAAATTCAGCGAATAGCACCACTCGAACATCACAACCAATCCGTGTGTGGCTGACACAAGGGCCATCCAGCCGAACTGGGCAAAATCGTCGATCGTCGCCGACATGTCATTGCCCCACTTGCCGACTCCTGTGTTGATGTTGACGTCAAACGCGTAATCGTTGGTGGGCTCTGGAGCCGCCACGAAACTGTCTGTTTCACAGCTGCGCCGCTGTACCGCTGAGAGACCGCCAGGAGCGCGACACAGAGGACTGTCCAAACCATTGCCGGCGAGCGGATCGCCACCGCTGGATGGAGCCGAGGCGGAGGCTTCCCCGATAAGGCCTCCACTAGAGCTGAGAGCTGGGCCGCTCGGCGCGCGTGGCGCACCTTTCTTCGGGCTCGCCGCCTGGCGCTCGGCCGCAAACGCCCGAACCGCTCCCAGTGACAGGATCGAGACGATCGCCACACCAGCCGCGAACGCGAGAGCGACCCTCCGAGACGGTATGGGCGACCCGGCGCTCACGCTGCCTGTCCGGATGCTTGCGGAGTCGTCGAGAAGGCCCGCAACAAAGACGGCACGACCACCTCAACCTGGATCGCCTCAACTCGCCCGCGGTGATCTCGAAACAGGCAGCGCCCCGCCTCGAATTCGAGCAGTCGCTCTCGGGCACGACGATCTTCAGGGTCGAGCCCCAACAAGGCCAGCGCCCGCGAAGCCTCGACCTCGGAGCGCATCCCGAACACAAACGTCGCCCCGAGCAGGTTCTCCAGCGACTCGCGCTCCCCGACCAATGCGTCGGTAACCAGTTGAGTGCTGATGATCGGCACCGCCAACTCCGAGCGACCCATGCGCTGCAGGGAGGCAAGCAGGGTGCGACCGACCGGATCTCCCAGTAGCCGCCATCCCTCGTCGAACATCGATGTTATATTGCGGCCACATGAACCCCGATGGAATAAGGCTCGACGCCTATATTCGCGTCTCAAAAGTCGGCGGCCGCAGCGGCGAGAGCTTCATCTCTCCGGAGGTCCAGAGAGCCCAAATCGAGCGCTGGGCACAGGCACACGAGCACACGCTCACCTGGCACGAACCCGAGCTCGACGTGTCCGGCGGAACCATGCGCCGACCCGTCTTCGACCAGATCGTGCAACGGATCAGGACCGGCCAAACCGACGGCGTGATCGTCGCCAAGCTCGACCGCTTCGCCCGCACGCTCGTCGGTGCGCTCTCCACCCTCGAAGAGTTCGAGCGACACGGCGCTGTGCTCGTCTCCGTCACCGAGAACCTCGACCTTTCCACACCCATGGGCAAGGCCTTCCTGCGCATCCTGCTCGTCTTCGCCGAGCTCGAGCGCGACCGCATCTCGGAGAATTGGGACACCGCTACCACCAACGCGATCGCCCGCGGAGTACACGTCGCCAAGTTCACGCCGGTCGGCTACGACAAGGGCCCCGACAAGCGGCTCGTCCCTAACGCCGACGCGCCCGCCATCCGCGAAGCGTTCCTCATGCGCGCCGCCCACCAGACACGCACCGAGATCGCCCGGAAGCTCGACCAGATCGCCCCCCGCCCCAAAGGCGGACGCTGGACAACCTCAAACGTCGAGCGCATCATCAAAAACCGTGTCTACCTCGGCGAGGCCTACCGAGGCGACGCCGTCAACCCTGAGGCCCACCCGGCCATCGTCAGTCTCGGCGAGTGGCAAGCAGCCAACCACGCACCCGTACGCGCCGCCCACCGCTCCAAGACGCCAAGCCTGCTCGGAGGGATCGTGCGCTGCGCCGGCTGCCGCTACGTGCTCGCGCCCCAGGTCTACGGTTGGGGAAGAACCAATCCGACACGCGCCTACCGCTGCCGCGCGGTCCACAGCGCCGGCGCCTGCCCCGAGCCCGCCAACATTCCGCGCGACGCCCTCGACAACTATGTGGAGAGCGTGTGGCGCGAGCAGATGAAGGGCCACGCTCTCGCCATCAAACAGGACACCCAAACCCTTCAAGCCGCCGCCGAGAAGCTCCAAGAGGCAGAAGATGAGCTGGCCGCATTCGCCTCGGACATCACCGCTCGACGCGTACTCGGCGCTGGATATCACGCCGCGCTGGAAGCACGCTCGACCGCCGTCGACGAAGCCCGCACCGAGCTACAGCAAGCAACCGTCTCGGCGCCCGACGTAGAGACCATCGAGACCTACGACGAACTACCTACCGAGGACCGCACGCGCATCCTCTCCAGCTCGATCGACGCGGTGATCGTCAAGCGCGGCGACGCGCGAGACCCGATCGAGGGACGCGTCACCATCCTCTGGCGCGGCGAAGGGCCGGACGACCTGCCCCGCCGGGGCCGGGATAACGGCGCCGTTCGCCCCTACAACCCCTAGCGGGACCAGCACAACGCCAGGATGTCGCTCCCGCGCGATGCGAGCAAACGTCTCAAGCGCAGCCCGCGCCGCGGCGGGCGGCATCGGAGAAACGGGTGAGGTACGCGCGACCTGGGGCATCACCCTTTAATCCGACCGCCCCGAGAAGCCTGGACAAGAATCGACCGTAAGATGCTATCTTACGTCTATGCGCACCACCATCTCCACGAAGGGTCAGATCGTTCTCCCCGCAGAGCTGCGTGTCACGGACGGCATCAAGGCTGGAGAGGAGTTCGAGGTCGACCGCATCGGACCTGACGAGTACCGACTCACCCGACTGACGCCGCCACCGAACCACGGTCTGGTTGACTGGCTGCGGTCATGCCCAGAGGACGGCTGGTTCGCGGAGATCGAGTCAGAGTCAACCGACTCCCTCTAGTCGATCTCGTTGGCACGCTACCTAGTCGACGCAAACGTCCTATCGGAGGCAACCAAGCCTCGCCCGAACCACCGCATCGTCGATTGGCTCGCGCACAACGAGCCAGAGCTGGCCGTCGACCCAATCATCCTGGGTGAGATCCGCTTCGGCATTCTGCTGCTCCCCACCGGCCGCCGTCGAAGCCGACTGGAGCGCTGGTTCGAAGACGGGGTGCAGAGATTGCACTGCATACCGTGGGATGCCCCCACCGGACTACGCTGGGCAGAGCTGCTCGCGACACTTCGCGCCGAAGGACGAGCGATGCCGATCAAGGACAGCCTCATCGCCGCAACCGCACTGACGCACGACATGGCAATCGCAACCCTCAACCGACGCGATTTCGACGCTGCGAACGTGACAATCGTCGATCCCTCGGAAGAGCCCGACCGCTGATCGAGCCAAGCCCCGACTTCACCGATCCGCCAACCAGTCTTCGAGCATCTTCCGGGTGAAGCGGATATGCCTCCCCACCCTCACGCAAGGAAGACGACCCGTGCGTACCGCCTCATAGACCCAGCTGGGCTTGACCGCCAGCAGTTCGGCCGCCTGCTCCGGGCGCAGAAGAGGATCGTCGAGCAACCGCCGACCGTCGTCGTTCAAGGCTTGCGAGCTCATCGGTATGCCTCCGCTGGGTGATTGATCGACGCGATGGCCGGCCTCTGTCCGCTGCCCGGCGTGATCACGAGCGCTTGGCCCGTGTAGAGCTGCTGCACCCGGCTTGGGTGAATCTCCTGTTCGTAGTCGCGTCGACGGCTCCCCCGCCCCGATAGCGCCAGTCCGAACCAGCGATCCTCGGTCTGCTGGGTCGTCACCCACGCCGGTTTCGAGCTGGCGACCTTCGCGATCGTCTCAGCCGACGCCGGCACGTTCTGGCGGTGGGCAATGACCGTCTCTACGTTCCCGAGCACCTGGTCTCGCAAGCCCGCGTCCACTGTTTGCAAATCGGCAAGCTCCTGCGTGGCGAGCAGCAGACTCATTCCGGCCGAGCGAGCACGCCCGAACAACCTCGAGACCTGCCTCGCCGCCACCGCCGAAAACTCGTCGATCAACACGACCGTCGGTATCGGATTCTCCTGCAGGTGAGCCGCCAGCGTCACCAGATCGCTCACCAGCGCCGCCGCCACCATCTGCGCCAACAACGGCCTGCGATCCGAGTCCAGAGCGAAATACACGACCCCATGCGAAGCAACTGCCTTGCGCAAATCGATCGCCGGAGCGCCCTCAGGGTCGAACCATCGACTGACCTCGGACTCGGCCAAGATCGACAAGCGGTCACGTGCGCCCGCCAGATCGCGGCGCTGGCGCTCCATCAGCGAATCCAAGTACTCCTCGACAAACTTCGCCTGGTCGCCCGGAAGCGCCCTCGCCGTCTCCGCCAACCGATCGGGATCCAGGTTGACCATCAGCGTCCCGACAGTGATCGGGATTTTGGCGGCCCGCATCGTCCTGACCGCATGGCCCAAGTACCGCTGGGTGAGACGCAAGTAGTGAGGCTCAGTGAACACCTCGCCCACCAGCGCCTTGTCCACGATCTCCCCATCGGAGCCACTCGCATAAGGGTTGTAGGAGCAGGGGCCCTCCGGCGTCCACTCCAAGAAAGGCCTATGAGCCAGCCTCGCCACTTTCTGCAGCTCCGCTCGCAGCCCATCGTCACCCTTCGGGTCGATCACGATCGCGCCGTGACCGTGCGCCACCAGCCTCCCCGCAATCCAAGCCTCGCTGACCGTCTTGCCTGATCCGGTCGCGCCCAACACCAGCGTATGCGAGCCCGCCCGCTCGCCCACCGGGATCGATACCGGAGCCCCACGCACGTCGCGACCGACAACCAGCGTTCGCCCCTTAACCCAGCCCCCGCGCGCAACCCTCACATTCTGCGCCCACCGAATCAACGCCCCCGCCGGCCCTAGCCGCCCGCGAGCCATCTCAGCCAAGTCACGCCCCTGCGCCAGGTCACTCCTATGCCACCGCGCGCCAGTCCAGCAAGCGACCACACTCGCCCCGGCGACACCATTGGCAAGCACCGGAAAAGCGAAAAGCACGAACGTCAATCCCAACCCCACCAACCCCCACGTCCAACGAAAGCCCCTGGCCCGCAACCACCGCGCGAACATGCGGCCCCCTGCAAACGTCAACGCCAAGACGATCAACCACGCGTGCCAAGTCCCCTCAAGCGAGAGCATCGTCGTCACACCCTCCCCAGCCACTGCGCCGCCAGCGACCCGACATCATCCAAACCGAACACCCTCACCCGGTCGGCGACCCGAGTAGCCCTCACCGCACGCTCCACCGCACGAGCCGGGCCCGGCGCCGCCAAGTAACACACCCCATCCACATGACGCGCCCGCGCCCAACCCCGACAGATCGCCGCCAGCCGCGACGCCGACTTGACCGACAGCTCGACCTCGACCGCCACCACATCGCCATCGGGTGAAAGCAGCGCCAGATCCGGACGATGCATGCCGCGACGCTCGTCACCACCGACCTGCGCGGAGGCAAACAGACCCTCCCCGTCGGACTCCACCGACCTCACCTCGCGCTCGCTCAAGATACCCCAGCCCGGCATCGCCCTGTGCAACTCCACCGCCACGCCCGCCACCCGCCACGTGTGCTCGAACGCGCCCGGACCCACCCGGAAGACCCCGAGGCGATCGAGGCCACGCCAACGCAGGCCTTCACGCGTGGCCGTGTACATGCCCGGGCGCCCGTACAGGACCGCGTTGTGCTCAAGCAGCCGATCCTTTGTGAGCAGGCTCAGCCGGTGGTAGGCCATGCTTCGGCTCATCCCGAACCGGCCCATCACATGCTCGGCGCCGGCAGCGCCCAGGCGGCCAACCCAATCGACAATCTCGGCGTCTCTTGAAGTTTGCATAACGTGACCTCCGTGTCTCCGAAAAACCCCTACATGGGCTTAATCCGGCGAAACGGGGCCAACAGGACACGGCGAGGGCAAAAGACCTGGCAGCTGGTGAAAACCGCTACTTTGTGGACATGACCGCCAAGGAACAGCTAAAGCAAACAGTCGAAAAGCTCTCCGAGGCCGAAGCCCAGGATGCGCTCGGCTTCATCGTGCGTCGACAGAACAAGCGCGACGCGCTCGCCGACCTGCTCGATAACGCCCCCGTCGACGACGAGCCGACGACGCCCGAGGAGAACGAGGGTGCGCGTGAGGCGGCTGAGCAGATCGCTCGAGGAGAAGTGCTCTCGGCGGATGAGATCAGGCGCGAAGTGGCTTGAGCGACGGCGGCTGGGCCTTCACGGCACGCGCCGGACGTAACTTCAAGCGCCTCGAACTATGCGCTCAGGCCGGGGCGCGACGAGCGTCACGGACTGCGCTCACACCCAGTTCGGTCGCCTCGCCTTCGGTCAGAGCGTTGCGTTGTTTCGCCTGTCGAAGCGCTGAAAAGCCCAGGTCGATCCGCGCGATGTCCTCGATCATCGCGCGGTCGGCCTTGCCCAGATGGCGAGCGCGGAGACGCTCCAATAGCGAGGTGTCGATCTCGACTGTGGTTGTGGCGGTGGCCGATGGCACGTGACGGAGTTTAACCGCTGCTTGGACGCTCACGCTCGTTCTCGACATCCCGGATCGCGCCCTAGACAAACCACGTTTCGTCCCTCCGCAACGTCTCATCTGGAACGTCATTTGACCGTCGTGGACCCAAGCCCGCTGTCTTTGTGAGTCACGCTTCGATCTACCAACAGATACCGCTCAGCAAACCGCTCCACTGGTCCGCGACGGTCAAATGACGTTCCAGACCGCCACGACCCCAGTCCGATATCCGCGCCAGCGGATTCGGACTCCGGGACGTAGTCCCGGAGTAGCTATATGCAGTCTGCCTCTACGACGTGGTGCATTTCGGAGGGCATCGCGCTCAAAAAAGACCAGCAGTCGAGCGCTAAGAAACTACTTGCGCCGTTTCCGCCGCACGCCGAGACCGTGACTAGATCCGCCCTTCTTCTCCAGGTTGAAGATCGTTTGTGGCAGTTTGGGAATCGACCCGGGCGCAGGCGCATTGGCGGGATTCGACGGCGGAGACGGGGTGTTGATAGGACGGTCTGCCATAGCTACGAGCCTAGCGCAGACCGCTGCGGCAAGACCAGCGGTCTCCAACACGAGCGCCCCAAGCGCCAAGCCCAAAAACAAAGACAGGCGCCCCACAATCCCGGAGTTCATCTCGCGCCGCTTCTCGAACGCATCCGCCAGAGCCAGATCCATCATCGGCTGACCAAGTATCCCGTCGTCCCACAGTACGTGGTAGGTGGCCGGCGCATTAATTGTGAAGCCAAGCTCATACGGTCTCAGCAACATGACAACAAACACAAGTAGACCACTCGCCCCCAGCAGACCAACTACTGCCGCAAACGTCTCAAGAGCATCATGTGAATGGTTCTCCTGGAAGACCGGTTTGACCAGCAACGAAGCAATCACCGCACCTGCGGCCAGCAAAGCCGAGCCACGAGTTCGCACCTCCGCGACCTGGCGCTCCTGCTCGGCAAGCGCCTCCAGACCGAGTTGAAACATCCGTTCCGCGAAACCAGTCATTGCAGACAAAAGTATGCCTTCCGCATCGGATGACCGCACCGAACCACCAACCCGAATCGTCCGCCACGACGCGGAAGGACTCTCGATAACGCCCCAAATCGACCACCCCTAGGTGCTGCTGTTTGGTCCCTCCTACAACGACAACGGACGACCGTCCCTCGCCTGTTTTCCATGTCCGATGAGACCACTATTTTTGAGGTCCCAAAGGCCGATTCTCTTTTATTGGAGGGAGATTTGCGTGTACGCTAAAGTACGTCGTTCAATGAGAACAACTTCAAGCGGTCGCGCTCGTTTGACATAAGGTGCGTCGCGAACATCGCGATCAGACGCACTATCTGCTGACCGACACGCTCGGCCTGGGTGTATTCGGAGCGTGAAGTGCCTGGCTCCGGACCGGGTAGATCGCGAATCGGCAGGTAAGTCACCTGCGCTTGGCCCACCGGCGATAGCTTCACACTCGGATCGGCAAAGCCGAGCTGGGTTAGCCCCGAGCGCGCGTATATCTCAAGCGTCTTTGCGACCTGAACATCGATATCGTCGCCCGCGGCGAGAGCTCGCACCACCTCCAAGCAGGTCGGCTCGCGCGAGCGCCCGATCACTCGGTCGACACCTCGAACCACCGACGTCTCCCAGACAGGATCGGCCCGACCCGGCAAGAGGTCGCACAGAAACGAGACGGTCGCGTCTTGGCGCAGGTGCTCGGGCGCGACCCGCAGGGGATCGAGCATCCCGCGCAAGGCCGGATCGGGACGCAGTGGGATCGTCTCTGCATAGGGTGCGACATCCTCAAGCAGGTGGAAGCGATGGTCGCCCTTGGGGTCGCAGTCGATCACACGAGCGCCTTGCAAAAAGGCCTCGTACTTGAACTTCTGGGCGAGCGTCGTCTTGCCCGATCCCAGGGCTCCCACGCTCAGGATGGTCGTGTTTCGGTCGCTCTCAGAGCCCTCGCGCAAGTTGAAACGAATTGGCTGGCGCGACCCGGAGAGCGTGTGGCCCAAGTAATAGCCCTTGTGCGATCCGACAGCGTGGGTGGCTGTCGGCATCGTCGCCGCGACCTGCTCCAGCGTGAGCGTGTCCTCATAACCCGCCACACGCGTGCGCTGAGCCGGGAGATGCTGGAGGAAGAGCTCGAGCTGATCGCCAAGCGGCCGGTGCAGCCGGATCTCACCATAGGCCCGCCGGCAAAGCTCCACTCGCTCTGAGAGTTCCTGTTCGCTGCCAGCCCCGATCGCGATCGCAAGCGTCGCCTTGAGCAGCGGCGGACGACTGGAGGCCTGCAGGTAGGCGAGCAGATCGCGCGCCTCTTGGGTGCGCTGATAGCCCAGGTCGGACACACCCTGATCGCCGTCGGACTCGGCGCGCACGATCTGATCGGCGTCCTGGACCCGGCGACGCGCGACGCGCAGGGCAAGCTCGTTGGGTAGAAAGCGCGCGTTGAGCGACAGATCAACCCCGAAGGGCAGGCTTTCGACTGGAGCGAACATCAACTCCACTCGCGGTCCCGGGAAGCATGCCTGCTCCGGGAGCGCACCCAACACGAGCAGGGCTTGCCAGCTCTCTCCCATCTCGGACTCGACTCGCAACGAGCGCCCACGGTGTTCGACGTAGCCGTCCATCCAGCGCGTCACGTCGCCCTCCAGCGGGGCCAGCAGAGCCTCATCGTTACGTTCGAAAGCAAGTGCCCGCGGCTCGTGCAGGCCGTCGAGAAGGGGCTCGCCAAGCCCACGACAAAATGATCGGCGGACGAGCCACTGCAGCTCTACGCCTCGAGCCGGCCGCACCGGCAGGAAGTCCTCCAGCCGAGCGTGGGCACGGTCGGCACGTACGCGCACACTCTCGAGCTCGGACGCTTTCAAAACGCCCTTTTCGCGCGCGGACAGCACTCGCTTCAGAGACCGCAACCATTCGCGCGGATGGCGCTCGGCGGCCTGCGAGACATAGGTGGCAACATCGCGCTCTGGGTCGCGCAAACTGACGAGCAGAAACAGCGAAGGCTGCGACGCGGCCACTTGGGCCAGATGCCTCTCGTGCTCGCGGACATAACGATTGCACGCGCGCGGATGAGACCCTCCTCCCAGCTCTTCCTCCAAATCACCCAGATCCCAGCTTCTGGCGACACGCACGATTTGGATGTCGGCTTCGGTCGCGTCAAGCGCACCGAGCAGCGCCAGCAAACAGCCTCGCTTGCCCTCCTTGGAGAGCCATTCATAAGAGGAAGTAGGGACCGCGAAGGCGGCCCATGGGTCACTTAGGCTCGTGCCGAAAATGCAGTTGCCGTAAACGAAGCAGATCGGAGAGCGCACCTCAACGCACTCCGAACTGCGCTCCGCGCCGCAACACAATCACTTGTCCTTTGGCAAGCGATCGTCTTCCAGGCAGCTCGCCGATCGTCATGTCAGCGCGGCCGATCAGACGACCGACGCCGCCAACCCGCCACTCGGTGCGCTGGTGGGCGACGGTCACGAGCACCGCGCCGGGTCCCGTGTAGCGCAACCGGCGCAGGCGAGCATCCGAGCCATCAGGGAGACACAGGAGCGGCGGCGGGTACCAACGCTGCCCAGCCCTGAAACACTCGCTCCCGCGGCAAACGCGTGCGCCGGCCAGGTGGCGTGGGCCGCAGGCAAAACGAAGCAGCGAGCGCAGCGCAAGGTGAAACGGCCTGCCCTCGATGCGAACCATCGTCAGCGTCGCCGCACTCGCGCCAGGCAGCCCCAGGTCGCGCATATACCAAGGCATTACCTTCACGATCGCTCCGATCAAAGGAAGCGAAGTAATCGACAGCGTCAGTCCAACAAGCCCGAGGAAGTAGACGATTCCCCGCAGCGGCACTCCAGCGGGGTTAAGCCTCAATCGATCGACGCGGTAGATGCGACGCTCGAGATCGAACACCCGCCTGTAGGAGCGAATCTCCATGTCGTTGGCAACAGACAACGTCGAAGCGCAGCGCAGAGCTTGCTCAGGATGCGCCAAAGAGTGAATTAACGGTGTCGTGCAATACATTCACCCCAGCCGGCGTGGCGAGCAGAATCGCGACCAGCCCGATCGCGAAAATTCCGGCCGCCTCCTTGAAATCACGCCTGAAGGCGAGCACGATCGAGGCGATAGCGAAGCCAAGTGCGATCAGACTCATCGCGACCTTGCGTCCGGTTTCCCCCGCCTTGCTCGCCGCCGATTCCAGCGAAGCCCCTCCTTCGCTTGCCGCCATCAGCGCGTGGATCGTGTGCAGTGTGTGCATCGGAGAGACTCCTTTTGGTTGTGCGGTGTGAAATCGAGGTGGCTTCGTATTTCCGACAAGGCCCGGCTCAGAGCTAGCTGTCGGGGTTCATCTGGATGGCGGCTATCTCCCAGCGGCCGGCTCGCAAGACGACACCAAGTTCGTAAGCGAGCGTGTACTGGGCTCCGCGCTCGTCGCGAGCGCGCACGACCGCAACCACGGAATGCCCGCCAGGCGCCCACGCGAGGCTGTTGAGCGTCTGCATGGTCAGTGGTGCCGCTGGCGGCGAGATATGTGCTCCGGCAACGAGGTCGGCGTCGAGCTCCGATTCCGCATCGGCCAGGTAGTTGCTAATCGCCCGCTTGGCCACTGTGAAAAGCGCCGCGTCTTCGACTTCACGCAGATTGCCCGGAGGGGCGGCTCCCGTCGAGGCGGGCGCCCCCACAAGTGCCGGATAGCCGTCCAGCGCCAGCCTCCCGCCCTGCTCGCGCACGACACCCACCGTTAGGTAAAGCAGGCCGTCGCTATCGGTCTGCGCGGCGATCGTGTACATGCGCTCGCCAGCGGATGCGAGGCGGGACTGGACCACTTCAGTCCACAACACCCGCTGCTCCCCTCGTTCGGGTGGCTGCAAGCCCGCTTCGGCTTCCATAGAGGAGTTGAGATAGGGGGCGAGCGAGCGTCTGCGAGCTTCGAGGTCGCTCGTGCTCCAAGTGAGATAGCGACGGACAAACAGCGAAGCGAAGCCTTCCGCCGCACGATCGACCAGCGCCGCACCCGAAAGCGGGGAGTGACCAATCGTTGGTTTGGGCGGCGCGATCGCATAGCGCGCGCTTGCCAGCAACCCCAACACGGCCGCGGCTTGCACAAGGATGCGCGGCAGTTCGCCAACGAGCCGTATCCGCCACAGCGGCCGCGTCGTGACGGTGACTGACGCATGTTGCTCGCTTGACATCGGACTCAACGCTCGAACTCAAACTCGCCGCCCGATGCCGCGAAGGAGACGAGCGCCTTGGACGGCACCGAAGCGGTTTTTGTAGGGCGCCACAGCGGTGCAGCCGTTCGAGCAGGAATCGACTGCCTAGACCGGTACGGATCGCGTGCCGCGGCAACCGACCCCGACATGCGATGGCGGGCCACAGAATCAGATGCCCCATATCCGGACGCCGATGCACGGCTCGTCGATGTGCCTTTCGATCGAGTGGTCGATTCGGAGTCTGCTGAGGCCACTCCAAATGTGTGTTGTGAGACCGATCCGGAGCTTGCTCCCGACGTGCGGCGCAGGACGGAAGGGCCTGACGAGCCGACCCGAGGGGGCGACGCTTCATGCGACAGGTGCGAGAAGATAAGCCCAGCAGCGCCAACGGTGGCACCCAGCAACAACCCAATCCCAACCAAGCGAGGTGTGCGCGACGCGGTGGGGGGCGCTGCGGCACCGAGCTCGGATCTCTTCTCGTATGAGCGGGAGTCCTCTGCCCCTCGGAGAAACTCCGCATCCGCAGCCACGTGTTCCTCGGCGAGGTACTCGTCCTCTCCATACACGCGATAGACCTGGCGCGGAGCGCGGCGCCACGGGCTCATTGGCGAGCCCCCAGACGAACGACACAGCCCACGCAGGCGACCGGGAGCAAGGATGGGGAGAAATCCCGCTCCCGGCCGCTCGCGCGCGGATAGGAAGCGCCGGTCGATCGTCTCGGCAACCGATCTCCAGCGTCCCGAGGGACGCGCCTATGTGGGGGGCGAGGGGTTTTCATAGGTGTGTCCCTGCTCTCTAATCCGACGGGCTCACAAAAACTGGACACCGAGCGGCGAACGGTCCCTCCGACCGACCGAGATCGATCTCGCTCTGCTTGGCGAGTAGAGCCGCCAGCCGGGTGCGAGCACGCTGTCCGACCTTGCGGTACTTCGCCTCCGACCACCCGTGCTCGCGACAGAAATCCTCGTAGCCGGCGTCGCCCGCGAGCTGATTTTTGAGCACCAGTTGCTGGTCGGGCGAGAGTTGAAGCGCGAGGCGAAGAAGCAGCCCGAGGTCGTGACGCAACAGGGCCAGCCGCTCGATGTCGAGTCGAGCGTCTGGCACGTCCACTTCACCCTCCCACTCCCCGAGTCGCAACGCGGAGGCCGCCGCCGCCTCGATCGGGCTACGTCCGCCCACGGCACGACGACGATCTTGGATGCGCGAGAGGAAGCGCTGCTCGAGCGCATTGGCGATGTGGGCGCGGCTCGAGAACGCCGTGTCGCGCCTGGCTCGCTTGAGCATCTCGATGGTGGCCTGGCTGTAGCAGTCCTCCAGGTCCTCCCGAGTAAGACGATGTCGATGAGCCGCCAGCAGCAGCTCGCGGCGCGAACGGACCACCAGCGCGACAGTTTCGGCCGAGTCGGTGGGAATCGACCGACCGCTCGCGGAAAGTCGTTTGAAGGCCTCCTGTCGGGTAGACACGTAAGCATGTCGGTGCAAGTGGCCCCTACACCCCCCTCCCAATTTCTGCGCGCGAGACTGGATGCCCTCGACGCCTTTCAGCGGCGCAACCCGCGACTTGGCTTCGTGGTGGCCGTGTTCAAGCGCTTCGACGACGATCAGGCAAGCCAGATGGGAGCCTTGATCGCCTACTACGGCTTCTTCTCGCTGTTTCCCCTGCTGCTCGTGTTCGTGACGGTGCTCGGCTTCGTCTTGGAAGGCAGCCCGAGCACCCAGGAAAGCGTCCTTCACTCAACGCTCAGTCAGTTCCCGATCATCGGCACCCAGCTGCAACACAACGTCCATTCGCTGACGGGCAGCGTTCCGGCGCTCGTGATCGGGCTCCTCGGCGCGACCTTGGCGGGCCTTGGCATTACGGGCGCGACACAAAGCGCCTTCAACAAGGTGTGGGAAATTCCCCGCTCGCATCAGCGCGGCTTCCTGGCCTGGCGCGTGCGCGGTGTGGGAATGCTTGTCGTATTCGGCCTGCTGATGATCGTCTCGACAGTCGCCGCCGGCTACGTAACCGCTCAAACGACCGGCCTGTCCGCCCTGCTCGGCGGCGTCGTGGTCGCCTTGGCGGCAAACCTGCTGCTGTTTTTCGCGGTCTTCCGATTGCTCACCTCAGAGGAGGTTTCCACCCGCGACCTGATCCCAGGCGTAGTTGTGGCGGCTGTCCTGTGGCAAGTCCTGCAGCATGTTGGCGGCTTCTACGTCGAGCACGTCGTGCGCCATGCAAAGGAGACCTCAGGGCTGTTCGCTTTCGTGCTCGGCCTGCTTACTTGGCTGTATCTGGGCGGCCAGGTGACTTTGATAGCGGCTGAGGTGAATGTGGTGCGCGCCCGCCGATTGTGGCCACGACGGTTGTTCTCAGAGGACTGAGTCGACTCGACAACGACCTGGGCGCACCTGACAAAGGGCACTTGACGAGCCCTAGATGCGCGCTATACTAACTAAACTTTCGTAAGCTTATATGGAGCGTATACCGATGGCTTCGACACCTTCATCTTCATCCCCTGGCGCCCAGTCGCCCGAGCAGCAGCCAAAGCCCGTCTTGCGCCTGATCCCACTCGACGACACGGTCGTTTTCCCGAGTATGGGCATCACCTTGACGGTCGACGTAGGCGACGACGAGCGCGTGGTGCTCGTTCCCCGGCACGAGAACGAGTTCTTGGAGGTCGGCACGATCGCCGAGGTCTCAGAGCAGTTGCGCCTGCCCGGAGGCGCCCACGCGGTCGCCCTCTCCGGCGAGCACCGTGCATTGATCGGAGCAGCCCAAACGGGCCCCGAAGGAGAGCTGCGCGTCGAGGTTGACGAGCGCCCTGACGACGTGCCGGTGGACAAGCGCACGCGCGAGCTCGAGCGCGAATATCGAGCGGTGGTCGAGGAGATCCTCGAGCTGCGCGGCGACGACGGACGCATCGCGGCGTTCCTGCGCGCGATCGTCGAGCCCGGACCGCTAGCCGACTCAGCTGGCTACTCCCCCAACCTCACCTACGAGCAAAAGGTGGAGCTGCTGCGCACCCTCGGCGTCACTGACCGCCTGGAGCTGGCGGTCAAACTGCAGCGCGACAGCCTCGCTGAGCTGCAGGTAAGAAAGCGCATCCGCGAGGATGTGCAAGAGGGCGCCGACAAGCAGCAGCGCGAGTACTTCCTGCGCAAGCAGATGGAGTCGATCCGCAAGGAGCTCGACGAAGACGAGACTTCGATCGTCGAGGAGTACCGCGCCAAGATCGAGGCCGCCGAGATGCCCGAGGAGGTCCAAGAGCAGGCGCTGAAGGAGCTCGGCCGCCTGGAGCGCATGGGCGAGCAGACCGGCGAGTCGAGCATGATCCGCACCTACCTGGACTGGCTGATCGCGGTGCCCTGGAACAAGCGCTCCGATGAGCACTTGGATCCTGTTGCGGCACGCGAAGTGCTCGACGCCGACCATGAGGGCCTGGAGGACGTCAAGGACCGCATCACCGAGTACCTAGCCGTGCGCAAGCTGCGCCAGGATCGCGGCATCGAGGCCGACCCCAAGTCCGGGGCGATCCTTACCCTGATCGGACCCCCGGGCACCGGCAAGACATCGATCGGCGAGTCGATCGCCCGTGCCACCGGACGCGAGTTCGTGCGGATGTCGCTTGGCGGCGTGCGTGACGAGGCGGAGATCCGCGGACACAGGCGCACCTACATCGGCGCCCTGCCGGGACGGTTGGTGCGCGCCCTGCGCGACGCCGGCACGATGAACCCCGTAATCCTGCTCGACGAGGTCGACAAGGTCGGCGCCGACTGGCGCGGAGACCCCTCGGCCGCGCTGCTTGAGGTACTCGACCCTGCTCAGAACCACTCCTTCCGCGACCACTACCTGGACGTGGAGCTGGACCTGAGCCAGGTGATGTTCATCGCGACCGCGAACGTCGCCGACACGATCCCCGGACCGCTGCTTGACCGCATGGAGGTGATCCGCTTCGACGGGTACACCTCCGAGGAGAAGCTGGCAATCGCCAAGGGCTACTTGTGGCCGCGCCAACGCGACCGCAACGGTCTGCGCGAGGACGAGGTGAGCGTCTCCGATGAGGTGCTGCGCACGATCGTCGCCGAGTACACGCGTGAGGCGGGCGTACGAAACCTCGAGCGTGAGCTGGGCACGGTGCTGCGCAAGACCGCCACTCGGATCGCCTCGGGTGAGACGAAACCGCCCACGGAGATCACGCTCGAGACCGTGCGTGACGCACTTGGACGCCAGAAGTTCTTCCAGGAGTCCGCGGCGCGCACCGCCACCCCAGGCGTAGCCACGGGCCTTGCGGTCACAGGCACCGGCGGCGACGTGCTGTTCGTCGAGGCCACCGCCATGAAGGGCAGCGGCTCCGCCGGGAATGGGCTCGTACTCACCGGACAGCTGGGCGACGTGATGAAGGAGTCGGCGCGGATCGCCCTCTCTTACGTGCGCGGTCACGCCGAGGATCTCGGCATCGACCCTGCGGCGTTCGAGAACAGTGAGTTCCACGTGCACGTGCCTGCCGGGGCGATCCCCAAGGACGGGCCCAGCGCCGGCGTAACGATGGTCACCGCGCTTGCCTCGCTACTGTCAGAGCGGCCGGTCAAGCACACGGTGGGAATGACCGGCGAGGTCACGCTGCAGGGCCGAGTACTGCCGATCGGGGGGCTCAAGCAGAAGGTGCTTGCCGCCCATGCGGCCGGGCTTACGGATGTGATCCTGCCGGAGCGAAACCGTGGCGATCTCGACGACATCCCCGAGGAGGTTCGCGAGCAGATGAGCTTCCACCCAGTGATGAGCATCGATGAAGTGCTCGATGTAGCCTTGGAGCCGGCGCCCACAGTCGCCCAGGTCTCCTGAGGGAGTCCCCGGGATGTCGCGCCCTGCTCGTAGATGTCAGCCAGTGCCCTTGGAGGTCCGCCAGGCGGCGGACCTCCTGGAGCGCCGCTGGCAGCTTTCGATCATCTATGCGGCCCTGACTGGAGCCTTGCGATTCAACGAATTTGCGGAGGCAGTCGCCGGCATCTCCCCACGGATGCTCTCCGAGCGCCTGCGCGACCTGGAGGGCGCCGGGCTACTGGAACGCACTGTGCTACCTACCAGCCCACCTACTGTCGAGTACCGCTTGACTACTCGTGGTCGTCGCCTGGCGCCCGTGATCGAGGCGATGCGCGCCTACGCCGAGAGCGTCGGCTGAGGGTCGAGATCACCCTCGTGACAACCGGCCGCATCCAAGGCCGCGCCAACTAGCTGGCCCCCCTCGCAATCCTCGGCGCTCACGGCTCGTCGAGGATTGCGCACTCCGATCGCACCGGCCAGCCCTCCGGCCGCCACGAGGAACGCCGCGATCCCCATGCCCAAGTGGAAGCTGTCAAGCGAAGCTTCGTCAGCGGCCTGCGTGATCGCGCGAGCCTGCACTCGCGGTAGTCCATCTGTGCTGGGCCTACCCAGCGGCAGTCGCTTGGCTTCGGCAACGGCGGCCTTGGCGGGTGGACCGAGTGGACGACCCGCAAGGTTGCTGTCCAGGCCCGAGACGAACGAGGCGGCCACGACCGCACCCACAGCCGCGGTACCGAGCAGGCCGGCAACGCGCGCCACGGCGTTGTTGACGGCCGAGGCTATGCCCGCCTGGCCGGTCTCCACGCCTGCGAGCACGGCGGCCGTGAGCGGGGCCACCGTCATCGACAGGCCCAGCGAGAAAACGAGAATGCCGGGCAGGACGTCAGTGAGGTAATTGACCCGAACTCCGATCCGCTGGAATAGGAGCAGCCCTACAGCGGCCACCAGCGGGCCGGCCCCCATGAACAGGCGCGGCCCGTAACGGTCGGCCAGCGCACCGAAGCGCTTTGAGAAAGCGAACATGACGAGCGTCGCCGGGAGGGTTGCAAGCCCGCTCTGCAAAGGGGTGTAGCCGCCGATCTGCTGCAAGAAGATTGTCAGGAAAAAGAACAGGATCGCCAGACCCGCATACATCGAGAACGTCTCGATGTTGCCCGCCGAGAAATTGCGTCTGCGAAAGAGCGCTAGCGGCAACATCGGATCGCGGCTGCGCGACTCATGCACGACAAAGCACACCAACAAAGCCACACCGAGCAGGAACGGCACAAAGACAGCCGGGCTGCCCCAGCCCAGACGAGGCTGCTCGATGAGGGCAAACACCGGTCCACCAAGACCAAGGGCACACAGCAGTCCGCCAAGCACATCGATCCTGCGGGCATTCTCGCGACGCGGCTCGGCCGCCGGGATCACCGCCAAGATCAACACCACACAGATCGCGACGAATGGCAGGTTGATCAAGAAGATCGCCCGCCACGAGAAGAGCTGCAGCAGCTCCCCTCCCGCAAGCGGCCCCAGGACCGTCGCAATACCGCCCCAAGCGGTCCAGCTGCCGATCGCCGGGCCGCGCTCAGACTCGGCGAAGGTCGCCACTATGACCGCCAAAGCGCTCGGTGTAAGCAGTGCACTGGCCACACCCTGCAAGGCACGCGCCGCGATCAGCGCGCCGATGGTGGGAGCCAGGGCGCACAGCAACGAAGCGGCCCCGAAGCCCACCACGCCGAGCGCGAAAATACGCCGCTCGCCGTACAGATCTCCAAGCGAGCCGCCAATCAGAATCAGCGATCCGAGCGTGAGCAGATAGGCGTTGACGACCCACTGTTGGGCCGCCAGACCCCCACCAAGATCGTGCTGGATCGTGGGCAGAGCCACATTCACAACGGTGCCGTCCAGCAGCGCGATCCCCGAGCCAAGGATGCAGGCCACGAGCGTCAGCTGCTTACGCAAGGCGATGTCCCCTACGAAGCGACTCCGAATGGAGATCATGTGCTGCACGGTAGCCATCCTTGATGCTTAGGCGAGGAGATCTGAAGCGCGTATCCGCGCGGAGCGACTGTCAGCCGGTTGCGTCGACCAGCGCCCAGGCGGCCTTGCCTTCACGCTCTGCTTTCACCACGACCCCCTCAGCCTCGAGACGACGCAGGTTGCCGTTGATGTTGGGACCGCTCATGGCTGTCACGACCGCCAGCTCGCCCACGGTGTGAGAGCCATGCTCGAGCGCGCCTAAGATCGCCTCGCGAGCGGCACCTCGCGCGGCACGCTCGGGCTTGGCCTTGGACTGTGGCACCGGCTCGGACTCCTCAGTCTTGGCCTTTAGCCGCGGCGCCGACTTCGACTTGGGCTTGGCGGTCGACCGCCGCGAGCGCTTGACCGGGGCACTGGCCGCCGCCGGCGAATCCACAACGGGGTCCCCAGCGGGCTGAGTTCTGGCCTCAGCGCCATCCCGACCCGCCTCGACGAGTGCTTCTGCCGCTACGAGCAAACGCTGGCGCTCAGCCAAAAACGGTCGCAGCTCGTTCAGACGCTCATCGATTTCGCGGCGGATGGTGCTCAAAAGATCGGCGGCCATGCTTGTCCTTCCAGGGTCAGGTTGTTCTAGGGCGATGCATTCTCGCAGCGAATCGCGCCTGGCCCGACCCCGCCCGCGGCACCAGGACAGAGCCCAAAATCAAGTGAGCCTTCGACGAGCTAACTGTGAGGCTTCGCGGCGAACGCATCGTGCGACACCTTCACGCCGGCGGCGGACTGCTCGAGAAATCCGTAGGTTCCGCGGGAGAAAAGCTCGGAGGCTGCTCCTGCCGCGGCGGCAAGCGCGACAAATGCGAAGGCACCCCCGACCGAGACTCGTTTTACACCGAGCGAGCTCAGCTCGTCGACATCGGGCAGACCTGGACGCGCGAGCACATTAACCGGAAGATCGACCGCTGCCACGATCTTGGCGATGTCCTCGACTCCAACGATCCCCGGGGCATAGAGCACATCGGCACCTGCCTCCTGGAATGCATGCAGCCTCGCGATGGTGTCCTCCAGGTCGGGGTTACCACGGATGTGGTTCTCGGCTCGCGCCGTTAGTACGACGCGAGTGGCCCCAGCGCGGGCCGCCTCAGCCGCGGCAGCTACGCGCTCGGCGGCCTCCTCCAGGCCATACAAACGCTCCTCGGTGCTACTCCAATCCTCGATGGAACAGCCAGCCAAGCCTACTTCGCCCCCAAGGCGCACCATCTCGGCGACACCTGAAGTGTCCTTTGCGAAACCATCCTCAAAATCGGCCGACACCGGCAATTCCGTCGCCTCGACGAGCGCCGCAACGTGGGCGAGCGCCTCTTCACGATTAACGGCGTAGTCCAATCGCCCCAGGCTGGCGGCGTAGCCACTGCTGGTGCTCGCGAGCGCCTGAAAGCCAAGCGACACAAGGAGCCTGGCTGACCCTACGTCCCAAGCGTTGGCGAGTAGCAAAGGACGCTCCTGGCGATGGAGCTCAAGAAACCGCGCTGCCTTGTCGGCCGAGTCAGCCATTCCAGCAGCTCTCCTTAGGTACGGATTGTCCAATTGGGATGCGAGTTTCCAGAGCGCTCTCTACGAAGCTTCGAGCGAGCATCGGACACGAAGCAAGGTGGAGGTGGACGTAACTGGCAGCCACGTTGCTCGCCAAGAAACCGCCTTGTCGTTGCTCACCGTTGCTGGTCGTCACCTCGAAGAGATTGGGCTCGCCGTCGGCTGCGACAATCCGCGACTGATGAAACTCCTGACCGCGGACGACGGTTCCGGCCCCGCCAAGCGGGGAATCGACGCGAGTACGCGCCTCCACGTAGGAGATCGCAAGGTGGTCCCGGTCCATGACTGCGTCCACGGCCAACACGCCGCTCATCGAGTGGCGCCGACCATCGAAGCCGGTGAGCGAGCTACCGAGGTAGAGAAGCCCGCCACACTCTCCGTACACCGGCATCCCCTCTTTCGCCCGCCGGCGGACCTCGGCGGCAAGCTCTCTATTAGCGGCCAGCTCAGCCGCGAAGCTCTCGGGGTAGCCACCTCCGAGCAAGACCGCGTCGGTGCCCTCTGGAAGGCCGGGATCGAGGAGCGGGCTGAAAGGGAGAAACTCGAAGCCGGCCTCGGCAAGCAGCCGCAGGTTGTCCTCGTAGTAGAAGCAGAAAGCCGCGTCCCGGGCGACTGCCAAACGAGCCCTGACCGGTCCGGGCTCTCGCGGCGCAGTCACGGGGGGACCGCGCCGACTCGGCGACCGCGCGAGGGCCGCAAGGCGTGCGAGATCGAGCTTCCCCGTCGTCCGTCGTTGCGCTGCTTCGCGCCCGTTCCGGTTCCCTTGATTCTCGGGCACCGTCAGTAGCCCGAGGTGACGTTCAGGAATCGTCAGGCCATCGTCGTGAGGGATCGCGCCGACGACAAGCCGCCGCAGTTCATCGGGCAGCGCAGATTCGATCATCTCTCGGTGCACATCGCTGCCGACGCGGTTGAGTACGCAGCCGACGATCTGAACCGCAGGGTCAAACTCAAGCATCCCGCGCATCACCGCGCCGGTGGTCCGGGTCATCCCCCAGACATCAAGAACGAGCACGACGGGAACGCCCAGCAACTTCGCAATCTCGGCCGCGCTACCACTCTCGCCTCCGTCCGTCCCATCGTGAAGGGCACCCATTGCCTCGATCACCGCGATGTCGGCACCTTCCGACCAATGCTGGAAAGAGCTCCATATTCCTTCGGCTCCCATCAGCCAGAGATCAAGGTTGACCGCGCGCCGTCCCGCGGCCTCGGCGAGGTAGGCGGTATCGATGAAGTCCGGGCCGAGCTTGAACGGCTGGACCACCATCCCCGCATCACCCAGACCTCGGATGATCGACGCCGTCACAGTCGTCTTGCCGGCCCCGCTATGGGTTGCGGAGACAATCAGAGCGGGAATACGTTCGTGGCCGATAGTCACGCAGCCATTAAGCCAGTATCGGGTGCCTTGTAACCGTCAGGCTCGGCAATACCGAAGCGAAGGGGCTCATTCCAGGCCAAGCAAGCCGGCCGGGTAACATTCCTCGCCTACATTGCGCTGCAAATGCAACCGGGGCGATAAACAGGACGTGCAATGCGGATCGCGATCCTCTCCGATGTCCACGGGAACCTCACTGCGCTCGACGCGGTCATCGCCGACATCCAGCGAATGGCCCCTGACCATGTCCTGCACGGCGGGGATCTCGTTCTCATGGGCGCTCAGCCGGCCCATGTCATCGATCGGATTCGAGAGCTCGGATGGTCGGGAGTGGTTGGGAACACCGACGAGCTCCTCTGGCGACCCGACGAGCAAGCGCGCCAAGAAGGACTTGCGCCCAAGCTAAAGGAGCATCTGAGGTTGATGTTTCAGGATTACGCACCAGCCACCCGTGAGCTACTTGGCGAAGAGCGGGTCAGCTGGCTGATGGGACTACCACGCGAAGAACGGATGGACGATCTAGCTGTTATTCACGCCGCTCCCGGCGACCTCTGGCGGGCACCAATGCCAACGGCCGAAGACCGCGATCTCTCGCTGACCTATGGGCCACTCGCGGCCAAGGCCGCTGTCTACGGACATATCCACCGCCCCTTCGTTCGATCTGTGAACGCGATGACGGTGGCCAATTGCGGCAGCGTCGGAATGCCCTGGGATGGAGATCCTCGAGCGTCCTATCTTCTGATCGACGACGGCACGCCCCGCCTTATCCGGGTGGCATACGACATCGAGCGCGAGGCAGCGACGATGGCACGAAGCCGCTATCCCGATGCGGCAAGGCTCACCGAGATGCGCCGTCGAGGCGCATTCGTTCGGCCGGTCGGTTAGCCGTTGCCCTCACGTTCGGCGCCTTCAGTCACGATTACCTACAGGACGTCTGGCGCGCCTGTAGCGAAGGAAAACGACGCGGGAGCCAAACGTCTTCGTCTCGACCAACTCCAAGTTGATCCTATCGTCCAGGATCGGGAAGTAGGGCGTGCCGCCACCGAGTAGGACCGGGCTGACGAATAGCCGCCACTCGTCGATCAGCCCCAGCTTCATACAAGCACCGGCGAGGCCGGCGCCGCCAACGGCGATGTCCTTCCCGGGCTGCTCCTTGAGCCTTGAGACCTCCTCGCCGACACCGTCCCTGGCCAGCCTGGTGTTGCCCACAACGCTCTGAAGCGTCGCGGAGAACACGACCTTCGGCAGGGCCTTCCAGATCTGGGCGAACTTAACCTGATCCGCAGCCAGCGGACTCTCCTCAGCGGTCTCCCAGTAGACCATCGTTTCATAGAGCCGCCGTCCGCAGAGGTGCATACCGATTTCCTGCACCTGCTGGGTGTGAAACAGAAACAGCTCCTCGCCGGGCACCGACCAGTCGATCGCGCCATCGGGTCCGGCGATGTAGCCGTCCAGCGACATAGTCATCGAGTAGATCAACTTCCGCATCAAGACCTCCTTCGAGCGACAACGACATACCTTCCTGCTTGGTAACCATAGGCTCGCTGCACCGTTCCGGTGTCGGGACCCACCCTCAAACCGGTACTCCTCCTACCGGGCGGCCCAACATGACGCTTGGGATTGCCCCCAACTCGGGACACCCCTGATAGCCGGTCACACCGGCGACCAGATGGGAGATCCCGAACCATGTCGGAACAAGCGATGCTGGCCACAGCGCGATAGTTCCCGGCAATCGGCGCGTACCCAACGCACCAGCAAAGACGAGGAACACAAGCCCAACCATCGTCCGGGACCGTCGAGCGGCACGAGCCATCGGAGCCTGCGACTCCACTACGCCGCCATCTTCCGAGCAACAGCCGCCGCTAAGCAGCCCACCCTCAATAGAGGGGCGCCCGCCTGCGCATCCGCCCGAATGGACAGCGGAGCTCGCACTCTCAATGGCCGTCTCTGGGGGATTGGGTGGCGTTTCGGACATGTGTATTCCCTTGGTCGTTGTGGTCACGACAAGGTTTACGACTTCAAGTAGGCTTTAAGTCAAATGGGGGTACACAACGGCGACCTGACAAATCGGAGAAGTTGCCCGTCAGGCGGGAGTGCCGGCCTCAACACTTCGCTACTGGGAGAGCGCAGGGCTGTTGACGGCACCAGAGCGCGTCAGCGGTAAGCGCCGCTACGACCAGCAGGCTCTCCGACAAATATCGCTGATCGTCTTGATCAAGCGCGCCGGATTCACACTGGCCGAGACACGTATCGTTCTCTGCGGTCTCTCCGACAAAACACCACCACCTGAGATCTGGCGCAAGCTGGCCGAACGCAAGCTACCCGAGATCAAGCAAACGCTTGCCGAGGCCAAAGCAATGAAGAAGATCCTCGAAGAGGGTCTTCGCTGCGACTGCCTAACACTCGATGACTGCCTACGCCAAGCTCGAGCCCGCCCTGCCCAGGCTGCTCGCGGGCGAGTAGGAGATCTGACGAATCCACCTCTAAATCGGTACGAAGACAGCACCAGCTGAAGCCTGGTTTGAGACATGGTGCGGGTTACACTGGCGCGATGTTCTCGGCTTGAAGCATGTGTCCATGTGATTTGGGGGAGTCAACGATGCGATCGCGTACGACGAGTATTGGATGGGTCCGGATCCTGGCGACGCTTTTGGCGCTCGTCGGGGCGATGCTTCTCTGCTGCGGGCAGGCTGTCGCGGGCGAAGGAGGCCTTGAAGACAACCCGCCGATGATCGGCGGCGGCACGGTCACTCCGAGCACTCTCTCCTACGGAGGCGGGAGCGTGCAGACTGAGCGCCGAAGTGACCGACGACTTCGGCGTCTCTATGGTCTATGCGCTGATCTACGACCCCGACGGGTCCACCCAGCTGATCCAGCTGTACCAGGGGAACCCCAACACGTACTACGGAACGCTCGAAGTCCCGCCCAACTACTCCAACGAACAGGCGAACTATGGCGTCGAAATCCAGGCCTGGGACACGAACGGGGGCTACGCGGGAAGCCTCATTGGCGGGGTCCAGGAGGAAGCCGCGCTCCCGTTCGATCAGTATCCCTACGTCGTCGGAGAGACGGTGGCGCCGTCCTACCTGCCCGCCGAAGGCGGACCGACGACGATCAGTGTCGAAGCCAGCGACGACCACTCGATTGCGAACGTCTACGCGCTGCTCACGACGCTGCCCGGGGGCGGCGACACAGAATTGACGCTCTCGCCGAGAGGCGAAAACCGCTACGAAGGCACTTTCACAGCACCCGCGAACTCCGGTCCGCTCGCCGCCGAATACCTTGTCGAAATCATCGCCGAAGATGACATCGGGCAGCAGACGCGCGTCGGTGCCGGGACGCTCGTCGTCGAAGCGCCGCCTGTGACGCCGAGCGTCGGCCAGCTCAAGAGCTCTTCGAGCATCCGTCGGTTCGGCGCGATCCCCATCGGCAAGACCGCCAAGGAGTTCGTCTTCGTACGCAACACCCCACGCCGCGGCGGAGCACCAGTCGAAGGGACGGTGCGGATCAGCGGCTCAACCGGCTTCTCGATCGCGGGGTCATCGACAGGCCACTTCGTGATCAATCCCGGCGAACAGCGCGCTTTCCAGGCGAAGTTCAAGCCGACGACCAGCGGACAACAGACGGCCTCGCTGGAATTCGTGCGAGACGACAGCGGGCAACCCGGCTTCGCCGTCGGCCTCTCCGGCCGAGGCATACGCCTTCACCGGGGTCGCTGAGCCTCGACGCGGTTTCGTGAGCAGTCGCGGATCAGGCCGCGCGATCCACGTACTCGCGTAGCGCTGTGCGCGCGACCTCGCTGACTGAGCGGTGCTCCTTGCGCGCACAGGCGCGCAACGCTTTGTCGAGGTCTGGATCGACGCGCAATTGCACGCGCGGCGAGCTGCCGCCGTCGCCGAGTGCTGGCCGTCCCATGCGGACCCGCTTGGCCTTCGTGAGGTCGTAGCCGCGCTCGGCCTCCTCAGCCAGGGCGTCAACGACCTTCTTTGTCAGCTTGGTTCCACTGCGGGTTCTCAAAGTCGCCATCTCTCCGCCTCCTCGTACTGATCCCGGTACTTCTCACGTAGCGCCATCGCATGGATCACGATCAGTTCTTCTTTGGAGCCTTCCACCGCTATAACCTCGATAGCCCGGCCGTCGGCGTCGTCACCAAGGCAGACGAGCCTGCTGTCGAGCACGTCCGCATCTCCTGCGGGAGCGGACTCCTCGAAGCAAAGACCGCAGTGAGCGATGACATGACGGATGCTCTCCTTGGATACGCGATGCTTGGTCGCCGAGCGTGCGAATCGCACACTTCTTTGAGATACGTTAGCACTTCTGTCAGACATAAGTGTCTCCAAACAAGCTCTGCTGTGGCTCTGCGGTTCCCGATGATTGCGAGCGTGTGCGACGGTTCTCGGCGCGTGTGGCATATGCCCCTACGATCCGTCGAGTGCGCGTCCCTTGTCGCGGTGTCCGTAGAGGCGACGGACGAGGTTCCCTCCGTCTTGATGGCCGAGAGCGATAGCAACGTCCTCGGAGGACATTTCAAGCTCGTTGATCACGTACCAGCCCGCGAAGTGGCGGGTGGCGAGGTGGAGGCTTCCCTCCCATCCTGCCGCGGCTCTGACGGCCTTCCAGTGGTAGACGCATGAGCTTGGGGTCCAGTGCTCGCCGCGCAGCGAGACAAAGCAGAACTCGCCCTCTCGCGGTAACGCTTGGAGCGCGGAGCGAGCGTGTGCAGTCAGTGGGGCCTCGCGCCGCAAATGGTTCTTGGGTGTCAAACATGCGAGCGGCGGCACTGAACTGTTCGGCAACAACGATTCGGTGGCGGTCCAAGTCGATCCGCTCCCAGCGCAGCGCGTCAAGCTCACCAGGGCGCAGGCCGGTGAACGCCGCGACCTGCAACCAGGCCGCGAACGACGGGCACGCCAGTTTGCGGGCGTGCCCGATCATCTCCCACACCCGCCGCTCGGCTGGGGGCTGCTGATCGCGTCGGCCCCTGCCGCGCGATATGCCGAGCTTCTGAAACGGGTTGCGGTCGATCAACCTCCCGGCCTTCACCGACGCGGCATCGTTGGACATCGAACACAACCCCCGCACCGACCCGGCACGCCCACCACCTGCGAGCCAGTCAGCGACGACCTCATCCCCAACATGCCGAATTGGAATGTCGCCGTAGCGCTCGGCGCAGCTCTTGGTCAGCTCACGACGGCGAATGTCGCTTGACTCCTTTGGGCGCGCGAACAGCGGATCGGTCGTCCAGCGCTCCCAACAGTCCCCGACCGTCACGTCTCTTGCGCGAACAGCGCCCAGGCGTTCGCGTGCCCGCTCTCTCGCGCGCTTGGCTTCGGTCTTAGTCGCGAACGTACCGGAACCACCGAGCACGCCCGAGACACTGAGGTTCTTGCCAGTCGTCGGATCGTAGACTTGGGCTCGCCAGCGACAGCGGCGCCGCGCTCATAGGAGTGATCTTCGGAGCGCTGCTAAACCGACGGAACGAGAAGCAAGCTGAAGCTGATCGCTTGCTCGTATCAGCCCTCAACGATGCGATGATCTCCATCGCCGAAGCCGCTCAAGGCGGCAACCGCGAGGCCATGTCACGCTACGCCTCCGCGATGGCGAGGATCGCCCCAGCATCACCCTGACTCCAACAGCATTTCAATCGGGGCGGCCGGATTTGAACCGGCGACCCCCTGCTCCCAAAGCAGGTGCGCTACCAGGCTGCGCCACGCCCCGATGAACCTAAGAGTAGACGCCGCTGCTAGCCTCCGCGCCGCGATGGCCGACACCCAACCTTTGCGCGCGCTCCACTACGACCAAGCGATCGTGGGCGACCTCGCCGACGTGACCTCGCCGCCCTATGACGTAATCGACGCCACTCAGCGCGAGGCACTGCTTGAACGCTCGCTTTTCAACGTCGTCGCCGTTGACCTTCCCAAAGGCGAACCAGACCCATACAAGACCGCCGGCGAGCTTTTCGAGGCCTGGCAGATGCAAGGCGTGGTCGTGCGCGACCCCGAGCCTTCGCTATGGGCTCACACCCAGACCTACACCGGACCCGACGGCCAGACCAGGACACGCAAGGGCTTCTTCTGCAGAGTCCGAATCGAGGGCTATGGTCCGGGACGGGTACGACCCCACGAGCGCACGCACCCAGGCCCCAAGGAGGATCGACTCCGCCTGATGAGGGCGACTCGCACGAACCTCTCCCCCATCTTCTCGCTCTATTCAGACCCCCACAACCTGGCCTGGCAGGCGCTCGAACCCGCAACCCAAGAAGCCCCCTGGGGCGAGGTGAGCGACGCAGACGGCACCACCCACCGGCTGTGGCGCGTCAGCGACCCAGCCGCTATAGCTGCGGTGCAGGCAGCCACCCGCGACGCTGAGCTCTTGATCGCAGATGGGCACCATCGCTATGAGACCTCCGACGCCTATGCCAGCGAGCTGGGCGGCGAGGGAGAGCACCGCTACATCCTCATGTGCCTCGTCGCCTTGGAGGACCCCGGCCTGACCGTGTTCCCCACCCACCGGCTGGTACGGGGTCTCGATCGCGAGCATCAGGAGGCTTTGAGAGAAACATTGCGCCGCGACTTCGACATCGCCGAGGTGCCCCTCGAGCAGATCGCCCCCGAGCCCGGCATCGGCCCCTTGCAACTCGGCTATATCGACGCCCACCACCTCCAGCCATACCGCCTCAAGCTCAAGGACCAGGCGATCGCCGACGCCGCCTTGCCCGGCTTCTCCGAGGCGTATCGCAGCCTCGACACTGGCGTCCTCGAGGCCCTGATCCTGAAGGGTGCGCTGGGTTTGAGCGACGACGACATATCCCATTTCAACGGGCTCTTCTATGCTCGCTCCACCGAGGAGGCCGTCGCCTTGGTCCGCTCCGGCGAGTACGACGCCGCTTTCCTGATGCGCCCCACGCCTGTCTCTCAGGTACGCGACGTGGCCGCCTCAGGGGAGAACATGCCGCCGAAGTCCACGTTCTTCTACCCCAAGCTACTGACCGGCTTGCTGTTTAACCCCCTTTCGTAGCTCGATGCCGTCGATACCATGGAAGGAGAGGGTGCTGTGACAACCCGATCGGAAGGGGTTGCAGTGATGAAGGCCAGTGTCAGACGCAACGATTCGGCGTTCAAACACACCGTGCAGGTACGCGATCACCAGTTGACCGTCGATGAGCCGCTGGAGTCCGGTGGCGAGGACGCCGGCCCAGACCCTCAGGAGCTCCTGGCGGTAAGCCTCGCTTCGTGCACAGCGATCACGATGGAGATGTATGCGGCGCGCAAGGGATGGGACATCGGCAAGGTCGAAGTGGATGTCCAATACACCCCCGCCGAGCGAGGCTGCCCGACCAAGTTCGACGTGGTCTTGCGCCTACCCGAGGACCTGCCCGAAGAGCAAGTGGAGCGCTTGCAGGTGATCGCCGCCAAGTGTCCCGTGCACCGGACTTTGGACGGCGAGGTCATGTTCTTGGAGCGAGTCGAGCGCACCCACGCGGTCGCGGGGGCGTGACCCTCGGTCGAGTGCTCCGCGAAGTCCTCCTGGGTATCGATTCCCACGAGCTGCTTGCCGCCGGCACCCAGGTCGCGGCCGCGGTGCTCGTGCCTCTCTACGAGGACGCCCAAGGCGAGCTGCGCGTAGTGCTCACCAAGCGCCGTGCCGACCTGCGCCGCCACGCCGGCGAGATCTCTTTTCCCGGTGGACGCCGCGACCCCGACGACGACTCCTTGAGCGAGACCGCCCTACGCGAGGCCGAAGAGGAGATCGGGCTTGCCCAGGAGGACGTGAATTTGGTGGGTGCGCTCGAGCGCACTTCCACGTTCGTGACCAACTACGCGATCCACCCCTTCGTAGGCCTGCTCGATGGGACACGGCCGTGGCGAGCCTCGGAGCTCGAGGTGGACAGCGTGCTCGAGCCAACATTGGACGGAGTCAGAGCCGGCGCCACACGTACACGCATGGAACGCCGTGGGATCGCTTTCGAGACCGACGCCTACGTGTTCGACGGCGAGCTCGTATGGGGCGCGACCGCGCGCATCCTCGAGGACTTGCTCACTCGTACCGGGGCGCTGCTCGACCGCCGCGCCATCGGCTGACGCGGCGGTCGCGCCCGCGAGCCCAGAGGGGTGGGCCCGAAGCTACTAGCTCGGCTGCGGAACGATCCGAATGTAGGGGCGCGGCTCCTCCCACCCATCCGGGTAGCTCTCCTTGGCCTGATCGTTGGAGACCGAGCCCGCGATGATCACCTTCTCGCCGGGGCGCCAGTTGGCCGGCGTGGCGACCTTATGCTTGGCGGTTAGCTGCAAGGAGTCGATCACGCGCAGCACCTCGTCGAAGTTACGACCGGTCGTCATCGGGTAGACGAGGATCAGCTTGATCCGCTTGTCCGGTCCGATCACGAACACGTTGCGGACCGTCTGGTTGTCGGCCGGAGTGCGAGCGAGCGGGTCGCCGTCGACGCCGGCGGGCAGCATGTCGTAGAGCTTTGAGACGTTGAAGTCGGCGTCGCTGATGATCGGATAGTTGGGCGCCGTGCCCTGGGTCTCCTCGATGTCCTTCGCCCACTCCTTGTGGCGATCGAGGGGATCGACGGACAGGCCAATGATCTTCACGCCGCGTGCGTCGAACTCGGGCTTTGCGCTCGCCATGTATCCAAGCTCCGTCGTGCAAACGGGGGTGAAGTCCTTCGGGTGCGAGAACAGCACCGCCCATGAGTCGCCGATCCAGTCGTGGAAGGAGATGCGACCCTCGGTTGTGTCGGCCTCGAAGTCGGGGGCCTCCTCGCCAAGCTTCAGCGTCATTGCTTGTCCTTTCTCAAATCAAACGGGAAGTGCTACCGGGAGCCGATCTCAGACGAGGTAAGCCTGACACGGTGAATCCTGATCGGCTTTACAGAGATTATGAATCAGCATAGCGCGCCGCCGTGTTCCCGCCGGGGCCTTCGATCAACGAGGCGACCGCGTCGCATGCCTCGGCCAGCCATACCGCCACATCGCTCGGATCAGACCTAAGCGCCACCATCGGGATCGAGTTGCGCCCAGCCGCCTCCAACACCGACCGCTCCCAGTCGTGGGGCTGATAGATGAAGCCGCGCATCGAGCTGTCCACTGAGGCGAGCAAAAAGCGCTCCGGCGAGTGCGCTTCCAGCCAGCAGACGATCGCGACGTGCTCCAACGCCCGGCGGTCGGTGTGAGCGAGCGCGCTCACCACGTGGCCATCCTGCTCCAGTGCGCCGGCCAGAGCTGTGGCATTGGGTCCTTCTCCGACGATCAAGAATCTCGCCACGCGCCCATCCTACGGCCCCACGGCACGCACGCGGGGCACCCCTTCGAGCGCAACACAAACCTTCCCTGAGAACAGTGGGCGCCGCGGCCGGTGGGGACCGCGGCGCCCTGTCGAGGAGACCGGCAAGTCGATCGCAGATGAGGCATGCGCGGGGCGCCGCGGGAGAGGTTGGGTAACGACGCCCTGGTGGACCCCTATGTGCGATCGTGCTCAGTCACTCACGCTCTTGCGATTTGTTGATCACCTTTCGGGCGGAGAACCGTCCCCTCCGCCACCTTGTCAGCAAGAGAACACAACGTATGTAAACACATATTGTGGGATATGTCAAGGGCGGTCTCTTTGTGACCTTGAGCGGAAGGTATTGCCTTGTCCCAGGAGACGCCATAGACACAGCCTCGGCACGCCTGGATCGTCGACTGGACCACCGCGCGGGACCCGTCCCTGGTCCTCGATCCGAGCCGTCTCTGGTCCTCGATCCGGGCACCTCGAATAGCATCCGAGTCCGATGACCGAGCAGCCCCCCGAGACGGCGGACGTTGTGACGATGGACAAGATCGTCGCGCTGTGCAAGCGCCGCGGCTTCATCTTCCCCTCCTCGGAGATCTACGGGGGGGTTGGTTCGACTTACGATTTCGGTCACTACGGGGTGCTCCTGAAGGGCAACGTCAAGGGGCAGTGGTGGCGCGCCATGCTGCAGGAACGTGACGACATCGTGGCGCTCGACTCGGCGATCCTCCAACACCCGCGCGTATGGGAGGCCTCAGGACACCTGGCCGGCTTCACTGACCCTCTCGTCGACTGCAAGACGTGCGGCCAGCGCTTCAGGGCGGATCACCTCGCCGAGCTTCCTTGCGGGCGCAAGCCCTCAAAGCATCCTGGCGAGACCGAGGAGTGCAATCTGACCGAGGCCAGGGACTTCAACCTGATGTTCGAGACCACGATCGGGCCGGTCAAGGAGTCGGGCTCAGTGGCCTATCTGCGCCCCGAGACCGCCCAAGGGATCTTCGTCAACTTCAAGAACGTGCTCCAGTTCTCGCGCAAGAAGCCTCCCTTTGGGATAGCGCAGGTCGGCAAGTCCTTCAGGAACGAGATTACGCCCGGCAACTTCATCTTCAGGACTCGGGAGTTCGAGCAGATGGAGATGGAGTTCTTCGTAGCGCCCCTCGAAGCCCAAAAGTGGTTTGAGCACTGGCTGTCCGAGCGAATGCGCTGGTACACGACGCTCGGGCTGCGTCCCGACCACGTGCGCTTGCGTGCGCACGACGCCGACGAGCTGTCCCACTACTCCTCTGGGACCTCCGATGTCGAGTATCTGTTTCCGATTGGCTGGTCGGAGCTCGAGGGGATCGCCAACCGCGGCGACTTCGACCTCAAACAGCACGCCGAGTTCTCGGGCGAGAAACTCGAATACGTGGACACCGCCACCAAAGAGCGCTATACACCAAACGTGATCGAGCCGGCCGCCGGCGCCGACAGGGCGACCTTGGCCTTCCTTGTGGACGCCTACGACGAGGAAGTCGTGCCCGCCGCGGGCGAAGGCGCCAAAAGCGAGACTCGCACGCTACTGCGCCTGCATCCGCGCTTGGCGCCGGTCAAGGCGGCGGTTATGCCGCTCGTCAAGAAGGATGGTCAGCCCGATCTGGCGCGCACCATATACAAGGATTTGCGAGGCCGAATGCAGACCGAGTACGACGAGGGCGGATCGATCGGCAAGCGCTACCGCCGTCAAGACGAAATCGGGACCCCTTGGGGCGTGACGGTCGATCATCAATCGCTCGAGGACGAAACCGTGACCTTGCGCGACCGCGACTCACTCGCCCAGGAGCGCATAAAGATCGACGCGCTTGCACAGGAGCTGGAAAAACGCCTGGCGTCGCCTTGGCAAACACCCAAGCTGAAAGCATAAGGAGAGAGATGGACTTCGACCTGACCGACGAGCAGCAGCTAATCAAGCAGACCGCGCGCGAATTCACCGACAAGGAGATCGTGGAGCGCGCCAAGCAGAATGCGCGCAACCACCACTTCGACCTCGACTTGGTCAAGAAGATCGCCGACCAAGGCTACTTGGGCGCGATCGTGCCACGCGAGTACGGCGGTGCAGGACTCGGCTACCTCGACTACGGCCTTGTCGTAGAGGAGATCGGCAGGGGTTGCTCCTCGGTTCGCACGGTCATCTCAGTCCAGACCTCGCTCGTGTGCTCAGCCATCCTCAAGTGGGGAACCGAGGAGCAGAAGCACCACTATCTGCCAAAGCTGTGCTCCGGAGATTGGCTCGGCTGCTTCGGGCTGACCGAGCCCGACACGGGCTCGGATGCCGCCAAACAGAAGACGCGCGCCAAGAAGACCGACTCGGGCTGGGTCATCAACGGCTCGAAGATGTGGATCTCGATGGGCAACTACGCCAAGGTGGCCCTCATCTTCGCCCAGACCGACCCCGAGAAGGGTCATAGGGGACTGGCCTGCTTCATGGTCGACACCGACCAGCCCGGCTACCAAGCCAGCACGATCGAGCACAAGATGGGCCTGCATGCCTCCGACACCGCTTCGATCGCACTTGAAGACGTCGAGGTCACAGACGATCAGATGCTGGGCGAGATCGGCGACGGCTTCAAGGTGGCGATGTCCTCGCTCGACTCCGGCCGCTACTCGGTTGCCGCCGGCTGCGTCGGCATCTGCCAAGGGTGCGTCGAGGAGTCGGTCAAATACGCCAAGGAGCGCGAGCAATTCGGCCGACCGATCGCCTCCTTCCAGCTCGTGCAAGCGATGATCGCCGACATGGTCTTGAAGACCGACGCCTCACGGATGCTCGTGTGGAGAGCCGGCTTCCTGAAGGACAAGGGCCGGCCTAACACTTTGGAGACATCAGTAGCCAAGCTGCACGCCACCGAGGCGGCCGTGGAGTGCTCTAACACGGCGATCCAGGTCCACGGCGGCGCGGGCTACGTGGACGACCATCCAGTCGAGCGCTATTTCCGCGATGTGCGCGTCACGACCCTGTACGAGGGCACCTCTCAGATCCAGAAGCTGATCATCGGCCGCGCGATGACCGGCATCAACGCGCTCGTACCGTCCTGAACGAAGCCGTGGTGGGGAGCGAGGCATCGGATTTGGAGGGATTGGATGGGCGTGGCGCCCGTGTGATCGGGGTTGTTGGCGCAGGTACGATGGGCGGTGGTATCGCCCAGCTTGCCTGTAAGGCCGGTGCTCGGACGCTCCTGCATGATCCATTGCCCGAGGCGCTCGAGCGCGGCTGCGAGAACGTTCGTGCCGGGCTGGAGAAGGAAGCGTCAAAGGGAAAGTTGACGACCGAGCAGGCCAAGCACGCGGCGGCCCGCCTGGAGCCAACCGACAGCCTTGAGGCGATGTCTTCCTGCAAGCTGGTGATCGAGGCCGCCCCGGAGCGATTGGACGTCAAGCATGAGCTGTATGGGCGCCTGTCGCAGATCGTCAGCCAGGATTGCGTGCTTGCAAGCAACACTTCCTCGCTGCCGATCACGGCCGTGGCCGCGGGCGCCACACACCCTGAGCGCGTGGTGGGCATGCACTTCTTCAACCCTGCCCCACTCATGCGTCTGCTCGAGGTGATCGCGGGTGTCCTCTCCGAAGATCGTGCGCTGGCCCTCGCCGAGGCGACGGGCCTCGCCATGGGCAAGGAGGTGATTAGGGCAGCCGACGTGCCCGGCTTCATCGTCAACCGCTGCAACCGCCCCTTCGGCTTGGAGGCCTTGCGCCTGCTGCAAGAGAGGGTCGCGGACGTGGAGACGATCGATCGGATCGTGCGGGTCGGCGGCGGCTTTCGTATGGGTCCCTTCGAGCTGAGCGACCTCGTGGGCGTGGACACCGGCTTCGACGTTTCCAAGAGCTTCTACGAGCTCAGCTTCGGCGAGCCGCGCTGGCGCCCCTCCCCCATCCAGGCCCAACGCGTGGCCGCGGGGCTGCACGGGCGCAAGACCGGGCGCGGCTACTACAACTACACGGGCGAGGGTCCCCATAGGCCGGCCGATCCCGAACCGCCCACCGCCAGCGCACCCAAAGGGCGCCAGGCGGACGCGATCGTGGAAGGCGTGGGTCCTATCGCGGATGCCCTGCGAGCGCTTGCCGCCGGCCCCTCAGGACCGCGAATAACCGTCGAAGGTCTCGGTGGGACCGTGGACGGCGAGCCGTTCTATGCGATTGCCCCGCTCAAGCTGGTCGAGGTCACCGGCGAGGCCGGCGAAATTGCCTTGAAAGGCCTGGGCCTGCATACCGAGCGCATCCAAGCAGCTCCCCCGGCGGCGTGCTCGCGCGAATCCTCTGCCAGGTGATCAACGAGTCGGCATTCGCCCTCGGCGAAGGCGTGGGTAGCGCCGAGGACATCGACAAGGGCATGATGCTCGGCCTGAGTCATCCCCGCGGCCCGTTCGCTTGGATGCAGCAGATCGGCGCCGAGAATGTGCTCGACACGCTCGAAGCTCTGAGCGACGCCTACCGGGAGGAGCGCTACCGCCCCGCCCCGGCTTTGCGCCGCCTGGCTAAGTCGTAGGTCCAGCGGCAGGAGCGGCCCACTGCGCCTCGGCCAAGTCCCCGACTGGCATCCCTTCGGGGGTGGGCACCTCGGGGGTGTCGCGCAGATACCACTCGGCGTCGAGCGCCGCCTGACAGCCCGATCCGGCGGCCGTGATCGCCTGACGATAAGTGTGGTCGACGAGATCCCCCGCGGCAAAGACACCGGGCCGGTTGGTGCGAGTCGAGCGACCGTCAACCTTCACATAGCCGTTCTCGTCGAGATCGATCTGCCCTTCCACCAGCCCGGACTGGGGCTCATGACCGACAGCAATGAAAGCGCCTGTGATCGAGAGATCGCGATGCTCGCCGGTCTGGGTATTGACCAGCTTGGCGATGCTCAAAGCGCCATTCTCACCAGGCTCGAACCGCTCTACCGCGTAAGGCGTCAGCAACTCGATATTGGCCTGCTCGCGCGCCCTGGCCAGCATGATCTTCGAGGCCCTGAACTCGTCGCGACGGTGAACCACGGTCACCTTGGAGGCAAACTTCGAGAGGAAGATGGCCTCCTCCATGGCGGAATCTCCGCCGCCCACGATGATCGTATGAGCGTCCTTGAAGAAAGCTGCGTCACATGTGGCGCAATAGGAGACCCCGCGGCCTGAGAGCTCATCCTCTCCGGGGATCTCGAGCTTCTTGTGCTCGGCACCCATCGCGAGGACGACTGTGCGCGCGCGATGCTCAACATCGCCCACCCACACCTTGTGTACGCCGCCAACCTCCTCGGCCAGTTCAACCCGCTCGACTTGGTCGGTCTCGAGCTTGGCGCCGAAGCGCTCGGCCTGCTCGCGCAGCTTGCTCATCAGATCAGGACCCTCGATCCCGGCGGGGAAGCCGGGATAGTTCTCGACGTCGGTGGTCTGCTGCAACAGACCACCCCAAGCGAAGCCCTCGACCACTAGCGGAGCGAGGTTGGCGCGCGAGGTATATAGAGCGGCGGTGTAGCCCGCTGGCCCGCTGCCGATGATGATCGTATTCTCGACGTCCGCCATCCGATTTGCCGTTCCTTTGGGCTTGTTTTCCGCTCGCGCCGGCGAGCGCTGTCACTTCAAGGTAGCCAATTCGACAGTCTTCCGCCAGTCCCCAGCCACCGCCCGCTTCCTCGCTTTACTTTGTAAAGTATAGCACCGTTACTAGGCGTGAAGGGGTCCTGCTGCTTCGATCGGCTTGGCCTGAGAGCTCACGGGAGCAGCCTGGGAAGCCTGCTCCACACGCCAACGTGCGACGGTGCGACGCAGCTGGAAGTAGGCGATTGCGCCGGGGACCGTCGGCAGCCAGAAGGAGATCGCGCGGTAGGAGAGGACCGCCAGGACAGCCAAGTTGAAATCGACGCCGAAGGCGACCAAGGCCCCGATCATGCCACCCTCGACGCCCCCCAAGCCACCTGGAAGCGGCAACAGGTTGCCGGTCATCCCGATGAAGTAGGCCATCAGGATCACGGTGAAGGGTGGCGCCAAGCCGAAGGCGTGGAAACAGGCCCACAGCACGCTGATGTCAAAGCCCCACCACGCAAGCCCGCCCAGGAGCCCGACATCGCGGGAACGGATCAAATCGATTGCGGTACGCACTCCGCTGGCGGCGAGGGCCGGAACCGTGGCCGCACGAGCCACCCAATGGGCAACCCGCCCCGAGCCGACCGCCCAGCGCGCCAGGCGCCGCTCGATGTCTCCCGGCAAGAGCGCCATCGCCCCCACGATCACGAACAGGATCCCAGCGACGGTCGCGGGAACGATCGTGATCGCAAACGATCCTCCTCCCGGGAACAAGCCGATCCCGAGGCCGATCCCGTCGAGCAACACAGCGCCCGCGTAGATCACATACAGCAGCACCATGAACGCGACCATGCGGCAGGCCACCAGGCGCGGCTCCATCCCTGAGCGCCGCAAAGCCCAGGCCGTGAGGGCGATTCCACCGGCGCCCCCGGCCGCGAACAGTCGTGTGGCAGCAAGCCCGGCCATCGTGATCTGATAGCTCTCGCGCCAACCAATTGGGCTCCCACCGCGCACGAACACCGCCCGAAAGAGCACCACGTAGCCGCCGAACGAGCAGATCTCGAGCAGGATCCCGATCACGATCCACCACGTGTCTCCCTGCTCGATGCGATGAGCGGTGCCGCTCAGGCCGGCGAGCTTGGGGAGCACGAAATACAGGAACGCGACGGCCGAGAGGACGAACAAGCCGAAAGCGATCGCGCTGCGGCGCGTAACCGGCACACGCGGCATCTGCTCATCGCCATGCGCCTCCTGCGGATCGACTGGATCGCTCCCGTTCGTGTCAACAGCCGACTTCACGAGGCCTCCTGCGCATATGCCTCAATCGCCGCGACAGTGCCGGCGATCCGTTTGAGCACTGGGACGGCCGTCGGTGCGGCACGCCGGATCGCGGTCGTTAGCGCGGCGCCGGCGATCAAGTCCACGACATAGTGCTCGCCTAGGTAGACGAGCGCGAAGCCAAGCGTGGCCGTGTACCCCCATCCCAAGGCACCTGCAACCGGCCCTGTCTCCGAGAGAAGCTGGGCGGCCATCATCGATGTGGCGAAGTGCAGAGAGGGCATCGCAGCCAAAGGATTGCCTCCAAGCACACTGTAAAGGGGGCCCCAGCCGTCTCTCCAGAAGAACTCGCCGTATTCGACCATCATGCGCCTGACCGCCACCTCGTGACGCTCTCCGTCGAACTCCCCTCGACGCGGAGTGTCGCCCGCCGCGTACCAGGGCGGCGCGGTCGGCAACACCCAGTAGATCATCGCCCCGATGTCGAACACCGCATAGGTCATCACCGCCGAGCGATCGAACCGGCGGGGATGGCGCAACATGACGTAGACAAGCGCTCCGTGGGGCACCATGAACCAGATCCAATGCGCCCACACGAGCACCTTGTCGCCAAGACGCCATTGGCCGCGTGCCAGGCGTCGCTGCAGACGCACGGTGGGTAGCTCGCCGAGGCCGAGCACGCGATCGATCGCGATCGGATAGTCGACCAACGCCCTCTCCGTCTGGGCATCCTCGTCGTCGTTGGGAGTCTTATAGGCGGCCAGGTAAGCCCACATCTGCAGACAGCAGACGGCGACGTCGCGCGTGCGTGAGCGGGGCACAGCCACGCACAAGCCCACCGGCGCGGCAAACGCGACAGTCTGTGCAACCAAAGGAGGCGTGGAGAGGCGCTTGCGCACGAGCGGCGCCATCACACCCGCGGCCACGACACCCCAGGCGGCTGTCCTGATGACCCTCGACCGCACGGGGCGCTGAGTATATGACGCTAGGCGGCAGCTTCCTCGGCCGTGCGCTCGCGCATATGGCGCTCGGCCTCGGCCACGAGCGCCCGCACTACTTGACTCTCCTCGTCGGCCTCGGGATGCCACTGAACACCAAGTACGAAGCGCCGATCAGGCAACTCGACCGCCTCGGTGAGGCCGTCCATCGCAGAGCAACCGCTGACTTGGAGTCCCTCGCCGAGGCGATCGATGCCCTGGTGATGATGGGACTTGGTCGCGTGGTGAGTCTCTCCGGCCGCGCGCGCAGCAAGCGTGCCATCGACCAGGTCGACGTCATGGTCGGCGCCGTCGAAAGTGCCAGGAAACCGCAGATGTTCGTGGTGTCCGAAATGCTCGGGCAGGTGCTGCAGCAAGGTGCCCCCAAAAGCCACGTTGATCAGCTGCATCCCGCGGCAGATACCCAGCACCGGCAGGTCGCGCTCGATCGCGGCGCGTACGAGCGCGATCTCGAAGCGATCGCGCTCGGGCACGACGTCGACCGTCTCGGGATGGGCTTGCTCGCCGTAGCTGGCAGGGTCGATATCGACGCCTCCGGCGAGCACCAACCCATCGAGCAAGTCGAGCACTTCGCCTGGATCTTCCAAGAGCACGGAGTCGGGAGGCAACATCACGACAAGCGCACCGGCACGTTGCACGGCTTGGACGTAGCTGCGTGCGAGCAGCGCCGCCTCTTGGTCCCAGGTGCCCCAGCGAGCTCGCTCGAGAGCGGTGCATATGCCGATAACGGGCCTTCTCATCGCCCACACCATAAACTCCCGGCGCGATGCACTTGGACACAGTCAACCTGAGGATCGAGCAAGGCGCGGCCACAATCGAGTTGAATCGGCCCGAGGCGCTCAACGCGTGGAACAAGCAGCTCGGTCAAGACCTGCTCGCTGCTTTGACCCAGGCAAGCGAGGAGGACACGGTACGCGCCGTGCGCATCACAGGCGCGGGACGCGCCTTCTCGTCGGGAGCGGACCTGAGGGACATCAGTGGCGACGATCTCACGCCCGAGGGCCGACCAAACGTGTACGGAGTACTGACCGAGCGCTACCACCCGATCATGCACGCCATCCGAGAGATGGAGAAGCCAGTGGTCGCAGCCGTGAATGGCGGAGCGGTCGGCATCGGCTGCTCGCTAGCGCTTTGCTGCGATCTGGTGGTGGCATCCCAAAGCGCCTACTTCCTGCTCGCCTTCGTGAACATCGGCCTGGTGCCCGACGGGGGCTCCTCCCTCTTCGTGCCCGCGCGCATCGGGATGGCACGGGCGGCCGAGATGGCGATGCTTGGCGAGCGCGTGAGTGCCCCTCAAGCGATTGAATGGGGGCTCGCCAACCGCGTGTTCGCCGATGAGGATTTCGAGCGCGAGAGCGCGGCGCTCACCGCCCGCTTGGCGCTCGGCCCGACGCGCTCTTACGCGGCCGGCAAGCGTCTGATCAACGAGCGCCTGTATGCCGGCATGGACGAGCAGCTCGAGCTGGAGGCCACCTTGCAGCAGGAGATGGCCAACAGCGCAGACTTCGTTGAGGGCGTGAGCGCCTTCCTGGCCAAGCGTCCGGCAAGCTTCGAGGGACGTTGAAGCTCCGCCTGACGCACCCGATCGCCTGTCTCGACCGGTCTCCGGACAGCGTTCCGGTGGTTGGGCACGCGCGTTCCGTCCTCGCCTGAATAGAATCCCGCCCGCCTTGAATCACCTCCTCGCCATACCCCTAGCGTTCTTCACCCCCCAGTCGGGCGGTTCCCCCAACGCCGACAAGATCAACGACCTGTACAAGATCACGCTGTACGCGGCGCTTGTGATCTTCGTGCTCGTCGAGGGGGCGCTCGGCTACGTGTTGTGGCGCTTCCGCGCCCGCAAGGGCGCCGTCGCGGCGCAGATCCACGGCAACACGCGCCTGGAGATCGGGTGGACCGTGGGCGCCGCGGTGATCTTGCTGGCACTTGCCGTTGTGACGCTTACAAGGCTCTCCGCGATTCAGGATCCGGTCAACTCGAGCCCCGAAGGCGAACATCTCGTGAGCGACAGCTCCCGGCTGTATGCGAGTAACACACCGAAGCTGCCACCCAACGGGAAGTCTTTGAAAATCACCGTGGTGGGCAGACAGTTCGTGTGGCAGTACGTGTATCCAGGTGCGAACGAAGCAGACGGGCTCGGTGCGCCGTACTCCTACCAAGAGATGGTCGTGCCCACCAAAACCACCGTCACGCTTGACATCGTCTCGGCCGACGTGGTCCACTCGTGGTGGGTTCCGCAGTTGGGCGGCAAGTTCCAAGCGGTCCCCGGCTATCACAACTACACCTGGTTCAAGATCGAAAAACCGGGCATCTTCAGGGGCCAGTGTGCTCTTATCTGCGGGCGCGGTCATGCGCGCATGACCGCCACCGTGAAGGCGGTGCCCCCGGCCCAGTTTGAAGCTTGGCTCGCCTATCAGAAGAAGCTGATCGCCGAAGCCAACCTCGAAGCTAAGGTGGCGCGCGCCAAGCTCGGCAAGCAAATCGGCGCCGGGCAGGTGGAGAATCCGTGACACGCGATCGCCTCTCCGTCGCCCCGACGGACCCGAATCCCCGCCGAATTTCCGAGTCCGGACACTAGGAGACCCGCTCGATGGCCACCTACGCAGCCCCAGTCCCCCAGATCGTCGCCCATAAGGCCAAGCCCGAGCCAAAGGGTTGGGCCAGCTGGATCACGACCACCGACCACAAGCGGATCGGGATCATGTACATGGTCACGACTTTCGTGTTCTTCATCTTGGGCGGCGTCGAGGCCTTGATGATTCGTCTGCAGCTAGGCTTGCCCAACAACACGCTGGTTTCTCCCCAGATCTACAACCAGCTGTTCACGATGCACGGGACCACGATGATCTTCCTGTTCGTGGTGCCGATGATGGCCGGACTGGCCAACTACTTCGTGCCCTTGATGATCGGCGCGCGCGACATGGCCTTTCCCCGTTTGAACGCGCTCTCCTACTGGCTTCTACTGGCGGGCGGGCTGGTCTTTTATGCCTCGATCTTCTGGAACCCGCCGGAAGCCGGCTGGACAAGCTATGTGCCGCTGTCGGGCATCAACTATTCGCCGGGCGGCGGCCAGGATGCCTGGATCTACCTGATCCACCTGACCGGCCTGTCCTCGATCATCGGCGCGATCAACTTCTACGCGACGATCGCCAACATGCGGGCAAAGGGCATGAGCTGGGGACGCCTACCGCTGTTCATCTGGGCGATCCTGACCTACTCGATCCTGCTGATCTTCGCTCTGCCCGTTATCGCCGCGGCGGTAACGATGCTGTTGACAGACAGGCACTTCGGCACGCATTTCTTCGACCCTGCCAACGGTGGCTCCGCGCTGTTGTGGCAGCACCTGTTCTGGTTCTTTGGACATCCCGAGGTCTACATCATGGTGTTGCCCGGCTTCGGGATCGTCTCGGAGATCCTGCCCGTGTTTGCGCGCAAGCCGATCTTCGGCTACAAGGCGATCGCGGCATCCACGGTGGCGATCGCCTTCTTGGGCTTCTTGACTTGGGCGCACCACATGTTCACCACGCCGATCCCCGAGGCGGTCCTGATCCTCGTGATGATGAGCTCGTTCCTGATCGCCGTACCCACCGGCGTGAAGATCTTCAACTGGATCGCCACTTTGTGGGAGGGAACCGTCGAATTCAAGACGCCTCTGTTGTTCTGCGTCGGCTTCATCGCCCTGTTCATCATCGGCGGAATCTCGGGTGTGTTCCTGGCTGTGTTCCCGGTCGATTGGCAGCTCAATGAAACCTATTTCGTGGTGGCCCACATCCACTTCGTGCTGATGGGCGGCGCAGTGTTCACGATCTTCGCGGCGATCTACTTCTGGTTCCCCAAGATCACGGGCCGGATGTTGAGCGAGGGCCTGGGCAAACTCAGCTTTTACCTGATGTTCTTCGGCTTCCTGGCCACCTTCTTGATCCAACACGTAATCGGCCTCGACGGGATGCCCAGACGTGTCTACGAGTACGACAACGTGGGCAATCTGGCCCTCTACAACCTGATCTCCACGATTGGCTCGTTCATCCTCGCCGCGGGCATCCTCGTGACGATCATCAATGTCGTGCGCAGCCTCAAGCATGGAGCGATTGCGGGCCCGGATCCGTGGAAGGCGAACAGCTTGGAGTGGTTCACGCAGTCTCCCCCACCCACCAATAACTTCGATGTCGTTCCGCTGGTGCGCTCCTATGAGCCGATGAAGGACATCCGTCGCGAGATCGAGCAGCGCACCTCGGGCGTGCCCGGGTGGGCGGGACAGCCGTCCTCGACCGTGCCCACGGGCGCCACGCAAGTCGGCGTTTGACCTCGCTACGTCGAAGACGCCTCGCAACGGTAGAGTTCGCGGTGTGATGGAGGTTTCTCGCAGTCTGGGGTCACGGTGATGGAGGGCACGCCCGCATCCGCGTACGCCCCACAGAACGGTGGTGCGATTGCCGCACCACTCGTGAGCCGGCGCTCCAAGACACGCCAGCTGATCGGCGACTACGTCGAGCTAACCAAGCCGAAGGTCCAGTCGCTGCTGTTGTTGACGACGATCACGACGATGCTCGTGGCCGGCACCCCTTCGATCGCGCTGATCGCGCTGACGTGTCTTGGCGGCTATCTGTCGGCCGGTGGCGCGGGGGCCGTGAACCACTGGTTCGACCGGGACATCGACGCGAGCATGGCGCGTACAGCCAACCGTCCGGTGCCTTCGGGCAGGGTCGCCCCTGCCGCGGCCCTCACATTCGGGTGCACCTTGGCGGCACTCTCCTTCCTGGAGCTGTCGCTGACCGTGAACGTGCTTGCCGCGAGTCTTTCGCTGGCTGGCTTCTTGGGCTACGTGTTCGTGTATACCGTTTGGCTGAAGCGGCGCACACCGCAAAACATCGTGATCGGCGGCGCCGCCGGCGCTGTGCCACCGCTCGTTGGCTGGGCCGCGGTCACGGGCTCGGTGAACGGCATCGCGGTGCTCCTCTTCTTCATCGTCTTCTTCTGGACGCCACCACACTTTTGGGCGCTGTCGCTGTTGATGAAGGACGAGTACGAGAAGGTCGGTGTGCCGATGATGCCGGTCGTGCGGGGCGAGGCGGAGACACGCCGTCAAATCCTGCTCTACACGGTGCTGCTCTACGCCGTGACCCAGCTTCCGTTCTGCGCGGGCGGCTTCGGCGACATCTATCTCACTGCCTCGCTGTTGCTCGGCCTGGGTTTTATCGCGGGCGCAGTGCGCCTGTACCGCCGCGCGGACAGGCGCAGCGCGCTGCAGCTGTACCTGTTCTCGCTGGCGTATCTCGCGCTGCTGTTCTGCGCGATGGTCGCCGACGCCAAGTTGTAGAGGCAACGCGGCAGGCTCCAACTGCACGCGGCGGTGTCGACGCGAACACGTTGGGTGTCGAGATATACTGCCGGCCGTCCATGGATCGTCGCCTCGCCAAGAAGAACATCCGCACCGGTCTGATCGTGGCGGCGATCTGCATGTTCATGTTCGGCATCTCTTTCGTGGTGGCCGCGGCCTACATCTCGTGAGCCCGCTTGACCCCGAGATCCCCCCGGCGGGCGAGGAGGTTCACCTCCCCGGCCCGACGCTGCTGCCGCTGCTGACGGCGGCCGGAATCACCTTGGCGGTAGTGGGTATCACGATCAGCCCGATTCTCTTGATCGGCGGCTCGATCTTGACGATCGTGTGTGTGATCCGCTGGATCATGGACACACGTCGCGAAGTCAACGAACTGCCGCTCGACCACCACTGACGCGCCGGTGAGGCGCCGCGCGCGGTTGCCCAACCACGCGCGGCCCCGACGAAAGGCGACGCCCGCATCCCCTACGGGCGCTCGGCCTTTCCCTCTCTCACCCCACGGCTGCGCTTGCCGGGACGGGGCAGATGGCTCCCTCGTCCGTCCAGCAGCGCACGACGTCGCGCACGGAGAGGATCCCCATTGTCTCTCCATGCTCGACGACGATCAGGTGGCGAAAGCCGCCGCGCACCATCGCAGCGGCTGCTTCCTCCAAAGACCAGTCTGGGCTCGGCGAATACGACGTCCCGCGTGAGATGGTCGGCGACCAGCTCGACGTCGGGGTTCTCCCCGGCACCGATCGAGGTGAGCACATCGCGCTCGGTGAGGATGCCTGGACCGCCCGCGTCCGGGTCGATTACGACCGCGGCGCCCACGTGGCGCTCAGACATGGAGCGCGCCGCATCACGCAAAGTATGACCGGGACCCACCGTCAAGACCATTGGGCTCATGCCGTCTCGCACCTGCATCGCGTTCTGCCTCCTTCCTCCCTCGATCATCGTTTGCAACGATTGCCTCAATGTATTGCGTATAGCGCTCTCCGTCAAGCGTAGATTGCCCGTCCTCTATTTACCCGCAGAAGGGGCCTCAAACCCCGAGCAGGGCATTCATCATCGCGAGGCATTAGGATCACGCCTCCGATGCCTAGGTTCATTCCAGAGGGGCACGCGACAAACACGCGGGGAGGCGTGCGCGGTGGTCTCTAGGCGCTCCATCGTGGGTGCAATTGTGGCCGGTCTGATCGCTACCGCGATCGGGATCGCATTGAGCTATGCGATCCATTGGTTCCCTGTCCAAGCGTCCACCCAGGCTCACAACACCGACGCCTTCTACCACGTGCTCGTAATCGCCTCGGTGCCGATCTTCGTGCTCGTGGTGACGGTCATCCTGTACTCGGTCTGGAAGTTCCGCATGAAGCCCGGACAAGAACTCCAGGACGGCCCGCCGATCCACGGCAACACACGCCTGGAGGTCCTGTGGACGGCGATCCCGGCGATGCTGCTCTTGGGACTCGTCTCCTACTCGTTCGTGGTCCTACACGAAAACGAAAAGAAGCCCGCCGGCCCGGAGATGATCGTCAACGTCACCGGACAGCAGTTCGCTTGGTCCTACGAATATCCGAGGTCAGTCACGGGTGGCGCGCCGCTGAGGACGACCCAGCTGTATGTGCCCAACAACGAGTCCGTCCACTTCGAGATCAAATCGCTCGATGTGATCCACGCCTTCTGGATCCCCGCCTTCCGCCTGCAGATAGACGCAGTGCCGGGAATTACTACGAGCTACCGGGCCACACCCGACAGGCTCGGGTCCTATCCGGTTGTGTGCAACCTGCTGTGCGGCGTCGGACACGGGCTGATGCGCTCGACCATCCATGTCGTCAGGCCGAGCGTGTTCCATACCTGGTTGCAGAGCCAGAGCAGGGTCTCGGCAGGCGCGTCGAGCAGCCAAGCAGGCACTCCGGCGAGCGCGTCCTGAATGTAAGGTGATGGGTGCAATGGGGAGAAGCACGCAGATGACAAATGGAGAAGCACGCTGATGGTCGCCAAACTGCGCGCACCGGGCCTGTATCGCGCGTTCTTTGCATTCCTGGTGGGGATCGTGTTCGCAGCCGGCCTGACCTGGCTCGTGAGGATGGCGACAGGGCACGCCACCTACCATCATTTCTTCAGCGAGGAACCGATCATGGCGGTGTCTTTGATCACCGCGCCGCTCTTCTTCCTGGTGGGCCTCGGAGGCTTCGACTATTGGTTCTACTGGGCCTCTGGACGCCCGACACGCCCAGAGGACCACTCCAGCCACGGCGCCCAGAGTTGGAAGGACTACTTCAGGATCAACACAGATCACAAGGTGATCGGCATCCAGTACACCGTCACCGCCTTCTTCTTCCTGTTCGTGGGCGGCTTGATGGCGATGCTGATGCGTATCCAGCTGGCCCAGCCGGGTGCGGAGTTCGTGAGCGCAAACACCTACAACGGACTGTTCTCGGTGCACGCTTCGCTGTTGATCTTCCTGTTCGTGATCCCGGTGTTCGCGGGCCTGGCCAACTACGTGCTGCCGCTGATGATCGGTGCGCCGGACATGGCTTTCCCGCGGCTGAACGCGCTCTCCTACTGGCTCTTGCCGCTCGCGGGCCTGATGATGCTGTCGAGCTTCGCGGCGCCAGGAGGGGCCTTCGCGGATGGCTGGACAGCCTACGCACCGCTTTCGATCGACGCGCCCATCGGACAGGACTTCTTCTCCGTGGGGGTGCAACTGGCGGGCGCCTCCTCGATCATGACGGCCCTGAACTTCCTGGTCACGATCATCACGATGCGTGCGCCGGGGATGAGCTTCTTCAGGATGCCCCTACTTGTGTGGGCCAACTTCGCAACCTCCCTTCTGGTGGTGATCGCGACCCCGTTTATTGCCGCTTCGCAGTTCTTCGTACTGCTCGATCGTGGCCTGGGCTTCAACTTCTTCGACGCCGGCAAGGGCGGCGACGTGCTCATGTACCAGCACGTGTTCTGGTTCTATTCGCACCCGGCTGTCTACATCATGATGCTGCCCGGTTTCGGGATCATCAGCGAAATCATCGCCGTAAAGGCGCGCAAACCGATCTTCGGCTACCGCATGATGGCCTTCTCGCTGCTTGCGATCGTGGGACTGGGCTTCACCGTGTGGGCCCACCACATGTTCACCTCGGGCATGGCCTCGTGGATCCGCATCCCAATGGCGATCACGACTTGCATCATCGCCGTGCCGACAGGGATCAAGATCTTCTCCTGGCTTGCGACCCTATGGCGCGGGATACTGCATCTGGATACGCCGATGTTGTTCTCGCTTGGCTTCCTCGTGACCTTTACGCTCGGCGGCATCAGCGGCGTGATGCTCGCGATGGTGGTGTTTGACATCCATGTGAGCGCCAGCTACTTCATCGTGGCCCACATTCACTATGTGCTGTTCGGCGGCTCGCTGATGACGATCTTCGCCGGCGTGTACTACTGGTTCCCGAAGATGACTGGGCGCATGTACGACGAGCGCTTGGGAAAGTGGCATTTCTGGAGCACCTTCATCTTCTTCAACCTGACGTTCGGGCCGATGCACATACTCGGTCTGCAGGGAATGCCTCGCCGTGTGCCGACCTATGCCGCCAAGTTCGCCGACCTGAACCTGTTCATCTCGATCATGAGCTTCGCGCTGGGCCTGACCACATTGATCTTCCTCTACAACATGGTTACCAGCTGGCGTGGAGGCCCACGCGCCGCCAGCAACCCGTGGCGCGGAATGACGATCGAGTGGCAGGTTTCCTCGCCGCCCCCGATCTTCAACTTCGACCGTATCCCGACCGTGGTCGGCGGGCCTTACGAGTACGGCGTCCCTGGCGCGGTCCACGGCACGTTCGCTCCAGCCCCGGTCCCGGCGACTGTCGGCGGCGCGGCCGGTGGATCGGGCGTCGTCCACAGACACACAGAGTGAGGGAATGAGCCGATGACTGAAATCTTGGTAGTTGCCAACCGTACGCTTGGCGGCGAGAAGCTGCTTGCGACGGTACGCGAGCGGGCCGCGGCCGGCGATGTGCAGTTCCGGCTCGTCGTTCCCCAGACAAAGCCGACGGCCGGACTAGTCATCCATGACGAGGCGGTGCGCGAATCGGCTCAAGTTCGCGTCGATTTGGCGACATCACTGCTGGCAAGCGAGGGAATCGCCGCAACCGGCGAAGTCGGCGACGCAGACCCCTTCTTGGCCACCATGGACGCGATCGCCCAACGTCGCCCGAGCGAGGTGATTGTCTCCACCCACCCGGCGACGCAATCGGGCTGGCTGCGCAGAGACCTGATCGAGCGTATAGAGAGGGCCTCTGGCCTTCCAGTCGAACACATCATCGTCGACCTCGCCCAAGAGGGGTTGCCGTTCGGGGTCACGTTGGTCGTAGCCCACAAGACATCCAGCGGCGACGAGCTGATCGAGCGTCTATCCGCCAAGGCCGCCGGCGAGGCGCGCCACCTGTTCATCGCCGTTGTGCCCCAACAAGATCGCAGCGGCTCGGCCCACCGCGAGGCCCGCATCCGGCTTGCGGCAATGCTCGAGCGGCTCGACTCGGCTGGACTTCTGAGCGCCGGCCTGATCGGCGACCCCGACCCTTACACCGCGGTGATAAACGCGCTCGAGTTGTTCCAGGTCGACGACATCGTGATCTCGACGCTGCCCAACGAGCGCTCCGGGTGGCTACGCAGCAACCTGATCGAGCGGGTCCGCCATGCGACATCTGCGCAGGTTGAGCATGTGGTGGTCGACATCAACGCGACCATGGCCGGCGCCGTCAGCGGGAAGGCCTGATGGAGGCCGCCAGTATCTCCCACGCAACTGGGCACGATGCCCACGGGAGCGGCGAGCACCACGGTCCGCCCACCGCGAACCGCAGCTCTCGCGTAGAGCCTCAGCTGCTCGGGATGCTGCTTTTCATCATCTCCGAGGTGATGGTATTCGGGGCCTTCTTCACGGCCTACTTCTTCATCAGGGTCGCCCAGGGAGACCCTTGGCCGGCGCCCGGAACGCATCTGCCACTCGAAGTCGCAGGCGTGAACACGGCCATCCTGGTCTCGTCTTCGTTCACCTTGCACTGGGCCGAGCAAGCGCTCAAGAAAGGCAACCATTTCGGGCTGAAGGCAGGAATGTTGACCACCTTCCTGCTCGGCTGCGCCTTCCTGTTCATCCAGATCAACGAGTACGCCAACATCGGCTTCGCTCCCCAAGATCAAGCTCAGGCGACGATCTTCTACTCCTTGACCGGCCTGCACGGCGCGCACGTGTTCATCGGGCTCGTCCTGCTCCTGATCGTCACGATCAGAGCCTTCAGGGGCCACTATTCGCCCGAGGAGCACCGCGGCGTCGAAATACCAGGCATCTACTGGCACTTCGTGGACATCATGTGGATAGTCGTCTACACGACGGTCTACGTCATCTGAGGGGCGTGGACGCTGCGCATTTCTGCGTCCTCGACCGCTTATGTGCAGAGCACACGGCGCGGTCTGCGTCCTTGAACTGCTTGGTCCACCCCCCTCAGAGGCCCTCCTAGAACCGTGTTGAATCCTTTGCGCAGCGAGGACGAGGCGTTCCGCTTTCTGCTCTACGTGATCGCCGTCATCGCAGCGATCGTCGCGGTGATTCTGATCCTGCGTGCGATCCTCTGATTCAGAGCGCTAACTACTTAACGGTGATCGTGCCGTACATCCCAGCCGCTCTGTGGCCGGGGGCCTGGCAGAAGAAGGTGTAGGTGCCGGGCTTCAAGCTGACTTTGATCAAAGCAGTGCCCTTGGTGACGAACTGGCTGGCGGCGAGGACCGAACCTTTGGCGGTTGCGCCATTGGCTCCAGCTTCGACCGCGATGTTGTGAGAGACGCCCGACATGTTGGGCATCGAGATCGAGACCGATCCTGGCGTGGCGCTTGCCTTGTTCGTGAGGTAGGAAAGCTGGCCGGTCGGATCGGCGGGGATTTCGAGCTTGCCGCCCTTCTCCAGCGCCGGCTTGCCCGAACCGGGAGCCTTGACCGCACTCGCGAGCAAGCCCGTGTCCTGTCCGGGCCTGTCGACCGACTGGGCGACGTAGGCGGCGATGCCGGCAAGCTCGGTGCCGCTTGCCAAGCCGCTTGGCATGGCCCCGAAACGATTGGGATTCTGGACCTGACCTTCGACGACTGTTTGAACGGCACTGCGACGCAGACCTTCGTTCAGATCGGCCCTGAACGCTTCGTCCAAATTGGGTCCCACGGTGCCCTTCGTGCTTGCGCGCGCAAGTGTGTGACAGGAGCCGCACTTGGCCACGAACTGTTGCTTGCCCACGATCAGGTCGGCGTCTTCACCGCGCTTGGCCGCGCCACAACCATAGACGCCGACCAGTAGGCAGCCAGCACCCAACAGAGCGCCGAAACGACGCGCGCGAGACCCACGATGGCTCGTCCCCAAAGACATCAGCGCCGAAACTCTATCCAAAGGGCCGGGCGACGGGCTCCCCGCGTGCGGCCGCGATCACGCCTCGCGCCACCCCTTGCCAAGACCAGCGTTCGCGAACCACTGACACGAGTGCCTGTCGCGTGTGGGCCTTGAGGGCCGCGTCGGCCGTCAGCCAGCCGACGATTCGATCCGCGATCGCTCGTGGCGCGTCGTCGTCGACCGGGAATGAGAGCCACGTGGCAGCTTCTGAGGGCACGTGTTCGGCGATCGTCTCGCTTACCTCCGCGAGCCCCGAATGGGCCGCGCTGATAGGCAGCACGCCACAGGCCGCGGCCTCGGCGGCCACCATGCCGAAAGCCTCTGGGAAAGTGCTCGGGACGACCAGTGCCTCGCACAACGGAAGCACGTGGTAGAGCTCGTCGTGGTCGAGCCGGCCGGTGAAGATCACCCGGTCGCCGAGCGGCGCCGCCTGCGCCTGAAAGCGCTCGCCTTCCGAACCAAAGCCGATCACCACCAGGCGCGCCCGCGGGCAACGCTGCAGCACATGCGGCCAAGCTGCAAGCAAGAGGTGGACGCCCTTGGCGGCGATCAGCTTGCCGACGAAGGCGACTAGCTCACCCTCGTCACCGACCGGCGATCGATACCCCGCTTGCCCCCCGCGATGGGGGGTTCGGGGCACACGGCGAGATCGCAGATCGACCAGCAGACGCTCAAGCGCATCGGCGACGGCCGGCTCGTCGCGGGCGAAAGAGCCTTCGCTGTCTCCCGCGGCGACACCGCTCGCGCGCAACCGCTCGATCAGCACATCCACCTCAGCCATTGCCTGCGCTGGCTCACGCGGCGCGAAGCGCTCCACGTCGACCCCGGGCGGACCGAGCCGCGTGCGCCGGCGGACCGCGGCGCCGTCTGCCTCCCCCAAGGCCTCCCACAGGCTCTCAGCCGTGTGCCTGGAGCCGACGAGGACCGTCTGTGCCCCCGCGAGGCCCTCGCGCGCGAAGCCGAGGAAGCGCTCCGGCTGTGGCTTGACCGTGTACTCGAGCGCGCTGCCGTGCACCTTCACTGCGTAAGGAACCCGGCCCGCCCGGCCCGCGAGCGCACGCGCAAAGATGACGGGACCCATCACGAGATGGTTGGCCAACGCTACATCCGGGCGCACAAGCTCGACCAACTCACGCACAGCGTCCACGTTTGCCTGTACATAGGAGGCAACCTCGGAGTCCGTGCAGTCCGCGAACGTCTTCGCGTCGGTGCCCTCGTAACGATCTTGAACGTACAAAGGCAATAGACCGCCAATATCCGGGCGATATACGGTGCAGCGAGGACCTTCGGCGGTCGCCTCTTTCAAGAGCCTGAGTACAAGCCTGCCGCTGTCCCAGTCCCCAGCGGCGTCCACGAAAGCTTGGCGCTCGGGATGACGCTCCTGGCAAAGCAGATGCACTTCGTGCCCCAGCCCTACCAAAGCCTCCGCGAGTCGTGCGTTGTAGACGTTGGAGCCCGTCCCGCTGAGCAGGTATCCATGGAAGATGAGGATGCGCAAGCCCGTGAGCCTATCCGGCTGGATGCTCCGCTAAAGTGCCCGGGCGTGAGCACCAATCAGCTTTATCGTTTGCGGACCCCTTCGACGGGTCGCGAGGTTCTGCTCGAGGCAGTTCCCAGCGAGATCTACCGCGATCGCGACACGGGTGAGGAGATGGAGATCGTTGGCAAGGTGCTGCCGCTCGCTCCAGACCCCTCAAAGCTGCCGTGGGCCGTTGAGAACCTGCGCTTTTGCCCTTGGTGCGACCAGCTCGCCCAGAAGGATCTCAACGACTGCCCCACGTGTGGCCGGCGCATGGGTCCTTTGAGCGCGTGAGCGACGGCCCGAAACGTCACCGCGTCATAGCGCTCGGCGCGAGCGCCCTGGTCCTTCTCTGTGGCACCGGTTTGACCGCGTGCGGCGGGAGCACGGTCTCCGAAGCGCTTCCCAAGAGCACCCCTGAAATCACGCCGCCAAACGACACCTCGGCGGAAAAGGAAGCCACTGAGACGACATCCACGTCGACTACGGCGACTACCTCGACCACCCCCACTACTACCGGCAGCGAAGAATCCTCCAGTTCGACTGGGGAATCAGGCGGTACCGGCTCTGAAGAAAGCTCGAGCTCCTCCGAAAGCGGCGCCGCCGGCGGAACGTCGGCGGGCGAATCGGGAAAAGCGTCCTCTGAAAAAGCGCCTTCCGAAAGCACCGAAAAAGCTTCCTCGGGGGCAGCGTCGGCTCCAGCGGCGGCGCCAGCGCGCCTTAGCCGGGGCCTCGGCCGGTTCGGCCTCAGCGGCCGGAACTAACTGGTTCACCCAGCACAGTGCGCCGACCGGCGCCCTCGTTCAGGGCGTTGAGATCAAGGTCGCGCTGTAGGTGAGTCGCGCGGTCTGGTAGAGGCAGTAGTACTGCACGTTGGAGCCGACCGTCACCTGAGACGTCTGGGTGCCGGTTGTCGTGCACTGCGCCTTGGCGCGACTTGCCCTCCAGGATGTCGCCTTGCCGAAGCCGAGTGCCAAGGCTGGCGCCCACGAAGGCACCGTCAGCGCGACGATGTCGCCCTTCTTGACCGGCAAGGTCGTGGCGAGCGGAAACTGGGCTGTCTTGCCGAAGTACGGTTCGAGCGGCACCACGGGGCTTTGGCTGATCAGCTTGTAGGTCAGTTTGGGACTCTTCTGGGCCCGCAAGATCGCGATCCCCGCCGAGGCCGGCCCTCCCTCGTTGGCGTTGAAGTACTTGATCTGGGTGGCCGTCGGCTTGCCCAAGCTGATCGTCCAAGCCACGATCGTTCCCGCGCGCGGGGCCGCCTCCAGATTGTTGTTCGTTTCGACCTTGACCTGGAAGCCGGTGGTGCGGCTCACCGCCAGGCATGAAGGCGTGGGGCAGCTGGGCACTGTCGCAGGCGTCGTTTCGGGGATCACCCCGACTTCGCTAAGCGTGGCAAGCGAACCAGTAGGCAGGACCAAAGCAAGCCCGCAACCGGCGGCGATCACTGTGATTAGGCGTTTTATGTGGGCCATTTCAACAAGAACACAAGGATGGGGACGATGTAGCGGTTCGACGCGCCCACCTGTTTTCCCCCTTATTGGCCTCAGGGCTACTCGCGTCTGAGGACCGTGGCCGCGGAGGCTATCTCACCCGGGTCCCCCGGCGAGGGCACCCAAGGCAGCTCGAGCGGATCGTCCTGGTAGCGGGGAATCATGTGGATGTGGAAGTGGAACACGGTTTGCCAGGCGGCCGCGCCACACGAGTTGATCAGGTTGACTCCATCCGCCCCTAGTCCCTGCTTGGCCCGAGCCGCCAAACGCTTGGCCGCCGTTGCCACGGCGCCGAGTTCGCTCGGATCGATACTCAGCAGATCTGGTGTGTGCTTACGAGGGATTGCGAGCGCGTGCCCGCGCGTGGCCGGGTTGATGTCCATGAAGGAGACCGTGTGCTCGTCTTCGTCGATGATCGTGGCTGGCAACTCGCCCGCCACTATCTTGCAGAAAATGCAGTCCGGGTCGCCCATCGCGGCCAATCCTAGTCGCCTCGGCCGCGCACGAACGCTAGCCCCTGCTCGCGGGTGCCAACGATGCCCACGTACTGAGCACACGCAAGTTCCTCCAAAAGCTCTCCCACGCGCGGCCCGAGGGGGATGCCCAAGGCCTTGGCCAGCTCATCTCCACGCAGCAGAGGCTTAGGCGGACCTGCCGAGTGCCAGCGCAGCGCATCTTCGAGCATCGTCCGCGCCAAAGCCATGTGGGCCTCGATCGCTTGCTCGGATTTGGCTCCGCGCGTAGCCAGCCGGTCGCACACCGAGAGCAGGGTGACGTCCACCTCTACGGGGTCGCAGGTGTGCAGATAGGCATAGACGGTTCCACGCGCAAGCGGCTGGGTCTCGTGCACGAGAAAGCCGAGGCGCAGGTGATGGCGCACCAGGCCCGCCACGTGCTCGCGCAGGCGCACACTCGCGCGCAAGCGAGCCAGCACCTCGCGCGCCAAATCGGCCCCGCGCGTGTCGTGTCCCATGAAGGTCACGCGGCGATCGAAAGGGCGCACCGAACGCGTGGCCGGCTTGGCGGCGTCGTGTAGCAGCGTCCCCCATCGCAAAGCATCGCCGCGAGTCATGCCGTCCGCGAGAGGCTCTGCGAGCAGGGCGAGCACCGGCTCTCGATACTCCGGGCCAAGGGACGCGCCCGGCTCTGAGCGCTCCCACCCGTCAGCCGTCGTGAGGGCAATTGAGCGCTCGAACACCTCCAGCGTGTGCCCATATACGTCGCGATGGTGAAAGCGGCTCTGCTCGACCCCTCGCATCGCCTCAAGCTCGGGGAGCACCACCGCCGTTGCTCCCAAGTCGCTCATCGACTCGATGCCCTGGAGTGCTCCCGGGGAGGCGACGATTCGTCGCAACTCCAGGAAAACGCGCTCGGGCGAAACGTCGATGAGACGAGCTGCCTGTGCGCGAGCTGCCGTGAGTGTCTGGGGGTCCGGCGTCAGGCCGAGCTCCGCAACGACACGCACCAGACGTAGAACACGCAAGGGATCTTCCGCGAACGCTGCGGGCCCGGCGCAGCGCAGGCGTCCGGCCCGCAGGTCGGCAAGTCCTCCAAGCGGGTCGATCGGGGCTCCCCCGTCCAGTGGCTCGGCGATCGCGTTGACGGTGAAGTCCCTCAACGCCAAGTCCGCCTCGAGCGAGCCGCCGCGCATGCCCTCCACGTCGATCTGCCAAGCCCCACCACGGGCCACCACCCGCCATGCCCCGAATTCCTCGGACAACGGGAAACAGGCGGCGCCGGGCCCCATCTGTTTGGCCTGACGAGCGATCGCGCGCGCAGCCCCGGCCGGATCGCCGTCGATCACTACGTCGAGATCCACGACCGTCCTGCCAAGCACGCGATCGCGCACCGCACCACCAACGATCCAGGCATGCTGACCGGCGAGGGCAGGACCGACGATGTCGAGCGCCTCGGCGCTCATCGAAGGGGTTCGCTCGCCGACTCGTTGTCGCGGTGATAGACACGGGGGACCCGCGCGGTGAGGCCACACGTGACCTCGTAGTTGATTGTCCCCATCCGTCGCGCCAGTTCCTCGGCCGTGACTCGCTGCTCACCCCGAGCTCCGATCAGCACCGCCTCCTCGCCCCGCAGTGCGGACGGGTGTGCAGCACCCTCCAGGTCAACGGTCAGATTGTCCATGCTCACGGTCCCCACGATCGGCTGTCGCCGACCCGCGATCAGCACGTCAGCGTTGTCGGACAACGCGCGGCGCCAGCCGTCGCCATAGCCGATCGGCAGCACCCCGAGAATCGTGTCTTGGTCGGCGACAAAGCGCCTTCCGTAGCCGGCGCTCTGCCCTACAGAGCACGCCTTCACCTCGGCAACATAGGAGGCCAGCTCCAAAGCAGGCTCCAGCCGGGCGGAGTCGGGATCGAGCCCGTATGGATCCATGCCGTAGGCGGCTATCCCGCAGCGCACCATGTCGAAGTGAGCGCGCCTCTCCCGCAGGACGGCGGCGCTGTTGGCCGCGTGCACGAGGATGTGTGGATGTTCCGCCTTGACCTCCGCGGCCCAAGTCGTAAACGCGTGGAGCTGTTCACCAAAGAACGGATCGTCAAGGTCGTCGGCCGTCGCGAAGTGGGTCATCGCACCAGCCAACTCCACACCGCGTGTGCCCGCCGCGGCGGCTACCACCTTCGATGCTTGCCTGGGATCGCGCGTGCCGAGCCGGCCCATACCGCTGTCGAGCTTTACGTGCACCTTGCCCCCGCCAGCACTCGCGACCGCCTCGACATCCTGCTCCCGCCAGACCACGACCTCCGCGCGCGCCCTCAGGGCTTCGCCCAGCTCGACCGGACTTAGAGCTCCCATCACAAGGACCGGCACCTCCAGGAAACCGGCCTCGCGCAACTCAATTGCCTCGCGCGCGCCGGCCACGGCCAGCCGGCTTGCGCCGCTCGCGAGCGCCGCGCGGGCACTGGGCACGGCGCCATGACCGTAGCCGTTGGCCTTGACGACCACGCATAGCTGACATCCGTCCTCAAGCTCAGCCTGCAAGCGCGCACAGTTTCGCTCGATCGCCGCCAGGTTTACGCGCGCCACGGCCCTACGAGTGCTCATGCCCGCCCCCGCTCATGCCCCACCGACTCGTGCCCAATCGATGACCACCGCGCCGCCGGGAGAGCCGCGATCACGTCCGTCGCGATCACGCCCTCAGCCGATCCTTGACGGCGCGCCGCCTCGCGTCCGGCCTCGGCATGGAGGTAGGCGCCACAGGCTGCAGCAGTGAACGCATCGAGTCCTTGCGCTAGCAAGGCCGAGATCGTTCCTGAGAGTACGTCCCCGGTGCCGGCGGTCGCCAAGGCGGGGCTCGCGCCGGGATTGACCGCAACACGTCCGTCCGGCGCCGCGACGAGTGTGTCGTCTCCCTTGAGCAGGACCACCGCGCCGGATTGTTGGGCCGCAGCGCGAACGTGACGCAAACGCGCCTGCTCGATCTCCTCGCTGTCGAGGCCCAGGAGACGACCCAGCTCGCCCGCGTGCGGCGTGAGCACTGTGGGCGCCTGGCGGGCCGCCAGGTCCGAGAGGTGGCCGGCGTGAGCGTTCAAGCCGTCGGCGTCGAGCACCATCGCCACGCGCGCCTGCACTGCGAGAGCCCTTGCGAACGCGGCCGCGGCCTCCTCGCGCCCCAAGCCGGGGCCGAGCGCAAGCGCACTGGCACGGCCCAGGGCAGCCAGTGCGCTGTCGATCCCGTCCGGCGTCAGCGAGCCCACCTCCTCCTCCAGCCCGAGCGTCATGACCTCCATCAGCTGCACGTCGAGGATCTCCGTTAGAGAGTGCGGAACGCACGCGGTGACATAGCCGGCGCCTGTCCTCATGCAGGCGAGCGAAGTCATCGCGGGTGCGCCGGTCAGACCACGCGAGCCGCCGACCACGACCACGTGCCCGCTCGTGAACTTGGTCGATGCGGTGCCCCTCGAGGGCAGCGCGGCAAGCACACTCGGCTCTACCAGCCCTATGTCCGTCTCGAGCGGCTCGCCGCGGGGGATACCGATATCAATCACAACCGTCTCCCCAGCATGGCGCTTGCCGGGATGGACCCATAGGCCCGGCTTAGCCGCGTGAAAAGTCACGGTGCACTCGGCCCGCACGGCTGTGCCCGCAACCTCTCCCGTGGAGGCGTCCACGCCGCTGGGAACGTCCACGCTCACTACGTGCGCGCCGGCATCGACGGCTTCGTTGACGGCTTCAATGGCCTCAGCAACCGGGCCTCGTGGAGCCCCTCCGAATCCGGTCCCTAGCAGAGCGTCCACGACAGCAGTGGCCCGCCGTATCGCTTCGCCGGCGCGAGCGTCCTCGCAGAGGAGCGCCCAATCGCAGGACAGCAGATCGAAGTTGATGCGGGCATCCCCGGAGAGCTGCTCGGGAGCGGAGGTGCAAACCACGTGCACCTCGCGCCCGGTCTGGCGCAACAGTCGCGCCGCGACGAAACCATCGCCACCGTTGTTGCCTTTGCCGCAGACCACGGCCACCGGGCCGTCGGGTGCGACTCGCTCGACCGCGTGCACGACACCTTCCCCGGCCCGCTCCATCAACTCAAGCGAAGGTACCCCCTGCTGTTCGATCGCCCAACGGTCCACGGCCCGCATACGGGGAGCGTCCAGCAGAGGCTCACACCAGTCGGGAAGCACGCTCATGACGAGCGATACTACGTCTCACACATCAGGCGTGCAGGATGGTGGATGCCAAACGCTCTACTACTCGACCGTGACGGTCTTGGCGAGGTTGCGCGGCTGATCCACGTTGAGCCCTCGCCTACGCGCAATCTCATACGCGAGCATCTGCAAAGGGATGACCGCGAGCATTGGCTGCAGCATCCAGTCGATCGCGGGCACAGGGATCGACACGTCCACCTGACCCTCCAAGCGTCCGCTTCCGGCGCTTGTGATGGCGATCACGTGGGCGCCGCGGGCGCGGACCTCCTGCATGTTGGAGACCATCTTCTCGAAGACCGGGGAGTCGATCGCGATCGAGACGACTGGCGTGGAGTCGTCAAGCAGGGCTATCGGTCCGTGCTTCATCTCGCCGGCCGCGTAGGCGTCGGTGGCGATGTAGGAGATCTCCTTGAGCTTGAGCGCACCCTCCAGGGCGACCGGCAGGCCAACGTGACGTCCGATGTAGAGGAAGAACTCCTTTTGCCAATGCTCGTCGGCCACACGGGCGACCTCCTCGCCGGCGTCGGCGATGACTTCTTCGATGCAATGTGGCAGGCGCTTGACCTCGCTCACCAGCTCGGCGATGCGCTCGGGGGCCAATGTGCCACGCAGCTCGGCCAAGCGCAGACCGAGCAGATAGATGACCGCGACCTGGCACACGAACGTCTTGGTGGCCGCCACTCCGATCTCAAGGCCGGCGCGGGTGAACAGGACGCCGTCGGCGTCGCGGGTGGCCTGGGAGCCCATCACGTTCGTGATCGCAAGCACCGTGGCGCCACGCTCTCGCGCCTTGCGCATCGCGGCCAGCGTGTCCGCGGTCTCACCCGACTGGGAGATTCCGATCACGAGGTCGCCCGGCCCGACGACCGGGTTGCGGTAGCGGTACTCGGAGGCCACATCCATCTCGACCGGTATGCGCGCCCATTCCTCGATCACGTAGCGCCCGATCAGGCCAGCGTGGTAGGAGGTTCCGCACGCCACGACCACGATCCGTTTGACATCGGCGAGGATCGCCTCGTCGAGCGAGCCGTGCTCGTCGAGATCAACCCCGTCCCCGCGCGCCACCCGGTCGGCGATCGTCTCGGCGACGGCGTCGGCCTGTTCGTGGATCTCCTTGAGCATGAATGTCTCATAGCCGCCCTTCTCGGCGGTGTCCTCGTCCCAGTCGATCTGCTCGACCGGCCTCTCCACGGGGTCGCCGTCGAGCGTCAGCACTTCGACCGAATCGGGGCGCAGCACCACGATCTCGCCGTTCTCGACGTATTGGACGGCGCGTGTCTGTGCGAGGAAGGCCGGGACCGCGGAGGCCACGAACTGCTCTCCCTCTCCCCTACCGACCACCAGAGGACACTCCTTGCGGGCGCCGACCAGCGTTTCGGGCTCCTCGACGCTCATCGCCACGAACGCGAAATGGCCCTCAAGCTCCTTGAAGGCCTTGCGCACGGCAGTTGCAAGATCGCCGTCGTAGTGGGCGGCAATCAGATGGGCGATCACCTCGGCATCGGTCTCGGACGTGAACTCGTTGCCCTCGCGGGCGAGGCGCTCCTTGAGCGCCATGTAGTTCTCGACGATGCCGTTCACGACCACGTGCAGACGATCCTCGGGGTCGTAGTGAGGATGGGCATTCTCCTCGCTCACGCGTCCGTGTGTGGCCCAGCGGGTGTGCCCTATGCCGGTGGTCGCAGCGGCGGGCGCGGCCACAGCCACCGAGCCGCCCACCTCTCTGCCTTCCGGAGTACTAGCGTCAAGCTTGGCCTGGAGGGCGCTCAGGTTGCCGACCGAGCGTACCGCCTCGATGCGCTCGCCCGCGATCAGGGAGATCCCGGCGCTGTCATAGCCCCGGTACTCCAGCTTCTTGAGCCCGTCGAGCAATATCTCCCGGGCAGGACGCTTTCCTACGTAGCCGACGATGCCGCACATCGCGACGACGATATCAGCGGCATATCGGAGCGGCCAGAGCCGCAAGCGTGCCACCAGCCACGCTCAACACGCCACCTCGGGGCGGGAGCGCCTAAGCCAGCTCTTGCTGCACGAGGCTGACCAGGCGCGCGCAGGTGGCGTCGGCCTCCTCGTCGGTGGGCGCCTCGACCATCACTCGCACAAGCGGCTCAGTGCCGCTGGGACGTACGAGTACCCGCCCACGACCGGACAGAGCGCTGTCCTCGGCCTGCACCGCCTCGGCCACCGTGTGTGCGTGCGCAAAGGCGCCCTTGTCACGCACCTTGACGTTGACCAGGCGCTGGGGCAGCTTGTGCATCGCGTCGCGCTCGCTCAGGTCGCGCCCGCCGAGCGCCTCGAGCGTGAGCAAAGCCCCGGCGATTCCGTCGCCGGTGCTGTTGAATCCCATCTCGATGATGTGGCCCGACTGCTCTCCCCCTAGCATCCAGTCGCGACGACGCAGCTCCTCAAGAACGTAACGGTCGCCGACATTGGTCGAGGCGACCGCGATGCCGGCGTCGGCCATCGCAGTGTGGAAGCCGTAGTTGGTCATCACTGTCACCACGACTCCATCCCCCGCCAACCGCTCGCCGGCTCGTAGATGCAGGGCGGCGAGCGCGATCAGCTCGTCGCCGTCCACCACGGCGCCCGCGCGATCGACCGCGAGCACGCGATCGCCATCGCCATCGAAGGCCAGGCCGAGCGCGTGGCCCCCCTCGCGCACCCGCTTGCCCAGCGCCGCGATGTGGGTCGAGCCGCAATCCTCATTTATGTTGCGCCCGTCGGGCGACGCCGCGAGCACGGTGACTTGGGCGCCGAGACGCCTGAATATCTCCGGCGCGACCTTGTAGGTGGCGCCGTTTGCACAGTCGAGCAGGATGTCCAGCCCATCGAGGCGCAGCTCGGCAAAACGGTCCTCCAGCTCTCGCAGATAGTCCTCGTGGGTGCCTCTCAACTCGCGCACCCGACCGATCGCCTGCGAACTGCCGGCAAGCCCTTGACTCAGCTCAGTTTCGATCGCCAGCTCGTCCTCGTCGGAGAGCTTGAAGCCGTCGGCGGCGAAAAACTTGAGGCCGTTGTCCCGGTAAGGGTTGTGGGAGGCCGAAATCACGACGGCCAGGTCCAGGCCGTAGCGCTTGAGCAGCAGTGGCGCCGCGGGGGTCGGCAGGACGCCGCCCAACAACGCTTCGCCGCCGGCAGCGCTCACACCGGCGGCAAGTGCCGCTTGCAGCATCTCGCCGGACTCGCGCGTGTCCCGGATGATCAACACCCGTGGGTGCTCGGCGTGGGCGTGGGCGTGTCCCGCTCCCGCCTTTCCCAGTGCGAGGGCCAGCTCCGCGCTCAGCAACTCACCGGCGACGCCACGGACCCCGTCGGTCCCGAACAGCTTGGTCATAGCGGAGAATTAACGCTTGGAGAACTGCGGCCGCTTGCGCGCCTTCTTCAAACCGGCCTTCTTGCGCTCCTTGGCGCGCGAGTCGCGCGTCAGGAAGCCGCGGCGCTTGAGCTCGCCGCGCAGGTTCGGATCGGCCTCGAGCAAAGCACGCGATATGCCGTGGCGCAAGGCGCCCGCCTGAGCGGAGATGCCTCCGCCGTGCAGACGCGCGACCACATCCATGCGCTCCTGGTAGCCGACCGTCTCCAAAGGCTGGCGAATGTTGCGCTGCAGCGTGACCCGCGGAAAGTGCTCGTCGAGCGTGCGTCCGTTGACGACATATGTTCCGCTGCCGGGGCGCAGTATGACGCGGGCAATGGCCGTCTTGCGCTTGCCTGTCGCCTTGTAGCGGGCCCCCGCGGCCAGATCTATCGCGGCGCTGGAGATCGGCTCGGCCAGCGGAGTGCCGTCAAGATCCTCCTCGGCTTTCGGCTCCTCGTCCTCCTCCAAAGCGTAGGGATCGACCGGCTGCTCGGGGGCAAGTGGGTCCACCCCTTCGGGCACGATGTCCACTTCAAGATGCGCGCCCGGCACGCTCGGCTTGACACGGGGCGTCGGCTCCTCGTCCTCGAGCTCCTCCCCCTCTGCCTCAGCTACGACCTCGGCGGCGATCTCCTCGGCGACGGCCTCGACCACGGCCTCCTCGATGACGGCCTCCACTATGGCCTCCTCGACAAGCTCCTCCGCGACAGCCTCGACCAAGGCCTCCTCGACAGCCTCGACGACGATCTCCTCAGCCACGATCTCCTCGACGACAGGAGCCTCGGCGGTCTCCTCGGCGGGCTCGCCAGTCGACTCCGAGACCTCGGCGGTCGGCTCTACGGGCTCGGCGACCGGCTCGGTCGGCTCGGCCTGGTCCTCTGGCTGCTCAGTCGGCTCGTCAGCCATCAGGCCTCGATCTCCATCGGTTGCGGTTTCTGGGCTACGTGCGGATGCTCGGGGCCGGCGTAGACCTTGAGCTTGGTGATCTGCCTGCGGGCCAGGCGGTTGCGCGGCAACATGCCCTTGACGGCGAGCCTGATGATCTCCTCGGGTCGACGCTCGATCATTTCCTCGAACGTGCGCGAGCGCAGGCCACCGGGATAGCCGGAGTGGCGGTAGTAGCGCTTGTCTGTGCGCTTTTTGCCGCTGACCGAGATCTTCTCCGCGTTGACGACGACGACAAAATCACCGGTATCGATGTGCGGTGTGTACTCGGGCTTGCGCTTGCCTCTCAAGGCATCGGCGATCTGCGTGGCCAAGCGCCCCAGCGTCTTGCCGTTGGCGTCAACGACGAGCCAGTTGCGCTCGCGATCTGTGGGCTTGGCGACGTAAGTCTTCATGACGTGAAAAAGGCCGCACGCAAGCTGTCGCGCGCGGCGAGAGCGGGAATGATAGCTACTCCCACTCGATAGTTCCCGGTGGCTTGCTGGTGATGTCCAGCACAACCCGGTTTACCTCGCGCAACTCGTTGATCATGCGCGAGGCGATTGTCTCGAGAAGGTCGTATGGCAGGCGCGCCCAATCGGCCGTCATCGCGTCGTCGGAGGTGACGGCCCTGATGACGACCACGTAGCCATAGGTGCGCTCGTCGCCCTGAACGCCCACGGTGCGGACGTCGGGCAAGACGCAGAAGGATTGCCACAGCTCTCTGTAGAGACCCGCCTTGCGAATCTCCTCTTGCAGGATGTAGTCGGCCTCGCGCAGCACGTCCAGGCGCTGCTTGGTGGCTTCGCCGCCGACTACCCGGATCGCAAGACCGGGACCGGGGAAGGGCTGGCGCCAAACCAGGCGCTCGGGCAAACCCAGCTCGGCGCCGACGGCCCTGACCTCGTCCTTGAACAGGGCTCGCAAGGGCTCGACCAGCTCGAACTGCATGTCCTCGGGCAAGCCTCCTACGTTGTGGTGAGACTTGATCGTGGAAGCGCCGGTTCCGCCACCGGACTCGATCACGTCGGAGTAGAGGGTGCCTTGCACCAAATAGTTGACCCCGTCCCCACCCGCCCCGGCCTCGGAGATCTTGGCGGCCTCCTCCTCGAAGACCCTGATGAACTCGGCGCCGATCGCCTTGCGCTTGGCCTCGGGCTCGGTGACGCCTTTGAGCTTCTCCAGGAAGCGCCGCTCGGCATCGACGGCGACCAAAGGCACCTTGAAGGTGTCTCTGAAAGCGCTGATCACCTGCTCGCCCTCGTCCTTGCGCATCAGGCCGTGATCGACGAACACGCAAGTGAGCTGGTCCCCGATCGCACGGTGCACGAGTAGGGCCGCCACCGAAGAGTCGACACCGCCGGAGAGGCCACAGACAACACGCCCGTCTCCGACCTGCTTTCGGATGCGAGCGATCTGCTCCTCGGCGATCGAGACCGGCGACCAAGTCCGCTCGCAGCCGCATATCTCAGTAAGGAAACGGGTCAGGATCTCTTGCCCGTATGGCGTGTGCACCACCTCAGGATGGAACTGGATGCCATAGATGCCGCGCTCGCGATTCTCTACGGCTGCAACCGGCGACGCGGTAGAGGACGCCAAGGCAGTGAAGCCTGCCGGCGCCTCGAAGACCGTGTCGCGGTGAGACATCCAGCAGGTCTGTTGCTTGGGCATGCCCGCCATGAGCACGCCGGGCTCAGAAACCGTGAGGTCGGAGCGGCCGAACTCCCCCACCTCAGCCTGCTCCACGCGACCGCCCAGCTCGTGGACGAGTAGCTGCATGCCGTAGCAAATGCCCAGCACCGGCACGCCCAAGTCGAGTAGACCCCGCTCCAAGCGTGGCGCCCCGGGCGCATATACAGAGGCGGGCCCTCCAGAGAGAACGATTCCCCGCGGTTTGCGCTTGGCGACCTCCTCCAAGCCGACGTGATGGGGCAGGAGCTCCGAGAAGACGCCACAGTCGCGGATGCGTCGGGCGATCAGCTGGGAGTACTGGCCGCCGTAATCGAGAACCACGACCTCTTCGCGATCCACTGGCGTTTCGCCGGTCTTTCGACTGTCCAAACGAGGCCCACTCTGGGGCGGTATCGGCGAGTCTGGCAATGGATAGATTGCCCCCCCACCCTGCGAAGTGTGCTCAGCACACGAGCGACCGAGGACGCCGCCAGACGAAGTCGAGACCGTCCCAGAGTCAGTCATTTACCAGTTCGGCCGCCTTGCCCTTGGAGCCCATGCCGACCGACTGGTCGCGTTGGAGCTGCTTGCCCTCGGTCTGCAAGGAGGGGGCGATCACGACCTCGGCGCGGTTGAACTCTGCAAGGTCCTTGTGGCCGCAGGTGGCCATCGAAGTGCGCAAGCCGCCGAACAGGTTGAAGGTGCCGTCGTTCTCGCGCGCGGGACCCACCAGGATCTCCTCCAAGCTGCCATTGCGGGTCGTCGCCACGCGGGCGCCGCGAGGCAAGGTGGGATGGAACGTGGCCATGCCCCAATGGAAGCCTCTTCCGGGGGCTTCGTGGGCGCGAGCCAAAGGCGAGCCGATCATGACCGCGTCGGCGCCCAAGGCGATTGCCTTGGAGACGTCGCCACCGTTGCGCATTCCCCCGTCGGCGATAACTTGGCAGTACTCGCCCGTCTCGAGCATGTGCGTCGAGCGGGCGTGAGCCACGTCGGCAATCGCGGTTGCTTGCGGCACGCCGATGCCGAGCACGCCTCGGGTCGTACAAGCCGCCCCGGGTCCTACCCCGACGAGCACGCCCGCGGCGCCGGTGCGCATCAGGTGGAGACCTGTCTGGTAGGAGGCGCAACCGCCAACCACCACGGGCACGTCCAGTGAAGGGATGAACTCCTTGAGGTTCAAGGGCTCGGAGACCGTGGACACGTGTTCCCCGGAGACGACTGTGCCTTGGATCACGAGCACGTCCAAGCCGGCCTCCAAGGCGATCTCGTGATAGTCGAGAACTCGCTGAGGCGTGAGCGAAGCCGCACAGACAACCTTCTGCTCCTTTATCTCGCGAATCCGCTGGGCGATCAACTCGGGAATCACCGGTTGGGCGTAGATCTCCTGCATCTCGCGCGTGGCCGCGTCCTTGGGGAGCCCCGCGATCCGCTCCAGCTGCGCCTCGGCGTCCTCATAGCGGGTAAAGATGCCCTCCAGGTTGAGCACCGCCAGTCCGCCGAGCCCGCCGACGATCGCGGCGGTTTGAGGAGAGACGACACCGTCCATCGCAGAGGCCATCATCGGCAGCTCGAACTGGTAAGGACCAAGCTTCCAGGAGATGTCGATGTCGTCAGGGTCGCGCGTGCGCCGGGAGGGCACGATCGCGATGTCATCGAAGCCGTATGCGCGGCGGCCGCTCTTGCCGCGGCCAATCTCTACTTCCATCTAAGAATCCTTGCAGTCGTGGCGGATGAGCATAGCAACGGCTCAGGCGCTCTCCGACGGCCCGTGCCGGACCCGGGCCTTGGGTATTCTCGACCTGATGAACAACGGTGATCGGCCTAGCTACGACCCCCATGCGATAGAGGCTGCACGCCAAGAGGCGTGGCGGACTAAAGACGCTTTTCGCACGCCCGATGCAACCGGTGAGCGGTCGCGCAAGTACATCAAGCCGTCGGCGCCGTTCACCTCGGGAAACATCCATATCGGGCACGTACGCAGCTATTCGATCGGCGATGCTTATGCTCGCTTCTGTAGGGCTCGTGGCGAGGACGTTTTGTTCGCCTTTGGCTTCGACTCCTTCGGCTTGCCGGCGGAGTTGGGGGCGATCGCCGGCAAAGAGCCTCCTAGCGCTTGGGTTGCCCGCTGCGCGGAGCACATGATCGGCCAGCTTCAAAGGCTTGGCTTCTCCTTTGATTGGGAGCGCACTTTCATGAGCTCGGACGCCGTCATGTACCGCTGGTCGCAATGGCTGTTCCTGACTCTTTTGGAGGCCGGCCTGGTGTACAGGGGCAGCGGCAGCGTGGACTGGTGTGACACCTGTCAGACGACGCTCGCCACGATCCAGGTCGAGAACGGGACCTGCTGGCGCTGCCACAACCCTGTACGTCTGATCCAGCAACCACAGTGGTACCTGCGCATCAGCGCCTACTTGGAGGAGAACGATCGTCGCATCGAGGAGTTGGCGGCGAGCGGGATCTGGGATGAGAACGCCCTCGCCTCCCAGCGCTTTGTGCTGGGCCGCGTCGATGGGATCGAGCTTGACCTGGAGTCCCCTGAGGGAGACAGCTTGACCGTGTTCACGCCCCATGCCGGGGCCGTTGGCCAGGCTCGGTTCGTGGCTATCTCGCCGAAGCACCCCGAGATGGAGCGGTGGGCCGGCGGCGCTGAGGTGGCCGAGCAGCTGGAGGAGCTGCGCTCGGGTGGCTTGGATCGCAGCGCTCGCGAGGCGGAGTCGATGCCCTTGGTCGATACGGGGCGCATTCTGCTCTCACCCACGGGCGGCGATCCGCTGCCCGTGATCGTCTCGCCGATGGTCGACGGCCGCTTCGGCGCCACAGCGGTGCTTGGCATCCCAGAGGACGATCGCACCGATGCGGTCATCGCCGAGCGCCTGTTCGGCACGCCGGACAGCCCGGCGGTGGCGGCCTCGCCCGGGGACGCCCCGGCCGAGGAGGCCGAGGACATTCCGGAGGATCGGGCCGTGGGAGCTATGGCCGTCGCTCAAATCGAGGGAGCACGTGAGGCGGTGCGCTACAGGGCCAACGACTTCACCATTTCAAGGCAGCGCTCTTGGGGCACGCCGATCCCGATCGTGTATTGCGAGAGCTGTGGCACCGTGCCGGTCCCCAAGGCCGATCTACCCGTGATCTTGCCGCTGGACCTGACTCCCACCGGGACCGGCAATCCGTTGGCCGAGCGCGAGGACTTCGTGCGCGTGAACTGTCCAACCTGCGGCGGCTACGCCAGGCGCGAGACGGACACGCTCGACTGCCACTTCGACGCGCTGTGGCTGTGGTTGCCGGTGTGCGTGCCGCCGACAGAGCGCGAGCAGACTTTGGAGCACATCCTCGCGCTCGAGGATCTGCGCGCTTGGCTGCCTTCGGAGCGGGTGGTGGCGGGCTCGGACAGCGGCAACTTCGTGTTTGACCAGCGCACCGTTACAAAGGCTTTGCGAGACATCGGACCGCTGGAGTTCCTCGGCGACGGCGAGCCGTTCGCGGGCTGCCTGTTTCACGAGATGGTGATACGCGATGGGCGCAAGATGAGCAAGCACCTGGGCAACGTGGTCGACCCGGACGAGCTCGTGGACCAGTATGGCGCCGATACGATCCGCTTGGCGGTGCTCTTCGCGGCGCGACCGCAAAGGTCGCTCAACTGGAGCGATAGCGATGTCAAGCGCTGTCACCGCTTTTTGCGCCAGCTTTGGGATTACTCACATCCTCGCTTCGCGCTGGATCCCACCAAGCTGGGTCAAGACGCCGACAATGGCGTGTCGGGCGATGACGGGCAACCGGTAACGATGGGACCCGACAAGACCGAGCATCTGCGCAAGCGATTGGGGCAGTGGTGTGAGACCGCCGCGGAGAAGATCACCGAGGACACACGCGAGCTTGAGATGCACAGCGCGGTTCGCAATGTGATGCGCTTGTTCGACCGCATCAGGGACTACGAGAAGCGTGTGATCGCCAAGCGCGGTTGGCTGTGTGTCGAGGACCACGAGGCCTTGATCGAGGCACTGCGGATGCTTGCGCGTGTGTTGATGCCTTTCGCGCCGCACATTGCCGAGCAGTTGCTCCTCGACTCGACGCCGAGCGGCGTGGAGATCGACGCGTCGTGGCCTCAGGGGGAGCTTGTGCCACGATGACTGGGACAAACCGAAGTCAACCAACCCAACGAAGAAGGGGTGAGACCCGATGAGCACCGCAATGGGGCACGCAGGCCTGAACGAGACGACGCGCTCGTGCGTGACCGAACTGGTGTGTCAGAAGTGCGATGTCAAACGCCCGATCACCGACACCGAGGCGTTTTGCGAGACGTGCGGGAAGTGTCTTGACATCGCTTACGACTATGAGCTGGCCAAGAGCCGTTTGAGTGAGATGCCGATGAGCGAGCGGCCCCACAACATCTGGCGGTTGTCTGAGCTGCTGCCGATCCGCTCGGCACATGCTCAAGCCGAAGTGGGACAGATATCGGGCATGACACCGCTGATTCCGGCAAACAGACTTGGCGAGCGGCTGGGACTACGGAAACTGTATTTGAAGGACGACAGCACGCAGCGACCTAGCCTTTCCTACAAGGACAGGGTTGTCTCAAGCGCGATTGCTCGCGCCCTGGAGCTCGGCAAGACCGAGATCGGCTGTGTCTCCACCGGCAACGTGGGCACAGCCGTGGCGTCGCTTGGAGCCAAGGCGGGGCTGACTCCGTATGTCTTCTATCCCAACCGCTTGGAGGAGACCAAGGCTCGCGTGTGCCGGGCGCTGGGCGCGCGGGTTTGCCAGGTGGCGGGTAACTACGACGAAGCCAATCGCGAGTGCCGCAGAGTCGCGGCCGCGAGCGGGCTGGAGTTCGCGAACATCACTTTGCGACCGTTTTACGCCGAGGGTGCCAAGACGGCGATCTTTGAGATCGTGGAGCAGCTTGGATGGCAGGCGCCGGATCACCTCGTGTCGGCTACGGCCGGCGGGACGCTTTCCTCCCGGTTGCACAAGGGGCTGGTCGAGTTGGAGACGGTTGGACTGGCCGAGACGAGCGCAACGAAGATGCACATCGCCCAGCCGGAGGGGTGCTCGCCGATCGCCGACGCGATCGTGGCGGGAGAGCCCGAGATCCAGCCTCGCAAGCCGACGACGATCGCGCATTCGCTGGCGATCGGATCTCCGGGGGATGGCTATTTGGTGATTGACGCCGTTCTGTCGCGCAAAGGCAGCGCTCGGACGGCCAGCGACGAGGAGATTTTCGCGGGGATCGATTTGCTGGCCGAAACAGAGGGGATCTTGACCGAGCCGGCGGGGGGCACGACGATCGCGGCGCTGAAGAAGCTGGCCGAGTCGGGAGACGTGGATCCGGAGGAGACCGTGGTGGCGATCATTACGGGCAACGGGTTGAAGACACTCGACGATCATCCGGCGAAGCCTTGGCCTTCGATGGTGGAGTGCGAGCTGGATTCGATGCTTGCGGTGCTGAGCGAGCTTCAGCACGAAGCGGTCGCTCAGCCGCTACCAGCCTGAGCGGCGGCCACGTCGGCGAGCACCAAGGCGTGCTCGGCCGGCACCCTCCCGGCCGGGATCGACGGGTCGTGCGCGCGCAGGCGCCGCAACGCGTCGGCCTTTTCGGCGCCGGTGACCAGCCACAGCAAGGACCGGGCGCGCTCCAATACGGGATAGGTGACGGTCATGCGCTCCAAACCCATATAAGGACCAGTGAGCGCGACATCGCGATCGCGGATCTCGAGCACGGGATCGCCGGGCACCAAGGAGGCGGTGTGGCCGTCCGGGCCGAGACCGAGGTGAATCAGGTCGAAGCGGGCAGGCAGCGAGCGAGCATAGGCCTCGGCGGCGGCGCCCAAGTCGCTGTCGTTGACGGGCATTGGGCGCAGGTCGGCGGAGGCGACCGCCCCGAGACTCTCCTGTAGGAGTGTGAGGTTGCGGTCGGGGTCCCCGGCGGGGGCAATGCGCTCGTCCACTTGATAGATCGCGGTCTGAGCCCACGGGAAGTCCTCGCGGGCCAAGTCGCCGAACATGGCCCAAGGCGAGCGCCCACCGGAGACGGCGAATGTGAACTCACCGCGTTCGGCAACGGCCAGAAGCGCGTGCTGGTGGACCAGCTCGGCGGCACGGTGGGCGACCGCGGCAGCGTCGGGCAGGATCTCCACCGTCAACTCACCGGCGAGACCCTTCTCGCCAGACCCTCCGGAGGTGCTCATGGACGCTCCCGCATTGCCCGATAATGACGAATCAAGGCATTGGTCGAGCTGTCGTGCTCAAGCTCCGGCTCGGAATCGCTGACGAGCTCGGGGACGATGCGCTTGGCCAAGGCCTTGCCCAACTCGACTCCCCACTGGTCGAAGGAGTCGATGCCCCAGATGACTCCTTGGGTGAACACACTGTGCTCATAGAGCGCTACGAGCGAGCCCAGAACGTGAGGTGTGAGTCGATCCGCGAACAGCACGCTGGAGGGCCTGTTGCCGAGCATCACTCGGTGAGGTATGACGGCCTCGGGCGTACCCTCGGCACGAACCTCCTCCTCCCCCTTCCCAAACGCCAAGGCCTCGGCTTGGGCGAAGACGTTGGAGGTGAGCAGGTCGTGGTGGTCGCGCAAAGGGTTGAGCGAGCGGGCAAAGCCGATGAAATCCACGGGAATCAGGCGGGTGCCCTGGTGGATCAGCTGGTAGAAGGAGTGCTGTCCGTTGGTGCCGGGCTCGCCCCAGTAGATCGCGCCGGTGTCGTAGTCGACGGGGACGCCCTGAAGGGTCACGTGCTTGCCGTTTGACTCCATCGCCAGCTGTTGCAGGTAGGCGGGGAAGCGCTTGAGGTATTGGGCATAGGGCATCACCCCGACAGTTTGGGCATCGAAGAAGTTGGCATACCAGACCGCCAGGAGACCCATCAGGACGGGCAGGTTGCGCTCATAGGGAGTCGTGCGGAAGTGCTCGTCCATCGCGTGGAAGCCGGCCAGCATCTCACCGAAGTTGGCGGGCCCGATCGCGAGCATCGTGGAAAGACCGATCGCGGAGTCCATCGAGTAGCGCCCGCCGACCCAGTCCCAGAAGCCGAACATGTTGGAGGTGTCGATGCCGAACTGGGAGACGAACTCGGCGTTGGTGGAGACGGCCACGAAGTGCTTGGCGATTGCCTGCTCGTCCCCTAGCGTGGCCAGGGACCAAGCGCGCGCCGAGCGAGCGTTGGTCATCGTCTCCAAAGTGGTGAATGTCTTGGAGGCCACGATGAACAAGGTCTCCGCGGGATCGAGATCGCGGGTGGCCTCGACGAAGTCGGTGGAGTCGACGTTTGAGACGAAACGGAAAGTGAGCTCTCGGGCGCTGTAGTGACGCAGTGCCTCATACGCCATAACCGGACCTAGATCCGAGCCGCCGATGCCGATGTTGACTACGTTGCGAATCGGCCGGCCGGTGTGGCCGGTCCAAGCGCCGCTACGAACCTGCTCACTGAAGTGGGCCATGCGGTCGAGTACGGCGTGGACATCTTGCACGACGTCGACGCCGTCCACCACGAGCGAGGACGTGCGAGGCATGCGCAGAGCTACGTGCAGTACGGAGCGGTTCTCCGAGACGTTGATGCGCTCTCCGGCGAACATCGCGGCGGTACGCTCGGCCAGGCCGGACTGCTCGGCCAAGGCGATGAGCAGGCGGAGGGTCTCCTCGGTGATGCGGTGCTTTGAGTAATCGAGATATAGGCCGGCGCCTTCGGCGGTGAGACGCTCGCCTCGGGCGGGGTCGGCGGCGAACAAGTCGCGCAGATGTGTGTCCGCGATCTCGCGGTGGTGGGCGGACAGTGCGCCCCAGGCGGGACGTTGGGTTAGGGGTGGGGTTTGGCTCGTGCTCATCGGGTGAGGGCGCTTACCGCATGTTCCACTCCCGGCACGGTATCGGGGTGGCTCGTGCTCATGTCGTGAGGGCGCCTGCCTCACGATCTGGAGGATGGGCGGCGTGGGCACAGTGCTCGCTGCAGAAGTAGAGGGTCTTGCCGTCGCGTTCGAGGCGGATCGCTCGGGCCTTGTCGACCTTCATGCCGCACACGGGATCGGTGGCACCTCGACGCATGGTCAGGGCAAACAAGATCGCGAAGATGGCTAGGCCGAGAATGTTGGTGAACAGCTTGTAGTCGACTTTCACCGATCCGAAGATGTCGGCGCGACTGGGATGGACACTGGGGATCAGGCCGAAGAGGCTGAACAGACCGTTGACGCAGAGGGCAGCGATCACGATCGTGACGAACATGAGCGCGACGATTCGCGTGGCGAAAGCCGGCCCGTAGTACTTGCGATAGATGAGCACGATGGGTACAACGATCAGGTCGGCAAACAGAAACGAGATGACACCGGCAAATCCGATGCCGCCTGACCAGAGCACGGCGGCCAGGGGAACGTTGCCGACGGAGCAAACAAAGCTGAGCACCGCGATCAGAGGCCCGACCAAGGCATTCTCAATGAGCTTGAGGGTGGCAGGCGCTTCGGTGAGAAAGAGGGCGTGGAAGAAGCTGTCGGGCAGTTGGCCGATGAAGCCGGCCAGGAGGAAGCCGAGCAGGATCTCCTTGTAGAGCATGGCCCAGTCGTTGCGAAAGTTGTGGGCGACGTCAGACCACGCTTCGACGGATGTGAGTCGCTGCGCGATCGACATGTGCTCGCCGGCGGAGTGGTGCTGGTGGCCTGAGTCGGCCTGGATGGCATGAGCACGGGCTTGCTCCTCCAGGCGCCTTGAGACGAATAGCCGCAATAGCAGCGTCATGACGAGGATCAGGATCAGTCCGCCTACGAACTCGGCGAGGGTGAACTGCCACCCGAGCAGGACCCAGATGACTATGCCCAGCTCGACGACGAGGTTGGTGGAGGCGAACTGGAAGGCGAGGGCGGACGCGGCGGAGGAGCCCTTTTGGAAGAGGCTCTTGGCGATGGCTATCGCGGCGTATGAGCACGAGGAGGAGGCGGCGCCCAGACCGGTGGCCCATCCGATCGAGCGCGCGCCCGACCCGCCCAGCGCTTGCTCGATCCGCTCACGCGGGACCCAGGCTTGGACGATGGCGGAGATGGCGAAGCCGAGGACCAAGGCCCACCACACGGCCCAGGCCATGAGGAAGGCGTCCTTGAAGCCGTTGGCGACAGTGGTGAGCATGGCGCTAACGATAGGAAGGCCCCGCCCTGGCGGAGCCTTTTGTCAGCTGGTCGACAAACCCGCAGTTAGCGCCGGCACGATTGGAGGCACTCGCCTCCACCGACATCTGAGGCGCCACGATGGCGAGCCATGCCTAAGCCCTCTGTCGCCGCACCGTGCGTGCGATTGCGCGTGCGTCGGGGCGCATGAGCCGCAGCTGCCCGCTGAGCTCGGTCCTGTAGCCATTGAAGAACAGTCCCTGCGCCGCGGGATGCTGGCTGCCGCCGCTGACTAGAGGAATGCCATTCTCGTCGAGCACGCCAAGATGACCGACGATGTCCTCCAGGCCGCGCCGGTAGCCCGTCGACGCGATCACGGCGTCCGGCTGGATGCGGGTGCCGTCGGCGAGCAGCACGTCTGGGCCGTCGAAGCCCTCGGTGGCGGCGACGATCTCGATCCGCCTGGCCTTGACGGCAGCGACGAACCCGTCGTCGAACACCGGGGCCTGCTGGCGGCGGCGCAGCGTCGTGGCTACCCCGAGAGGCGCGCGCGGAAGCCCGTACCGCTCGAGATTGCCGAAGAACAGCCGCTGGCTTCGCCAGATGATCTCGTCGGCTACGGACAGAGGAGCGTGGTGGAGTATCACCCCGTTGAGCTGCACCGGGATGCCCAGGTACTTGCGGCGCATCACATTAGGGGGTGTACGGCAGGACACGCGCACGCGCCCGGCGCCGCCTTCGGAGAGAAAGTGCGCTACCTCCGAGCCGGTGATGTTCGGTCCGATGACGAGCACGTCGCGGCCGCGGTAGGGGTCCGAGTTTCGGTAGGCGCTGGAGTGAATGAGCTCGCCTGTGAAGCGCTCGCGCCCCGGCCAGTCGGGGAGATTGGGCTCGCGGTCATAGCCGGTGGCGATCACCACGAAGCGCGCGTCCACCTCACCGCCATCCGTATCGACTCGCCAACCCGCCTCAGCCGGTGCCACTCGCCGGACCTGGGTGCCGAAGCGGATGTCGATGCGATGGTGGGCGGCGTAATCCTCCAGGTACTGGATCCACGCGTCCCGCGACGGGTACTCGCCGTAGCGTCGAGGGCCGGCACGGTAGCCGGGCTGCCCGGACATCCACCCAGGCGTGTTGAGTCGCAGCCCGTCATAGCGAGACCGCCAGCTCGCACCAACCTTGTCGGTCTGCTCAAGCACGATCGCCTCGACGCCTGCGGCTCGAAGTGCGGCCGCCGCCGCCAGCCCGGCCGCACCCGCGCCGAGCACGATCGCCTCCGCCGACGTATGACGCTCATCCATGTGAGCCTCAGGCCTTGGCCGTGACGGCGGCGTCCTCGGTCGATGGGTCTATGACGGTCGAAACCTTTGATATGCGGTTTGCGGGGAACGCCCCACAACGGGCGTGCTCGAGCAGAATGTCCTCGTCGGGGGCGACGTATACGCAGTAGATCTTGTCGTCAGTGACGTAGCTCGTCAGCCAACGGATCTCCGGACCGAGCTCGCCGATCACGTGGTTGGACTTCGCTGCGATTCCCTGCAGCTCCTCAGCGCTGAGGCTCCCCGCTCCAGGAAGCTCGCGCTCGATCACATACTTGGGCATTGTCTTCTCCTATCATCGATTTCTCGCTAACATACTGACGGTACACATCATGCATACTCAGAGTACGAATGTCAAGAGCAAGAAGGTGCAACAGGGCGAGATGACCCGCCAAGCGCTCCTGCGCGCCGCGCGTGACCTGTTTGGCGAGCACGGCTACGCCGCGACATCCCTCGACGAGATCACGAGTGCGGCGAAAGTCACGAAGGGGGCCCTCTACCACCATTTCGAGGGTAAGCAAGGACTGTTTGCGGCCGTCTACGAACAGGTCAAGCGCGAGGTCTCAGAACGCGCCGCCACGGCGTTCTTGGAGCCCGACCCGTGGGAGGACCTGTGCACTGGATGCCACGCGATGCTCGACGCGCACCTTGATCCGGCTGTGCGTCGCATCCTGCTCCACGACGCTCAGGCGGTGCTCGACGCGGACACGATCCGCCGCGTCGAAAACCGCTATGGCGCGGTAGTCCTGCGCGGCGCGCTGCGGCGCTCGATCCGTGCCGGAGTAATCCAATCCCTGCCCCTGAAGACACTCGCACTCATGCTCACCGGCGCGATCCTCGAAGGATGCATGGCGATCGCTCACGCCGAGGACCCCGACCGAGTACGAGAAGACGTCGGCAACGTACTCAACAGCCTTCTGCAGGGACTACGACCACGCGCTGAGACAAATGTCGAGGAACTCTTGCAGCAAGCGGACACTCCACACGACGACGAGGCCGCTACCGAAAGCCGTTGAGCCAAGGGGACTTGGGCCATCCGGCTATCCCATAGAAAAGCCCCGCCGGAGCGGGGCTTTTCCTTAGCAGGTCGATAAGCCGGATTCTGTCGTTGAGCAGCCATCCATCTGTGCGGCCTACCTGGATCTCGGCGGGCAGCCTGCAAGCGATCCGCTTTGGCCTTGCATCGGGTGGGGTTTGCCCAGCCGCCGCGTCACCGCGGCGCTGGTGCGCTCTTACCGCACCATTTCACCCTTGCCGGTCCGCCGTTCACGTGGGACGGCGGACTTAGGCGGTTTGTTTCTGTGGCACTTTCCCGCGGGTTTCCCCGGGTCGATAACTCGACCACCTTGCCCTGTGATGTCCGGACTTTCCTCGAAGACCCCGAGAGGCCTCCGCGGCTGCTTGACCTGCGTTCTAACCGTAGCGCGCCAAGGGCGCGACGGGAAGACTTGACTAGGAGAGTTGCGAGCCGCAGCCGAGACAGGCGCCCGTGGGCGCGTCACTCTCGTGCTCTGGGCCTTGGACTGTCATCGGACTTGCGCAGACCGGGCAGGCAACGGTGCCGCGCACGGCCAAGCCCTCCCATGCGCCGGTGATCGAGCTCATCCAGCGTTAGCCTGCCGTGCGCGTCCGTGATCCCCGCGAACATCGTCCCATCCAGCCGAAAGGACGTGTCGCGCCCGAAGCCCTCGTCAAGGACCGGGGACCGCTCGAGCAAGAGGGTGCTCATCACATGCTCCTGAGCAATCCGACCACGCGCCCGAGCACCTTGACCTCCTTGGTGCGAATTGGCTCCATGGTCTCGTTCTCGGGTTGTAGACGAATGTGGTCGGGTTCGCGGAAGTAGCGCTTGACGGTCGCCTCCTCGCCAAGCAGAGCCACCACGATGTCGCCCTGTTGGGCGGTGTCCTGCTGGTGGACGACGACAAGGTCGTCTTCGACGATGCCGGCGTTCTTCATCGATTCACCGCGGATGCGCAGCAGGTAGTCACCGTCGCCGCCGCCCGCGAGCGTGGGTACGGGCACGTACTCCTCGACGTTCTCTTCGGCGAGTATCGGCTGCCCGGCGGCCACCGACCCGAGCAAGGGCAGGCTGTCGGGACGCACGATGTTGCGCACACCCTCCACAGCACTGCCTACCGCACGGTCGAACAGCTCGATCGCCCGCGGCTTGGAGGGGTCGCGGCGCAAGAGGCCGATCTTCTCGAGATTGGCGAGATGCGCATGGACCGTGGAGGAAGAAGCCAAGCCAACCGCCTTGCCGATGTCGCGTACCGTCGGCGGATAGCCGTACTTGGCCGAGTATTTGCGAATGAAGTCGAAAATCTCCTGCTGACGCTTGGTCAGGTCCATGTGGATACGGCTCCCGTGTCGATTGGATTGGGGCATGAAACGAACATGTGTTCGTACAGTAGCGCGGGTCCTGGACGGAATCAAGGCCGCGCGGTCCGAGCAAGGCCGTGCGGGCTATACTCGCCCGCTCTGCGCTCGTGGCGGAATTGGTAGACGCGCAAGGTTGAGGGCCTTGTGGACCGAATGGTCCGTGGTGGTTCGAGTCCACTCGAGCGCATGGAAAAGCCGTGGAGCAGTTGCCCGTTCGCCTCGCACCGTCGAGGCACGTGGATCAAGCGATGCCGATTCGCACGGTCCCGCTACCTCGGCTATCGGGGGAGCCGACTTCCGGTGTCGGCTGCAATGAAATGGTCGTGGATCGCCTTTGTCAGCGCGGTGTTCTCGACTACCAGACGGTGGGTGGTCATACCCAGATCGTGTAGGTGCTCGACTTGCTTGTCTTGAACGCTTCCCTGAGCGTTCTGCGCTACGAGAATCGCGATCATTGCGAGCCACTGCATGATGCCACCGACGGCGAGCAGCATGAGATTGAAGGGGTAGTGGTCGCCCGCGACTGTGGCCCCGAGACCGGCCATCCAGATCGCGAAGGCGATGATGCTGAGAGTAGAACATCCACATGGAGCCCACGGTCTGGGCGATGAAGCTCGCGATCCGATCGTTTAGACCGTCGCGCTCGTCGGCCAGCTTGGGTGGGCGGGTGTGGCGAAACTTGTGCGTCATCTGCTCAGACGCGCTCTCCTGAGCTGCCGCCACCCGGGGCGTGACCGATGAGTTGTCTCGCAGTAGTGCGTCATCCGGCTGAAGTAGCACCGACGAGTGCCTCGGAACTACGGTCACTCTCGGCTGCCGTTGAGTACGACCTTCAGTGCACCGGTGTTCGCGGCGTCGGCGAATGTGTCGTATGCGCTCATCGTGTCCTCGAGTGCGACGTGATGTGTGGCGAACACGGTCGGGTCGAGGCGACCGCTGGCCACAATGCTCATTAGCTGCGGGATCGTCCGGGTGTCGACGAGACCTGTGGTGATCGTGACGTCGCGGGTCCATAGCTTCTCGAGGTGGAGCGTCGCGGAATGGCCGTGCACGCCGATGTTCGCGACCCGTCCTCCGGGTCGGATCAGGTCTGTCGCCAGCTCGAACGTGTCGGGCACGCCGACTGCCTCGAACGCGACGTCCGCGCCGAGGCCGTCGGTGAGCTCCATGATCTGCGGCGAGGGCATCCTCGCGACCGTTGTTGATCGTGACGTCGGCCCCGAAGCGCCGAGCGCTCTCGAGCCGGCCGTCGGCGAGATCGATCGCAACGATCCGTCCGGGCGTGTACAGGCTGGCGGTGAGCATCGCCGCGAGACCGATCGGGCCGGCACCGACCACCGCCACGACGTCGCCGGGTGAGACTTTGCCGTTCAGGACACCTACCTCGTATGCCGTCGGCAGGATGTCGGAGAGGAACAGGACCTGCTCGTCGCTGAGCTGCTCGGGGACCTTGTAGACGGAGTTCTCGGCAAACGGCACCCGTGCGTACTCGGCCTGCAGCCCGTCGATCAGGTGCCCGAAGATCCAGCCCCCGCCACCGAGGCACTGTCCGTAGCGAGCTTCCTTACAGAAGCGGCAGCGCCCGCAGGAGCTGATGCAGGACATCAGCACGCGGTCGCCGACCGCCAGGGTGCTCACGCTGGAGCCGATCTCCTGCACGGTGCCGACGGCCTCGTGTCCGAGCACCGTGCCTGGAGTCGTCTCGGGCACGTCGCCCTTGAGGATGTGCAGGTCGCTGCCACAGATCGTCGAGGTGTCGATTCGCACGACGATGTCGGTCTGATCGATGATCGTGGGGTCATCCACGGTGTCCCAGCCGCGCTGGCCGGGACCGTGGTAAACGAGAGCCTTCATCATCCACCGGCTATCGCAGCGCCTCGGCCTCTGAGGTTCACCTGCCAGTTGGCCAACGGCAGCAGGAACAGGATCGCACCCAACGCTATGAGTATCCATCCGGCGAGGGTCGCGATCGTGCCGACCAGTGACCATCCCCAGGCGTTTAGGAGCAGGCCGCGCAGGGTCTCGCCTTGGAAGAGGGTTGCCTTCTCTTCGGCCAGCTTTGCGTTGGTCGGCGCGCGCGAGCGGCGCTGTGCTGACCTGTGCGTAGGTCTGTCCGCCGGCGATCTTGGAGAGGTGCACGTTGATGAAGTTGTTGGCGTACGCCTTGGCCTGGCTACCCGTGGTGAGTTGCTGACCTGCGTACTGCTTGACACCGGGTAGCAGCGCGGGGCTGCCAGCGGCAGGGAAGAAGATCTTCTGCGGGACGAGTTGGTCGTGGACGACCTTCTTGTCATAGCTGCCTCCCACGACGGCGATGATCCCGACGATCATGATGCCCAACGCGGCGACCGTGGCGATCGATGTCAGGCCGGTGAGTTTCGCCAGCAGTGGGCTTCGCGGTGATTCAGGGCGTGACGAGGGCTGAGGCTGTCCGTTGGCGACAGGATCGGGAGTTTCGAGTGGCGGGACGCCGTTGCCGGCGGTCGTGGCGGACGGAGGGGGCATTACTGAGCTGGGCACGGTGGACCTCGTTTCGTTTGGTGTGCGCATGAGCGCCAGCGACCAATCGAGCACCGCGGACTTGAACAACATAGCATGAAATCTAGATCAAGGAAATAGATTTCTAGGAAATCGGAATCTAGATACGCTAGTCTCTGTCTATGGTCGAGGCCACGACTCACCGCTGGAAGTTCCTGACGAACCACGCCCAGGTCCTGGCGTGCATCGCACACGATCCAGGCGTGCTTCTACGAGAGATCAGCGAGCGAGTCGGAATCACCGAACGCGCCGCCCACCGGATCGTCACGGAGCTCACGGACGGCGGCTACATCACGCGAGAGCGCAACGGACGCCGCAACCATTACACGATCCAATCCGGCCTCCCGCTTCCCGACCGCCTCGGCCGCGTGCAGCGGATCAGCGACCTGCTCACGATCCTCATCGGCACGACCGACGAGTTCCCAGATGCGCCGGTCCTGAGGCCATCCAAAAGCAGCAAGGCCGACAAAAACAGCGACGCCGCAAACGGCAAGGCCAGTAAGTAGTCATGGCCAGCACTCCACACGCCGAGACCGAGAAGGGCTCGCATTCCGACCAGCTTCGCGTGGTCATCGTAGGCGGCGGAGTGGCCGCACTTGAGACCGCGCTGGCCCTGGCCGATCTTGGGCGCGACCGAACTGATGTGACGGTGATCGCTCCCAACACCGAGTTCGTGTACCGGCCGATGGTCGTCCGCGAGCCGTTCGCCCACGGTGCGGCTCGCCGCTATCCACTCGCCCCGATCGTGCGCGATGCCGGCGCGACGCTGCTGCAGGGCGAACTTGGCTGGATCGACCCGGTCGGGCAGACGGATCCACACGAAGGCCGACGAGGCGATCGAGTACGACGCGCTCCTCCTCGCGCTTGGCGCGAGCATCAACAAGCGCTACAAGCACGCCTTGACGATCGACGACCGCGATCTGGACGAGACCATGCACGGGCTGATCCAGGATGTCGAGGGCGGTTTCATCCACAAGCTGGCGTTCGTCGCGCCCGGCCGCATGGCCTGGCCGCTGCCGTTGTACGAGCTCGCGCTGATGACAGCCGGACGCGCCTACGACATGGGTATCGATCTGAAGACGACGATCGTCACCCCCGAGGACAGCCCACTCGCGATCTTTGGCGCGTCGGCGAGCAGTTCCATCGCCGAGCTCCTCGCTCGCGCGAGCATCACGACGATCACCTCCGCATACGCCGAGGTTCCCGACGCCCGCGAGGTCGTGATCAACCCCGGTGACCGACACCTCGAGGTAGATCGAGTGATCGCGCTACCCGAGCTCTTCGGACCCGAGGTGCGCGGCATCCCGCTCGGCGAGCACGGCTTCATCCAGGTGGACCCGTACTGCCGGGTACCAGGTGTCGAGCGCGTCTACGCGGCCGGCGATGCGACCGACTTTCCCGATCAAGCACGGCGGCGTCGGCTCGCAGCAGGCCGACATCGCCGCTCAGTCGATCGCGGCGCTGGCCGGGGCATCGGTGACGCCTCAGCGCTTCAACCCCGTGATCCACGGCATGCTGTTGACGGACGGGAAGCCTCAGTACCTCACCGCTCACATCACCGGAGGACACGGGTTCAGCTCGGAGATCACCGACACACCAACATGGTCGCCGCCGAGCAAGATCGCCGCCAAGTACCTAGCGCCATATCTACAAGAGCGCGACTCGACGAGCCCGATGCCATGACAGTAGGGCAATACGGTGCGCTTCAACATCCTCTCGCATGCCCTACCGCGGTCGACGAAGTCACCCCTAGAACAAGGAGACCAAGATGACTGAACTGTCTGCCCGTAATACCAAGCTGATCCAATATTTGAACGAGGCATACGGCCTGGAGAAGCGTCTGGATACAGCTCTGCAGGCACATCTCGCAATGACCACCAAGGCCTCTTACAAGAAGCGCCTGAAGGAACACCTTTCAGAAACGAAGCGACACGGACGCGAAGTCAAGCAGCGCATCAAAGCGCTGGGCGGCACTGCCGAGACGGTGTCTGCCCCGGGACCTGAGCCTATCGCCGAGGCCGCCCAGGCAGTCTTGAGCGGAGCCCAGAAAGCGGTCGCGTTCGCTCAGGGCCCATTGCATGCCTTGCGAGGAACCGGTGAGCAGGAGAAGCAAAGCTCAAGAATGCAAAGACGGAGTACACCAGCGAGTCTGAGGAGATCGCCACCTATACCGCGATCGAGGCCCTGGCCGAGGCCCTCGGCGACAAGGATACCCAACGCCTGGCTCGCGCTATCCGCCGCGACGAGGAGCGCATGCGGGCATTCTTGGAGAAGGAGATACCGCGGCTGACAAAGGCAGCGGTCAAGGAGGAGATACCGGCTTCCCAACGTCAAACCGCTCCTCGCGCAAAAACCACAAGCCGGCAAAAACCGAGAAGGAACAGGTAATGAACGAGCAACAGAAAGAAGCCGAGTGGAGCGTTTCCGACTGGCACGGAAAGCTACTGATCGACCGCAACGGCGAGAAGATCGGCAAGCTACACGATGTCTACGTCGACGTTGAGACTGATGAGCCGCAGTTCGCGACCATCAAGGAAGGCTTCATCGGGCGCCATCTCACCTTCGTGCCGCTCGGCGGGATCAAGATCGGCCCCGACGAGTTGCAGGTCCATGTAACTAAGCAACACGTCCAAGACGCACCCAACATCGAGCAACACGGAGAGGAGCTCTCCCAAGCTGACGAGTCAGCCCTCTACCACCACTACGAGCTCAACTACACCCCACCCACCACAGAGAGCGGACGCCGACTCGCCCGTCGCTGACGGTTCAGTGCTCAGAGCTGCTCGTCTATGCCGATCGCTCGCTCGAGCATCGGGTCGGCCTCCTGGCCCTCATTGCGAATGGCCTCAAGCATGCCTGTGCAGCGCATCGAGCTTGCTCTGAACGGCGGCCTCGGCCCGCAGTCTCGGCATTCTTGAGCAGAGCAACGAGGAGAAGCGTAATAGCCGTCAGCACAGTACCCATCGCCTGCTCGTATCGGGCACTCGCCCCGAAAACAAAGCCTGCGAGCCAAGCAGCCACCAAAGCCAGACAGATAACGAAGAATGCAGGGGAGCTCGAAAAATACGAAGCCCGCTGAGCAAGACGATCAAACGGCCCTCGGCGATCAGCCTCACCACGCTCGATGGGATGCTTGAGGGACATCAGCCAACCTAATGAGAGGCATTGAGAATCGTTCGGGTCAACACCAGATCAGCCTAGCGACGACCGCCGACATCCTTGAGCGAACGCTTGCCACGCTAGATAGCATCAGCGACTGCGGGAACGACACGTATAGCCCAACGTCATCAGCCGGGCGAGCCGCATGATCACTGACCCACTCTCTGGGCCTTAGTGAGCGGAAGTGCCTGTGTCGAGGTGTCGCTCGAATGTAGGAATGCTCGACTGCGCTCGCTCTAGTCTGGTCATCCTAGGAAGGTCAGTCAAGACGTTTTTCGTCTCGACCATGGAGATTAAACGATTGCTGGCCTCATGAGAGATGGCCGTCCCGTCGATACCTCAGGTAGCGGTCGCTTTCCTGCTTACCCAGCCTCTCTAGCTGACCAAGCCGACACCGCCCCTGTCATCCAGCTCGCCGTGAAGCATTACGATGGCTCTATCGCCTTCGAGGTGCGCAAAGGCCGAGAAAGGCAGGGGCGGGAATCGAAAATCGTTACGAGCGTCCGATCCTGTCAAGACCGCTGCATCCGGCACCGCGGATTGGGTCTCCTGCTCTACAGGCATCACGCTCCAGACAATTAGGTCCCGTGCTAACAACGCCACCGGGGTCTGGAGCGACGCGTCGGCGCACAAAAGGACCGCCGACAGCATTATCCTAGCATAGCTAGACACCGGCACTCCGCGCTGGTAGGCCTCGAAGCAGGGTCCCTCCTCGTTCTGGGCTGCAACAAATCCAACGTATCGGAGCGCTCGCTCGAAGAGGCCATCACGCGCAGTACACCGGCAGCGTCGGCAAGTAGCAGCCCCGCCTCGGCACAGTCGAGCAACTCGACGCACCGCTCCGCCAGGCGATGCAGGAACTCGATCACGTCGAAGTCGTCGACCATCGTGTCGGCCAACTCGACGAACGTCTCCACAATGCGCTGCTCGCGTGTCATGATCCGATCTCGGTATCTTCGGCTACAAAAGTGAATGTTGCCATTAGGGAGCAGTTAAGGTTGCGATCGCGCCTCACGCCGTCTCCTGGAAACGTTGGCGTCGCGTAACGATATTGCAGGCTACAGTTCGCAATGGGAGGCCCTCTGCGAACGCGTGAGCGCGCACACGGACGAAGGCCTCATCCAGAGAGACTCCAAGCTGAACAGAGATCATTCCAGTCGCCTGGTGAACCTCAGCCCAGTGCGAAGGCTCATTAGCCAAGACCTCATGTAGTACGTCGGCCGGGGCACCGGCCTGTAGAGCAAGGAGCACCTGCGTGGCCATATCGGCCAGCACCAGCCCATAGGCCATCTCATTCCCGTTCAACATGCCCGGATGACCGCGATATAGCACCAACACCCCGATCCGAATGGCGCCAAGGTGCAACGGAAAGGCGAACACCGCCAACACTCCCGCATCGACACCGGCCTGGGCGAACGCCGGCCAGCGCACGATCGCAGGATCGGCAAGGTTCGCCTCCAACACCGGGGCCCTGTTTGTCCACGCATCCACACATGGCCACTCACCTAGCGTGAGTTGCAATTCCTGCACCAACGAGATGCCCAGCTCAGACACCCCAGCTGTCCCGTGCAGCTCCCCGTCCACCATCAACGAAAGCCCTGCGCCCTTCAGCGAGAGCAGGCTCACAGCGGCCATGCACACGCGATCGACAAGCGGGGACGAGCCGTCTACATCGGCCTCCACTATCTCCCTCAGCACGACGCTCAGCCGATCGGTAGACATCATCTAACCCTACGACCCCAATAACGACGCTCTGGCGCGGCGAGCACTCTCTTCCGATAGAGACTCCTAGAGCCACCCGCGTTCGGTGGCGATCAGCACCGCCTGGGTGCGATTGGTGGCTCCGAGCTTGCTGCACATGTTGTGCAGGTGGGTGCGCACGGTGCTGGTCGAAAGCTCAAGCTCATGGCTGATCTGCTTGTAGATCTTGCTTTCGGCCAACAGCCGCAGGATGCTCTGCTCGCGCTGAGTCAGCGGGCTTGGGTCGATGTGGCGTTGACGCTGGCCGGTGGAGCTGCTGGGCAGCTCGTACATCACACGGCGCAGCTCGCTGGGCTCAAGCCCGATGGCACAAGCGCTCCCAAGCAGTTCACTCGGAGAGATGCGGGCGCCATGCTCATGGTGGGCGAGCATGTCCGCGAGACGAATGAATGCGGCGTCCCCTCCGAAGTTGTGGTCGTGGTGATGCTCGATCGGAGTGGCCACCGACTTGGGTAGTCCCCAGCGACGGACGAGTACGCCGACGACGAGTGCATGGTCGACGCCGAGTTCTCGTCGCTCCTGGTGGATGCGCTCCTCGGGTGTCCTGGCCTGTAGGTGGATCTTCGCGGGATAGCCGGGGTAGGCGTTCAACAGCACCAGCTTGCCGACGTCATGCAGGAGGCTCGTGGTGTTCAGGCGATCACGACTCTCATAGTCGACCTCGCGGCGAGACGGTCAGCAATGCGCTGCGTAGCAAGGGCATGCTGGCGGAAGCGTTCGGGTGAGGTGTCCCATCCGCTGGTGCGCTGGAAGAAGTCGAAGGTCCGCACGCTATCGGCCGCGCCTTGGACGGTCTCGGGGCTAAGCGCTTTGACGGCTGACGCGGCGGTGTCCACGCGCCCGTTACCGTTCTGCGGACGGTTGGCCAGGCGCAGCACGACGATGATCAGGGCGACGTCAGACTCCACGGCGCTGACCACCTCGGCGGTAGCGGCATGGTCCTTGGAAATTACCGACAGCAGCTGGTTGCGTGACTCGATGAGCGCGGGAAACGTCTCGAGCGCCTCGAAGGCCCTCAGAAGCCGACGGCCGTGGCCTTCGTCCTGGTGATACTCGCGAGCCACAAGCGAGGGTGTCCCCAGATCCGTCTCGACGGGACAGCACGCGCTCTCCCGCGGTGGTGTGATTGCTGCGAGGGTTCCCTGCATAGTCAAGAGCTCCGTTCTGGCTCAGACAGCATTTACTTTAAGCAACGGCAGCGCCATACCGCGCGTATCCCGTAGTTGTCCGCTAGATGGGCGTGGTTTCCGCACGCGTAAGGCCGAAGGACACTCGTAAGAGAGTTGCGCAATAACACGGCCGGTAACCCATCACCACGATAAAAGGATGGGCTTCCCGGTCTCTACGCATAGCTAAATGGCAACGATCTGCTAGAAGTCCACACAAGGTCGAGCGGCCGGCTGGGCTGGCACGAGTCATCTCTGCGTTCGGTAACGAGGGATTACTTCTTCGTTGCGAATTTCCTGCGAGCCGTACTGCAGGACGACATTCTTGCACTCAGCGACAGAGTTGAAGTTGGGGCTCGTTGAACTGAGAAACGGATAAGTGATCGACGAGGGGTTCATCTGTCCGCTATCGAGGTGCCCGAACAGGTGTCCTACCTCGTGCGTCATCGCATCGCAAAACCACTGGAAGAATTCATCGTCTTGATGCCAGCTTCCCCATAGCGAGGCGTTGATCGTGATCGTGCACTTCTGGACTTCGGTCCACATCTCGACAACGGAATTCGCTGGTTCGGGGCTCGTTACGGTTTCGTAGTTGGAGTTCGGAAGTTGACGGGCACTGGTCACGATCCTAGGAATCCCGCAGGCCGGTACGCCGTGCCAGTACTGCTCGGCGAGCTTCAGCGAGAGCGCTACTGGGTTTGTCGTCGGGTTATGAGACGGGCCGCTGTGAGCGCCGGCCGACGCGGGCAGCAGCAGCGTTGTTGCGAGGATGACTGGAAGCAGGAGACGAGCCATGCCTTACATGCTGAGCTCGGCGGGCGCTCTATTCTTCCTCCGAGGAGGGTGGTCTTGGGGGGAGTGGCAGGGGGAGCTGGGGGTGAGGCGGGGCTCACCCTTGCGCTGATTGCTGCCGATGAAGACATACGCGCTTGCCCACGTCTGGGCCGCCTATGCCGTCACATACCCCCATCACCGTAGTCCTTGCCCACTTCGACGATCTCTTCGCCGGGGGGCTGCACAAGCTGATCGAGAGTGATCCGAGCCTCCTGGTTGTTGCTGCCGATGTGCAGCACCGGCGAATCGGCGTCGTGCTGCGGGCTCACCGTCCAGACGTGGCGATCCTCGACTTCGGCGCCCTGGTGAAGTTGGCTGAGGTGCGCGAGCTCAGCAGTTCCTATCCCGCGACACGATTGCTCCTGCTCGGGCACGATCCCGCGCCGGTCGAGTGCGCGCAGGCGCTTGCGCTCGGAGCGAGCGCCTGCCTCGGCGGGAACACACAGTCGCGTGATGTGATTAACGCGATCCACCTCGCGTCGCGGGGACTCCAGGTGATTCCTCGCGCGCCGGCAGGCTTAGCCGCCCCGGGAGTGGGCCTGCTGACCAAGCGTGAGGCCGAAGTGCTTCCACTGCTCCAGCAAGGTGACTCCAACGCACAGATCGCTCTCGTACTGGGAGTGGGCGTCGAGACGGTCCGCACCCACGCACGCAACATCTACCGCAAGCTCGGGGTTCGCACCCGTCGCGAGCTCGCCGCGCCGCCCGCACCTGAAGCGGATCTGCAACCTAACCCGGACACGCACTCCCCACGGGCCCGGACCCTCACGCCTCATCGACGCCCTCGCCGCGGACATGGAGTACGACACATCTGAAAGGCGCCTCTCATCCGAGCCACCATAGCCATCGTGAAACGCATCGGGCTTAGATCGTGCGCAAAATCGTGCTCGACATATGTGACTTGTTCACGTGCGGTTCATGCTATGGCGGCGACCTGTCGATGACATAACAGGTCGAAAGAGACCGGGGAGCCATTCCCCTTCTATCGCGGCGAGTCAAAGCCGCAGTCAGGAGACGCCCTATGAATAGCGGCGTCCCACCGCAGCACCAGACGCCCACGCATCGCGGCGTCTCCCAGCAGCACGAGCCGCCGACCGGCGACTCCCTCGCAGTAAATCGTCGTTCCCCCTGGAAAACGGGGCGCAGGACGCTTCGAGTGGGATTGATCCTGCTCGGCTCGCTATCCACCCTGATCTTCGCGAGTAGCGCCCTTGGCGCCACGACCGTGGGGCTGGGAAAGGCCGCGAGCTTCTCGGTGCTGGGCGGCTCGACGATCACGAACACGGGACCGACGACGATGTTCGGCGATCTCGGTCTCGCTCCCGGCTCCTCGGTGACCGGCGCCCCGGTGGTACTCGGCGCAGAACATGTCGATGACGCGGTGGCAAACGAAGCGAAGAGCGCGCTCACGACCGCCGCGACGACAGCAGCGAACGAAGCGAGCAACGGCTCGGCCGGGGAAGATCTCGCCGGCCACGCTTTCCTGCCGGGCGTCTATACCGCGAGCACCTCGCTGCTGCTCTCCTCCGGGAGCGTGACGTTGAACGCCCAGGGTGACCCGAATGCGGTGTTCATCTTCCAGATCGGCACCACCTTGACGACGGGCTCTAACACCAGCGTCTCACTCATAAACGGGGCGCAGGCGTGTAACGTCTTCTGGCAGGTCGGCTCCTCCGCGACCCTTGGGACCGGCACGCACTTCGTCGGCACGATCATGGCCGCGGACAGCATCACGGCGAACACCGGCGCGACGATCCACGGTCGGCTGCTCGCGCAGACCGCCGCCGTCACCTTGGAAGACAACACCATCACCACGTCCACCTGTGCTTCCAGCAGCAGCGGAAGCGGCGGCGGCACGGAAACCACCACCCCGCAAGAAACGGCCGCGATCGAAAAAGCGAGCACCGGCGGAGAAACGACCACGACCACCGGCAGCGGAGGCACGACCACTAGCAGCGGTGCGGCGGTGACGACAACGGGCGCGGGAGTCCTCGTCTCGAGTCCCGGCGTCAGCACTACTACCCCGAGGGCGCCGATTGCGTCAAAGACGACTGCCAGGCGCCATAAGCGCCATCGCGCGCGCAAGGCAGCCAAACCGCACTCGCCCGCACGGCCCGCGCTACCGCACCGGAGGGGCACATTCACCGGCTGAGTGTCGTCGGGCTGGCTGTGTGCCTGCTCGGCTTCACGACAGGCTCGGCGCTCGGCGCAGACACTCCAACACGGGTGCAGGCCACTCAGCAGCTCGCGGAGCTGCTGAGTGGCCACGCCGCGCACAGCGCACCGGCGGCCGACTCGCGCCAGGTAGCGTTCGTCCGTGATCGTAGGCCGATCACGGGAGAGCGGACGACGCTGCCAGTGATTGGACACTCGACGGCGCCAGGCGCGACAGCATGGCTAAAGGTGATGCTTCCCGGCCGCCCCAATGGATCGACGGGATGGATCGCCAAGGCCGGCACGCGCAACCTCGTGACGGGCTGGCGCATCCTGGTGGAACTCGGCGCACGACGTGTAACGGTCTATCGCGACGGGCGCAAGGCGAGAGCCTTCCAAGCCGTGGTAGGCAAGCCGTCCACGCCGACCCCGACCGGCCAGTTCTTCGTTGAGGAGACCGTGCAGATGGCACCCGGCGAGGCCGACGGTCCGTTCGCGCTCGCGCTCAGCGCACGCTCCAACGTGTTGCAGGAATTCGAAGGCGGTCCCGGCCAGATCGGAATTCATGGCCGTGAGGGCCTCGGAGGAACACCCGGCAGAGCCGAATCGCACGGCTGCATCCGGCTCGCCACCGCCAGCATCGACTGGCTGGCCGCCCGCATCGGCCCAGGTACACCCGTGAAGATCTACTGACCCGTTGTCAATTGAATAATAAGTCTAATTTCTAGAATAATAAAGGCTTTAGCGGGACGGGACACCGATGCCTTGGGTATGCCTCAGCCGCCAGCAACGATGCCGGAGCCGGCCAATCCCGGAGACGCACGGGTTCGTACAACGACGAGCCGCAGATGGTGGATGGTGCTTGCCTGCTCGATCCTGATCGTCGGCCTGATGGCCTCGCTCGGCAGCGCGCTCCTATGGCGGTCAAGCGTGAAGGCGCACGACAGGCAGCTGTTCCAGGCCAGCTCGACCGATGTGAACGAGACGGTGGAGACGCTACTGCGTCGCGATGCTGACTTTGTAACGACCTTGCGTGGTGTGCTGACGATGCAGCCACACCTGAGCGCCACGCGCTTCGATCAGTGGTTCTCCCAACTGCAGGGCAGACAGCGGGAGATGAGTGGACTCGGAACGACAGTCGTTGAAGTCGTGCCGTCAGCTGAGCTGACAGCCTTCCAGGCACGACGCGCCGCCAATCCCGCGTTTCGGGCGTTCGTCGGTGGTTCGGTCGTGCCTTTCGCTCCTCGCGGGCGTGCGCACTACTGCCTGCTTTCCGCTGGCGGGACCGTGACGCCGTACACCCGGGCAGTGGGGCGGCTGGTGCAGGGCGACTGGTGTAACCTCGCGTCGCCGATCGGTGGATTTCAGGATGGCGGCATTCTGCAGGCGCATCTCCTGCAGAGGATCACCGACAGCGGCCAGTTCTTGGTTTATCCCGTAACGGCGCAGGGCGTGAGCACGCTGTTCATCGAAGCCGCGTTTTACCGGCGCGGCGCGAGCCTTCGGAGTGTCGTGCAGCGCCGCGCGGCGGTCGCCGGCTGGGTCGGGAGCTCATTTGGAATGACCGCGCTGATCCACCAAGCGATCAGCGACCACCACGGCCTCAGCGTGGCTCTTTATCACAGCAACCCCGGCCAGAGCGAACAGCTGATAGGCCGCGTCGGCACGGCTGCTCCCGCGGGCGCTTTCACCCATGAAACCATGATGCAGATCGACGGCACGTGGCGAGCGGTCGTCCGAGGCTCGGTGGCCGTGAGCTGGCTCTCGGCCAATCTGCAGGGTCTGCTGGTCCTCATCGGAGGAGCGATCGTCAGCCTGCTGCTGTTCGCGCTCGTGCTCGTGCTAACGCGCTCGCGCGAGCGCGCGCTCGGGATGGTGCACGAGAAGACCGGAGAGCTTCGTCACCAGTCGCTGCACGACGCCCTTACCGGCTTGCCCAACCGCGTGCTGGCGCTCGACCGCGCGGAGCAGATGCTGGCCCGCGCGCGGCGCCAGCAGATCCCGGTCGCGGCGCTGTATCTAGACATCGACGGCTTCAAGCACGTCAACGACACCTTCGGACACGCCGCCGGCGACGATCTGCTGCGAATCGTCGCCACCCGCCTCGAGGGAGTCGTTCGCGAGGGTGACACCGCGGCGCGCCTCAGCGGGGATGAGTTCGTCGTCCTGGTCGAGGGCTCCACGCTCGATGCCGGTCCCGAGCTCGTAGCCGAGCGTCTGCTGGAAGTACTGCGCCAGCCCTACGAGATGGACGGCCAGACCGGCAGGCCGTTGTCGCTCACGGCGAGCATCGGCATCGCGCTGGGCGAACGCGCGAACGCCGCCGAGCTTTTGAGCGACGCGGACATCGCCCTTTATGAGGCGAAGGCTGCCGGCAAAAACCGCTACATGCTCTTTCAGTCCAGGATGCAGACGGCGGCCCAGGACCGACTGACGCTCGAGATGGACCTCGCCGACGCTCTCGAGCAGCAACAGTTGTTCCTTCAATACCAGCCAACCTTCGACCTGCAATCAGAGCGGGTGATCGGGGTCGAGGCGCTGATCCGTTGGAACCACCCCACGCGCGGCGTGATCGCGCCGATCCAGTTCATCCCGATCGCCGAGGAAAGCGGGCTGATCGTCCCGATCGGACGCTGGGTGCTCGACGAGGCTTGCCGGCAAGCCTCGCTCTGGTACGGCGATGGCCACAGGATCGGGATGGCGGTGAACGTGTCCGGGCGCCAACTCGACGACGACGAGCTGATCGAGGACGTGCGCAGCGCCCTACAAGAGAGCGGCCTCGACCCTACAACGCTGACCCTGGAGATCACCGAGACCACGCTGATGCGCGACGCCGAGGCAACCGCCAAGCGCCTGCACATGCTCAAGCAACTCGGCGTCCGCATCGCGATCGACGATTTCGGCACCGGCTACAGCTCGCTCGCCTACCTGCGCCAATTCCCCGTCGACGCCCTCAAGATCGACCGCTCCTTCATCAGTGGCATCGCCGGATCGAAGGGCTCGACAGTGTTGATCCACACACTCGTGCAGCTCGGCAAGACTCTCGACATCGAGACCCTCGCCGAGGGCATCGAGGAGCAATCCCAGCTCGAGACACTGCAACGGGAACACTGCGACCACGGACAGGGCTTCCTGTTCTCTCGCCCGCTCGATGTCGAGGCCGTCGAGCGGTTCCTCAACGCCGAGGAGTCGACCACATCCTCCCTGGCGCCTGGGTAGCTGTGCTGCTTGCCCGATGTTCGTCTATTCATCGGGCTCTACCAGTGTTCGATCGCTGACCTGTCCTGGCCATGCACCGGCAAGACGAAGCGCCCAAGCCGCAGCCGGCACTCTCTAGGATCTCCGCAGCGAGGATCTTCAGCCGCGACGAACACTCCTCACGCCACTCGTGACCGTCCCTACGAAACGAGGATTTCAGATGGCAACGCAGACACTTCCCGGCGGCACGTTCACCATGGCCGAGGACCTGACGGTCACCCGCATGGGATACGGCGCGATGCAGCTGGCCGGCCCCGGCGTCTTCGGGCCGCCCAAGGACCGCGACGCCGCGGTCGCCGTGCTGCGCGAGGCGGTGGAGCTGGGCATCACGCACATCGACACCAGCGACTACTACGGCCCACACGTCACCAACCAGATCATCAAGGAAGCCCTGCACCCCTACCCGGACGAGCTGCACATCGTCACCAAGGTCGGAGCGTATCGCGACGCCAAGGGCGGCTGGCCACACGCGCGCTCCCCCGAGCAGCTGCGCCAGGCCGTGCACGACAACCTCAACCACCTCGGCCTCGACGCACTCGACGTCGTCAACCTGCGCGTCGGGGGGTTCGACAGCCCCGAGCCGGGCTCGATCGCCGAGCCGTTCACCGCGCTCGCGCAGCTGCAGCAGGAGGGACTGATCAAGCATCTCGGCATCAGCACCGTCTCCGCCGAGCAGGTCGCCGAGGCCCAGTCGATCGCGCCGGTCGTGTGCGTGCAGAACTTCTACAACCTCGCCCACCGGGTCGACGACGACCTGATCGAGTCCCTCGCCGCACAGGGCATCGCCTACGTGCCCTACTTCCCGCTCGGCGGCTTCACCCCGCTGCAGTCCGACACGCTGGAATCGGTCGCCACCCGTCTCGACGCCACGCCGATGGCCGTCGCGCTGGCCTGGCTGCTCCAGCGCTCACCGAACATCCTGCTGATCCCCGGCACCTCATCCGTCGCGCACCTGCGCGACAACGTCAAAGGCGCTGCGCTCACCCTCTCCGAGGACGAGCTGACCGAGCTGAACAGCATCGGCTGACCGCCCGGCCCCACCCCGACAACCGATAATCAAACGGTACGCGGCATACGCGCAAGTAGGGAGCAGATCCACATACGAGAGCCGACGAGGAGAAACGTGAGCGGAGAACGGGTTGAGATCAAGACGGAGGATGGCGTCGCCGACGGGTACCTGGCGAGACCAGCGGACGACGACGGCCGTCGGCCGGGGGTGTTGTTCCTCGTCGATGCGTTCGGGCTGCGTCCCCAGATCGAGCAGATGGCCGACCGAATCTCGCGGGAGGGCTTCGTGGTGCTCGCGCCCAACGTCTTCTACCGGCACGGCAAGGCCCCGGTGCTGGCGATGCCCAATCTCGAGGATCCCGAGGAGCGGGCGCCGTTCATGGAGAAGCTCAGGCCGATGATGCAGCAGCTCACGCCTGAGCTGATCGCAAGTGACGGTCAGGGCTATCTCGACTTCCTCGCCGGGGTGGCACGCACGCCATTCGCGATCACCGGGTATTGCATGGGCGCACGGCTCGGCTGGCGTATCGCGACCGCTCATCCCGACCGGGTGACGGCGCTCGCCGGCTTCCACGGCGGTGGCCTGGTCACTGACGACGAGGACAGCCCACACCACAGCGCGAGCGGGCTGACCGCTGAGGTCTATCTCGGCCACGCCGACAACGACCCCAGCATGACCCCCGAGAACATCGCCACACTCGAGCAGGCACTGGACGGGGCCGAAGTGACCTACCGCTCGGAGGTCTATGCGGGCGCCGCCCACGGGTACACCATGGCCGACACCGCGATGTACAACAAGGGCGCCGCCGAACGCCACTTCGACGCGCTGTTCGCGCTGCTGGACCGGACGATTTGAACACCGGAGCCGGCGCAGCGAGCCGGCGGGCATGTCTCGCCAAACGCCGGCACCGTTGAGTACGCGACGCCGCCCGCCGAAGGCGCCTTCGCGAACTTCAACCCACGCACGGCGCTGCAGTTCGACTTCAAGAACGACGACCGGGCGCCGCTGCTGCTCATCGCCGGGGTTCAGATCACGTTGTGCCGGCATCGATCGACAAGGCCACGTCAGAGCGCTTCCAGCGGAAGTCGAACGCGCTCACCGATTACAAGGAGTTCCCCGACAGATCACACTTCACAATCGGCCAGAAGGGCTGGGAGGAAGTCGCCGACTACGCGCTCGACTGGGCCGCCCAGCACGCACGGGTCGGAGCTCCGGCATAAGCCAAGTAGCGACTCTGCCCAGCCGGGCTTGGGCGGTCAGCCGAGAAAGCTCAACAGCGCTTGGTTGCACTCCCCCGGGAAGGTCCAGCCGACGTTGTGCGGGCCGTTCTCGACCGGCACGACCCGAATATTGGAGTTGAGCGCTTCCAGACGGCCGGCCGTGTTCTCGAAGGGGAGAATCCGGTCCTTGGTGCCGTGTACGACGAGCGTCGGGATGTCAATCTTCTCGACGTCCGCCCGAAAGTCCGTAAGCCACGTGTCGACGCAGGCATAGCTCGCGTACCAGGAAGAGGCCGCGGCGACCTGGAAACTGGCGCGCAACGCCGCATCGCCGATTCGCTCGGGCGCAAGTTCATTGGTGTTGTAGAAGTTGGCGAAAAAGTCGTCGAACCACTTGTAGCGATCGGCCAGCACCGCCTGCTTGATGCCGTCGAAAACGGATTTGTCGACACCCTCCGGGTTGTCGTCGGTCTTCAGCAGAAACGGCGGGATCGCTCCGAACAGGACCGCCTTGCTGATGCCAGCGGAGCCGTGCGTGCCAAGGTAGTGAGTCACCTCGCCGGTGCCCATCGAGAAGCCGCACAGAACGATGTCACCATCAAGCGAGAGGTGGTCGAGCAGCGCCTTCAAGTCGGAGGTGAACGTGTCGTAGTCATAGCCGGTGGTTGGTTGGCTCGACCGCCCGAAGCCACGACGGTCGTAGGCGATCGTGCGGTAGCCCGCGTCAAGCAGCGCACGCTCTTGGCGCTCCCATGAATGGCCGTCCAGCGGATAACCGTGAATCAGGACAACCGGCCGGCCGCTGCCGTGGTCCTCGTAGTAGAGCTCGACCGGCGAGTTGTTCTCACTTCCAACCGTCACGAAAGGCATGGGCTACTCCTTTGATTGCTGACATTTTGACGTAACTGAAACGGCGATCTGGGTGCCGGGATCCAGCAAATAGCCTCCCACCGCCCGCCCTCCTGGACGCGACCGTCAAGACACCTCTTTCTCCGCAAACACGCGAGCCCAATCGCTCTTGACGCTGATCACCGTCCAGCCATGCCGCGAGGCCTCCGTAAGCGCCTTCTCGGCGCCCGCGATCACGAGCGCGCGCCACGTCCGCTTACGCCAGTCGCACGCCCCAGCGCGAGGAGAACGCCTGCCCGGGCTCCAGGCGCGCGAGCCCGTCGCCGCTCTGCAGCGCGTTGGCGGTGCACGTCATCGGCTCGACCGCCAAGCCACGCCGCCGGCGCGAGGGGGCCAGTGTGTGGGCCGTATAGACCTGCAGGACCTCGTGCTGCTCGTCCACCCACAGCTCCACGCGGGTGCCGTCGGGACGGTGAAGGCGCGCGGTGGCACGACCACCGGCGTCGCGGATCAAGTCGCAGAAGCCGGAGTCGATCGGCAAGTCGCCGATCGGACGTGACTTGCGGAAATCAAAAGAAGTGCCGTCCACCGCCTCGCGATCGACGGGAACCTGGTGGCGCTCGTCCACCAGCAAGCGAGTGCGCGCGGGCAGCTCCAGTTCACAGCCGTCGACGGTGCCTTCGCCGGGCGAGAGGTAGGGGTGTTGGCCCGCTCCGTAGGGACACGCGCGCGAGCCGACGTTGACCGCGCCGATCGTCACGTGCAGGCCGTCCTCGTCCAGCTCGTAGGCGACGGTGGCGTCCAGTGCGAAGGGATAACCGGGCTGTGGGTGAAGGCGTGTGGCCATCACGACGCGCTGGGGCCCGCGCTCGGCTGCCCACCACGAGCGCCAGCGCAGCAGACCGTGAATCGCGTTGCGCTTCGTGGGCTCGGTGAGCGCGAGCTGGTGGTGCTCGCCGTCAAACTCATAGCGACCCTCGGCAAGCCGGTTGGGCCATGGAAGCAGCACCGCGCCGTGCGCCCCGTCGCACATCTCCCCCACCTCGTAGGGTTGCAAGACTGGCTCGCTGGCGACCGTGTACTCGCGCAGCCCACCCCCCACCTCGACGATCGTGGCGCGCTGCTCGCCGAGCGCGATCTCGAACTGCTCGCCTGAGGGCGCTTGCATCACTGACCGGCTCAGTCCGTGCGAATCGGCTTGCTGCACGCATCCATATTGACCTAGATTAAGGCCATGGCGCATGCGCCATGGCTCCGGACTGCACATGTGCAGTCCGGCCGGCCGGTACATGTACCGGCCGGAACAGCAGAGACGGTGGTACAGAGCGGCCCGCTATAATGCTTGCCAGCAAGCAAGTATCTAGAGATCGGGCCACTCATGCAAGACACAGTTTCCAAGCACCCCCACATACAGCCGGTCGCAACCGAAAGCGCTACGGACACCAACGATCCGGACGTCGCACGCCTGCGTGTGGCGATCGACAAGCTCTCGCGGCGCCTGCGCCCCACCGAGGCCGGTGCGGGCCTCACCCCTTCACAGACCTCGGTGCTGTTCACTGTCGTGCGACGCGGCCCGATCGGCCTCGCGGAGGTCGCTGAGATCGAGCGCATCAACCCCACGATGCTCTCGCGGATCGTGGCCGAGCTGTGCAACGCGGGCCTGATCAGCCGCGAGCCCGATCCTGCGGACCGGCGAGCGGCGCGCGTCCGCGCCACAGGCGCCGGACAGCGCTTGCGCAAGCGCATCCACCATGAGCGCGCGAACGCTCTCCAGCGCCATATCACCACGCTCGATGCGCGCCAACGTCGTGCGCTGCGCGACGCGCTGCCGGTACTCGAGGCGCTCGCCGAGCAGATCCCGAGGACCAGTCAGTGACTCGCCTACTCGCGTTCGGACACGCCACCTTCCACGCGTTCGAGGTACCCAACTACCGCCGCTACTTCGTCGGACAGACAATTTCCCTGAGCGGCACGTGGATGCAGATGGCGGCGCAAGCTTGGCTCGTGCTCACGCTCACCGGCTCTGCCACCACACTCGGCTTGATCGTGGCCTTGCAGACCTTGCCGATCCTGCTGCTCGGACCCTACGGGGGCGTGATCGCCGACCGAGTGGACAAGCGACGCACGATGATCTTCTTGCAAGGCCTGATGGGCTTGCAGGCGCTGGTGCTCGGCATCCTGACGGTAACCGGCGAGGTCAAGGTATGGCAGATCGGCGCCTTGGCGGTCCTCCTGGGCCTGAACAACGCCTTCGAGAACCCGGCCAGGCAGTCCTTCATGCTGGAGATGGTCGGCTCCGAGCACCTGCGCAACGCGGTCAGCCTCAACTCGGTCCTGGTCAACGTGGCGCGCACGATCGGCCCGGCCTTGGCCGGCATCCTGATCGCGACCGTCGGCGAGGGTGTGTGCTTCCTGGTCAACGCGGCCAGCTTCGTCGCGGTGATCTTCTCGTTGGTGACGCTCGATCGCTCAGCGATCCACCCCTCCCCCCCGACGGGGCGCGAGCCGGGTCAATTGCGCGAGGGACTGCGCTACATCAGGGGAGAACGCGAATTGGCGATCCCCTTGTTGATGATGGCCCTGGTGGGCATGCTCGCCTACGAGTTCCAAGTCACCTTGCCGGTGATGGCCCGCGAAGGCCTACACGTGGGCGCGACCGGCTACGGCTTCATGACGGCCGCGATGGGCGCCGGAGCGGTCGCGGGAGGCTTGCTGGTGGCTGCGGTCGGTCGTACCGGGCTGCGCCCGCTCGTCTTCGCTTCGGGCGCTTTCGGGGTAGTCATCATGCTCGCCGCGCTCGCCCCCACCTTGCCGGTCGAGCTGGCGGCCTTGGCGCTCGTCGGTTGGGCGAGCATCTCATTTATGGCAACCGGCAACTCCACCTTGCAGCTCGGCGCCGACCCTTCGATGAGGGGTCGGGTGATGTCCTTGTGGTTCGTCGCCTTCCAAGGCTCCACACCGATAGGCGGACCCTTCGTTGGCTGGGTGATGGCGTGGGCGGGCGCGCGTGCGGGTTTGGGAGTCGGCGCCATCACGTGTCTGCTCGTGGCGTTCATGGGCCTACTTGCACTGCGCGGCGTCACGCCATTCGCGCGCCGCGACCCGGCCCCGCGCCCGGCCGAGTCTTGAGAAGGTCCGGCGAGGTGTGTTTTCCAAAATGGGATGCCTACGCGCGCGCGTAGGCATCCCGATTCGCTACAAACACCCCAGCCCTGCGGAGGCAGCTAAGACTGGTCTTCGGCGAAGAACCCGAGCAACAGCTCGGTGACCCGCTCGGGCGCGTCGTGCTGCACCCAGTGTGTGGCCTCGGGGATCGGCTCGAAGCGCACGTCGGGCACCCACTCGGGCGCCGGGATCGCCAGCTCGCTGCCGAGGTGACGGTCGCGCATGCCCCAGATCACCATTGTGGGTGCCGGGATCGGGCGCAGATGGGCGAGCGTCTTGCGCGGCGAGCGGCGCAGGGCCGCCCGATAATAGTTGATCATGCCGGTCAAAGCTCCTGGCTGTGACCATGCTTCGACGTAGCGTTCGAGGTCCTCGTCGGTGAAAGCGTCTTTGGAGTCCGAGCGCAAGGAGCGCTTGGCGAAGGAGAAGTCATCCCGCGCGATCAGGTACTCCGGCAAGCGTGGGATCTGGAAGAAGAACATGTACCAACTCTTGCGCAGCTGTTTTAGGGTCCTGAAGCCTTCGAGCATGCGCGCGGTGTGGGGCACGTTGAGGATCGCCAAGCGACGCACCACCTCTGGATGGGCCATAGCCACGGTGTAGGCCACGGCGGCGCCCCAGTCGTGCCCGACTACGTAGGCCTGCTCCTCGCCGAAGCTTTTGATCAAGCCGGCGATGTCATCGGCCAGTAGCCCGGCGTCGTAGGAGCGCCAGCTTTGGGGCCGGTCGGAGAGGTCATAGCCGCGCATGTCGGGCGCCACGACGTGGTAGCCGGCCTCGGCCAGGGGACCGATTTGGTGGCGCCAGGAGTACCAGAACTCGGGGAACCCGTGCAGCAGGATCACGAGCGGACCGGAACCGGCCTCGACGTAGTGCAAGCGGATCCCGCCGCCTACATCTGCCTTGCCATGGCTGATCTTTGACTCGACGGTGCTCACTGCAGGACATCGTAGAGCTCACCGTCCGAATCCGATGTCACCTTGTAGGGCCGACTCGGATATGGAGGATCGTTGTTCGTACTTTTGGTGATAGTGGGGTTGGCCATCGGCGCCCTTGCGGGCGCCCTGGTGGCCATGGCGCTCTCCCGCTCGAGTAGGGAGCGTTTGCGCACGGAGATCGAGGCCGTCTCGACTGACAGCCGGGAGCGGATGCGCGACGAAATGAAGTCGATCTCCGCGGACGTGCTCAAGCAGACCGGCGATTCGCTGGCGCAGCGACTGGCCGATCAGCGCCGTGCCGAGGAGGAGCGTGCAACGGGCGAGATGGCCAGGCGTGCCGAGGAGATCAAGGGCTTGGTCGGGCCGGTCAACGAGAAGCTGGGCAAGGTCGAGCACGAGATCGGCCGCCTGGAGCGCGAGCGCAAGCAGGCTCAGGGCGAACTGGCAAACATGGTGCGCCAGTTGCACGAGGGTGTGGGCGGCCTACGCCAGGAGACCGGCAATCTTGTCTCGGCCTTGAAGCGGCCCTCCACACGTGGCTCATGGGGTGAGATCCAACTACGCAACGTGATCGAGATGGCAGGCATGATCGAGCACTGCGACTTCCTTGAGCAGAGCACGATCCAGTCTGAAGACGGCCCGCTACGCCCAGACGTGCTCGTCAAGCTGCCGGGCGGAAAGGTGATCGTGGTCGACTCCAAGGTGCCGCTCGACGCTTATCTCGCACACCTGGAGGCCCAGACCGATGCTGAGCGCGAGGCGGAGATGGCGCGCCACGCCAGGCAGACTCGCGACCACATAACGAAGCTGGCATCCAAGGGCTACCAGCGCCAATTCGACACGACTCCCGATCTGGTCGTCATGTTCGTGCCTTCCGAGGGCATCTACCACGCTGCTTTGGCCGAGGATCCTGGCCTGATCGAGTACGGCGTCCATCAGCAGGTCCTGATGGCGACCCCCACAACCTTGATCGGGCTGCTGCGGGCGGTCCACTATGGCTGGCGCCAGGAGCTGATCGCCGAGTCCGCGCGCGAGATCGCGGAGTCCGCGCGCGAGCTGCACCGGCGGATCGGGCGCTTCGTGGACCCGCTCGCGAAGGTCGGCCGTCAGTTGGGCTCGGCCGTGAGCGCCTACAACGAAGCCGTCGGCTCGTTTGACAGCCGCGTGATGCCTCAGCTGCGTCGCGTCGAGGAGGCGGGCGCCAAGTCAGAGCGCGAGCTAAGCGCACCAGCACCCGTGGAGGCTAACCCGCGCCCGCTTGCCTCACAGGCCTTGGCGCTGGAAGACCTACCCGAGGGCGAGCCGATCTTCAAAAGGATCACCAAGGCCGCCGCGACCGGCACGGTCGCGGGCAGCTCGTCAACCGCGAAGAACAGTATGTCCAATGCGATCGCGAGCAGCGCAGCCAGCAAAGCTCCCGTGGACTGACGCGCGCGAGCGCCTGTGGTGGCGAGCAGCCCGCCGAACACGCCGGCCACGAACAGGTCTCCATAACCCATCACGGCCGAGCCGAAGACCTCCGCTTGAAGACGTGGAAGGCCAACGACCGGGTGGGCCACGTTGAGAGCGTTGTTGGGGGCTTGCAAGAGATCTGAGATCACCAAGGCGGAGTCCGCGATGGCCATGGCCACAATCCCCAAGGCCAGCCAGCGGGCGGGCGTGACGCCTGCGATCAGGGCCCCCAGAGCCACGCAGGAAAGCGCGGACAGAGCCACCGCGGCACCCTGGCCGGCGAGCCCGCCGCGGTCGGCCCAGGCCAAGGCGAACAGGGGCACCACCAGCAGGGCAAGACCGGGACGGGCCCCGTGCATCAGCCAGCCGAGCGCAAGCGCAGCCAGCAGAGGCACACCGATGAGCGCGATATAGGTGAGTGCCTGTGCACTGGCACGTTCAGCCACCAAGCCGACGGCGACGAAACCGATCACCGAGAGCGCAGGCACCAAGGCCCACAGACGGCTGTGCAAGCGCGCGATCCAAGCCGGCGACCAGGCGCGTGGCAGGGCCACCACCAAGCCTTGACATAGCGACAGCAAACCGATCGAGAGCCAAAACGGGATCACATAGTCAAAATAGAGGCGAATGACTCGCTGGGACTGGACATGGGAGGAGCGCTCCCAAGCAAGCCGTGCCCCCATAGTCGAGCCCGAGGCAGGCAGCGAGGAGTCTTCGGCCGGCATCGGGGGCAGTCCAGGGCAAGACACAAATCCGGTCTTTCGGCGCCGTCGCGCGGGCGCTGGAATCGTGTTGATCGTGCTGGTGGCACTCTTGATCGCGGCACTCACTTCACACAAAAGTCCCAAGCCGGCTCACCATGTGAACAAGCCCCACGTCGCCGCCCTGTCTCCCGACCAGGCCGAACGCGCGGCGGCCACCTTCAAGACCGAACAGCGAGCCATCAACTCGGTTCTGGCCTACACACCAGCGGTCACCAGCGGCGGGCCCAAGGGCAACGAGGTGGCGCTCACCTTCGACGATGGTCCCGGCCCCTATACGCAGCAGTTGGTGGCCGAGCTAAACCGATTGCGCGTACACGCGACCTTTTTTGTGATCGGCAACCAGGAGCAGTATTTCTCGGCGGGCACGGTCGCCGAGGTCGATTCGGGCGACGTGATCGGCGATCACACCGAGACCCATCCGATGATGGCAAGCCTCTCCCCTCACGACCAGTACGAGGAGCTGTTTGAACAGATGGTTCAGGTCGAGGTTCTCGGCGCCAAGCGACCGCGCCTGTTTAGGCCTCCCTACGGTTCGTTCGACCCGACCACTTTCAAGGAGCTGCGCCACCTGCACCTGTTGATGATCTTGTGGTCAGTCGACACCGCCGACTACACCTTGCCTGGAACCCAGGCGATCGTGGAAAGGGCTTTGGCCGGCGCCAAGCCGGGCGCGATCATCCTGATGCACGACGCGGGCGGCAACCGCTCGGAGACGATCGCCGCCCTGCCCGCGATCGTGAAGGGTCTGCGCAAGCGGGAGCTGCACCCAGTGACGATCCCCCAACTGCTGGAGGACGACCCGCCGCCGCACGGACAGCCGATCCCGACGAGCCTGACCGGCGGTTGAGCGGAACGCGCCGCCGGAGAGTTCGCTGCTCGGCCGAGCACTTGAGACGGCCGCGACGCCTGGGCCCGAATATCGGCAAGTAGGATGATCGTGTGAGCGCATCTGCGTTGAAGGCGCCCCCAATCCTGCATCTGTCCGCTTTGGTGGGCAGTCCTTTGCGCGACAGCGATGGCGAGCGACTTGGCAGGGTCGAGGACGTGATCGTGCGTCTCGGCGGCGTCGGCTATCCCCCGATCACGGGCTTTCTGGTGAAGGTCGCGGGCCGTACCTCCTACTTGGGCGCCGATCGTATGTCGGCGATCGACGATGGGGTGATCCTGCGCAAGGCAAAGCTCGACCTACGGCACTTCGAGCGCCGCGAGGAGGAGGTCTTGCTCAAGCGCGACGTGCTCGACCGCCAGTTGATCAACGTCGATGGGGCGCGTCTAGTGAGAGCAAACGAGATCGAGCTGGCCGACATCGCGGGCTCGTGGCGCGTGGTTGGCGTGGACACGGGGCCGCGCGGGGGCCTGCGTCGCCTGCTGCCGAGACCGCTCGGGCAACGCATCGCGACCGGCGACTTCCTGGATTGGGCGAGCGTAGAGCCGTTCGTGGGTCACGTCCCGACGGTGCGCTTGAGGGTCCCCCACCCCAAGCTCGCCAAGCTGCATCCGGCCCAGATCGCCGATCTCGTGGAGGCCGCGTCCAGGCGCGAGGGCGAGGAGATCATCCAAGCCGTCGGCGAGGACGACCGGGAGCTCGAGGCCGACGTGTTCGAGGAGCTCGACGACCATCACCAGCGAGAGTTCTTGGAGGATCGCCCGGATGAGCAGGTCGCCGAGATCCTCAGCCGCATGGCCCCCGACGACGCCGCCGACGTGGCGGGCGAGCTCGAGGAGGAGCATCGCGAACGCGTGCTCGCCCTGTTGCCCGCGAGCCACAGGATCAAGGTACGAAAGCTGCTCGGCTATGACCCAGCGGAGGCAGGCGGTTTGATGAGCCCCGAATTCATATCGCTGAGGCGCACCACCGCGGCGGGTGAGGCACTGGACGCTGTACGTCTGTCCAAGATCTCCCCGGAGCTGCTCACGGCGGTGTTCGTGTGCGCGCCGGAGGGGGCTTTGGAGGGGAGCGTCCCCTTGGCGAGCCTGTTGCGCGCCGAGCCCGAGCGGCGCCTGGGCGCGCTGGTCAAGCACGAGTTGCCTTCGTTGCGCACCGACGCCTCTTTCGAAGAGGTGGCGCGAGTCATGGCCGATTACAACCTCACGTGCGTGCCGGTCGTGGACGAGCACAAGCAGATGCTGGGAGTCGTCACGGTTGACGATGTGCTCGAGGCAATGCTCCCGCGCGGGTGGCGTCGACGCTTCGGTTTGCTCGGCGAGGACTGAGTCGAGCCGACCCCGACCCCCAGGCCCTCGCCCGCTCTGACTCGACCTCCGCTCCCGCGCTACCCCGCGCCGCTGCCCAGACAAGCCGGGGCGGCTCTGCACGAAGGCGCCCGGCGGAGCGAGGCTCAGACAACTAGACTCTGCGCCGTGAACGGCTCCAGCACCCAGTTCGATGGCGGTCCGAGTACCGTCCGTCATTCGCCGCATCCGCTCGGCCACGCTTGGCCGACCACGGCTGCCTGCCCGGCTTAGCCCGCGCCGAGCCCGCCTGTTCGCCGTATTGGCCCTGCTTGGGCCAGGCCTGATCGCCGCCAACGCGGGCAACGACGCGGGCGGGATCGCCACGTACTCCTCGGTGGGCGCCAAGTACGGCTACCAGTTGCTCTGGGTGATGGTCTTGATCACGGTGTCGCTGGCGATCGTGCAGAAGCTGGCGGCGCGCATGGGCGTGGTCACGGGCAAGGGCTTGGCCGAGCTGATTCGTGAGGAGTACGGCATCCGCTGGTCGGTGCTTGCCACCACCGCTGTTTTGATCGCGAACATGGGCATCTGCATCTCGGACTTCGTCGGCGTGGGTGCCGCGCTCGGATTGGCCGGCATCCCGGTACAGATCTCGGTGCCGATCGCCGCGGTGGGCATCTGGGCGATCATCGTGCGCGGCTCCTACAAGTCGGCCGAGCGCACCTTCATTTGGTTGACGATCCCGTTCTTCGCCTACCCGATCGCGGCGATCCTGGCCCATCCCGACTGGGGCGAAGTGGGCAAGGCGATTGTCTCCCCGGAAATCCAGACGGGCGGCACTTACCTGCTGTTGGTGATCGCCACGGCAGGCACCACGATTACCCCTTACATGCAGCTCTACCTGCAGTCGGCTGTGGTGGAGCGGGGAGCGCGCGAGGAGGATCTCCCCCACGAGGAACGCGAGGCGGTGGCGGGCGCGATCTTTGCCAACCTGATCGCGGGCTTCATCATCATCGCGACCGGCGCGACCCTGTTCAAGCATGGCATCCACGAAATCGGCTCCGCCGCCGGCGCGGCGCGGGCATTGAGCCCGTTCGCCGGTTCCTATGCGGAGGTTCTATTCGCGGTCGGCCTGCTCGGCGCGAGCCTGTTGGCCTGCGCGATCCTGCCGATCGCGACTTCCTATGTGGTCTCGGAGTCGCTCGGCTACGAGAAGGGAATCGGCCGCCGCCGCGAGGAGGCGCCCGTGTTCATGTCTTTGATCACCGGCATAATCGGGATTTCAGCACTGGTGGCAATGGTTCCTGGTCTACCGGTCATCTCGCTGCTGGTGGGCGTGCAGGTGGTGAACGGCTTGCTGTTGCCAATCAACCTGTTTTTCATATGGCGCCTGTCGCGCTCGCGAAGGGTCATGGGCGAGCGTCGCAGCAAGGGCATGCTGGATGGCGTGGCCGGCATCACAGTAGCGATCACCTCCACCTTGTCGATCGTCCTGGTCGCCGTCACTCTCACCGGAATTTAATCCCTTGAATCTCAAGGAAGACCGTGCCTCATGCGGCACGGTCCCGGACCGCACAACCGGCGCATGCGCCGGCTGGAACAGCTCAAATAGTCATATGTGCGACGGGCGGCCCACATGCGCCGGCTGGAGCATCAACCCTCACACAGCAAAGCCGCCCCGATCGCCCCACCGAGATCCCCGAGGCTCGCCAAGCGCAAAACCGGCGGATGGTCGTCCTTGAGCAAGTGTGGCTTCATCGCTGTGGAGATCCGCTCGAGCATCGGCTCGCCGAAACGCGACCCCAACCCGCCACCCAGCAGGACCAGCTCGACATCGAGCAGATTCACGGCAGATGCGACGCCGCTCCCAAGAGCCTGCACCGCTCGCTCGATCAGACGCTCAGCGAGTTTGTCTTTGTGGTGCAGAGCGTGCTCCCACACGCCGCTTGAGAGCGTCTGGCGTCCTCGCTCGCGCATGATTTCGAACAGGTCGGTGTGGTGACCCTTCTCCACTAGGCGCTTAGCCTTGGCTTCCATTGAGCGTCTTCCGGCGTAGGCCTCCATACAGCCGCGGCGCCCACACCCGCAGCGGGCGCCACCCTGCTTGACGACCATGTGGCCGATCTCCCCGGCGTCACCGCGACCGTGCCATAGCTCTCCCTCGAGGGCCACACCGCCACCTACTCCCGTACCCCAGAAGACTGCCAACAACGAACGCGCACCGCGACCGGCTCCCAAGATGAGCTCGGCCTGGACGGCCACCGACACGTCGTTGCCAAGCTTGACTTGCGGACCCAAGCGCTCGCCGAGCGTCGCCGCCAGCGCCACCGGGTGTTCCCATTCGGGCAGATTGGGGGCGCTCGCGAGACTGCCAGAGGCCGCGTCGACCTCGCCCGGAACTCCCACACCGATGCCGTCGAGCTGAGCCACATCGATGTCCGCCGAGGCGGCCGCTTCGGACATGCAGGCCACGAGCGCGTCGATGACCGCCGGCGGACCACCCTCGTGCGGAGTCAGCATGCGTCCCTGCCCGAGCACGGAGCGATCGTCGCCGCGCATGACGATCGTCTGTATCTTCGTCCCCCCGAGGTCGATCCCGCCGTAAGTGGGCATCGCGAGGACTTTATCCACACTTAGGGGCTTCTTCGCCCCTTCTTACGCGTTCACCCCAAGATCGAAGGTGGCGATGACCGAGCACACAGGACGCTCCTGGCTCAACTACCTACTGGGCCTGCTGTGCGTGGGAGCGGTCGTGGCTGCCATCCTCGTAGTCGGACCGGCCTCAGGGAGTCAGACCGCGGCGACACGCACGGCCAAGGCCTCGCTCGGCGTCGTCCAAGCGACTGTGTCGGGCAGCGGCAACCTACAGCCGGCCTCTCAGCTCAACCTCGGCTTTAAGACTGGAGGCACCGTCACTCACATATATGTGACCCAGGGAGAGCACGTGACCGAGGGTCACCTCTTGGCGGAACTTGACCCTTCGAGCGCCGAAGTTACTTTGGAACAGGCGCGCGCCAATCTGCAAGCCGCGCAGGCGAAGCTCGCCCAAGAAGAAGAAACAGGCGGCGAACCGTCTAAATCCCAAAGCTCGACGAGCACACCCGCGGCGGCAAGCGCGGTGGCGACTTCGTCGAGCACCCAATCGTCCACGGGCGCGGCCCCAAAGCACAGCGGTGAACGGAGCGCCGGCGAAGGCCCCGAAAACGCGAGCGAAGGCACGGGCAAGCGGGAAGCGGGCACGGGCGAAAGCAAGCAAGCAAAACCTGGAACCCAATCCTCGAAATCCGGCTCCTCCACCTCGAGTTCCCCTACCTCCAGCTCCCCCAACTCTGGCGCCTCCAACTCCAATGCGCCAAGCTCCTCCTCCACCACAGAGACGACTCTCAGCGCCGCCACGCGCGAAGCCAATCTGGCCTCGGCCAGGGCAGCCGTCAAAAGCGATGAGCTGACGGTCAAGACAGACGAAGAAGCGGTGGCCGACACCAAGTTGTTCGCGCCCCAAGACGGCACGATCGTCACCCTTTCGGGCCAGGTAGGAGAAGTGGTCTCGGCCAGCGGCACAACTAAGGCCTCCAGTGACAGCGCGTCCTCAGGCTCGGGTTCGTCAGGCTCGGGGGCGTCCGCCACGGGCGGGAGTTCCTCGTCAGCTCGTTCGGGCGCCTCGAGTTCGAGCGGATCGACGGGTTCTTCTAACTCTTCCGGCTCCTCGAGTACCGCGTTCGCGGTCCTGAGCGACCTCTCCTCCATGCACCTGGTCGTGGCCCTCAGCGAATCGGAAATCGGCAATGTGAAAGTGGGTCAGATCGCCACCGTAACGGTCGAAGCGTTGAGCGGACGCAAGCTGGCCGCACACGTCAGCGAAGTGGCAACCCTCTCGACCAGCAGCAGCGGCGTGGTGAGCTATGACGTGACCTTCCAGCTGGACCAGATGACCGACGGATTGAAGCCGGGCATGAGCGCCACAGCCGAAGTCGTGGTCAAACAGGCCGAAGGGGTGAGCGTGCCCACCAGCGCCATCTCGGGCGGCTCAGTGACAGTGGTGCGGGCAGGCAAGGACGTGCGCCAGCCGGTCACGACAGGCTTGGCCGGCAATACTTCGACAATCCTCCTCAGCGGCGTGAAGGCGGGAGAAACAGTGGTCTTGCCGGCCGCGGCGAGCACCGGCTCGGCGACCAGCCTCACGTCGCGTCTCAGCCGCCTCGCCGGTGGTGGTGGTGGCGGGCTCGCGGGGGGCGGACTGGGAGGCGGCGGTGGCGGTGGCGGCGCGTTCTTCCGGGGCGGCGGCTGATGTGGAACAAGTCCCACCCGTCCATTCCCCACGCTCGCGGTGAGACAGGCTCACGTGGCGAGCAGAGTGTGCGAGCGCCGCGCATGCGCCCGCTCGTAGAGCGTCGGGGGCCTGCGCGCGGCGGGCAGCAGGGCCGGGCACCCGTGATCCAAGTACACGAGGTCTCCAAGGTCTTCGAGCTGGGCCAAATCCGCGTGCAGGCCCTCCGCGAAGTCTCGTTGCGGATCGAGACGGGCGACTTGGTGGGGATCATGGGCAGCTCGGGCAGCGGCAAGAGCACCCTCATGAACATCCTCGGCTGTCTGGACATCCCGACCGGTGGCCGCTACGAGATCGACGGTGTGGATGTGGGCGATATGGACGAGGACGACCTAGCCGACCTGCGCAACCGCAAGATCGGCTTTGTCTTCCAAAGCTTCAACCTGGTGCCACGCACAAGCGCAATTGACAACGTGGAGATGCCACTCGCCTATGCCGGCTTGAACCGCGCCGAGCGCCGGCGCAGGGCGCAAGCGGCCCTGAAGTCGATGGGCATGGGCAACCGCATGCACCACCAGCCCTCCGAGCTCTCCGGCGGCCAGCAACAGCGCGTGGCGGTGGCGCGAGCCATCGTCACCAACCCTTCGCTGATCCTGGCCGATGAGCCGACGGGCAACCTGGACTCCCACTCGACCGAAGACGTGTTGCGCATCTTCAGCCATCTCAACCAAGAAGGACGCACAGTCGTCTTGATTACCCACGAGCCCGATGTCGCCGCCCAGACCAAGCGGGTCATTCGCTTGAGCGACGGCGAGATCATCGAGGACGAGCGCAAATTGGGCGTGCACGATGCCCCACCGGTCGTGCACGCCCAGAAGTCTGCCCATCCGCTCGGCGCCGGCGCGGAGCCCTCTGCATGATCCAGATCCTCCGCTTCCGCTTGCTTCGTCTCCCACCGCCAAGCTCCAGCGCAGCGGAGCTCAGAGGATGATAGGTCCGGGCACACTACGGATCGCGTGGAGCGGCATCACGACGAACAAGCTGCGCTCGGGCCTGACGATCCTCGGCATGACCATCGGCGTGGCCTCAGTGATCGTGTTGATCGCAGTGGGCAACGGCTCCTCAAAGGCCGTCCAGTCACGTATCCAGAGCCTCGGCACCAACGTCCTGATCGTGATGCCCAGCGGCGGCGGCTTTCGTCTCGGTCCGCGCGCGAGCACGGGGACGGGTGTCTCCTTGACCAAGCAGGACGCCGAAGCCCTGCAGAGCCCGAGCCTCGCCCCCGCCGTCAAGAGCGCCTCGCCGGTCGTCAACGCGAGCGGTGTGACCTTGGTGAACGGCAGTTCAAGCTATGAACCGTCGTCGTTTGTGGGCACCACGCCGTCTTATCTGGAAGCCCACAGCTACAAAATCTCCGAAGGTGCCTCTTTCACCTCGGCCGATGTGAGCGCCCACAAGCGTGTGGTCGTGATCGGACAGAGCGTCGTCGAAGAACTGTTCGCAGGCCAGAGCGCGGTCGGGCAGACGATCAAGGTCAATGGCAGCAATTTCGAAGTTGTGGGCGTACTCGCTTCAAAGGGCGCGAGTGGTGCGGTCAACGAGGACGATGTTGTGATGGCTCCAATCACCACCACCCAAAGCGCCCTAAGTGGTGTTGGGCCGATCGATTCGATTACCGTGCAGGCCACCTCGCAGTCCTCGCTCAACGCAGCCGAAGCGCAGGTGAGCACGATCATCGAGGAACGCCACAAAATCACCGACACGGCCGAACCGGGCTTCCAGGTCCTCAATCAAGGCTCGCTCTTGGAAACCTCGAATTCCACCAGCAGCGTGTTCACGACTCTCCTCGGTGAGGTCGCCGCGATCTCCCTCTTGGTGGGCGGAATCGGGGTCATGAACATCATGCTCGTCAGCGTCACCGAGCGCACCCGTGAGATCGGGATCCGCAAGGCGATCGGGGCTAGACGGAGCGACATCCTTACCCAGTTCTTGTGCGAGGCGGTACTGGTGTCCTTGATCGGCGGCCTCACCGGCGTCTTGGTGGGCGTAGTCGGCAGCCAGTTTGAAATCGCCGGTGTGCACCCCGAGATCGCCACCTATTCGATCTTCCTGGCGTTCGGCGCCGCAGCCCTTTCAGGCCTGTTCTTTGGCACCTACCCAGCCGCGCGCGCAGCCTCGCTTAGACCGATAGAGGCACTGCGTTTTGAGTGATAGTCCCCCCCAAGAGGAGTCCGCGATGTCCACTGAGCAAGCCACAGTCGAACAGCATGAGCCGTGGCTGGAGGAGCCCGTCGAGCCTGAACTGCCGCGTAGACCTCGCCGGCGGTTGTTGACTCCGATCCCGCTTGCCTTGACGGGAGTGCTTCTGATCGCCTGCGGCTTCATCGGGGGCGTGCTCGTGGAGAAGGGCCAGAGCTCCTCTGGTTCGTCCGCCGGCTCCTCTGGCTTCGCCTCGCGCTTCGCCTCCTTGCGTGCCGCGAGCGGCGGTTCAGGCGCCAGCGCGGGCGGCTCAAGCTCGAGCGCGGCCGGGGCGAACGCGGGTAGTGGCGGCGGACGCGCCGCGAGCTTGTTCGGGGCCGGCGGCACCGGCGGCGCGGGCGGCCTTGGCGCGACGGTCGGACAGGTCGCCTACGTATCTGGCTCCACCCTGTATGTGACCAATACGGAAGGCAATACCGTCAAGGTCAAGACTTCGGACGCATCGACGGTGAGCAAGACGGTGAAGTCCGACGTCAAAGGCATCCATCCCGGGGAAACCGTGATTGTGACCGGCAGCGCAAGCGTCAACGGCTCCGTTCAGGCCGAATCGATCCGTGTCAGCGAAGCCGGCGCAAGCGGCGGTTTGGGCGCTCTCTTCGGCGGTGGCCTGCAGCGCGGCTCGGGAGGCGCGCAAGGCAGTGGAGCGAGTTCGGGCGGCGGGACCGCAGGGTCGAGCGGCGAACCAGCGTTGTTTGGAAAGTAGACATGCGACAGTTCATCCACCAATAGATCGGCAAATGAGGAGTTCGATGCCCAACTTCGAGGATGTTCCACGTCCGCTCAAAAGTGTGGACACCATGCAGAGCACACCCCCTACGCGCCCTTCCAAGGGGAATGACAGGGCGGGGTGTCGAGCCTTGGCGCGCAAACGGGCGCCTGGTGTATTCGCGATTCTGGTGCTTGCCTGCCTGGGCTTGACCGCCTGCGGCGGCTCGTCGGGGAACTCCTCAAACGCGGCAGCCACCGCCGCCGCCGCCGCCACCACCGCCACGACAGGCTCCACGGGCACCACTTCCACCGGCACCAGTTCTACAGGCGCGACTTCTACAGGCGGGTCGTCTCCCCAAGGCGCTGCGCCCGGAGCGGTGGGCAAGCGCTTCGGAGCAATCCGTGAATGCCTGCAAAAGAACGGCGTGACGCTCCCCCAGCGAACCCCCGGCTCAGGCGCTCCCGGCGGTGGCTTTCCCGGTGCCGGCCGCGGATCGGCGCTGCCAAAGGGCATGACCCGAGCCCAATTCGAAGCCGTTCTAAAGAAGTGTGGCGGCGATAACTTTGGAGCCCGCTTCGGACAAACCGGCAGGCCCGGCGGCCGCCGCGCCAACAGCCCGGCCTTCAGGGCAGCACTCACTAAGTATGCAGCCTGCCTGCGCCAGAACGGCATTGCCATCCCTGCTCCGAATACGTCCGGCAACGGGCCGATCTTCAGCACGAAGGGCATCGATACATCTAGCGCCAAGTTCAGGACAGCCACGTTGAAGTGTCGAGCAAGCCTGGTCGGCGCGCTCCGGCAACCTCAAGGCGCTAACGGAGCGGCCGGCGCGCCAGCCCCATCCGCAAGTGGCACGACCAAGAGCGCGGAAGCCTCTCACTAGAGGCTCTAGGGCAACGTGCGGGCACTGGACCCGCCGTTGCCCGGGAGGGTGGGCTTGTCCCGAATCGCCGCGGAGGTCGGCTTGCGTGGCACGTGGGGCTGTTGCAAAGTCCCCACCTGACCGATCAACCGCTGCCATTCGACTGAGTTCAAGACGAGGTTGGCCGGAGCAGTTGCGCTGGATGTATTGCCAGACGCGGTCGAGCCGGAGGTTTTGGCGCTCGCGGTCTTGCTGACCTTCGCTTTGGCGATGTGGCGGGGCAACTCGATTTGAATGTAGGTGGAGTGATCGGGTAGGGCGACCGTGCTGGGCGCACTTGGATACTTCATCAAGCTGACGATCCGCTTGGGCGCGAACTTGTGCCCAAGCGTCAACAGCGTACGGATCGTGATGTCGGTGACTGTTCCCGCTCCTTGGTGGCCGGCGATCGGGATGCCGTTGATGGCCGCGATATCGAGCGTGCCGGCGGTCGGAAAGACCGTCCGTGGGCCGTTTGGAGTCGATGCGATGTGCCCACAGCGCAGCTCTCCTACCGTCGGCTTTAGCCCGCTGCGCGAGAAGAACACGAGCAGGGCGAGGGCTTGACGGCTCACTTTGCCTGAGGCCACCTGCGTACGGTCGCAGTGACCCAGCTCGATACCCGGGTCAGCCAGTACGGCGCGCTCCAGTTCGGGCTGGGAGAGCAGGAAGGCATCGCTTGCTGTCGCCCCGTCGAGCACGGGTCCGTCTTTGGAGCCTTGGGGATGGAGCGCTACGTCGAGCTGGCGCCAGTTGGCGAGGATCGGCTGCGGGTCGATGGCGCTCTGGGCGCCGGCCGGGCGAATCGCAAAGCGCATACTCGCCTGCTTGGTTTCGCCACCCTCGCCAAGATGACCAAGCACTGTGCCTTGAGCCACTACCGAGCCGCGAGCAAGCTTCATCCAACCGCGTGTGTCCGGGTGCCTCATAGCCCCGATCCGAGCGGCAGCGAGCGCATCGGGGTTACCCGGGTGCGCGAAGATTCGCACCTTGCCGGCGGCCGCCGCTTGTTCGCTACCGGCGTCCGCTACCTGGCCCGTGGCGCTCGCTGAGGAGGCCGCTTGCTTGAGTTTGGCCTGAGCGCCCTTCTGCTTTTTGGCCACGTGCAAAGTGACGGGCAGTTGGCGCCCGGCGGTGGCAGCCTGCTTAGGAGTGGGGTCGCTGGCCGATTCGCCGCTGGGGAGGGAGCCTGTCGGTACCTTCACCTGGGTCGGCTTGGGCAGGCGGTAGCGCGGCGCGATGCTGCCGAGGCCCGCATAGGTGAACAGGTCTCCATAGGTGTCGCGCAGCACCACATAGTGACCGAGCTTGCGTGACGCGCCGATCCCGACGATGCGACCATCCTCGACCGCGACCACGGGCGCCTTTTCGCGCCCGAGCAGCTCAGACAGCTGAGAAGCCGGCGCCGCGGCATTCAAAGCCCTTTCGGCGCGAGCGGCACTGGCGGCCGGAGACGGAGCCGGCGTCGCGCCGGGAAGAGCGGCGGCATGGGCGGCCTGGCTGCTGGCAGTGGATGGCGTGGAGGTGCCGGATTGGCTCGCGGCAGCGCCCGCAGTGTCGCTGGCAGCGCCGGCGGGCGAGGGAGCCAAGACGCCCTGGGGGATCTTCGCTGTTGGGCTGAGAATCGCACCTGTGACGGGCAGACTCCCCTCGGTGAGTCCCGTCAGAGTGGCGATCACTGATGGGGGGTAGCTGGCGAACAGACGCGCGCGGAGCAGCACCGATTCGAGGTAGGCTTCGGAATGGTTGTAGGCAAGGATCGCCGAACGCAGGTTGGTTGAGGCGCCCGCCGCATGCAAATAGCGTGCCGCCGCGAAAATCGCGTCGACCGGGTTGTACGGGTCTGCGTAGCCCGCGCCCAAAGCGTCTACCCCATATTGCAGCCAGGTTTCGGGCATGAACTGCATCCACCCGACAGCCCCTGCCGTAGACACCGAAAGATCGGTTCCGAAATTGGTCTCCACTTCGTTGATAGCCGCCAGCACGGGCCAAGGCACGCCGTATTGGACCGCGGCCGCCTGGTAGATCGGAAGCAGGAACAACGGGATGCGGTAGAAGTCAAGCGCCCGCGCGGAGGCGGCCGAGCCGGCGATCGCCGCTGCGAGCGCACTCTGCTGAGCCGCAGCCAACTGTGGGGCCACTGCGATGTTGCCCGAACCCTTCGCGGGGGATGTCGCCGTCGCAGGGGTGGTCGTGGCGGCGGTCGTCGTGGTCTGAGCGCCTTCGCTGGACTGCTGGGTGCGCTGGACGACAACTCGCGGAGCCTTGACGCGGTGTGAGGGCAACGGCGTACTCGTTGGCGCCGTCTGGGTGCTGGAGGGCGTGGTCGTGCTCGAGGTGGTGGTCTGGGTAGGCGTACTTTGGGTTGTCGGCGGGGTACTCGCCACCGGAGTGGAAGCCGTCGTCGTTTCAGACGGGGCGGGAGTCGTGGTCGTGGTGCTAGTTGTCGACTGGACGGGTGCTTCCGGCGCGGGCGTGGTCGAGGTTTCGGTCGCAGGGCCAGTACTGACCTGGGGGTCGGCGGCAAGCGCGCCTCCCGACAATGGCCCGCCGAGACCTGCTGCGGTCAAACCGCCGCCCGCCAACGCCGAGAGGATCGCCCGGCGCATCCATACAGGCGCGCCCTTGGGCACGCCCTCAGACGCCTCCGCGCGAGCGTCATTCACGCCTGACATACCTGGCCCCTGCTCATTGTGGTCTCGTCCCATGGTCGCGTTGGAGCAGGACACCCAAAACGCCCGAGCGCCCCCTGACGCAATTCATATCGGCAGGGAAGCATGCCTTGGTAAAGGATTCGTAATCGGATTTGCGATCGAACGGCGCGATCGCCGGATAAATGGGCATGGAAACCACCACAGCGGGAGAGCGACCGGACTGTACAGATGCCCGAGGCGTCAGCCTCAAACCTGGCCGAATTGGCCGACTTTGCGCACGCTTGCTTGCAAAAGAAGCTACGCTTGACCGATGGAAGCAATCTTCTCGGTTATCCAGGTTTTTATCGCGGCCGGCCTCATCTTCTTGGTGCTGATGCACTCGGGTAAGGATTCCGGGCTGTCGGGCGCGTTCGGCGTCGGCAGCGGTCAAGGCCCGCTCGGCGGTGGCTCGATGGTCGAGCGCAATCTCAACCGCTGGACGGTCGGCTTCGCGATCCTGTTCGCCTTGAACACGATCCTGCTGCTCAGGAAACCCTGGTAGAGGGTGCACACGCCGGCAAGCGGCGTGCACAGGATCTAGAAGTGGCTCAAGAAACCCCGGCCGGGACCACGCAAACCGGCGAGCGGCATGCAAGGGATGCAGAAGCTCGAGAAATCTTGACAGTAGGCTCACCGAGCCTACTTCGGGGGATCGGTGCCCCGCTCCTCCTCCCCGTCGTGCCGTCAATCTCCGTCTGACTCCTCGCGCTCGCCGTCGAGCGCGAGCAGTCGATCGAGGATCTCCACCGCCTCGGCACGTAGGGCACCGTTGACAGCCTCGTAGTCCTCGGGGGAGAGCTTGCCCGTGCGATAGTCGAGCTCGGCATCACGGATCTCACGGTACTTCGCCTCTCGTGCGACCTCCAGCTCCGTGCGCGCGGGCGCCGGCGAATCGTCCAGCTCACTTGGATCGTGGGGAGTACGTGCCGTGAACAGAGGTCTACTCACGACCGCGATCACGGCTGCGAGCAGGACAAGCGTCAGAACAGCGACCAAGGCGCTCATCCGCCTTCAAGCGCGCGCAAGGCCCCGCGCGGCGCGGCTGCGCGCTCGCACGCTCACCCGTCGGCGGACTGCGCTGGGCGCTGGCCATAGTGCGATCAGACTGCCACCCAAGACGATGCCGCCACCGATCCAGATCCACAGGACCAAGGGCGAGACGATCAGCTTGAACTGGGCCGGCGGAGGTGCCTTCAAGTATTCGCGCTCGAGCACAGCCAGGGCGATCATGCCCTCGTCGGGACGGATATAGGGGATCGTCCTGTTGGCGATCGTCATTATCCGCTGCAAGCGCGGAGTGCTGATGTCGGGCGCGATCGCGCTCCACACGTCGCGCGTCACTCCTGAGTTCATGCTCACGTGGCTGACTGCTTGGCCACCGATCAGGTGACTGACCGAGCCTTCGCTCGGGTCGCCCGAGTCATAGAAGCCCTCGCTCGGCGAGAGCGTGGCGACATGCTTGCCCCCCTTGCTCACGTCGAGCGTGGCGCCGAGGCTCATCGTGGCGCCGGTGTGGGCCGTGTCGGACTGAGAGGTGATCGTGGCGGTCGGGCGTATATAGCGGACCTTGTAGGCACCTACCTTGGTCGATTGTCCCGGCGAAAGGCTCAGCTCGGAGACATGCTGAAAGGACGAGGAAGCGGCCACGCCCACGAACAGGACCGCGATCCCGATATGGACGACGTAGCCGCCGTAGCGCCTGCGGTTGCGCTTGACAAGCGCCACGAGCGCGGTCGGGGTCGGCTCACCGGCGATCGCCCTGCGCACTCGCACGCCGCGCCAGTACTCCTGGCCGACGCTACCTACGACAAAGGCCGCACAGCAGAACATCGCGATTGCGAGCGGTTTGCCGGCGCTGACACCCGCCAGGAGCAACACCGTCAACGTGATCAGGGCCGCTAGGACCGGGACCATAAAATTGCGACGTGCATTGGCCAACGTCGCCTTGCGCCATGCGATGACGGGACCGATCCCGCTCAGCAAGACCAGGACTAGTGCAAGCGGCACCGTGTAGCGGTCAAACCAGGGCGGGCCGACCGATGACTCATGGCCGGTGAGCGCTTCGGAGATCAGTGGGAAGTAGGTGCCCCAGAAGATCACGAAGCAGAGCCCCACGAGGACCACGTTGTTGGCGAGGAAGACCGACTCGCGCGAGAGCAGGGAGTCCAAGCGATGCTCGCTGCGCAGCATCTCCCGGCGTGAGCTGACCAGGTAGATAGACCCGATGATGAGGACGCCGATCAAGACGACGAAAGGCACTCCAAGCGTGGCGCCCCCGAAAGCGTGGATCGAGCTGAGAACGCCGCTGCGTACCAGGAACGTGCCCATGATCGCCAGCGTGCCGGTGGCCAGCACCAAGGACACGTTCCACACCTTCAGCATCCCCCGCTTCTCTTGGATCATCAACGAGTGCAGGAAGGCGGTGCCTGTGAGCCAAGGCATCAGGGAGGCGTTCTCGACCGCGTCCCAACCCCAGTAGCCGCCCCAGCCAAGCTCCGAGTAGGACCAGCGCGCGCCGAGCATGATGCCGACGCCGAGGAACAGCCAGGCAGCGAACGCGAAGCGGCGCGTGGCCCTGATCCATTCGGCATCGACTTTGCGGGCGAGCAGCGCCCCCATGCCAAAAGCGAGCGGCACGATGCACAAGGTGTAGCCCGAGTAGAGCATCGGCGGATGGATCATCATGCTCGGATGGCGCAGGAGCGGGTCGAGTCCCACGCCGTTGACGGGCGCCGGGTTGGTCGTGGCGAAGGGCGTGGCATAGAAGATCATCAAGGAGATGAAGAAACCGCCGAAGCCGAGCAGGATCGCTGTGGCGTACGCGCTTACCTCGCACATGCGCTTGCGCGTCAAGAACAGGACGAGGCTCGACCACAGCGACAGCAGCCATGCCCACAGCAGCAGAGAGCCTTCCTGGGAAGACCACACCGCTGCCGCCCTGTAGAAGGTCGGCGTCGTCGTGCTTGAGGTGTCGGCGACGGTGTTGAAGCTGAAGTCGTTACGCAGGAACGCCAGCTCGAGCACCAGGAAGGCGACCGTGAGAATGCTCGCCAAGGCGTATACAGCGCGTCGTCCGGACTCCGAGAACTCGGGCCGGTGCGCCCGCACGCCGTAGATCGAGGCGCAGATCCCGTACACGCACACACCAAGCGCCAGAACCAGACATGCGCCGCCAAGCAGGGCCATCAGGAGCTCGTCGTGTTGCTCGGAGTTTCCTTGTACTTGGAGGGGCACTTGGTGATCAAGGAGTCCTGCTGGCCCACATACCGTGTCCCGTGCTTTTCGACGGTCACGATCACCTCGCGTCCTTCGCGGAAGGGACCGGGCACCTCGCCGGTATAGCTGACCGGGACCGAGGCTTCACCCGTGCGGTCCTGGATGCTGAAGTAGAGCGTCTGCTCTTCGTGGTGCACGGAGCCGGGCTTGACCTTGCCAGTGAGCTGGTAGGCGTGTCCCGGTAGAGCTTCGTGCACGAGCTGACTCGGCGTGACGGTCGGGCTGGCGGCACTGAAGCTGGTGTAGATCAGGGCACTCGCCAGGATCACGGCCGCGCTCAGGGCTACTACCAACCGCACCGTTCGCTTACGGGCGGGGTTCATCGGCGCTGATTATCACAGAAGCGCCCGGACTCCCGCCCCAGCAGTGACCACACCACTCGAGCGCGCCCGCGTCCGGGGCAACTTCGGTCTTGGTCGGCCGGCCAGGAAATATCGGTTCGACACCGAAACCTTTGGGCATCTGGCGCGTCATAAGAGATAGAGATCGATGAGAGCAAGCCTTCTACATCCACTGACAGCCTGGCGTCAACACGAGCAGGCCTCCTCTCCCGCCACGGCGACCGACATCGCGGTCCGGCGCAACCGGGATGCCGGCGGGCCGATCGATGAAGCGTGCTACCCGTGCTCGTGTGGTTTCTTCTTTATCGCACCGGTCTCGACCAGCGTGCGGTGCCCGCACTGCGGTACCACACAGGCCTGGTAGGACGCCGACTTCTGCGGTTAGCTCGCGGCCTGTTGGAGGCAGTGCGCGGCGTCGGTTAGTCGATCGTCGCCCCAGAACAATTCCTCACCGACCGCGACGGTTGGCACACCGAACACACCGAGGACGTGCGCGGCATCGGTGGCTTGCCGCAAGGCGAGCTTGATCGATGGGTCCTGTGTCGCCGCCTCCGTCTCCCCCGGGTCAAGACCGGCATCAGCCGCCGCCTGGAGGACGTTGGCGGGGATGCTGAGGTCGGCGCCCTCCCGGAAAGCGCGTCGAAAGGCCAAGACTGTGAACTCGCGGCCGCGCCCGACGCGATAGGCGAAGGTGGCGGCGCGCATAGCCATCAGATAGTTGCTTGGCCAAGGGTCTGGCCAGCGCATGGGCGCCAGCCCATACAGGTGCGCACGACGCTCCACCTCAACCATGCCGGCCTGCCGGACCTCCGGCTCCCCGAGTGCCCACGAGGAGCGACCATTCAGCTTGAACAAGGCGCCTAGCGACACCGACTGCCAGACGATTGAGGGGGACATGACTTCGTGTATACGCTCGGCCGTGAGATACGCAAACGGCGATCCGAGGTCGAAATAGAACGTCGCTTGCGCCATTGGGGCTTCGCTTTCTTCGGGTGCAGTACAATGAACGAAACGTTCATTATGATACACCGAATGACTAGCGAAACAGTGCGATCTCACCTAGCGGGCAACTTGCGCCGTCTACGAGTGGCACGTCGCCTGTCACTTTCCGAACTGGCGCGGGCTACCTCGATGAGCAAGGCCACTTTGTCGGGCATCGAAAGGGGCAGCGCCAATCCCACGATCGACACCCTCACTACCCTCGCGACCGCATTGCGCGTCTCGATAGGCGAGCTGCTCGAATCGGCAGCAGCCGGCGAGATGAGGGTCGTGCGCGCGGTCGACGGTTCCCAGGCTGTGGACCGAGCCGGCTTGCGTGTGCTCGAGGCAACCACCCCCAACGGACACGCCGAGCTGTTCGAGTTGAGCCTGCCGGCCGGCTACACGCATAAGGGCGATCCGCGCAGTACGGGGTCGCGCTCGCAGGTGTTGGTCCTTCACGGCAAGATGATCCTAGGACCAGTGGAGCGCATCAGCGAGCTGAATGCAGGCGACTACGCTTCGTTTCCAGCGGACGTGCCGCATGTCTATGAAACCGTCCAAGGCGCAGCCAAGGCGCTCGTACTCGCCTATAGCCCCGCCTGACGTTTGGCCCCGCGTGACCGGCACGCGGGGCCAGCGCTCTACTTGATGTGCATTCCCGAGATCGCGCGCGAGATCACGAGCTGCTGGATCTCGGCCGTGCCCTCGAAGATGTCGTAGATCTTGGCGTCGCGGTGGAAGCGCTCAACCGGGAACTCGCGCGTGTACCCATTGCCTCCGAGGATCTGGATCGCGCGCTCGGTCACCCACACGGCGACCTCGCCGGACTTCAGCTTTGACATCGAGCCCTCGGCGTTCTCGAAGGGCACCTGGTTGCGACCCATCCAGGAAGCACGCCACACGAGCAGGCGGGCGGCGTCGATCTCCATCTTCATGCGCGCCAAGGTGAAGGCGATCGACTGGTTCTCGATGATCTTCTTACCGAACTGTTCGCGCTCCTTAGCGTAGTCCAGCGAGTACTCGTAGGCTGCCCTGGCGATGCCCAGAGCCTGCGAGCCGACCGTGGGTCGAGAAGCCTCGAAAGTGGCCATCGAAGCGTTCGACTTGTTCTTCTTGCCCTCCTTCGCGCGGGCAAGACGCTCGTCAAGCTTCTCCTTGCCGCCGAGCACGTAGTTCTCGGGAATACGGCAATCGTCGAGATACACGTCGGCGGTGTGCGAGGCGCGCAGGCCGTGCTTTGAGACCTTGGCGCCTTCGGAGATGCCCTTGGCTTCGCTCATCGGCACCACGAAGGCCGCATGGCCGCGCGAGCCCAGCTCGCGGTCGACGGTGGCGATCACGACGTGAACGTCGGAGATGCCGCCATTGGTGGCCCACGCCTTCTGGCCGTTGAGCACCCACTCTTTGGTGGCCTCGTCGTACTTCGCGTTGGTGCGCACAGCGCTCACGTCAGAGCCGGCATTTGGCTCGGAGGAACAGAACGCAGCAACCTTGATGTCCTCGGGCGTACCGAAGCAGCGCGGAATCCACTCGCCGATCTGCTCGCCGGTGCCCTGTCCGAAGATCGCGGCTACCGCGAGCGAGGTGCCCATGATCGCCATACCCATCCCGGCGTCGCCCCAGAACAGCTCCTCGTTGACGATCGGCAAAGTCAGGCCCGTGGGGTCAGCGAAGAACTGGGCGAGCCCCTCGAAGCCGTACAGGCCGATCTTGGCTGCCTCTTCGATGATCGGCCACGGGGTCTTCTCCTTCTCGTCCCACTCGTGTGCCGCCGGGCGCATCACGTCTGCCGCGAAGCCATGAACCCAATCGCGAATGTCCTTCTGGTCTTGGCTCAAAGCCATCGAGAAGGCGACGTCTTTGCCGGCCGCGCTCGTGATCGCCTCGACGGCAGCCTCGGCGGCCTCGGTTGCCTCGCTGGCGGTTACGTCGGTTGCTGACATGGGACGGAAGCTCCTTTTCTGGCTCGGTGACGTGGTGCGACTGAAATCGAATGATTACGCGGCGTTCCGGCCCGCAAGCCGAGTCGCCTTTACCCCGACTCTGACGCTAAAGCGAAAGCAGATACCGGGGTCGAGCAAAGACGGACGGGCCACAGCTCGACAGATTCCATGCTAGCAAAGCGTAAACGGTTGTCAAATGCGAGATTGAACGGCGTTTACATTCGCGATATAGTCGGGAGAAGATGGCCAGCGCACCCAGCTATCAAGAGTCTCGTCCAAGCCGTGCCTCTCTTCGCAGAGAGCGTGAGCGCGAGATCATCGCGGCCACACGCTTGCTGTTCGACGAACGCGGCCTGCAGGACGCACCAATCGAGAGCATCGCGCGTGCGGTGGGGATCAACAAGGCCCTCATCTACAGGCACTTCTCTTCCAAGGAGGAGCTGTACGTACTGACCCTCTCCAGCTACTTGGCCGACTTGGCCGAGCGCTTGGATGACGTGCCGCTGGAGCTCGATCCGGTGGCACGCCTGGAGGAGGGCTTGGTGCGCTACACAGACTTCTGCCTTGAGCATCCCGCTTTCCTGGATTGCGGCCTGTCTTTGATGCGCCGCTCGGGCGAGGAGTTGCGCGAGACGATCTCCGACGCCACCTGGATCCGCCTCGGCCAGAACATGGCGTCCTGCTTGGGGAAGTTGTCGAAGATCCTTACCGAGGGCGCCGCCCAGGGTGTTTTCGAGGTCGAGGATCCAGACTTCACGGCCGACCAGCTGTACGCCCAGACACTCGGCACGATGCAGCTCGCGCGCATCGGCGTCGGCGTGCGCACGACCGGCGGCGGTATCCCCGAGCCGTTTGGGATCGACGCGCAGCGCGTGCAGCGCGCTTGCGTCGATGCGGTGCTCGCCTCTGTTGGCGTCCGCCGCAGTCGCTGAATCTCAAACTAAATCGCTAATCCTGATCTGGTTTGTGGTGTTAGACTGCGTTGCTCATCTTCATGTCTCCGATGCAGAAAGTGGCTATGCGCAAACGCACCCGTCCGTCCTTGTTGGTCCGTCGAACCGGTCGCTCCACCCTCTCGCTGATCGCGCTGGGGGCGGTGACATTCGGTTTGCTCGCGTGCGGTTCTTCTACCGACAGCAAAGAAGTCACGCTGGTCGCTTACTCCACACCGCAGGGCGCATACGCCGACCTGATCCCCGCGTTCACGGCCACAAGCGAAGGCAAGGGGATCAAGTTCAACCAGTCTTACGGTCCCTCGGGAGACCAGAGCAGGGCGGTTGCTGCTGGTCTGAAAGCGGATGTCGTGAATTTCTCCCTGGAACCAGATGTGACGCGTTTGGTGAAGGCGGGCCTTGTTTCCTCGGACTGGAATCAGAACGCTACGCACGGCTTCGTGACCAACTCGGTCGCGGTAATCATTGTGCGCAAGGGCAACCCGAAGCACATCACCAGCTGGAGTGACCTCGTCAAGCCAGGCGTTGGTGTCGTGACCCCCAACCCGTTCACCTCGGGCAGCGCACGCTGGAACATCATGGCTGCCTATGGGGCCCAGATCAAGGAAGGCAAGACGCCTGCAGAAGCAGAGGCTTACCTGAAGCAACTGTTCCACAACGTGGTCAGCCAGGACAGCTCTGCGCGCAACGCCTTGCAAACGTTCCTTGCTGGGCGCGGCGATGCCTTGATCGACTACGAGGACGAGGCGATCTCCGATCAGAAGAAGGGCTCGCCGATCGAATATGTGATCCCCAAGTACACGATCCTGATCCAGAACCCGATCGCGATCGTCAACAACGGGAACACGGCTGGGGCGCAGAAGTTCGTCAACTATCTGCTCTCCCCCGCCGGCCAGAAGATCTGGGCGGAAAACGGCTACAGGCCGGTAATCGAAGGCGTGGCCAAGCCTGGTGAGTTCCCGACCCCCGCCGGACTGTTCACGATCGACGATCTTGGCGGTTGGAGCAAGGTGGACAAGGAATTCTTCGAAACCGAAGGCACCGCCGGGATCGTCACCAAGATCGAGGAATCGCTGGGGGTGTCCACCAGCAAATGAGCCCTGAGCCGGCATCGCAAGCGCTAGCCCCTCCCGCCGTCGGCGGGCAGGGCCGGCGCGGACTGTCGTTCGGCCGGCGCTCACAGGGTCGATCTGGCCAGGGTGGCCCCGACGGAATCGGACGCGGACGTTTGCGCGGTCGCGCCGGTACAGCGCTTGGCGCGGGACTGCTCGGTGTGTACCTGTCGGTGCTCGTCCTGCTGCCCATTGCGGCCCTGCTCGACAGCGCCACCAAGGGCGGGACGACCGCCTTCTGGCATGCGGTTTCGAGCCCGGAGGCTGTAGCCGCACTGAAGCTGACCCTAATCGTCTCGGCGATCGTGGTCGCGATCAACGCCCTGTTCGGCACCTTGATCGCGTGGGTGCTCGTCCGTGACGAGTTCCCGGGCAAGAGCGTGGTCAACGCACTGATCGACCTGCCTTTCGCCCTGCCTACCGTGGTCGCCGGCGTGGTCCTGCTTGCCCTCTATGGCAAGGGGGGACCAACCGGTATCGACATCACCTTCACCAGGGCAGCCGTCGGGTTGGCCCTGCTGTTCGTGACATTGCCGTTCGTGGTGCGCTCGGTGCAACCGGTCCTGTTGGAGCTGGACGGTTCGATGGAGGAAGCGGCAAACTCCTTGGGGGCCGGCGGGTTGACGGTGTTCAGACGGATCGTCCTGCCCAACCTGACCCCCGCCATTCTCTCGGGAGCGGCACTCTCTTTCGCACGAGCGCTTGGTGAGTTCGGATCGGTCGTGCTGATCTCGGGCAACCTGCCCTTCAAGACCGAAGTGGGCTCCGTCTACATCTTCAACCAGGTCGAGAACGACAACGTGTCGGCCGCGGCATCGGTGTCGGTCGTACTGCTTGTGTGCGCACTGATAGTGCTCGGCGGGATGACTTGGCTTTCGCGCAGGGGTTCGCGCCATGTGCTTTAAGGCCCCTCCGCCACCATCGAAGGCGAACGATGTCGACAGGTGAGACAGCCGTAATCGGTCGATCGGCCGCGCCGCACGCTCGCTCGAGCGAGCCCGGGCGCGCACGGGATCACGACAGCGAGGCGGCCAAGACCGCCAGACGGCTGGGCCTGCGCTTCGTGGCGCTGGGCTACCTACTTGCGCTGCTGGGCGCGCCCGTGGCGATGATCTTCTACAGGACTTTCGAACACGGGTTGGCACCTGTCTGGAACGCGGTGACCCAGCCCAACGCGATGCACGCATTTTGGCTGTCTGTCGAGCTGGTGGCGATCGTGGTCCCTTTGAACACCGTGTTCGGTATCGGGATTGCGCTCTTGATCGAGCGGGGGCGTTTTCGCGGCAAATGGCTGCTCGGCTTGATCTTGGACCTCCCCTTCGCCATCTCTCCGGTGGTGGTGGGCCTCTCGCTCGTGCTCTTGTATGGGCGTACCGGCTGGTTCGGAAACTGGCTGAGCGCCCACGGCATCGAGGTGATCTTCTCGATCCCTGGGATGGTGCTCGCCACTGCCTTCGTGTCGCTGCCGTTCGTGGCGCGCGAGACTGTGCCGGTTCTGCATGAGCTCGGGACAGACGCCGAGCAGGCCGCGGCGACACTTGGCGCGAATGCGTGGCAGACCTTTCGCAAGGTCACCCTGCCTGCGATCAGGTGGGGCGTCGTTTACGGGGTCGTGCTCACCACCGCCCGGGCGCTCGGCGAGTTTGGGGCAGTGAGCATCGTGAGCGGGCGCTTGGAGGGACAAACCCAGACGCTGCCCTTGTATGTGCAGGATCGCTTCGAGAACTTCGACACGACGGGTGCCTATGCGGCAGCGGTCGTGCTCGCGCTACTGGCTTTTGCGACCTTGCTTGGCATGAACCTGCTCGCAAGACGAACACATCGAGACGAGGTGGTTTGATGGCAATCGAAGTCAACAAAGTGACCAAGCGCTTCGGCGAGTTCGTCGCGCTCGACGATGTGAGCGTGACGGTGCGCGACGGCGCGCTGATGGCACTGCTCGGCCCGAGCGGCGGCGGCAAGTCGACCTTGCTGCGCATCATCGCGGGCCTTGAGACACCGGACGAAGGCAGCGTTTCGATAGGAGGCCAAGACCTCACGCAGGCGCCCACGCGCACGCGGGGCGTGGGCTTCGTCTTCCAGCACTATGCCCCGTTCAAGCACATGACTGTCTATGACAACGTCGCCTTCGGCCTGACCGTGCGTCGTGCCCCCAAGAACGAAGTGAAGGAGCGGGTGGAGGAGCTGCTCAGTCTGGTGCGCCTGGACGGCTTGGCCAAGCGCTACCCCTCCCAGCTCTCGGGTGGCCAATTGCAGCGGATGGCGCTCGCGCGCGCACTAGCGCCGCGGCCAGAGGTACTGCTGTTGGACGAGCCTTTCGGGGCGCTCGACGTACAAGTGAGAGGCGAGCTACGCGAGTGGTTGAGGCGATTGCATGAGGAGATCCACGTGACCACGATCTTCGTGACTCACGACCAGGAGGAGGCGATGGACGTGGCGGGCCAGATCGTGGTCATGAACGGAGGACGCGTCGAGCAGACGGGCACTCCTCACGAATTGTATGAGCACCCCAACAACGAGTTCGTGATGTCATTCATCGGTCCGGTCAACCGCTTGGGCAACGCTCTCTTGCGCCCCCACGACATCCAGATCCTGGAGGGCGGCCAAGACCTTTACTCAGACGGAACCGTGGAGGCACTCGTGCGCCGCGTGGTGCACCTCGGTTTCGAGGTGCGCGTCGAGCTGACCCTGCCCGACGGCCGCGACGTATGGGCTCAAGTCACACGCGAGACAGCCGCCCAGCTGGAGTTGACCGAGGGCCAGATCCTGGCGGCTCGTCTACCTCCCCCGCGCGTCTTCGCCTGAACCACCCTTTACCCCCAGCCCGTCAGCGTCTAGCGGGCCGCTGGGCGAGCGAGGCAAGGACGCAGGGAGCGAAATGTGCTCCGCACATGAGCGACCGAGGACACAGCCTCGCGCCGCCCAGCGGGCCGCTAGCGGGTTTCCCAGGCTTCCTCTTGCTTGGTCAGGGAAACGATCTCCTTGGGCAGCTTGCCCGAGGCGACGTCGGCAACGGTGACGTGCTCCAAGACCTTACGTAGGTTGGCACGTAGAGCGAGCCATACCTGTTGCAGGCACTCGGCCGAACCGACGTACTCGACCTCCTCCGGTCGCTGTCCGCGCACGCCCACCAGAGGCCCGTCGACGGCTCGGATCACCTGGGCGAGGTTGATCTCCTCGGCCGGCTGGGCCAACCAGTAGCCGCCCTCGGGGCCGCGTTGGGAGCGAACCAAGCCGGAGGAGCGAAGCTGGGTGAGGATGTTCTCCAGGAATGAGAGCGGGATCTGTTGCGCTTGGGCGAGTTGATCGACCTTGCGGGGCGCTTCCTGGCTGGAGCCGGCCAGCTCCACGACAGCGCGAACGGCGTAGTCGGCCTTGGCGGTTACGTGCATCGCGCGGATTCTCTCCTAAACGGGGGCGGGACGCGTCGTCGCCTAACATGATCGTCGTGGCAGAGCCCGCCTCGACCGTCGCGCCCGATCAGCTCGAGCAGCAGTTGGAGCACTATCGTCGCGAGCTGACTGGCTACTGCTATCGGATGTTGGGCTCCCCTTTCGAGGCCGAGGACGCGGTGCAGGAGACGATGCTGCGGGCCTGGCGGGGATACGCGCGCTTTGAAGGTCGCTCAGGGCTGCGGTCGTGGCTGTACAGAATCGCGACGAACGTCTGCTTCGACATGACCGCCGGTCGCGCCCGACGCGCCCGCCCGATGGATTTGGGCAGTGCCCAGACGCCGGAGGAGAGCAATCTGAACACGTTGGCGGAGGTGACCTGGATCGAGCCGATCCCCGCGAACATGCTGCCCTCCAGTGACGATCCGGAGCAAGCCGCGATCGAGCGCGAGACGGTGCGCTTGGCGTTCGTGGCCGCGCTGCAGCGCTTGGCACCTCGCCAGCGCGCGGCCCTGCTGTTGTGCGAGGTGATGCACTGGCAGGCGAAGGAGGTCGCCGAGCTGCTCGACACGAGTGCGGCGGCGATCAACAGCGCTTTGCAGCGTGCCCGCGCAACCTTGCAGGCGAGCGATGCGAGCTCCGAGCAAGCCCCAAGTGAGGGTATGGACGCTGCGCAGAAGGAGCTGCTGGCTCGCTACGTGACGGCGTTCGAGGCGTACGATCTCGATTCGCTTACGACGCTCATTCAAGAAGATGCTCGCCAGTCGATGCCTCCGTATGACATGTGGTTGAGTGGCCGCGAGGATATTTTGGCTTGGTGGTTTGGCCCGGGTATCGGGTGTAAGGGATCGAAGCTCCTACCCGTCGTCACCCCGAGCGGATCGGTGGCTTTCGGCCAGTACAAGCCCAGCGCGGATGGCTCCGGCTATGAGCCGTGGGCGTTGCAGGTGATCGAGCCCGCCCAAGAAGGGATCGGCGAATTTACCTTTTTCCTGAGCACAGAGCGGCTATTCCCCCTGTTCGACCTGCCGCCTCGGCTCGCTCGGGAGGATGTCCGCCAGCCCCGCGAAGGCAATCAGATCGAGTAGCTCCGGGGAGGCGCACCTTAGTCTCACCGTACAGCCGTGGCGGCGCGCGACCAACCCCAAGCGGGCGAGCGCGTCGAGCGTGATGGCGTTGGCATCGGACTCGCCAACATCGAAGATGGCGACGTCCACGCCTCCTTCACGCAAGAGCGCGCCCAGGCGCCCACAGAGCGCCGGCAAAGCCGAGCGCTCCAGTGGGGCGCCAATGCGGAGGGCCAGGCTTGCCAGCAGCCGACCCTTAGGGCGCGGCGGTGTAGATGAGCGCGGCGATGCCGTCTCCGACCACCGTTGAGTCGGTGAGTTGCATGCGCTTCAAGTCGCTTGTCGTTCCGAACAGGCGCTTGCCTTCGCCGAGGACGACGGGGAAGACCATTAGGCGCAGTTCATCGATGAGATCGTGCTCCAGTAGGCCTTGCACGAGTTGGGCGCTGCCTGCGACGAGGATGTCACCCTGGAGTCGCTCTCTCAGCTGAGCGACTTCCTCTGACATCTCGCCCGCGAGCACGGTCGAGTTGTTCCACTCGGGACTCTGCAGTGTCGTGGAGACCACATACTTGGGCATCGAATTGAACTTGTCGGCGAACGGTCCCTCCATCGACGGCCACGCGGCGGCGAAACCTTCGTATGTGGCCCGCCCGAGCAGTTGGGCCTCTGCACGGGTGAGCTCGTCGACCTTGAACTTGTCGCCCTCCTCCCCGCGGGCGAACTTGAATGTCCAACCCCCGTGCTTGAAGCCCTCAGCTCCGCCGGGGTCCTCCATGACACCGTCCAGTGAGACGAACTCGGTCACCACGATTCTTCCCATCACGATCCTCTCGTCGTTTTGTTCGGGCAAAGGCACTGCACGAGCGATGACTCGGGCGCTCGCCAGACTGCAAGTGCCGTCGCGACCCATGTCGCGACGGCCTTCATGGCTGACTTCTCAGCCGCGCTGGACGATCAGCAGACGGTTGCCATCCTGGTCTCGGAAGAAGAACATCGGCGGCACCGGGTCGCCCATCCGCATGACTTCCTCGTCGACGTCTACCCCACGCTCACGCAGGTCGGCATAGTCGGCGTCGATGTCCTCGCTGGTGAAGGCGATGCGGGTGGAGATCCCAACCTCTTCTCCCTCTCGAGGGGGCACGAGCGCCAACGAGGTCTGCCCTTCCTGGGGAGTCACTTCCACCCAGCGATCGCCGGCGCCGTAGGGACTATCAGCGCTCTTCTCGAAGCCCAGCTTGCCGACGTAGAAGTCGAGCGCGCGATCCTGATCGCTGACGGGAACCATCACCGTCCCGAGCTGGGTGATGTGGGTCTTGGTCGAAGTCTCGCTCATCGTGTCCTCCTGGGTAGTAGGTCTTACCCATAGGACTGTGCCACGCCCGAAAACTCATCGCGGCCCACCTCAAGAGCGCTCGGTTCAAGCGAGAACAATCGTCCGACCAGCGCAATCGCGCCGGCGGGAGCCGCGACCGGAGTGGACCTGACGCCGGCGCGCCGAGAGGCGCGCCGGCCGGTCTGGTGCATCTTGGCCTGAGGACTATGCGGTCTTCGGCTCGCCCAGCACCGCCAGCCCGTGGATGACGATCAGGCAGATGGCAAAGATGCCCAGCGACCAGAAGGGATAAGCCCCGCCGATCGAGAGCAAAGCCCCGACGGCTCCGATGGTGGCAGCAACGATCCCAATCACACGACCGTAGGTGCCCCCGCCGAACAAGGACAGACCGGCGGTCAGCTGAATGACACCCAGGATGATCGTGATCCAGCCCCACGTGTGGAGGCTCGCGAACACGTAGCGGTTGTCGTTGACGAAGAAGCTCGCGTTCCCGACGGCAGCGATGCCGTAGATGATGTTGAGCGTGCCCGCGATCAGCAAGAGGATGCCCGCGAACAACGCACTACCTACTCCTCGCATATGCACTCCTTCCGTTAGGGTGTCTTGTGACACCTGTCACATATTCGAGGGAAGCGGTTGGAATCCTGTTGCCATCGCGGGACTCGCCGACTGAGCGTCCGCGCTCAACTCGGCTAAACCCTCAATACCCGGTTTTCGTCTTGACCCGCTTGCGGTCGGACTCGTGCAGACGACCCTTCTTCTCCAAGGTCGCACACGCTTCCACGATGTCGTTGCCGAGCGTAGCCACGAGGGAGTGCCCGAGCGTCTGCTTGACCAAGGCTCGCATGATCTTGATGTGCTCGGCGTTTGGCGGCAAGGTGTAGGCGGGAACCATCCAGCCGCGCTCGGCAGCCAGTTGGGCGGCGACGTCGAACTCGTCGTAGTTGTGTTCGCCTTCCAGTTGGAAAGCGACGAGCGGCAGCTGCTCGTCCTGCTCTGAGCCGATCAGGGCGAACTCGCCGCAATCCACGATCTCCTTGGCGAGCAGGCGCGCGTTGTACTGCATCGTCTCCATGATGTAGCGGTAGCCATCGTGGCCGTAGCGCACGAAGTTGTAGTACTGCGCGAGCACCATCGCCGAGCCGGTCGAGAAGTTGAGCGTGAACGTCGCATCGCGTTTGCCGAGATAGTTCTCGTAGAAGACGAGGTCGTCGGGCAGGTCGCTCTTTTCCCTGAATACGAGCCAGCCGATGCCGGGATAGACAAGGCCGAACTTGTGTCCTGACACGTTGATCGAGCGAACCTGCTCGAGGCGGAAGTCCCACTCCGTGTGCGGATAGAGGAATGGCCACACAAAGCCGCCACTGGCCGCGTCGATGTGCAACGGAACATCGACGCCCTTCTCGTTCTTGAGTTGGATGAGGTAATCGTTGATCCCGGTTATATCGTCGGAGTGCCCGGTGAAAGTGGTCCCGAGTACCGCCGCGACACCAATCGTGTTCTCGTCGATGTGTGGCTCCACGTCCTCTGCGCCGATCGTGTACTTGTCGCGCGCGAGCGGCACGATGCGCGGTTCAACGTCGAAGTAGCGACAGAACTTCTCCCAAACGACGTGCACGTCGCCGCCGAAGACGAGGTTGGGCCTATCGATTGGCTTGCCCTGCGCCTGGCGGCGATCGCGCCACTTCCACTTCAGTGACAAGGCGCCGAGCATGATCGCCTCGGAGGAGCCCTGCGTACGCGCCCCGGTCGTCTCGCCCGGAGCGTTGAAGAGGTTGGCGAGCATGCGAATGCAGCGCTGCTCGATCTCGGCGGTCTGCGGGTACTCCGCGTGGTCGATGAAATTGGTGTGAAGCGACCCGGCAATCAGATGCTCGGCCTCTGGCTCCATCCAGGTCGTTACAAAGGTCGCCAGATTGCGCATCGGGATCCCATCGAGCAACACCTCTTCGCTTACCAGCCCGAGCGCATCCTCCGCCGGCATTCCGCCCTTGGGCAGCTTGTTATCGGGCGGCGGCTCGAGCCGGTAGCGGTTGCCGTACTCGCTCTCGAGCTTTGCGATGCGCCTACCCCGCAGATCGGGCGGGCCCTCATCCGTGCGCTGATCGGCTGTCTGGTCCTTGGACGGCACAGTCATCCTCCTCGAAGTCGCACTACAGGTAGCGAATCGCTTGGGTCAGATTACTCTCGTCTGCTAAACACGTTCGCGTACGACGACGCGCGCGCCGCGTGCCGGGATCATGGTGACGTTACGATGCTGCGCGTGCTCCGGCTCGGGCCTGTCGGCTTCGAGTTCCAGGTGCTGAGCGATCGCTGCCAGCACGATCTGTTGCTCAGCCATTGCCAGCGCCGCGCCTAGACAACGACGCGTGCCGCCTCCGAAAGGCAGCCACTCGTACGTTCCCGGCTTCCGGTCAAGCCATCGCTTGGGACAGAACGCGAAAGGATCAGGGTAGATGTCATCGCGGTGGTGGACCAGCAGGATGCTGACGCTGATCGCCGATCCCGCGGGCAAGACGTAGTCGCCGAGGCGCCAAGGCACCGCGACGCGACGCCCGACGATGGGGATCACAGGACGGCAGCGCATGCCCTCGACGATCGTCGCCTCCACGTTCTCGGCCGCCTGCTCGCCGGAGCGCACCGCGGTCCGCAACCGCTCGTAAGCCGCGGGTGTGCGTACCAGCCGCTCCCAAGTCCAGGCAAGCGAGTTCGCAGTCGTCTCAAAACCCGCAAGCACGAGCGTGAGTAGCTCGTCGCGCAGCTCCTTGTCTGAGAGAAGCTCACCGTCCTCGGTCCTTGCAGTGAGCAACAGCGAGAGGATGTCTTGGCGATCGGCAAGGTCCTCGGCGTGCCGGCGTGCCCTGATGATCGGGTATGTGGCTCGGTCCAGCAGCGCAATCCCGTAGCGCATCAATCCAACGGGCTCCTCGCGTCCCGTGTTCGTCAGCTCGCCCAGCTTGGCAAGCGGAGACGTCGACAGAGCGGTCAGCTGCTTGATCGTGGTGCGCAGACGATGCTCGGCGGTGCCGCGCGCGGGCCTTTCCTCGATGCCGAAAATGCCGGACATGATCACGTCGAGTGTGATTGCCTGCATCCGTGGAGCGAGCGCAAACGGTCGACCGATCGGCCAACGCTCGAGCTCGCGATCGGTTGCTTGGCCGATCATCTGCCTATAGCGAGCGATAGCGTCGCCATGGAACGGCGGCAAGAGCAATTTGCGCTGGCGCAAATGACGCGGACCGTTGGCAGTCAATACCGAGTTTGGTCCCACGATCGGACGCAATGGCGACTCCGCGGTCAACGAAGGTACGTGCTCGGGCTTGGCGGTGAACAGCGAGCGAGCGTGATCGGGATGGCTACTCACGACGGCCCCTCCGGCGATCCCTGCCTGCATCTGGAAGACCTCGCCGTATTCGCGCCGAGCCCTGAACACGAACTCGATTTGGCGCTGACTGAAACGCAGGATCTGTGCCGTCCGTCCAAGCGCGATCGCCGGCGGATCGCGGATCGCCTCTCCCGCCTCAGCGGGACCTGCAGGCGAAGGCGCTGCCGCGCTCATGTACACGGCGGGACCACCGACGGATAATGCTTATGGGCCACCATTGTCGAAACGCTATCGCACGCTCGCATCGAGGAACGGCGACGCCGGTGGGTCCAGCAGAAGCGGCGGACGGGCCTCGAACCCGCGACCTCAAGCTTGGGAAGCTTGCGCTCTACCAACTGAGCTACCACCGCGCTGGGGCAGATATTACGCCGTCAGAGCGCGTGCGCACTACGCTTCGCCGTCAATGTCTAAACGTCCCTTGATGCCTATCGCGATTGGCCTGCTGGGCGCCGCCTTGATCGGGCTGCTCGTATATGGGATCTCTACGCAATCGCCGACCCGCACGCTCGACGACGCGATCGAGCACGGCGTGCGACCGGCCGCGCCCTCAGCCGCGACCCGCCTGCCTTTGCTCTCGGGAGTGGGCGAGCGCTCGCTGGCCTTCTACCGAGGGAAGGTCGTCGTCTTGAACTTCTGGGCCTCCTGGTGCATGCCTTGCCAGGAAGAGGCGCCGATCCTCGAGCGCGCACAGCATTCGCTTGCGACTCATCACGGAACTGTGCTCGGCGTGACATTCAGGGACGCCTCCTCGGACTCGCTGGAATTCGTCAAGCAGCACAAGCTCACGTTCCCAATGTTGCGCGACACCAGCGGCGAATTCGCGCGGTCCTACGGCACCAACGAGATCCCGGAGACGTTTGTGATCGACCGCTACGGTCATGTCGTGGCGATCTCGCGCCAGGAAGTCAGCGAAGCCTGGCTGAATCGTGCCGTAAAGCTCGCGGAGAGCACGTGAGGAAGCCCGTTCTGATCTTGACGTTGGCCTTGACCTTGGCGACAACCGCGCTGCCCACAAACGCAGGGGCGATCGCCTCGGCGACAAGCTTGCCCGTGATCGAACGCCAAGTCATGTGCGTCACTTGCAAGATCCCTTTGAACGTCGCCGAATCGCCCCAGGCAGACCGTGAGCGGGCCCTGATTCGGCGTCTGATCGCCGAAGGCAAGAGCGAAACACAGGTCAAGAACGCACTGGTCGGCCAGTATGGCGCCGCCGTGCTCGGTCTGCCCGCCTCCAAAGGCTTTGACTTGGCCGCTTATCTCGTGCCCGTCGTCGTGGTCTTGGCACTGCTCGCGTTGTTGGCGCTGTTGCTCCCAAGCTGGCGTCGCCACGCACAGGCGAATGCCGCCATTGCGCCCAGCGCCCCGGAGCTGAGCGACAGGGACGCAGCGCGCCTGGACGCTGATCTGAAGCGCTTCGACTGACCTACATCTCAGTCGGCGCCTGCACCCCCAGCAACTCCAGGGCGCAAGCGATTGTGTTCAAGGAGGCCACACACAGCGCAAGCCGCTGGGATTCGAGCGCCTGGGGCTGCGCGCCGAGCACGCGGCAGTCCCTGTAGAAGGCAGTGAACTGCTGCGCCAACTCCAAGGCGTAGGCCGCAATCCGGTGCGGAGCCCTGCGCGCGGCTGACTCGCGCACGTCGCCCGGGAATGCGAGCAGCTTCTTGATCAAGACACGCTCGGCGTCCTCCAACGGCTCGCCGCTTTCGCCCACCGTGCGCAAGGCTGCCTCAACGCGCTCCACACCTGCCTTGGCAAGCATCGAAGCGATACGCGCGTGTGCGTACTGGACGTAGTAGACGGGGTTCTCGTTGGACTGCTCGCGGGCCAGGTCGAGATCCAGGTCGATCGTGGTGTCGTGCGAGCGCGAGAGCAAGAACCAGCGCGCCGCGTCCACTCCGATCTCTCCCAACAGATCCTCCAAGGTGACGAACTCCCCCGCCCGCTTGGACATCTGGGCGCGCTCGCCACGACGCACCAGGTGCACCAGTTGCATGATCAGCATCTCCAGGTGCCCCGGGTCGCCGCCCAGCGCCTCGTAGGCTGCCTTCATGCGAGCCACATAACCGTGATGGTCGGCGCCCCACACGTCAATCTGGCGGTCGAAGCCACGCTCGCGCTTGTCCTGGTGGTAGGCGATGTCGGAAGCAAAGTAGGTGTGCTCGCCGCTGGAGCGAACCAGCACGCGATCCTTGTCATCGGCGTAGTCGGTCGTCCTCAACCACAGGGCGCCCTCGCTGCGATAGGTGTGTCCGCTCTGCTCGAGCAGGACAAGCGCATGCTCGACCGGACTGGCGGGCTTGCTCTCCCCGCCCGTCAACTCCAGATGGGGCTTATGCAAAGCGCTCTCATACGCCCAGCGGTCAAAGCTCTGAACCCGAAAGGCCTCAAGAGAGGATTGCATCCGCCCAACCATCACCCTCACGGCCGCGGCGCCCAGCTCACCCGGGTCGAGCTGGGCCGCCCGGCCGGCTTCTCCAAGCTCATGCTCGACTTCGGTCACGAGAGGCCCCACATACTCTCCGCGGTAGCCATCCTCGGGAACCTCCTCCCCACGCGCCAATGCCCTGATCGATTCGCCGAGCTTGAAGACCTGCGAGCCGGCGTCGTTGACATAGAACTCGCGCTCGACTTGGTGCCCGTGAAAAGCAAGCACGCGCGCCAAGGCATCGCCATAAGCGGCGTTGCGAGCGTGCCCGACGTGCATCGGACCGGTCGGATTGGCCGACACGAACTCCACGATGATCCGCTCAGGTGTGGGAGCCCCCGCACGAGCGAAGCTCTCGCCCGCGGCAAGTACGGCGGCGAGGGCGGCTCGGTGCCAAGCATCGGTCAGGAACAAGTTGAGAAAGCCGGGTCCGGCGACCTCGAAACGCTCGAGCTGCTCTCCGAGGCGCTGGGCCAAAGTCTCGCCGAGGCGTTGGGCCAACTCACGCGGTGGGGTGCCAGCCGTGGGCGCGAGTAGAAGCGCGGCATTGGTTGAGTAGTCGCCGAAATCCGCTCGCGGCGGGCGCTCGAGCGTGATCGCTTGGCGGCCGGCGTGCCCCTCGGAGACTTCGGCGGCTATCGCCAACACGGTCTCGCGCAGGCCGATCTCGGTGGTTATCGGGCTCATTGGCAGGATCTTATGCGCCGCCCGCGCACTGTCCCCCGCCCGGGTTGCGATACTAGCTTTGTGAACGACGAGAATCCAGGCGCCGAGCGCCACATAAACATTCATCTCTCCCCCGAGATCATGGGGGGCGTATACGCCAACTTCGCGAACGTGAGCCACTCCGACTACGAGTTCACGGTCACTTTCGCGAGAGTCGACCACGAGGTCGAGTCCGAGGAGGTCCCAGGCGTGGTCGTCTCGCGCGTGAACCTTTCCCCGCGCTTCATGCGCGAGCTGATCGACGCGATGGAGGACAACTACTCGAAGTGGCGCACGCGTGAGGGCATCAAGAATCTGCCCGAGTACGGGGGCGCCGAGGCCGGGGAATCCGACGAGTAGTGACGCGAGGTTGCGCCTGTGAGGAGCGCGCTTTCGCTCGCTTGCACAGTCCTGCGCCTCGCTAGGCGCGGGCGGAGGCCCGGCGAAGGCTTTGCGGCATGAAGGTCGCGGTCGTCTCGGACATCCATTCCAACCTGCAGGCCTTCGGAGCTGTGCTCGAAGCGGTGGCCGACAGCGATGCTGGCGAGTTGTGGTGCCTTGGGGACATCGTCGGCTATGGCGCGAACCCCGACGCGTGCGTCGAGCTGGTACGGCGTCATGTCGCGGTGTGCTTGGCGGGAAACCACGACATCGCCGTCGCCGGCGAGCTGCCCTTGGACGAGTTCACGCGAGGGGCCAGCCTCGCTGCCCAATGGACGCGTGAGGTGATCGAGCCAGCGAACCTGTCTTTTCTGGCCGAGCTGAGTCCCCAGGGAGAGGAGAGCGGTATGGGCCTCTACCACGCCAGTCCGCGCGACCCGGTCTGGGAGTACGTGCTCTCGGCGCTGCTCGCCGAGCTTTGCCTCGACGCTCAAACCAGACGTGTGTGCTTGATCGGTCATTCTCATGTCGCCTCCTCATTCGTTCGCTATGCGGGCGAGGCAGCAACCGGCGAGCCCCGCCGTGAGGGAACCGAGCTGGACATATCGACCGGAGAGTGGCTGTTGAACCCTGGAAGCGTCGGCCAGCCACGCGACGGCGATCCGCGCGCCGCGTGGATGTTGCTGGACCTCGATGGTCAGGCGGTCTCCTACAAGCGCACTTCCTACGATGTTGCGGGCGCGGCCGCGGCGATCCGTGCGGCGCGCCTGCCAGACTCTCTGGCCGAGCGCTTGGAGTACGGTCAGTGAAGCCAGTGAACATGCGAATCCTCATCCGCCTGCTAGCGGCGGCCTTGATCGGCGTAGCGGCAGCTGCGCTGGTCTCTTGCGGCGGATCGGGTAAGGGTTTGATCCCCTCCGCCAACGCGGGCCCGCTACAGAGCGACTTCGAAGCTGTCGCCCACGCGGCCGAAACGGGTGAAGGCAGCTGCGCCGAAACCGAATCGGCGCTCGGCCAGACCGAGCAGGATTTCCTGAAGCTCCCGACGACCGTTGACCGGGGTCTGCACGCACGCCTGCAACTGGGCATCGAAAACTTGCGCAAACAGGCCTTGGCGATGTGCGAGCAATCGGCGGAAACCAAGACCGCGGGCACGCAGACATCGTCGACTTCGACCACGACCACTTCGACAAGCACCGAAACGACACCCCCCGCCCAAACGAGTCCGACCACGACGACCGGCACCACGAGCACACCGACCACACCGACGCCACCGAGCGAAAGCGGCGGGACCGAAGCCCAGGAAGCCGAAGAAAGCCTCAAAGACAAAGGCCAGGGCGAAGGCAACGGGAAAGTCGAAAGCGAAAACAATTCCGGCGCCGGCGTTGGCGGGGCAAGCCCGGGAGGCGGCCAATGAGCGGGTGGGAGATTGCCGGGCGCTACAAGCTCGAGGACCGCCTCGGCTTCGGCGGCATGTCCCAAGTGCATCTCGCTTTCGACCGGCGCTTGGAGCGCCGCGTGGCGGTCAAGCTGCTGGCCGAGCACCTCGCCGAGGATCCCACTTTCGTCTCGCGCTTCCAGCGCGAGGCCCAAGCCGCCGCGCGGCTGATCCATCCGAACATTGTGCAGGTGTTCGACTCGGGCCAGGACGAGCGCACTGGTCAGTACTTCATCGTGATGGAGTACATCGAGGGGCAGTCCTGCGCGGAGATCCTGCGCGACGATGGCTGGGTCGAGGTCGATGAAGCGGTCGCGATCATCGAACAGGCGTGCGAGGGCTTGCACTATGCGCACCGCCACGGAGTGGTGCACCGCGATGTCAAGCCAGGCAACCTGTTGCGCTCACGCGACGGGGAGGTCAAGCTCGCGGACTTCGGCATCGCCAAGGCAACCGAGCAGTCGAGCATCACCCAGGTCGGTTCGGTGCTTGGCACCGCGGCCTACTTGGCGCCCGAGCAGGCGCGTGGCGAGGAGGCGGGCCCGCGCGCAGACTTGTATGCGCTCGGCGTGGTCACCTATCAGTTGATTTCAGGCCGCTTGCCTTACGAAGCCGCCTCGCTAACGGAGCTTGCGCTCAAACAGCAGCAGGAAGAGCCCGCGATGCTCGACTCACTCGTGGCCGCGGTCACGCCCGAGCTGGCCGAGGCCGTAGCGATCGCGTTGGCTCTCGACCCGCGCGATCGCTACGAGAGCGCACGCGAGATGGGACGTGCGATCAACGACGGAGCACTCGGCATCTCACCCATCGAGCATCAGGCTCCATCACGTAGAGAGGCCCCTGCAACCGAGGCCACCAGCGTTCTCACGAGCGCCACTCGCGCACACAAGGGCTCCGGCGGAGGCGGAGGAGTTGTTGTACCGCGCCAGCCGCGCCGCGGCCCCTCCCGTACCGCTCCTCCTGTCGTTGCGAGCACAGCCCCGCCGCGTCAGTCGGGTACCAGGCGATTGATGACTTTGCTGGTCGCGCTGCTCGCCCTCGGTGGTGTAATCGCGGCGATCGTCGTGCTCAGCGCACCGGCGCCCACCAAGATCACTTTGCGCAATGTCGTTTACAAAGACGCCCAAGAATCAGCCGAAGCGCTGAAGCAGTTGGTCAACGAAAACACCAAGTAACCCACGTGAGCGGAGGGCCCAGGCTCGCACGCAAGGCCTCCGGACGACTGTCACTCTCCGCGTAGTCTGGCGGCCGTCTCAGACAACTGTCCGTCGAGGATCGCCTGGCGTAGATCTCCCATCAGCCGCGCCAGGAACGCCAGATTGTGTTCGGTGAGCAGTCTCATCCCAGTGATCTCGCGGGAGCGCACCAAGTAGGACAGGTAGGCACGTGAGAGCCCGCGCTTGCAGGCCTGACAGGGGCAGTCCTCCATCAATGGCTCCGCGGACTCGCGCCACACGCTTTTGGTGAGGTCCACGCGCCAGCGATTCGAGGGATCGTGCACGAGCGCGGTACCGTGACGCCCCAGGCGCGTGGGCATCGCACAATCGAACGTATCGATCCCCAACTCAACCCCCCTGATCAGGTCGTCCACCTCGCCGATCCCAAGCAGGTGGCGCGGCAGGGACTCGTACTCGCTGCCCAGCTCCGCCACAGCGTGGCCGACGACTTCGTACATCTGGGCCTTCTCCGCCCCCAGCGACCCCCCGATCGCGACGCCGTCACAGCCGCTGGCAGCTACGACGCGGGCCGAGGCACGGCGCATGTCCTCATAGACACCGCCCTGCACGATCCCGTAGACCAGCTGACCGGCGGGCCCGTGCTCGGAGTGCCACGTCAGGCAGCGCTCAAGCCAGCGGTGGGTGCGCTCAGTCGACTGCTCGGTATAGGCGCGATCGACGTGAAAGGGGGTGCACTCGTCGAACACGAGCGCGATGTCGGAGTGAAGCGATGCCTGCACGGCCATCGAGTCCTCGGGTCCCATGAAGCGCTCGGTGCCGTCCACGTAGGAGCGAAAGCGCACGCCTTGCTCCTCGATCGAGAGGATCGCCCCCTCGCGCACAACTGTCTCCCCGTGGCGCGAGCGCGATGGGCGAGCCTTGATCTCGTCGGCCACCGTGCCGTGCCCCATGGAGAAGACCTGAAAACCTCCCGAGTCAGTGATTATCGGGCCGTCCCAACCCATGAAGCCGTGCAGGCCGTCGAAGCGCTCGATCAGATCTGCCCCCGGATTGAGCATCAAGTGGAAAGTGTTGCCGAGCACCATCTCGTAGCCGAGTGCCTTCACCTCATCTGGCAAGAGCCCCTTGACGGTGGCCTTGGTGGCCAATGGCACGAAGGCCGGGGTACGCACATCGCCGTGCGCTGTGGCCAATCTCCCTGCACGAGCTTCGGTGGCGCCGTCTCGCGCTTCGATAGTCAGGGCCGCCACTTACGCGCCATCCTAATGCTCCCAGCCAGGGCACTCCGTGCGACAGAGACGGGCGCCACGGCCGGCGCCGGACTGAGACACGCAGCAGCGCCGGATACCCTGGCGCGAAGGTCTCGAACACTTTTCTCCATGCTCGCCTCCCTCGTCGATGTCACCCACCTGATCGAAGTCTTCGGCTACCCGTTGCTATTTCTGGTCGTGATGGCCGAGTCCAGCGGCCTTCCGGTCCCTGGAGAGACCGGTTTGATCGCCGCCGCAGTGGCGGCCAGTCAAGGCAAGCTGCAGATCGAGCTGGTGATCCCGATCGCGGCGCTCGCCGCGATCGTAGGCGACAACATCGGCTATCAGATCGGACGCAAGGGTGGACGCTGGATCCTGGAGCGACCCGGACGCTTTGAACGCCAGCGCCGCCAGGTGCTCGTTACGGGCGAGCCTTTCTTCGAGCGCCATGGGCCCAAGGCCGTGTTCTTCGGACGCTTCCTGCTCGGCTTGCGCGTGTGGGCCTCGTGGTTGGCCGGCGCCACCCATATGAACTGGCGCTCCTTCTTCTTGTGGAACGCCTTGGGCGGAATCTGCTGGGCGACGGCAATCGGTCTGCTCGCCTACTTCCTGGGCAACGCCGCCGGCAACGCGATCGAAGCTTTCGGTCTCTACGGCGTGGCCGCGGTCCTGATCGCGATCGGGGTCTTCGTCGTCGCGCATATACGCCACCGTCGAGCCCAGACAGACTCCGTCGAGTCAGACCCAGCCCAGGATGCCGCGAGTGAGGGCCAACCTCACTGAGCGGCGCTAGATCGGGCGCCCAGACGGCTCTAGACCTGCGCGCCTTGCTGAAGCGGTACTTCGGTGTGGGACACCACTTGAGAGGGGGCTCCGCAACAGTTAGCGGCGACGCGCTCCCACATTTGACCGAGCGCCTCCAGCTCGGACTCTGAGAAGTGGGAGAGGAAGTGCTCTCGCACGACCGCCCTGTGAGTCCCGCGCGCAGCCTCCAAGCGCTCCCGACCACCGTCGGTGAGGCACGCGTAGGCGCCGCGGGCGTCGTGCTGGCAAGTGCAGCGGCTAAGTAGCTCGTCGCGCTCCAGGCGATCCACCAAGCGGGTGAGTCCGCTACGCGAGAGCTGAGCGTGCTCGGCCAGGTCGCACATGCGCATCTTGCCGGCCGGGGCATCCATCAAGTGCTGGAGAACCTCGTAGGAGCTGAGCTGCAATCCATGTTCGCGCTCCAGCCGGTTCTCCAAACGCTTAGCGAGCGAGGCATGTGCCCGCAGCAATCCGCGCCAGGCGCGAAGCTCGGCCTCGCTGAGCGAGTCCTGCTCTCCCAGGCCCTGCTCCTTGCCTGGAGCGAGCTTGAGGACCGTCGCGGTTGCGGTTGCGGTGGACATGATGGCAATCGACACTAGCTGCGTGCTGAATCGAACATAGCAGCGTCAGAGGTGGAAATCCCTGTCAACCGAGCGCTTGGAGGCGACTCAGCTCGGACGCTGGGTGGCCCTCCAGGCCCACCACATCATCAGGGGTTGCAAGGGCAAGCGCCCATACAAGGCCCAGCGAGGAATCTTGGCGAAGTGCTCCGGCGTCTGGGCCATGTACAGGTTCGCTGGAAACACCGCGGCCAGCAAAGCGACCAAACCGAGTCCCGCGGGGCGACGTGTCCAAGGCAGCAGTACGCCCAGACCGCCCGCTAGCTCCGCCACGCCACTGACCGCCACGATGTCCTTGGCGCGGCCCTTCATGCTGGGTGGAACGATCCTTTCATATGCCTTGGGCATCAGAAAATGGTTCACACCTGCCCCCATGAAAATGAGGCCGAGCAGTACGCGCGAGCGTCTACGCTTGCGCGGCTTGTCGGAGGCGGTCTCGGTCGTCCCCTCAGAAGTACCATCGACGATTGCTTCTATCGCGGCCGCGAGCGGATCCTTGATCTCGGTGTCCATCGTTTTCTCCTCTAGGGCTGTCGTGCCGGCGATTTACGGCGCTCGACCAGTGATCTCCCCGTCATCTGAGCGGGTTGATCGACCCCAAGTAGGTCGAGAACTGTCGGCGCCACGTCCGCGAGGATACCGCCCTCGGCGCGCAGTTCGACCTCAGGCGTGGTCACGATCAAAGGAACCGGGTTCAGCGAATGAGCCGTGTTGGGAGACCCGTCGGGCTCGAGCATGTGATCGGCGTTGCCGTGGTCGGCGGTCACTACGCATACGCCCCCGCCCAGCCCGACGGCCTCGACGATCCGGCCAAGGCACTCGTCAACCGTCTCGATCGCCTGCACCGCAGCCGGGATCACACCGGTGTGACCAACCATGTCGGCGTTGGCGAAGTTGATCACCCCGAACTGAAAGGCCGATCCGTCCTCGCTCCAGGCGTCCACGAAGGCCGTGGCTGCCTCGCGGGCGCTCATCTGCGGCTTGTGGTCGTAAGTGGGTACATCGCGCGGCGAGGACACCAGCTGCGCCGCTCTCCCTCACAGGGAGTCTCCTCGCCGCCGTTGAAGAAATAGGTCACGTGCGGATACTTCTCGGTCTCGGCGACGTGCAATTGGCGTAGCCCAGCGTGAGCGATCACGCGGGAGAGCGTTGTCTGTGGCCGCGCCGGGGCGAACGCGACGGGATAGGGCCAGCCCTCCTCGTACTCGGTCAAGGTCGCCAGCCGACTTACGGGCGGCGCGTCTCTGCGTCCCTGCCAGCCCGGGAGCTCGTCCTCTTGGCCGGGCCCGTCGGTGGGGACGAGCGAATCGGCTTCTGCGCCCTCGGCTTCCGCGCCTGGCGCCCCAAATCCAGGTTCCGCCAAGGCCCTGACGATCTCGCGCATGCGGTCGGGCCGGAAGTTGAAGCACAGAACGCTGTCGCCTGGGCGGATGCGCGCCTCCTCGCCGACGAGCGTGGGCTCGACAAACTCATCTGTCTCGCCCCGCTCGTAAGCATCTCTGACAGCCTGCTCGCCACTGTCGGCGCGGTAAGGGGCAACACCGTGGACGAGCATGTCGTATGCGCGCTGGATGCGCTCCCAGCGGCGGTCGCGATCCATCGCCCAGTAGCGCCCTACAACCGAGCCGACGCGCATCCCGGCGGTCCGGTCAAGCTCAGTCAGATAGCCGGCTCCGGCATGAGGCAAGGTGTCGCGCCCGTCGGTGAAGGCGTGCACCACCAGATCAACCTCTGGCGCCACCTCCTCGCCAAGCGCGATCAGAGCGCGCAGGTGCTCCAGCGAGGAGTGCACGCCACCGTCTGAGACGAGGCCAATCAGATGTACGCGTGGCGCCGCCGAGAAGGCATTGCGCAAGACCCGATCCCTGGCCAGCGAACCGTCGGCGATCGCCTCGTCGATGCGCACCAGGTCCTGCTTGACGACGGCGCCCGCGCCCAGATTGAGATGGCCGACCTCGGAATTGCCCATCTGGCCTTCGGGCAATCCCACCGCAGCTCCGCACGCCGTTAGCGTGGTGTGGGGACAGGTGGCCCATAGTCGGTCGAACACCGGGGTGGCAGCAAGCGAGACGGCGTTGCCCGGACCCGGCTCGGCCAAACCCCATCCGTCAAGCACAACCAAGCATACGCTGGGCGCAGGGGAGCGACCGTCGGCCCCGCCGGACGAACCGGTGGTGGGCCGCTCCGGCGTCATCATGACTGGACGAAGGTCGCGATCCAAACGAACGTGTTCATGACTGAGCCGCGGCCACCACGACCTCGGCAAAGGACTCCGCCTGCAGGGAAGCGCCCCCGACTAGCGCCCCGTCGACATCGGGCAATGCCAGCAATTCGGATGCGTTCTCTGGCTTGACCGAACCGCCGTAGAGGATTCTCACGCGCTCGGCAACCTCCGAGGAGCGCCCTCCCACAAGCGCGCGCACGAACGCGATCGCCTCCTGGGCCTGCTCGGGCGTAGCGACCCGGCCGGTGCCGATCGCCCAGATCGGCTCATAGGCGATCGTCACCTCGGCGAGGCGCTCCTCGGGCACGCCTGCGAGATCCTCGCCGATCTGGTGGCGCAGCTTGCGCTCGGTGTCGCCCTCATCGCGCTCGGCCTCCGTCTCGCCCACGCACAGAATCGGCGCCAGTCCGGCCTCCAAGGCGGCGGGCACCTTCAGGGCGAGCGCCTTATCGGTCTCGCCGAACAGCTCACGGCGCTCTGAGTGCCCGAGCACCACACCACCCACGTCGAGCTCTGTGAGCATCGGAGCCGACACCTCGCCGGTGAAGGCGCCTTCGGTCTCGTGGTGCATGTTCTGGGCATACACCTCCACCCGCGAGCCCCTTGCGCTGTCCACCATCGCGCGTAGGTCGGTGAAGGGCACGCAGATCGCGATATCGACGCCGCTGACCGAAGACACGCGCGGGAGCAGCGCCTGGATGTACTCCTCGGCCTGAGCCTCGGTCTTGTACATCTTCCAATTACCCGCGATCAGCGGGGTCCGCTTTTGCTCTGTCATCAGAGAATTCCGGCGCCGTCGAGCGCCTGGACTCCGGGCAACACACGACCCTCGACAAGCTCCAGGGTGGCGCCGCCGCCTGTCGAGAGATGATCGACTCTGTCCTCCAGGCCGAAGTCGGCAAGCGCGGCCGCCGAGTCACCGCCGCCGACGACCGTCACGCCCGGTGCACGTGCGACTGCCTGGGCGATCGCACGTGTGCCCTGCGCGAACGGCTCATACTCGAAGGCTCCCATCGGACCGTTCCAGAAGATCGTCCCTGCCCGTGCGATCTCGGCGCCGTAGCGCTCGATCGTGGCGGGCCCGATGTCGAGGCCCATCCAACCCGTCGGCACCTCTACGCCCGTCAGGATCCGGTGCTCAGCCTCGTTGGCAAGGCGATCTCCGATCACCAAGTCATTCGGGACCAGTAGACGGGCACGGCCAGGCTGTGGCGAGTGTGTGTCGCTGGCCTGGGCGAGCAGTTTGCGGGCGTGCTCGGTGTCCTCCTCGCCGCATAGCGACTCGCCGACCGTGTGGCCTTGCGCACACAGGAACGGGAAGCACATCGCGCCGCCGATCATCACCACGTCGGCCAGCTGCAGGAAGCGGTCGATCACGCCAATCTTGTCGGCCACCTTGGCGCCGCCGATGACGGCCACAAGTGGACGCTCGGGGTTCTCCAAGATCCTCGTCAAGGTGCTTACCTCGCGTTCCAGCAGGCGTCCCGCGGCGCACGGCAGCAGGTGCGCGACCCCAGCGGTACTCGCGTGTGCCCTGTGGGCCGCCCCGAAAGCATCATTCACGTAGATGTCGGCCAGCTCGGCCAGCTCATGCGCCAAGTCTGGATCGTTGGTGGTCTCCCCCGGCTCGAAGCGCACATTCTCGAGCAGCAGGATCTCCCCGTCCTTCAAGCCTTCGGCGAGCGCGTGCGCGTTTGGGCCGACGACCTCCGGTGCAAGTGTCACGTTCGCGCCCGTGAGCTTGCGCAGGCGCTCTGCCACTACAGCCAAGGACAGATCGGCCTCGGGCCTACCCTCTGGGCGGCCTAGATGCGAGACCAGCACGAGCCTTGCGCCGGCAGCCCGCAGCTCTTCGATCGTGGGTAGGGCTTGCACGATCCGCGTATCATCGGCGATGGCCCACGAGCCGTCGTCCTCTTTGCGCATGGGTACGTTGAAGTCGACGCGCACAAGCACGCGCTTGCCCTTCACGTCGAGTTGGTCGATCGACTTCACAGAACTCGTTGGACGAGATCGACAAGGCGGTTGGAGTAGCCCCACTCGTTGTCATACCAAGCGACGACCTTGAGCATGGTCCCATCGATCACGGCCGTCAACTGCGAGTCCACGATCGACGAGTAAGGGGAGGAGACAATGTCGCTAGAGACGATCGGGTCCTCTGTGTAGGCAAGCAGGCCTGCCAAAGGACCGCTCTGGGAGGCTCCTTGGAGCGCGGCATTGACCTCCTCGACCGTTGTCGGGCGCTCGCACTCGACCGTCAAGTCCACGACCGAGCCGGTGGGCACCGGTGCACGCACTGCGAAGCCGTGCAACTTGCCCTGTAGCTGAGGGACGACCAGACCGATCGCCTTGGCCGCGCCTGTCGAGGCCGGGATCAGGTTGATCGCAGCGGCGCGCGCGCGTCGCAGGTCTTTGTGAGGCAGGTCTTGCAGACGCTGATCGGCCGTATAGGCGTGGATCGTGGTCATCAAGCCGTGCTTGATACCCACGGTGTCCACTAGGACCTTAGCCACCGGCGCCAGACAGTTAGTTGTACAGGAGGCGTTGGAGATCACATCGTGAGCGGCACGGTCGTAGGCCTCCTCGAAGTTGACGCCCAGCACCACGGTCACGTCCGGATCGGTGGCGGGGGCGGAGATCACGACCTTCTTGGCGCCACCGGCCAGATGCTTGGCGGCGTTGGGCCGGTCGGTGAACAGGCCGGTGGACTCGATCACCACGTCGACTCCCAAATCCGCCCACGGCAGAGCGCCGGGGTCGCGCTCGGCGAGCACCTTCGAGCTCGTGGCCGTCAACAATGATCGTGCGCTCGTCCTTGGCCTCGACATCGCCTGGATAGGGACCCAAGATCGAGTCGTACTTGAGCAGATGGGCCAGCGTGTGGCAGTCGGTGAGATCGTTGACCGCCACCCACTCGATCGCCTGTGCGTCCCCCCGAGCCATAGCGGCGCGGAACACGTTTCGGCCGATGCGACCGAATCCGTTGATTCCCACGCGTACGGACATTCATGGCCTCCTGACATGAAGAAAAATGAACGATGCCGGGCCTCGGGAGCATCGCTCCGTTGCCCGGCATGGGCGGGGAAGGCTATCAGCGGCTCACTCCATGGCCTCTGAACGCCTACCCGCCAACCAATCAACGCATTCCTTTGCGCCCGACTCGCGTCGGTGCTAAGAGTCGCGGGTGCGCTTGTCGATGTCGCGGTGGGCGACAGCGACGGTGAGCTCGTCGCGATCGCGGTAGCGGTCGGCCAGATGCTCGGCTATCGCTACCGAGCGGTGGCGCCCGCCGGTGCAGCCAATCGCGATCACCAAATGGGCCTTGCCCTCGGCCACATACTCCGGCAACAGGAAATCGAGCAGAGCGTGCAGGCGCTCCAAGAATTCCTCCAAGCGCCCGTCACGACCGATGTACTGCAAGACGCGCTCGTCGTGGCCGGTCAACTGGCGCAGGTCGTGCTCGTAGTGAGGATTGGGCAGAAAGCGCACGTCGAAAGCCAAGTCCTCCTCGCGCGGGGGCCCGTGCTTGAAGCCGAAGCTCATGAATGTGAGCGCCAGGCGGCCGGCGGCCTGGCGCGGCAACAACTCGTCGGCGATGCGCGAGCGCAACATCGCGGCCGACATGCCGGTCGTGTCGATCACGAGATCCGCACGGGAGCGCAAAGGCTCGAGCAGAGCGCCCTCGGAGGCCACACCGGCGGCGACGCTGCCCTCCGGCGCCAGGGGATGGCGGCGGCGGGTCTCCTTGTAGCGGGTGGAGAGCGTCTGCTCGCCGGCCTCCAAGAACAGTACGTGGTGGGTGATACCGAGCGCCTGCAAGTCCTCGATCACGGCCGTGAGCGCCTCGAAATAGACACCCCCGCGCACGTCAGAGACAACAGCGGCGCGCTCGACCTTGGAACCCTCGTGAACGAACAGCTCGACCAACGAGCGGATCATCTCGGGCGGAAGGTTGTCCACGCAGAAGTAGCCGGCGTCCTCGAACACGTTCATCGCCGTGGACTTGCCGGCACCCGAATAGCCCGTGATGACGACGAGATCTTGCAGACGCGACACGCTCGTCGGTCCGCTTGCCGGCTTGGGAGGCACGGGCCTTGTGGCGGCCATCTCCAGTCCATTGTGCAGCTTGCGCCGGGGGAAAGGGCCACCGGCGCAAGCCGAGATGTGTTGAAGGCCGGCCGAGAGACCTCCCGCGTACGTGGTTCAGCCCGCCCGGTGCAACAAGGCGTGGATGTCCCGCGCCGTCTTGGCCGGCAAGCCGGGCACCCCTTGCAGCTCCTCGCGCGAAGCGGCGAGGATCGCGTCGGGCGAGCCGAAGTGGTTGAGCAGGGCGCGCTTGCGGGCCGGCCCGATTCCTGGCAGACCGTCAAGCAAGGAGCCGGTCATCGCGCTGTCGCGTCGTGCACGGTGATGGGTGATCGCGAAGCGGTGGGCCTCGTCGCGAATGCGTTGCAACAGCTGCAGCTCGGGCGTGGAGTGGTCGAGCACGAGCGGGTCGGAGCTCCCCGGCAGGAACACCTCCTCGACGCGCTTGGCCAGCGAGATCACCGCGACCCCACGTTCGCGAAAGCCCGCCAAAGGCTTCAGGCCGGCCGCCAGCTGGCCCTTGCCGCCGTCGATCACGACCACGTTGGGAAGTGACGCGAAGCTGGGGTCATACGAGGGGTCGTGCGGGGAGAAGTCGGCCTGGTGCTCCCATTGGGCAAAGCGCCTGGAGAGCACCTCGCCCATCGAGGCGTAGTCGTCGGGGCGGGCGGGATCTTCAATCGTGCGAATCTTGAAGCGGCGATAGTCCGATTTCTTGGGCGCGCCGGCCTCGAACACGACCATCGAGGCGACGGTGTGGGTGCCGCCCAGGTTGGAGATGTCGAAGCACTCGATCCTCACCGGCACGGTGTCGAGCCCGAGCGCGACTTGGAGGCCCTCCAAAGCCTCAGCGCGGCGCTGGTGGCGACGCTCGTCGCGCAGGCGCTCCTGATCCAAGGCCAGCAAGGCGTTGCGGTGGGCCAGCTCGAGGATGCGGTGCTTGTCGCCGCGCTCGGAGCCTCTCAGCTCGACCGGCCCGTCGCGTCGGCGCGAGAGGGCTTCGGCAAGGACAGGCCTGTCGGCCAAGTCGCGCTGGACGACCAGCAGGGCGGGGATCGAAGTGGGCCCGCCGTAGTACTGGAGCATGAACTCCTCGCCCACCTCGGCGATCCCGCGCTCGGTCTCATTTGAGAGATAAAACGAGTGGCGGTCGGACAGCACGCCGTCGCGCACCTGGAACACCTGGGCGTTAGCGTCGCGCCCGTCGACGGCCACCGCGACCGCGTCGAAAGTGCCAATCGACTCCTTGGCCACACGCTGGCGTTCCATCAGCGAACGCACGGCGCGCAGGCGGTTGCGCTCCAGAGTCGCTTGCTCGTAGTCAAGCGCTTCCGATGCGGCGAGCATGCGCTGCTCCAGGTCGCGCTCAATCGAGCTGAAGCGACCAGACAGGAAGTCGATCACGCCGTCGATGCTGTGCCTGTAGTCCTCCTTGGAGACGTACCCCACACAAGGGGCCTCACAGCGCTTGATGTAGTAGTCCAGGCAGGGGCTACCGCTGCGCCGGCCCGGCTCGGAGCCGGTGCAGGAGCGATACATGAAGACCTTGGCGAGCACCTCCAAGGTGGAGCGCACGCGCTTGGCATTCGAATATGGCCCGAAATAGGCTCGTGCGGCACGATGGCGCTCGCGGGTGAAGTAGACCCTCGGGAAATCCTCGTCCAAAGAGATCGCGATGAAGGGGTAGGACTTGTCGTCGCGCAGCCTGATGTTGAAGCGCGGGCGGTACTGCTTGATGAAGCTCTGCTCGGCCAGCAAGGCCTCGGCCTCGCTGGCCACGACGATGCACTCGATCGCGTCGACCGACGCCACCATCTCGGCGTGCCCTGGGCTGGAGGGAACCTGGGCCTTGGAGAAGTGCGAAGCCACCCGCTTGCGGATCGACTTGGCCTTACCGACGTAGATGACCCGGCCGCGGGCGTCACGAAAGAGGTAGACGCCGGGCCGGTCGGGCAGCGTGCGTCGCTGCTCTGCCAGGCTCGTGGGTCCTTGCTCGACCGAGCCGCTCAATAGCTGCGCGAGTAGCGGTAAACGGCTAGCAGGGTGTAGACGACGAGCCCGACCAAGACGAACCACACGAACTCGCCGAAGCTTGTCAGCCACATGCGCGAACGCGCCGCCGCCACCAGGACGCCGAGGGCCAATGCGCCGTAGAGCAAGGCCCGATGGCGGTCGCCGAGGCCGTATAGGTCTACGTGTCGTTCACGATAAAGGCGGTAGGCGAAGTAAGCGAAGCCGGCAGCGAAAACAATCCACAGGACGGCCGCGAACGCTTCGGCCGCGCGACCTCCGCCTGGCAGGAACTCGACGGCTGCCGCGATCAGCGCGACGATCGCGATGTTACGAAGTGTCTTCAGGCGGTCCACGACAAGCTCCTCATGAGCCACTCAGTCTAGTTGGCTGCACTTTGCCTCCGGTGGTCCTGTCTGTTGCATATTTGGGGTGCCCCGCGTGCGCGCGCGGGGCACCCCAAATAGTGAACATGCCATCGTCGCCTACCTGCACACCCGACCGCTCGATCGCCAGCGAACTGGGACCGCAAACGTACAAAACCCCGCAATATGCGAAGTCATGCAAGAAGTCATGCAACGTTTCCCACACCTGACCATTTTTTCGCTATACTGCGTAAGCCCATTCGGTCCTAACCCGACCGAAACGAGGGTTGGTTGGCAGGCGCCGGGGTACTCGTCATTCAGGTCAGAGAGCCCCGGCGCCTGTCTTTAATCAGTCGACCAGGGCGCCGAGGCGCTCGTAGGCAGCTTCGACCGCACGCTTGGCAGCGGTGTGACGGGCCTCGGACTTGGCAGCTTCGTACTTTGTGGCCCAAGCCGCCGGGTCCGCAAGCTCGTCTTCCAACGCTTGCAAGGCCGCCTCGGCTTCTTCAACGGCCAGCTCTGCCTTGTCCTGCTCGCGCAGACGGTTCTTGGAAGGCCCGGCTGACTTGGACTCGCGGCCGACCTTTGCCTGCTTTGCGGCGGGCTGCGCCGCTGTGGAGTCATGACCGTTCACATCGGATGCCCCTGGCGCACCCACACTTGCGCGCACCGAAGGCGCCAAATTTTTGTCAGGGCCGCCGCTTCGCCCCGCGCCGGCACCCGAGGCGAGACGTTCTTCGCGCACCCTGACGTACTCGGGCCATCCGCCTACATAGCTGCGTAGAGAACCGTCCTCGATGGCCACGGTGCGCGTGCCGACAGCATCGAGCAGAGCCCGGTCGTGGGAGACCAGGAGGATCGCGCCTCCGAAGGAGAGCAGAGCATCCTCCAAGGCCTCACGGCTCTCCAGATCGAGATGGTTGGTGGGCTCGTCCAGGATCAACACGTTGGGCGGGCGCGGCGTGCCATTCATCAGGATCGCCAAGGACAGCCTGCGGCGCTCCCCACCGGAGAGCCCGTCCAAAGGCTTATCGGCGTCCTCGCCCGAGAACAGGAAGCGCCCGACCAAGGCGCGCGCCTTATTGGGCGGGAGACCGGTAGCACGCCCGGCGGCCTCCGCCACGCTCTGTCCTGGAGGCCCGCCAGCGCCCAGCTCCTCGGCGTGCTGGGAGAGATAGCCGACGGACACGTTGTGGCCCGTGGAGAGCCTGCCCGCGGCAAGCGGTCGCACACCAGCCAGGGTCTCGATCAAAGTCGTCTTGCCGGCCCCGTTGGGCCCAACCAAGGAGACGTGCTCACCTCGCTCCAGCCACAGCTCGGTGTCTGCCAACAAGACGATCGGCGCGGTGCCACCGGCGCGAACGGCCGGCTGCTCGCGTAGAGCACGACCGTCCGCGGAGCGGTCTTTGGCCGCGGAGCCCTCCCCTTCCCCACCCACCTCGATCCTGGCGTCTTGCAGCTCGAATATGACGCGCCCGGTGCGCTCCGGGGACTTGAAGGAGAACTCGAGCGAGGCGGCGTCGCGAGGGTCGCGCTCGATGCGCTCGATCTTGGCCAGCTTCTTCACGCGCGATTGGGCTTGGCGCGCCTTGGTGGCCTTGGCCCTGAAGCGCTCGACGAAGTGCTCCATGCGTGCGATCTCGGCCTGTTGCTTGTCGATCGCCTTGCCCAAGGCGATCTCGCGAGCGGCCTGCTCGCGTCGCCAAGTGTGCCATGTGCCGGCGAAGAAACGGGAGCGGGTCGGCGGTATTCCGTAAAGCTCCAATACGGCCGTGCCTACCGCCTCCAGGAACCAGCGATCGTGGGCAACGAGCATCACCGCCGCGTCCAAGTCGATGAGCGTCTGCTCGAGCCACTCCAAGGACTCGATGTCGAGATGGTTGGTGGGCTCGTCGAGCAGCAGCACATCCGCGTTGGTGGCCAGGGCGCGGGCGAGCGAGGCGCGCGTGAGCTGGCCTCCGGAGAAGGTGTCCAAGCCGCGCTCCAGATCGGCCTCGGAGAAGCCGAGCCCGCGTGTCATGACGGTGGCGCGATCGCGCCACAGATATCCACCAAAGGACTCCAGGCGCGCCTGGGCCCGGGCATAGCGGTCGAACAAGCCGTCGTCGCCGGCGCCCTCGCTCATCTCACGCTCGAGCGTTGCGAGCTGCTGCTCGACGGCCAGCTCATCCACGCACCCGGACAGCACGTAGTCGCGCAAGGACATCCCACGGTCGCGCGGAGGACGCTGGTCATGCAGGGCAATGCGCACGCCCTTGGCCACGCTCAAATCGCCCTTGTCGATCGTGTCCTCTCCGGCGATCATGCGCAGCAAAGTCGTCTTGCCGGCGCCGTTGCGCCCGGCGATCGTGAGTCGTTCGCGACGCTCCAGCTTGAAGGACACGCCGCCGAGCAGGGGCCTGCCGGCCATGTCCTTGTGCAGGTCTGAGGCGATCAGGAGGGCCACGTCGAGGATGGTAGGGCCCTTGCACCCGGGCCAGGCGCCGCTAACTCGCTCCCGGGAGACATCAGGCACACTCCGAGGGAGCAGGCAAGCAAGTCGGGAGCCCCCTGAGGTAGGATCTGCTCCAACATGCGCCGCTTGCTCACCACCCTCATCGCCTTGACCTTCCTGTTGCTCGTGCTCGCCCCGGCGGCGCTTGCCTACAACGATGGGCGCGGCTTCTATGGGGCCACCAACGACAAGGTGGTTACCAACGCGGGCTTCATCCTGATCATCTTCTTCCCCACTTTCGTGCTGCTCATGAGCCTGCTGCAGTGGCGCTTGGACAAGCGCAAAGACGCACGCAAAGCCGCCCAAAAAGCACACGTCGGCGACGCCCGCTGGCGCGGCGGCTGGTAGCACCCCAGGCGAGGATCGATGAGCGAGCCCGAGGCGCCTGATTCGAGCGCCGCTTCCGGGCCGGGGCGCGTCTCCCCCGTCTCCTACGAGCGCCGCGGCCAGGCCGCCGTGGTGAGCATCGAGCGTCCGGAGCGACGCAACGCCGTGGACGGACCTACAGCCGTGGCTTTGCACGAAGCACTGGTTCGCTTTGAGGGCGAAGAGGACGCGCGGGCAATGGTCTTGTGCGGCGCAGGCGGAGTCGCGTTTTGCGCGGGCGCCGACCTGAAGGCGATCGATACTTTTGGGGATCGCCTGATGGCCGAGGGGGGCCCGATGGGCTTCACCCGCCTGACACCGTCCAAGCCGACGATTGCTGCAATCTCGGGCTACGCGCTGGCCGGAGGCCTAGAGTTGGCGCTGTGGTGCGACTTGCGCGTCGCCACCGAGGGCTCAAAGCTCGGCTATCCGGAGCGCCGCTGGGGCGTGCCTTTGATTGATGGGGGCACGCAGCGCTTGCCCCGGATCGTGGGCCTCGGCCGCGCGCTGGACCTGATCCTGACGGGGCGCATCATCGACGCCGGCGAAGCACACGCGATGGGTCTGCTGACAGAGATTGTGGCCGAGGGCAAGCATGTGGAGCGGGCGATCGAGTTGGCCAACAACCTGGCCAAGTTCCCCCAACGCACGATGCTCGCCGATAGGCGCGCCGCGATCGAAGGGCTGGGCATGACTTTGGAGGAGGGCCTCGCTTTGGAGTCCCAAGCCGGCCCAGACGTGTTCGCGGACGCGGTCGCGGGCGCGGCGCGCTTCGCGGGCGGCGAGGGACGCGGAGGAGCCGGAGCGGGCGCATAGCGCCTATCCTCGGCTGATCGACTTCGAGGAGAGCACATGACCTACTTCGTGACGGGAGCGACCGGCTTCATCGGCCGCAGGCTGGTCGAGCGCCTGCTGGAGCGCAAGGGCAAGATCCATGTGCTTGTGCGCGAGGATTCGCAGGGGCGCCTGGACGAACTGATCGAGCACTGGGAAACGGTCTGCGAGGCAACCGTGAGCAGGCGCATCCATCCCGTGCTCGGCGATTTGCGCATGCCCTTGTTGGGCCTCGAAGAGGAGCGGATCACAGAACTCGAAGGCACGGTCGAGCACTTCTTCCATCTGGCTGCCGTGTATGACATGACGGCGCCGGTGGAGCTGGACATGGCGGTCAATGTGGGTGGCACCAACCATGCCCTGGAGTTGGCGGGCGCGATTAGGGCCGAGCGCTTCCATCACGTCTCTTCGATCGCGGTGGCAGGCGCCTACAAAGGCGTGTTCGGCGAGAACCAGTTCGACGAGGGCCAACGCCTGCCCTCGCCCTATCACGCCACAAAGTTCGAGGCCGAGCGTACGGTGCGCGAACAGGCGCTCATCCCGTGGCGCATCTATCGGCCGGGGATCGTCGTCGGGGACTCCAAGACGGGTGAGATGGACAAGATCGACGGTCCCTACTACTTCTTCAAGGCGATCCAAAGGATGCGCCAGGTCGTGCCTCAGTGGATGCCTCTGGTGGGACTCGACCTGGGCAAGACGAACATCGTGCCAGTCGATTGGGTGGCTGGAGCGCTCGACCACATCGCGCACCGGGCGAACCTCGATGGCCAGGCCTTCCACCTGACTTATCCAGGCCCGCAGAAGGTGGACGAGGTGATCAACGATCTGGCGGCGGCCGCGCACGCTCCTCGCTTTGCGGTGAGCGTGGACAAGCGGGTGCTCGATGTGATCCCCACCGCCCCGCTTTCGATGCTGATGAAGTTGCCGCCGATACGTCAGGCCCGCCGGCTGACCTTGCGCGAGCTGGGGATACCCGACGAGGTGCTCGAGCACCTCGATCTGGTGCCCACCTTCGATACGCGCCAGGCGGAGCAGGCCTTGGCCGGCTCGGAGTGGGAGCGCCCGCCGGCGCTGCGCGAGTACGCGGTACAGCTGTGGGACTACTGGGAGCGCGAGATGGACCCGAGCATCAGCCGTGGGCGAACGTTGGGCCAGGCGATCAAGGGCAAGCGCATCCTGATCACCGGGGCCTCCTCGGGCATCGGCAGAGCGACCGCCATCAAGGTGGCCGCGGCAGGCGGCATTCCCTTGCTGGTGGCTCGCAACGTTGAGAAGCTGGAGGAAGCGCGCGCCGAAATTGTGGCCGCCGGCGGGGTGGCCTACGTGTACGCGGCCGACATCTCCGACATGGACGAGGTCGACCGCTTGATCGAGCGGGTCAGAGACGACCATCGCTACGTGGACATGCTCGTCAACAACGCGGGACGCTCGATCAGACGCTCGATCGCGCTCAGCTACGAGCGCTTTCACGACTTCGAACGCACTATGCAACTCAACTATTTCGGCGCGATCAAGCTGATCATCGGGTTGCTGCCCCAAATGCGGGCGCGAGGATTCGGGCACATCGTGAACATCTCCTCAATCGGCGTGCAGACCGCCCCGCCGCGCTTCTCGGCCTATGTGGCCTCCAAGGCGGCACTCGACGCTTTCACGCGGGTCGTGGCCAGCGAGGTGATTGGCGACGGCGTCACTTTCACGACGATCCACATGCCATTGGTGAGAACCCCGATGATCGCTCCAACGAAGCTGTATGACGCCTTCCCGACGATCACCCCGGAGGAGGCGGCGGACATGATCTGCGAGGCGTTGCGCGCACGCCCCAAGCACATGGGCACGACCTTGGGCACGACCGGCGAGGTGCTCTATGCCGTGGCGCCCGGAGTGGTCGACCGCATCTTGCACCTCGCCTACAAGGTGTTCCCCGACTCGGCCGCCTCACGCGGCGAGAAGGGCACCGACGAGCGCGCTTCTTTGGAGCAGCTCGCGATGGCGAACTTGATGCGGGGTGTGCATTGGTAGGAAGCCAGCGCCACATGTGGCGCTGGCCCGACCGGTACATGTACCGGTCGGCCACTCGGCGCATGCGCCGAGTGGAACAGAAATAGGATTGACCCGATGAGTGGCGCGGCAATCGAGGTCCGAGACCTGCACAAGAGCTATGGCTCGTTCGAGGCCGTGAAGGGCATCGACATCGAGGTAAGCAAAGGCGAAGTGTTTGGCCTGCTTGGTCCCAACGGCGCCGGCAAGACCACGACCGTGGAGATCCTTGAGGGATATCGCGAACGCAGCTCGGGCACGGTGTCGGTGCTTGGCCACGATCCGCAAAGGCGCGAGCTGGCCCTGCGCAAGCGCATCGGGGTCGTGCTCCAGAGCGGCGGGATCTACAGCCAGGTGACGCCACGCGAGGCATTGCGTCACTGGGCCCGCTTCTATTCCCATCCGCGCGACGTCGGAGAGGTGTTGAGCTTGATGGGCTTGGAGGAGAAGGCGGACGTGCGCACACGCAAGCTCTCGGGTGGACAGTTGCGACGTCTGGACTTCGCGCTGGCCCTGGTCGGAGACCCGGAGCTGATCTTCTTGGACGAGCCGACCACCGGCTTTGACCCTGAGGCGCGCCGCACCGCTTGGGAGACGGTTCGCTCACTGAAGGCCTTGGGCAAGACGATCCTGCTCACCACCCACTACCTCGACGAGGCCCAAGCCTTGGCGGACAGGGTGGCGATCGTCAAGGACGGCCGAGTACTCGCGATCGGTCCTCCGCGCAAGCTGAGCGCGGGCGCAGCCCATTACCGGATCGCCTATCGCAACTCGGAGGGCGAGCTGGTCGAGGTCGAGAGCGAGGATCCGACGCGCACCTTGCACGAGCTCACCGGCGAGGCCCTGGCCCGCGGAGAACGCTTGGAGGAATTGAGCGTGGGGCGCCCCACTTTGGAGGACGTCTATTTGGAGCTGACCGCGGATGCCTGAAGCCGCTCGCATTGTGTGCTCCACAAGAGGGTGCCCCGCGTGCGCGCGCACACGCGTGCGCAGGGCACCCATTTGCGAAGGGCCTACCCCCCATGCCTGACGCCTTGGCGCTCACCTGGCGCCAGTATCGCCTGGAGCGCCACATGTTCTGGCGCAACCCGAGCGCGGCCTTCTTCAACTTCGCGCTGCCCTTGCTGTTCTTGGCGGCGGGCGGGGTCATCTTGAACGGCAACCAGCACGACCTGAACCTGCTGGTCCCCGCCATTGCGGGCATGAGTGTGATGTCAACCACATTCACTGCACTCGCCTACAACATCGTGTTCTTGCGCGAGCGGGGCGTGCTCAAGCGCATCAGGGGCACTCCACTGCCCAGCATCTCCTACTTCGGCGGCGTGGCGGGCAACGCGGTCACCAATACGGCCTTGCAGATCGCGATCATCACGGTCGCGGGCAAGCTCATCTTCGGGATCGGCTGGCCTGTGAATTGGGGCGAGCTGATCGTGTTCGTGGTCGTGGGCGTCGTCTGTTTCGCCGCGCTGGGCGTCGCCTTCGCACACGTGATCCCCAACTTCGAGTCGACGGCCGCTTATGTCAACGCGGTGTTCCTGCCGGTCGTGTTCGTGTCCTTTTACGTGTTCGACTCCAAAAGCGCGCCCGCTTTCGTGCGCCACATCGCCGAAGCCTTGCCCTTGAAGCCCTTGATCGATGGGCTATCGGGCGCGATGGTGACCGGCGAGAGCCTCAGCTCGAACCTGTCGGCGCTTGCCGTGATCGCGTTGTGGGGGGCATTCGGTGTTTACTTCGCGGTGCGCGGATTCTCTTGGGAGCAGTCGCGCGATTGAAAAGACCGATGGCGCAGTAGTCATCGGCCGTGGGGCGCAACCGACCGCAGGGAGGATCGCGATGAAGCAGCTCGCCGAGGACGTGTACATGCTGAAGGGCTTCCCTCCGAACGCGATCAACGTGTACGTGGCGGGCGACGTATTGATCGACGCAGCCACCAGACAGGCCGAGAAACGTATCTTCAAGCAGATCGCGGGTCGCCCGCTGAGTGCGCACGCTTTGACCCATGTGCACCCTGACCATCAGGGTTGTAGTCACGTCGTGTGCGAGCGACTCGGCATCCCGTTGTGGTGCGGTCAGGACGATGTTCCCGCGATGGAGAGTCCCGGCAAAGTCACGGCGCCGGGCGTGCCCGCCTGGGTGAAACGCGCCCAGGAGCGCTTCTGGGTCGGTCCGCCCCACCCCGTCGCCAAGGCGCTGCGCGAGGGCGATGAGGTCGCCGGCTTCACAGTGCTCGAGACGCCGGGACACACGCGCGGACACGTGGCCTTCTGGCGCGAGCGCGATCGCGTGCTGATCTTGGGCGACGTGCTCAACAACGTGCACACGCTGACCGGTGTCCCCGGTCTGCACGAGCCACCGCACATGTTTGCGATCGATCCAGCCCAGAATCGCGCCTCGGCACGCCGCCTGGCGGCGCTTAGGCCGGCCTTGGTCTGCTTTGGGCACGGCGCGCCGCTACGCGACCCCGACAAGCTCGCGGACTTCGCCGCCCAGCTTCCCGCCTAGCGGCACGACCGGCTATCAGGACACGCTCATCCGATGACCGACAGCATCTTCGTCGCCGACGGCGACAGGTTCGTGCCGACCGAGCACGCTCGCGGTCCTTGGGACCCGGGCGCTTTGCATGGAGGAGCCCCGGCCGCGCTGATCGCCTCGGAGTTCGAGCGAATGCAGCCGGGCGAGGAGCTTCCTTTCGCGCGTTTGTCCTTCGAATTCTTGCGACCCGTGCCGATGGCTCCCCTGAAGCTGACCACGCGTCTGTCTCGACCCGGGCGGCGTGTGCAAGCGCTGCAGGCCGAGCTTGAGGCAGACGGCGTGACCGTGTGCAGGGCAAGCGCGCTGCGCTTGGTCGCCACACCGGAGAAGCTGCCCGAGCTGGCTTTGGCCCAGGTGCGGGCGGCTGCAAGCCCAGGCAATCGAGGGACCGCTCGGGGGACAGCCTGTGCGCTTTGCCCTGGACGACTCCGACCACAAGAGCTTTGCCTCGACCGCGATGGAGATGCGCTTTTTGAAGGGCGCGCCACTGGTCGGGGAACTACCAGAGCTGGACAGCGGCTCCAGGCACGTCCCGGGCGGTGCAGCGCAAGTGTGGATGCGGCTGCGCTATCCGCTGCTCGCGGACAGACCACTGACCCCGCTGGCGCGCCTCGTGGGCACTTCGGATTTCGGCAACGGCGTAGCCACCGTCTTGCCGTTTGAGGAGTACCTGTTCATCAACGCCGACCTCACTATCTCTCTTGACCGTCGTCCCGTGGGCGAATGGGTGGCTTTGGATGCTCGTACCCTGCTTCATCCCGACGGGATCGGGTGGGCCGAGAGCGTTATCCACGACGAGCTTGGATCTGTGGGACGAGCGACACAGGCGCTTGTCGTGCAAAGCCGCTAGCCGCCTCCCGGGGCAGCGCGTACTCGGCCGGCAGACGCCGACACGCCGGACCGACCGGCGATGCCAGGCGGCGACCTCAGCCGCTCGGAGCGGCCACGCCCCGCTGGCCGGCTGATGCGGCCACGATCTCGAACTCGGCGAGATTGTTGCCTTGTTCTAGGTCGGCCAGCTCACCCTCGCGCTCTTGCAAGTAGGCGCGCAACGTCTTCTCCAGGCCCTTACCGCGCCGGAAGCCCTCGAACATCTCGTGGATCGGAAGCTCGGGATCGTCGAGCCGGGCGACGATCCGCTTGAGCTCCTCATAACCCTGCTCGAAAGTGATTCGCTCGGCGCTCACTGGTGCTCCTCTCGCTGGATATCGGTGATCGTGGCGGCGACCTCGCCGTCGGCGAAGCTCAACTCAAGGGCGTCGGCGGCGCGTAGGTCGGCAACGCTCTTCACCGGTCGGCCTGCCTGGCTTGCCATGACCCAGCCGCGCCGGCGGAAGTCCTTGGCGTCGATCACTGCGCCCAGCGCTGTGATCCGCTCGGCGTGACGCGTCAAGGCGCGTTCGGCCGCCGGTGCGATCCTGCTCGCGTCGCGATTGACCGCTTCGCGCTGGCTCAGAAGCCGCCGGCGTAGCTCACGCATCGCTTCGCCGGAGCGCCGGTCCAAGGCCGCGAGCAGGTCTAGCCGCTTGCGCGTGACTCGGGAGCGCGACGCCTGCAGAAGCTCGCCCATGCGCTCCACCATTAGCTTGGGCCGGTCGAGCACGCGGGCGAGAGCGACGCGGTGACGGTCGAGCTCGTCGAGCAAGTCGGCGGCCGAGTGGCGGATGGCAAGTTCGGCTGCCTTGGCTGGAACCGGCGCGCAAGCAGCCGCCACGTGATCGCAGTTGGGGCGATCCTTGGTGTGGCCGACACTCGTTATGACGGGCACTGCGCAGGCGAAGACCGCGCGACAGAGCCGCTCGTCGTCGAAAGCGAGCAGGTCCGCGGTGGACCCCCCACCTCGTGCCACGACGATCACGTCGACGCCGTCTATGGATTGCAGGCGACCCAGAGCGTCGATGATCGAGCCAACCGCGTGCACACCTTGTACGGAGGCCGCACAGAAGACGATGTCCTGTGGTGGGAAGCGCTTGCGCAGAGCTTGGATGACGTCGATGTTGGCGTCGTTGCGGGCGGCCACGACCCCAACCCTTCGCGGGAAGGCTGGTAGTGGCTTGCGCCGCTCGGGGTCGCACAGGCCGTCGGCCCGCAGGCGTCGCAACGTCTCGGCGCGACGACGCAGCAACTCACCGTCCCCGGTGGGACGGATGTGGTCAAGCACGAGCTTGGTGGCTCCTCTCGGCGCATAGAAGCTGATGCGCTCGTAGTGAGCTTGGACGAGATCCCCTTGCGTGGGCAAGGGCAGACAACGTGCGGCCCGACCCTTCCAGATGCAGGCGTCGAGGCTGGCCGTCTCATCCGCGAGCGTCAAATAGACGTGGCCGGAGGAGCGGTGCACGTTGATCTGCGTGACCTCGCCCTCGATCCAACCCTCACCAAGACGGCGCAAGGCCCCGTCGATGCGCCCCGCCACTTGGGCTACCGAGACAGCGGTTTCAGAAGTCGTCTCGATCGAAAGCTGGGCCACAGCCTTTTAACGCTAAAGCCCGGTCCGGCGTCAGGCCGGGAACGGGTCGAGCCAGCGAAGCCAGAACGTGGTCAGCTCCCGCGGCCTCCAGTTCCTGCACGTTGTAGCGCCCGCTGGCGACACCCACCGAGACGGCGCCGACGCCCTCGGCGGCAGCGATATCGAGTGGGGTGTCGCCTACGACGTAGACCTTGCTCAGGTCGATGCTGTCCCGCATCTGCGTGCCACGTGTCACCGCGGCGCGTGTCAGCTCGACGCGATCCTCCGAGTCTGAGCCGTAGCCGCCGATATAGAAGTAGTGGTTTAGCTGCCCACGCCCTAGCTTGGCGTGCGCGGCGGCTTCAAGGCCGCCTGTGGTGAGCCCCAAGAGGACCCCTTCGCCGGTGAGACGCTCGAGCAGATCCTCGACGCCATCGAGTACACGGTAGTCCGACGAAGAGGCCACGAAATCGGGCAAGACCGCTTGATAGCTGGCCATCAGGCGCGCCAGCTCCTCGGCGCTCGGTTCGCGCCCCATGGCATCGGTGAACGTGACCCTGCCGATAGCCGGATCGGTCATGCCTGCGGTGGAGTGTTCGGCGATATCCACACTTTGCCCAAACTGGCGCTCGAAAGCCCATGTCCAGCTGCGCGCCCCCGCGCCACCCGTATCGATCAGGGTGCCGTCGATGTCGAACAGAACCAGCTTGGTTTTGGCGGTCAACCGCTTGGTGGGGTCGGCTGAGAGGGACGCATCATCGACCCATTGTCGCGCTTGGACCGGCCAGTTGGCTAGCACCCCGCCCCACCTCGGCCCGATGCAATCGCTCTGGCCCCCATGTGGTTGCTCTCCGCCGCGATGTTGGTCGCCTTCCACCGATTAGTTGTATGTGCAATCATCTGTTATAAGTTGCGTACACAACCACTAACCGGGTAGCACGTCAGCCCCGCGATCAAAAGGAGATCCGATGTCCACCACCTCAACTACACCTGCCGCAGCGACCACCCCCATCCCCCAGGGCGTCTGGCAGGTCGATCCAGTCCATTCGAGCGTCGAGTTCCACGTCAAGCACCTCGGCATCGCCACGGTCAAGGGTCAGTTCAAAACCTTCGAGGGCACCCTCGAGGCCGGCACCGATGGTGCGCGGGCATTCGGCACGGTCGACGTCGCGAGTGTCGACACCCGCGAGCCTCAGCGCGACGAGCACCTCCGCTCAGCCGACTTCTTCGAGGCCGAGAGCTTCCCGCAAGATCGAGTTCCAGTCCACCTCGATCAGGCCGCTCGATGAGGACGAGTTCGAGATCGACGCCAACCTCACAATCCATGGCGTTACGCGTCCGGTGACCTTGAAGGCCACGTTCGAGGGCGCCGAGACCGACCACCAAGGCAACGACCGGGTGGGCGTGTCCGCAAGCACCCAGATCAACCGCTCCGATTTCGAGATGAAGTTCAACGCAGCCCTCGGCTCCGGCAACCTGGTGGTCGCCGACAAGGTCAAGATTCTTGTGGAGATCTCGGCGGTCAAGCAGAGCTAGCCACGGCGAAGCGAAGATCGATGGACGAGGGCCAGCCGCCGGACGGATCGGCTGGCTTCGCCGCGGGACGACGAGAAGTCAGCGGATGAACACGCCGTCCAGCGCCTCGTCGATCGCGGCGAGCGTGGAGGAGTCGAGTGAGAGACCCGAGGCGGAGGCGTTGGCGCGCACCTGCTCGGGTCTGCTCGCGCCAACGATCGCCGAGGCGACGTTTGGCTGACGCAAGACCCAGGCGAGGGCCATCTGGACCATCGTGAGGCCAATGCCTTCGGCGATTGGCCGCAAGCGCTGGACCGCTTCGAGCACGGGGTCTTGCATCAGTCGATCCATGAAGCCACTCATGCTCTCGCTGCTCGCTCGCGAGTCCTCGGGCGACTGCTCGCCGGGGCGGTACTTGCCCGTGAGCACCCCTTGGGCCAAGGGCGACCACACGATCTGGGAGATGTTCTCGCGCTCGCACAGTGGGATCACCTCGCCCTCGGGCTGAGCGCCACAGGATCGAGTACTGGGGCTGGCTCGAGACCCAGCGCGCCGTGTCTGGCAGAGCCAATGACTGTTCGATCCGCCCGACCGGCCACTCGCTGAAGCCGATATGCCTGGCCTTACCGGCCTTCACCACTTCGGTGAGCGCTTGCATGGTCTCCTCCAAAGGGGTGTCCTCGTCGTAGCGATGACACTGGTAGAGGTCGACATAATCGGTTTGCAAGCGCTTCAGCGAAGCGTCGATCTGCTTATGGATCTGGGCGGCCGACAGGCCCTTATCGGTTGATGTCATCGGGAAGTAGACCTTCGTGGCGAGCACGTAGGAGGAGCGCTCATATCCGGAGAGCACGTCGCCGAGCAGGGCCTCGGCCGCGCCCTGTCCGTACACGTTGGCGGTGTCGATGAAGTTGATCCCCTCCTCGAAGGCCGCCTTCACGCACGCCTCAGCCTGCTCGCGCTCGACACCGCCCGAGTAGGTCAGCCAGGAGCCGAGGCTGATCTCCGAGACATCGAGGCCGCTCGATCCGAGCTTGCGGAAGTTCACGCAGGGCACACTACCCGCTCGGCGCCGGCTCTATCCGTTCGGTGACCCCGCTCTACCGCCGACGCCCCGAGCCAAAGCTCTGCACGGGCGGCGCCACCGCTCGCATGCTGGCTACCATCCTGCCTGCCTCTTCCTCCATACCGACCTGCTCGGCGGGATCGCGCTCATCTATATCCCCAACCGCCCCCAGCGGTGGGTTCTTGGCCGAGGGGAGACGGCTCACGTTGGCGGTGCCCGCCTCTGGGTCGGACGCCGCCAGGAAGCGTTCGAGCGGCTCGATCTCGCGCACGATCATGTTGGTGACGCCGTCGTGGCGCTCCAAACGCCCATGCGCCAACAGGAGCGGCTCGGCACGAGCCAGGGCCCGACGGGCCTCGTATACGGCCTTGGGCACGATCAGGTTGACGACACCCCACTCGTCCTCGAACAGCAGGAACATGGTCCCCTTGGCGGTCCCCGGTCGCTGTCGAGCGATCACCAAACCCGCCACCGTCACCGAGCAGCCATGCGGCATACGCGCCAGTTGGGCGCTGGTAGTCAACATGGGAACGTGTAGACGCGCTCGCAAGGCCGCCATCGCGTGATCGTGGGCGCTCACACCACTGGTGGCGTAGTCGGCAAGCACCCGCTGCCAGCGATCGAGTGCCCGCAGGTTCGGAGTGGCGGGCAGCTCAACGGGCAACGCCAGCTGTACTGCCCTCTTGAGCGACATCTCCCGTCGGGGCGACCCCAAGTTGCCAGAGCGCCTCGCGTCGGCCGCCGGCGATTTCATCGCACGCTCCCGACCAGCCCAGTTGCTCGAGTGTCTCGCGGCCGGTGGCTGTACGGGCGGCGAGATCCCCCAAGTCGCGAAATGGACCGCCCCGCTCACGCTCGGCGACCAGCTCGCGAACCTCTTCGGCGACAACGCCCTTGACGTAGCCGAGCCCGAGCCGCACGCCGAACTGCTCGCCGATGGGCTGCACAGCGCATAGGACATCCGAGACGTTTACGTCCAGCCCGAGCACCGGTATTCCCCGCCGCTGCGCCTCGTGCACAAGGCTGTCCGGCGCGTAGAAACCCATCGGCTGCTCGTTGAGCAAAGCGCATAGGAACTCGGGGCCATAGTGGACGCGCAGCCAAGTCGACTGGTAGGCGAGCAAGCCAAAGGCCGTGGCGTGAGCCTTGGGGAAGCCGAAGCCGGCGAAGCCTGAGACCATCTCCCAGACGCGCTCGGCCGTCTGCAGGTCGGCTCCGGAGTGATCGATGGCACCGGCGACGAAGCTCTTGTGGTTGCGCTCCATAGCCTCTTGGGAGCGCTTGCGACTCATCGCTCGACGCAACTCATCGGCCTCGCCTGGAGTGAAACCGGCGAACACTTCTGAGACCTGCATCACTTGGTCCTGGAAGATGATTGTGCCGAGCGTCTCGCGCAGGACATCCTTCAACGCGGGATGCTCGTAGGGCGGCTCATAGCTCGGATCGGCAAGCAGGCGCGAGCGCCGCTCGATGTAGGGGTTGACCGCGCCACCCTGGATCGGGCCGGGCCGCACGATCGCCACCTGGACCGTCAGGTCTCGCAGGTTGGCGGGCTTGGTGCGCTTCAAGGACTGCATCTGGGCGCGACTCTCGATCTGAAAGACCCCGACGGTATCGGCCTGCCTGATCTCCGCGAATGTGGCCTCGTCGTCGAACCGTATGCGCGATAGATCGATTCGCTTCCCGCGCACACGGTCGACTTCATCGACGCAGCGTTCGATCGCCGAGAGCATCCCCAGCCCGAGCAGATCGATCTTCAAAAAACCGGCGTCGGCGCAGGAGTCCTTGTCCCACTGCACCATCTGCCTGCCCTCCATCGCGCTCGGCGCCATCGGGCAGCAGTCGATCAGCGGGCTTAGTCGAGATCACCATTCCGCCCGGGTGCTGAGATAGGTGGCGCGGCAGCCTGTAAGCCTGCTCAACCAAACGCGCCAACCAGCGCCAGCGCGGAGATCCGTCAGGGAGGTCGTGCTCGGCGTGACGCTCCCAACCATCGGAGGTTCGTGCAGCACGCTCAACCTCGGCCGGGGGCAGGCCAAGGACCTTGCCAAGCTCGCGGATCGCCCCACGCGCGCGAAACGTCGGGAAGGCCGCCACCAGCGCGGCCCGGTCGCGCCCAAAGCGCTCGTGCACCCGCGGGATCAGGGCCGCGCGGATCTCACGCGGGAAGTCGAGATCGATGTCGGGCAGTCCGCGCAGGTCCTCGTGCAGGAAACGTCCGAGCAGTAGTTGGTTGGCGATCGGGTCGATATGGGAGAGACCGGTGAGGTAACAGACGATGGAGGACACCGAGGATCCCCTGCCACGCCCTGGCGCCAGTAATGCCCGAGCCGAGTCGCGATCGCGCACCTCGTAGGCCACTTCGCGGGCCAGCTCCAACATTTCGTGGTGCAACAGGAAGAAGCCGGCCAAGCCGAGCTTGGAAATGACGCACAGCTCGTCCTCGAGGCGAGTCAACGCTTGTGCCCGCGCGGCGCCGGCGCTTGTGCCAGCGCACCCATCGGCCCCCGGGCCCGCCGGGTAGCGCTCCTCAAGGCGCGCCCTGCACAGCTCCCCCAACTCCCGGACAGCGCTCTCGTCCTCGGCCCCGGGATAGCTGTAGCCGAGGTCTTTGGTCAAATCGAAGCACAGTCGCTCTGCCAGATTCAGCGTCTCGCGCACCGCCTCAGGATGGTCGGTGAAGCGGGCGGCCATCGCCCGCGGGGTGGTCATAACGTGACTGTGGTTGCCACGCCGTAGAGGCTCTGAGGCATCGAGCGTGGTGCGATGGCGCAGCGCGACGAAGGCATCCTGCAACTCGGCGCGCGAGCGGTCATGGGCATGCACGTTGCCGCTGGCCACGCACGCGACCCCAAGCCGGCGAGCGAGCGCGGCGAGCGAGCGATTGCGAGCGCGGTCATCGCGAGCATAGGGTCGCTGCAGCTCGACTCTCAAGCGCCCTGGCCCGAAGATGTCGAGCAATTGCCGCGCCGTCGGCTCGTCGCGGATGCCATGCTCGGCGCAGCCGGTCAGACAGATCAGACCCTGGGAGTACTCGAGCAAGGTGGGCAGCTTGATCGAGGGCTCGCCGCGCTCGCGGCCGGCGCCATCGCGGGTGTGCGTGTGGGCGCAGGTGAGGATCCGGCACAGGTTTCGCCACCCATGGGCATCGGCGACGAGCAGCGTCAGATGTGCGCGCGACGGATCCCTGCTCGCTTGCGCACATACCCTTGTGCGCCCCCTCTCAGTCACGTCGCCGCCCCCCAGATCGAGGTCGATCTCGGCGCCGTGGATCGCCCGCACGCCGGCGTCCGCCGGTACTTGAGCCAGCTCCATCGAGCCTGACACCGAATTGTGGTCGGTGAGGGCCAGAGCGGTATGTCCTAGCTCGGCTGCACGGTAGGCAAGCTCCTCGGGTAGCGATGCGCCGTCCAGGAACGAATACGCGGAATGGCAGTGCAGCTCTATGTATGGTGGTGTGCTGGACGTCGGTCTCACCTACGGACCTTGCGTGAACCAGCCGTCGGAGCAGATGTCGTGGAAGACGATTGAGTTGCGCCCGCGCACACTCACCAGCTCCCAATAGCGTCGTCGCAGGGGCGTATCCGTCCACCAGCGATCCTCCACCAACCACGACTCTCTCACCGCTTCGATCCGCTCACCATCCACTTCTCCAGGGACCCCGTCCCGCGCGCGGACTCGAGCCGCACGTGGCATGTTCAGGACACGAGGGCGCCCGACGGCCGAGCTTGGGACCTTTGGCACCCTCGAACGCGTTTCGCCTCGAGGGGTTCTCATCCCGGCAGCGGCGTGAGCACAACCCTGCGCTCGGGCACGCGCGAATCCGGATCGATGCACACGGCGCGTAGCGCCGCGTGACTCCCTGCCACGGCGCGCACTTGACTGACGGCCTCGCCCATACGCCCGCGACGCGCCTGGCGACCCTGTTCCAGGAGTGTGTGCTGCTCCCCTCCCCCGGGACCAAAGCGCTCTACGCCAAGACTCAAGGACTCGGCGGGCGCCGGCAACAGAGACAAGCGCAGCGACAAGGCCAAGCACATGCGCTTGCCATCGCCGAGCGCCTGGCGGAACACGACCGGCTCGCGCCAGGTGCCGCCGCTCACGAGCCGCGCCGAGAGCACGACCGCCCGCACGCTCCTGCCGCGACGCTCAGGGCGCGCAAGCAGACGATCGACGAGCACCCCGAGCACGCGCTCGAGCATCGGTCCGCTGCCGGCATCGCCAATCTCCAGGGACTCTTCCAAGCGATCCTTCACGCAACGGGGCGCGAGCGGGCCGTCCTCTCCGCCGGCGAGACGATAGGCAAGCGTGCCCGCCTCGCCGAAGCGGTCGGCCAGAGCGTGGCGGCCAAGCTTGCGCAGCTCACCCAGCGTGTGCACGCCGAGACGCTCCAGCGGCTCCACCAAGATCTCCGTGTCCGCGCGAAAGCCGAGCAAGCGCACCGGTTGACCGGCAAGATAGCGCGGCGCCGACTGCGTTTGGAGGATCTTGGTGCGGCGCGAGTTCGTGCTGAGCGCCGCGACCAGTGCAGCGAAGCGAGTCGGAGCAACCCCAAGCCGAGTGGGTCGAGCGAGTGCACGGCGCGTGGCCGCGATCGTGTGGGTGTCCGAGCCATACAAGCCCCGCAAGCCGTCCATGTCGAAGTAGGCGAGTCCCTCGCGGGCAACCTCGACCGCGGCGCCGATGCCCTCCAAGGCGCACACGACTTCCTCCCACGCCTGCGCCACGGCAAGCGGATCGGCTGGGATCAAGCCGATCCGGGGACAGCGCGCCAGCGCCTCCACCAAGGGCATGCCGGCGCTGATACCGAATGCCTGGGCGGCGCCTGACACCTCCCCAACACACATCTGTCCTCCAACCATCGGCGCAAGCGCCAGCTCTCTACCCGCGAGTGCCTCGGCTCCGCCGGCGAGGACCGTCAGAGCAAACCGGGGGATGTATACGCCCGCGACCATACGAACACATGTTCGCATATGACCGGGACGCCACAACAGACAGTTAGCCGCGGCATAGCGCGATCAAACCCAACACCCCCCGCGCGCGGGGCACCCCCCTTTGGGGACATAACAACCCCAGCCCAACCTCCCGCACAACCAAACCCAAACCTACGGCCCGGCCACCGGGCGCGTCCACCAGTGGCGTCCCCGCGGGTCTTCTAATCCATGCCGAGCGGGCCGCTGGCCGACCCGCTCAGGAACTGGCGCACGAAGGGGTTCTCCGAGGAGAACATCCGCTCGGCATCGCCCGCTTCCACGATCCGCCCGCGCCACAAGAGGGCGATGTACTGGCCGATCTGGCGCGCCGAGGCGATGTTGTGCGTAACCACGATATAAGTGCCACCGTTGGCTTCGTGCATCTCCTGGATCAGATCGCACAGGAGAGCCGTGCGCACGGGATCGAGACCCCGAGTCGGGCTCGTCGAAGATGACGATGTCGGGCTCGGTCACCAGAGCGCGCGCGAAGCCGGCGCGCTTTCGCATCCCGCCGGAGAGTTGGGAAGGAGCGTCGTCCATCGCGTCGGCCAAGCCCACATCCGCCAAGCGACGGCGCACGCGCTCGCCGATCTGGCCTTCGGACATGTCTGTGTGCTGACGTAGCGGGAAAGCCACATTGTCGAACACCGACATCGAACCGAACAGGGCTCCGTCCTGGAAGAGCACGCCGATCCTGCGACGCAACTCCAACAGCTTGGGCATGGTCAGCTTGGGTACCGAGTTGCCGAGCACTTCGATGTTGCCCGAGTCGGGGAACATGAGCCCGATCAGGTGCTTGATGAGCACGCTCTTGCCCGTGCCCGAAGGGCCCAGCACCACCGTGATCATGTCGTCGGGGATCGCGACGTTGAGGCCGTTGAGCACCGGGATGCCGGCCAGGCGCTTGACCACGTCCGTGCAGCGAATCGACCACTCGCGATCTGTGGCCTCACCGGCCAGGTCCAGGTCGGCGGCGGAGTGGTACTGGAAGTGGTCCTCGTGGCCCTCGTCTTCCTCGACGCTCACGGGCATATCTGGCGCCGCCAACGGCTCGCCCTCAGAGTCCTCCCCATGAATCCCCTCAACACCCTCCACGGCTCTAGATATTAGTGACCGGGGCGAGCCCGATCAACCGGAGGCTTTGGTACCGGCTCATACACATCCCCTTGACATACCGGGTCCATCGGGTTTACGATGATGGATCTGGGAGGTAGGAGATGTTCGAGTACAGGCGCTCCGGCGCCGAGGCAGGGTGGACAGAGGATCCGCGGACGGAGGATTCCCCGGCGAGCGCAGGAGCCAAGCCCGCAGCCGCGGCCCTTGCGAACCGCCCCCGCAGCGACCCGCGTGAGCGCTTGCTCGATGCGATGATCCAGGCGGTCGCCGAGCGCGGCTACGACCGCACCACCATCAGCCGCCTTCTCTCCCGAGCCGAGGTTCCAGAGGCGGTGTTCAGCGAGCACTTCAGGGATAAGCACGACTGCTTCATGCGGGCGATCGACACGGTGATCGGTCGCGCCGAAAGCTCGGCGCTGGAGCTATTCGCCCAAACCCGCCCGTGGCCCGAGCGGGTCAGCCTCGCCCTCGAAGGTCTGCTGAGCGCCCTTGCGGGCCACCCGGACGCCGCGGATGTCGTGTTCGTGGAGATGCTCGGGGCGGGTCCAGCGGCCTGCGAACGCCATCGCGAAGCGCTGAGCTTGTTCGCCGCGCTGTTGGAGGAGGGCCGTACTCTGTGCGTCGACAGCGCGCACCTCCCGAAGCAGACCTCGGAGGCGATCGTGGGCGGCATCGCCTCGATCGTGCACCGGCGGGCACTGCAGGGGAAGCTTGCCGAACTGCCGGAACTGCACGCTGACCTCACTTATTTCGCGCTACTGCCCTACCTCGAACACGAGCGTGCCGCCGCCATCGCAGGCCTCGGCTGAGGCACCCTGGCTCATCGGCGGCCCCTGAGCCGCAGCCCATCGCAGGCCTGAACTGAAGCCTATTTCGAGGGCGTGACGTGCGGGTATTGACTCGTTTCGCCGTTGAACGTGAATGGTCCTTGCTGCTTGCAGGCAGGTGCGGGTATCGCGTTGCCGGGCTTTTCGGGGTTGTTGGCGACAGGGGCGAACAGGTTGTGATTTTCGACCGGCGCACCCTTCGTGCGGCTGCCGGGTTCGAGTCCGATCAACTGTTCGATGATTTCTTCGCTGATCGTTCCCAGCGCAGGTCCGCTCAAGGATGGGGCGGAGTTGGCGCAGGAAGCGCTGCTGAACACCGATAGGCCGCTGGCTATCGAGTTGAAAGCACCAGGCTGGGGATAGGCGTTCGCGCGATTCGTGCCGATCCGCTGCTGGTAGACGGCGAGACCTTCCGGCGTGATGGTGTTCATCACCTTGAGCACGTGTTGCTGTGGACTACCGAGAACATTTCCATTTTTTTCGTGGGTCTGCGTGGCGGCGGTCGCGTTGGCGAATAGGGCCTGTATCTCTGGCACGTAGTCGCTTGCGTACTGGAAGAAGGGGTTGAAGTTGTGCAGCGCCGAGCTTGTGGCGGCCAGCAGCGGGGTGGTCAGGTTGAGCTCCTTCTTGACCGCCGGCAGACCGGTCTTGGCGGCTTTGGTGAACGGTCCGAGCGAAGTCAAGAGTGCGTTGAAGGGCGGCGTGAACGGCTTGACGGCCTGCAGGAGCGGGGTGAGTTTTTCCTCGAAGGGGCGTATCTGGTCATACAGAGGCACGGTGTTGGTCGCGAAAGCATCGAGGCTGCGCAGGGCGGTCCGTGAGTTGCGCTGGAAGGCGGGCAGTTCGCGCCATGCCTGAGCGAAGGCCTGACTTGATTCGGCGAGGGCGTGGGAGGCGCGGTCGCCGTTGGAGATCAGGCCGCGGAACTCGCCCTCGCGCGCCGTCAGGGCATCGAAGACGACGCCCGTGTTGTGGATGCTCGCCGTAAGCGCCCCCTCCTGGGAGGCGGCGACTTCGGTCAGCTTGTTGGCGTCTTCGACGAAAGGTTGCAGGACCGCAAACGAGGAGTTGATCTCTTCGCCTTTGCCGCCGAGACCTTCGGCCGCAGACTGCATCCACACCTGGAAGGCCTTGCGCGTTTCGGGGGTGAGCGTGGACAGGATGTCGTCAAGCGTCACCGCCGGTTCGACCTGAGCGTTGGGAAGCTCGCCTCCGTCGGGTAGCGAGGGGGCGCCGGGCGTCTCCGGCTTGAGCTGCACGTAGGTCTCGCCGAGCAGGGTCTTCTGGCGCAGGATGGCGTGCATGTTGGAGGGGATCGGCGCGTACTTGCTGGCTACTTCGATCGTCACGTGGGCGCGCCCGTCCTTGTCGTAGGAGAGGCTGATCACGTGACCGACGTTGACGCCGCTGATGCGCACGTCGGATTGTTCGGCTAGGGCGAGCGTGCGGGGGAAGGCGATCGTGAAGCGGTAGCCCTTGGGCTTGAGCGGCACGGCGCCCCCGAAGGACTCCCACAGGAACAGGAGCAGCCCGAAGCAGCTGAGGGCGAACAGGACGATCACGAGGATGTTGGCCAAGGTGGGCGCGCGCTTTTGCATCTAGCGACCTTCCTCGCTCGCGGTGGCAATTCGCCCAAAGGCGCTGCGCTTGGAGCCGAGTAGTTTCAAGGTGAAGCCGGTGGACCGTTTGGTGTGGCTGCGAACTCGGGCGGCCGCGGCGGTGCTGGTCGTGGCCGCGGAAATGAGGCCTTGGGCGGCGCATTCTGCCTTGCTGGGTGGGTTGAGCAGCGCGATCAGCAGACGCGCTGTGGGGTTGATCGAGCCGACGCCTTCGAAGATCGGCAGCACTTCGCAGTTTGCGTACAGGACGGTGCGTCCTATCGGGCCGTGAGCGTCGGCGGTGCTGAGCACGCTGTTGAGGTCGTGGTTGGCCCAGGTCAGGAAGAACAGGAAGCCGCCCTGGTTGGGTCCGGGGTTGTAAGCAAGCTCGTTGAGGAATTCGTTGAAGACACCGAAGCTCTTTTCGAGGCCGGGGAAGGCTTCGCCAATTTCCTTCAGTGAGGGGTTCAGCTGATTGACGATCGGCAGGATTTCGCGCGCGAACGGGCGGATTTCGTTCTTGATGATCGGCGTGCTCGTCTTGAACAGCTGAGCGCGAAGCTTCCTGGGCCGGGGCCAGCGCCGTGGCGAACGGCTCGAGCTTGGTTAGGGTCGAGCCGGTCACCGATGCCGCGGTGGCGAGCTTGCCGAGCCCGTTCTTGGTCTTCGCGAGCGCACCAGGCAGCAGGTGCAAGGTCCGCTTGAAGTTCTGGTCTTGTTCGGCGAAGGTTTGGAATACCGCGTTTGAGGCGTCGATCGCTTGCGAGATTTCGGTGTCCTTGTTGCCGAGCGCGCCGACGATCAGCTGGAAGTTGTGGATCGCCCGTTCGATGTTCTTGTGGCGTAGCTGCAGCTGAGCAGTGATCTTGCGCGCATATAGGGAGATTGGGTCGAAGCGCTTGAAGGTCGCCGACAGGTTGGCCGAGTTGCCCTTGAGGCCTTCGCCCGCTCCGGCGATCAGCTCTTGTAGGTAGGCGCGCGTTTCGCCGTCTAGGCTCGCCAGGAATTCCTCGAAGTTGACGTCGGGAGCCGTATTGGACTGGGACACGGTGAAGCCGTTGGGGACTCGGCCGGCGCTCGGGTTGCCGGGATCCACCTCGACGGTCATGTCCTTCAGGCCTGTCTTGGGACGCAACAGCATCGTGGCGTCGCGATAGATGTAGCGCGCGTACTTAGGCGTGATGTTCATCCTCACGAGCGCGTCGCCTTCGTTGGATTGGACGCTTGCGATTTCGCCGATCTTGGCGCCGGCGATCGTGACCGCTTGGCCCTGGCCGGGCGTGACCGCTTGGGCGGTACGGAAGTCGGCCTTGAGCGTGACGTATTCCTTGCCCAGAACGGGGACCCAGCTGGGCAGGGAGAGGCGCTCATTGGAGAGGATGTAGCCGCCCACAAACAGCGCTATTACGACCATCGCCACGACCGAGATGAAGGCTGTGCGGTAGCGCGCGATCTGGTCGCCCAGGCCACGCTCCCCCTGATGCTCTTGATCGGGTGTCATGGCTGAGTCCCATCGGCGGGGCCGTGCGGACAGTGGCCCGTTGAAGTTCTGGGGGGTCTGGGTGTAGCAAGGCACCAGGGGCTTGTATGGCGGCTCGCTCGCCGGGAAGGCGGGGCTGGTGCCCAAAGGCGCCTGTGAGGTGTGGGCAAGCAAGGGCAGTTTCTTGCCGCTGGTCGGGGCGCCGACGACTGTGGCCGGCGCTGAACGCAGCGTCTGTTCACCGGTCTCGACGAGGAAGCGGGTGGTTTGGCCGTTGCCGTCGAAGCTCTGGCCGATCCCGGCCAGACCGGCCATCGAGTACCAGAACTCCTTGTAGGCTTCCACGCCCGATGTATTGGCGCCGTCTTGGATCTTGGTGTTGCCGGCTGGGAAGAAAATCTTGCTCAGGCATTGAGAGAACAGGTCGACCTGTTTGAAGAAGGCGGGCTGGGGTGTGATCAGACCGGCGATCGTGGGGGACGCTTCGCGCAGGCCCTTGGCGACCCCGCCCAGCTCGGTCGGAGCCAGGGAAGCCTGGGTCTGTTCGATCCAGGGGTAGGCCGCCCGTATGGTCGCGGGAGTCTGTTCGGCGCCCGGGGTGAGGTCGAGTGAGAACTTGCGAATCGCAGGCGAGGCGGCGTTGAAGTTGGTGAATGCGCTGGAAGCGTTGTGGAGGGTGCTTGGCAGCAAGGCCACGGCGCTCGACAGGCTGCTCGATTCATCCGAGAGAGCACCGAGGAAGGTGTTGAAGTTGTCGACCCATTCGCCGAGCAGCTGTTCGTCGCGGTTTAGCGCGACGAACAGCTGATTGCCGCCGGAGATCAGTTTGGAGAGATCGTTCTGTTCGACGCCGCCGAGCGCCTGGTTGACGATCGCCCCGCCCTTCAAGGCTTGGGGCGAGTCGTAATAGGTCTTTTTGAGGGCCTGGGCGCCGTTTAGGCCGCGAACAACTGGGTTCTGTTCGGCGTTCTCGGCCGGGGTCGGCTTGCGTGTAAGTGCTGAGCCGTATTCGGCCAGCAGCGTCTGCAGGTTTGAACGCGTGTTGGTGTTCAGGGCATCAAGGATCTGATCGAGCTGGACCGGGTCCGATGTCTGGGTGATCGGGACCGTGTAGCCCGAGGAGACCGTGGGCGAGGTCGGGGTGCCCGGCTGCAGGTCCACGAACCAGTTGCCTTCCAACAGGATGCGCGCCCTGACCTTGAGCGTGGCGTCTTGATGGATCGGCAGGCCGCCTTTGGAGATTTCCATGGTGACCACGCCGGTGTTGCCTTCACGCTTTACCGAGGTGACGGTGCCGACATTGACCCCCGCGATGCGCACGGGCGATTTGGGGCTGATGTTGACCGCCGTTCCGAATACGGCCTTCAAGCGAAAACCGTGCTTGAACGGAATGTGCTTGGTGAAGCCGAAGTAGACGACGATCGCGGTTATCACGATCACGATCAGGCCGAAGCGAACGGGATTCGACTTCTGCAGATCGACGACGGGCATGTCGTCGTAGCGTTTCCACCAGCGCACGCGACTCATTTCTTGGCCCCTTTTGAGCTCTTCAAGCCGAGGGCTTCGAGTGTGGAGGCGGGATATTCTTCGCCGAAGAGGTCGTTCTTGCGTTCGGTGTCTTCAGTCTTGGTGCCGACGTTCCCGGGGACGTTGCCGATCACGGCTTGGCCGATCTTGTAGGGCTCGTTGCCGGCTTCGCACTCGTGGGACTGGCCTGGGCCGGCTACGTTCGGGTAGGGGTTGACGTGCAGATGGTTGTTGTCGACCAAGGGACCGACCGTGCCGGGAGTGATGCCGGGCGAATGGTCGACCGAGGGGCCATTGGCGTAGGCGGAGGACGGCGAGCCCTCGTTGTTGGGGCCGTTGGGTGAGAGCACACCCATGGCGCGACCGAGCGTGCCCACGCCGACGCTCTCCGAGAGCAGGCTTGCGATGTTGCGGAAGGTGAGCGTCACGTAGTTGCAGGTCGTCTGGGCCGGCGCCAGTCCGGCAAAGAGCGGGTTGCCCAAGCCCAGTGTTTGCGTGAAGTCTTCAAGGCCGGTAGTGACGATCGGGTTCTTGGCGAATTCGGCGACCGCTTGCGTGGCTTCAGCGACCTCATGGTTCAAGGCTGTGGCGGCACGAACGTTGACGGCGCCTACTTCGAAGGCGTGGCCGAGCGGTGCCGCCACGGTTGTGAGGATCTTCGCGCTGGGACGCAGGAGGCGCATGAAGTCGGCGCTCTTGTTGACGAATTCGGCTTGGAACGGGAACGAGTAGGTGGCCTGATGGAGAGTGGCCGGACCTTCCACGATGGCCTGTTCGAGTGAGGGCGCGACGCTCGCCCAGGCGGTGAAGAAGGTGTCGAGGTTGCTGTAGAAGCTGGCCTGTTCGCTCGCCACGGGCGCCACTTCTTTGGCGGTGCGGTCGAACGCGATGAACAGCTGCCCGAAACCTGTTTGGGGCGAGGCGAGGTTGTGAAGAACCGGGATCGCATTGGTGACCAAGGGCTTGAGGGTCGCGATAGTTTCGTTGAGCCCAATCCCGCGCCCGGCCAGGCCGTTGCCGAAGGTGGTCAGGTTCACCTGATTGGCGTGGCGTGTCTTTTCGTCGAACATGTCGAAGAACTGGTCGAGGTCGACCGGTTCTTTGGTCTGCGATACGGGGATCGTGGCGCCGACCTTGAGGGTCTGGGTGGAGTTGCCCCGTTCCAGCGACAGGTACTTGAGGCCGATCGTGGAGACCGACTGGACCAGCGCTTTGGTGTTGGCCGGCAGGGGTTCCACTTTCTTTTCGAGCTTGAGCGAGACGATCGCCGTCACCCGTCCTGTTTTCGGGATCTTGGTAGGGGCTGAGTCCGCTGATCACACCGACGCGCTCGCCGCCGATGCGCACCTGGTTGCCCTTGCAGGCCCGAGGCCTCGGGCAGTTGCACCTTGATGTCGTAGGTGGGGGTGAAAGGCAGGCCGTTGTTGGCGTTGTAGGAGAGGAACACGGCGACGACCACGATCAGCAGTCGTGACCGCGCCGATCAGAAGCGGGCTGCCCGCCAGAGAGTTTGAGCGACGCCTGTTCATGGTGTTTGTGAGGGGTCGCAGCCGAGCTGGCCATTGTCAGTGAAGGGCGAGGAGCCGTCGGCCGCGGGCTGGGTGCCGGCGCCCGGGCAGCGACGCAGCTGGCCGGTCTTCAGGCCGCCTACCACCTGGGCCGGGTTGGCCGGGTTTCAGCGTTTCTTCAGACCCGAGCGCGAAGTCGGGGAACAGGCCGCTGACGCGGGCGTAGTGGCCGTTCGCGTCGTAGTAGGCGGTGCCTTGACCGAAGGAGCGGACGAGGCCTTGAAGGTCGGGGCTGTAGGGACCGAATAGAGCGGTGATCGGCAACGATTCTTCGGCGGCACGCACGCCGTTGGGCGAGGCGGTCACCAGCGCCTGGGCCAAGCCTGGCAGGGCCAGCGCCGCTTCGGTTAGATCGTTGCTTGAGCCGGGCTTTGAGATCGCTTCGCTGAAGTCGCCTGAGGCACCGGTGTGGCCGGCTGATCACGAGCGGGCGCAGCTTGGTTACGAACGGTCCGAGCAAGGGCTGCGCGCCGGCTTGGGGCGTTGACCAGCTTGGTCAGGTCGGCGAGTGTGGCGGGCAGTTGTTCAAATGTGCGGTTGCCTTCTTCGAGGGTGACCGGCAACTCCTTCACGCCCGCGGCCAGATCGGACTGCTGGGAGCCGAGCGCCCCAAGAGCGGCGTCGGCGTGGCTGACCAGTTCAGTCAGCTGCTGACCGTGGGCCGCCAGCACGGTGGTCGCCTTGGCGCTTTCGACGAGGAAGCTCGAGAACGTGTTCTGGTCGCGGCCCAGCTGGGCGAGGACGTGGTCGAAGGCGGCCAGGGCGGGCGGGAAGTAGCGCGAGCTTTCCTGCAGCTGCGGCGCAACGCCGTCGTACTGTTCGGCCGAGCCCTTGATCAATCGCTGCAGACCCTCGCGGGTCTCGGCGTCGAAGATGCCGAACAGCTGGTCGAGATCAACCACGCCGTGGGTGGCGGTCGTCGGGCAGGTGTCGAGCCGGACTGGAAGGGCTGGGACGGTTGTTAGGGCCGGGCGATAGCGCTATGTAGCGGTTAGCGACGCTGGATAGCGAGGGCACCCTGATTTCGGCGGTCGTGCCCTGGTGCAAGGGCGCCAGAGAGGATTCGACGTTGACCGTGATGCGCACGTTGTAGTTGGTGGAGCAGGGTGATGTCCTTGATCGAGCCGACCGGCACTCCTCCGACCTGCACCTGATCACCGCGGACGAGCTGACCGGCTTCGGGAAGATCAACTGGTAGGTGGCGCTTTTGTCGCCGGCCGAGCACGAGCGCGAGCACGATGATGACGACCGCGGCGAAGGCTCCGAAAGCGGCGAAACGAACGTTTCGTGCGCGCCGTGGGGGCGGCCCGAGCGGCGGAGGCGATGCGGGCGGCGGCGTGGATGCCGGCAGGACCTGGAGGTACCGTGGTAGCCATCGCTAGTTGCCTTCCGCCGCGGAAGTGGACGGAGCGCTCGAGTGGTCGGGGATCGCCGCAGGCGAAGGCTTGGCGCTGACGGTGGGGTCGGGCACCTGGCCGAGGCGAGCCACCGAGCTGGAGCCACTCGGCCGGCGTCAAGCCTGAGGAGGCGGCACTGGCGGCGTGGGCCTGGGTGCTCTGCAAGGGGGCGAAGGAGATGCGAATCACGCCCGTGTACCCGGGTAGGACGACGGTGTGGGGCGCGCCGGCCAAACGGATCGAGCTTGCGATCTGAAGCGGTTTCATGACGCCTTGCAAGGCCGCCAGCTTGCGCAGGGCAAGCGTCGCAACGGATGCCTCTCCACTGGGACCGACGACTGAAGTCCCGTCGATCTCCGAGATGTCGAGCGCGTCGCCGACGGAAGCCGAGACGAGGCCGAGCGACCCGTCGTGGCGGCGCCGCCGATCGGGCGGCCACCGGTGGAGGTGGAGCAGGTGCGCGAGGAGACGCTCGGGTGCAGCCCGGAGGCCGAGAGGAAGGCGAGCGTGGCCGAGCACACGCCGATCGACGCGGCCGTCGGCGATTAGGCGCCGCTCACAGGCAGCCAAATGGATGGTGCCCTCGCGCGGGACCTGCTGCTCGAGCTGGGTCTTTGACTCGAGCAAGGTTTGCCGGGGTGGCCGAGATCTTGGCGAAGGGGTCACGACCCTTGGCTTTGACGACGGAGGAGCTCTGTAGCTTGACCCAGCCGTCGAGGATCGGCTTGGGGTCGACCAGGGGCGTGCCGATGCCGGCCGGCCTGATCTGGAAGACGATGTGCGGTTCGACCCCAGCCCCGACGTGGCCGAGCACGGTGCCGGCGATCACATGGGCTCCGACGCGAAGGGGATGTAGATAGACGTTCTCCGAGCCGGATCTGAACACGCTGGTTGCCCCGCTGGCTGCCACCGTCGGTGCCAAAGGGCCGCGGCGGACGATCTCAGAGCCGGGGTTCGTCGAGGAAGTAGCCGCGCGTGCGTGTTGGGTTGAGCCGGCCCTGGATTCGGTCGCTTCAAGCATCGGATAGAGCGTTGCGGTGCTGCCCAGCTCGGAGTAGACGTAAGTGTTGCCGTAGGCGTCTCTGAGGGAGATCCTGCGTCCAAGCGGGCCCGCATCTTCGATCTGGGTGATCACGCCGTCTTGGACGGCGATGACAGGAGCGCCGTCCTGAGAGACGATCGTGGTACCGGGCACCGTATGCGGCGAAGAGCCTTCAGTCGCGGGGAAAACGTCGTCGTAATGGGAGGCCGCATATACAGGGAAGCGGGCTTCGGTCAGCCCTGTGACCGCGCCGAGCAATTCTGGCGGCGTGCCCCCCAATAGGCGCGCTCGCAAGAGCACCGAGTTGAGATAGGCCTGGGAGTGGTTGTAGGCGAGGATCGCAGCGCGAATGTCCGTGTCCCCACCGGCCGCCTTGAGGTAGCGGGCGGCCGCGAAGATCGCGTCCGCCGGGTTGTTGGGGTCCTCGAAACCGTCGTTGTTTACGTCAACTCCGTACTGGTCCCAGGTGCTGGGCAGGAACTGCATCCAGCCCTCGGCGCCGGCGCTCGAGACGTTGAGATCGCGTCCATAGTCGGTCTCGACTTCGTTGATCGCCGCCAAGACCTGCCATGGGATGCCGTAGGCGGCTCCGGCGGCTTGGTAGATCGGCAACAGGAACGGGGGGATCGAGAAACTGTCGATGAAGAAGCTGGGCACGCCTGACAACTCGCCACCCAACGTGGACGGTAGAGGAGGCGTGAGCGCCGAGGGGGAAACGGCGGGCTTGTGAGAGCCGGCTTCGACGTTCTTTTCCTTGCTGGTTGGGCTCTTGGCGTGTGCCTTTGCTTTCTTTGAGGCTGGAGCGTGAGCGACAACGGTTGGGTTCTGGGAGTGTTGGGCGCTCACTTCGGGCGCTGGCACGGTCGTTGTTTCGATTGTCGCCGGCGCGGGCGCAGTCGGGGCAGGCGTTGTGGAGGTGGGTTCGGTCGTTGCGGCCTGCGTGGGGGTGGTCGCGGGCACGGGTTCAGGTGTGGACGGTGCCGGCACCGTCGTGACTTCCGAGGTGGACGGGGCGATTTCGCCGCTGGACGTGACCGTTTGACCCTCGGCTGGGATCGAGATCGCGAGCGCCGCGAAGAGCGCGAGTGAGCCGGCTGTGAGTAGTCGTGGGGTCATCCGGATTAGTTTCCGAGCAGGTAGTTGAGCAACATGCCGCTCGCTTCGGAACTTTCTTCAGGGGAGTAGTAGGTGGTTCCCGCCGCCGCCCCGCCTACCGGTTGGGCCGCCGGGGTAGAGCCGGAACCGGCCGTCTGTGTAGCGGAACCACCGGTCGTCTCGGACTTGAAGGAACCGGGGTACTTGGCGATCGCTTGCGCGGGGGTCATCCCTTTGAGGACGGCGAGCGTGCGTTGCATCACGAAGCTGGTCGAACTTGCGCTCGCCGCCGCCGCTGTAGAACTCGATCCCCCGCCGATGAATTTGCCGGTAGAGCAGAGTGGGTTGGTGGTCACGGCGTAGCCGATACAGCCACCGCTCGCCACCAATTCGGCGCGCAAGAAGTGGCCGAGCGCGTCGTAGCCGTTGATGCTGCCGCCTCCCAGGTAGATGAAGTCGAGTAGGCGCTCCAAACCGCCGGTGGACTTCACGCTCGTGAGCAGGCTCGAAAGGTTGCCCGCGAACGGCTTAGCGGCCTTGCCGAAGTTCTTGACGAGCGGCAACAGAGGTTCGACCGCCTTCAGGGCCGAGGATGTGGTTCTCGCGTTCTGACCAAACGTCTTGAGGAAGCCTTCAAAGGACTTGGAGAACGGCCCAAGGTTCTCGAACGTCTTATTGATGCCGGGAGCGGCGATACCAAGGTCTCGGAGGGTGGGCGTCGTCTGGGCGGCGAAGCGTCCCAGCCTTTCCATCGCCGGGCCGAGCTGTTCGAGGAAGGCCGGGAAGGCGGCGAGGTTCTGGGCGATAGCACCCCGATGGTTAGCGCTCGCTCGGGCGACCTTGCCGCTTTCGTTGATGAAGCCGACGAGCCGCTCACGTTCGGCCGCCAAGGGCGCCGTCGCACGATCGCCTTCGACCGCCAGATCGGTCAAGACCTTGTTCTCTTTGGCCAGGATCTTAAAGACCTGTTCGAGGCCCTGCAGAGCAGGGTTGGCACGGCGCAGAACCGCGTTGAGGTCCGACCCGCGCCCGGCGAAGCCGGCGCCCAACTCGTTGAGGATGATCGTCAGGCGCTGAGCCTCGGGCAGACGGGTGATGTCGCCGAGCAGATCGGGGTCCACCGGGCTGTGGGTGTTGGCGACTGGCAGGAGCACCTGCCCGGCGCCTTCGTGACCTGCGGGAATCGTCTTCAGGGGCGGAGGCAAGGGCGTGCCTTCTACGCGTGGCTGAGTGGGCAGGCAGTCCACGAACTTCTCCCCGATCAAGGCCTGCGGGCGGATCGTGCAGGACGCGTCTTCGCGGAAGTCCTGGAAACCGGGGTTGGCGATCTTCAAGACCACGGCTGCCTTGGCGTTCGGCGTCGGCGTGACCGAGCCCACGGTTCCGACCTTGACGCCGTCGATCTTGACGTCCTCGCCCACGGTCAGGTTGCCGGCGTCGTCGAAGAGGGCGCGCACCGAATAGCCGCCGCCGGAACCTCCGGCGGAGGTCGCCAGCAGGACGATCGCGACCAGCGCAACCACGCAGGCTGCGCCCGCGATAGCGGCCTTACCCCTCCTGAACCCCTCGCTGTGCGTCCTCAACGCGACCCTACCTCTGTGTTTATAACGAGAAGAGAGCGGCTCCGTCCGTTGGACGGGCCGCCCTTCCCGCTCTCGCTCAGACCTTACCTGTAAGGCACATCTTCTGAGCTATCCCTTACGTTTGATCCTCTCGAAGTCCTGCTGGTGGCCGCCCACAAATGGGGCGGCCACCGCGTGTGTTTCGCTGCCTACATCCGTCAGCGCCCTATTTCTTCGGGCAAGGCGGCTTGGCGGTGACGCTCACCGTTTCGCCGCTGTAGAACTTCAGTTCGGCCTTGACGGGGAAGCCGCCCTTCGGGCACTTGGTTGGGATCGTGCCGTAGGAGACGAGCTTTTTGCCCTGCATGAAGGCCGCTCCGACCTTGACCTTGATGAATTCGACCGACCCAAAGGGAGCGCCGGGCACCGTTTCGACGAGCGGCACAACGCCTTTGAAGATAGGACCCGATCCCGATGCCGACGTGAAGCTGCCGGGCGAGAGGAGTTCGATCTCCGCGGGGGAGGTGCCTTCGGCGTAGAAGGCAAGACCACCGCCGGTCTCGAAGAACGGCTGCACCGAGAGCGTCTCATGCACGCGTGTGCTGCCGAAGCTGACCACGCCGCGGGCTTCGCCCTTGGGACCGGCCACCGACTTCTTCGGGCACTTCTGCACTTCGTGGCTTTCCAGGATCGCCGCCGAGCAGCCCGTGAAGCCTTTGGAGTTGATCTTGGTGCCGACGGGCGTATAGAAGGTGACGCCCACCAGCGGCGAGGGGAATCCGCCGTATTCGGTGCCGGCGATCGTGAATTCGGTTTCAAGCGCGGTGCCCTTGCCGAAGAAGTTGCCGGTGCCCGGATAGGTCGGGCCACCGTTCGAACTTGGGTTCTTAGGGATCGGCACGGCCTTCACCTTGAGCGTTACGCTCGGCGCCGCCCCCGCGACTGCCGGCAGGCCCAAGGTTGCTACGGCAAGGCCGAGCAAGGCCAAACGGGTAGATGCTCTGCGCATCAGCTTCTCTCCTCTGTTTCGTATAGGTGCGCCCACGATCCGGGTAGCTCCGGATCCTTGACGGTCCGGCGACTCGAGTCTTCGGGCGTCTCAGCCGCCCGAAGAGCATGGCGATTTGCCTGAAAGGTTAGCCGTATCGTGGGACGGGTTCAACTAGGTGGTCGCTCCGAGGCCGCGAATTCGAGCTCTGTGCCCTCGTAAACGACGCCCACCGGCTCGACGATGACCTGACGCGACCCGTCCTCCACAGAGCCCGCGACAAGCGCATCCAAGCCCAATTCGCGGGCAATCGCGACGACCTCAGAGCCGGATCCGGCGGCGCAGTAGACGGCGTAGCCGGAACCCATGTTGAACGTGGAGTACGCGGCATGTGCCTCGAGCCCAGCCTTATCCGCAAGAAACGCCAAGACCTCGGGGACCGGGGGGAGCTCAGAGACGCGGTAGGTGAAGGATCGCGACGGGCGCATCAGCTTGAGCAGGCCGTGGCCGGTGATGTGGCTCAGGTAGGAGATCCTCAAATCGGACTCCAACAAGGCTTGCACCAAGGGCACATACATGACGGAGGGGTCGAGCAAAGCCTCGCCCAGAGGACGCCCGCTGGGCAGGGCGGTCGCATAGCCCTCGGGCAAGCGATCGGCCAGGAGGCGTGCCAAGGAGGCGCCGTTGGCGTGCAGGCCGCTGGAGGCGACCAGGACGATCTCATCGCCCGCCCGCAACTCCTCTCCGAGAATCGCCGTGCGGCCTTGCGGCACGGCACCGATCGCGGCTCCCGCAAGCTCGATGTCCTCAGTGGCGAGCAGGCCGGATAGTGACGGCGACTCCCCCCCTCCCCACGTGCAGCCGGCGTCGACGCAGGCTCGCTGCCAGCCCTCGAGCAAGGCCATGGCGCGGTCGGTCTCGCCGTACCACTCGGAGGCGCCCGTGGCGAAGTAGGCGTTGACGACCAAGGGCAGGGCGCCGACGCACGCGAGATCGTTGAGGATCGCGGCGACTGTGTCGTAGGCCACGTCGGCGAAGCGGTTGACGCCGTGGTGTTCGTAGAGGAGACGCGCGACGATGGACTTAGTGCCGAGACCCTCGACGACGAAGGCAAACGTGCGCCCATCGAAGTCGAACACGAAGGCCGGCTCGCCGCGCGAGGCGTCCTGAGCCTCTCCTCCGCGCCCTGTCAACAGGGGCGAGGTAGCCAGAGCACGGGCCATGGCCATGCGCTTGCCGGCGTCCAGAGCGTCGTAGTCGACGCCCGCCGCCTTGTAGCTGGCGGAGGTATCCGTGGCTGGGGAGTCCGTCATCGGCGATGATCCTAGTCCCCACTGCCGAGGAGGAGACGATGGACTTCCAAGCCAGCGACCGCTGCATCGAGTTTCAAGAGCGCTTGAAGGCGTTTATGGATGAGCATGTGTATCCCGCCGAGCCTCTCTACGCGCGCCAAATCGCTGAGTCCGGCGACCCGCACCACCAGCCGGCGGTGATGGAGGAACTGAAGGGGCGCGCCAAGCAGGCCGGGCTATGGAACATGTTCCTACCCGACGCCGATCACGGCGCGGGCCTGTCCAACAGCGATTACGCGCCGCTGGCGGAGATCCTGGGACGCAGCCACATCGCTTCGGAGGCTTGTAACTGCTCGGCCCCGGATACGGGCAACATGGAGGTGCTGTACCAGTTCGCCACCGACGCCCAAAAGACCGACTGGCTTAACCCTCTACTTGAAGGTGAGATTCGGTCGTGCTTTGCCATGACCGAGCCGGAGGTCGCGTCTTCGGATGCCACCAATATCTCGCTGCAGATCGTGCGCGACGGCGATACCCAGGCGGGCACAGGTGAGTACGTACTCAACGGGCGCAAGTGGTGGATCTCAGGAGCCCTGCACCCGCACTGCAAGATCATGATCGTGATGGGCAAGAGCAGTCCGGACGGGCCGAGGCACCGTCAGCAGAGCCAGATCCTCGTGCCGATCGACACCCCAGGCGTGGAGATAGTGCGAGGTCTGCCGGTGTTCGGCTACCAGGATCATGAGGGTCACGCCGAAATCGTGTTCAGCGACGTGCGAGTGCCCGCACAGAACCTGATCGCAGGCGAGGGCGATGGCTTCATGATCGCCCAGGCCCGGCTCGGACCGGGACGCATCCATCACTGCATGCGCTCGATCGGGGCGGCCGAGCGGGCGTTGGAATTGATGTGCGAAAGGGCCGTCTCACGCACCACCTTTGGTCAAACCGTGGCCTCGCGCGCAAACATCCAGGACTGGATCGCCGAGGCGCGCATCGAGATCGAGATGGCCCGCCTGCTCACCCTGAAGGCGGCTTGGCTGATGGACACGGTCGGCAATCGGCATGCACGCACCGAGATCGCGGCGATCAAGGTGGCGGCTCCCAACATCGCGCTGAAGGTGATCGATCGCGCGATCCAAGTGCATGGCGGTGGCGGCGTCTCCGATGACTTTCCGCTGGCCTGGACCTATGCCCACCTGCGCACCTTGCGCCTGGCCGACGGGCCCGACGAGGTCCACAAGCTGTCAATCGCCAGGCGCGAGCTGGCGCCCTATATGTCCTCCGAGGCCGGTTGAGGAGGCGGCGCTCCCGAGGTGATTCCCGAGACGCACCTGGCGGCCTACGGATCGCGCGCGATCCCCGATCTAACGCGCGAGGCGCAGGCTGTAGAGCACGGCCGCGACGGAGGTCGCCAGGTTCAAGGAGGAGACGCCGGGGCGCATCGGCAAGCGCAAGCGCGCGTCGGCGCGCCCCAAAAGCTCGTCGCTGAGCCCGTCGCGCTCGGTCCCGAAGGCGAGCAGAGCGCGCGGGGGAATCGCCTCGGGACGCAGGTCCTCGCCGTCAGGGTCAAGAGCAAGCAATGGTCTGTCGAGGCGCTCGGGCAGGCCCTCCAGGCGGGCTACGGGCAGCGCGAAATGGAGGCCAGCCGAACCCCTCACCGCCACCGGATCCCAGGGATCTTGACGGCCGGTTGTGAGCACGGCAGCCGCACCCGCGGCGGCGGCGACTCGGATTACGGCGCCGAGATTGCCGAAGTGCCGGGGATCCTCGAGCAGCACGAGCGGTCCCTCCCCCTCCCCTTCCAGGAGCGCGCCAGGGTCGGCACGTACGCGTGCGGCGATGCTGACCACTCCGGTGTGAGGAACATAAGGGCCAAGTCGCTTGAAGGCCTCGGCCGGCAAGACGACCGCGAGCGCTTGGATCCGCTCAAGCAAGTCGGGCGCCAAAGTGTGCGCCAAGCGCTCCAGCTCGTCGGGATTGGCACAGGCCACCAGCTCCACCGAAGCGCCAAACCTGAGGGCGTGCTTGAGCGCGTGGAAACCCTGCAGGACCACCAATCCGTCGCCGCGACGAGCCTCGTGGAAGCGCCTCACGACGCTCGCGGTATCCACGGCGCTCGTGCTATCGAGGGACGAGTCGGGGCTCGGCACAGGCCGAGTTTACGTGCGCCCAACACGCGGCCACCGCGGAGCGTTACCTTTTGGGGGTGCAAATGCAACAACTGGAAGCTCAACCGCTGGAGTTGACCGAGTGCGCCGAGGCGCTTCGTGAAGGCCGGCTCAGTTCGAGCGAGACTGGTCGAGCAGGCACTCGGTCGTATCGAGGCCACACAATCCACGCTCAACACATTTCGAGTGGTGCGGGCCGAGCAGGCTCGCAACGAGGCGGCCGAGGCGGACCGGCGCATCGCCGCCGGCGAGCGCCTCCCTCTGCTCGGGGTGCCGGTCGCGATCAAGGACGATGTGGATCTCGCCGGATACCCCACCTCGTTCGGGTGTGCTGGACCATTTGCGGTCACAGGCGAGGACTGTGAGATGGTGCGTCGTCTGCGAGCCGCCGGGGCAGTGATCGTGGGCAAGACCAATACGCCCGAGATCGGTCTCTATCCATTCACAGAGGGCTCTGCCTTCGGGGCCACCCGCAACCCTTGGAGCTTGGAGCACACGCCGGGCGGGTCCAGCGGTGGCTCAGCGGCGGCGGTGGCCGCTGGGATCGTGGCGGCGGCTGTCGGCTCCGACGGCGCGGGTTCGGTCAGGATTCCGGCGGGTTGGTGCAACCTTGTGGGCATTAAGCCCCAGCGCGGGCGTATCTCGACATGGCCGGATAGGGAGTCATTCAATGGCCTGACCTGCATCGGCCCGCTGACCAGGACCGTGGCTGATACGGCCCTGATGTTGGACGTGTTGAGCGGCAACCATCCCGAAGACCTACACGCCCCGCCTTCTCCCGCCGAGCCCTACTCTCGGGCGATCGAGCGCGAGGGGCCGCGCCTGCGAATCGCGCTGTCACTGCGCCACGCCTTCAGCGGAGCGCCCGTGCGCCTGCACCGGGAGATCGAGGCGGGTGTACGACGAATCGGCCGGGTCTTGGCCGACATGGGCCACACCGTGTGCGAGCGCCACCCACGCTACGGCCTGATGGGGCTCACGCTAGTTGCTCGTGGTGAGTCGGGGGTGCACGGATGGACCCAGCGCGTGCCCGACCAGTCACTCCTAGACGCGCGCACCCGCTCTACGGCCCAGGTCGGTGGAGTGCTCTCGCGCACCCTCCTGCCGGTGGCGCGGCGCCTGGAGCGACGCATCCAAAGACGTATCGGTTCCGTCTTCCACGAGTTCGACGTTTTGATCGCCCCGACTAGCGCCGCTGCGCCCTTGCCGATCGGCAAGACCGACGGCATGTCCAGTTGGTCCACCCAGCAGGTCATCGCGGGGAGTTGTCCTTACGCGTGGCCTTGGAATGTGTTGGGCTGGCCGGGCGTGAGCGTGCCGGGGGGCCTCACCGAAGAGGGTCTGCCTTTCGGCGTGCAACTGTTGGGCCCGGCCAACAGCGAGGCCACCTTGCTGTCGGTAGCTGCTGAGCTGGAGCGGGTGGAGCGCTGGCACGAGCGCGTGGCGCCGCACGCCGTGGCCTAAGCGCCCTGCTTACCGACACTCCGGCTTAGTGGACCAATGCAACCGGGGCGCAAGGCCAACACACCCCGACGCACTTAGCGGCCCAAAGTGCGTGTGACCTCACGCGCACGGGCACGTAGGCCTCCCACCAGCTCGCGCACCTCCGACAAACCGGCGCGCAACTCGGGGTCACCCACCTCGACCGGCAGCATCGAGTCCTGGAGCTCGGCGAGCATCCCGTCCGCCTTGGCGGCGGCGTCCACTGCGGCGTCGATCAAGCCCTTGGTGCCGCTCGCGGGAGCCACTTGGGAGGGTGTCGAAAACTCACGGGGCGGCAAAGCGTGGCGCTCGGCGAAGGCCGCATGAACACGCTTGGCGCGACCGTAGGCCGCTTGGGTCGGCTGGAACAAGGCCTCTTCCAGGCGCTCGGCGGCTTGTTCGTCTAGGTGCTCGTAGGCCTCACTCAGCAATGCCAAGGCCGAGGCGATCTCATCGGCGGCGGAGCCCAAGGCGTCCAAGATCTGTCGTCTGCCCTCGGCGGCGGTGTAGGTCACGAGGACCCACCCTAGCCGCTACTGGTTCAAAGCAAGCACTTCGAGCAGTTGGTTCCAGTCGTCTTGACCTCGTTCAAATTCAAGTTCGCTGAAACGCGTGTCGAGTCTTTCGTCGGTCGCGATCAAGCCTCGGTCCGATGGCTGGGCGTAGGGCAGGAGGAGCTTGCGGGGGATTTCCTTGACTTCAATCGCTTCCACCCGCCGGTCGTACTGGGCGACATTGGCGGGCACGGTCTTGTAGCCGGTTGCCGTCCAAGCACGCACGTCGCCACACAGGTCGGGAATCGGGAGCAAGGTCATTTCGTGCAGACCTTTCGTGAACCTGCGGGCCGCGCGCGTAATCGCGGGGTTACTCCAGGTGAGCGAGCCGACCGCTTTGACGAACTTCTGCACGACTTTCGCCTCGGTGCGATAGCCGGTGGCCCACAGCGCCCCGGCCACCTCGTAGCTGAGCTTCTGCTCTTCTTCGCTCTGAGGCGAACCCGCCCCCACCTTGGGGCATTCGGCCTGGAACTTCTTGTCCAGCTTGTGGATGCCGGCTTCGACGGTCGACCATTTGGTGACCACCGTGTGCAGGGCGGCATAGGCGGCGACCGCATAGGCGTGGGTGGAGGCGATGTCTTTAGGCGCTGCACTTGCGCTGGCAGGCACCAACCCAACCGTGAGCAAAACCGCGAAAGTAGCCAACCATCCCCTCATCCCCCCTCAAGGATACACCCAAGCCCATCACGCTCTTGACCGTAGACAATGGTATGCGATCGAGATCGCATACCACCTACCCTGGAGCGGGCCAGGGGCAACCAATCGCGGGCCGACTCACTCAGCCGATCGTCACCGTGCTGGTCCTCCGCCCGTACCGACCGGCCAAGCTCAGCTTGTAGCGACCCGCTTTGAGCTGGCGCGATGCGCTCAGCAGCAATGTGCGTCCTCCGCGGCCGGTCACGATGCCGGTCGCCTCGACGGCGCCGGCGCGTGAGAGCACCGCACGAGTCGCCGTTCCGGTAGTGGTGAACTTGACTGGGCCGGCCACCAGCTTGGTGGTGCATCGCATGGCTTTGCTGTGGGCTGCACTGTGTCCATGGTTGGTGCTCGCGCCCGCCGGTCGGCACGTGACCAGCTCCACCTTGCCGTTGGCACCCACGGGTCCCGGCGCGCCGGCCGCCCCCGTGAGTCCCATCGCCCCGTTTGCGCCTGAAGGCCCACTGTTCGGCGCCACGCCTGTTCCCAACAGCGACACGGTTGCAGGGGCCGGATTGCTGTTGCTAGCCCCTAGAGTCAGCGTCGCCGATCGCGGGCCCGAAGCAGCAGGCGTGAAACGCACGCCGACGAAGCAGTCGACGCCGACCGCGAGCGTATGACCTCCGCAGGTGTCATCCCCGCCGGGAATCGTGAAGTCAGAGGCATCGGGACCGCCGATCTGGGCGGCGCCGGTGATCGTCACCGCGGCCGGCCCGGAGCTCTGTACTGCCAACCAGGAGACAGCGCTAGGGGACGCCGTAGTTTGAGTTCCGAAGTCCAAAGTTGGCGGCGAGTTGAGCAATGGGTACGCCCCTACGCCCTCCACGAAAACCGGTATGGCGATACAAGACCCCCCCGCGGTCGGGCACTCGAACAAGTTGAGCGTGCCGCCGACCGGTCCTAGGGAGGTTGGAGTGAAGGACTCGGTCTCTGTGCAGGTGCTTCCGCTGCAGGTGCCAAACGAGAGTTCGAATGGAGCATTTATCCCGGCGCCGGAGGCGATTTCGACGTCGTAGCCGGAATCGACGGTGACGGTCATCGACAGCGTGGCCTTTGTGTTGAGCGCCACATTGCCAAAATCGATCGGCGCCGGGGCGACGCTCGCCGCCGAGGCCTGACCGGACAAGCCGATCGCTAAGGCGACGGTAGCGAAGCCAAGCATTGTCAGGCGATATCTCATTTGCTCTCCGTTTTATGACCCGTTTCCCAGATGACAAGAGCCTAGTGCGGCTAGCGGCGGCTCGAATCTAGTGAAAACCGTGGACGCCGCTCCCCCACACGACTCACGCGAGGAGCGGCTCGAGCCTGTCGAGCTGGCTAGCGTCCGAGACGCTTCTCGTACAGCTCGTCAGCGCGGACCATCAACTCGCCGAGGCTGACATGCAGGCCTTCACACAGCTTCAGCAGGGTCTCGTATGTGGGGTTGCCCCTGCCACAAACGAATGTGCCGACCTGCTTGGCGTCCAGGCCGGAGTCGTCGGCGACGCTCTCCTGCTTCATATCGGGATTTTCGGCGATGACCAACTCGATCGCCTGGCCTAGTGCGGCATGGCGAAGACTGCGCGGCTTGACTGTCCTTGGGCGTGGCATGCGCAGCAGACTTGCGCATTTCAAGCGGAGGAGTTAGGGCATCGTTGTAGAAAAAACACCACAGTCGATATTTAGACCGCACTTTGGGGGCTTTTCGTGGCGCCAGGCAATGACAAACATCCCAACCTGCTCACCCTAGGACGAGCAGTCAAGCTGATGCGCGAGCAGAGAGGCATGAGCCTCTCTGAGCTTGCCGAAACCAGCGGAGTGCGCCGCGAACTTCTCGACGCGCTTGAAACCGGACAGCTGGACCCCACCTACGAGTTGCTGGTCGAGGTCGCCGAGAGTCTCGGCGCCCAACCATCAGCGCTTGTCATCCTTGCCGAACAGCTCGATATCCCCACCGATCCGCGAGCGGGCGCGTAGGACGGCGGCCGGCTCCACTGCCAGCCCGGGCGGCGCGCCGTGACGACCGCAACGTTCCCGCGGGACCCGTGTTCAGACTGACCGAACAGTCAGGACAGACGACGAGGGGGAACATTGTCGACCGAGCATCCATCGGCGCAGTGGAACAGTCATGCCACGACCACGCACCCAGGTAGTGGGCGGACTTGGGAGCCGGGACGCCTCAGGTCTGCCACCGGCATGGTGCGACGAGGAGTAGTAGGCGATCCAGCTCGCATCCTGGCGGTGCTGCAGGTCGCAGCGATTCTGGCTCTCGGTGTGACAACTGTCGCTCGCTTTCACATCTTCGCGACCGTGGATGAGGTGCCGCATCTTGCGTATGTACAGGAAGTTGCCGAACACGAGCGCCTGCCATGGCTTGGGCATAGCTACGTCGCATGGCAGGAGATAGCAATCGAAAGGCACACTTACCCTCGGCCAGCTCGTTCAACCCGCGCCTGATCGGATTTGAGGGAGCCAGTTACGAGGCGTGGCAGCCACCCCTCTACTACGTGCTAGCCAGCGCAGCTTTCGATATTCCCCATGATTACCGTCACAAGATCTTCGCGGTGCGTGCGTTCGACCTACTCCTGCTCCTGGTCGCCGTTGTCATCCTTGCCCGCCTGGCCCAAGCCGTGTTCAAAGAGCCAGGCTGCACTCCCCCAAGAGTGGTGGCCGGAGTACAGAGGGGCGCTCGGAGCAATCGCGATCGCGCTTCCCTGCGTGCTGCTGCTCTCCGGCGCGCTGGCCGCCGGAAGGCTCAGCCCTGGAGGACTGGGCCGGTTCGGACCTTCGTCAAGATGGTGAAGGCACGGACAGTGACGGCACGCCGCCTGCCACCTCTATCTTTGGCACACGCGCATCACCAGCGACAAGCTCATAACGCTGCTCCATTTCGCCTCACAACCGATCATGGCTTCGAGGACAAGCCTTACTCACATGTGGACCGCATGACCCAGGTAAGTTTTGGCGATACCGCAATCAGTTCGCTGGCGTCACGACGTGAGAAGCGCCCACCACGACTCGTGGTAGACGCTTGGCTGAGATAGCCCTAGTCGAGGTCAAACATCGCTTCTCGACTGTCGTTCTCCATGACGACTAAGGGATCATTCATGAGTTCTTGACAGACGATCTCGCAAATGAGGTCTGCTACAAACGCCCGTGCAGTATCTGAGCATGCAAAGACGTCCCCGCCATCCCCGTGGAGGATGATCTCATCGTTCGCCAGCAAAGCATCTGCTGTGATCGCTGCCTGAGCATCGATCGAGAGACCGTCGTAGACTTCGATCGTGACAACTCGGGCCGAGCTGATTCGGCGAGGTCTGTCTCTGATTCCTTGCGTACCCCGTGCGAAGAACTCACGCCTCACCTCGTCAACGAGGCGCCGCAAATTCTCTCCCTGGAGCTGATTTGCACCATCGGGGTTGAACATGGCCCTCCCGAGGCAGTAGTGGGCAGATATAGGTTCTAGATCGCCGGAAGATTAGCGATCCGTGCTCCCTAGTATGTGCCCGCTTCCGGCGGAAGCACAAGGCGTTTGGCGTTTAGCCTTCTGCCCCATCGTCGGGCGCCTCACCGCGAGCTTTGCCCTCGTCCGCGAGGATGACCTCTGTCAGATCGCGGATCGCGTAGGGCTCATGGACCTTGCGGATTGTCCCAGCCGTGACGGTTTCGTCTTCTTCAGGCCGAAAGAGACGTCCAGCTTCCTCCCGACGCACCTCCACAGACTTGTGGCGCCATGATTTAGCTCGCCACTTCTCGTCACCAAGGCCGAGAACGACTTCGAGGATGACTCGGCGCTCAGGGGATTCGACTCGCTGGACAGCACCCTCCAGATATTCGCGGAGTGCATCCGCGTAGTCCTCCTCTTTGGCGTTCTTGACTAGACGCACGCGAACGCAGTCGAGCCCGAGCAAGTCTCGGCCCTTCTCAAGGATCCAATGTCGCCTCAGGGCTGTAGCGCAGAGCCGTTTTAGCGCCCTCTGGACGACCTGCTTCTCCGGCGTCTCCAAGCGTGGAGGGACAGACATTGCTGGAGAGTATCAGGCACTTCCAGAGACGGGCACAGCATGGCCGCTGATCCCTTTCAATCGCTGAGAGGGCTAGGCATTGCCAGCGTAGGACAGGCGCTCCCAGTTCTAAGCAGTCGATCCACTGCCGGGCCGGTGCTGAGCAATCGCTGGCGCGGAGTAGCGGTTCTGGGCACGGATTAGGAGAGGCGGGAGATGCGCTGAAAGATGGCCGAGAACCCGCCTGCAGGAACGTCAACGACCCAGACTGGAGAGCGCATGTCGATCAATAGTGGGGAGGGCAAGATGGAGCTTTGGGTAGCGCTCCTCGGCGTCGTCATCGGTGCCATCACCTATCAGCTGAATTGGCGACCAGGGGAGTACGTCGGGACTCTTCTCGCCGCCGTCTCGCTGGGAATACTTCTAGCGCGCCGCGCGCGCCTGCCGTAGAACTTCTATCCCTTTCGGAAGGACTAGCCTTCTCGCCCACCAGTTCTCAGACCGTCATCAGCGTCTCAATCAGCCGGCAGACGCGACCGTCCAGTCCGGGGACGCCGAAGGCCCAGTCCCTGAGGGACCGGACCTGTTCGACTGTCGCCAAGATGGTGGAGAGAAGAGGACTGTACATTGCGCAAACCCCGTGACGTTCGGCGCGCCCGCGCTACACGCCAGCTTTCCCTTAGCGGTGAGAACTTGCTGCTTCTTCTCGACCAGAGCGCGGTTTCGCTCGCGGACACGGTGAACCTGCGTGGGATCCGCCCCTCCGGGACATCGGCAATGTCTTCCTCGTCGACCAGGGGTTTGCGCAACGTCAGAAAAGTGGAGACGCCGGGAATCGAACCCGGGTCCGCGGTCGCGTGAGAATGGCTTCTACGAGCGTAGCCGGCGCTCTGGTCTCATCCCCCGCTCGCCTCGCCGGCCGGGTTGTGGGGGACCAGCCTCCTAAGGTTTTCCCGGGTCAGCGGAGGCGGGCCTCGCCGGGTGAGCCTACTTTCTGATCCCGAGGATCCCCGTCATAGGCGAACAGGGCTCGAGACCTCGTGCCTTAGCTATTGACTAAGCAGCGAGGGCGTACTCGTGAGAGTCCGCACTTATGGTTTTCCCGGGTGTTTTACGAGGCCGCCCGGGACCTCGACTCGCCACCATCCACACGAGCCGACTGCGTCGAAGCCTGTCGTCCCCTTGGATGTCCTGCTTATCCAGTGTAGCCGGACCCTGCGGCCCGCGCTTTAAACAAGTCGACGCGGTCCCGGGCCGCTTCGAGGAACCTTTCGCCGGTCGGCCCGAAAGCCTTCCGGAGATTGGTGGCGCGGCCTCACACCTCAGTGGCCTCGCTCTTTGCGGCTCGGGGTCCGCGTCTTCATCCAACGTACGCCTGCCCAAGACCGTCGTCAAGGGCATTTTCGCGACATCCCCGCACGTTCCGCAAAATTGCTCAGTGGAGACCCCAAAGACCCACTTAGGAGAGGCTTATCGCAGCTGCCACAATGAGCGTATGGACAGCGATGTGCCGGTGGTGAGCGAAAGACCGTTCGGTGGGCCAGGCGGTCCGGCAACGATCCCCCCAACGGGCTTGCCAAGCGGGCATGAGCCACACCCCGGCGAAGCGCCCTTCGGCAGGCCTGCTCGATCCCTGCGCAAGCGCGCCGGTAGCGCCTTGGCGGGCGTGGCCGCTTTGGCCGCCAAGTTCGGGGCATACATCAAGAGCGGTGCGCTGCTGCTGGGCAACGCCAAGTTCTTGACAACCGGAGCTACGGCGCTCGTATCGGTGGCGGCTTACAGCCTATTCTGGGGCTGGCAGTTCGCGGCCGGATTCGTGGCGCTCCTGTTCGTGCACGAGATGGGCCATGTGATCCAGCTCAGACGCGAGGGGATCAAGGCGAGCACGCCGATGTTCATCCCTTTCTTGGGTGCTGCCATTTTCTCGCGCTCGCTAGGCGACAATGCGCTGGCGGAGGCCCGCGTCGGCTTGGCCGGCCCTGTGCTTGGCACGCTTGGTGCGGTGGGCGTGGCTTTGGCCGGAGCGCTTACCGGCAGCGACCTGCTGCTTGCGCTTGCCTACCTCGCCTTCTTCTTGAACCTAATCAACCTGATCCCCGTGGTCCCGTTCGACGGCGGTCGGGCGATGGCGGCGGTAGCGCCTTCAATGTGGTTCCTGGGGATCGGGGGCCTGGTAGCAATGATCCTGCTGCTTGGCAATCCGTTTCTGCTGATCTTCATCCTGCTCGCGTTGCGCGAGATGCCGAGTCGCTGGCGCCAGCTGAGATCGCGTTCGATTGAGCAGGCCGCTTACTACCGCGTGCCGCGACGCTCACGGATCGCGATCGGGGCCCTCTACATCGCCCTGATCGTGGTGTTGGCCTTCGGAATGTCCCAAACTCACATCCTGGTGAGCGCGGGTCACAGCTTCCGCTCGATCTAAGCGTTCGCCGAGCAGGCGCTCGGGTCCGATCGGGTCGCTTCAGGCGATGGTCGGCACAAGACGAGTGGCGCACCGGACCATGTAGGCTGCACCGCGGGGTCGGGGTTTTCTGGCAATCGGGACTGGGAGAGGGGACTATGGGACATAGACGCAAGGCGGGTATCGCACTGATGGCGATCGCGCTTGCGGCGTCCGGCTGCGGTTCTTCATCCAAGCCGCTTACGCGCGCCGAATTGACCGCCAAGGCCAACGCCATCTGCAAGACGGTAACCGCGAAAGTGTCCTCGAAATCGGTCAACACCGAACAGCAGATCTCTCGTGTGGCAAGCGAACTCGCCTCGTTCGAGCAGACAGAGTTGGCGGACTTGAGCAAACTGGTACCACCTGCGGAACTGGAAACCGACTGGAAAAAGTTCGTGGCGGGCGCCCAGACTCTGGCTGAAAACACGGCCAAGCTGGGCGAATACGCCAAAGCGAAAAACCTCAAAGCCGGTAAGACCTTGATCCTCTCCAGCGAGAACACCCAGAAACAGATGGTGGTGATCGCAAAGCGCGACGGATTGACCGCCTGCGAGCAGGTCGCCTAGCGTCGCCTATCTTCGGGCTTCTCGCAAGCCCCTTTCCATGTCACGCTTGGAGTCTCGCTCGCGCATCGTTTGACGCTTGTCATAGAGATCCTTGCCGCGCGCCAGGGCAATCTCGACCTTGGCGTGGGATCCCTTGAAGTAGATGCGCGTAGGTACGAGCGTCAGGCCCCGCTCCGAGACACGTCCGGCGATGCGCTCGATCTCCTTGCGGTGCAGCAGCAGCTTGCGGGGTCGCTCGGGGTCGTGATTCTCGCGCGAGGCAGGCAGATAGGGCGGGATATGGACCGACTGCAGCCACAGCTCGTCTTCGCGGATGGCGGCGTATCCGTCCTTCAGCTGGGCGCCCGAGGCACGCAATGCCTTGACCTCGCTGCCTTGCAACGCGACGCCGCACTCGATCCGCTCGGTCAGCTCATAGCGATATGAGGCATAGCGGTTGCTCGCCACGTCGCCGGCGGCGATCTTGCGCTTGCTGCCCTTGGATTTGGCCACGAAGCGAGCCTAACGGGCCAGAGCCAGATCTACGCGTCCGGCGGAGGCATCCACGCGCACGACCCTCACATCAACGGGGTCACCGAGACGTAGGGTCGCGCCCGAATGCTCGCCGCGCAGGATCGTCGACTGCTCGTTGAGACTCCACCAATCACGCTCCTCCCCCGCCTTGAGCAGCCTCACTGGCAGCATGCCCTCGTAGATGGGCTGCTCGCCAAAAGCAATGAACGCTCCCGCCCCGATCAGGCCGGTTACCTCCCCCTGAAACACCTGGTCGTAGCCGCCCTCGAGCAAAACTTGCTCGAGCAGGAAACAGGCTGCGATGTCGTCCCCCTTGTGCTCGATCTTGGCCGCCTCGCGCTCTCGTTCGGAGGTCCATTCGCCTAGCTCGGCCAGCTTGGCCCCGGGGGCACGCCCTCGGCCTCCCTCCCCCATCCCAACCGACGCAAGCAGGGCGCGGTGGCAGACGAGATCGGGATAGCGGCGAATCGGCGACGTGAAGTGGCAGTAGCAGGCCGAATGCAGGCCAGCGTGACCCACGTTGACCGGCGAGTAGCTGGCCTGCTTGAGCGAGCGCAACACAAGCGAGGAAAGCGCTGTGCGACCAGTACCGGTGCGACGCACATGGGCGTCGACGCGACGAGAGATCTCCCCCACCAAATCCGCAGCCTGCGCCGGAAAAAGCGAGTCGGGCACAGGCGGTGTGGACACGCCAAGCGAAACGAGCTGGTCAACGAGTCTGCGGATACGCTCGGGATCAGGGCGCTCGTGGACCCTGTACAGGCATGGGACCCTCGCTTCAGCGAGCCGACGCGCCACTGCTTCGTTGGCAGCGATCATCAAGTGCTCGATCACGCGGTGGGACTCGGTCTGGGCGCGAGGCACGACCGCAAGCACGTTGCCGCGATCGTCGAAAGAGAACTCGGGCTCCTCGGAGTCGATCACGAGCGCTCCACTGGACTCGCGTGCGCCCTGCAACTCCGCGGCGGCGGACCTTGCGGCAGCCAGGGAAGCGCCCCACGGTTCGGGCGCGGGGGAGGAATCCGCGAAGATGCCGTCAACCTGCTCGTAATCGAGGCGCATATCCGAGCGGATCACAGACCGGTAGAAGCCGGCGGACTCGACCTGAGAGCCACGTAGCACCAGCTCGGTCGTGAGCGCCAAACGCTCGCCGCCGGGCACAAGCGAGCAGGCATCACTGGAGAGCGCATGCGGCAACATCGGCTCTACGATGCCCGGCGCATACACGCTAGTCGCGCGCCGGCGTGCCTCCTGATCGATAGCCGAGCCGGGAGGGACGTGGGCGGCGACATCGGCGATATGCACCCACACGCGCATTGCGGGCTGGTCAAGATCCGATTCGATTGCTTCGGCGGAGACGGCGTCGTCGAAGTCGCGGGCGGTGGCCGGGTCGACCGTGAAGGTGGGTAGGTCGCGCAGGTCGCGCCTACGACCGTCTTGCAGTTCAGCTTCGGCCTTGTGCCATGCGCGAGCTCCGGCGGCACGAGCCTCGCGCTCGACCGAGGGCTCGAAGCGGCGCGCCAAGCCGGCCCCGCGGAGCATCTGCTCGATCGCTTCATGCGCGGTTTCGGTGCGCTCTTGCGGAGGCCAAACAACGCGAGCATTGGAGGACTTCGTGATACGCAATCTGCCTCCTCGCGCGCTGGCGCCGTTGCCGCGCGACGCACTGGACTTCGGGGCGCCTCCGCTCGTGGGCTTTGCCTTCTTAACCGTTCCCTTGCTCTTCCCGTCGCTGTTCTTGGTCTTCCGTCCCTCGCCGCCCTTCCCATTCTTCCCGTCGCTGTTCTTGGTCTTCCGTCCCTCGCTGCCCTTCCCATTCTTTCCGTCGCTGCCCTTCACCTTCTTCCCGTCGCTGCCCCTGCTCTTTCCCCCGCTCTTCTTGACCGCTCCCTTGCGCGGACGACCGTCGCGCGCTGGGCTCATTTGACCTTGAGCAGCAGCGTGTGGAGCGCCACCTGCAAGCCGTGTTCGGTGTCGACGCCGTGGGCGACCAGGACTTCGGGGGTGATGCCGGCGCCCTCGTGGACCCCTCCCCCACCGAGATTGCGCCCGTTGGGGGTGTAGTACTCGCCAACAGTGATCTTGATCGCGCCGCCTCCGGAAAGAGGCTCGAGCTCCTGGAAGACACCCTTACCGTAGGTGTGCGTGCCTACCACGGTCGCGCGATGATGGTCTTGGAGGGCCGCCGTGACGATCTCAGAGGCCGAGGCTGTGTCGTGGTCGACCAAGACGACGACCGGGATCGAAGTCGGTATCGCGCCGCCCGCGGCGGTCAGGACTGTCGTGGGCTGGGAGCGTCCACGCGTGGTCACGATCACCCCGGAAGGGACGAAGATCGAAGCGACCAAGCGCGCTTCGGAGACCAGACCGCCACCGTCGGCGCGCAGGTCGAAGACGAGACCTCGGGCGCCCTGCTTGAGCAGGCCTTGGACGGCGTCATAGAGCTCACCGTGAGAGCCTTCGCTAAAAGTGGCGAGATAAACCCAGCCGAGCTTGACGCCGTGGACGGTGCGCATTTCCGAGGCGACGACCGGCTCTGAGATCGTCGCACGCATGATCATCAGCGTGCGGGGGGCGGCTCCGGGGTGCTTGACAGTGAGCTTGACATTGGTGCCCGGAGGGCCCTTGATCAAAGCCACCGCGGTGTTGGCGGGCAGCTTATGCAGAGACCGTCCGTTGACGCCCACGATCACATCGCCGACCTTCAGACCGGCGCGCTGGGCGGGGCTGGTGTCGAACACGCGCACCACTTCCAGGCCGGTAGGCTTGGGGTCGATCGAGACGCCGATGCCTGCGAACGAGGCAGGCTGATCGAAACTCTTGAATTCATGCGGCGAGAGATAGGTCGAGTAGGGGTCTTTGAGGCTGGAGATCATGCCCCCGATCGAGGAGCTCGATAGGGCAGCCTTAGAGACAGGCCTGTAGTAGTCATGGGCGACCCGTTCGATCGCTTCGTTAACCACTTGGGTTTCGTGGTTGGCCACGAATGCGTTGCGCACGAAAGCCGGGAGCTTGGCGGGATGCCCACCGAGCCAGACACCCAGCAGAAGCAGCAGTACGGCCAAGATCACGCCCAGAAGGGCGAACAGGGGTTGGCGCTTGAGCGACTGCATACCTTCCACCCTACGCATTCTGTGGGGCTCCTGAGACGGTCGTGGACCAAGCGAGACTAGGACACAGCAAACGAAGTGTGCTCTGCACACGAGCGCGCGAGGACGACGTCTCGCGCCGCGTCCACGGCCGTCTCAGACGCGCAGGAAGCGCCGCAATGAGATACCAGAGCCAGCGGCCGAGACGGCTATGGCGCAACCCATCAGGATTACGATCAAGAGTCGGAAGTCGATCATCGCCGGCTGGGAAATCAGCTTGACAGTGGAGGCCAAGGGGTCGATCAGGGTGAACTTGGCAAGCGTAAGCAAGCCAATCGCACACAAGCCCCCGAGCGCGCCCAGGAACAGGCCCTCCAAGACGAAGGGCCAGCGGATGAACCAGTCGGTGGCGCCCACCAGCTTCATTACCTCCACCTCCCGCCGCCGCGAGAACAAGGACAGACGGATCGTGTTGGAGATGAGCAGCATCGAGGAGAAGATCAACAGCGCTGCCAACAAAGCCATGGTGATCTTGACGATGCGAGTGGCTGAGAGGATCTTGTCGGTCTGAGCTTGGCGGTTCTGGACGTCGGCGATCGCGGAATCGGTGACCAAGCGCGCTCCCACCGGGCTCGACTGGTCAAGCTCTGCGCGCAAAGCATCGGCGTCTGAAGGATTGGAGGGCGTGACTCGCAGGATGTTGGGCAACGGGTTGTAGCCGATCAGCTGAAAGGCTTGAGGATCGATCTTGCGCTCCTGTTCGTAGCCGGCCTGCTTGGAGACCAGTTCGACGTGACCGACATAACGCGCCACTTCAACCTCGTGACGTACACGCGCGGTTTCCGCCGGGGTTGCGGTTGTGTTGAGATCGACGTCGACCACGACACGGCCACGGATCGAGTTCGCGGCTCCATTAGTGGCTTGGACCACCGGGATGAACACGCCCAGCACGAGTGTGGTCACCAAGACACAGGAGAGCGCGGCAAAAGAAGGCGCCGGGTTGCGGCGCATCGAGCGCACCGCCTCCTTCAGGAAAAAACCAAGTTTCATCGGCGTGCGCCGCCCGACCGGCGCGGATTGGATTCGGCGGCGGTTTCACGCTTGAGGCGCTCGGCGAGATCTCCGGTCGTCTCGTCCTGGGCGTACAGGCCAGTGGCCTCGTCGCGGATGATGCGCCCGCGCTTGAGCTCGATCACACGCCTGCGCATCTTGTCGACCATCTCGTTGTCATGGGTGGCCACGATCACTGTCGTTCCGGCACGGTTGATGCGGTAGAGCAGCTGCATGATCCCGATCGAAGTGTGAGGGTCGAGGTTGCCGGTGGGCTCGTCGGCCAGGAGCAAAGGCGGGTGTGAGGCAAAGGCGCGAGCGACCGCCACGCGTTGCTGCTCCCCACCAGAGAGTTGGTGGGGATAGTTGTGCAGCTTGGTGGAGAGACCCGTCAGGCGCAGGATGTCAGGTAGTGAGGCACGGATCTGCTTGCGCGATGCTCCGGTGACCTGCAGGGCATAGGCGATGTTGTCGTAGACGGTGCGCGTGGGCAGCAGCTTGAAATCTTGGAAGACGACGCCGATGTTGCGCCGGTAGTAAGGGACGTGCTTATGGTCGATCTCGCCGAGGTGACGGCCGGCAACGCGGATGATGCCCTCGGTCGGGTCCAGCTCCTTGATCAAGAGGCGCATGATCGTGGACTTGCCAGAGCCGGTGGAGCCGACGAGGAAAACAAACTCTTGGCGGTCTATCGCGAACGTGGCGCGCTCCAGGCCGGTGTCTCCCGAGTCGTAGGTCTTGGTGACGCGGCGGAAATCTACGACCGTGTTGGCACCGGGGGTGTTAGCCGGCCCCGCGGGTGCCGCTACCGGATTGACCGATGTGGGCCTCGCGGATACGGGTTCGGCGGGCGGCGGGACCACGTGACGTCGGGTCGGGTTGATGTGACGCGCAAGTGCCCTGCGCGGAATGACGCGCGGGGGGCGTGCGCCTTTGTCGGGCTCTGCCATGGCCGGGCACAGTAGCGACGGATGGCGCCGAAGGCCGCATTTTTCCCTGCATGCAAGGTACTTTGCATTGAGGCGGTCATGGACCAAGCGAGACTAGGACGCAGCAAGCGAAGCGTGCTTATAAGCACACGAGCGCGCGAGGACGACGTCTCGCGCAGCGTCCAGGATCGCCTCAATCGCCTATCGTGACGGCTCGATGACACAGATCGAGACGACAACCGTGCCCGGAAACGGTCTGCCGGTGTACACCGTGGGCCTGCCGGGCACGCGGGCGCTTACGGTGCTCGTGGCTTTCGACGCAGGTGCCCGCACCGAGCGGGTGCAGGAGAACGGGATGGCCCACTTCCTCGAGCACCTGGTGTTCAAGGGCGGAGAGAAGTACTCCACTTACAAGGACGTCAACGAGACGGCCGAGCGCTTGGGGGGCGTGCTGAACGCCTATACGAGCCACGACCTGGTGGCTTTCCACATCACGGTCAGGGCTGAGTCTGCTCCGGAGGCGATCGACCTGTTGAGCGATTTCGTGGGCCGACCGAAGATCGACGCGGAGGAGTTGGACAGGGAGCGGGGCGTGGTGATCCAGGAGATCAACCGGGCCTATGACCAGCCTTCGACGGTGGCCGAGTACCTGATCGACAAGGCGGCCTTTGGCGAGCACCCGCTGGGGCGTACGGTCCTGGGTCCGGAGGAGAACCTGAGGAGCTTTACGCGCGATGCAATCGTGAGCTTCAGAGAGAGGCGTTGGGCCGGCGCGAACGGAGGGGCGTTCTTGGTGGGGAATACAACGTTCGTGCCTTCCGGCGATGAGCTGGGCGACCTGTTCGGCCGCTTCCCTACCCTGCCTGCCCCGGAGCCGTACGTACCGGCGCCTGAGTTTGCCCCCGAGACCAAGGTTGAGCAACGCGATACCAATCAATCACACCTTCGCATGATCTACAGGCCCGCGGTGCGCGTGAGCGACACCAAAGAACGCGCGGCCCTTGCGATCTACTCGACGCTGCTCGGCGGCTCGATGGGCTCGCGGCTGTTCGAGGAGATCAGGGAGAAGCGAGGCCTGTGCTACTCGGTCTATGCCTTGGCGCACGCTTTCGCGGACGTGCCGATTTTGCAGCTCGGCTCGGGGCTTGACTCCGAAAAGTGCATCGAGGCCTACACGCGCATGCGAGAGATCGTGGACGAGCTGCGCACGGACGGCCCCACCGAGGAGGAGGTCCACCGTGCCCGGGCATACGCAGCGGGACGGATGGTGCTGGCGTTCGAGAACACAAACGCCGTGGCGAGGTACGGCGCCAGCCAGAAGATCGTCTACAAAGAGGACATCGATCCCGACGGCGCCATCGCGGCTCTGGATGCGGTCACGTTCGATGAGGTACGCGAGGTCGCGGCCAACGTAGCCGACGAGCTGGCGGTCGCCTGTGTGGGGCCACACACAGCCGACGATTTTTGAGCGCCTCGCTCAGCCCAGCGCGACCATGCGGTCGATCGGCACCCTCGCCCGCTCGGCGATCTCGGGCGCCACGCGCACCTCGAACTTCATCTCACGCAGGGCATCGCGCAGCTTCTCGAGCGTGATCATCTTCATGTACACGCAGCTCGCCTCGGCGTTGGCGGGGATGAATTTGACGTCGGGCGCGGCCATTTCAAGCGGATAGAGCATCCCGGTCTCAGTCGCCACGACCGCCTCGCGCTGAGGCGTAGACCCGCCCACCGACTCGCCCCCGGCGACCCTCTCCAGGTCATCGGCATAGCGCAGCATCCCGCCGGTGGAGAGCATGTGGACACCCTCGGCCGACACGTCTCCGGCCGCGACGTACTCCATGATCGAGGTCGTGCAGCCGCACTCGGGGTGGATCAAGAAATCGGCATCCGGGTGGGCCGCTCGAGTGGCGTCGATGTCCGAGGGTCGGATGCCGGCGTGCACGTGGCACTCCCCGTCCCACACGTGCATGCGCTTGCCCAGCTCCTTCTCGACGTAAGCGCCGAGCCACATGTCGGGTCCGAATAGGATCTCGGTGTCGGGACCTTGGGTCTCGTAGATGTGGCGGACCACGTCGACTGCATTGGCCGAGGTACAGCAGTAGTCGGTCAAGGCCTTGACCTCGGCGGTGGTGTTCACATACATGACGACCATGCCGTCCGGATATGAAGCGCGCCACCCGGCCAGCTGCTCGGCATCGATCGAGGCGGCCAGAGAGCAGCCCGCGTCCAGGTCGGGGATCAGAACCGTCTTCTGTGGGCACAAGATCGAGGCGGTCTCGGCCATGAAGTGAACGCCACAGAAGACGATCGTCTCAGCGTCGGAGGCGGCCGCCCGGCGCGAGAGCCCGAGCGAATCGCCGACGTAGTCGGCAACATCCTGGACCTCTGGCACCTGATAGTTGTGGGCAAGGATCGTGGCGTTGCGCTCGGCCGCCAGCTCGCGCACTTCGCCGTGCAGTTCCGCCACCTCGGCTTGGCTCAGCGAGGGCAGGGGCCCCTGGGTTGGGATCATCGGCAACGTCTTCATCTCGTTACCTCCAGGATCAGGGACAGGTCTAGGGCCGGAGCGGAGTGGGTGAGCGCGCCAACCGATATGAAGTCTACCCCGGTGAGCGCGCGCTCCCGGACATTCTCGAGCGTCACGTTGCCGCTCGCCTCCAACTTGGCGCGGCCGGCAACCTGGGCGACGGCGGCCGACAACTCCGCGACGCTCATGTTGTCGAGCAGCAGGCGTGGCGCCCCAGCAGCGATAGCCTCGTCGATCTCCCGAGTGCCACGCACCTCGACCTCCAACGTGTCCGCCAACCCCGGGACCGACTCACGCACACGCACCACCGCCTGCGCGATCCCACCAGCGGCGGCGATGTGGTTCTCCTTGATCAGGACAGCGTCGAACAGGCCGACGCGGTGGTTGGTGGCGCCGCCGACCGCGACCGCCGCCTTCTCGAGCATCCTCAAGCCAGGAGTGGTCTTGCGCGTGTCGAGCACAACCGTCCCCGTACCTTCGACCTCGCGCACGAAGCGCGCCGCGAGCGTAGCTATCCCCGACAGACGCCCGAGGAAGTTCAGCGCGGTGCGCTCCCCTGTGAGCAGGGCGCGGGCGGAGCCTTCGATCGACAACACCGGGCCGCCTTCCTCGCGCCAGCTGCCCTCCTTCACGAGGCGCTCGAAGCTCACATCGGGGTCGAGCAGCGCAAAACACGTCTCAGCCACGTCGAGTCCAAAGATCGCACCTGGAGCCTTCTGCGTTATCAACGCTCGTGCACGCGCATCGGCCGCCACGGTCGCGACGGTCGTCACATCGGACTCGCCCACGTCCTCACGTAGGGCAAGCCTCGCGAGCTCGGTCAGCTCGTCCTCGCTCACTGTCCGGCGGAGGCCGACTTCAAGAGATAGGCACGAACAAACCCATCCAAATCCCCGTCCAAGACCCGCTGCACGTCTCCCATCTCGTGGCCAGTACGGTGATCCTTGGCCATCGAATAGGGATGCAATACATAAGAGCGGATCTGCGAACCAAAGTTCACGTCCTGGGCCTCGCCCTTCTCGCGGGCAATCTCTTCTTGGCGTTCGCGCTCCTGCTTCTCGACCAGCTTGGAGCGCAGCATGGCCATCGCGGTAGCCCGGTTGGAGGTCTGCGAGCGCTCGTTCTGGCATTGCACCACGATCCCGCTGGGCCTGTGGGTGATGCGCACAGCAGAGTCGGTCTTGTTGACGTGCTGGCCACCGGCGCCTGAAGCGCGATAGGTGTCGACTTGGAGGTCGTCCTCGTCGATCTCCACCTCTCCGGTGTCCTCTACCACTGGGGCAACCTCCACGCCGGCGAAACTCGTGTGGCGGCGTTTAGCCGAGTCAAACGGCGAGAGGCGCACGAGCCGGTGCACTCCCCGCTCGGCGCCGAACAGGCCGTACGCGTTTTCGCCGGAAACCTTCAGCGTCGCCGACTTGATCCCCGTTTCCTCGCCCGGACTGGCCTCCAGCAACTCGACCGTGAAACCGCGCCGCTCAGCCCAGCGCATCATCATGCGCAGAACCATCTCCGCCCAATCCTGGGCGTCGGTACCGCCCGCGCCCGCGTTAACGCTGACGAGCGCATCGCCTGCGTCATACGTTCCGGAGAACAGCCGTTGCTCCTCGAGCTCTGCCAAGCGCTGCTCGACCGAGGCCAGGTGCTCCTGGACCTCCTCCTCCAGACTCGGCTCCTCGGCCGCCATATCCACGAGCCCATCGAGATCCTCCACATCGGAGCGCAAGGTCGTGAAGGTCTGCAAGCGCTTGGTGGCCTTCGCGTGCTCGGCCGAGACCTTTGCGGCCTGCTCGGCGTCATCCCAAAAGCCGGGAGCCTGCATCTGCTCTTCGAGCGCTTTCGTGCGCTCGTCCAAATCAGCGGGGTCAAAGATAGTCCGAGAGCAGCTCAAGCTGTTCTCGGACGACTGCTACGCGCTGCGGAGTGGACTCGCTGGGAGCGGTGGTGGCCATCTGGGCCAACCTTATCAGCGAGCGCCACACCCCTCGAAGAGTCCACAAGTTCGTCTGAGCACGTGTTCCTTTACTTGAAAGTCCGGTACTTTCGTCCAAACTTGTACTCAGGCACAGCCATCTCGTGTACGCTCTCGTCATAGCTGTCATGCGCAATGCCGCAAGAATCAGCGAGGCTCCTCGACGCTTCGTAGTCCACAACACCTACGAGCAGATCCAGCTGGCTGCCGTGAGGGTGGTCGCCGCAAAGGGCTACCACGACACCGGGCTGAAGGACATCTGCGCCGAGGCCAACATCTCGGCCCGCTCGTTCCACGAACACTTCGCCAGTAAGGAAGAGGCGGTCTTCTCCGGTGTAGAAGCCGGTGTGGACCACATCATGGGTTTCTGTCAGGAGATCTACAGGCGCTCCGCCAGCTGGCCCGACGCGATCTGGGACGGGATGCACGCCTACGCCGAATGGATCTCCAACGAGCCCGCTTTCGCGCGTACGGGAATCGTCGAGCTGCTCAGCGTTGGCCCCTCCGCGCACGAGCTGACACGCTCGCTGATGGATGCCTTCTCGATCTTTTTGCAGCCCGGCTACGACCTGATTGACCCCTCGGCCGCGGGTAGCCTGGACCAACCGGTTACCCAGCGCTTCTTCGAACTGCTCTACATCCAGATAACGCAGCACTCGACCGAGAGCATCCCCACGATTCTGCCCGATCTGGTGCGCACGATCCTCACCCCTTTCATGGGCCCGCAAGCGACCGAGGCATTCATCGCCAAGCGGGAATCCACCGGCGGCTCTCGCTCTCACGACAAGGCTTCGTAGGACGGTCGTAGACCAAGCGAGACAAGGACGCACTGACCCCGTGTGCTACGCACACAAGGGAGGGAGGACGCAGTATCGCGCCGCGTCTACGACCGTCCTACGCGCCGTGGCAGCGCTTGAACTTCTTACCGCTGCCGCACCAACAAGGGTCGTTGCGGCCCAGTTCGTGCTCTGAGTCGGTCACACGCTGCTCGACGACCGGCAGCGCCTCCACCGGTTCACCTTCGCCTTCGTAGGCGGCGCCACCAGGTCCGGCTGCTGCCGCGGCGGCAGCCAGAGCGCCAGCCCCCATCGCAGAGGAGCCGCCGGAGTAGGACACGCGTCCGGCGCTCGTGGAGCTGCCCGAGGCCGCGAAGGCGGGACTGGGAACTCCGCCCCCTCCCCCGTTCTGTCCGTCCACCGACACCTGGACGTTGAAGATCATCCTGGTGAAGTCCACCCACACGCTGTTCATGAGATCGCCGAACAACTCGAAGGCCTCGTTCTTGTAAGCCACAAGCGGGTCGATCTGGGCGAAGCCGCGCAGGTGGATGCCCTCGCGCAGATAGTCCATGTCGTATAGGTGCTCGCGCCAGCGTTCGTCGATGATCTGCAGGATCAGGAAGCGCTCCAAGGCGCCCATCAACTCGTCGCCCAGCTCTTGTTGGCGCGTCTCGTACTGCTCGCTTGCGCCCTGCACGATGCGGTCGGTCAGATAACCGCTGTCCACCGTCTCGGGATTGAGGTCCTCCTCCTCGATGTCGACCGGGAAGAACTGACCGAGCGCTGTGAACAGGCCGTCCAGATCCCAGTCCTCCATGTAGTCGCCCGGGGTGTACTGGTCGATCGTGCGCTCGATCGTGGAGGTGACCTGCTGGCGCGCCTCCTCGCCCATCTCCTTGCCTTCGAGGACCTCGTCGCGGTAGGCGTAGATGATGCGCCGCTGCTCGTTCATCACGTCGTCGTACTCGAGCACGCGCTTTCTGATCAGGAAGTTCTGTTCCTCGACCTTCTTCTGAGCCTTCTCGATCTGCTTGGAGAGCATCCCGGCCTCGATCGGCTCCTCGTTGCCCTCCTCGTCGACGCTGCCCAGACGATCGAGGATCTTGTAGATACGGTCGCCCGCGAACAGGCGCACCAAATCGTCCTCGGCGGACAGAAAAAAGCGGCTCTCCCCCGGATCGCCTTGGCGCCCGGCGCGTCCGCGCAACTGGTTGTCGATACGCCGCGACTCGTGACGCTCGGTGCCACAGATGAACAGCCCGCCGGCGGCCATCACACGCTCGCGATTAGCCTCGACTTGGCTTTCGATGCCGGGCAAGAGTTCCTTCATGCGCTCTTCGTGGCCGGGGTCTTCAGGATCGATGTCCTGCTTGGCCAGCTCCAGGCGAGCAAGGTGCTCGGCGTTGCCCCCGAGCTTGATGTCAACGCCACGTCCGGCCATGTTCGTGGCGATCGTCACGGCCCCTGGCTGGCCCGCCTCGGCGACGATCTCGGCCTCGCGCGCTGCGTGCTCGGGCTTGGCGTTGAGCACTGTATGGGCCACCCCCCGCTTCTTCAAGCGCTCGCCCAGCAACTCTGAGACCTCCACCGAGATCGTGCCCACCAGCACAGGCTGACCGTTCGCGTGGCGGGCGGCGATCTCTTTGACGACCGCCTCCCACTTGCCCTCCTTGGTCTTGTAGACCTGATCGTTGCGGTCATCGCGCACCATCGGCATGTTCGTGGGGATCTGGACGACGGACAGCTCATAGATCTTCATGAACTCGGTCGCCTCGGTCAGCGCGGTGCCGGTCATGCCCGAGAGCTTGTCGTAGAGGCGGAAGTAGTTCTGGTAGGTGATCGTGGCAAGTGTCTGGTTCTCCTCTTGCACACGCACGCCCTCCTTGGCCTCGACCGCTTGGTGCAAGCCTTCAGACCAGCGCCGTCCGTCGAGGATGCGGCCAGTGAACTCGTCGATGATCTTGACCTCGCCCTCGATCACCGCATAGTCCACGTCGCGCTTGTAGAGCGACTCGGCCCTGAGCGACTGGATCAAGTGGTTGACAAGGTGACCGTTCTCGGCCTTGTAGAGATGGTCGATGCCAAGAAAACGCTCAGCCTTGGCGACGCCCTGCTCGGTGATGGCGACGGTCTTCTGCTTCTCGTCGACCTCGTAGTCGAAGTCGGCCACAAAGCCCTTCTTGGCGCGCGGGTCCATGCCCAAAGGAGTCTCGCCGGAGGTGAGCCGTGGCGCCAAGCGCGCGAACTGCGCATACAGGTCGGCGGCCTGTTCGGGCGCGCCGGAAATGATCAAGGGCGTACGAGCCTCATCGATCAGGATGTTGTCGACCTCGTCCACGACCGCGAAGGGATGCCCGCGCTGGACCTTTTCGGAGAGGTCCTTGGCCATGTTGTCACGCAGGTAGTCGAAGCCGAACTCCGAGTTGGTGCCGTACACGACGTCGCAGGAGTAGGCCAACTGCTTCTCGTCGTAGGCCTGCTGATTCTGGAGCACCCCCACGCTCACTCCGAGGGAGTTGTAGAGCGGACTCATCCAGGCCGCGTCGCGGCGCGCCAAGTAGTCGTTGACGGTGACCACGTGCACGCCCTTGCGCTCGGGCGGAGCCGGTCCAGCGCCGTTCTCGCCGGCCGGGGCGGAGCCATTTCCACTCGTCGCCACACCGTGGCCGCCATCGCGCACCGCCAACGAGTTGAGCACCACGGCCAAGGTGGCCGTGAGCGTCTTGCCCTCACCGGTCTTCATCTCGGCGATGCAGCCCTCGTGCAGGGCCATGGCCCCGATCAACTGGACGTCGAAGTGGCGCATCCCCATCGTGCGCTTGCCCGCCTCGCGAACTATCGCAAAGCACTCAGGCAGCAGATTGTCCAAGGACTCGTCTTCGGCGGCGCGCTCGCGCAAGGCGTCCATCCGGTCGCGCAGTTCGTCGTCGGTCTCCAGTTCCAGCTCAGCCTCGTACGCGCCGATCAGCGCGACGCGCTTCTCGTACTGCTTGAACTTCTTGGCCTCACCGATATTGAGCGCACGATCGAGGATCGACATGCACTCAGGGTACCGACTACGGCCGGTCGCGCGTACCGATCGGTCGCGTTGGCCGGCGCAGGTCAGCCGGCCGCGGGAGAGGCTCCGGGTGCGGGCGCCGGGACAGCCCTCGCGGCCGCTGCCGCGTGGGCCTCGCGACGACGACGACGCTTGTCGCGATGACGCTTGACTTGGCGCGCCAACTCGTCCACCACGAGGTTGAGCGAGTGGAGCATTTGCGGGGAGGCGTCTCGCGCCCTGAGCGTGATCCCCTTGAGGTAGAGCGTCGCCTCGGCCACGTCGTGGTCGGCCACGCGCGGGTTGGGCTCCTTGAATATCTCGAGCTCCAAGCGGGCGAACTCCGACACCTGGCGGGAGATCTTCTCCAGCCGGCGTTCCAGATGCTCACGCATATCGTCGGTGACCGGGACATTGCGGCCCTTGATGTCTATCTGCATCAGGGACTCCCTTCACTCGGAGACGCTTATACACCCATGCTACGCCTCTCTGCGGCGGCTGTCCACCGGGTTTGCACGGATGTTCTACGGGTAATATCGGCCCACGTTCAGGCCCTGTTTAGCTACTGAGCAGACCTGGTTCTTACTGAGCAGACCTGGTTCTACCTGGCCCGCAAGCTCTCCAAGATCCCTGAGTGCCCGGCAATCGCACCGATCAAGATCGCTCCGGGATCGACGATAGTGCCGGGCAAGACAATGCTGTCGCGCAACTGTGCTCCGTCGCCCACGCGGACACCGTCGCCCAACACGATCGGACCGGTCAAACGCACGTTCTCGCCGATCTGAACGCCCTGGCCGATCCACACCGATCCATCTATCTCGGCGCTCTCCGGAACAATGCTCTCCCCCGCAACGATCACACCTGGCGAGACCTCGTGACCCTCCACCTGCAGACGCAGCTCGCCTTGCAAGGCGTCGAACGTGCCTTGGCGCAGCTCTGACAGCGACCCGACGTCGTTCCAATAATCCCTGACCTCATGAATATGGAAAGGGACGTCGTGCTCCAACAGTGCCGGGAACACGTCTTGGGCCCAGTCGACAAAGGGCCGCTCTGGGAAGTAGTCGAAGATCGCCGGCTCGAATATGTAGATGCCGCAGTTGCCCAGATCCGACAACGCCTCTTGGGGACTGGGCTTCTCTTGAAAACCGGTGATCCGCCCTTCGCGGTCGTGCAAGACCACGCCGTACTCGCGCGTGTCTGACACCTTCTTGACCGCGAGCGTGGCGATCCCGCCGGCTTCGCGGTGACGAGCGACGAAGGCGCTGAGGTCGATATCGGTAAGGGCGTCGCCTGAGATAATCAGGAATGCTTCATCGTCGAAGAAGTCCGCGCACGCGCGGACTCCACCCGCGGTGCCAAGCAGCTCCTCCTCATAGCGGTAGCTGAGACGCTCACCGAAGTACTGCTTGATCGACTCAGGGAAATAGTGCAGGTTGGCGACGACCTGCTCGAAGCCGTGCCGGTCGAGCAAGTCGAGGATGTGCGCCATCACCGGCCTGTCGAGCACGGGCACCATCGGCTTGGTGATCTCGTTAGTGAGGGGGCGAAGACGGGTACCAAGACCCGCCGCCAAAACCATTGCTCGCATCGAGGCGCAACTTATAGGAAACAGAAAACACAAGAGGCCCCGTAGGACGGCCGTAGACCAAGCGAGACAAGGACGCACCGACCGCGGTGTGCTACGCACACAAGGGAGGGAGGACGCAGTATCGCGCCGCGTCTACGGCCGTCCTACGCACCCTGTTCCCAGCTGCTGCGATATACGCGCTGGTCCTCGCTCAGCGCATCTATCTCGATGCCGAGCGACTCGAGCTTCAGACGCGCGACGTCGTCATCAATGTGGTCTGGAACCGGCAACACTCCAGGCTCGAGATCGTCGGCGTGAGCCACGAGGTACTCGACGCACAACGCTTGCGCGGCGAACGAGACGTCCATCACAGCCGCCGGGTGACCTTCGCCCGCCGCCAGGTTCACGACGCGTCCTTGGGCGAGCAGGTTGAGGCGCCGCCCGTCAGCGAGCTTGTGCTCTTCCACCAAGGGCAAGACATCACGCCGACCACCGACCGCCAGAGCTCGGAGGTCCTCAAGCTTGATCTCCACGTCGAAGTGCCCTGCGTTGGCGAGCACAGCTCCGTCCTTCATCCGCTCGAAGTGCTCGCGCCGCAATACGTCGCGCCCACCGGTGACGGTCACGAACACGTCTCCTTGCTCGGCCGCCGCCAAGGCGCCCATCACCTCATAGCCCTCCATTCGGGCCTCCAAGGCGCGCAGAGGATCGACCTCGCAGACGATCACCGAAGCGCCCGCGCCACGGGCGCGCAGAGCAACGCCGCGCCCGGTCCACCCGTAGCCAAGCACGACCACGGTGCGGCCGGCCAAGAGCAGGTTGGTGGCTCGCAGAATCCCGTCGATCGTGGACTGTCCGGTACCGAAGCGATCGTTGAAAGCACGCTCGGTGCGCGACTCGTTGACGGCCAGCACCGGACAGGCAAGCACACCCCGCTCAGCCAGCGTCCGCACCCGCAAGAGCCCCGCTGTGGTCTCCTCGGTGCCGCCCAACATTGCGGCGGCCTGGCCGGGGGCGGCGTCGTGAATCGCGCCGATCAGGTCGGCACCGTCATCGATCGTTACGTTCGGCGCGCTTCTCACGAGCGTCTGCACATGTTCGATGTAGCGCTTGGCACTCTCCCCCCGCTCGGCCAAGACGATGGCGCCATCGCGCTCAGTGAGCGCCGCGACAACATCATCCTGGGTAGAGAGCGGGTTGGCCGCGCACAGCCCGACCTGGGCCCCACCGGCGATCAGAGCGCGCACGAGATTGGCCGTCTCAGCCGTCACATGCAGGCACCCGGCCACGCTCACGCCAGCGAGCGGACGCTCCTTGGCGAAGCGTCCGCGCACCTGGGCCAAGACTGGCATCTGCGTGTCGGCCCACTCGATGCGAGCCTGGCCGCTGTCGGCGCCGGTCGAGATCTTGGGACTCCCGCCGGCGCCCCGCCGCCTCTAGTAGCGGTAGTGGTCGGGCTTGTAGGGGCCGCCCACAGGCACGCCGATGTAGGCGGCTTGCTCCTCGCTGAGCTTTGTCAATTTCACGCCGAGCGCATCGAGGTGCAGCCGAGCAACCTTCTCGTCGAGGTGCTTCGGCAGCACATAAACGCGCTTCTCATATTCGTCGTTCTTGGAGAACAGCTCGATCTGGGCGATCGTCTGGTTGGTGAACGAGTTGCTCATCACGAAACTGGGGTGGCCCGTGGCGTTGCCCAAGTTCAGCAGGCGTCCCTCGGAGAGCATGATGATCGCGTGGCCGTCTGAGAACACCCACTCGTCAACTTGGGGCTTGATGTTGATGTGCTTGATCCCAGGGGTCTTCGTGAGGCCGGCTATGTCGATCTCGTTGTCAAAGTGACCGATGTTGCCGACGATCGCCTGGTGCTTCATGCGCGCCATGTCAGCGGCGGTGATGATGTCCTTGTTGCCGGTCGTCGTGACGAAGATGTCCCCCGTCTCGATCACATCCTCAAGCGTGTTGACCTCGTAGCCCTGCATCGCTGCCTGCAACGCACAGATCGGGTCGATCTCGGTAATCACCACGCGGGCGCCCTGTCCGCGCAGCGATTCCGCGCAGCCCTTGCCGACGTCGCCGAAACCGCACACGACCGCCACCTTGCCGCCGATCATCACGTCGGTTGCGCGGTTGATGCCGTCGATCAGGGAGTGGCGGCAGCCGTAGAGGTTGTCGAACTTGGACTTCGTGACCGAGTCGTTGACGTTGATCGCCGGGAACAGCAACTCGCCGGTCTCGACCATCTGGTAGAGGCGGTGCACACCAGTGGTGGTCTCCTCGGTGACGCCCTTGATTGCTTGGCCGATCTTCGTCCAACGCTGCGGATCTTCCTCCAGCGAGCGCGTCAGCAGCGAGAGCACAACCTGGAACTCCTCGGACTCCGCCGAGGCTGGATCTGGCACGGCGCCGGCAGCCTCGTACTCGGTCCCCTTGTGCACGAACAGCGTGGCGTCGCCGCCGTCGTCGAGGATCATGTTGGGGCCCGACACGCCAGGCGTCCCGTCCTGGCCGGGCCAGCGCAGGGCGCGGTCAGTGCACCACCAGTACTCCTCAAGGCTCTCTCCCTTCCAGGCGAACACGGGCACGCCGCGCGGATCTTCGGGGGTACCGTCCGGGCCGACGGCCACAGCAGCGGCCGCATGGTCCTGGGTCGAGAAGATGTTGCAGCTACACCAGCGCACCTCAGCCCCGAGCGAGGTGAGCGTCTCGATCAGGACGGCCGTCTGGATCGTCATGTGCAGGGAGCCCGTGATGCGAGCTCCCTGGAGCGGCTGCGCGTCCGCATATTCGCGGCGGACCGCCATCAGACCCGGCATCTCGTGCTCGGCGAGCGTGATCTCCTTGCGCCCGAACTCGGCGAGCGAGAGGTCGGCGACCTTGAAGTCGGTGTCGGTCAGAGTGGCGGTGGGGGTCATGCGATCTCCATGGTCGTTGTCTCGGTTTCGGGGCCGTGGCCCTCGGTGCGGGTCGCGGGAGGAGTGGCGCCCGCGGTCGCCAACAAGCGTTGATGCTTTTCCTGCTCGAAGCGCAGCCAATCGGCGGCGCTGACATCGCGCGGACGGGCCGGCTCAGCCGCGAGCCAGCGACCGATCGCCTCGCGCAAGCCTTGCTCACGCTCGAGTCGCAGCGTGAAGCCGACCTCGCCGAGGTCAAGCCCTCGTTCGTCCAGCAGCTCGCGCAGGGTGCTCAGCCGCTGCAACTCGGCCGGACCGTAGAGACGGTAGCCAGAGCCGGAGCGACCAGGCTCGACGAGCCCGATGCTCTCGATATAGCGCAGCATCCGCGCCGACCAACCGGTGGTCTCGGCTGCCTCGTTGATCGTGAGCGCATCGACGGTCTCAGCCTGCATCTGGAGCAGACCTTATCACGGTCATGTCAAGGTTGGCGACGGCCCAAGACCGCGCGGAAGCTGTGCCTAGCGCTTGATCAGGTCGGCCTTGAGCTGCTCGATCAAGTTGACCGGACCCGGATCGACGCCGCGCAGGGCAGCCAGGTAGATCGAGACCAAATCCCCAAGCAACACGAGCGAGATGACCCGCTCGATCGTCGTCTGTCCGCGCGTCTCCATGCGCAGACTCACCGCGGCGTTGCCGGCGATCAGCTTCTCGGTCAAATCCATCCGCTCCTTGACGCGCGGATGCGCGTCGGAGTCATCGAGGAACACCGCCGAGAATCGGGCGGGTGGGTCCTGATCACGGGCGCCCTCCCATCCCTCCAACTCGTTGTGGTCCAGCTCAGGCAGCTCGTGGGCAAAAGCCGGCTGCTTGGCGTTCTCGTTTATCTGGGTCTTCCAGCGGTAGGCAATCGGCACTGTCAAGCCGGCTCCAGCGATTACCGGCGCGGTGCCGAGCAGGGCACGGGCCGTCTGCTTGGCAAGCGAATCCTCGGGGGCGTCGGGGCCCCACTCGGCGACGAGCTGCTCGGTATGGGAGGCCGCTACATCGATCTCGGAGGTCAGACGTGGGCCGGCCCCACATAGGGCCGCCACCTCCAAAGCGGCGACCGTCATGTAAGCCACCGCCGCTCGCGGCTGAAAGCCTCCCGGGAGCGGGATCACGGGCACACCGTCAGCCCGTGCCATCTCCGCGAGCCGTCCGCCAGTGGTGACCGCCACGCGCTGGGCACCGAGCGCGCCGGCCGACTCATAGCAGGCAAGTGTCTCCTCGGTATTGCCCGAATAGCTGGCGCAAAGGACTGTCGTGTCGGGCGTGGTCCAAGGCGGCAAGCCGTAGGCCCGCGTCACGAAAATCGGTCGCGAAGCATGATCTCCAAGCGCGGCGCGCGCCAAAGCGCCGCCGATTGCCGAGCCGCCCATACCGGCGACCACGAGCCCGGCCGGCGTGTCCCACTCGGCCATGATCGCCGACTCCACTCGCCACAGCCCGTCTCGCAGATGCTCTGGCAGAGACAGCACATCGTCCAACTGCCCGGAGGCGTCGACGCGAGCTATTGCCTCACGTGTGAGCGCATCGGTAGTGGGAGTGGCAGCGCCGCCGCCTTGGCTCATAGCTCGTCGTCTCCTGTCGAAGGTTCGCTGCAAGTGTCCACTCGACTCCCGCAGGCTCGCGCCAGGATACCTGTCGCGGGGGACCCCGCGCAGGTCCGTGTCGGGGACACTAGAAGCGGATCGCCCCGTCGGGCAGCGTTACACCAGGAAAGATGCGGGCCCCACCGGCGATCGTATTCTCAGCGCCGATCGTGACGCCCTCGCCTAGCACGGCTCCTTCGCCGATATGCGTGCCTGCTCCGATACGACACCCGGCCGCGACAATACAATCGCGCAGGGTGCAGTTCTCACCGACGTGAGTGCCATTGAGGATCACTGCCCGTTCGATCGAGCTGCCCGAGCCGATGCGAACGTCGTGGCCGAGTACTACGAGGCTGCCGACGTGAGCACCCTCCGCGACGACCGCGCCGGCCTCGATCACGGCCGGCGGGATCGCTCGTCCACGCACATCGGCCGTGGACGACACAGACATGTAGCTGTCGCCGAGACGCTCCCCCACGGCGGTGCTTACGTTGCCCTCGAGGATGTCGAAGGTGCCTTGCAAGTAGCGGGCGGGGGTTCCAATGTCCAGCCAGTAGCTCTCTGATGGGAACCCGTACAGGCCCGCGCCGATCAACCGTGGCCATACTTCGCGCTCGATCGACACGTTGCGGCCCGGGGGCACGAGCTCGAGAACCTCGCGCTCGAGCACGTAGGCGCCGGCGCTGATCAAGTTGGTGTATTTCCCAGAAACAGAAGCCCGCCCACCCCGGCTCGCCGGCCTCCGGCCGGCTGCGCCCCCCTCGATGCGGTCAGAGCTCGGCTTCTCCACGAAGTCGCGGACGGACCTGTCGTCCTCGAGATGGACCAGCCCGTAGGCGCTCGGATCGTCGACCGGAACCAGTGCGAGTGTGGCTGTGGCTCCGGTGCGCTCGTGCTGGGCGATCTGCTCGCTGATGTCGATGTCGGTGAGCACGTCTCCGTTGAGCATCAGAAAGCGCTCGTCGAGCATCGATTCGGCGAACTTCAAGGCACCCGCCGTTCCACGTGGATCGGGCTCCTCGACGAAGCGCAGCCTGACACCGTAGGCCGAACCGTCGCCGAGCACGTTGCGCACGCTGGTGGCGAGAAAGCCGCAAGACATGATCACGTCGTCGATCCCATGCGCGCACAGCCACTCGAGCATGTAGGAGATGAAGGGTCTGTCCACAAGCGGGACGACCGGCTTGGGCACCGTCGAGGTGAGCGGCCGCAAGCGGGTGCCCTCGCCGCCGACGAGGATCACGGCCTGCATCAGCCTCGCCCGATCCCCTCATAGGTGAGCCCGGCGCCGCGCACCGCAACCGGGTCGAGCGCGTTGCGCCCGTCGATCACCAAGTCGCCGCTCATCGCGCCCGCGACATCGGACCAGTCGAGCTCCAGGAACTCGGGCCACTCCGTGACGAGCACAACAGCATCGGCATCTGTGAGTGCATCCATAGCGGATTCGGCGAAGCGAAGCCCGCTGATCAAGGTTCGCGCCTCGGTCTCGGCCACCGGGTCATAGGCGCTGACAAGCGCACCGTCTGCGTTCAAGCGCGCTGAGAGTACAAGCGAGGAGGCCTCGCGCATGTCGTCGGTGTTCGGCTTGAAGGCCAAACCGAGCAGGGCTATGCGCTTTCCCACCAAGCCCCCTAGATGCTTCTGAAGCTTGGCGATCACGCGACGCTTCTGCAGCTCGTTGACCTCGATAACGGATGTGAGCAGCTGAAAGTGGTAGCCGGAGTTGCCGGCCAGCTGCTTGAGTGCGTTCACGTCCTTGGGGAAGCACGAGCCGCCAAAGCCGATCCCGGCCTGCAGGAACTTCGGCCCGATGCGCTCGTCCAAACCCATCCCGCGTGCCACCTCGACGACGTCCGAGCCGGTCTCCTCGCAGACGTTGGCGATCTCGTTGATGAAGGAGATCTTCGTGGCCAGGAAGGCATTGGAAGCGAGCTTGACCATCTCGGCGCTGGCGATGTCGGTGCGCACCAGAGGCGCGTCCAAGGGCGAGTAGAGCTCCACAACAGCGTCTCCGGCCCAATCTCCGTTGTCGCCGACGACGACACGGTCGGGATTCATGAAGTCCTTCACCGCGGAGCCCTCCTTGAGGAACTCGGGGCAGGACACGTATGCCAGGCCATCCTTGCCGCGCTCGCCGAGGACGCGCTGGATGGCCGCGCCGGTGCCGCACGGCACCGTGGACTTCATCACCAAGGCGTGGTGTTCTGAGGCGGGAATCGCGTCGACGACCGCGTGTACGGCGGACAGGTCGGCATCGCCGGAATAGGTCGGCGGGGTGCCGACCGCCACAAACAGCAGACGCGCGTGCTCTAGCGCTTGGGCGAGATCGGTGGAGAAGTGCAGACGCCCGGCGTGCTCGGCCAGTAGCTCCTCCAGGCCCGGCTCATAGATAGGCACCTCACCGCGGCGCAGACGCTCGACCTTGGCGGCGTCGATGTCCACACACCACACTTCGCTGCCCAGGGCGGCGAAACCGGCGGCTGTGACGAGCCCAACGTAGCCGGTGCCGATCACCCCGATCGGTGCGCGCTCAGCGATCATGAGCGAGGCAGCCTAGCTTGCGACCGACAGGAACGCCTCGTAGCGCTTGGCGTCGCGCAGCGCGCGAGCCTTCTCCTCGCTGCCCTCCTCGGCGCTCTCGGCCGCCAAGCGTGACTCGCTCAGCCGCGTCTCGAACGTGGCACGGTCGAGCGCATCGGGCGCGATCGCCTCCTCCACAAGGACCAAGGCATGGTTCTCGGAGAACTGGAGATAGCCCTCGGCTTGGGCGAAGCGCACGATCTCAGACTCCGAGCGATACAAGCGCAGCTCTGTCGGTTCGAGCTGGGCGAGCAAGGGCGCGTGGTTTGCGAGCACACCGATCGAGCCCACGGAGGTGCGGGTGGAGAGCATCTCGATCTCGTCCTTGAACACCTCGCCCTCAGGGGTCAGCACTTCTACTGGGAACTTCGTGCGAGCCATTAGCCAGTCCTTTCCCTTCCGGAGCCCTCTGACGCCCAAGGACCAAGCAGGTCAAGGACGCAGGAAGCGAAATGTGCTTTGCACATGAGCGACCGAGGACGCAGAGATGCGTAGGTCATTGGGCGTCAGCGAGCACTTGCTCGATGGTGCCCTTTAGGAAGAACGCGCGCTCGGGCACGTCGTCGTGCTTGCCCTCGATGATCTCCTCGAAGCCTCTGATCGTCTCGGCGATCGGAACATACGCGCCGGGGGTGCCGGTGAACTGTTCGGCGACGAAGAACGGCTGGGAGAGGAAGCGCTCGATCTTGCGCGCACGCTGAACCGTCAGCTTGTCCTCGTCTGAGAGCTCGTCGATGCCGAGGATCGCGATGATGTCCTGCAGCTCCTTGTAGCGCTGCAGGATCTCCTTGACCCTGTTGGCGACCTTGAAGTGGTCGTCGCCGACGATGTCCGCCTTGAGGATGGTCGAGGTCGAGTCCAGCGGATCGACCGCGGGATAAATACCCTTTTCGGAGATCGCGCGGGAGAGCGCGGTCGTGGCGTTCAGGTGGGCGAACACCGACGCCGGAGCCGGGTCGGTGTAGTCGTCGGCCGGGACATAGATGGCCTGCACCGAGGTGACCGAGCCGCGCTTGGTCGAGGTGATCCGCTCCTGTAGCTGACCCATCTCGGTCTCCAAGGTGGGCTGGTAGCCGACCTGGGAGGGCATCCGTCCGAGCAGAGCCGAGACCTCGGAGCCGGCCTGGACGAAACGGAAGATGTTGTCCACGAACAGGAGCACGTCCTGACCCTCGTCGCGGAAGTGTTCGGCCATGGTCAAACCTGAGAGCGCCACGCGCATACGTGCTCCGGGCGGCTCGTTCATCTGACCGAAGACGAGCATCGTCTTGTCGATGACGCCCGACTCCTTCATCTCAAGCCATAGGTCGTTGCCCTCGCGCGAGCGCTCCCCCACGCCACAGAATGCAGACAGGCCGCCGTGCTCCTTGGCGAGGTTGTGGATGAGCTCCTGGATCAGCACGGTCTTGCCCACGCCGGCGCCGCCGAACAGGCCGACCTTGCCACCCTTGGCGTAGGGGGCGAGCAGGTCGATCACCTTGATCCCGGTCTCAAACATTTCGGTCGTCGGCGTCAGGTCCTCGACCTTGGGGGCCGGCTGGTGGATCTGGCGACGCGGGGTGTCCTTGGGCAAGTCCTCGCCGAGGTCGATCGGTTCGCCGAGTAGGTTGAAGATGCGCCCGAGCGTGGCCTCGCCGACGGGCACCGTGATCGGACCGCCCGTGTCGATCGCCTCGGCGCCGCGCGCCAAGCCGTCGGTCGTGTCCATCGCGACCGCCCTCACGCGGTCGTCGCCGAGGTGCTGCTGGACCTCGCACACGAGCACGTCCCCACCGGCCTCTGCGGAGATACCCTCGGCCTCCTCGGCCGCGGCCGCCGCTGGACGGGCGATCGTGATCGCGTGGTTGATCTCGGGCAGCTTGTCGGGGAAGACGACGTCAAGCACGACGCCTTGGATCTCCTCGATGCGCCCAACGTTGCGCGCGCCGGCGTCCGCGGCGGTGCTCACTTCGGTTGTCGGCTCGGTTGCGATGCTGGCGTCCATTTCTATTCGTTTCTCCTAGTGGTCTATCAAGTCTGTTGGCTTAGCTGGATCGGCGGTCGCTAATGGAGGCCCTCTGCTCCCGCGACTACCTCCATGATCTCTTGGGTGATCTCGGCCTGGCGGGCGCGATTCATCTGCAAGGTGTAGTCCTCGATCAGGGTGCCGGCGTTCTCGGAGGCGTTGCGCATAGCGGTCATCTGCGCTCCGAAGAAGCCCGCGGTGGACTCGATCAAGGCGCGATAGATCGAGATCTCCACGTAGTCGGGCACCAGGCGCTTGAGGATCTCCTCGGGGCCCGGCTCGTATTCGACGAGCGCGTGTGGGGCGTTCCCACGCTCGTCTGAACCCTCGTCGGAGGCGTCCTGCCCGGCGGCGTCCTCGCCTGTGATCACCGACTGGGATAGCGGCAGCAGCGTCTCGCGCGTGACGTGCTGGGTGAGCGGGGAGACGTAAGAGTTGTAGAGGATGTCCACCCTGTCGACCTTGCCGTCTACATAGGCGGTGATCAAGTCATCGGCGATCCCGCGCGCATCGGCATAGGCGGGGCGGTCAGAGAAGCCTGTGTAGCTGCCCTCAAGCTCGCGCCCACGGAAGGTCAGGGATGAGACGCCGCGACGCCCTGTCGCGTACCAGACCGCCTGCTGCCCTTGATCGGTGAGCTCAGCGCCGCCGCGCACACCGGCGCGGATGATCTGTGAGTTGAAGGCGCCCGCTAGGCCCCGGTCGCCGGTCACAAGCAAGAGACCGACGTTCTGGACTTGCTCGCGCTCTTTGAGCAGGGGCAGGTTCGCCGCCTCGGCTCCGGCGTCCTGGGCCGCCTGGTAGGTCATGCGCCTGATCGCCTCGGCGTAGGGTCGTAGCCGGGCGATGCGCTGCTCGGCACGGCGCAAGCGCGCGGCGGCGACCATCTCCATCGCTCGCGTGATCTTTTGGATGTTCTTGACCGAAGCTATTCGGTTCTTGACGTCGCGCTGGGAAGCCATGATTAAGCCGCGACGGTCTCCTCGAGCGGCTGGCCCTCCTCGTCGAGGTCATAGCCGAAGTCGTTCACGAACGCCTCGATCGCCTCGCGGGCCTGCGTCTGAATCGCCTCTGACCAGTCACCGCCTGAGATCTTTGAGCGCAACTCGCCGTGTTCGGAGTGGCAGCGTTCGGTCAGCTCGGTGAGGAACTCGGGTACCCGGTCGGCGTAGATGCGATCGAGGAAACCACTGGTCGCCGCGAAGATCTGGATCACTTGGTCCTCGACGGGCAGGGGCTGGCGCTCGCCCTGGTTGAGTGTCTTGACGATGCGCTCACCACGCGCAAGGGTGCGCTGGGTGTCGGCGTCAAGGTCGGAGCCGAACTGGGCGAAGGCCTCGAGATCGCGGTATTGAGAGAGCTCGAGCTTGATCCTGCCGGCCACCTTCTTCATCGGCGAGATCTGGGCGTTGCCGCCGACTCGCGAGACGGAGATGCCGACGTTGATGGCGGGGCGCACACCCGAGTTGAACAGCTTCGGCTCCAAGAAGATCTGCCCGTCGGTAATCGAGATCACGTTGGTGGGGATGTAGGCGGACACGTCGCCGGCTTGGGTCTCGATCACGGGTAGCGCCGTCAGGGAGCCGCCGCCCAGCTCGTCGTTGAGCTTGACCGCGCGCTCCAACAGGCGCGAGTGCAGATAGAAGACGTCGCCCGGGTAGGCCTCGCGTCCCGGCGGACGACGAAGCAGGAGCGACATCTGCCTGTAGGCGTAGGCGTGCTTGGTCAAGTCGTCGTATACGCACAGGGCGTGCTTGCCGTTGTAGAGGAAGTACTCCCCCATCGCGCATCCGGCATAAGGCGCCATGAACTTGATCGGGGCGGCCTCGTCAGCCGAAGCGGCCACGATGATCGTGTTGTCCAGAGCACCGGCTTCATCGAGGGTCTTGGCCAAGGCGACCACGGTGGACATGCGCTGGCCGATCGCCACGTACACGGACACCACGCCGGTGTCCTTGTTGTTGATGATCGTGTCGACCGCGATCGCCGTCTTGCCGGTCTGGCGGTCGCCGATGATCAGCTCTCGTTGGCCGCGGCCGATCGGGATCATCGCGTCGATCGCCTTCAGGCCGGTCTGCATCGGCTCTGTCACGGGCTGGCGCTGCACGACGCCGGGAGCCTTGAACTCAGCCGGGCGCAACTCGGTGGTGTTGACCTCGCCCTTTCCGTCCAGGGGCCGTCCCAAGGGGTCGACGATGCGACCGAGCAAGGCCTCACCCACGGGGATCTCGAGGAGGCGCCCGGTGCGCTTGACGGTGTCGCCCTCGGTGACACGCTCCCAATCGCCGAACAGAACGGCTCCCACGTTGTCTGACTCCAAGTTCAAAGCCAAGCCCGTTACGCCGTGGGGCAGCTCGAGCATCTCGAAGGACATGCAGTTCTCCAAGCCGTGCAGGCGCGCGATGCCGTCGGCCACCGACAGGACGGTGCCCACCTCGGTCAGCTGCGCCTCGCCGGCACCGAGTCCCTCGATACGGCTCTTGAGGATGCTTGTGATCTCGTCTGGGTTGATCTGCATGTCTTTCCTAGTCGTTCGTGGTCGAAGACGCTGGTCGTGAGAGCCGGAGCACTCGGCTCAGCTGGCGCCCTGAGCTACCTGTGTGCGCAGTTGCTCGAGTCGATTGCGGATGGAGGCGTCGAGGATCGAGTTGCCCACCCGGACGACGATCCCTCCGATGATGTCCGGCTCCACCTTGGTGGTAAGCACCACCGTGTTGCCGGTGCGCTCGCCGATGCGCTCCCCAAGGTCTTTGACTGTCTGCTCGTCCAGCTCCACAGCACTGGTGAGCACGACCGGCAGGAGCCGATTCTCCCGCTCCCACAGCCGCTCGTACTCGCGGCGCAGGCGGTAGATGACCGGCATCCGGTGGTTCTCGACCAACAGCTTCAAGAAGTTCATGAGCTGCTCGTCGGCACCGTCGAGCAGCTTCTCCAGGCCTTCCTGCTTCTCGTTGGTGGAGAAATAGGGGGAGAAGAAGAACAGCTCGAGTTCACGGTTCTGCTTCATCGCGTCGGCAAACTGGCCGAGCTGCTCGCGCAGCTCGTCCAGCTTGTTCTGCTCGCGAGCAACCTCGAACAGGGAGCGCGCGTATACCTGGGCAAGCTCCTCCATCAGCTCTCCTCCCGCTCACCCTGGTTTGTACGCAGACCGTGCATGGACCTAGTTTTCGCCGGCTCCGGAGGAGATGCCCGAGAAATCCAGCTCGCCCAAAGCCTCCTCGACGAGGCGCTTCTGGTCGGAGCTGTCGAGCACCTTGCGCGTCACCTTCTCGGTCGCCATGACCGTCAGATCGGCCACCTCTTGACGCAGTTCGCCCAAAGCCCGCGCGGTTGCGGCCTCGATGTCGCGCGCCGCCCGAGCGGAGGCTTCGGTCGCGAGCTGGCGGCTGTGCTCCTTGACCTCCCGCTCGTGAGCCTCCGCGGTCTGGCGGGCACGCTGCACGATCTCATCCGATTGCGAGCGGGCCTCGTGCAAGCGCTCGCGATATTCGGCGAGCAGCTTCTCGGCTTCCTCGCGGGTGCGTTGGGCGCTGTCGATCGAGTCCTCGATCGCTTTCTGGCGCTTCTCCAAGGCCTCGGAGATGCGCGGGAACACCAGGCGCGCAAGCAGCACGACCGTGATCCCGAACGCGACCAAGGTCCACAGCATCACCCCCACATTGGGCGATACCAGGAAATTGCCGCTGCTGGAGGCAGCGAGGATCGTGGAAGCCATCGACTAGCCCAGGAAGAATGCGATCAGGCCGAAGATGAACGCGTAGAACACGATCGCCTCGGTAAGGGCGAAGCCAAGCCATTGGATGGAAGTGATCTCGTCACGCATCTCGGGCTGGCGGGTGATCGCCTCGATCACCTTGCCGAAGATGTAGCCGACGCCCACGCCCGGTCCGATCGTGCCGAGGCCGGCGCCCACGCCGAGGGCAATGGCCTTGATCGACTTGGCCATTTCTTCGCTGCCTGTTGTTGCGAGTAGGAAATGCACGAACGCTCCTTGTTTTTCAATGGGACTCGGCGACCGCGCCGCCGAGGTAGATGGCAGTGAGGGTGGCGAAGATGAAGGCCTGCAGGCCTGCGATCAAGACCACCTCGAAGATGAAGAACAACGTTGCGACGATAAGCGTCAAGGGACCAAGCGCCGCGACCCCGACCAGGACGACCAAGCCGCCGCCCATGAACAGGATCAAGAGGTGCCCGGCGAGCATGTTGGCGAACAGCCTGACCGACAGCGAAATGATGCGCACGAAGTGCGAGATCACCTCGATGGAGAACACGAAAGGCACCATGAATGCGCGTGCAGGAACGCTGTCCATGCCAGCCGGTAGCCAACTTTTCAAGTACGGGATCAGGCCCTTGCGGCGTATACCGACAGCGTGGTAGCTGACCCACACCATTAGGGCCAAGACAAGCGTGACCGAGATGTTGGCGGTCGCCGCGTAGATCTGGAAGGCCGGGACGTTGACTCCGAACAGGCGGAAGGTCTCGCCGCTGTTCACCGGCAAGGGCAGATAGCCGAGGATGTTGGAATAAAGGATGAACAGAAACAGGGCGCCGATGAAGGGGAACCACTTCAAAGCCATCTGACGCTCGATGTTGTTGGGGCCGGCGATGTTGTCGCGCATCACACTCCACAGCACCTCTACCGCCGTCTGGACCTTGTTGGGGCGCTCCTGCATCCGCCGCGCCACGTAGATCATCGTGCTTGCGGTGAGACCGCAGGCGAGCAATAGGTAGAGCACGGCCTTGTTGACCGACAGGTTCACCGATCCCGCGTGAATCGCGATCCAGTCTTCGAGCTTGAACTCGTTCTGGGGCTGGTACTCGGTGTTCATGCCGTGCGAGCCGGTGATCGCAAACAGGGCGATCATTACGGCCAGCAGGAGAGCACCCGCGAGGAGAGCCTTGGCGCGAGCGCTCATCGCGACTCACCCCTGCCAGGCAACGAACTGGTCGGAGCGACCCGAGTTTGGCCTGTACCGGCAGCCCCACCCGGAGCGGCGCCTGTGCGAGCAGATCCGGGGGGGTCGGTTTCGAAGGGGCGCAGGATCATGCGCACTGTGAAGTAGACGGTGAACAGGGCGATCACAAGCACGGCGGCGGCGAGGCCGGCTTCGTTGTCGCTGAGGCCGACCAGGAAGACCGCGATCGCCACGAACCAGCCGCGGGCGATCATCGAGCCGGCCAGCAGTCCCACCACGGTGCGTGGGTCGGTGGAGGCGCCGGCGCGCCGGTCCAAATACTCCTGCAGGGCACGCTGAGCGACCCAGGCGCCACCGCCTACCGCCCACCCGGCCAGGGGCAGACCGGCCACCAGAAAGACAGGCAGCGCGAGCGCGACCAAGAGCAGGTCAAGATAACGAACAGATATGAGCATGATGTTTTGGGCCACCCTACAGACGCAAAAGCCCGCTCGTCTTTCGCGGCGGACTTACGACTCCCCTCAGAGCGCGTCTTCAGAAGCCGCGGCCAGTCTACCTGTTCTGCGACTTAGTAACAACTTTGTGACATGCGGCACGGGCTAGCCACACTGTGGCGCAAGCCAAGGCGAAGGTCGCCAAGCCTCCGAGCAGATCCAGTAAGGTAGTGGTTGCCGGTCGCGAGCACCGCAAACGCGGTCACACAGGGATAGGCCACCGCCACCGCACGGACCCAGGCGTTAGAGGAGAGCCGCCAGAGAACCATGGTGCACCACACTGCCCAGGCGATATGCAATGAGGGCATCGCGCCGAACTGGTTGGCGTCGGCCGCGAGGCTGCCCGTGTGCCAGAGCCGAAAGTGTGCGAGGAGGCGATCACGTCGGTGAAGCCGCTCAGCATTCGTGGCGGAGCCACGGGGTAGAGCCAGAACACGAGCAGGCCGATCACGTTGATCGCCACCAAGGAGCTGCGCAGCGGCCGGTAGATGTCGGCCCGCTTCCACCACAGCCAGCCGAGCAGACCAAACGTGACGATGAAGTGGGCGTTGTCGTAGTAATAGGAGAGGAGCGTCCCGAACGTGTCGTGGGCAACCAGCCAGCTGTTCAAAGCCGCCTCGGGCGCTATGTGCAAGGAGCGCTCGAAGCTGAGGATGTCGCTGCCGTGGGCCAAGGCCAGCTTTTCTCGCAAAGGAGCGAGGTTGGCGATGGTGTCGTAGGCCCAAGCCAGGAACACGATCACCAAGATCTCGCCCCACCAACGCGGGCGTGTCGCCCCTCGCGAAGAGGTCAGCCCGGCGCCGTCAGGCGCCGCATCCTCGCAAAGGCCCCCCGCGCGCGCGCGCATAGGCCCCCCGATTTTTGGATCTGATACCAGCGACTCACCCGTCCCCTCCTGCGCGCCCATCGCAGACGACGCGACCATGACAGGCGCACGCTCGGATGTGTTTGGAAGGGACAAGCGAGCGATGTTATCCAGTGGTGAACCGCGAAAGGAGGGGCACGACCGGCGGAACCTCAGGGCGCAACCGTGGCCAAGCCACTCTCCGCGAGCGCGTCGAGCACGGAGGGCAGGGCAGCGGCGGTGCGCCGCCAAGACCCAGACGCACCGTAGTCGTCGGCGTCATGTAGCAACAAGACCGACCCCTCCCCCACGCCGTCGGTGAGCTCCGCGGCGATCGACTGGGGCGTCGCGCGCGCGCGCCAGTCGCGACCCCAATGCGTCCACAACAAAGTGCGCCGGCCGGCCCGTCTGGCGAGCCGCAAGGCAGTCGCATTCAGGATGCCGTACGGCGGGCGATATAGGCCCGGGGATAGCCCTGTCGCGTCCTCAATCGCAACAAGTGCGCGTGCGATGTCCTCGCGCACTTGCCATGGCGCCATACGCAGAAGGTTGCGATGGCGGTGACAGTGCAGGCCGACCGTGTGGCCGGCGGCCACGATCTCAGCTGCCAGCCCTGGGTTGCGCAAGACTTGCTCGCCGACAAGGAAGAACGTGGCCGACGCCCCCCTCGCGGCCAATGCCTCCAAAACGGCGGGCGTGCCAAGGGCATGGGGGCCGTCGTCGAAAGTAAGCGCTACGCCAAAGCCTGAGGCCGTGTGGTTCTCCACGTCCAAGGCCTCACGCAGGGCCCGCGAGTAGAAAGCCAAGGCCGGCGTGAGATACCCGGCCATCGCTACCCCTGCCAGGGCGCCTGCAAGTGGTGCGGTGGGGCTGCGATGATCGTTGGCGAAAATGACGCTCTTCCTAGGAATCGTGGCGGCGATCGCCGCATCGACGCTCTACAGCCTAGGGGTCGCGCTGCAGGCAATGGACGCCAAGCGCACGCCGCATACCGAGCATCTGCACCCGGCGCTCGCGTTGAACCTGATCAGACGAGCCCGCTGGCTGGCGGGGACGGGGTTGTCGATGCTCGGTTGGCCGCTGCAAGTGGTGGCACTGCTGCTAGCGCCACTCGTGGTGGTCCAGCCGACAATGGCGGTGGGGCTACTCGTGTTGCTGTTCTTCGGCGAGCGGATGCTCGACGAGCGTGCGGGACGGCGCGAGTACTGGGCGATGGCCGCGATCGTGGCGGGTGTGGCGGGTACGGCTCTGTGCGCACCGGCGCGCTCTAGCACCCACACCAACAACCTGACTGTGATGCTTGTCCTGGTGGGACTGGGTCTATTGACGGTGGCGCCCTACATCGTCAACCGGGTGCGCAGGCCGGCCGCTTCGCTGACGATGGTCGCGGCGGGACTGGGCTTTGCTTGGAGTGGGGTCGCGACGAAGCTGTTCTCCGACGACCTCTCGCAAGGACGGCTTTGGTTCGCCGCCGCTTGGGGCCTGTCTACGGCCGCCGCCTCCGCCGTGGCCGCGCTGAGCGAGATGAGCGCTCTACAGATGCGCCCGGCGATCCAGGTGGCGCCGGTCGTGTTCGTGACTCAGACGATTGTGCCGGTGATGCTGGCGCCGCTGTTGCTGGGCGAATCGTTTAGCTCGACGCCGCTCGGCGGGGTGCCGCTGACGCTGTCTTTGGCCGTGCTGGTCACGGGAGCCGCGGCGCTGGCGCGCTCGCCGCTCTTGCTCGCTTTGATGGGAGGCGAGGTGAGCGAGCCCAAGGGCTCGACCGAGAGCCCTTCGGTGCGCAGCCGGGAGACGATGTGCTCCAAACCGACGACCGATGAGGCGTCGCCGTCGACCGAGACGACCAGGACATCGCCCGCACGCAGCCGCTGATGGGGGATCGTGCCGGGCGCGCTGAGGCGCTCAGCCCCGGCCACGGGCAGCGCGCCGGCGGTGCGAGCCAGGACGAGTTGGCCAACCGTCAGGCCGTTGGCGGGCTGCAAAAAATAGAAGCGATGGTGCAGGCCCAGAGCTCGGGCTTGGGAGCGCAGAGTGCCGCGCGTGCGAACCCAACGTAGCGGCGAGCCGGAGTGGGGAACTTCGGGGACCAGCTCGTCGTGGAGCGAGCGCAGGTAGGCGATCGTGGTGGGCTGATCGACGCCGTTGTCGGTGAAGGAGGCATGGATGCCGGCGTTGGAGAGCTCGCCGGCCAGGATGGTCACCTGGTCTGCGGGGGCACGCACTACGAGCCCGATGTCAGGCTTAGTGGTGTCGACGCGCTCGAGCGGATGCACGCCGAGGAAGAAGCCGGCGAAGGCGGTCACCTCGTCGGTGCTCATCAACCAGGTGCTGATCGCGACCAGCAATACGAACTGGGTGGCGAAGGCGACCAGGCGCAGGCGCCACAGGGGGATTGGGCGCACGCGCCGGGGAGCGTCGAGCACCAGTTCCACTGCGCTTGGGTCGGGTTGGGTCTCGACGAGGGCCGAAGCGCCCGCGGCTGAGGGTTCGCTCGCGGCCAGGACCGTGCCATCGGGCGCGGGCGACGGGTGCAGCTCGTCCGCACCATCGGCAAGCTCGGGGGCGGCAACCGTGTTCTGGCCGGCCACCGCGACCAGTCCTTCGCGCGGATGGGAGGCGCGGCCGCGCAGGGCGTGGTGTTCGGCGAAGGAGGCTTGCACCTGGGAGCGCAGCTCATCGGTGTCGTTGGCCAGGCGCAGCAGGCCGAGGTCGGCCATGGCGCGCGTGTTCAGGCGAGCGTGGCCGACGGGCAGGCCGTAGGAGACGACGGGGGTACCGGTCGCCTTGGCCTCAAGACAGGTCACGCCGCCGGTCGAGTGCACCAAGGTGTCGGCGGCCGCGAGGATCTCGGGCATGCGTTCGGTGAAGCCGTAGACGTGCACGCGCGGCTCGCCTGCGAAGTCCTCGGAGAGACGTTGGTGCAGTTGCTCGTTGCGCCCGGCCAGGCAGACGATCGCTGAGACGTCGGGGATCGAGGCGATCTCCCCTACGGCACCCTCGATGTCGCCGACACCCCAGCCACCGCCGGAGACGACAACCATGTGACCGTCCTCGGGCAGACCGAGAACGTGGCGCGCCTCGGCCTGGGGACGCTCGTCCAGAAACTCAGAGGAGATCAAGGGGCGCACCAGGCGCGCGCTGCCATGGCCGGCGATGCGCTCGACGGGGGCCATCGACTCGCCGTACATGACCAGGTGGGTGTCGATGCCGGGCTGAGCCCAGAAGAACAGGCCGGTCAGGTCGGTGATCGTGGCCACGGTGGGGCAGGTCACTCTCTGTGTACGCCGCAGGCGTGCGAGGACGACCGTGACGGCCGGGTAGGTGGACACGACGACGTCGGGCTCGTGCTCGGCGATGCGCCTGGCCAGAGGACGCGAACCGAGTAGGCAGAGGAGCTTGCGCGCCAGGCCGCGAATCGGGGCGACGCGCTCGAGCAGTAGATAGACGACGGTGTAGGTCCAGGGGAAGAAGCGGAGCTGCACGCGGTAGCCGTCCTCGACGACCGGCTGCAGGAGGGGGCCCATGGCGGCGAGCCCGTCGATCACCGTCACCTCGGTCGGTTCAGGCGAGGCGTCGAGCTGGCGTGCCAGGGCACGCGCTGCCGCGGCGTGGCCCTCGCCTACGTCGGCGGAGAGGATGAGCACGCGCTTGGGGCCGGGGGTACGGCGCGATGAAGGTGTGCGGTGGCGGCGTGGCATACAGTTCAAGCCTTGCCCGTCCGGTGGACGGCAAGGCCCGCGCGTGCGCAAGGTGAAGGATGCTCGCAGTGCACGAAGACATGGAAAGCGTAGCGGTCGTGGCGAACGGTCGCACGTCGATGAAGCTGTCCACTCGCTTCCCGGCGCCGATCAAGGCCCTCGGCGTGGTAGGCCTGGTGGGCGTGCCGGCGAGTGTGTTCGGCGTGATTGCAGGCGCTGCGGGAGCGGCGACTTCCTACGTGCCGTCTCGCAGCGGCGGTTGGCCGGGCTGGCTATCGGGGCCACTTCATGGACTGGGCCTGGGGATCTCTTCGTCGAGCTTCCAGGTGCTGACGCTTGTGATGTGTGCGAGCTACGCGGCGGTGTTGCTGGCCTCGCGCAGACTTTCGGGCCGGGCGATCGGGGTATCGATAGCGATCGCCTATGGGCTGTTGTTTGTGGGCCCGCCGCTGATCTCCCAGGACGTGTTCGGCTACCTGGCGTTCGCGCGACTGGGAGCGCTGCACGGACTGGACCCGTACACGCACGTGCCCGCCGAAGCTCCGACAGACGCGAGCTTCCCGTTTATTGGCTGGCCGTTCCAGCATTCGCCTTATGGGCCATTGTTCACGTTGGGCTCCTACACGATCGCTCCGCTGGGCCTGGCCGGTGGTCTGTGGGCGCTGAAGGCGCTCGCGGTGGGCGCGAGCCTGGGCGCGATCGCGCTAGTTGCGACGGCGGCGCGAAGGATGGGGGGCTCGGCGCGGGTCGCGGCTGTGTTCGTCGGTTTGAACCCGGTCCTGCTGGAGCTGGCAGCCGGGGGTGCGCACAACGACACGCTGGTCTTGCTGGTGTTGGCGGGCGCGCTCGCACTGGCAGCCGGGCACATCGCATCTCAGACCGCGGACGAGCGCATGCGCGCGGATCGGATGGGGAGGGATGGGTCGTACCCTCTGCGTTCCGCGGCCGCCGTGATGGCGGTGGGCGTCGGCGTGAAGGCCTCAGCCGGGCTCGTGCTTCCCTTCATAGTGCTGGCCCCACCACGCTGGCGCGAGCGGGCTCGAGTCGCCGGCGGCGCGATCGCGGCTCTGGCTGTGCTGGCGTTGGTGGCGGTCGTCGGCTTCGGCGCTCATGCTTTTGGCTTTGTGGGCGCGCTGGGTGAGCAACAGCAGTTGATCGCGACGCACAGCCTGCCGGCGGAGACAGCGCGCTGGGTCGGTCTGACGGGGCTGCCGAGTTGGTGGCGTGACCTGTTCTTGGGGGGTTTCGTGGTCGTGCTGGCTGTGACCCTGTGGCTCACAGCGCGTGGCGCTGACTGGCGCGCGATGGCGGGCTGGGCGACGCTGGCGCTGCTGCTATCGACCGCCTGGCTGTTGCCCTGGTATGCGATATGGGTGCTCCCGCTGGCCGCTCTCGCCGACAGCCGCCGCCTGCGGGTCGCCACGCTCGTGTTCTGCGCCTACGCGATCCTGATCCATTTGCCGCTGGCCGACCCGCTGTTGAGCCCGGCTCGGCACGTCGCCCACCACCGGGTCGTGCGGCGCTGAGGCATCGAGGACGGCGTCGTATTCGCCGGTCTCGAGGTCCAAAGACACGCTGCGTTCGACCTCGGCCGGCGAGGCGTCGGGACGCAGCCGGCGCACGCGCAAAGCATCGAGGCGGCGGAACTTGAGGATCTCAAGGACGTAGACGAGGTAAACGCTGGCGGCGCCGACGAGCACCGCCAAGGCGACCATGACCAAGAGCCAGCCGGTGTGGAGATGGCCTTTGTGGTCGGAGTAGGGGACGAAACGCAGCGCCAAGGCGAGGCCCGCGAGCAGCAGGGTCCAGGCATACAGGTAGGCGATCGTGCGTCTGGAAGAGAAGCCGATGCGGGCCATGCGGTGGTGGAAGTGCTCGCTGTCGGCGGCATAGATGGGGCGGCGATACTTCAGGCGCTTAAGCACCACGAAGGTGGTGTCCAAGAAGGGGACAGTGAGCAGGATGAGGGGCAGCACAAAGGACACGACTACTGGCGTCTTGACGGCCGCCTCGACGGCCACCACCCCCATCAACAGGCCGAGCAGGTTGGCACCGCAATCGCCCATGAAGGAGGAAGCGGGCGGAAAATTGTGGATCAAAAAGCCGAGCGCGGCACCTGCGGTGATCGCGGCCAGGACCCCGGGTTCGGCGCGATCGAGATCGAAGGCGATGATCGCCAAGGTGCCGGCGATAATCACGCACACGCCGGCCGCCAAGCCGTCTACTCCGTCGGAGAGGTTGACGATGTTCATCATCACTACCAGACCGATCACCGTCAACGCGGGACCCGCGTTCGTGGGACCCGCGTTGGGGAAGTGCAAGGTCCCCGCGAAGGGCAAGGTGACCGCCTTGACGGCTACGCCGTAGTGGACGACGATGACAGCAGCAGCGATCTGACCCGCCAGCTTGACGACCGGCGGCAAGTCGAAGCGGTCGTCGAGCGCGCCGACGACCGTGATCAGGGCCGCGGCGATGAGAACTCCATGCCACATCTGGGCACTCGAGCCGTAACCAGCCGGCAAGAAGGCGAGGACCGCGACGAGCACGCCAGCGAAAATCGCGAGGCCTCCCAAAAGGGGCGTGGCGCGGTCTGAGAGGCCACGGTCGCGCGGTTCGTCCACCGCCCCGACCACCTTGGCAAGGCGCATCGTGAACGGCGTCAAGACCGCGGTGACCGCCGCGGCTGCCAGGAACGCGTAGAGGGCGTCGAGCTCGTTGAGATGGGCCATCGACTCGCGCACAGCATCGCAGGCGGGGGCGTCGACAGTGCTGGACCGTCTCGAGAGGGGCTTCTACGCGCGCACACATGCAAGCGCGGCACACCCTTTGCGACATCTACATCTGGCTAGGCAACAGCAGGGGCGCTGAGATGCTCGTACAACGGGTAGCGCTCGACGATCGCTTGGACGCGCTCTGAGAGCTCTTGCTTGCGGGCCTCGAACTCGGGGGTGAGGGCGGTCGCAACGATCGCGCCGACCTCGGAGAAGTCCTCGACGCCGACGCCTCTGGTGGCCAAGGCCGGCGTGCCGATACGTAGGCCGGAGGCCTCCATCGGCGGGCGAGGATCGAACGGGACCGCGTTGCGGTTGACGGTGACGCCGATCTCGTGCAGGCGATCCTCGGCCTGGCGTCCGCTCAGCTCAGGCTCGCAGTCGCGCAGATCGACCAAGGCGAGATGTACGTCGGTGCCGCCGGTGAGCACGTTTACGCCGTGGCCGGCCTTCATCAGTTGCTCTGACAATGCCTGGGCGCCCTCGATCGTGCGGCGCTGACGCTCGGCGAACAGGTCGCTCGCGGCGATCTTCAAAGCGACGGCCTTGGCGGCGATCACGTGCTCCAAGGGTCCGCCCTGCTGTCCGGGGAACACGGCAGAGTCGATCTTCTTGGCGTGCTCGGCCTTGCACAGGATGATCCCGGCGCGCGGGCCGCCCAAGGTCTTGTGGGTGGTGGTGGTGACAACGTCGGCGCCGTAGGCGAGCGGGTTGGGGTGCAGGCCGGCGGCGACAAGCCCGGCGAAGTGGGCCATGTCGACCATCAACAAGGCTCCGACATCGTCGGCGATCTCGCGGAAGCGGGCGAAGTCGAGCTGGCGGGGATAGGCCGACCAGCCGGCGAGCAGGAGCTTGGGGCGACGCTCGTGCGCGATCCGCGCGACCTCGTCCATGTCGATGACGCTCGTCTCGCGGTCGACCTCGTAGGCGGCGATGTCATACAAACGGCCGGACACATTGATTTTCATGCCGTGGGAGAGGTGGCCGCCGTGGGCGAGGGAGAGACCCATGATCGTGTCGCCGGGCTGCAGCAGGGCGTGGTAGACGGCGGTGTTGGCTTGGGCGCCCGAGTGGGGCTGGACGTTGGCGTGCTCGGCTCCGAACAGGTCCTTGGCGCGGTCGATGGCGAGCTGCTCGGAGACGTCGACCCACTCACAGCCACCGTAATAGCGGCGTCCGGGATAACCCTCGGCGTACTTGTTGGTGAGCACCGAGCCTTGGCATTCGAGCACCGCTTGGGGCACGAAGTTCTCGGAGGCGATCATCTCCAAGGTCTGCTGCTGGCGGCGCAGCTCGCCGTTTATCGCCGCGGCGACCTCGGGATCGACCTCGGCGAGCGGGCGGTTGAAGTAGTCGGGCTGCAGATCGGGCATGGCGCGCTCCTAAGCATCTTCGCGTTCTTGCCCAGGCGCGCGGCGTGAGTGTCCAGCCGCTCCCCGGTGGTACTCCACCTCTGGCGCCAGTCGCGACTGTAATTGTGAGGCTAGCACGGCGATCAGAGCGTCGGCCACGCCGCGAAAAGAGGTTCCATCCGCCGGCGAGGTTACGTTCCCCTTCGAGACGCGCGGAGTCTGCGGACCCTCGTCTCATCTCCCATTTCCGAACTGTGAAGGAGATCAAAATGACTGAACTGAACGTTCAGGAGACCATTGCCGGGCAAACACTGACAATCGCGTGCTCGGCAGTCGGCGCCCACTGGGCGCGTGACTTCCCCGTCTGTGTCGAGAGCGGCTTGTGGGGCTCGAAGCGCAGCACGGCGGAGAGGATGAGCCACATGCATGCGTTCGAGCGCATACAGCCCGGACAGCTTGGCATCGCGGTTCACGGGTTCAGCTGGCAGAACCCGGCACAGCCACCGCGTAACGCAAAGGGTGCGGCATACGGTCCGCGTGCGCCCATCGAGCACTTCCTACAAGCGCGGTTCTCGGAGTTCGTGCTCTTCGAAGTCGAGCGGCCTGCGTACCCCTCGACTACGAAGGTGTGGAGCCAGACCGAACCCGACGACTGGGATCTGCGCGTTGCGCTGAACATCTATGCGCACGAGCGGAACGTCGAACTGCGCATGGATGAGGTCAGCCCGTCGATCGCGGAAGCGATTCGCATGTCGGGGATCTACGCCTCGATGCCGTGGGTGATCGCCCCGACGACGCTCGGCGGCGGCGCAGCGGCGCAACGGGGTCCACGCTTGCCGGCGCCAGGCGCTCCAACTGATGTCTTTGGAAAGGCCGTACGCCGCCGTGAGGCGAGCGCGATGCGCGCGACGCTGCTGGCCGGACGATCCAGAGCGCGATGCGCGTTTTGCGGGTGGGAGTGCGTTGCTGAGGATCTCGAAGCGGCACACCTGAAGGAGCGGCGGGTCTGCCTCGAGCACGAGCGCCTTGATCCGAGCGTGGCCGTGTTGGCATGCGTGACCTGCCATCACTGCTTTGATGCCGGCCTAATCGCCGTCGATCGCGAAGGTGTGATCAAAACGACCGGGACCGCGGTCACGAGCGAGTGGCGCGAGGAGGCGTTGACGCGCCTGGACGGCCGGCCTTTCAGCTGCTTCGACCCGTCGAACGAGCGCTACCTGGCCTGGCATAGATCGAACGTGGCCGGTCTCGGTGTCGACGCCGATCGGGCACTGATAGCCGCATGAGCCTCCAGCACCCCGTCAACCCGGGCTGGACGCGACCCGCTGGAAGTTACGCAGCTGAAGCGAAGACCGGCACGCCTAGCGAGTGAGGGCTCGGGCTAGCGAGTCCTCACTCACAGGTCCGTCACGCACGATGCGCCACGAGCGATTCTCCTCGTACTCGGAGATGTCGACCACCGTCGATGCCGTACCCGGCAGCTCTCCCCCATCGATCGCCAAATCGACCCCTTCGCGCAGCGCCGCCGGCACTTGCGCGAGCGTGCGCGGGTCGAGACCGCCGGCGAAGTTGGCACTTGACTGGGCGACGGGCAGGCTGACGCTTGCGAGCCCGGCGAGCGCACCCCCAAGCACGGGCACGCGCAGGCCGAGCAGACCCGGACCCTCGCCGCCGGGCGCACACGCGTCCTGGTAGCGGCCGCGCGGGTTGGCGAGTAGCAACGTGATTGGGCCTGGCAGCAGTGCTTCCGCGGCCGCGTGAGTGCGGGGTCCGAGCTCGGTGAGCGTGGCCAGCGCCGCCCGCAGCGAGAAGAACATTACGGCCGCCGGCTTTTGCGGCGGACGGCACTTGAGCTCGTAGACCCGGCGTAGGGCAGCGTCGCTGTCGGGGTTGCAAGCGAGGCCATAGACGGTGTCGGTCGGGATCAACACCACTCCATCTCCCGTCAGGCATGCCTGCAAGCGCTCAGCGTCAGCCGTCACGAACGCCCTCCGACGACGACGCGCTCGATCCCGGCAAGGTCCCGCTCGGCTCGTGCGTCGGCGAAGCCGGCGGCCAGCATCAGCTCGCCGACGACACCGGCCTGGCCTGCGCCAACCTCCAAGGCAAGCATGCGCACACTCGGCAAAGCGGAAGCCTGACTTACAAGGGGACGAATCGCGTCGAGCCCGTCCGCGCCCGCGAACAGGGCCGATGCGGGCTCGTGGCGCAGGATCTCAGGCGCGAGCGTGGCCCTGTCGCCGTCGGGCACGTAAGGCGGGTTGGAGAGGACTGCGTCGTATTCGTCGGGCACACCGTCCAGGATGTCCGCCGCGAGCCAGTGCACGTCCAGGCCGAGCCGCTGTTCGTTGGCGTGAGCCAACGCCAAGGCTGCCTCGCTGAGATCGCTACCGGTCAGATGGAGATCTGGACGCTCGTCCTTCAGGGCAAGTGCGACGGCGCCGCTGCCGGTGCCAACGTCGAGCACACGCGCACCCTGAGGCAGGGCCAAGGCGACCTCGACGAGCAGCTCTGTCTCGGGTCTGGGTATCAACGCACGCCCATCGACGGCCAGCTCTAGACGGCGGAAGTGACGGCGGCCGAGGATGTAGGCGACCGGCTCGCGCTCTACCGAGCGGCGCCTAACGAAGTCTTGAAATGTGCGCACGGCCGGTCCGGTTACAACCAGCTCCTCCGCGACAGGCTTGGGCTCACCCTGTGAGGCAACGCTTGCTGCAGCGGGCGCCCTTCCGGACGACGTATTTCTTGTGCCCACGCGGGCGATGAGAAGACGCTCGCGTGACACACCAAGCGCGTGGGCCAGCAATAGTTCGGCGTCCAAACGCGGCGTTTCGCAGCCTGCGGCGGCGATGGCGGTGACGGCGCCATCGAGCGCGTCGCGGATGGAGGTTCCACGGGCGAGCGATCTAGCTGACTGATGAGACATGGCGTCCTCTCCAGAGGCTCAGCCGAACAGGGGTTGCCTTGCTCAGACGGCTGTCTGGGCCTCTAGGCGGCGACGCTTCTCATCCGCCTGCAGGGCGGCGGTGATCTCCCCCAGCTCGCCTTCGAGGACCTGGTCGAGGTTGTGAACGGTGAGCTTGATGCGGTGGTCGGTGACACGGCGCTCGCCATAGTTATAGGTACGGATCTTCTCGGCGCGGTCGCCTGTGCCGACCTGGGAGCGACGGTCAGCAGCCAACTCAGATTGCTGTTCAGCCAAGGCCCGCTCGTACAGCCGGGCGCGCAGCACGCGCAAGGCCTTCTCGCGGTTCTGTAGCTGGGACTTCTCGTCCTGCATCGAAACGACAATCCCTGAAGGCTTGTGGGTGATGCGCACCGCGGAGTCTGTCGTATTGACCGACTGGCCACCTGGCCCCGAGGATCGGTAGACGTCGATCTGCAGGTCACCAGGGTTGACTTCCACGTCGACATCCTCGGCTTCGGGCAGCACAGCGACTGTCGCAGTAGAGGTGTGGATGCGTCCTTGGGACTCTGTTTGGGGCACGCGCTGCACGCGGTGGGTGCCACCCTCGAACTTGAAGATGGAATAGGCCCCATCGGGTGGGCGGGACTTAATCGCAAACGTGTACTTGCCCTCGCCGATCTCTAGAGGCTCCGGTTTCAGGCCGACTCGCTCGGCGTAGCGGGCGAGCATCCGGTAGACGTCGCCCGCCCACAGACCCGCCTCGTCGCCGCCCGCGCCCCCTTGGATTTCAACGATCACGTTCTTCTCGTCGTTGGGGTCGCGCTCAACCATGGCGAATCGGATCTCCTCTTCGAGTGTCTCGATGCGCTCGCGTGATCCGTCGAGCAATTCGCGCAACTCGGCGTCCTCGCCGTCCTCGGCGATCAGCTCTTGTGCACCGGCCGCATCGTCGCTGGCCAAGCGCCACTCTTTGGCAAGCTTGGCGGCCGGCTCGAGCTGGCGATAGGCACGTCCGACTTCGGCGTAGCGTTCGCGGTCGCCGATCACTTCGGGGTCGGTCATCTGCTCGCCCAGCTCAGCAAAGCGCGCTTCGATCTGCTCGATCAAGTCTTCGATCATGAAGGCCAGTCTATGTGGCCCAGAGCAACCCCACCGAGGCCAGCCGCTCCACGCACTCCTTGATCTGCTCGGGTGAAGCACCGAGCGCAGCCGCTACCTCGGCGAGCGTTCGCGTGCCGTCGAGCAGATCTAGCATGCTCGCTTCGAGCTCGCCGTCGAGGCGAACGTTGGCGTGCAGCAGCGAGCTGAGCGCCTTCAGATCGGCCGCGCTCTGAGCGCGCGCCAGGGGACTGACGGTGGGCCGCTCGCCCACCTCGCCGATCACCGGCGGCGGACAGCCGCTGAGCATCACAATCCGCGCCAGGTAGGCCTGCAACAGAACTGCGCTCAGCCGCGCCGCCACCAGCTCGGACGAGGCTTCGGGCCCAGCTGCCTCGCGTGCGCGCGCCATCAGCGTGGGGAATGCCATCGACCGTGGCCAGGCCTCTGCGAGCGCGCCCATGGCCGCCTGCACAAGTGGCTCACTCGTGGTCATCGAGAAACCCTCGGGGGTTAGGAACGTACGCGCCTCGGGGTCCTCGCCGAGCGCGGGTCCTTGCGAGACGGGCTGCGTCTCGGCGGGAGCACGCCCCTCCTCCACCTTCCCCTCCGCACCCCCTCCGAGGCGCGCTCTGGATGAGATCCATAGGCCTTCGATCGCGGCATCGTCGAGCGTGCGGTTGAGTGGGGCCGCTTCGTGGCAGATCAAGGTCTGGCGGAACATGCGGTTCTTGAAGAAGTCCATGTACTGCTCTCTGACGACCACGTCCTGCGGCAGGCTCGCCATGAGATGCCCGGCGCTCTCGGGCACGTCGCGCATCTGGCTCTCGAACAGGTCGGCCTCGGAGAGGAACTGCAGTCGGCGCGCACGGGCGTGCTCGACAAACTCATGGAAATAGAAAGGCGTGGAGATCTCAGCCAGGTCGTCGTGGAAGAGCAGGGCGTCGCTGTAGCCGAGCATCCGCTCCATCTGCTCGCGCAGCACCCGCGCGAAGGGGCTCGGCTGCTCGATCTCGACGACCGTCTTCATCAGCTCCTGTGCCCTGGCCAATCGCTCGCCTGGGTCCGACACCCCCTGCACGTGGTAGCGCAACATGTCGCGCGCCATGTCCCTCAGGTAGCTGCCCGGGTAGGCGTTGTAGCTGACGAAGGCGATCCCTTCGGGGGCAAGACAGCGCTTCACACAGTCCAAGAGCGCGCCTCGCGCCTGGGGCGGCACCCATGAGTAGACGCCGTGGGCGACGATGTAGTCGAACTCGGCCGGCTCGTTCGCGCTCTGCCCCCTCCCGGCGGAGTCGCCTGGATCGTTTCCCGTGGGCTCGCTTACGCCGTCCCCGAGCTGCTCGAACGTGGCACAGCGCAACTCCACGTTCCCGAGCCCCGCCGTCAGCGCCAGCTTGGTGCCGCGCTCGATCGCGCCCGGGGAGGCATCTACGCCGAGCACCCGCGCATCCGGCAGGGTTTGGGCGATCGAGAGCGCATTGCCGCCGTCGCCACAACCCAGCTCCAAAACACGGCATGAGCGCGCGGGAGCCGGTCGCAATCCGAACAGTCTGCCGATCGCCTCCGAGCGCCCCGGATGGGTCGCCGGATAGGCGAAACCCGGGTAGGTGAGGCGCTCATAGGCCTCCGCGGCGCTCAGAGCTTCAGGTTTGTCGAGAGGTTGAAGTTCACAGTCGCCCCGACCTTGCCGTTTGGCTCGACGAACGCCTCCGAGACCTTTTGGAAGGCGAACGTCACCTGCTCGCTGGGCCGCCCTCCACCGGAGCTGCCGTCCTGCACGGAGGAGATCAACACGTTCTGGAAGTCGAACTTGAGGTAGGTCTGTTCCTTGCCACCCGCCTTGCGCGTGAACGAGAGCGTCGCTTCCTTGTAGTGCTGGCCGGTGGCCGCCGCCTGGAAGAGGAGAGGTGAGGCCTTATCGAGCGTCTTTGTGATCGTAAAGCTCTGGATGCTCACCTTACCGGCACCGGCACCGGAGGACTGCGAGCCTATGTTCTGAGAGCCCTGAGCGCCGACCGAGAAGCCGCTGATCTGGATCTCGCCCTTGTGGTCCTTCTGGGTCGACTCCCCCTCGATGCCGTCGATCTTCAGGAAGGTGTTGCCGGGGCCGTTCACGCCGAATGTGGTCCCGCCGATCAAGGGTGTGCCGGGGGCGCCTTGACCGCCGGGAGCGCCTTGACCGCCTGGTGCACCCGCGCCGCCGGCTTTGCCTTCTTTACCGGGTTCGCCCGGTTCGCCGGGAGGTCCGGCCGGACCTTTCTGGTTCCAGGTGATGGTTTCCTCATTGGCCCGGCACGAGTTTTCGTCGGTAGGTCCGGCACCGAAGGGATTGGTCTTTGTCGGGTCTATGAGCCTCAGCTGGCCGTAGCGTTCGAGACTTTGATTGGTGACTGTGTGGACATAACAACCGGTGATGACGCCGTCACCGTCCGGAATCGAGCCGACAGCAACCGCAGCCCCAGCGCCGAGCACGGCTGCCGTGGGCAATGCAATCTGCAGCGCCCGTTTGGAGTGCTTCATCCGCTGTACCGTCCGCGCTATCCGGCTCGCCTCTTCCGCGCTCATGTCACCGCTCCCAGGTCAGGTTTCGCTCGCGAGGTGTGCCCGCGCACCCTCTGTGTCGCCTCGTAGGGCCGAACCAAACCAGACAGCCCGGACGGTGTCAAGCGAAATGGACGAACGGACCCACGCGCGCGCACGGCGCCCCTCCACGAGCCGCTCCAGCTCCCTACGCCACGACCTCGACGCCCACCAAGTCGGCGGCATCCATGCTTCCAGGCGTCTCCAGGGCCAACACTGCCTCCAGGGCGGCAATCGCGACCGCGAGCTGGTCGAGGCTCGGCTCCTGGGTGGTTAGAAGCTGCAACTTGAGGCCGGGCCACATGATTGCTTTGACCCAACCCCGGTTGCGGTTGCGGCCCGCGAACTTGATGATCTCAAATGAGATGCCGGCGATGATCGGCACGCCCACGATGCGCGAGATGACGAGCAGATACCAAGCCGGCAGGCCGACCGCCCCGAACACGAAGATCGAGACGACCATCACGATCAACAGGAAGCTGGTGCCACAGCGCGGATGCAAGCGTGAGAAGCGCTGGGCATTCTGGGGGGTCAGGGGCAAGCCGGCCTCGAAGCAAGAGATCGTCTTGTGCTCTGCTCCGTGGTACTCGAAGACGCGGCGCAGGTCTTTGATGCGCGACAGCGCGAACATGTAGCCAAGGAAGATCGCGGTTCGCACGCAGCCCTCGACGATCCAGAACAGGGCCGAGGATTTCAATTGGCCCTTGATCAAGCTCGTTAGGCCGAGCGGCAACAAGAAGAACAGGCCGATAGCGAAGACCAAGGCCACGACGACGGTTCCGGCCCAGACGCCCGCGCCGATTTCCTGGGCGTCTTCGTCGGCCTCGCCCTCGGGCAATTGCGCGTTGGCGGAGATGCCCAGTGCCTTGAAGCCGATCGCAAGCGATCCGCCGAGCGCCACAATCCCGCGCAACACGGGTATCCGCAGCGACCGGTGACGTGACAGGGCCGAGGTGAGCGAGAAGGTGGTGACTTCGATCTCGCCGAGCTCCTCGAGCTTTCCTTCCTCCTCCTCCCTGCCCAGCTCTCCCTCGCGCTCGAATGCCACCTCGAAGGAGTGGGAGACATCGTGCAGGTTGGAGGGCTTGCCGTCGTGCGATTCGACGTCAAGCGATGACGTGTCGTGCGGTGCGTCCTCACGAGACCCGACCTCACTCTGCTCGGCGTCGGGATGCAGCGGCTTGCGCACTGCCACCGCCCAGTGGCGTACACCCCGCATCATCACGCCCTCGAGCACCGCTTGCCCGCCGAGGGGGGCGTCGCGGCGAGCAGTCAGCTCGCCGTCGGGCAACTCCCCCACCGCGCTCGTATCAACCGCGAGCTGGGTTGCATGCGCGCTCGTGGTCGCCTGCAGATTGCTGACCTGCACCCTCCCACCGGCACCCGGTCGAGAGGACATGGTCCTACTGGGGGCGAGCCTGCGCCTGAGTGCCGGCCGTCTGCGCCTTGTGCTGACGACCCTTGGCGACCCTGCGCTGGAAGCGCTCGACGCGTCCACCGGTGTCCACCAGCTTCTGGCGCCCGGTATAGAACGGGTGGCAGTTGGAGCACACCTCAACGTGGATCTCATCCTGCGTGGCGCGCGTGGTGAATTCGTTGCCGCACATGCAGCGCACGTGCGTCTCGACGTAGTTTGGGTGGATCGAAGCCTTCATCGTTCAAGCATTCTAGCGCCCTCAGGCGCCGGGGGCCTGCGTGACTTGCCCCGGCAGCGGCGGCTCGATACAGCGAGGCGTGTGTAGTTCGTCGTGCTTGAGTCTGGTGTCCGCCTTCTCCGATCCAGCGGAAGCGCACGAGCACGCGATAGGCCGCCGGCGCGTCAAGGTTGGTGACCTGCTTGACGTACTTGTAGATCTTGACGCCCGGTTCAGAGACGCGCCACACACCGAAGCCGGGTGCGACGAGCGTGTGGAATTCGTTTTCCCCACGTAGGCGCTGCTGCAGTTCCAGGCGCATCGCCATCTTCTGGGTCGCGCTGGTCGCGTTCATCTGCGCGGTGAACGTGGCGGAGCGTTCCAGCTGCACGGTCGAGGTCAAGCACTGTTCGATCCCGACGGTGGCGGCCCCGTCCGTGATTGTGCTCGCGAAAGCAACCTGCGCGCAGGCAAGCGACGCCAGCACGCAGCCGCCGATCAGTGCCGCCCTAGCGGCCCGCATGAGATGGAACGTCCTTGCCATTCAAAAGCCTCTAACACCGGTAGGCGCCTGTGGTTTCGGAAAACCGCAGACGATTGGGTGAGATTGAAAACGAGGCGTTCCAGCTCTCAAGTGATTTGGTACAAGGGGCCGTCCCCACCCTCTGGTGTTGTGAGGCGCCCACCCTTGGCGGTGATCGCACCGCACTGCACACAGTTGGTGTAGTTGACGATCACGTCGACGGTACCCGTCTCCGGCGCGTCCTCGGGGATCTCGTACACGCCCGCCGGGCACATCCAGCGCCACGTTTCGGCGACCTCGCGCGGGACGTGCTTCTGCACCCGGATGTGGTTGGGAGCGTCGTCGCGCGTGGCGTTGCCGGTGATGAACACCGAGGAGAGCTTGTCGAAGGTGTACTTGCCGTCCGGCTTGACGTAGACGTCCTTGGTATTGCCCATGAACACCGGGATCGAGTCGTTGCGGTGCCAGTCGGCGCGACCAGGAAGCTTGCCCTTGGTGATCTGCTGGATCCCGGACAAGGGACCGCCGAGGAGCAGGCCCTTTTGCAGGGGCTGGCGCGCGTTACGCACCTCCCATAGCTCTTTGCCGACGGAGGAGTTCTCGATCGCCTGCTCGTAGTCGGAGAAGTCGCTTGAGCCGCGCTTGATCGCCGCATAGATCGACTCGGCGGCAAGCATGCCCGACTTGATGCAGTGGTGGACGCCCTTGAGCGCCATCGTGTCGACCATGCCGCCGGAGTCGCCGACAAGCACGGCGCCGGGCATCGAAAGCTTGGGCATCGACCAGTAGCCGCCGCCAGGAAGCGCCTTGGCGCCCCAGGCAACGCGCTCGCCGCCCTCCAAGATGGAGCGCACGAGCGAGTGCGTCTTGAATGTCTGCAGCAGATCGTGGGCGGACGTCGTCGCGTCGGCGTAGTCGAGCTCGACGACGAAGCCGATCGAGACCATGTCCTCGCCGGTCTTCTCGTTCTTCATCGGGTAGATCCAGGTGCCGCCGATCTGACCGTACTTGGAGGAGATTTTCAAAGGCCAGGGACCCATCGTGTGGATCAAGCGGTCGAGCGGCTTGGGGACCTTCCAGACCTCCTTGACGCCAAGCTCCCACACCTGTGGCTCGCGTCCCTTAGCGAGATCGAACTCGCGAATCGCAGCGCCGGTCAAATGACCCCAGCAGCCCTCGGCAAGCACGGTGGCGTGGGCCTTGATGTCGGTGCCGGGCTCGAAGTTGCCGAGCTCCTCGCCATCCTTGCCGCGGCCCTTGTCGCCGGAGCGCACGCCGACGACCTGGCCCTCCTCGACCACCAGCTGAGTGGCGGCGGTCTCGGTGAGGATGTAGGCGCCAGCTTCCTCGGCCTGCTGCTGTTGGTAGCGGGCCATGGCGGAGACGGACATGACCTCGTTGCCGTGGTTCTTGAATGGCGGCGGCGTGGGGATGCGGACAGACATTTTCGAGGTGGGCGTCAGGTAGACGGCCTCCTTGGTGACTTCACCGAAAGCGAAGCCCTCCTGGCGCCACTGCTCGCGGGTCATGTCGGGAAACAGTTCTTCGAGTGGACCCGGACGCACGACCGCGCCGGAGAGGTTATGTCCGCCACAGGTCTTGGCCTTCTCGATGACCGCGACCGGTACTTCGCCGAGGCGCTCCATCGTCTCGGGGTCGTCTCCGAGTAGCTGCAACAGGCGGTTGGCGCAAGCCAGACCAGCGGTGCCACCACCAACGATTGCCACGCCGACCTCGATCAGCTCGTCCTCGGGGTCGAGGCCGTGCTTGACGAATTCCTTCTGTGGATCGACGGGCGGCGGGAAGGCCGCTGGAACGACCTTCCCATTGCTTGAGCCGTTATGAGATGACATGACTTGCCGCTCCTTTTCGCTCGCGCATCCGCCCAGATCCCATTGCTATGACGCTTTCTTGGCCTTCACGGCCTCGGTCAACTTAGGCAGGATCTTGTTCAGATCGCCCACGATGCCGAGATCGGAGAATTCAAAGATCGGCGCATTCGAGTCCTTGTTGATCGCGACGATGTTCTCCGAGGACTGCATTCCGACCTTGTGCTGGATCGCGCCGGAGATACCCGCCGCTAGGTACAGCTTCGGTGAGACCGTCTTTCCGGTCTGGCCGATCTGGGCCGCGTAGGGGTACCAGCCGGCGTCCACGACCGCACGAGTGGCCGCCACCGCCGCGTTGTTGCCGAACGCCGCCGCCAAGTCCTCGGCGAGCTGGAAGCCCTCGGCCTTGCCGAGACCGCGGCCGCCGGCTACGAGGATGTCGGCTCCCTCGATGTCGACATCGGCGCCGCGCTGTTCGCCGCGCGTGACCATCGTGGCCTGCTTGGCGTGATTGCTCAGCTCGAAGCTGACTTGCTCGACCGGGGCAGCTCCTGCGGGGTGGGCGGGATCTGATTCTCTGATCTCGAACGCGTTCAGACGCCCGATCACGATGCCTACGTCAGAGCGGTACTTGATTTCCGAGATGGCCGAGTCGCCGAGGATCGGCCGCTCGGCGATCAGCTCGCCGCCCTCGGCACGTACGGCGGTGACCTCCATCGCCACACCGGCGCCGAGGCGTGCGGCCAGGCCGGCGCCGATCTCGAAGCCGAGCAGACCGCCGCCGAACAGGGCGTACTTGTAGTCGCCGTCCGAAATCGCCGCACCCATCGCGTCAACGACCGGCTGGGCGAGCCCTTCGGGGCCCTCGGCGATGAGTACCTTCTTGGCGCCGTAGTTGCCAAGCGACGCGGCCAGGTCCTGCGGGACGCCCTCGCCGACGAGGATGGCGTGCGCCTCGCCGCCCAACTCGGCGGCGAGCTTGGCGCCCTCGGAGACGGCACCCAGGGAGTTCTTGTTGATCGCGCCTTCGTAGTGGAGCGCGTAGACCAGGATGTTGGGCATCTAGATCAGCTTCCTCTCGTCGAGCCAGGACACGATCTTTTCGACGGTCTCGGCGGTGTCCTCGTCCTCGATGATCTCGCCGGAGGCCTTGGCCGGGGGAGCCTTCGCGGCGACCCACTGAGCGGCGGAGTTATCGCCACCAACCTTGGAGGCGTCGATGCCGACGTCGCCGGTGGTGACCGTGTCGAGCGGCTTCTTCTTGGCGCCCATGATCGCCTTCAGGGAGGGATAGCGCGGCTCGTTGATCGCGTCTCCCACGGAGATGACGGCGGGCAGGTTGATCTGGACGGTGTCGTAGCCGTACTCGGCCTGGCGCTCACATCGCAAGGAGCCGGTCTCGACGTCCATCTTGATCACCTGGGTAAGGGAGGGCATGCCGAGATGCTCGGCCACGACCGCGCCGATCGTGTAGCACTCGCCGTCGTCGGACTGCTGGCCGAGCAACACCAGATCGGGTTTCTCACGATCCAAGGTCTGCGCCAAGGCGTAGCCGGTGGCGGCCACGTCCGAGCCGGCGACCGCCGGGTCGGAGAGGTGCACGGAGCGGTCGGCTCCGAGCGAGACGGCCTTGTGCAAAGCGCGCACGGCGCTCTCCGGCCCCATCGTCACGGCCACGATCTCCTCGACAGGGGCGATACCGCCCTCGCGAATCTGCATCGCAGCCTCAATGGCGTGCGTGTCATACGGGTTGAGGTTCTTCTCCCCGCTGCGGTCCATGCGCCCCGTCGAGCTGTTGATGCGCTTCTCGACGGCGGCGTCCGGAACCTCCTTCACCAGGACGCAAATCTTCATTCAGCTAACTCCTTCAGGGATGTCGATGGGGCAATCCTACCTGAGTTGACTGACGAGTCAATCAGGGGTACGTGCAGTCGTCGCCGACCGGATGAAATCAACGATCGCCTGAGTGGGGGCGCCGGGGGTGAAAACCTCGGCAACGCCTAGGCTCTTCAGCTCAGGGATGTCTTCAGCGGGGATCGTGCCGCCAACGGTGACGATGACGTCATCGACGCCCTGCTCATGCAGAAGGGCGACCACGCGCGGCACCAAAGTCATGTGGGCGCCGGAGAGGATCGAGAGGCCAACCGCGTCGGCGTCCTCCTGGATCACCGTCTCGACGATCTGCTCGGGCGTCTGGTGCAGGCCGGTATAGATGACCTCCATGCCGGCGTCGCGCAAGGCGCGCGCGATGATCTTGGCGCCCCGATCGTGGCCGTCGAGGCCTGGCTTGGCCACGACCACGCGGATCTTTCCCCTCGCGGGAGCTTCGGCGGACATGGCCTCAGACCTTGATGATGATGGCGTCGCCCTGCCCGCCACCGGAGCAGATCGCGGCGCAGCCGTAGCCACCGCCTCGACGACGCAGCTCATAGACAAGCGTGCCGATGATGCGCGCGCCGGACGCGCCGATCGGATGGCCAAGCGCGACGGCGCCCCCGTTGACGTTGACCTTGTCCTCGTCGATGCCGAGCACGCGGATCGAGTTGAGCGTGACCGAGGCGAAAGCCTCGTTGATCTCCCACAGGTCGATGTCATCCGCTTTCAATCCGGCCTTCTCCAGAGCCTTCTTGGCGGCTGAGGCGGGTGTGCGGGCGAGGTAGGCGAAGTCGTCGGCGGACTGGGCATGAACGACGATCTCGGCCAGTGCCTCCTTGCCGTTGGCCGAGGCCCATTCGTCAGAGGAGACGACCAGCGCGCCGGCCGCGTCGTTGACACCGGGCGAGTTGCCCGCGGTGTGGGTGCCGTCCTTGACCAGGCCGGGCAGCTTCGCCAGCAGCTCGAGGGAGGTGTCGCGACGAGGCGCCTCGTCGACCTCGACCGTGGTGTCGCCCTTCTTGCCTTTGATGGTCACGGAGACGATCTCTTCAGGCAGACGACCCTCGTCGGTGGCCTTCACCGCGAGTTCGTGCGAGCGCAAAGCCCAGCGATCGAGATCGGCTCGCGTCATCTCGAGCTCATCGCCGACCTGGGTGGCCTCGACAAACATCTGCTTGCCGGAGAAGGGGTTGGTGAGACCGTCGTGGACCATCGCGTCAAGTGCCTTGACGTCGCCCATGCGAAAGCCGAAGCGGGCGCCCGGGAGCAGGTAGGGAGCTTGGGACATCGACTCCATGCCACCGGCCACACCCACCTGGACGTCGCCGGCGCGAATCGCTTGGTCGAGGATCACCGTGGCGCGCACGCCGGAGGCGCACACCTTGTTGATCGTCTCCGAGGAGACCCCCTTGGGGATGCCGGCCTTGATCTGGGCTTGGCGCGAAGGGATCTGACCCTGGCCTGCCTGCAGGACCTGGCCCATTACGACGTGCTCCACCTGGCCGGGCTCGACCGAGGAGCGCTCGAGAGCGGCCTGGATCGCGACGGCGCCGAGCTCGGTGGCTCCCAGCGTGGACAAGCCTCCACCCATCTTGCCGATGGGCGTGCGCGCGGAGCCGAGGATCACGGTCTTGGGCATCTGGGGGATTCTCCTGGTTTGGATTTGGTCCCACCCACCCAGTCCCACCCACCCTGCCGGAGGGTGAAGGGCCGGGGGTGAACGACCTGGGGACGGGAATGCTAGCGGGGCAGCTATCGTGCGCGGATCGTGAACGTGTCTTGGAGCAGCCGGCAAGCAGGGCAAAACGACGCCGACACCGTCGCGGTGGGCGTATTCGCCGGGTCTGAAACACCCGCTGGAGCGCCAGGCGAGGTGGCCGAGCTGCTGGCCAGCGGCGAGGCGCGGCGCGCGCCGAAATCTTTGGCGCTGGCCCATACCCAGGGCAAGCGTTGGCTGGTAGTGGGGCTGGGCGAGCGCGAAGACTTCACGCCCGAGCGCGCGCGTGTGGCGGCGGCGGGGGCGCGCGAGCGCGCGAAGGAGCTTTCGACCAAGACGCTCTGCTGGCAACTGCCGGAGGGCATCGGCGAGACGGCCAGCGATGTCGCGGCGGCGCTCGTGCAGGGAACGGTGCTGGCGGACTACAGCTTCGACATGCACAAGTCCCAGGCAAAGGACGCCAGTGCGAGCACAGACGGCCCCGAAGCCAAGCCGAAGCACCTGGAGAGCTTGATCCTCGCCGGCGAGGGCGACCTGGGAGCCGCGGTCGAGGAGGCTCGAATCGTGGCGCAGGCCGCCAACGAAGCGCGGGACCTACAGAACAGGCCCGCCAATGATCTGACGCCGAGCGCGCTGGCCGACCATGCGCGCAAACTCGGCGAGGAGCTGGAGCACCTGTCCGTTGAGGTCGAGGGCCGCGCTGGGATCGTGGAGCGCGGGATGGGGGCATTCGCAGCGGTGGCACAGGGCTCCGAGCAGGAGCCCGCACTGATCACGCTGCGCTATGAGCCTCCGAACGCTCAAGGTCAAGTGCTGGGTCTTGTGGGCAAGGCGGTGACGTTCGACAGCGGCGGCATCTCGCTTAAGCCAGGACCGAAAATGAGCGAGATGAAGTTCGACATGTCCGGCGGCGCGGCAGTCCTCGCGGCGATCGCGGCGATCGCGCGGATCGGCTTGCCTGTGCGGATCGTGGGCGTGGTCGGCGCTACCGAGAACCTGCCGAGCGGGCACTCGGTCAAGCCGGGGGACATCGTGACGGCCTCCAACGGCAAGACGATCGAGGTCAACAACACCGACGCCGAGGGTCGGCTCGTGCTGGCCGATTGCCTTTGCCACGCGATCGCATCGGGTGCCGAGCGTGTCGTGGACTTGGCAACCCTGACGGGCGCTGTGATCATCGCGCTCGGCTCGACCTACGCGGGGCTGCTCTCAAACGACGAGGCTCTCGCCGGCCAGATCACGCAGGCAGGGCAGCGCAGCGGGGAGATCGTTTGGCGGTTGCCGCTTCACCCGGAGTACGACGAGCTGATCAAAGGCTCCTACGCCGATCTGGACAATGCTCCGGAGGGCCGTAAGGCGGGCACGATCGTGGGCGCCACGTTCCTGTCGCACTTCGTCGGGGATACCCCTTGGGCGCACTTGGACATCGCTGGTTCGGCTTGGGAGTTGGGGCGTGCGTACGTCGGCAAGGGTGCCTCCGGCTACGGTGTGCGCCTGCTGGTGGACCTCGCGCGCTCCTACTGCTAGGCAAGTTGTACCGACGCGCTGTCGCTGCGCCGGTAGCCATCCAGGCGAGAAGCGACCGCGGCCCAGGCCTTCCCACGGGGATCGATGTGGGCGCGGTGACGACCAGCCTCGCCTTCGATCTCAACCAGCTCGACGGTGCCTCCGGCAGCGCACTCGGCGCGCTCGTAGTTGCGGCTGAGCTCGATAGATACCGTTTCGTCCTGGGTCCCGTGCACGAGAAGCACTGATATGCCCAGAGGCACATGGGCCATTGGATCGGCGATGGCGTAGCACTCAGGCAACTGCTCGGGACCGCCGCCCATGAGACTCTTCACGGCGCCCTCGGGCACCCTGTGATAGCCCTCGGCGAGATCACATACGCCGGCCTGGGAGATCACTCGCCGCACAGGAATGGGAGAAGGCGTGCCGGGCGCCCCCGGCGGAAGCTTTGAGCGACCGGCGGCCCACAGCGCCAGATGTCCACCGGCAGAGTGGCCGAGGATGCTCATACGTCCTAGGTCGATCGGGGCGTCGAGCGTCGCGAGATGGTCGATCGCAGCGGCGACATCCTCGAAGGTCGCTGGCCAGCCACCGCCGTCGCCGACGCGGCGGTACTCGATGTTCCACACAGCCCAGCCACGGCGCATGAGGTCGCCCGCAAGCCCGCGCATGACGATCTTGCCGTAGCGCACCTGCCATGAGCCGCCGTGGATGAGGACCATCACCGGGTGGGGACCCGCACGCCTGGGGAGGTAGAGGTCGGCGCGCTGTGGGCGGTGCGCGCCGTAGCGATGGCGCTGGCGGGGCGCCAAGACGTCAAGGATGAGACGCATGCGAGCCATGACGGGCAATCCTAGAGCGACGCTCTCTGTGAGAATGCCGACGATGGACTTCGACCTCTCCCCCGACCACGAGCTGATCAGGCGTACGGTGCGCGAATTCGCGGCAGGCGAGGTGGCACCGGTGGCCGAGGAGCTCGATCGCACCAAGTCGTTTCCGTATGAGATCGTGGCCAAGCTCGGGAAGCTCGGTTTGATGGGGATTCCCTTCCCGCAGGAGTACGGCGGGAGTGGCGGCGACACACTGGCCTATGCACTCGCGGTGGAGGAAGCTGACACGAGTGGACTCCTCGGTGGCGATCACCTTGTGCGCTCACACTTCGCTGGGCACACAGCCGATCTACCTATTCGGCACCGAGGAGCAGAAGCGCGAGTGGATGCCAAAGCTGTGCGCCGGGGAGCAGCTAGGCGCGTTCGGCTTGACCGAGCCGGAGGCGGGCTCAGACGCAGGCAACACACGCACACGCGCGCGCTTGGAGGGCGAGGGATCGGGGTCGGGCGAATGGGTCATCGACGGCGCCAAGCAGTTCATAACGAATGCAGGGACCGACATTTCGGGTGTCGTGTGTATCACCGCTGTGACCGGCGACGCCGACGGCGTCAAGGAGATCTCGAACCTGATCGTTCCCAACGGAGCAACCGGCTACGAGCAGGGAACGCCCTACCGAAAGATGGGTTGGAACGCCTCCGATACACGCCCGCTTACGTTCACCGAATGCCGCGTCCCCGAGCAGAACCTGCTCGGACCAAGAGGCCAGGGGTTCAAGCAGTTCCTGCACATCCTCGACATTGGCCGCATCGGCGTGGCAGCAATGGGCGTGGGGTTGGCCCAGGGAGCGCTCGATGAGGCGCTCGCCTATGCGAAAGAGCGCAAGGCGTTTGGCAAGCCGATCTCCAAGTTCCAGGCGATCCAAACCAAGCTGGCGGACATGTCGACGGAGATCGAGGCGGCGCGGCTACTCGTCTACAAGGCCGCGCTGGAGAAGGACGCGGGGCGCAACTTCACGCTGACGGCAGCCCAGGCGAAGCTCAAGACCGGGCGTCTCGCGGTGAAGTGCAGTGAGGAGGCCGTGCAGATCCACGGCGGCTACGGCTTCATCGAGGAGTACCCGGTTTGCCGCTTCTACAGGGACGCGAAGATACTCACGATCGGCGAGGGCACCGACGAGGTGCAGCAAATGGTGATCGCCCGCGCCCTAGGGGCCTAGCGGGGTTCGAGCACCACGAGCGGGATCTGGCGGTCGGTGCGCCGCCGATATTCTTCGTAGCCGCCGTAGACCGCGACCGCGCGCTCCCACAAGTGGTCGTACTCCTCGGGCGTGGCCTCGCGGGCGTGTACGGGCGTCTGCTTTGACCCGATCTGGATCGTCGTATCGGGGTTGGCCTTGAGGTTGTAGTACCAGGCCGGGTTCTTGGGATAGCCACCCTTGGAGGCGATCAGAACGATGTTCTGATCGTCGCGGGCGAACAAGAGCGGGGTGTAGCGGTGTGTTCCGCTCTTCGCGCCGAGGTGGTCGAGCAGCAGCATCTCCGGCAGGCCTGGCACGTGTTGGCCGATGCGCCCGCCTGTGGCACGATAGACCTTGGCGTGCCCGCCCATCAGGCGGATCAGGGCCGGCCAGGTGCGATCTGCCAGTTTGAGGTAGTCGAAGTCCATCGAGCCGCACTGTACATGCAATGTCGTCGAGCACTCCCGAACTCACCCGCCAAGATGCGTCGGATCAGCCTTGCGAGAATGCGTTACGCAAGTTTGCGTAATTATCCTCGGTGGCGCTCCAGCAGCGCCGTGGCGGCGCTGGCCGGGTCCAGACGGCGCTCGACGACCTCGTCCAGGAGCCGCTTGAAGTCGGCGTCCTCGCGCAGCTCGTCCTCAAGGCGCCGGCGCATCCGGGCGGTCGCGATCGCGAGGACCTCGTTGCGCAGGTTGCGCCCGCGCCGTTCCTGCAGGGTGCCCTCCCCAAGGATGTGCTCACGGTGGGCGTCGAGCTGGACGATCAACTCGTCCACGCCCTTGCCATGAGCGGCCTCTGTCTTGACGATCGGCACGCGCCAGCGCGGGTGGGTGGGACTCGATTCGGAGTTGCTGTCCAGGTTTGCCAAGGACAGGACTCCACGAATCTCGCGCACCATCGTGTCGGTCAAGGGATGGTCGGCCTTATTGATGACGATGATGTCGGGGATCTCCATCACGCCGGCCTTCAGCGCCTGAATCGAGTCGCCGGAGCCGGGCATCAGCACGAGCACGATCGTGTCGGCGTGATCGATGATGTCGATCTCAGCCTGACCGACGCCGACGGTCTCCACGAACACGTCCTCGCGTCCGGCCGCATCGAGCAGGAGTGCCGCTTGCAGGGCCGCCTCGGAGAGCCCACCGAGCGCGCCGCGGTTGGCCATCGAACGAATGAAGACGCCCTTGTCGAGAAAGTGCTCTGTGAGGCGAATGCGATCGCCGAGCAAGGCGCCCTGGGTGAAGGGCGAGGAGGGGTCGATCGAGAGCACCCCGACCGAGCGCCCGGCCTCGCGCCTGGACTTGGTCAGGGCCCCAATCAGCGTCGACTTGCCCACCCCGGGCGGTCCGGTGAAGCCGTACACGGCGGCTTTGCCGGTGTGGGGGTAGACCTCGCGCACCAAGTCCCAGCCCTCGGGGCGGTCGTCCTCGACCAAAGTGATCGCGCGGGCGAGGGCGCGGCGGTCTCCGGCGAGTAGGCGTTGGGCGAGGGTGGCGGTCATCGAGCAGGGAAGTATCTCGGGTCCATAGGATGCGCGACCGTGAGACGCCCCGGAGAGTTGCTGCGCACATGGCGGTGGATACGCGCGAACAACATGCTCAACCGCCACTACGCGGTATTGGGCGCCCGCCTGTTGTGGCTGAAGCTGCGTTGGCGTGGGCGCCTGCAGACCGACGGCATCTGCTTCTTCTGCCCGGGCGTGAAGCTTGAGATAGGCAAGAACGCGACGCTGCGGATCGGCCGTTGGTCGTGGATCGGCCACGGCACGAAGATCAGGGTGCACGAGGGCGAAGTCTCGATCGGCGCGAAGACGGTGATGGGCCAGGAGTGCACGATCTCCGCCTACCAGCACGTGTCGATCGGCAGCGAGTGCATCGTCGCCGATCGGGTGATGCTGATCGACTTCGACCACGGCGTCGTGGAGGTCGAGCGCCCGATCAGGCTGCAGGGGATCTACAAGCGCGACGTGCGGGTGGGCAGCAACGTTTGGATGGGTTACGGATCGTGCGTGCTGCGAGGCGTGAGCGTGGGCCACAACAGCGTGATCGGCACCAACGCAGTCGTGACTCGAGACGTGCCCGAGAACGCGGTCGTGGGCGGCGTGCCGGCGAAGGTACTGCGGATGCGCGAGGTGCCGAGGGAGTTGCGCTGGGAGGGCTAGTCACGCGCGACCCGACCTTCCGGCCCATACGATGGCCACGACCTGGTGGCGGCGTTCAACCCCCCACCAGCGCGGCCTGCACCGCCTCGCCGCGCTTGGTGAGCGTCCAGGCGTTGGCCTCGCCCTTGATACGGCCCTGGCCGCTGTTCTCGATCAGGCCCGCGCGCTCCAGGCGGGCAAGCAGGCGTGACATCTGGCCGTCGTCGGAGACGCCTGAAGTGTCGGCGACGAAGCGGTTGGACGTGCCGGCATTTGCGGCGATCGTGGCGAGCACCCGCGCCGTTCGATAGGTGAAGCGGATCGAGAGATCCTTGAAGGGGTCCTTGATCGTGCCATTGTTGGGAGCAGCGGCCTTCGGCGCGGGGCGCGCAAGCTCGCGACGGGCGGCGGCGGAGCCCAGGTAGGGGTGGACGATCATCGCCATCAGGGCGCCCGTGAGATCGCTCAACGGGGGGCTCGGTCCGCGCGAGGGCGCTTCGATCAGCCGCGTATGCAACACCGACAGGGCACCGCCCACAACTCCCTGGCCGGCAAGTGGCGGCGGCTCGCTCCCGTGCTTGGCCTCGTCGCGCCCCTGCTCGACCGCGCCGACCAGGATCGCGATGATGCGGGCGCGGCGCTCCATCACGCTCGGCCCGGCCTTGAGCGTCTCGACCACGCACACGCGCGCGGCGGCGGGTTCGGCGTCGAGCTGCTCCAGAAGAGCGGCCAGCGCGCCACGGATCCTCTCTCGCCAACTCCCGTCGCCTTCCCACGCGGCGAGCACCGGCTCGGCAATCCGTTCCACGGCGGCGTCAAACGCCACCAGAAGACATTCGTCGCGGTCGTGGAAGATCTCGTAGAACGTGCGTCGCGAGACACCGGCGCGCTTGCACACACGCCCGATGCTCGCGTCTTCGTAGCCGGACTCGGCGAGCACTTCACTCATCGCCAGCAACAGGCGCCGACGCTGCATCTCCCCGACGTGGCGGCCTTGGCGACGGATGCTCTGGCCGGCCTCCGCGGCCGCCGAGGTGTCTAGCTTGCCTCGCCCCCGCTCCCCGGCCCCTGCGCGCAGCGGCGCCGCGGCTTGATTGTGAGCCGCCACGACCATTGCGCCTCTAGCTCTTCTTCTTGTGCTCGCTCCCACGCGACACCTTCTTCTTGCCGTGTTTGGCCTTGCGCTTCTTCTTCGTGGCCTTGCGTTTCTTTTGCACGACTACCTTCGAGGTTTTCTCCGACGGAAACGTCACAGATTCGAAGGTAAGGAGCGGGGTGGCCAGCGGTTGAGATATCGGCGAGACCACCCCGGGCGTGGTGAACGTTTGATCGGCGCCGTAGATAACGCCGTCCACCGAGGTGGCCACGAGCCGGTAGTGATATGTGGTGCCCGGCACGAGATAGGCGAGCGTTGCGGAAACCAGCTCTTCGCTGCCGGCGTCGCCGGCGTTGCCGAAGATCTGCGAGCCACCATAAGCGGCGCTCTCGCCTATTTCAAACTCGTAACTGGTCTGCAGGTCCGATGGATCGACCGCACCCGACAAAGTCGCGGAGGTCGACGATACCCCACTCGCCGCACCCGTGATCGCTGTGGGCGGCGTTCGTCGCCCGGTCGTAAACGTCTGATCGGGGCCCGTCACGGTCCCATCGACGTTGGTTGCGACCAGCGCGTAGTGATAGGTGGTTTCCGGCTGCAATGCGCCGATGCCCACCGGTCCCGCAGCCACATCCACGTCACCTTCTCCGACCGACTGCGTCGGCGTGCTCGATTCGCGGGCTTCACTGGTGCCATATGCGAAGTGGTAGGTCGTTTGAAGTCCGCGAGGGTTCACCGTGCCTGTTACGACGGCACTCGTTCGGCCTATGTCACTGACGCTCGGCAGTTGGCCGTTTACCAAAGGCGGCGTGCGCGGCGCGGTCGTAAATGTATGATCGGAGCCCGTCACGGTCCCGCCGAGGCTGGTTGCCACCAGTGCGTAGTGATAGGTGGTTTCGGGTTGCAGGCCGCTGACGCTCACCGGCCCCACTGTCACGTCGGCGTTGCCCTTCCCGGCGGACAGCACCGGAGTGTTCGATCCATAAGCTTCGCTCGTCCCATACACGAAGTGATATTCCGTTTCGAAACCATTTGGGTTGACTGTCCCCGACAGCAGGACACTCGTACGCTCGATTTCGCTTACGCTCGGCGGCTGGTCGTCAACCGACGGAGACACCAGCACGACAGCTGGACCGAAGATATCGACGCTGGTGCCGTTTGCGACGTACACTATTTCGTTCGCGCCGGCGCCGTTGGCCGCGATTCCAAATGAGTTGTTGATAAGCCCTTCGCCACCGAAATCGAGAACGGGGTCAAGCGAAGAGTCGAACTCCGCGACCGCGCTCTGCTGGTCGATGAATATTTCATTTGTCGAATGGTCGACCGACAGAGTGCTTCCAACTGGATCGACCTGGGTGCCGCTAGCCGCAACTTCACTCGTGTTGAACTGCGACGCCGGGTACTCCGTGACCCCACTCGGCCACTTCACCTCGTAAACGTTTTCGTTGGAGTCGACGGCTATGTTGCACGGTTCACGAGGCAGGCCGTACAGCGACGAGGTGTAGTCCGCACCGACGACCGGATTGGCGGAAGGCACGTACCGGTTCACCTCGCCGTTGGCCAGCGATACGTACAGGTTGCCCGATGGGTCTGTCGCGACGCCGCAGGTCGAGCCCGATGGCCCGCCGCCTTCCAGTTCGCCCAGCGAAGCCCCCGTCGGGACCGTAGATCTCCACTTTGGGCGAGTAGTGCGCTACATAGATGTCGCCCGCGGTCGGGCCGCTGGGGCTCACCGCGATCTCGCTTTCAGCTCCGCTGCGGGCCCCGACTCCGGTGATTACGTTGGTGCCCAGCGCGGTGAAGCTCACCGGGTCACCTGCCGAGTTGAACTTGTAGATAGACCCTTCCGCCGCGCCGGCGTCATAGACGTACACGTCGCCGGAGGCGTCCACAGCCACGCCTTGCACGTTGGCGAAAGCGCCGGATCCGGCACCGTGCGGTCCGAACGAGCCTGTCAACACACGCCCCAGATCCGCGGATGCAACGGCGGCCCAGCCGAGCATGCAGGCCAGTGTCAGGCAGAGCGAGACTGCGATCGTTCCACGTGTTGAGACCCTCATCACTTACTCCTCCCACTCGCCTGACCATTGAGCGCGCCCGGGGCCTGTGCCGCAAGCGCCCCTCGCCTTCGACTACGCGACGTTCGCACCCGTTTTGCGGCACTCGCGCTGGCTTTGCATCCGGTGACGTTGATTGGTGTTGTGGTGTGTATGCTGGCGCCGTCCTGTGCGACAAACGCCGTCGGCATCTTCAGCGTCGCCTTGCAGAGGTTGCCGTTGGCCGCCAGCGCTGAGTCCTTGCCCTCTGGCAGATAGAGCTGGAAGCTGTTTACGGGCACGTCTGGAACGGTCTTGAAAGTGCTCGAGGTGATGCCCACTTTGCTGATGAACGTGTTGCCGACGAGGTCCACCCGCACTCCGTAGCCCTCGAGCACCACGATCAGGTCGGGGAACGCGGCGCCACCGTGGGATACGAAATACACGGGACCCGTGAGCGGCACTGGCATCACCGGTGTTATCGCTTCGACGAACCCGACTCGCGATGCCGCCGAGCAGCCGGCGGGGTTCGCTTCGAATGTTTGCGCGGGGCATGCCTTCTGAAGCGTCGTGAGCCTTGACGGCAGCTTCTTTGGCAGGTCGACCTTGACCTCCGCGACGTTCGCCCTCGAGCCCAACGGAGTGTTGGGGAAGGACAGCATGACGTGCAGGCTCGCACCGTTGGCCCTGCTGGTGTGCCCCGAGGTATACACCTTGAACTGTGGCTTGAACGACAGCGCGGCGCAGTTGGTGACCTGGAAATGTCGCCTCGCCGGCGGCGCTCGCGCCTTCCGCGCTGCTCATGGTCGTGCGGATGTTCGACGGGTTGCAGCTTGTCGGGTTGAACACGAATTCCTTACGGTCCAACACCACGTTCACCGCGCGAATGTGCAACGGCACGCCTTGCAATATCTGCGGTAGCGGCTGGCTTGTGACCGTCAGCGCCGCCGTGTGCTGGTCTACGCTCACCGCGGCGCGCACGACGACGGTTCCCAGATTCAACGGCCCGGCCACAGCCGGCACCACGAACGACAGACCGTAGGGCGCACCGCTGTAACCTGCCGTCAGATAGACCTTGCCCGTCACATAGAACGGGTTGGAGCCCGCGCCGACACCCACTGTGACGTGTCCGATCAAGCTGTCTTCTCCACACGTCCCGCTCTGTGCCGCCGGTTCGCCGCACAATGCCACGTGCGCCAGCACCCCCAACAACCCGGGCGGGGTGCGTCACCTGAATCCGAGACGGGTTTTGTTCTCCGTCCCCACGATCGAAGGTGAACGTAAACGGTGCAGAACGCGCCCGCTTGATTGCTCGTCGTGCCCGCCACCACCGCCGGGCTGAACGACTCCGAGACAAGGCAAGCCGATGCCGATGGACCGGAGGTGATCGCAAACGTCGAGGACGGCGTCGCCGACGCACCCCCGCTCCAGGGGCTCATTTGCGCCGTGGTCGCGTAAGGACCACAATATGGCGGCGTCACAAGCGCGGAGCGAGGACCGCCATAGAAGCTCAAACGCAAGCTATCGAACGGGACCTGTGGATTGTTCGAGAATGTGGTCACGATTTGGCCCGTGACCGGGTCAGGTCGCACTTCACCCGCAAGCTTTACGACCACACCAGACTGCGGGTCTTCGATTCCGATGTAGATGGCAAGCAGCGACCCGAACGGATTGCTTCCGTTCCCGGGCAGGTTGCCCTGCTGTGCCAGGTACACCCCGCCCTTGAGCGGGTGCGTCAACAGGGGTGTGGTGATTTCCACGCTCCCCACCTTTGACGCGTTCGGGCACGCCGGCGGGCTCGCGTCGTGAAGGCCTATCTGTTCTTCGCTGCAGCCAGCGAGGCCGTCACCTGCCGAGGGATTCAACGCCACGCCCGCAGGCAACGTCACGGTCGTGTCCTCGAGGTTTGCGGTCGCCAACCCGACGGGGTTGTCATAGGTCTGTGGCACGTTGATTCCCACGCTCAAACCTGCCGGAGAGGCTGCTTCCGCCGGTTCGGCCGGGACTTCCAGCGTCGGCGCGAACCCCAGCTTTTCACAACCCGTCATGCCCGGGATCGATGTGCTTGCTTCCACAAATGCGCCCGGCGCGTCCCATGAGTCGACGCGTGCATGCGAACGTCAACGGACCCGAGCACGCAGTCGGCATGCTCAGGAACGGCAACGGTCTGACATTCACAGGACATTCGCCTTTGTCTTCTTCTTGGATGAGAGGAGCGAGGCACGCCCCGCGTTCTTTGTTGTGCGCCGGGTCGGCCGGAACGCCCCACAAGGTCAACGTCCCTGCACCAGCGAGAACGCATCCGGGAGATTGCTGAACTGCACGCTCACGCCGTAATCGCTACCGGTTCTAACGTGCGGGATCAGGACAACCGGCGAGGTAAACGCGATGAATCCGAACTCGGCCGGGGTGCCCTTGACGGGCGCCAGATTGTAAACCGGCTCGTTGAGCATGAAGCCGGACAGGTTCAATTCGATCACACCTATCTGAGTATCGTCGGGACAGGGGTGACTATCACCAAAATATCCAACCACCTTGCCTGTGAATTCGGTGGCCGGACACGCCGGCACCACTCCGGGATCGCCCACCAGGCCCGGCGGAAGTTCCACTTCGATGTCGTGGGCGTCGCCGCCTTCCGAGTAGACCGGAATGCCTTCGTTTGCCCTTTTCAGCGTGAGCGTCGTGCTGTAGGCGAATGGGTGGGACCCAGCCTGCGTGTCAGGCGTGCCGTCCTGGTTGACGATCGACACTTCAAAAGCGTGTTCTTGGCAAGCCGAAACCAGCCCACGCCGGCGTGGCCGTCGCCAACCCCGCAACCGCGGCGATCGCCACTGTCAACACCTTGCGCATCACTTGCCCCTCCCCTTGCCGTGACGCACACGCGAACGGCGCGCCCTGCTCTTGCTGGCCTTCTTCTTGACCCGCTGCTTCTTGACTGGCTTCTTCTTGACCGGCTTCTTCTTCGGCTTTGGCTTCACCGCCGAGGACTGTTCAACTGTGTTTCCCGAGCCCCCGAAAGCCTGGCTCGCCGGGGCGCCGTAGATCGAAGGTGGCGAGGAGACGGCTGGCTTGCACGCTTCACCCGAGCAAGGCAGCGCGCTCTGCGATGCGAAACCGCCGTCTACGCGGACACCGTAGATATCCGCGGCTTCGTCGATGTCGCTGGCCACCAGCCGGTCGGAGGTGTCGATGAACACGTTGTTGCCTTCACTGTCAGAATCGATGAACTGCGAACGGATCGGGCTCGTGCCGGCCGACAGCAGCGACAGGCACGCGAAGGATCCGCTGCAGTCGCCGACACCCGCCGGCTGATACTCGTAGACATCCTCTTTTCCGTTCGTATCCTGCGGGACCAGACCGACGGTGCTATCGAAGAACAGCATCCCGTTGTTGAGCAGGTAACGCTGCTGCTGCGTCGTGCTCTCCCATCCCATCGAGGGCTCACCGACGGTGACACCGTTAGGGACGATCGAGTTTCCGGTGGGTGGGAAGCCGTCAGAGCTACAAGACGCGCAAGCGAGCTTCCCTGTCTCGGAGTCATACAGATAGACCTGGATGCACCGCCTCCCTCCTTCGTCGATTCGCTGAACCAACGCGCTGTCTTCGAAGTTTTCTTCGCCGCCTTGGGCGCGGGTGCAACCGTCGGGAGTGCTCGGAGTCGTGATCGCGTTGGCGGTCAATGGCTTCGCCGACTCGAATGCCAGATACCGCCCGTTCGGGCTCACGCGCGAAATGTGCCGATTCGTAGCCCGGTCCCAGGCAGCCTCTTCGTTGTACGTGCCCTGTTCGCCGGCGCCGGCTTCTCGCGCCAGCGTCGTGATGAGTTGGGTGACACCGTCGTGCCAGAGGTAGATGTTGAAAGTTTCGGCATTTTCGTTTTCAATCCCGTCCGCCTGGATCGCGCCTTCGGCCAGCGCCCCTTTTGCCGCGAAATAGACATAGGAACCGTCGCTGCTCGCACCGAGCACACCCTGTACGCTCGCCGTGTGACCCGCGTTCGGGTCGACGCTTATGTCGGTGAGCTTGCCGGTGTTGACGTTGTACTGGTAGAGATCCTGCCCGAAACCGTCGCGCCCTTGGTTCATGCAAAGGCTCCGTTCCCCTCCTTCCACCGCGGTCGAGTCGTCGGTCAGCTTTTCACAGCTTGTGAAATAGACCAGCGACCCGTCGGCACTTGTGGTCCAGAACTGCGCATAGGAGCCTGTTTCTGGGGTCGCCCCCGTCCTCTGAGAGGCTGAGACTTCGGCCGTCCTGGCGCCGAGACCGGTCGGTTCGTGCATGTACAGCCTGCCGTTGCTCCCTTTCCAGAACGCACGGCGACCGTCGTTGGAGAACGCGTGAGCGAAATCCCACTTCGCGCCCTGTTGGGCCTCGTTCACTTCGCCGCCATATACAAGTCCGCTCTCGCTATCGGCTGGGGTCCCCCCGGCATCCGGCTCGCCGTCAGGCAGCACGCTCACGAGTTCCAGCGTTCCTTCGTTCCACTCGTAGAGGTTCGTCTTGCCCGCTATAGCTTCAGGCGTGAGCGCTCCATTTGCCATGAATATCGCGCGTTTTCCGTCGCTCGACATTCCGGCGTAAAGGACCGCAATGCCGCTTCCGGATTCTGTATTCGGTTCTTCTGGCGTCGAGGTAGGCGGCCCGACCCCGGCTAGCAGCGTGTACGAGCTTGTCGCGTCGTTACGCAGATAGGGGTTGTAGTGACCTTCCGGCGCACCGACCACCGGCTGCGGATTCGCCGCGTCGAGGTATCCGTGCGCCAAGTCTTCGCTGAAACCCTGAAACGGCGACTCGTCGACATTTCCCAGCTCAAGGCTGATCCTGCCGAACGGGTATTCCTGTGGCGGATCCACCGCGATGGTGTGCCATCCCTGCGGACCACGGGTTGCGATGTACTGCAGACTGGCCGGCGCGCTCTGGGCGTTCGTTTCGTTGAAGACGGTCTGCGACGCAAACGTCACACTTTCACCGTTGGTGCTTGTCTGCTGGGGCGCCGGTTCGGTTTCAAGCACAATGCCACCGTCGACGCTGCCACCTTTCTTGTCTGGAGGGGAGACCTGCTCGTAGGCGCGGCAATTGGGCAGGTTCGCCCCCAACCCGGTGCGGAATTGTTCGTTGGGACAGTTGGCGCTGGCCCACGCCGAGGGCGCTAGCGCGAACACCAACCCCGACCATCAGCGCCAATGGCCAACAGCGCCCGGCGGACCGACCTGCACACAAGCAACCTCACGGATCATCCCCTCCTCAAGGAGCACGCCACAATCACACCCCGCGCGCTGCGGGTCCAAAAGCAACCGTCTCGCGTAGCTGCGCACGAGAGTTGCGGACGGTCGCGACGCCGGATCCGCGCACAAGCGACCGAGCCGAGCCTTCTGCTCGACTGACCGCGACTCGATGCCGCGGCGAGTAGACCTAGCGGCTGAGCAGCCGGCCCGGCCGAGAGAGAGAGAGAGAGAGAGAGAGACGCGTCAGCGACGCTGACGCGTCCTATTACGGACCCGTCAGTTAGCACACGGACTCTCAAGCACATGATCCCCAAATGAATGCACGCGAAAAACAACTCCCTCTCAGAAGCGACCCGGTCCCTCTCCCAAGGTCCCCGTCAAACGTTAAGCTGCCGGCCACGAAGACCGACCCATAACCCGACCTTATGTTTATGCCCTTTACTGACGCCACCCGGTTAGGTGGGCCATCCGCCAACTGGCAGGAGGGCTACTGGTTGTTTATACACGAGCACCGAACTCATGTCAACCCTTACTTGTCTAAAAGATCCGCGCGCGGCTCAAATGGCCTAGGTGAACGGGCGGACGCGCCCAGCGTCTTAGGGGCCGAGCAGAGAGCTCGCGCTCGGCGTACGCGGCGATGTTGCGCACACGCTCCACGCTTGCCCCAGGCCCGTCGGCAAGTGCACGCTCCAGCGCGTCGCGGTGGCCCTCGAAGCGCTCGCGCGCGTAGGGTGCGGCCAGGTCGCGTGAGACCATGAAAGCCCAGTCGCTTGCCTGCAATGCCAGCAGCTCGCGCACGGCGGCCTCGCCCGCCCCACGACCGGCACCCACCGTGCGCAGCTCGGCCGCGCGCGTCTGCGAAGGCGATGTCCGCCACCGCCGGACCCGACCATGTGGACAGGTCACCGTCGCTTCCCCACGTGCTCGCCTCCCAGTCGGGGGACTCGACCGGCGCCGGGTCTTGCAGGGCCGTGGCTTCATCGACACGTACGAGCGGCAATCCCTCCCCTGCGCACTCCTCGACGACGGCTCGGAGCCATGTCACGCCCTCGTACCACCAATGCCCCAGCAACTCGGTGTCGAGCGCGCACACAACCAGTCCGCCACCGGGTAGCGAGCTCCCACCATCGTCCGTTTCGTTCGCAGCTCGAAGCCGCTGGATCGTGGCGGCCACGAACTCTTTGGCGTGCTCGCGCGCGAGGTCCAGCGCGAGATCGTGCTCGTAGGCCTCGCCATTGTTGGCCCACGGGTTGTGGTGGTGAACCGTGTGGTGGTGGTAGTCCCTATAGCTGCCATGCGCCGGGTAGCCCTCGTCGCTCCAAACGCGCGCGATCGTGGCGCGGTCGATCGGCACAAGCACAACACCCGACTCGCCCATGTAGGCGCGCAGGTGCTCGCGTGCGCCAAGGCCCCAGCGATTGGTGAGCTCGACGCAGGTGGCCTTCACGCCGGCCTCCTCCAACAGCGGCTCCAGGTAGGGGGCGTGGCCGCACTCCGGCAGCCAGAATCCGCCGTTCCAGGAGTCGAAGCGCGCGCGGTGGGAGTCCACTCCGGTTTGCACCTGGGCGCGTATGCCAGCGTCCGTCGCCAGCAGGGGCAGGACCGCGTGGGTCGCGCTCGAGGTCCACTGGGCGTGGCGGCCCGAGCGCCCCCAGCATGTCGCCCCCGCGCTCCCTGAAGCGCTCCAGCAGCCCTTCATACTCCGCCCACGAGCGCTCCAGCTCGCGCGCGAGCGTCTCAAAGCCGTTCCCGCGGAGTCCCTCGATGTCTTCGGCATGCGTGCGCCTGCGTACCTCATCGACGAACACTTCAAAGCGCTCCCCCACGCCAGGCGCCTCCAGCTGGTCACAAAGGACCGGCGTCAAGGACAGGGTCAGCGGCGCGCCCTCGTCGAGCAGGTCCAGCAGGGGCAGATAGCTGCCCGCGATCGCCTCCCACAGCCACTCCTCGCCGAACGGCCAAGTCCCGAAGCCCTCGACGTAGGGCATGTGGGTATGCAGGACGATTGCCAGCTCGCCCTGCGGGCGGGTTTGGCTCACGGCCTGACGGCCGTGGCCGATGTGAGGGGATTAGCTCTCACGGCCTGCAGACGGCGATGAAGTCGAGCGCCTTGTCGAGGTCCGCCTCGTCGCCACCCCGCAAGGCGAAGTCGCTGGCCGCGATCGTGGGCGTGAACCAGTTGTAGAACGGCTTGGTCAGCTTCAGACGCGGATGGATAGCATCCCAGCCCAGTTTCAGGGCAAGCGCGTGGAGGCTCAGCTTGCGGGCGTGAAACAGGCCATACATCTCGACCTGGGCAAACGTGTCGCGGCAAAGCATCTCGAATTCCTCGCTGCGGTACTCGTGCACGTGCCACGGGTTGTCCGAGCGCTCCGCTCCCTTGGGGGCCAGGGTGAGGACGTTGGGAGTGGACACGAACACGACGCCGCTCTCCCCCACTAGCGACTTGAAGTGCCTCAGCACCGCCGCGGGATCCTGGAGGTGCTCGATCGTCTGCAGGAACACGACCGCGTCAGCCGGCTCTGGGAACGTCTCGACGAGGTCTCGCGCGAAGCGCAAGTTGGGGCGGGTGTAGCGCAGGCGGGCGTGCTCGTGGGCCTCGGGGTTGGCGTCCACGCCGACGACCGAAGCGGCCCTGTGGGCGAGCACGTCAGAGCCATAGCCCTCGCCGCAAGCCATGTCGATCGCGCGCAGCCCCGCTACACGCGCGGCGATCCACTCGTACACGGCGAGATGACGGCGAAACCAGTAGTTCTCCTCGGGCACGTCCGGCAGGGTGCGCTCGCCGGTGAGCGCGAGCGGCGGCACGCCCTCGGGCTGGTCGCGCTGCTCATAGAGAGACACGGACAAGCGCGCGAGTATAAGGTGCCGGGCCATGACACCGACTTTGGACGCGGAGGAGATTCGCGACGTCAACACCCGCTACCACGACGTGGCGGCCAACCACTACGACGCTAAGTGGGGCATCGATTTCGGCGACGTCGGCCAGGCCCAGGTCACCTCCAAGGTGCGCAAGGCCCTGGGACTTGGATCGAGGACCCACCCACCCGCTTCGAGCGCTCGCTTGAGATCGGCTCGGGCACCGGCTACTTCACGCTCAACCTGATGCTCGCAGGTGTGATCGGCGAGGCGACCTGCACCGACATCTCCCCCGGCATGCTCTCGGCGCTGAGTGCCAACGCGGAGCGCTTGGGGCTGGACGTGACGACGGTCCCGACCGACGCCGAGCGGTTGCCCTTCGAGGACGGGAGCTTCGACCTGGTGATCGGCCACGCGATCCTGCACCACATCCCCGACCTGGGCCAGGCCTTTCGCGAGTTCGCGCGCGTGCTTGCGCCCGGCGGCACAGTCCTGTTCGCAGGCGAGCCGTCGCGCTACGGCGACCGCTTGGCGACCGTGCCCAAGCGCGCCGCCGGCGCCGCGGCGCCCCTGTGGCGGCGGGCGATCCGGGCGCGTCCCGCCCCCCCGGCTGACGGTGGCGCACCGGAGGCATCGCTTGAGGGGTTCGTTGACGTGCATGCTTTTGCGCCGGGCGAGCTCTCAACGTTCGCGCGCGACGCCGGCTTCATCGACGTGCGGGTCACCGGCGAGGAGCTGTTGGCCAACTGGTTCGGCTGGACCAACCGCACGCTGGAGGCCACCGCGCACCCCGAAGACGTGCCTTGGGGCTGGCGCAACTACGCCTATCGCGGCTACTTGACCCTGCAAAAGGTGGACCGCACCCTGCTCGAGTCGCGCCTGCCGGCGGCCATGTTCTACAACCTGATCGTGGCGGCCCGCAAGCCGTAGCCCACCGGGGTCGTCCATGGTGCGTCCATCCGACCCATTGCCGCTGTTCCGAGGCGCCCGCCCACTCAAGCGCTGGCGCTATGTGGGGGTGTTCGACGAGCAGGTCATGATTTGCGCGGCCTCCGTCCAAGTCGGGCCGGCGAGGCAAACGTTTTGGGGGATTTACGATCGTGCCAGTACCTCGCCGGGCGGCGGCACGACGATCGAGCGCACGCGTTTGATCCCACGGCGGGGCGCGCTGGACTTGGCACCTGGGCGCTTGCGCATCCGCGACGACGAGGTCTCACTCGAGCTCACACTCGACGAAGACGACGGCATCGAGGTGACTTGCCCCAACGGCAACGCCTACGTGTGGACGCGCAAGCAGGCCGGCATACGCGCTCGCGGCACACTCGCGCTGGGCGCTCGTCCTCCGGTGGAGATCGACGCGCTTGCCGTGATCGACGACACCGTCGGCTACCACGCGCGCGTGACCGAGTGGTGGTGGGCCGCCGGCGTCGGCTTTGGCCCAGACGGCAAGCCGCTGGCGTTCAACCTGGTGCAGGGCGTCAACGACCCACCGCGTGGCAGCGAGCGGGCCGTGTGGGTCGCGGGGGTGCCCCACGAGCCGCCGGCGGTGCGCTTCTCGGCCGACCTGGGCACGATTGCCTCCGATGACGGCTCCGAGCTGCGCTTCGAGCCCGAGGCCGAGCGCAGTCGTCGCGAAAACCTGTTGCTCGTGCGCAGCGACTATCGCGCGCCCTTCGGCACGTTCAGCGGCACGTTGCCGGGCGAGATTCCGCTGGCCCACGCGCTTGGCGTGGTCGAGCACCACACCGCGCGCTGGTAGACGCCGCTGGGACCCGCAGCGACCGGAGTGCCGGTGCTTGGAGCCGATATCTCAGGATCAGGCGGATGAGGCCGGCGAGCACTCAAGGCCACCGCACACGGTCTCCACGACCATCTGCTTGGCGCGCTCGAACTCCTCCTCGCCTTGGGGCAACAGGCCGAAGATCCAGCCGGTCAGGACCTGCTCGATCGCACCGTAGAAGGTCATCGCCGCGAACTCGGCGTCGATCTCCGCCTTGAAGATGCCTTCGCGCTGGGCCTTGGTCACGATCTCGCCGATCAGGCGATAGGCCTCCCTGATCTGGCCGAGGTGGGTCTGGCCGAAGGAGTTGGCCGCGCGCGTGACCTCGACGATGATCACCTTCATCATGTCGGGGTCGTGGCGGTAGCTGTCCACGATGAAGGAGGCGATGGCACCCAACTTCTCGCGCACCGGCCTGGGCTCGCGGTCAACCTCGCGGATCATCTCCAACATCACACCCCAACGCTCGAGGAAGAGAGTGTTGAGCACTTCGTCCTTGGAGGGAAAGTAGTGGTAGAGCAGGCCATAGGCCACGCCGGCCTCATCCGCGATATCCGATACGCGGCAGGCATGAAAGCCTTGGCGCGCAAACACGCGCACGGCCGCGTCGAGGATCGCGCGGCGGCGGTCGGGGACCGCCTTGGCCCTGGTCGAGCTCATCCCGCTGCTCCTTTGTGATCCTGCGCCGAGGAACGATGGTAGAGCTTGGGGCGGCGATGCGAGAGCAACGGTACGCGCTTGCGGATCTCGTCCTGGTGGGCGTAGTCCAGCTCGGCGACGATGTATCCGGGCGTCTCACCGTCCGCATGCGCAAGCACTGTCCCCCAGGGATCGACGATCATCGAGCAGCCGCCTGAGTGGTGGCCGCCGGGATGCTTGCCGACCTGGTTGGCGGCCACCATGAACACCTGGTTCTCGATCGCGCGGGCGCGCACGAGCGGCTCCCAGTTATCGCGCGTCGTCGGCAGCGTGAAGGCGGCCGGTAGCGAGACTACGCGCGCCCCGCGCAGCGCGAGCACACGAAACAGCTCGGGGAAGCGCAGGTCGTAGCAGATCGCCATGCCGAGGTTGGAGCCGTCGGCGAGCTCGCTCGAGACGACTTCGTCACCCGGTTCGTCGGTGTCTGACTCGCAGTAGCGCTTGCCCTCGATCTCGACGTCGAACATGTGCAGCTTGCGATAGACGGCCTTGATCTCGCCCTCGGCGCCTACATGGACGGAGGCGTTCCCCAGCTTCTCGCGGCCCTCGACGCGCTCGGCGATCGAGCCGGCCACGAGATCGAGCTTCAGCTCGGCCGCTGTTTCGCGAGCCCACGCGATCGCGGAGCCATCGAGTGTCTGCGCGCCCGCGCGCAGGTCTTCGGGGCTGCCCATGACCGTCCACTTCTCGGGCAGCACGACCAGCGTCGCCCCGTCTGCCGCGGCGGCCCGCACGTACTCATCGGCGGCGGCGATGTTCGCCTCCACGTTCGCACCGGAATTGAGCTGGACAGCGGCAGCCCTCATCTGACCTCCGAGCTCCAGCGCCTATCCGCGCCCGCCAAAGGCATCCCCACGCCCCGCGTGGAGATGCCGATATATGGATGGATTGACTGGTCAGTCAATCACCCAACAATAGCGGTCACAGCGACCGTCTGTGACTCAGGCAGGGACCTTCTCAGCGCCTGCGAGCGTGGCCTGAATCGCCTCGCCTCGCTCGGTCAGCCACCAAGCGTTCGGCTCGCCCCGAATATGGCCTTCGCCGAGGTTCTCGATCAGGCCGGCATCTTGCAGGCGCCGCAACAGGCGCGACATCTGCCCGTCGTCGCTGATGCCGGCACTGTCGGCGATCATCCGGTTGGAGGCGCCCGAGTCTTCGGCGATCGTGGCCAGCACCCGCGCTGTGCGATAGGTGAAGCGGATCGACAGACCCTTGAAGGGGTCTTGGGTTCGGTTGGCCGACGCGGCGACCGCCTTGGGCGCGGGGCGCTCCAGCTCGCGCCGCGCGGCGGCTGGTCCGATATAAGGCTGGACGATCATCGCGGTGAGCGGGTTGACCAGCTCCGCCAGCGAACCATGCTCCGTTTCCAACAGACGAGCGTGGATGACCGCGAGCGTGCCGCCGACTATCCCCTCGGCTGTGAGCGGCAAAGGTCCGTGCTCCTGCCTGGTCTCGGCACGACCCTCGTCGATGGCGGCCGCCAGCAAGCCAAGCACGCGACGGCGGCGCTCCAAGACCTCCGGACCCGCCCTGAGCGTCTCGATCACGCACATGCGCGCCACACCAGGATGCGCGTCGAAATGCTCGAGCAGAGCAGTAAGAGCGGCTCGCACCCGAACTCCCCATTTGCCCTGACCCCGATAGGCTGGTACCACCTCCGCCGTGATCCGCGCGAGAGCCTGATCGAGCGCAGCGAGAAAGCACTCTTCGCGATCCTCGAACACCTCGTAGAACGTGCGCCGCGAGACACCCGCCCGCTTGGAGATACGACCCACCGTGGCGTCCTCGACGCCGATCTCTCCCAGCAATTCGTGCATCGCCAAGAGCAGCCGGCGTCGTTGCATCTGCGCGACGTGGCCGCCTTGGCGAGCGATCTCCTCGGAGGTCGCCTGTTTATGCGAGCCCACGCTCCACCTCGATCAGTGGCATTTGTCCGCCCACCTCTATTTCCTCCGCTTTCTCTTCTTCCCGGTGGTCTTCTCCTTGGTCTTTGCCTTCGTGCAGCCGGTGACGACGATCGGGGTCGATTGCTTGATGACTGCTCCGTCTTGGGCCGTGAAGACGGTTGGCATCTTGAGTTTTGTCTTGCAGAGGTTCCCGTTGGCTGCGAGCGCCGAGTATTTGCCCTCGGGGAGGTTCAGATCGAAGCTGGCGATCGGTACGTCTGGGACTTTGCGGAACGTGCTGCTGGTGATCCCTGCTTTCGATATGAATGTTTCGCCGTGTAGATAGACGGTGACGCCGTAGCCCTGGAGGACAATCACCAGTTCTGGGAACTTCGCGCCACCGTAGGACACGAAATACGCCGGTCCGGTCAGCGTGACCGGTAGTACCGGTGTTATCGCTGTCGCGACCCCGACCTTCGAGTCCGTGGGGCACGCGGCCGGATTAGCTTCGAACGTTGCAGAAGGGCATGCCTTCTGCAACGTCGTCAACCTGGATGGCAACTGCTTTGGCAGGTCCACCTTGACGCTCTTCACGTTCGATTGCGAAGACGCCTGGTTGGCTCCCAGTTCGCCGGCCGGGTAGAGGATCTTCGCGTCCAAGCTCGCGCCATTCGCTCTGGAGGTCTTCCCGGAGGTTGAGACCTTGAAGTTCGGCTTGAACTTCAACGCCCGACACGACCCCATCTGGAAATGACTAGAGATCGGCGCCCGTGTACCCTCAATACTCGTCGCGGTACCCGAGAACGATTGCGGTTCGCAATTCGTCGGGTTGAACATGAACCCAGGCTTGTCGATCACCGCGTTGACGATCCTCAGATCCGTCGGTATCCCATCGAGGATCGCAGGCAGCGGATCAGTCGTGACCGTCAACTCCGTCGTCAACGGATCCACTTCGATCCTCGAACGAACAACCACCGTCCCCAAATTGAACGGACCCGTGACCACCGGCACAGCGATACTCAACCCATACGGCGCGCCCTTATACCCACCCGTCAAATAGATCGGCGCCGGCGGCTCCCCGGGCTGTGGAACCACCAACGGGTAAGGACCCGGACCCGCCGCTACGACCGTATGCCCGATCTGCGACGCCGCCGAGCATTTCCCTTCAGCTGCCTGCGGTTCCCCGCACAACGGGATCTTGGAGATCATTCCCAGCAGACCCTCGGGTGTCTTGAACTGCAACGTCGAGATGCGCTGCTGCCCGTCGGCTCTTTCCAACAACAACGAGAAGTTCGTGAAGCCCCCTGCCTGGTCTGTCGTGGAACCGGCGATCATCGACGGACTGAACGGCAACGGCGACGCACACGCACTGCCGCTAGGACCACTAACGACCGGGAAACTACTCGACGGGAACAGGTCTTCAGCGAACGGAGCGGTCCACGGCGTGAAATCAGACGTCGTCGTATACGTACCACAACCCGTAGGAGTAGCCAACGCCGCCTGACCACCACCACTAAAGGACAGTTTCAAATCCGTGAACGGAAGCTCAGGTGTTTCGGTGAACGTCGTCGTCAACTGACCAGTAGTTTCGTTCAAATGCACGTCACCGATGAGCTTCAAATATATGCCGTCTCCCGAAGCCGCCAACAGCAATTGCAGGTTCGGTGGATTTGACTGCAACACGTACACGTTTCCTTCAAGTTCGCTATCGAGCTCGCCTTCCAACAACGGTGTCCTGATATGCACCGTGCCTACCTTCGATGCCGCGGGACACGACTGCGGGCCTTCGCCATGCACATTCGCTTCCGCGGCCTGGCACGCAACCAAACCCGCGGCCTGACCAGGATTGATCACTACGCCCTCAGGCAACGTCACCGTCGTATTCTTAATCGTCGACGCCACAAGACCATGCGGTAGCGTCAGGGCTTCTTGTGGAACTTTCACGTCCACCGTGAACCCTGCCGGTGTGTCCCCGAAACTAGTATCCGGTACCGCAGAGATCGACGGATCCATCGACAAGTGATCACAACCCGTGAGCCCAGTCGGCACACCGGTGCTGTCGTGCGTGAGACTGCTCGCTTCAGCGGTCACATTCGGATCGGTCCAGGTCGCTAGGCCATGCACCGTAAACGTTGGCGGTCCCGCACACGACGTCGGCAACGTCAAAAACGGCTTCTGAATGATCCCCGCCGGGCACCCTTCAACGCATTCCACTTCACCTTGATTGTTGTATGTCGCCAGGCGTTGAGAATCATGACTGGCTTCAGCCGGAACGCCCCACAGCGTCAAGACATTCTCGTCGAGACCCACGCTTGGGATGTTGTTCACGTGCGTGACGAGTCCATAGCTGCCATCGTTTCGTACCCCGACATCAAAGAATGAGTGATAGCCAATAATCGAGAAGGCAAACTCATCTGCGACACCCGGCGGCGGAACCATGTTGTACACGGGCTGAACAGTAAGGAAACCATCCACCCCAGGTTCAGATGCACCACCCAATACCCCGACTCCGTCGAGACCTATCTGGCTCTGGATCGGGCAGTGCTTTCCGTCCAGCTGTGCGCGAGTGCAGCGCGGCACCGCGTTGGGATCGCCGAACAGGCCGGGCGGCAGATCCACTTCAAGGTTCCTGACATCCCCATCCGCCATCCCGCCCGTCGCCTCTTCGTTGAACCCGATAACGAAGGTTGTCTCATACGGATGCGACCCGGCCTGAAGGTCGAGCGTCCCGTCCGCATTGGTGGACCACACATCCCATGTCGGGAAACCAAACGCAGGTGAGGAGGAGTCGACCCTCATAGGGTCGGATACGCTCGTCGCAGCCGACGCGCCGCCACCTTCGACAGTCACCCGGTTCTGCACCGTCCCCGAAACACCCAACGGCACGTTGACCGCGATACCGAGCCGTGCCGAAAGTAGAGCTTGTTCTTCGGTGCCCGGCACAGGCGGCATGAATTCCGGGTTACTGGTGCACGTGACGACGGTAGTCCCGTTACAAACCCATCGCGCGCCCCCGAACATTTTTTCTTCTTCTTTTAGATTAAGGATGGTATTGCCGTATTCAGGCAGCCCACCCGATGCAGTGGCGGTCATTCCCGGCGGCAGCGTGTCTATCACCGTCACGCTGCCCGTGCTCGGTACCGCGCCCGTGTTCATGATGTTGACCTGGAGGCGACCAGTACCCCCCGGCGGCAGGTTCGTGGGAAACACTGACGTAAACGCCTCCCAACCAGTGCCGGGAGAGGTAGCCTCGGCGGGCGCACTACAGATCGCCATGGCGCACATAACGACAAGAAAAGGTACAAGTCTCCTATACATGCTGCTTCCTCCCCTTCGCCGGCTTCTTGAACCTCTTGTTGACGCACTTGCCGTGCTTTCTGACAGAACCCTTCCTGCATCGCTTCGACTTATTAGTCTTCTTCTTTGGCTTTACCAAAGGCTTCGATGGCGCGGGGAAGTTGCCCACGCCATCGAACGTCACACTAGACGGAGTCGCAAAGATCGGCGGGACAGGCGGCACACCCTGACAACCAGCGCCCGAACAAGCAGGCACAGGCGGCAACTGCACACCACCCACACGCGCGTCATACACATCGTCATCGTCATTACGATCCTGCGCAAGCAAGCTGGGTGCGGGTAATTACGAACGCATCGTCACCGCTCGCGCTCACGCCAAGCAGATAAGAATTTTCAGAGCCCCTACCCCCTGAGAGCAAATAGACACACCCACTGCTCTCCCGACAACTTCCCGTACCATCACGCTCCCACTCATACACATCCAGCCAACCATTGGTGTCCTGCGGAACCAGCGGCTCGCCGCTATCAAAGAAAACGCGACTCCCATCATCGGAGATCACGCGCGGCTGAGCCAGAGCCTGAGGCACCTTGGTTATCGGGAAGAACCCACCCAACTGCGATCCACCTCTATAATTATCGAATTCAGAAGGAGCGGGCGGTTCACCATTAGGAGTGCACGAGACACACTTGAGATCGCCCGAATCGGCTTCGTAGAGGAACACCTCATCCTCCTGAACCCCTTTCTCTTCATTGTCATAACCCGTTAGACTGGCACTCGACATGAACAGGAGACTATGACCATCCGGGGTAACCTCCGTAGTGCGAAAACCACTCGCCCTCATCCAGTCACCGACTTCGTGATATTCACCAGCGCCGTCGAACGGAACAACTTCACTTTCGTCCCTGGGCGAAAGCGTCGCGATGAACGTGTTCACACCATCGTGCCACAAGCTCAATCTGAGGCCAGAATCGACATGGTAAATATATTTACCGTCGTCGCTCGCGCCCGCCACACCCAACACTTCCACACCCGGCGTCAAATCGGTCGTCTGTCCGCTGTTCACGTCGTACTGGTACAGATCGCCCTTCGTAAAGAAAACCTTGGAGCCATCCGAGCTCGCGCTCCAGAAAACACCGCCGCCACCAACAGAAGCATCAACCTGGACAGTGGTAGCTTCAGGAGAAGTATCGTTCTCCCTCACATAGAGATCGCCCGTTTCCCTATCCGTCCAGAAGATCCGCGACCCGTCATCGGAGCTCACATGATTCAGACCATGGGACCCTTTGCTTTCTGGACTTGGGGCGGACCCAAACGATGCGTTGGCGTCCGCCCTACCGTCAGGCAATACACTCACGAGACTCAACCGACCGTCGACCGAATCGTAGAGAGCACCACCTTCCTTTCCTTCTTCGGCGTCCTTCTTAACGGTTTCTTCTAGTTCCTTTTCGAGCGGTCCTTCCCCTTCGAGCAAAGATGCTTTAGCTTTGGGGGCTTCGAGCAGGAGATGGCTCATGACAGTAACACCACTCGTGCCGGCGTTTGCACCCGCGTAAAGAAGTCTTTCGTATCCGGGCTTCGTGTAAAGCTGCTTGTATTCGCCGCTAAAGCTCGCATACGAGTACAGGCGACCTGTCGAGAGCACCCCGACAGAGAGATCGCTCGAAAAAGCTTCAAATCCCGCGCCGAGGAAGCTAGACGGCTGGAGATCGACTACGTTCCAGCCACCACCCGGGGAAAGCCTCGACAAGTACTCATCCCCTTTACTCTGCCCGATATTACCCCCGCCACCGGTTGGAGGTGGATCGCCGGGATAAACCACAGCTTCGCCATCAGGCGCGACCTCAAACGGCCTCCAAGTGATGATGCCATGTTCACCGTTAACACCCAAGTAGCCTTCTCCTGGTCCAGGCACGTAGACGGTCGCGTTCCCCTCAGTTTCGACCGGGCTCACCGCTTCATAGACCCGCCCATCCGGCAACGAGACCGCACTCGCCAGAGCCGTCGCGAGCCAAAGCCCGCTGACCGCCGCCCACAATGCCACCAAGACACCCCGAACCAACCCACGCTTGCGGACACGCATCAAGACCATCCCCTCCTAGAACAACCCACACCGAACCCGCCCGCGCGCGGGCAGCACAAGACCGCGCTGGACACAGAGCCCACCGCGACAGGAAAACAAGCAGTTGAAAGCGCGCTTACAGCGCGCGAGAAACCAAGCCGAGCCCTATGCCCGGCGGGCCGCGCAGCGAAACCGCGGCGAGAGGGCCTAGCGGCTAGACGCCGGCTCGGCCAGAGAGAGAGAGAGAGAGAGAGACGCGTCAGCAACGCTGACGCGTCCTATTACGGACCCGTCAGGAGCACACGGACTCCCAGCAACGCTATTCCCCAAAGAAACCACGCGAAATACAACTCCCTCTCAGAAGCGACCCGGTCCCTCTCCCAAGGTCCCCGTCAAAACAATGTTGGTGTCGACCACGAAGACCGACCCATTACCCGACCTTATGTTTGCGCGACACCCGTTGTGGATGTCGTGTCAATGGTTGGTTATACACGAACCCTGAACTCTTGTCAAGCCCTATCGGTTCAAGAAGGGCTTGGAAGGGAGAGCGACGACAGCTTCCGAGCGCGAACGCGATCGGGTTTTACGACTTTGTGTCAGCCAAGAAACGAGGCCTGCTCGCCGGTGCCATGCCCACCAGCCACAGCCCCCTGCTCCAGCAGCTCGGCAACCTGCTGCTCGCTGTAGCCCGCGGCGCGCAGCACTTGCTCGGTGTGCTCGCCCAGACCTGGCCCCGGCAGGCGATTGTGCTCGCCCGGGGTACGGTCGAGCTTGACTGGGATCCCGAGCTGGCGCACACCGTCCGCGACGCCGGGCTGGTCGAGCGTGACCACCATCTCGCGCTCACCCACCAAATCGGAGGCGAGTGCCTCGTCGACGTCGAGCACGGGCTCCAGGCAGCAGTCATGCTCAGTAGCGAACTGAGTCCACTGCGCGCGCGTGCGCCCCTTGAAGACCTCGACGACCTGGTCGTGCGCCTCAGAGCCAGGTTTCTCGAACTGCTTCTCGATCAAGTCCTCACGCCCGACGCCGCGACACCAGGCCTGCCAGAACTTGGGCTCCAAGGCCCCCAACGTGACCCAGCCGTCAGCGCACTCGTAAGGGCGGTAGCAGACGACCGAGCCCGCCAGCATCTGCTCGCCCCTGCGCGGAACTACGCCGTCGGCGAAGTACTGGCCGGCGACCATCGCCAGCCAGGAGAGCGCGCCGTCGGCCATCGACACATCGACCATCTGGCCTTCGCCCGATCCCGGTTGCGCAGGACGGTCGCCTCGGGCAGGCCCTCCGTCGCGCTCGCGCAACGCGGCCATGATCCCGAATGCCGCCATCAGGGCGCCCCCGCCAAGATCGGCGATCTGACCGGCGGCCTGCACAGGTGACCCGCCTTCCTCGCCTGTCAGGCCGAGCAAACCGATCAAGCCCAGGTAGTTCATGTCGTGGCCGGAAGCGTCGCGCTTGGGGCCGCTCTGGCCGTAGCCCGTGATCGCACAGTAGACGAGCCCAGGATTCTCCTCGCGCATGCGCTCATAGCCGACGCCGAGCCGGTCGAGCACGCCCGGGCGAAACGACTCGAGTACGACGTCGTATTCACGCACGAGCCGCAGCAGCACCTCGCGCCCGGCCTCGTTCTTGAGGTCGATCCGGATCGAGCGCTTGTTACGGTTCAAGGACAGGAACAGAGCCGACTTGGCGCTGTCCTCGGCCCCCTCGTAATAGGGAGGCGCCCAGCGGATGTAGTCGCCCGCGCCGGTGTCCTCCACCTTCAGCACCTCCGCGCCGAAGTCGGCCAGCAGCAGCGAGCAGAAGCCGCCCGGGAGCAAGCGCGACAGGTCGAGGACCCTCACACCTGAAAGCGGAAGACTCATTGAGCCATCCGCAATTGCGCGAAGCGGGGCGGCAAGCCATCTGGCGCTCCGCGAGGCGCGGATGGCCGGTGCGCCGCGCCGGCCATCAGGCGATGCCCAGCAGTCTGCGCGCCTCGGCCACCGTGGCTGGGCGCCGGCCGATGTCTTCGGTCATCCTGCGCGCTTGGGCGATCAGGTCTCCGTTGGACCGCGCCATCGTGCCGTCGGGCAAGTACAGGTTGTCCTCGACGCCGGCCCTGATCGAGCCGCCGAGCGTGAGCGCGGTCGCGATCAAAGTCCACTGGTCGCGGCTGATGCCGATCACCCCCCAGTGGTGTTTGCCCCCGGGGACCTCGCCGATGTTGTCGGCCATCGCCGCGAGGTTGCGTGGCGATGGCGGTACGCCGCCGATCACCCCCATCACGCAATCCACATGCAAAGGCGCCTTCAAGACGCCCATGTCCACCAAAGGCGTCAACGAGCCGACGTGCCCGAGGTCGAAGCACTCGTGCTCGGGCTTGATGCCGAGCTCGTTCATCGCTTTGAGCAGCTCGACGATCTCCTCGAAGGGGTTGTTGAAGACCATCTTGAACACGAACTCTTTGCGCGAGCGCGAGTACTTCGCATAGTTCATCGAGCCCATGTTCAGGGCCGCCACTTCGGGGCGACAGGCGCGCAGATACTCGACGCGCTTGGCGACGGGAACGCCAATCGTGCCGGTCGAGTAGTTGATGATCACATCGTCTACGGCGCCCCTGATCGCTTCAGTGATCGCGGAGAAGTCCTCGATCTCATACGAAGGCGTGCCGTCGGGTTTGCGGGCGTGAATGTGGATCATCGAAGCGCCCTCGTCCACTGCACGCTTGGCTTCAGCGCCATACTCCTCGGGCGTGTAGGGGATCGCGGGACACTGCTCGCGGTTGGCGATCACGCCCGAGATCGAGCAGGTGATGACTGCGGGATCGTCCAAGCTCATGAGGGTCTCCGTGGGTGCGGCATCGTGGGAATGGAAGTGGTTGCGCTCATACAGGGACGACCCCCGACTTCTTGTAGGGACGCTCGATCTTCTTGCCCTCGGCCAACTCCAGGCCACGACAGATCGTGGCGCGTGTCTCACGCGGGTCGATCACATCGTCGACTAGATCGTTGCCGGCGGCGATGTAGACGTCGAACATCTTTTTGAAGTTCTCGATCAGCTCGGCCTTCTTGGCCTCCGGGTCCTCGGCGGCGTCAACGGCCTTGCGGAAAGCGATCTCAACGACTCCCTCGGCCCCCATGACCGAGATCTCGGCCGATGGCCAGGCCACGATCAGGTCGGGCTCATAAGCGCGCCCGCACATCACGTAGTAGCCGGCGCCGTAAGCCTTGCGCGTGATCACGGTCAGCTTGGGCACGGTCGCGTTGGCGACTGCGTAGAGCATCTTGGCGCCGTGGCGGATGATTCCTTCGGCCTCGACCTTGGTACCGACCATGAAGCCGGGGACGTCCTGGATGAACACCAAAGGAATCCCGAATGCGTTGCACAAGTTGACGAAGCGCGCGGCCTTATCGGCCGAGTTGTTGTCGAGGATGCCGCCGAGCTGCTTGGGCTGGTTGGCGACGATCCCGGCGGGCCGGCCGCCGAAGCGGGCGAAGCAGGTGATGATCGTCTTGGCCCACTGGCCCTTCATGTCGAAGATCTCGCCGTCGTCCACGATCCGCTTGATGACCTCGTACATGTCGTACGGCTTGCGGTTTGACTCGGGCAGCACGTCGAGCAGGTCCTCGTCGCCACGCTCGATGGGATCGGATACTGGCCTGATCGGCACCGACGCCTCGCAGTTCTGAGGCATGAACGAGAGGTAGGCCTTGATTCGCTCGATGCACTCCTCGTCGGATGCGACCTCCATGTCTCCGACTCCCGACTTGCGGCAGTGCACGCGCGAGCCGCCCAGTTCCTCTTGGGTGACGTCCTCCCCCACGGCTGCGCGCACCAGGTGGGGACCCGCGAGCGCCATCGAGCCGCGGCCCTTGACCATCGGCACGAAGTCGGCCAGGCCGGGGATGTAGGCGGTGCCGGCGGCGCACGGTCCCATCAGGGCGGCGACTTGAGGGATGACGCCGCTCATGATCACCTCCTCGCGGAACAGGTGGCCCGAGCCGGCGAACATCGCGCCGGCGGCCTCCTGCACGCGCGCGCCGGCGGAGTCGAGCAGCCACACGAACGGGATGCGCTTGGTCAAGGCGAGCTCGCGCAAGCGCGTGACCTTGAACTCGCCGGTCATGCCCATCGAGCCGGCCATCACCGTGAAGTCATACGCGCACACGGCGGTGAGACGACCATCGACCTTGCCGTAGCCGGTGACGACGCCGTCGGCGGGGGCATCCACGCCGTCCATCGCGCGTTGGGAGGTGTGGGGCTTGCCGTGGATGCCGAGCTCCACGAACGTGCCCTCATCCACAAGCAGGGCGATCCGCTCGCGTGCGGTCAGGGCGCCCTTCTCGTGCTGCTTGTCGATCTTCTCCTGGCCGCCACCGAGGCGGATCTGCTCGCGGCGGGCGTGCAGATCCTCGACCAGCGGTCGCAACAGTGAAGTTGTTTGCTCGGTGCTCATCAGCGCCCCTTCCATTCGGGCTCGCGCTTCTCGAAGAACGCGGTCACGCCCTCTACGATGTCCTCGGTGGAGATCGCCAAGGTCAGCTGGGCGCGCAGGTAGTCCAAAGCGTCGTCCAAAGGCATGTCGAGTTGGCGGCGCATCGCTTCCTTACCGAGACGCATGATCAAGGGCGACTTCGACGCCAGCTTTGTGGTCCACTCCTCCACCGCGGCGTCGAACTCGCCGGCGGGGACGACCTTGTTGACGAGCCCTGCTGTGAGCGCGTCTTGGGCCGACCAGCGCTCGCCAAGCAGCAACAGCTCGTTGGCCTTCTTGCGCCCGATGTTGCGGTAGATGAGCGCCATAATCATGAACGGGAACGCGCCCACGTTGATCTCGGGCGTGCCGAACGTGGCGTCCTCGGAGGCGACGATCAAGTCGCACGCAAGCGCAATTCCGAGCGCCCCGGCGAGCACGTGCCCGCGCGCGGCGCACAGCGTGGGCTTGCCCAGCCCGACAATCAGCTTGAACAACCCGACGAAGCGATCCGAGCCGAAATGCTTGTGTACGAGAGCCACGTCAGCTGCGAAACCGCCCAGGTTGGCGCCAGAAGAGAAGACTGTGTCGTGAGAGGAGCCCAGCACGACAACCCGCACGGCCTCGTCGTCGCGGGCGCGCTCGAACGAGGAGATCAAGCCGTCCAGCACCTCGGCCGAGAGCGCGTTGCGAGTCGCCGGTTCGTTCAGGGTGATCGTGGCCACACCGTCGGCCACCGCGTACAGGACAACACCCCGCGCGGATGCCGGGCCGCCGCCGTCAGCGGAGTCGGAGTCGCTTGGCGGCCGCTCGGACACGCTCGGCATCCTAACCGTCTGCCGAGTCGCCGGCACACGGGCTGGCCGCCCAGCCAGTAACCGGTAGCCTGTCCCTGGCAAAGCGCTAGCGTCTGGCTTGCACGAACACGACCAACGCGACGACACGAAACGACCCAAGGAGCCACAGCCGAAATGGCCGCCACCGACACCGTCTTGAAGCCCGACCATCAGTCCAAGCGCAAGCACTTCATCTTCACCGACGAGCACGAACAGCTGCGCGAGTCGATCCGCAGTTTCGTCAGCAAGGAGCTGGCGCCGCACGCGGAGGAGTGGGAGGAGACAACATTCCCCGACTCGGTGTTCAGGCGCATGGGCGAGCTGGACCTGCTCGGCCTCGACAAGCCCGAGGCATACGGCGGCCAGGGCGGCGACTACTTCACCAGCCTCGTGCTCGGCGAGGAGATGACGGGCGCGAACTCGGGCGGGTTGGCGATGGGCGTGGCGGTGCACACCGACATGGCGATGCCCCCGATCCTCGCGTTCGGCAGCGAGGAGCAGAAGCAGGAATGGGTGGTGCCGGCGATCAAAGGCGAGAAGATCTTGTGCATCGGCATCACCGAGCCCGACGCGGGCTCGGATGTGGCCGGAATCAAGACGCGCGCGGTCAAGGACGGCGATGAGTACGTGATCAACGGCTCGAAGACCTACATCACCAATGGCCACCGCGCCGACGTGATCGTGCTCGTGACGAAGACCGACCCCGACGCGGGCTACGGCGGCTTCACGCTGTTCCTGGTGCCGATGGACGCGCCCGGGGTGATCCGCGAGAAGAAGCTCGAGAAGCTCGGGATGCACGCCTCCGACACGGCCTTGCTGGCCTTCCAGGACGTGCGCGTGCCCGAGAGCGCCGTGCTGGGCGAGGTGGGCAAGGGCTTCTACCACATCATGTGGGAGCTCCAGGGCGAGCGCCTGATCGGCGCCGCCGGCTCGGTTGCGGGCGCTCAGAAATGCTTCAATCGCACGCTCGAGTACGCGAAAGAGCGCAAGGCGTTCGGCCGCGAAATCGGCAAATTCCAGGTGATTCGCCACAAGTTCGCCGAGATGGCGACGAAGATCGAGAGCGCGCGTCAGATGGTCTACGTGACGGCGTGGCGCTTTGCAAACGGCGAGTACCCCGTGAGGGAGATCTCGATGGCCAAGCTACACGCCTCGCGCATCGCCGTGGAAGTGGCCGACGAGTGCATCCAGATCCACGGTGGGGCGGGCTACATGAAGGAGTACGGCGTCGAGCGGGCTTGGCGCGATTCCAGGTTGAATCGCATTGGCGCGGGGACCGATGAGATCATGCTGGACGTGATCGGGCGCTCGTACGGCCTTTGATCCAGCGGCCCTTCACGCCTTGACCATTTCATCCCCCACTCCTCCGTTCACGGAGGAGCATGAAACGCTGCGGGAATCCGTCCGCGGCTTCCTCGACCGCGAATTCGCTCCCCACTCGCAGCAGTGGGAGGCCGAGCGCTGGTTTCCCGACGAGGTGTTCGGAAAGCTCGCCGCCCAAGGGCTGCTTGGCCTGAAGTACCCCGCCGAGCTGGGTGGCCAGGGCGGCGACTACCTGCACGAGGCGGTGCTCGTGGAGGAGCTGTCGCGGATCGGCTCCGGCGGCACCGCCGCGGGAATCGGTGCACACATCAACATCGCCACGCCCCCGATCTGGAAGTTCGGCACCGACGAGCACAAGCAGCAGTACCTCGTGCCCGCGATCAGGGGAGAGAAGATCGGAGCGCTCGCGATCACCGAGCCCGACGCCGGCTCGGATGTGGCGGCGCTGCGTACGAAGGCCGAGCGGGTCGACGGCGGGTGGGTGGTGAACGGCGAGAAGACCTACATCACCAACGGCGTGCGCGCCCATTTCATGGTCACCGCAGTGAAGACGACCCAGGAAGGTGGCCACCACGGGATCTCGTTCTTCATCATCGACCGCGGTGAGGGTGTGAGCTCCTCCAAGCTCGAGAAGCTCGGTTGGCACGCCTCAGACACCGCCACGATCTCTTTTGAGAACGTGTTCGTGCCCGAGGACAACCTGCTCGGCGAACTTCACGAGGGCTTCAAGCTGATCATGGCCAACTTCCAGTGGGAGCGCCTGGCGATGGCCCTCGGCACGGTCGGCGCTATGCAGCTCGCCTACGAGCGCACCGCCGAGTACGCACGCGAGCGCACCACCTTCGGCAAGCCCCTCTCAAAGCACCAGGCCATCAAACACAAGCTCGCCGATCTGGCCACCCAGGCTTACACCGCGCGCTGCGTCACCTACGACGCGCTGCGCCGTTTCGTGGCCGGCGAGGAACCCATCACGCAGGTGACAATGGCCAAGCTCATGACCCAGCGCGCCTCCTTCGAGCTGATGGACGAGTGCCTGCAGATCCATGGCGGCATGGGCTATATGGGCGAGCACTGGGCCCAGCGCGCCGCCCGCGACGCCCGCCTCGGGCCGATCGGCGGCGGCTCGGACGAGATTATGCGCGAGATTCTGGGGCGCTTGCTGGGCTTGTAGACGCGCGGGCCTTTTGCTCGGCGAAGTGCTTGCTGAGCATCGTCTCCTGGCCCTGGTAATTGGAGCCGATGTCCTGCCCGTAGAGCACGTCCGGCTCGGCGACCATTCGCTCGAACGCCAGCTTGCAGACCGGCTGGCGGTGCTCGACCATGAAGGGCACGTCACGCGCGCGCACCTCCAAAGCCGCGCGCGAACCATGGTTGCGCCCGTGCGGCGAATAGCCGAAGCCTGGGTCGAAGAAGCCGGCGTAGTGGGTGCGCAGCTCGCCGGCGGTCGGGTCGTAGGCGAGCATCTCGGCCGCGTAGGAAGGCGGGATGCTGACCCCCTCGGCTGAAAGCAGCAGGTAGAAGACCTCGGGCTCGAGCACGATTCGCCCGCCGCGCTCAGGGTGCACTGGCTCCCAATAGTCCTGCCACTTAAGCTTGCCGATGCGCTCCAGATCGACCGGCAAGCTGTTGCGCTTGGCGCGGTAGCCGACGATGTTCTCAGGGCTACCTTGGATGTCGAGGCTCAGGAACAGGCCGTCGGCAAGCGACAGCTCGGAGGCACGCAGGGCGTGACTGTCCAGGTAGAGGAGCGGGAACTCTTCGTGGACGGTCAGCAGCTCGCGATCGCTTAGGCGTGCGTCGCCATGACTGAGGCGCACCTGGTTGAGCGAGAGGCCTTGCTTGACACGAATCGCGAAGGAGCGCGGCACGACCTCCAGGTAGAGCTTGCCTTTATAGCCGGCGGCGATTTCATCGAAGCGATGGCTGCGGTCGGTGATCACTCGCGTGAACACGTCCAGACGGCCGGTCGAGCTCTTGGGGTTGGTCTTGGCGCGCACCTCTTGGGGTAGGTGCAGCTCCTCGATCAAGGGCACTAGATACGGACGGTCGCGCTCGAGCGTGGCCCCATCGCGCAAATCGATCCTGTCGAAGGCGAGATCCTCGATCTTTTCCTCGACGGTCGAGCCCGAGTCGGGCAGGAAGCTGCAGCGCAACGCCCACGCGAACTCGCCCAAGCGCAAGTCCACGCTGGCGGGTTGGATCGACTCCAGGGGCACGCGCCAGTTGCCGGCGGTGATCAATCCTTGAGTGACGGCCTCGCGCAGACGCTGGGCCGGGAATACCCCGCTCGCGGCGCCAACCTCGGATTCCGAGCTGGTCGGCTGAGTTGCCGGATCGCTTGCCATATAGAGGCTCAGTCTATGCGGTGAATGTGACGAGACGGCAGGCCATGCTCGTGTGGGCACCGTGAGAAGAGACCAGGCACTGACGCTTGTGACCAACGAGCCAGGCGGTTGACCGTCGCAACTTTTGGTCCAGCGAGGCACCTCCGATTCAAGCGAGAGCCGCACCGCTGCCGATGCCTGGAGCGTGAATCGCTGCCTTACGCTACTTGCGGGCCTCACAACGGCCGCCCTACTGCTGCTCGTGCCAATGAGCGCGGGCGCATCAGACACGCATTCGCGCGCCGGGAAAGGGCGTGTTCGTCACGAGACGATCCATCGCGCGCCGCGCAAACATCGCAAGCACCGCCATAAGCACAAAAGCAAGCACCACACGCACAAGCGCACCGTGCATCACGCACGACGGACCCGCCCGGCGACCGCCGCCGACGAATGTCCCAACGCCAACCTCACCCCCACCTCGAGCGACATCGCGAGCGTGGCTGCAGCCACGCTGTGCCTGGTCAACGACGAACGCGTCCGCTTCGGCGAGTCGGCCCTAATCGAAGATCCACGCCTGGCGAATGCTGCGCTCGGGCACTCCAAGGACATGGACGCCCACGACTACTTCTCCCACGTGAGCCCCAGCGGCTCGACGCTCTTGATGCGCATCGAAGCTAGCGGCTTCATTCCCAACGGCAACGTGGGCTACACGCTCGGCGAGAACATCGCTTGGGGAACACTATGGTTGGGCACTCCCAAGGGCATCGTCAAAGCGTGGATGGAATCGCCCGGCCACCGCGCCAACATCCTCAACGGCTCTTTCCGCTACACAGGCGTCGGGGTCGACCAGGACTTGCCGCGTTCCATGTCGGGCGGCCAGGCAGGCGGGATGTACACGCAGGACTTCGGCACGATCATCGGCTGACGTCCCGGTCTGCGTGGGAGCGCATGGTCCTGGCCGGGCGGATAACCTCCCGCGACCGACCACTACAAGGAGAATCGAAGCTATGGGAGTACTCGACGGCAAGTCCGCGATCGTCACCGGCTCGGCTCGCGGCATCGGCCGCGCCACCGCTGAGCTGCTGTCCTCGCAGGGCGCACAGGTCCTCATCAACGACCTCGACGGCGACGTCGCCGAGCAGGCGGCACAGGAGATCAAAGGCGAGACCGCCGTCTTCTCCGGCGACCTGACCGCCGGCGACACGGCCGAGAAGCTCGTCCAGAAGGCGATCGATTCGTTCGGCAAGATCGACATCATCGTCAACAACGCCGGCTACACGATCGATGCACCGATCCACAAGATGTCAGACGAGCAGTTCCAGAAGATGCTCGACATCCACCTGATCGTTCCCTTTAAGGTGATCCGCGCCGCGGCGCCGCACCTGCGCGAGCCCGCCAAGAAGGAGCGCGAGGAAGGCAACGAGGTGTTCCGCAAGATCGTGAACATCTCCTCGATCTCGGGCACGATGGGTAACGCCGGACAGGCCAACTACTCCTCGGCGAAGGCCGGCGTCACCGGTCTCACGAAGACGCTCGCCAAGGAGTGGGGCCAGTTCAAGGTGAACGTGAACGCGGTCGCGTTCGGCTTCATCGAGACGCGCCTGACGGCCGCCAAGGTCGAGGACAACACGATGGAGATCGGCGGCGAGAAGGTGCAGCTCGGCATTCCCGAGCAGATGCGAGGCATGGCCTCGATGCTGATCCCGCTCGGACGCCCCGGCACGCCCGAGGAGGCCGCGGGCGGCGTCTTCTTCCTGTGCTCGCCTTGGTCGAACTACGTGCACGGGCAGGTACTGAACGTCACCGGCGGCCAGTTCGTCGGGATGACCTCTTAGTTCAATAGTCGGTCCTAGACGACCGATGACCAAGCCTCGCAAGGCATTTGAGAGCCCACCCGCCCCGCGTGGCGTGCTTTGCACGCGAGCGACCGAGGACACAGCGAGGCGCCGGTCATCGGTCCTCTAGGACGCTGTCGCCGCGCCTTTGACCTGGGCGCGGCGCTCGGCCAGGCGCTGCTCGCGCGCACGACGCAAGGCCCCCTTGCGGCCGTGCTCCTCCAAGCCGTTGTAGAGAACCTTGATCTCGTCAAGCACCGCGTCGGCCACCGCCTGCTGCTGCTCGCGCGTCGCTCCCTCGATCGGCTCCCAGCGGATCGGATCGCCGTATTGAACGGTCACCTTCGGGAATTGCAGGCGCTTCCAGTTGCGGATCTTGCTGGAGCCGTGAATCGCGATCGGCACGATCGGGGCGCCCGTTTCCAAGGCGATCCTCCCGATGCCGGCCTTGGCGTGCTCGGCTAGTTTGCCGTCACGCGAGCGACCGCCCTCGCAGTACATCGTGATCGCCCCGCCGCGAGTGAGGATCGCTTTGGCGGTGACGAACATCTCTTCGTCGCGTGCGCCTCTGCGCACCGGGAAGACGCCGCCGTGGGTGTAGACGAACTGCATCGGGCCTTTGAACAGCTGCGACTTGGCCATGAAGCGCACCTTGCGCCGGATGTAGCACCCCATCAGGAAGTGATCCATGAAGGAGAAGTGGTTGGGCGCGAGGATCACAGCACCAGAGCCAGGGACCTTCTCGGTCGAGATCGGACGAGCCCTGAAGAACGTGTAGGCGTACAGGGAGGTCAGCAGGCGTGTGGCCTCGTAGCACCAGTCCGGTTCGCGCGTGCGGGCCCGCTCGTGGAAGCGGTCGAAGTACTCCTTGGGGCGCGGGTCGGTGTAGACCTGTTCGCGCATCGGGGCGAGCTCGCTCATCTAATTGCTCTACATCGCCGGCAGGGCAAAGTTACGCAGGGCAGCACGTTCCATACCCATATCGGGAGGACGGCGCCACATGTGGCGCCGTCCCGGGCCGCACATGTGCGGCCCGGCCGGCCGGTACATGTACCGGCCGGAACAGCTCATCGGTCACATGTCGATCGGCGGGTCCCACATGTGCCGGGCCCGAACAACATCATCGAGACCTGCTCCGCGCAAGCGCATCCTCCCAGCCGGCAAGCAGCGTCTGGCGCTCATCCGCGCTCATGCGCGGCTCGTAACGGGCGCCCTCTCCTCTGGAATCGCGCACGTCGGAGATCGTCCACGCGCCCACCCCCACTCCCGCCAAACACGCGGCGCCAAGTGCGGTCGTCTCGGGCATCTGGGCCACCGAGACGGGCGCGCCGAGCACGTCGGCCTGAAACTGCATCAGCCAGGCGTTGGCGGTCGCACCGCCATCGACACGCAGCTCGCGCAAGGGCTCAAGCGAGACCGCCGCCATCGCACGGAGCGCATCCACGGTCTGGTAGGCGATCGCCTCCAGGGTCGCACGCGCCAGGTGTGCCCGTCCCGTGCCGCGGGTGAGCCCCACGATCGTGCCGCGCGCGTAGGGATCCCAGTGTGGCGAGCCCAAGCCGGTGAGCGCGGGCACGAAGTACACCCCGTCATTGCTCTGCAATGAGGCCGCGAGTGCTTCGGTCTCGCTTGCACGCTCGATCACGCCCAGGCCGTCACGCAGCCACTGCACGGCGGCCCCCGTAACGAAGATCGAGGCCTCCAAGGCGTAGCTCGTGGAGTCGCCGATTCCCCAGGCGACGGTGCTCAAAAGACCTGGCGCCGGGTCGGGAGGCGCGAAGCCGGTGTTCAGGAGCGCGAAGGAGCCGGTCCCATAGGTGTTCTTGCCCATACCCGGATCGACGCATCCTTGGCCAAATAGCGCCGCCTGCTGGTCGCCCGCCACACCGGCCACGGGTACCGCGTGCCCGTGCAGAGCCTCGGGGAGCGTCTGCGCGATCGGGCCCGCGCTGCTTGCCACGCGCGGCAAAGCTCGCTCTGGGATCTCCAGCAAGGCCAGCAGGTCGGGATCCCAGCGTCTCGCCTCGATGTCGTAGAGCATCGTGCGCGACGCGTTGGAGGGGTCGGTGATGTGCTCGCCGCACAGCTTGAAGATCAGCCAAGCATCGATCGTGCCGAACACGGCGCGTCCCTCCTGAGCGCGCTCGCGCAGGCCCTGCACGTTGCGCAACAACCACTCGATCTTGGTGGCCGAAAAGTAGGGGTCGAGCACCAGGCCAGTACGGGCGCGTACGAGCCCTTCGCGACCGGCCGCGCGAAGCTCCTCACAGCGAGCGGCCGTACGGCGATCCTGCCACACGATCGCCCGGTGCAAAGGCTCGCCCGTGGAAGGGTCCCACACGCACACCGTCTCGCGCTGGTTGGTGATGCCGACCGCCGCGAGCTCCCCAGGACGCACTTCGGCGTCCGCCAGCGCCTCACCGGCGACCGCCTGGGTCACCTCCCATATCTCTTGGGCGTCGTGCTCGACCCAGCCCGGCTCAGGAAAGTGCTGAGTGAACTCGCGATAGGCGCGTCCCACCGACTCGGCACGCTCATCGAAGACGATGCACGTCGTGCCGGTGGTGCCTTGATCGATAGCCAGGATCATCCGCTCATCTTCTCTTTCTCACGGTGTCGCCCAGGAGCGCTTGCGCCGGACGCGAGCCTACCGCCGCGCCAGGTAGACGCGCACGAAGTCGGCCAGCTGACCACCTCGATGGAGAAACCCACCCAAGGTCCTGCCGGTAGCACGGTGGGACAGGTCCAAATCGATCTCGTGTACGCGCGCACCCGCACGGGCAGCGTCGATCGTCATGCCGATCTCCATGCCGAAGCCGTGCGCGAATGGCAGCACACGAGCGAGCGTCTGTCCCGTCAGAGCCCGCTGCCCTGATATGGGAGCTCGCAGCGCAAGTCCGCAGCGCCGACGAATTGCCCAGTGGGCAAAGCCGACTGCCCAACCGAAACCGCCACCAACACGCCTAGAGAAGACCGCAATGGCGAGGTCGGCATCGCCGTGACGCACAGCCTCCACCAGCGGACCTAGCTGTGCCGCGGACTTGCCCAGATCCCCGTCACAGAGCAACGCCACCGACCCGTTGGACGCCAGCGCCCGCTGAGCCGCGAGCGTGACCGCGCCACCCTTGCCAACCACGCGCTCGCTACGCACAACCGTGGCGCCCGCCGCTTCGGCGACAGCTCCCGTTCCGTCTGAGGAGCCGTCGTCTGCGACCCAGAGCGAGGCGCTCGGAAACGTGGCCGATAGCGCGGCTAGCGTCACGGCGATGCGGTCGGCCTCGTTGTGGGCAGCAACTATGACGAACAGGTCCGAGGTCATGATCGATTGGCCACGGCGGGTATTCTCCCCGCTGTCATCCTACGGCGACTGCACCTGCTCGATGCAGGTGACGCCGTTCCCGAACGGCGTCCCAGGAGGTCATAGACGTGGCTGAGGTAGAGGCTCACATCACCGGCACGGTTTGGAAGATCGAGTGCGCCGTAGGCGACAAGATCGAGGAGGGCGACACGGTTGCGATCCTCGAGTCGATGAAGATGGAGATGCCGGTCGAGGCCGAGGACGCCGGCAAGGTCGTTGAGATCCTCTGCGAGGAGGGGCAGGCGGTCAACGAGGGCGACACGCTCGTCGTGCTGGAATAAAGATCCCACCAGCCCAGGGCCCCACCCGGCTTTCGCTCAGCTCGGCCACCACTATTCCACCCGATTTCTTAGGCATCTGGCCGCTTGGACGCGACTTGCGCGCGATCCTGGAGTACCCTTCCGCGCCGTGACTCCGAGCACCTCACCACAGACGATACAGCTGGCCGACGGCAAGCTTCTGGTCGACCGTCCTGCCGTGGGCGTGGTCCGGCTGACGATCGACAATCCGGCCAAGCGCAACGCGCTCGACCACCCGATCCTCGACGCGATCACGGCTACGCTCGCCGAATTGGGAGCCGCCGGCTCAGACGCCCGTTGCGTGATCGTGACGGGCGCGGGCGGGATGTTCTCGGCGGGCTATGACATCGGCGAGATCCCCGACGATGAGTTCGAGCAGCGCGCAGAGGCGCTCGTAGCTCACCCCTTCACCGAAGCGATCGAAGCACTCGAGGCATTTCCATACCCGACGCTCGCCTCTCTGCCGGGCCATACGATCGGCGGTGGGCTGGAGCTTGCCCTGGCGTGCGATCTGCGCGTGGCCAAGGACGACATCAAGCTCGGGATGCCCCCGGCCAAGCTGGGCCTCGTCTATTCGCACACAGGGCTGCGCCGCTTCATCGACGCGATCGGCGCGGCGCGCACGCGTGAGCTGTTCCTGCTCGGACGCTACATCGGCGCCGGCACCGCAGAGCAATGGGGCTTGGTCAACCGTGCCGTGCCCTCCCAGGAGCTCGACGCGATCACACTCGAGCTGGCGGAGGAGATGGCCGGCAACGCGCCCTTATCGCAGACCGGCAACAAGCGCGTGATCGCGGCGCTGCTGGACGGGCGCGACGGCTTGAGCGAGGAGCTCGAAGCGGAGCGGATTGCGCGCGCCGGCCTCGATCGCCATCGTCAAGGATATTTTGATCTATATCACGGCCTTCACCGCTATCATTGTCGTGCCGATCGAATTGGGCGGATTTGGCAAGATTTTCGCCGCGGTGCCGCAGGCGAAGCTGTTATTGGCGGTTCCCGGCGCCAACACGACCGGCGCCTATGGCGTCTATGCGACTTTGGCTCTTGGCTCTGCGTTGGCGCTATTTCTCTATCCGCATTCCATCACTGGCATTCTGGCCGCCAGCAGCAGCCATGCCATCAGGCGCAATGCCGCGATGCTGCCGGGCTATTCCTTCATGCTCGGGCTGCTGGCGCTAGTCGGCTTCTTCGCCATCGCTGTCGGGGTTGGTACCGCCCCGGAATATGCCGCGGGGTTCAAGCGGTTCGGCAACAATTTCGCGGTGCCGGCGCTGTTCCTGCACAGCTTCCCATCGTGGTTCGTCGGCATCGCCTTCGCGGCAATCGGCATCGGCGCGCTCGTGCCGGCGGCGATCATGTCGATCGCGGCAGCTAATCTTTACACGCGCAACATCCATCGCGAGTTCATCAACAGAAATCCAACCGACCGCGAGGAAGCGCAGATGGCCAAGTGGGTGTCCCTGATCGTCAAATCGGGCGCGCTCATCTTCATTATTTTCGTGCCGACGCAATTTGCCATCTACCTGCAGCTCTTGGGCGGCATCCTCATCATTCAGACGCTGCCGTCGGTGATGCTCGGCGTCTACACCCGCTGGTTCAACGATTGGGCGTTGCTCATAGGGTGGGGCGTGGGAACCGTCGCCGGCATCTGGATGTTCATTGCGGCGAACCTCACGCCCAACTACCCGCTTGCCTTCGCCGGCTACACGTTCCCTGGCTACGCCGCGCTCTATACGGTGGTGCTCAACCTCGTCGTGGTAATCGTGCTCACACCCTTGTTTGATGCGATGGGCGGCGCGCGGCGCGATGAAACCGTCGCAGCTGACTATCGAGCCTAGTGAGGGAGGACTCGAAGTATTGAAATGAAGCGACAAGACAGTGCGCTGGTAAGTCCCGCGATACGATTAGATGAAATGATCGGTGACGGCGTTTTGTGGTTTGGCTCGTCTTCATGGACCCCGAGCCGAATCTCGCGCCTCTGCTCATCGGGCCAGCCACGGGCGTCGCCGGGCCGGTGATCGTGCATACGTTGGCATAGAAATACGCGCCAGCGTTCCGGCGTGCGCATGTACAGCCATTGGCGTTATGAGGGGAAGAGCCGCACTCTTGCGCGATGGCTTCCTTTATGCGCATCGGGCTGACTTTGCGGAAGCCGTCCCTGGCGAGGAAGCCATCGGCTGGCCCTGACCGTAAAGTTCGAAACAGCCTCACCCGCCGTCCCGGCGACGGGGCTCGAGGCACCCGCGTCGCCCGCTTTGACGCGCAATCCCCACCACGAATCAAGCGGCAAGCGTCCGTCATTTCCGCTATTGTCAAACCATGACGATCGGGATCACCGGACCCGGGCGGAAGGCACCAGGGCAAAACGCCGTGGTCAGGCTCATCGTTGCGGTCTTCGTCGGCGGGATGTGCCTGATCCTGGTCGGGCTCGCGAGCGACTTCTTGGTCGATTGGCTGTGGTTTTCCTCGATCGGTTATCTGCAGGTTTTCTTGACGACGATAGGCGCCAAGGCCGTCGTCTTTTTCACCATCTGGACGGCGACCGCCGTCATTATTTGGCTGAACGGATTGCTCGCGGCGCGCTTTGCCAGCCGGCAGCCAATCCAAGCGGTCGCCGCCTCCGCGTGGAAACCTGCGGGCAATGCGCCGCCCGGTCTTTTCACACTCATGCGCGATCGAGTGCCGTGGTCCCGGGTTGTCGCGGGCGGTGCAGGTTTGCTCGCTCTGCTGGTCGCCGCGGCAGAAGCCGGCAACTGGGGCATCTTCCTGCAGTTTTTCTATCACGTGCCATATGGCGTAGACGATCCGCTCTATAACAAGGACATCGGCTTCTATATCTTCTCACTGCCCGCCTATATCCTCATCAAGAACTGGATGCTGCTCACCCTCGTTCTGAGCGCGCTTTTCGCCGGAACCATCTACTGGGCGCGCGGCGACATCGAATACGACGTTCACCGCCGATCGATGTCGCCGACAGTGATTGCTCACGGCTCAGCGCTGGTCGGTCTTCTCTTCGCAGTGAAGGCTTGGTCCTATGGTCTCGACCGCTATCTGCTGCTCTACGGCGACAACGGCGTCGTCGTCGGCGCAAGCTACACCGATATACATGTGGGGCTACCCGGCCTGTGGCTATTGATCGGGCTTTCGATTATCGCGGCGTTCGTCGCGTGGGCAAACCTCCGCGTGCGCACTTATCGGCTTCTTGCCGCCGCGTTCATACTCGTCGGCTTCGGCTCTTTCGTGCTGTCCGGCGCAGTCCCTGCGTTGTTCCGGTACTTTTTCGTCAAACCAACCGAGTTGCAGCTGGAGAAGCCCTACATCGAGCGCAACATCGCGCTCACCCGGCAGGCGTACAATCTCGATCAGATCGCAGCCAAGCCGTTTGCTGCCGAACAGAAGCTTACCTTCAAGACGCTAGAGGCCAACAAGGCGACAATCGAAAATATCAGGCTGTGGGATTGGCTGCCCTTGTCGGATACCTACGCACAGCTGCAAGAGATCCGCACCTACTACAAATTCCATGATCTTGACGTTGATCGATACTGGCTCGACGGTTCCTACCAAAGCGTGATGCTGTCGGCTCGCGAACTGCGGCCTTCCTTGTTGCCGCCGAACGCCCAGACATGGGTTAACCGCCACGTGCTGTTTACTCACGGCAATGGCGCGGTGATGAGCCCGGTCACCCGCAAGCGCACCGAAGGACTGCCGTTCTTCTACTTGCGGGATATTCCTCCTGTTGCGGATGGAGGTCCCAAAATCGACGAACCTCGCATCTATTACGGCGAAGAGACTGACGACTACGTCATCGTCAAGGGGAGCACACCCGAGTTCGATTATCCGAAGGGGAAAGACAACGTCTATGCGGCCTATAACGGCGCCGGCGGCGTTCCGATCGGAACGACGGTATTGAGGACGCTGTTCGCTTACTACTTCAACGATCCGAACCTGCTTCTCTCAAGCTACATCACGACCGACAGCCGGATCATGATCCGGCGCAATATCAAGGAACGGGTGCGCACGATCGCTCCATTTCTCAGGCTCGATCATGATCCCTATCTGGTTATCAGCAATGGGCGGATGTTCTGGATGCAGGACGCCTACACGACGAGTTCCTATTTCCCCTCCGCGCAGCCTGCGCAAGATCTCGATCTCAACTACATTCGCAATTCGGTGAAGGTTATCGTCGATGCCTATAACGGGACCGTCGATTTCTATCTGATCGACCCCGGCGACCCGATTGCCGCGACCTACCAGCGCATCTTTCCAACCTTGTTCAAGCCGTTCACGGCCATGCCTCCGGACTTGCAGAAGCACATTCGCTATCCGGAGGATCTGTTCCTGATTCAGGCGCGGCTGTATCAAACCTATCACATGGAGACAGCCGACGTTTTCTACAACCGCGAGGATCTCTGGCAGTTCCCGCGTCAGCCGGGCGGCGACGGCATCTCACCGATGACCCCTTATTATATCATCATGCGGCTGCCCGGCGAGCCGCAGGCCGAGTTCTTCCTCATGCTTCCCATGGTACCGAGCCGCCGCGACAACATGATTGCGTGGCTCGCTGCGCGCTGCGACGCGCCCGACTACGGCAAATTGATCGTCTACGAGTTCCCCAAGGACAAGCTCGTCTACGGGCCGTTCCAGATCGAGGCGCGGATCAATCAGAATACGGAGATCTCGCAACAACTCACGCTGTGGAATCAGATGGGCTCGCGGGTGATACGCGGGAACCTGCTTGTGATCCCGATCGAGAACTCGATCCTTTACGTATCGCCGCTCTATTTGCGAGCGCAGCAGGGGCACCTGCCGGAGCTGAAACGCGTGATCGCGGCCTACGGTGAACATGTCGTGATGAAGGAGACACTCGCCGAGGCCTTGGCGGCGCTGTTCGCTGAACCCGGTGCTGTGCCGGCGGTCTCAAGCACGACAGAGGAGATGCCCCTCACAAGCCCGGCGCGCAAGTCAGGCACAGGAGGCGCTCGATCGCTACAATCAAGCGGTAGAGCGATTGAAGTCCGGAGACTGGAAAGGCTTCGGCACGCAGTTCGATGCAATGCGCGAGCTCTTGGAGGAAATGAACCGACACTCCAGCGGCCACTAATGTCCCGAATCCGCGTTCTCGCAACACCTCTGCCGATTGGCGCGCCATTTCATTGAGATTTTTGCCCTCGTTGAAGCGAGCCTCAAGCCCGCTCATAGTAGCATAGGAGCGTATGCCAGTACTGATATTAGGAATTGTACTCACCGCCGTCTGCTGGTATTTCGCCTGGTCTCACATACAACATTTCGCCGAAATAGATGATGGCCGTCATGAGCCCACCTTTAAGCTCTAGCGGGGCAGCAGATACCGGAGCCAACGGGGTCGTCCGCTGCAAGGCCCCGTTCGCAGGGCCCGAGCAGGTGCTGCGCTATCTCTCCCGTTACACGCATCGTGTCGCCATCTCGAACCGCCGCCTCGTTGCAGCCGACGACGACGCGATTGCGTTCCGCTGGAAGGATTATCGGGCCGCTGGAAGACGATGCGGCTTCACCCGCACGAGTTCATCAGGCGCTTCCTACTGCACGTGCTGCCCAAGGGCTTCCACCGCATCCGCCACTACGGGCTCTTTGCCTCCGCCAACCGCCCCGCCTGCCGCCGACCCGCAAAAGCAGCCGGATGTTGCGCCGGATGGCCCGCGTGTGCTGCCCTGCCCATGCCCCCGCTGTGGCGCTCGCATGATCGTCATCGAGGTGTTCGCGCGCGGCTGCGAGCCGAGGTGGCGGCCGACACCGAGCAGGATCGACACGTCATGAGCCAGACCTCCTGTCGACGTTGCGGCTTTCCCGTTCCGATGCGCTGGCTCCGCGCCGGCGGCGATCTCTCTCGACCCAATCACATCCACCAGTCCGCCGATCGCCCGTTGATGCGCTCCGAGCGGGCGCCGAAATGCCTACTGCACTCTCCCGACCTCGCGTGTGCAGACATCGAGGTGGTGTCGTGCTGGCGTGCCGCCCATCATCGAGATCGGCGCCAACATTAAATCCCCATAGCACTCGCTGCGAGCCAGTGCCCAACTTCCCGCGACTTCGTGCCTTGGCGCTTTTCGGACGCCGGCCGCCGCAGCGCGTGGATAGCCTCCTCATGCCGGCGTCCGAAAACCTGCACATGACCGGACATGGTAGTCCGAATCGCGAGGTGACCGATCTTGTTAAATGGTTGTTCGCGACGCTCACCGGCCCCAGCGGTCCTGCCACAATTTTTCACCGATCAAACAGGGCACCCGCGACTCTTTCTCAGCTGCCGGGACGATCCGGCGCTCCGGCGTCCGGCCCGCGACCTCGAGCAGGAGTTTTGCGCGGATCGCCTCCTTGAATTTTTCCCGATCCTTGATCGGTACCACGAACGAGCCCGGGCCGCCGATCACGCAGTCCTCGTAGTACCAATCGAGGTTGTCGATATCCATGGTCGAATAGGACGGCTCTTTCACCATAATTGGCAGGCCGTTGATGACGATGCCCTTCGACAGTGCCTCGTCGCGCGCGCCGGTCACGGGCGCGCCGTTGTTGTTGGGGCCGTCGCCAGAGATGTCGATGACGCGGCGCAAGCCGTGATAGGGATCCTCATCGAACAGCGGCATCGCGAAATAGATCGCACCCGAGATCGAGGTGCGCGAGCCCCGGCGAACCGGCGCACTCATGATTTCGTTGGCTACTGCATCCGCCGATTCCGGGCCATCGATCAACCGCCAGCGAATGATGATCTTCTGGTCGCTCGAAGCCGACCACTCGAAATAGGTCACAGCCACCTTGCTGTGGGGGCCGGTCTTCATCGCCTGAAGGAAATCTTTCGAGACGATGGCCTGCGCGTAGCCCTCGCGCTGAACGGCAAGTTCGTCCAAGTCCATCGAATAGGAAACATCGACGGCGATCACAAGCTCGACGTCAACGGACGGCACACTGTCGTTGGGGTCGGCCTGTTGAGAGTTGGGGCCCAGCTCTTCAGCGCCCGTTACGTCGCTCCACGCCATCGCTCCGGCCACAAGCGCCGCTCCAATCGAGACACTCCAGCGCATGGCAACCCTCCCGTCGTTTCGAAGGGATGGTGACACGCAAAACGCGCTGCGAAAAGCGGCAACATATTTTGCTTTTCACATTTCGGTTAGTCATGTGGGCGCGTTGGCACGGCCCATTGCCGCTGTGGGTCATTCTCGACCGAATTGGGCTGTCCGCGTCATGTCCGGTTTACCCCCGGTCGCGACCGTGGAGCGGACATCCCGGTTCGGCAGCTTCGTGCCAGAAGCGGCCATTGAACCGGATTTGAGGCTCGCGCTCGCCAAGCCGCGCTTTCGTTGGTTACGATCCACGTAATCCAGCACGCCGCTGCAGTTCTGAGCGTTACCTCAACGCGCGCTGAAGGTGAGGCCGGCGCGCTCCTTCAGACGCTTGCGCAACGCCGGACCCATCAGCGCGCCCGGCGTCCAGGTGCCGCCCTCGCCCTGCACGTCGCGCACGAGGCAGAGAGCGCTCTCGGCGATCATCTTGCTGGTCGAGCCGTAGCCCGGATCGCGGTCGCCCGTGACTACCGCCTCGACCCGTCCGCCATCCGGCAGCTCGCCCAGGAAGAGGATGTCGTAGAAGCCCTTCTCGCGCTCTTCCCGAGTCGGGCCTGCGCCGGGTTTGAGACCGCCGGTCCCGAACAAGGAAACCATCGTGGCGAACGTCTCCGTCGTCACGCGAGCGATTTCCCCAAATCCCGGCGCGACCATCATCTCGTCGTAAACGAAGTCCGTGCCGTAGGGATGACCCAACAGGAAATTCGTGCGGTGCACGTTCTTGGTGTTGATCGGCGCCATGGGGAACGGCACGAGCCACACGTTCATGCTCGGGTCGTATTCGGGGATGAGGCCCGACGGCTGAGACGGCCCGGTGAACCCCGGCGTCAACGCGAAGGGATCGGTCAGCAGCCGGATCAGGGCCGGGTCGCGCGCGGCGGCGGCCAACGTCGCCTGAGCGCTCGCCGCGGTGCCGCCAGACATGCCGCCTTTCACCTTGCGCAGGCGGGCTTTGACCCGCCGCGCCGGGCGTCCGAATTTCTCGCGCGCCTTCTCCTGCAACGTGAGCACGCCGAGATCGAACGGGATGGAATCGAAGCCGCAGGAGAAGACGATGCGCGCGCCGGTCCGTTTCGCCTCTTCGTGATGGGCGTCGATCATGCGCCGCATCCAAGCCGGTTCGCCGCACAGATCAACATAGGCCGTGCCCGTGGCCGCGCAGGCCGCCACAAGCTCGGGACCGTGGAGCTGATAAGGCCCGACCGTCGTGATGATCACGGCCGCACGCTCGCACATCGAACGCAGGCTGGCCGGCTCGGCGGCATCCGCCTTAACCAAAGGCAAATCGTCTGGTGCGCCGATGTCGGCACGCACCTTCTGGAGCTTGTCGGTCGAGCGTCCCGCGATCGCCCAGGACGGAGCATCGTCGCCGCGATAGGACGTCGCCAGATATTCGGCGATGAGACGGCCGGTGTAACCCGTCGCGCCATAGACGATGAGGTCGAAGTCCCGCTTCACGACGTTGGTCCTCCTCGAGACCCGGGAGATAGATCCGTGTGCAATCGCTCTGTACGCTTCGCAGCCACTGTCGCCAGGGGCCACGCAACATTCGCTACCAAGCGGGCGCTACCCCTTACTCGGACCGGTCTTCCACCGGCTGGATCGCACCAGCTTGCCTGGCGCACTCATTCGATCACCTCGTCGGCGCGGGCGAGCAGCGCCTAAGAGGTGGGGATGCCAGGCCATTTTGTGCTGTCGTGGAGCCCGGCGAGGACACGAGGACGCTCAGCACGAGCAGCAAGTGCCATTTGAGGGTCCGCCGCTTCATTGAACCGTCCCATCGCGTTTGACGGAGGATACCACAGTTCCTGGCCTTGGGGCGCGCAACGTCCGGTTGGGGTGTGCACCGTGCAAAGGCGGCGCTTTCCAGTGGGTGCAAGCCCCACCCGGCAACCGCTCCCGCCGGAAGCAATCGGAGCAGTCATGTAGGTAACGAAGTGCCTATTGCGCGCTCCTTCGCCGGGACCGAGGCCTTGGGAGCGCAAGAAGATCGAGATGCGGTTCGCGCACTTGAAGCGCATCCTCAGGCTCGGTCGGCTTAGGCTGCGCGGCCCGCGAGGCGCCCAGGATGAGTTTGTTCTTGCAGCCATCGCTCAGAACCTGCGGCGCCTTGCATCGCTCGTTGCGCGACCGCCACCCGCTGCGGCTCGGCGCATTGCGTAGAGTTGAAGTTGCGTAGACAGCGTAAGGGGCGGCGCGTCACAGCTGCTGCTCTCAACGAGGCCCCAACGGACAGACCCTTGCAGCGGATTTATACAACAAAATCTGCCAGCAGCAGACGTCGCCTTTCTTGTTCAACTCATCTTCTCGATGTCAGGCAGCTTCCAGGTCTTCTCGAACAATGGTTGCTTGGGACCATAAAACCGGAAGTAAGGGAACCAGTCCTTTCCGGCTACGGTAGGAATCCAGTTTGCTTCCAGCCCCGTCGGTGGTTTTGAGCCAAAATAGACGTCCACTGAGCCATCGGCGTTCTTGATTGCCTTCGTGTCATAAGAGTCCATAGAGGGGCGCGCCACGTTGCGGATGAGTGCGCACGTCGCGTGCTCGTAAACGGTAACTGACCAAAATTGAGTTACCGGCACGTCGCCGGCCACCCGCGTGACCGCCGCGCGCCAAGCCTGCCAGTTCAGTTAGACTTCAATGGACTTGTCCCATGCGCCAGTTCAAGTTGCCGGATCTTGGAGAAGGCCTTGAAGAGGCGGAGATCGTCACCTGGTATGTCAACGAGGGCGACCACGTTGTCACCGATCAGCCACTGGTTTCCGTTGAGACCGACAAGGCGGTCGTTGAAGTGCCGTCGCCGTCAAGTGGGCGCATCGTGCGTCTATTTGGCGCCAAGGGAGATATGGTGAAGGTCGGCGCGCCGCTCGTCGAGTTTGCCGAAGGCGCCGAGCAGGACACCCGCACAATTGTCGGAGAACTGGGCACCAGCGAAACGTCAGCGGCGGCGGCAACGCCTTCCGGGCGAGCTGCGGGGCGTAGACCTCAGGTGTTTCCGGCGGTGCGCGCACTCGCGCGCAAGCTCGACGTCGATCTCGAGGCTATCGAGGCTACAGGGCCCGGCGGCACCATGACACGTGCCGATGTCGAGCGGGCTGCGAAGAGTTTGTCCCCGGCGGGACCCGCTGAGCCCCTGCGTGGCTTGCGGCGCGCGATGGCCCAACGCATGACGGCGGCGCATGCCGAAATCGTCCCTGCCACCGTGACCGACGACGCCGACATCGACGATTGGCGCAAGGGCGAGGACGTAACCATCCGGCTGGTGCGCGCGATCGCTGCCGCCTGCAAAGCCGAGCCCGCGCTCAATGCCTGGTACAATTCAGGCGCCGGAGAACGGTGTCTGATCGAACGCGTCGACATCGGCATCGCAGTCGATACCGGGGGAGGCCTTATCGTCCCCGTCATGCGCAATGTCGCAGAGCGGGACGCTCCGGACTTGCGAACCGGGCTCGATCGGCTGCGGGCTGACGCAATCGCGCGCTCAATACCTCCAGGGGAGCTGCGCGGTGCGACGATTACGCTGTCGAACTTCGGGATGATTGGAGGTCGATTTGCCAACCTGATCGTCGTTCCGCCGCAAGTGGCGATCATCGGCGCCGGCCGGATTGCCCAACGGGTGGTCGCGCATCGGAGCCAGCCAACGGTGAGACGCGTGCTGCCGTTGTCGCTCACCTTTGACCATCGCGTGGTGACGGGCGGCGAAGCCGCTCGTTTCCTGGTAGCGCTCAAGTCGGATCTTGAGCGGGCTTCGTGAGACACCTCTTCGCAACAGCTTCCTCAGCACGATCAATTTCGGCAACGACCTACCCCTCGCTCAAGGCGTCAAGTTTGATATTGGCTGAGACCAGTGCGTTTGACCTGCGATCCGGACCTCTCCAATCCTCTGCGTCACCGACGGTTGTCTTCGCAAATTCATGACTGCAGTTACGCCAATCGAGCGATGCTCACCCGAAGCGTCAAGAGCCTTGATCTATCTATGCCGCCCGATAATCGGCTAGAATACTTGAAGGATCGACTAACGCTGACAACCAGGGAGAGTGACGATGGTAACTTATGTCGTGCTTGCCAACTTCACCGACCAAGGTATCCGTAGCGCTAAGGAGTCACCGAAGCGGGCAGAAGCTTTCAAGAAAATGGCCGAGACTTTTGGAGTGGTTGTAAAAGAGTTATTCTGGACGCAGGGACGGTATGATGTTGTGACAATTCTCGATGCGCCGGATGAGTTTTCCGCCACGGCGCTTAATTTGAACCTTAGTGCCTTGGGCAACGTTCGCACCAAGTTCGTTGCGAGCCTTCTCGGCGGCGGACATGACGAAGATTGTCGACAAGATGTTCTAACAGTCGCGTCAGTGTCAGGACCTGATATCTTCCGCATGTGAGTCCAGTTGACGCGTCGAAGACGCGGCGCTTCTGCGTGCCGGCGGCCTCGTCGGGATGCAACAGGACGTTCTCCTCGATCCGTCCCAGGGGAGGACTGACAAAGCTGATCGGCGCAGTCGCCGACATCGTCTGGAGGCGAAACGGGAGAGCCAAGATCGCGCTGGTATTCATAGCCCCTTTCGCTCTTGACCGGTCCGGCGTGGGGCTGGAGCAATCACGGATTGGCGAGCTATTGGGCTTTCGCATCGATGCCCGAAGTCGCGAATGCCAAACCGGTTACCGTCGAGCCGATCGAGGCGTTCCTGCGGAAAGAGGAGCCGGACGGTCTGTTGTTGCCGATCCTGTTCCACTGCGTCGACGATCAGGGGCGCCCGATGCTCGGCCCGCCGAGACTGGGGCCGGACACTGACCAGTTTCGGCGAACAGCCTACAAGGATATTCTGGCCGTCGTCGAAGAGATGCGTCAATACTGGATGCCGACACGCTTCAAGACCCGATCGTAGCCGCCGGGCGGACGTGGAAGCTCATCCGCTTCCCATTTTTCTTCTCTTGCAGTTGGCGCCGCCGGGCTCTGGATCGGATGGGAGGAAATTACCCAGATGTTGCTGATCGGCAGCTGTTCCGCGCTCGTCATTGTGACAATCTGGTCTGCGAAAGCGCGGAAATTGACACGGTAGCGCGCGTCCCATTCGGCCCGTTTCTCGATCTCGGCACCATGCACGCGCCCATCGCGGCACTGCCGCCGGTCATCCTGTCACTATGATCGCTTCTCCAGTGCCCCACAGCACGTCGGTAACGCGTACTTACTAGACTATTTTAGTCGCTATTCGCTGTGTGTACCGAAAACCTTATCCGAGTTGATGCCGTGATGGAATCACCTAAGT
>CAVSCQ010000018.1:0-18810 GCA_963726465.1 uncultured Solirubrobacterales bacterium
CCCTCGGCGCTGAAGCCGCGTGACAGGGGGTGATGGGGTTGGTTGGCTATTTGGACGCCCTGGTTATCTGGGTCCACGACTTTGCCGGTGCCGGCGGGTCGGTGAAGAGATGGTTGATTGGTCGGTCCGGTGGAGTCATCGGCCGCTCGGTCTTTGGTGGACCGGGCGATGGTCGCGTGCGAGCCTCGAAAGCTGCGGAGCTGGCCGGCTCAGGAAGCTTGGGTTGCATCGGGGAGCGATGGGCCTTTTGCGGTCGGTCGGGGATGAAGGGGGCCCCCTAACGGATCTCGGTGTGCATTCCCGGGCCAGAATGCACAAGTGGATGCGTTAGTCGTCCGACGGGGCGCGTAGGTTGGCTTGAGGTGTCGTCGCGGGGTAAGAGCTGGAGCAGGGCCAAGGCGGCGTGTCCGACGGCCGGAGCACGCGGGGTCGCGGGTGCGGTTCGACGGCCACTACGGGCCGGCGGGGCATCGCCGGCAGCGCTACCGGTGCATCCCGGCCAACGGCGATCGTCGCGCACCGGTTCACCGAGGTGCTGCCGCGCGAGGAGTCGTGGAGCGACGCCTGCGAGTCGTGCGAGCGGGACTGTCGGCCTGCACGAGGGGCCGCACGCGGCGCGCCGCTACCAGTTCGTCGCCCGCGGGGATCGCCGAGGCGTTGGTGGCGGTCGGCGCCGGTTCGACGTACCGCGAGGCGGCGCTGGTGGCGCGGGAGCGGGGGCGAAGCGGCTGCGGGTCGGCCCGGGCGGGAGCGGCGGTTCTCGCGGCACGGGTCGCTGGTGATGGACTGGGTGGAGGTGTTCGCGCCGGTCGTGTTCGAGCCCTACCGGCCAGCGTGCGTGGCCGGCCGGCCGGGTCGCTGCTGCTCGATGAGTTGCCGTTCCGGGTGCGCGATCCTGAGCGCGGCCGCCACCGAATCGCGTTCCGGGGTCTTGGCTGCCATGGGGTATGAGCGGGTGCGCCGAACCTGTGGCGCCGTGAGGCGTTCACGTCCACGTCCCAGGCTGACTGGGAGGCGTTTCTCAGCGCCGTGGACGGGGCACCGCCGCGGGGGTCGTGTGCGACAACGACGACGGCCTCACCAACGCGGTGCGTGCGCGCTTCCCCGACGCCGAACTGCAGGTGGGCGAGTAGCACCTGCGCGACGCGTTGGAGCGGCTGAGGGGCAAGCTCCGGACCGAGCAGCCCCAGCATCAGGACGCGATCGACGAACTGCTCGCTGACGTCGAGGCGGCGTTCACCGGCCCCTCGTTCTGGGCGCCGTTCACAGCGCGCTGCCACGCCGCCGGCATCACCCGCCTGAGCGACGGGCTGAACAGCACCGGGCGAATCGTCGCCGACCAGTTCGGCCGGCGCGCACCGCGCTGGACGCGGCCCGCGGACATCCCGCTGACTTCCTCTCCACTGGACGGGTTCGTCAACCCATTCCGCGCTTCGATCAAGCCGCGCGCGTACGGACTGAAGAACCGGGAGCGCACCAACCGGATGCTGATGCTCGGGCAGTTGCACGCCAACCGCCACGACGACCAGAACCGCCCACGTCCGACACATCCGTGAGTGCCTCGAGACCAACGCGGGCCGTCCAGCATCACGCGTCGCGCTATCGTCGATGCCGCCGGCCCAGCGTCCGACGATGACAGCCCTCCAACCCTCAGCAACGCATCCCCGTGCGCATTCTCAGATCAGATTGCCCACGGAGATGCGTTAGGGGGGAAGGGGGTTAGTCGTCCAGTGCTTGTGCGGGATCGGCTCGAGCGCGGCGGGGCCGAGCAGCGTACGCGCGATCGACAGCGACGCGCGGGCGTGCAAGAGGCCCGCGTTGTTTGAGCTCAAGGTGGTCGGGGCTTGACGGGCGACAGGCGGATTGCGCGGCCTCGGCTGGTGACGCTCTGCGAGCTCGCGACGTTGCTCCTAATTCCGGGACCGTCTGCCTGAACCGCGAGGATCCGTGTGCATTGCCTCCCTCGGTCGGTGTCGAGCAAAGTTAGCTCCCGAGCTCGAGAGCGACGATCGCCTTGTCGGCGTCGGTTCGGTAGGTGATGTTGATGACGGTCGCTGTGCCTTCAGCAGCGCGAAGGCATTGTCTCCGGTCATTCCCCAGTGAGCTCGCAGCAGGAAGTAGGCCACAGACGGCCCCCGGTTGACACCCGCTGCGCAGTGCGAGAGCACGACGCCACCGTTGTCGAGGATCGGCTTGGCGAAGTCCCATCCCGTCTGAAACCAGCTCACCGGCTTCGGCAGGCCGTCGTCAGCGACGCCGGCAAAGCAGTACGCGATCTGAGGGTGATTCTTGAGCGAGTTGGGCGTCGGCGGCAGATTATTGAAGGCGCCCACGAGGCTGACGTTATTGAGCTCGAAGACGGCAATCGATGTCGGCCGTCACGCCGTCGTCCGCTAGCCCCATTTTCCGCGCCTGAGGTGGGTAGTTCGAGCGGATTATGAGGTGGGGTGGTCGTTTGCGGCGTTCTTTGGGGTCCGGGTGGGATGGTGTTGTGGCAACTTGGGTCTGTGCTGGCGGTTTTTCCGTCCGATGGGGCCGTAGTGTTGTGGCAACATGTTCGTCAAGGAGACCAAGGTCAAGCGGTCGGCCGCGCGTATAGCTATCTTCAGCTGGTGGAGGGCTACCGTGACGAGCGCGGCAGGGTGCGTCATCGCGTTGTGGCAAACCTGGGGCGCGAGGATGAGCTCAAGGCGTCGGGCCAACTGGAGCAGCTGATGGGCTCGTTCGCGCGGCTGGACCCGCCGCTGGCCGGGATGCGCCGGAGGTCGGGCCGCTGCTGTTGGCTGGCACTTCATCGGGAGCTCGATCTGATCGGGACGGTCGATGCGGGCGTTGCCGCAGCGCCGGTCGAGCAGCTGTCGGTCGGTGAGGTGGTGGCGCGCTGATCTGCAGCCGGTTGTGCTCGCCCTCGCCGTTGTATGACATCGCCGGGTGGGCGTCGGGCGGCGGCGTTGCAGGAGCTGTTCGGGATCCCGCCGGCGTTGCTCAACGACGACCGGCTCGGGCGGGCGCTTGAGATCTTCGCGGTGTACGCCGAGACGTCTGCGCGGCACGCTGGCGGCGCGCGCGATCGAGCGGTTCGGGATCGACGCCGGCCGGTTGCACGTCGATCTGACCACGCTGCGGGTGTGCGGCGCCTACGAGGACTCGGCGCTGGTCGCGAAGGGCTGGGCGCAGGGCGCACGGCGTCGCGCGCCAGGTCCGCGCGCTGCAGGCCGCCAGCGCCGACGGGGTGTCGCTGTACGTGCGCCCGGAGCCGGGCAACGCGGCCGAGGTGTCGCTGATCGGCGCAGAGCCTCGAGCGGCTGCGCGAGCTCGCCGGGCCGGGCGGCTGCTGATCGTGTCGACTCCGCGCTGCGGGCAGCCCAAGACGCTGTGCCAGATCGCCCGCGCAGGGCTTCAGTTCATCGTGCCGCTGCGCGCCCAGACCGGGTTTCGCGAGCGGTTCCTGACCGACGTCGGCGCACGACGCGGCTGCGGCCGCTGCGCTACGTCTCCCAGCGCGAGCGACGCGCTTGCCGGCCCGAGCTGCGCACCCAGTACCGCGGCGCGCTCACGCGACTGGGAGCTGCGATCCCGAGACCGGCGAGACCGGCGAGCCGCTGCCGCTTCCGCGTCGCCTACATCCACTCCTCCGAGGAGCAGCGCGAGGTCGCCGCCGCCCGCGAGCGCGCGCTCACAAAGGCCGAAGACGCAGCTCGCAGCGCGTGCGCAACGGGCTCGGCGGGCGCTACTACAAGACCCGCACTCAGGTCGAGCGGCGCGTCGCGCAGATCATCGGCACGAACATCGAGGGGCTGATCACCGTCACGACCGCCACCCGCGAACGGCAAGCCGACGCTCACCTGTCGAGCGCGACCACGACGCGATCACCGCCGCCGCCCAGACCGACGGGATCTACGCGCTGGCGACCAACCTCCCCGGCCACGCCTCACCGCCGGCACAGGTCCTGCGCACTACAAAGGCCAGCAGATCGTCGAGCGCCGCCACCGCGACTACAAACAGACACTCAAAGTCCGCCCGATCTTCCTGCACAACGACGACCGCATCTACGCGCTCATCAGCATCATCGGGATCGCGCTGCTGATCTTCGGACTGATCGAAACCCAACTCCGCAACGCGCTCGCCGACCACGAACAGCTACCCGGCCTGCTCCCCGAGAGCCGCGCCGCCAAACCCACCGGACGCAACGTCCTCGCCGCCTTCCAAGGACTCGGCCTCACCTACACCCACACCGGCATCCAACTCGACCGACTCACCCACACCCAACGCCGCATCCTCGAACTACTCCAGATCACACCCACCCTGGCCCGAGCAAACGGCCAGAGCCTAGCGCTCACGTAACTGCGGAAAATGGGGCTAGCTGTTGAACGTCGTCCTCAGTAACGACCGCACCGCCGCACCAGACCTGAGAGTTGATCCTCGAGATGTCCAACGGGTCCTCCTCCACCTTGCGCTTGAACCGCAACACAAGTTTGTCAGGCGAGCAGCTTGACGGCGAACACCTTGAGGCTAGCGATCGAAGTGGTGCCAACCCGTTCAAAGCGCACGAGGGCGACGTGCCGGGCGCCCGCCGAACTGACGGTCCTGGCGCGTTCGCAGTTCCTTGTCGTCATGTTGGTAAGAAGCGAGTTCGAGAAGTGAATCGATCAGCGCGGCCACGTCCTGATCGGTCGTCTCTCCGCACGCGCTCGGCGATGGCCTCGTAGCTCGCGGTGCACTCCAGCGCGGTCCTGTGACCTGAACCCGGCCGCTATCGCGGCGCGTCAGGTACTTCCCCGCCGGCGCAGGTATCCGCCCGGGTTAAACGTCATCAGTAGCCGCTCGCACGCCCGGTCGACCTCGAACTCCGGGTGCTCGGCGAGGAACGCTTGCACGGCTTCGGCCGGTCCCGGGCCGAAATCCACTAGCACCGGGTTGCCGTTCACATTCGTGTCCTCGACGATCAGGTAGCAGCCCGGCGTAACGCGAGACGCATAGGTCGCAAGCTCGGCCGACACGTGGTCGCAAGCATGATCGGAGTCAAGGACGACCATCACCCGAGCCGCATCCGGGATCGACGCGAGCACCGGGCCACTCGTCGCCGGATCGGTCGACGAGCCCGCCACATACTCGATCCGCGGATGCTTCGGCCTGTCCGGGCGCTCTAGAACGTCGATCGTGACCACTCGGCCGGCTCCAAGCAGATCGAACATCGAGGCAAGGAAAAGCGCGCTTCCCCCTGACGCCGTGCCGGTCTCGATCACGACATCGGGCCGCGTCGCGAACAGCAGCTCCTGGTAGATCCACATGTCGAGCGGGCACTTCTGCGTGTCGACACCGAGCCAGTAGACCGTCGTCCACGGCCGGTCGCCGCTGTGGTAGTACAGGTGGTGAAAAGCTGCGACGACGTGGGTGCTGAGGGCGCCAACGTCTAGCTCGGGTACGTCGAAGGCCATCGACGGCGTCTCGCTTCCCTAGTCGCTCAAGCCGCGCCGGCGACGTCTCGGAGTCCGCTCGGGCAAGGGCCGCAGAGCCACCTCCTCCTCGGAGACCCCGAACACGCTCGCGAGCGCCTGCACGTTCGCGAGGTTCGGGAACGATTCTCCACGTTCCCAGCGGCTCACCTGACCCGAATCGGTCGTGCCGGGCAGCAGTCGCGCGAGCGCGACCCGTGTTAGTCCGTGCTCGTCCTCGTCAATGCATCGAATCCGCCCGCTGACGCGCCGGCGAAAGTCTTCGAGTCGCGCCCCGTCGCCCGAAACAACGACACGATCACGCCGCTCGCTCTTCCTCTTCGTCGTCGTCTTCGGCGTCGAGCACGAACGTTTCGGCTCGAACGTCGAGTGCATTGGCGATCGCTTCAAGATTTCGTCGCTGGGGCACGACTCGGCCGGTCCCCCAGCGCGAAACCTGCGCGTTAGCCACACCCGTTGCTTGGGCTAGGGTCTGCGTCATTCCCCGATGCTTTCGTGCGCGTCTGATCCCGGCGCCCGATTCGCGTCGCATAGTGTCGGGCATCGGGATAACGTCTGATCGTGTGGACACGGTCTGGGCATGACATTGCGACGCTGTAGACGTGCCGTCAATATAGCGTCCGGCCGCGTCGCTCGGCGTGTTTGATGAGATGCCCGCCGAAGGGGCGCTTACTGCTCGGAGGTCCGCCAGGTCCGTCCAGGTGGTATGTGCAGCGCTGTGGGAAGGTCGGGCATGTTCTGCACCGCGGCGTGCGCAACGCGAAGCTCACGTTCGTCCACGGGCCCCGGGAGCGCGAGCGCGAACCCTTCGCGCTGACCCTCCGCCCCGACGCGGTCATCCCTGACGCCGACCAGGCGAACGTCCGACTCATGGCAGCACCATTCTAGGGCTTGTCTCGGATCATGGACGCGGGGAAGATCGCTATATACATCTGCCACCGATTCGTGCTCGTCCATTCTCGAAGCGATCATGAACGAGTCTTCCGCTTCGGCGGGGATGAACCGCGAGGCGGTCGGCAGGTTCATTGAGGCAGCGGCTGAGGCAAGGGCCGGTCACCAGCGGCGTGCGCACAGGCGATGATCGCTTTGGTGTATCGGACCGCCGCACGACGAGCGAGTGCTTCGGCGACCAAACGCAGCCCGGCCGGGGGCGCCTGCTTGCTCGTCGGCGGCTAGCACCGCGTCCTCGCGGAGCTGCGGTTGGTCGCCATGGTGATCGCCCGGCCCGCGCCGCCGCGAGGAGAAAAGCAGTCGTGCGGAGCCGAGGCCCCGCACGCCCGCATCTGGGCGATAGGAGCAGCGCGCGATTCGGCGGTCGGCGCCGTTCGTCGCCACCTTGGGACCAGCACCGACGCCCGGCGCGGACTACTGCTTGGACCCGGGCGCTAGCACGAAGGCTGCAAGCACCCCATGCGCGCTTGTGGCGAATACGGGGTCTGTTGCATCGCGTGCCGAGAGCCCTGCGTTCGTGTTCGCACAGGCATCGTCGCTGAAGCGCACGCGTGGCTGCGTTTGTCCGTCTCCAGCAGCCCTGACCACCAAGCTTGATGCTGCGGACGTGGCTCCTCCGCACCAAACCCGATCACGTCGGGTTCGACGATCACACGGCTCCTCTTGTGCATTAGCAACAGCGGCGCCCGTCCTACCTACCGAAAGTCGCAAGGGGCGGATGCTGGTGAGCCTGTTGAGTCTCGACGGAACCTACGTCTGCTGCTGGTCCTTGTCGGGAAGCTCGTCGGCGTGACGGACGATCACTTTCCATTCGCCGTCTTCCAATCGGTAGACCTGGGTGCAGCGAAGCACCCGATGGTAGGTGAGACCGTCTCTCGTGCGCTCCATATGCTCGAGGTCGACGGTGCAAGCTAAGTCGTCACCGACGACGGTTAGGACGTTCTCGGCGCGACGGCCGCTCGCTCCGATGCCGGCGCTCGCCCACTCCAACCGTGTCGCGATCGCCTCGAACCCGCGATCGACGCCGCCGAACGCGCCCATGATGACCGTGTCGTCTGCGCGCGACCACAAGGCCTTGAAAGGCTCCGGCCTTCCCTCAACCAGGTCGCCGAGCGCGGCCTGACATTTCTCGCGTGCCTGATCCCAGGACTCATGCATCCGAATATCTCCTCAGTCGACCGTAGTTGGCGACCACGATATCCGGAGGCGAGCCCGATATTCCAGGCGAGATGCTCAGCGCGCTTCCGCGCAGCCAAATGAGCAATGAAGGCATTTCGGAGAGGGTTCGAGCGCTTCGCGTTCTCCTCGTTGTCTACGTGCCGACTCCGGCCGCGTGTCACCCGACAGTTGTCAAGGCCGCTCGAAAGTTGACCCCTTGGGGGGCCGCTCACGCCGGTTAGCAGCCATGCTCATTGGCATCGATCAGATGCCCGCTTCTGGTGCCAAGCAGCCAGCACGCCAGCGTGACCCGTATAGGCGTGGAGCAGTCATACCCAGCCTTGTCACGGCCTTGGTCCGAGACCTGCCTTTGTTGTCGCACGGGCATCTTCGCGCCAGCACCGACAGCCCCGGAATGCGCGGCAAGGGCGACTCGTCGGTGGGCGGCATTTGCAATTTTCCTGGCTAACACCCGGGCCGCGACGGTGCTCGAGTTCCGCGCAACTCAGGTGCGTGACTACGGACGGGCGGGAGTCGCGCCGTTGGATGAAGGCAGGTGTTGTGTTCCGGCGGATCGTCGCGCATCGGTTGCGGTCGGAGGACCGCGTGGTTTGATACGCCGCGATGCGCGTGGCGGTGATGGGATCGGGAGGTCTTGGCGGCTACTTTGGCGCGCTGCTGGCGAAGGGCGGCACCGACGTCAGCTTCATCGCACGTGGTGCTCATCTTGATGCGATGCGGCGCGACGGACTTCGTGTCGAGGGCGGGCCTGAACCGTTTCATCTGGAGCACGTTCATGCGACCGATGACCCTGGCGAGATCGGCTCGGTGGATCTGGTGATGGTGTGCGTGAAGCTGTGGGACACGGACGCTGCGCTGCAGCAGCTACGGCCGCTCGTCGGGCCTGATACGGCGCTGGTGTCGTTTCAGAACGGCGTTTTGAAGGACTCGATGCTGCGGGCGGCTTACGACGATTCGCAGCTGATCGGCGGCGTCGCGTACGTCGCCACCACCGTCTCCGAGCCTGGAGTCATTCGCCGCACTGGGCCCCTGCAGCGGTTGATCGTGGGCGAGTTCGACGGGCGGCGCTCCGCCCGCGTTGAGGCGTTTCACGCGGCGGCGCTGGCGGGCGGGATCGATGCGGAGGTCAGCGACGACATCCGACGTGCGATATGGGAGAAGTTCGTATTCCTCGTCGGGCTATCGGCGACCACGACGACGATGCGCCTCCCGATCGGGCCGATCCGCGAGAACCCACAGTCGCGCGCGCTGCTGCTGGATCTGATGCGAGAGGTGGTCACGGTCGGGCGCGCCCACGGCGTGCCGCTACCCGAGGACTACGCCGAGCAGCGGCTCGAGTTCGCCGATGGCGTGTCGGCGGAGATGACCTCGTCGATGCATCACGACCTCGAGCGCGGCAACCGACTCGAGGTTCGCTGGCTTTCCGGGGGTGTCGTCGAGCTCGGCAAGGAGGTCGGCGTCGAGACGCCGCTGAACCGTGCCGTGGCCGACATCCTGTCTGTCCACGCCAACGGCCGCTCGGATCACTGAGCCGGTGAGACAGGCGGCTTGGGCGCCTCGTCGACGGTCAGCCGGAACACGTCGGGCCGCGCGTAGTGGCCGGCGACGTCGAAGTCGAACTTGCCGCGCGCGATCTCATCGAGATCGATATCGGCGAACAGGATCTCCTCGCCGTCGCGGGCGGTCCGGCGAGCACCTCGCCGAGCGGGCTGATGATGCAACTACCGCCGGTGCTCACGACGTCGTCGGGCGCCTGCGCGAGCGCGTTGGGAATGTCCGCGGGGAAGTCGCTGCGCCGCGTGAACTGGTTGCAGGAGAGCACGAAGCAGCGGCCCTCGAGCGCGATGTGCCGCATCGTCGACAGCCACGTCTCGCGGCCGTCGGCGGTCGGCGCGCAGTAGATCTGAATGCCCTTGGCGTACATCGCCATCCGCAGCAGCGGCATGTAGTTCTCCCAGCAGATCACCGCACCGATCCGGCCGAGCGGCGTGTCGAACACCGGCATCGTCGAGCCGTCGCCGAACCCCCACACGATCCGCTCGGCCGCCGTCGGCATCAGCTTGCGATGCTTGCCGAGATAGCCGTCGGGCGAGAAGAACAACGCCGTGCAGTACAGCGTCCCGCCGTCGCGCTCGATCACGCCGATCACCACGTGCAGCGAGTTCTCGGCGGCGATCCCGGCCAGACGATCAACCGCCGGGCCCGGTACATCCACCGAGGCATCGAAGTAGCGCCGGAACTGATCCCGCCCCTCGGCCGTACGGTCCCCGACGACCGTCCCGAACGTGATCCCACGCGGATACGCCGGCAGGAACGCCTCGGGAAACACCGCCAACGCCGCGCCGCCCGCGCTCGCCTCGCCCGCAAGCCGGGCGACCTTCTCCAACCCTCGCTCGAGATCGAAGCCCACAGCGGCCGCCTGTATGACCGCTACCTTGAACGCAACCCATCGCGCGCGCATCATCACCGCCCGCACACTCTGGGTCAACACGCGCGCATCCGCCGTAATCGCGGGCGTCCGAGACAAGAGCGCGTCGCCGTCGGCGAGTACTGCGACAACCACAAAGCGGGGCTGACGCCGAGATTCAGCCTCCGACCTGCTCGTCGCCACAAGCGCGCATGGGGTGCTTGCAGCCTTCGTGCTAGCGCCCGGGTCGAAGCAGTAGTCGGCGCGGGGCGTCGAGGCTGGTCCCAAGGTGGCGACGAACGGCGCCGACCGCCGAATCGCGCGCTGCTCCTATCGCCCAGATCCAAGCGCGTGCGGCGGGGGCTCGGCGCGACTGCATTTGTTCTCGCGCCCGCGACGGCCTCGCTATCGCAAAGGCGACCAAGCGCAACTCCGCGAGCCTGCGGTGCTAGCCATAACTGAGCAAGCAGACGCAGAAGGAGCACAGTCTCGGCTACGGAGGAGCCGCCGAGCCAGACGCCTCATCCCGTGTACTCGCCCACGAGCCGCCGCCGAAGACAGGTCCGGTCGTGCCAGCAGGCATCTCGCGGCCGGAGGCGGCGTGGTCCGTCGCACTGAGCGTTCGGCTTATACGACGCGCCGGCCCCGCGGCGAAGGCGCTCAGCGGCGTTGGCGGCGTCCGGTTGTCGATCCCGTCTGAGACGAACCCAGGAGGCGGTCCGCCGCTCGCTTTTCGCGCACTCCGATCGCCAGCATCTCCGGCTTTCGAAACAGGCTGGCTCCGGTCGTGCCTACGCAAACTCGCCGGTCGGCACTATCGCAGTCGCAGTTGTGCTTCTCGTCCCGAGCGGGAGCGAGGACCTTCACTACTGCATTCCTGAGGGACCGACAGTGTCGCCGCGATCCGGAGGGAACGTTCTCCGCTGCTGCTCGCGCAGGCGGAACGGCAAGAGCCTGATCGCGCTCGGCCTTCAGTTGTGGAAATCGTCCAACGCGGGCGTCTCGCCTTGCCCGAGCGCCGCGACCGCATCGGTGGCGAAGCAGCCGTCCGGCGGCGGCTCTCGTGACGACACCTGCTGGGCGAAGCAAGGTCGGGACATGATGAGCAGCGGCGGAGCCCACGGGTCACGTGAGCGCCGGGCGGTTAGACGCTCGGGTAGGTGAACGAGGATAAGTTCACCTTGATGTGGTTCCAGAGCGCCTGCAGGTCGGAGCTGAGCGAATTGAAATCTGAGGCGAAGTCGGCAGCCAACAGCCGTCCGTCGTCGCCCTTCTTGCCGGCCACGGGCGTCAGCGAGGAGCTCCCCGAGCTGGTCAGCTTCGCGAGCTCCTTCATCAGCACGTAGGTGACGCGGAAGTTCTCCTTGACGGCTGGCTCCTGGGTGGCACCCCACCGCGCCGCCGCCCCGCTGATGATGCCGATGATCTTCGACATACGGGCCGTGTCGCCGGTGTGCTCGGCGTAGTAGTACTCGATGCCGTAAGCCTGCCCCTCCTCGAAGTCATAGGCGCCCATGAAGTTCGTGTGGTGGCCTGTGTGAGCGAACTCGTGGAGCAGCAGCGGCCCGAGCGACTCGTCGGGCAGCGAAAAGACGTCCGGGTCGAGGTACGTGTCGTCGTTCGGCTTGGTCTCGGCGAGCGTCTTCGTCTTCCTCGCGTTCGCGCGCTGAGTGCCTTCCATCTTCTTGATCTTGTAACCGGCGCCTGGGAGCCCGAGTAGTAGTCGAAGAACTTCCAGGCCACCTCGTCCGAGTCGGTGGCCTTCTTGATCGACCAGAAGATCTTGTTTTGCTCCGCCTCGGTTCAGGTGGTTGTTCTTGCTGCGGAACTTCTGCATCATGTTGTAGAGGTCTTTGTCGGTGTGGACCGACCGGCGGGCCAGCGGTGCGGCGTCGATTCCACGAGCCGGGCGGTGGCACGGTTGCCGATCGCGCGCTGAACGGCGCGCACGCGGGCGACCCGGTCCGGGTTGGGAGCAGCGACTGGCGCCGCCACCAGGGCCATTGCCGGCTCCTGTTGCTCGCCTTCGCTTCGAACGGCCGCCGGCACTTCGCCGCGCCTCCTCGATAGATCATGCAGATCGTATGGGTTCTAGCTGGGCGACCGCAAGCGCCGCGAGCCGCTGGTCTCGAAGCTCTCCTTCAAGGTCGTCGACCGCGACGCGCTCGCGTGAGCTCACCTGAAGCTCAGAAGATTGTGGACCAAGGGTTTATGGCCTGACTAGGCCGACAATGATTGAGGCGATCGAGGCGGCCAAGCTCCGGCTTCGGTGCTGTGATCGTTTTCTCGGGCGGTAGTCATCTTCGTTGGCCGTGCGGGACTGTGTGAGACGCTCCGTTTCCGAAATCTGACCGCCCGAGATTCCGGGAGTTCGCGGCGGTGGACGACCAAAATCCTGTGGCGACTCTGTCGAGCGCCTGATGTCGCACCTACGGCCGGCGGGACCGCGGGGGAGTCCCGGGGCTGCTGGCGCCGTGGACGAAGCCAGGCAGCAGCCGGCCCAGGCCCTGCAGACCGGGCAGGCGTTCCGCCGCGCGATCCCGGTCACGACGAAGCTGGTATCAGGTCCCGCGCCGCTGTGCGGGCTGCAGTCGTCCGGCAACCTGGGGCCGTTCAAGGACCGGGCCAAGCGCGACGTCTGGATCGACCGGTTCCCGATCGTGGAGCAGGTCAGCCTGGTCCGTGTGGCCGGCGGCGTTGGGCGTCTCATGACTCGAATCTCACCGCGACGATGAATGGTCCAACCTACGGACCCGTCTTCTTCGGCTCGGCCGTGCTGCAGGACGGAACCGTGATCGTTTTCGGAGGCGAGTACAACGTCCAATACTCTTCTACCTCACCTTCGGTCGACGCCCTCGAAGTTCAGCTCTACGACCCAACTACAGATTCGTGGACAATCCTGCCTACCCCGACGGGCTGGATCAATATAGGCGACGCGGCATCGACGGTACTGGCGGATGGGCGGGTCTTGGTCGGCAATACAAACAACGCCGCGATGGCCTTGGTCGATCCTCAGACGCAGGCGTGCTAATGCAGTTGGCTCGATCACGGTCATGGACACCCCAGCGCCGCGCCACGGCCGTATGGCTTCGTGCGAGGCAGCGACGGCCACCTATGGGTGAACTACTGGTTGTCGTAGGCGCCCTTGAGCGTCTCACGTGGGCCGCCAGACCGACCCCACCAGCAGCCGCAAGCACCAGTGCCATAAGAAGCCTGCTTGAAGAAGGTATGGCGCATCCCCGAAGCATGCGAGCCACTTCAGATCCCAAACGTCATCAGCTCATAGCCCCCCCATGGTAGACGCGGTAGTAGGCGCCCTCATCGGCGGCGCGGCGACGTTGGGAGCCGTCTTTCTCTCGTACCTCCTGAGACGACGGCACATGAGTGACAAGGAGCAATTCTACGAATGGTTGATCATGTTCGATCGCCCGGCTTGGCGGGGCTCTTTCGTCTACCGCTCTTATCCATTCGAGCCGTTCATCCAGGCTATTGACGACACTATTCTCGCTCTGGACACTGGCAAATTCGTAAGTCGCGGCGGCAAGGATCTCCCTCACGGTGCTCTTGGTGTCGCCCAGCTGCGCAATCCGGCGCGGCGGCGAGAAATGCACGAAGTGCTTGACCACCTACGTCGGATCCGCGACATTGCCCGCGAGCTGCCGCCTCCTCCAGCAGACAATGAGACAACGAAGCTCGTGGACTTGATGGACGAAGAACGAGACGGCGTTATCGACACGATGAACCGGCTATGGGCGGACTTGGGCATTGAGGGAGTGCGACGTCCGTCTGAGATTCGGGACTATCAGGCGGATCTCACGTGAGACGTCTGTAGGTCATCTCCGTGGTATTCGAAGGCCGCCACCTAGACTCGTCCGAGGCGACATGCGTCACGGGTTACGCGGTGAGATGTCGGAGGCGCGGGCGGAGCCGAGCTCTTCGAGGCGTTTCAAGATGCCAAGGCTTGCGTCGTCGATGGGGGCGCCAAACAGTCGATGAAGCTCTCCATTTAGAAACTTGGCATCGCGGAACTGTTTCATTGATTTGGAGATCAGTGCGAACCGCCGCTCCCGCCACCAGCGCGCAAAGCCCATCGTCGACTTGACCGCCACTTCCCCGAGCGCGACGGGCGCTGAGAATTGGGGCGCCGGCGACAGCGTCATGGTCGGCGCTGCGAGGAGCGAGTACAAGACGTCCTGCCGCGCGCTCTTCCAGCTCCGTATTTGCGGGTGAGGAAGTCGCTGTAGCAGAGACACCCTTCAGTGCCTTCTCCACACGCTGGTCGGCAAGATCCTCGCCGAGCTGCCGCCAGTGGGCTCGGAAGCGTTGTGCCTCGACCGAGTCCGCGGATCTTGACGGTGGCCGCAAACACATCGCCGGGTCGTGCACTCGTCGAGAGGATCGCTCGCAGAACGGCATCCGTAGATGAACAAATCGCGCCCTTGTCCATAACGAGCGAGAGCGGCGCCAACCGAGCGGCTTCCCATTCCTCGACGAGCTGGACGGCACGGTCACCGGCAGCGACTCCGCGCCAGTCCTCGCCACCAAACCGCTGCCAGCAAATCGGCCAGCGTAGGGCATCGGACTTGTAGGGCGCGTCGAGAACTTCGGACGCCATGAGATAGAAATGGGCGCGCTGCACCAACCGTCTAGCGAACTCATCGTAGCGACGGCGGAACAAGAACTCGAATGCCGCCGCTTCGGCATAGGGCGAGACTTGACCGTAGCTGCGGGGCGTCTTGACCTCGGGAAAGATACTTCCCGCGCTTGTGTACGTCGCGAGCGCATCGTGCTGCGAATGTCGTGATGTTGCGGCGCGTATCGCCTCGCCGAGTGGACGTTGGTCGAGCATCTTGCCGGCGCGGGGGCGCGCACCCAGTCTCTCGTCGATCCATGATCGCTCTCGGACGCTGATGGCATCTCGATGGACCGAGCGGAGGTAATCCAGATAGGCCCCAAGGTCATCAGCATCCTTTGGCGCCGGGCGATGGTCTCCGGACCCTCCGGACGGGCTCTGGTCCGCGAGTAGCCCCAAAGCCCCCTGGGCGATCGCCGCCCAGTCAACGCCAGACGTACTCTTCTTCGGGGGTTTCGCTGGGAGTTCTGGACTGGGCGGCCCAGAGTAAATGTACGCCTCGGCTTCGTCGATCCGGGGCGAATACCCTCCCGCTCTTCCGTGTTCTGTGAGTAGTGCAGCGCGGCGTCGCCGTATTCCGGGTGACGAAGGCCCACGTAGCGCAGAATGAGATCACGCGGTGAGACCCGCTCCATGGTCACGACCGCTTCCGGGATCCACGCGAGAGCTGCTTCGAGGCGCTCCGTTTCAGCCGAATCCGGCGGGTAGGTGCTGAGGACGACGATGTCGTCATGGAAGGATCAGTGTTTCGACGACGATCGCTAGGTCGAAGACGTTCACCGCGTTGGGAAGCTCCGCGCCACGGACCAAGTCAGTCGCGAGCACCCAGGTGGTCGCATCCATGAGTACACGTCGCATGTCGCGTCTCCGCTCCGGCCCCAGGCTACTAAGACCCGACCGGGATCGCAACGGCCGCAGCACTTGACTGACGGCGCCTCGTCGCGGGAAACCGGGCCGATCACCTTGGTCTTGAAGCTGATTGGCTGGTGCCCATCGGAGCGGGCCTGACCTCACCGACCCCTGGTTACCGAGAGGCTCCCTTGGCCGACGCTGCTCCGTCAGGCGAACCCCATTCTCCCCATCCGACGAATGGCCGCCCCAGATGTCCCTGGTTGATCTGCAGGTTGCCGTTCTTGTCCGTTACGACGACGAACAGATATTCATGATTTGGGCCGACGAGCGCCGCCGCGGGGGCGGCGTGGTCGAGCACGTTCGCGTCTAGTTCGCCAAAGGGCGTCCCGGCCTGACCCAGGTTCCAATAGCTGTAGAAGACCCGGTCATCACCGAGCGCCACAAGCGACGCAGCCGTGTTGTCGCTGCTTGCGCCACCAGGCCCCACCTTGCTCGACAGGCCGAGCGCAGGCAGTGGAAACGGATCATCCGTAGACACCCGTTCGCCTATGCGGAAATGTTCGTCCACCGACCCCGACCTGAAAGCGAGGAAGGCCGTCCGACCGGCCGTTGGTGAGCTTGCGGTAGGTGTCGGCGAGCGTGCCCGCGCCGTTCTGAACGATCTGGGGCGTTCAAACCCAACTGATCGTTGAGGTAGTAAATGAACAGGATCGTGCAGCCATAGCTGTATGAATCGTCGTCACCTCTAACCGTTTTGCCGGCCTTCAGCGGGCCTCCGGTGAAGTTTGTCGAGATCCAGCCCTTACGAAAGACCGAGTCGGCCACGGCGCTGGTGAGTCAGCTGTAGGGTCAGATGCCAACCACGCGTTGACGTAAACGCCCGGCGGTGTGTGCAGAAGTTCGCCGGTTACCCGCGCGAGTCCTTCGCCGGCGCTGTTGTTCTCAACCCACCATCCGGTCGTGTGGAACTGGCTGGTGTACGACATAAGAATCTCAATCAGCTCGTGGGCAAAGGTGTTGAGGAAGAAGACGTCGGTTGCCGCGCCGACCTGAGGGTTGACGTGGATCCATGGGCCGTTCGAGAGATAGCCAGAATTGACACCTCCGCGGACGCTTGGGGTAAGTGTAACCACGACACGATTGGCCGGGCCCAGTCCTCGACCGGTGGCGATTCCAAACCAACTACACTCAGTGGCGAGGTCGTGCTCGCAGACCCCAGCCAGCGTCCTAGCAAGTCCGCGGACGACAGGGATGTCGCTTTGAGAGTACTCGTCGGTCTGAAAGTCGACCTGGAAGTCTGAAGTCTGAAGGGTCTGAGAGCCCTCGGTGCTCCGTCCCGGTGCTGGTTGACATGCGGACATCGCCCCGCCGCGGGCGCAGCACATTCTCCGCGTTTGCGTAGGGCAACGCAAGCCGAGAGCACCAGATCCTTGCCAAGCTTTGGCACTCTTCTTGTCGCCCATATGCGGCCCTCGGAGACCGGTCGTGTCCGGACGGTGACGCACCTGGACTTCTTCGGCCGTCACCTCGCCGGATTGACCCGGGCATTCACAGCGTGCGGAGCTCGAAGTTCGGGGGCGCGGACCCCTCTCAGAGCTTGCCACTGAGCTCAACGAGATGCACGGAATCGTGGACGTCCATGCCGGCGATGCAAATGCGCTCGCCTATTGATGCTCAGGACGAAGCGATCGGCTCCCCACGCAGCTACGCCCGCGTTTGGCGCTGAGGATCGCCCCCTCGGCGGGGGACCGACAGTCTGCAGAGCGGCCTGGTGCCTTGACGGCACCCGGCAGATCGGTCAGAACGCTCACACGCGCGAATCGACGATTACGCCCAGAAACCGGCCTAGCTGGCGATGAGCTACCAGGAAACCCGGCGAGCCGCACACTGTCTGCGACGCGCACGAACTCGGGGAACGAAACGCACACGACGCCTGCGTCCGCGGCCCGCCGGCTACATTTCACAACGACCAACCGGGGGCAAGGTTGGCCCAGGGCCGACCGCCGGTCCGGCCGGGGAGCCACAGACAGGCGCCGGGCGAACGTGCGTCGAGCGTTGATAGCGCCGGCGCCCACGCGCGCGCCGACGACCGGAAGCAGCCGTGATTGACATCGGCGATGTGTGGCTCGCGCTGGCGCGACACGTTCAAGCCGCTGCGACGCTTTGTACCTTGGCCGTCGACACCGGCTTGGTCCAGCCAACGATCGAGCGCCGGTACACGTGCGATTAGCCAGGGTTCCCTTGCGGACAAGCGTAGAGCGTCCTGCGGTCGATCCCGTTTGAGACAGATCCGAAATACGGATGGGTGCGCGTCTTGTCCAGGGATCGGGCGGGTTCGCGTTGGAGGCGCTGGGCGACCGTGGATCTTTGAGCCGGGCGTGGTTAGCCCGAGCCCTCCGGCGGGCTGCGTTGGTCTTTGATCTAATCGCGCCTGGACCGACCGAGGGGGAACGCATGGGTGCTCAGTGGAACGACGGGCGTCGCTTTGACGGCAGGGTCGCGGTGGTTACCGGCGCTGGAGGGGACGTTGGGTGGAGCCGTGGCCAGAGGCTTGGGTTCGGAGGGCGCCTCGGTGGCTCTCGGCTATCGCTCCTCTTACTCCCAGGCTGCCGAAGTCGTGGCGGAACTCGAGAGCCTGGGCGGGCAAGCTCACGCCGCCCACCTCGACGTCACCGATCGGGTTCCGTCGACCCGCTCATCGCCGACGTATCGCGACGCTACGGTCGGTTGGACGTTCTCGTCAACGCGGCTGGCCCGCCTCGACGAGGCCGACACGGTGAGATTCCGCGAACTGGACACCGCCGCGGCGAGCGCCCTGCTGCAGGTTGATGTGATCGGAGCCATGCGGATGTGTCACGCCGTGAGACCGGTGATGCTCGCGAGTGGCGGTGGGGCCATCGTCAACTTCTCGAGCACCTACGGCAATGGGACAAACCCCGACACGCAATCAACTTCGTCCCCGTCACGTACTCTGCCGCCAAGGGTGCGATCCGAGGGTTTACCGCCACCCTGGCCCGGGACCTTGCCCCGGAGATCCGCGTCAACGCGGTTGCCCCCGGCCCGATCTCCGGCGAATGGGAGACCGAGTGGGGAGTCTTGCCCGAGCACATCGAAGAGGCGATCGCGATGAATCCGCTCAAACGCTTCGGCAAGCCGCAGGAGATCGCCGAAACCGTCCTCTCCTAGCTTCAGACGGAGCCGGATACATCACCGGTCAAGTAATCCACGTCGATGGTGGCTGGATAGTAGCCGGTTAGAGCCCGCCCGCACTCACCCAGAGTCCGTCGCACTGAGCGTTCCCTTGGGTACACCGTGTTCGCGAAGCGAGGCGG